>NZ_BNJR01000013.1 GCF_016860605.1 Lentilactobacillus fungorum
ATTTTATCGGCGATGTGTCGCCTAGTTTTATCTGAATTCGGTAAGGGTTGTAGTGGATTATCCACTTCTTAACAGTTGTCATCAATTACAAAACTAAGATTTTATCATCATAACCAAGCCAACAAATCAGTCTGCTCCAAACGATCACACCAAAAAGGACGATCTCAACAACTCAAACGGTTGTCAGGATCGTCCTTTAATTTACTCACCTTAAATTGTGAACGTAGATTCTTCACCATTCATCACAAATTCTTTAACTGTCCCATCCGCATGAACCAAGACTTTCGACTGTCCCTTCAATCCTTTAGTCGCAATTGTCAGCTGATCGTTTTGCCGGCTGACCGTCACAGCGCCAGCATGGGCACCGTGTTCGTCCACGACTCGGGTTGAAACTTTGGCGCCGTCGGCAATTTCATAACAGTTGATGTCTGGCGCATCGGTGTAGTCGTACTCGGCGTGTGTTGCATTTGGATTACGTAAAAGTACGCTGCTTTCGCGAGCCAATAATGGCAAGTTTAGGTTGTCGTAGTGTTCGCTCAACCATTCGCCGCCCTTTGAAATTTCATAGTGCTTTTCTGTAAGGATGTTGGTCCATTTACCAGCTGGCAGGTAATACTTAACATCGCCCTCTGCGTTGAAAATCGGCGCCACCAGCAAGTCGCTGCCCAACATATATTCGTGTTCCAGGAAGTAGGTGTTGCGGTCGTCGGTGTATTCCAAGAAGACAGGCCGCATCAGTGGGGTGCCGGTTTCGTGGGTATTAACCGCCTCGTTGAACAGGTAAGGCATTAAGGATAACTTCAAGTCGACGAATTTGCGGGTATTTTCAACGGCTTCTTCGTCAAACAACCACGGCACCTTGTACTGAACGCTACCATGATAACGGGAGTGTGACGATAATAAGCCAAACTGGGTCCAACGTTTATACAAGTCTGGCGTCGCATGTTCTTCGAAACCGCTGATGTCGTGGCTCCAAAAACCAAACCCGGAAACTAAGAAGGAGAGGCCCCCGCGAAGCGAATCGGCCATTGACTTGTAGCGGGAAAGGTTGTCGCCACCCCAATGAACTAGGAACTTCTGTGAGCCAACCGTAGCTGACCGGGCAAAGACCACGGCTTGGTCAGCCCCCTTTTCCTGCTTCAGTAAGTCGTAGACGGCTTCATTGTACTGGTAAGTGTAGTAATTATGCTCCCGCTTTGGATCTGAACCATCAAAGAACACGGCGTCTTCGACTGGGATGCGTTCGCCAAAATCAGTCTTGAAGCAGTCAACGCCCATATCTAAGAGGGCTTTTAGCTTGCTTTGGTACCACTTAACAGCTGCTGGATTGGTAAAATCAACGAAGCCGTTGCCAGCTTGCCAAAGGTCCCACTGCCAAACGTTGCCGTCTTGGCGTTTAATGAAGTAGCCATTCTTGCGCCCCTCTTCAAATAGTGGTGATTTTTGGGCAATGTATGGGTTGATCCAAACACAGACCTTAATCCCACGGTCGTGAATCTTTTTGATTAGACCTTCTGGATCGGGAAATTGTTCTGGATCCCAGGCGAAGTTGCACCACTCAAAGCCCTTTTGCCAGAAGCAGTCGAAGTGAAAGACATCGAGGGGGATTTTGCGGTCCCGCATGCCGTCGATAAACTTCATGACGGTTTCTTCACGGTAATCAGTGGTAAATGAGGTTGACAGCCAAAGGCCAAATGACCAAGCCGGCGGCAGAGAAATCTGCCCGGTTAGGCGGGTGTACTTATTTAACACATCTTTAGGCGTCGGCCCATCAATCACGTAATACTGCAATGATTCGCCTTCGACACTAAATTGGGTGCGGTCAACATTTTCTGAAGCAACCTCAAACGAAACTTTCTCAGGCTGGTCGACGAAGACACCGTAGCCTTCGCTGCTGAGATAAAACGGGACGTTTTTATAGGCCTGTTCGCTGCCAGTGCCGCCGTCCCGATTCCAAATATCGACAGATTGGCCGTTCTTGACAAGCGAAGTGAATCGCTCGCCCAGGCCGTAAATCAATTCATCAACCCCCATGGAAAGCTGCTCACGCATGTAGTGCTTATTGGATTCCTTATCATGGATGACGCCCTCAGCTTTCTCCATCGACTTAGTGATGACCTTGTCGTCGTGGAGAAAGTCGAGTTCAAAGTTGGCTTTAAACGGTACTTTGGCAGTTAATGAGCCTGATTGAAAGGAGAGTTCATGCTCACCGGTTTGGATGGTAACTGCCGGATGCTCGTTTTCTAATTGAAACGATGGGCCGGGATTGTTTTGGTCAAAGTGGGTGAGCTTAACGCCAATCACGCCTTCGACCGGTGACGTGAGCTTAATGGTTGTCATCCCTAAGTTTAGTTCGTCATTACGATCGTTAATTTTATTAAATGGCGCGTACAGCGTTAATGAATCGGTCGTTTTGCGATAATCAAAGACTTCTTTGGGTGACTGGATCTCGTATTGCGGTCGGGTCAGCCAATAACCATCAGTAAACTTCATAATTGGACACCTCTAGTTTGTATTTGAAAGTTGAATTTATTAATTGTCACCAATAGTGTAATCGGCAAGCTTTAAAATGTCAACGCTTTCAATTAATCAAATTACAAATCAATAGGTTATAAACGCCTGGTTATAAGGCGAGATTGATATATCAAAATAAGTTTGATTAAACAGATTGACTTATGGAACCGGTTACAATATAATTCAATTCGAAAGTTGAATTTATCAATATCAAAAATGGCCAGCGTAAAGAATGAACGCGCAAGCGATTATTTTGTGAAACCGGCCTAAATCATACGAGGTGTTCATTATGAATCAAACAGTTTCTAACGGTGATGAGTCAAAAGTCAAACCGACGGCCGTCGCTAAGAACATGGTGCCATGGAGTGAACGATTCTCTTATAGTTTGAGTGATTTTGCCTGTAACTTATCGTTTCAAATGGTCGGAACTTACTTAATGATCTTTTATACTGATACGTTTGGTATCAGTGCCGCAGCGGTTGGAACACTATTTTTGGTTGCTCGGATCGTTGACGCGTTTGACGGGCCGTTTTGGGGTATTATGATTGATCACACCCATACCAAGTGGGGCAAGAGTCGGCCCTACTGGTTATGGTTCTCGATTCCGTTTGCGGTCTTCTGTGTGTTAGTCTTTACGACGCCAAACCTCAGCTTAACTGGGAAGTTAATTTGGACCTATGTAACCTACATTGGCGTTGATGTTTTGTATTCGGCAGTTAACATTCCAATTACTTCGATTTTGCCATCATTAACCAGTAACCCACAGGAGCGCGTCACTTTGTCAACGATTCGGCAGTTTATGGGAACGGCCGGCGCTGCCATTATTACCGGGATTACCTTAACGATGGTAGCCTTCTTTGGTGGCGGTTCGACGACTAGTGCTCATGGCTGGTTTATCTGGGCACTGATCGTTGGGATTGTGGTTGTTTTAATTTTTGCGGTGGTATTCAAGAACACCAAAGAACGGGTGCAAACTAAGAGCTCTCGTCAATCAATTCCCATTAAGGATTCATTGAAAGCGTTGAAGAAAAACTGGCCTTGGGCAATCATCATTTTTATCAACTTTATTTATTGGATGGGCATGCAGACGAGGTCACAAGTCACAGTTTATTTCTTTAAATACAATATGAATAATGCCGGCTTGGCGTCGTTTGTGCTGAGCTTGCAATTTGTTTCGCTGCTGGCGGTGGTGCTAACACCGTTGACTTCTAAATTAATTGGTAAGCGAAATACAATGTTAGCAGGGATGATTATGGCCGTTGCTGGCCAATTACTGTTGAGTGTTGGCGCCACTCACTTGAGCGTGACGATCATTATCATTGCGACAATTGTTGGCTACCTTGGAACCGGATATGTTTCTGGTTTGATTGCCGTGATGTTGGCCGATGCCGTGGATTATGGTGAATGGAAAAATGGTGTCAGAGCAGAAGGAATCGTTACTTCATTTTCAAGCTTTAGTGCCAAATTAGGCATGGGCATTGGCGGCGTAATCACGGGCTGGATCTTGTCAATAACTGGTTATGTGGCCAACAAGACCCAATCCGCAGCCTCTCTGCATGGAATTGAAATGAACTATATCTGGGTCCCATTATTAGGATTCGCCCTTTCCGCGATCGCCTTAATGTTCTATCATGTTGATAGCATTGAAAAGAAGATGCAAACGGATTTAGCGGAAAAACATCGAAGGGAAAACGAAGAGTGAGCGTAGCAAAGCGGTTAGAAAGTATCTAGGCTAAACGCTTCGTACAGTTGCCATTGCACGCTCAATTAGGTAATAAAGCATGCTCATGAAGTACCTCGACTGCCTATGCAAACCCTTCTCCCAATCCACCTTGCATCAGAAAAGTGAGCAAATAACAATGATCATTAACAAAGAAGTCATGCGCAACCACAATGAACGATCGGTTCTTCAAGCGATTATCAATAACGGACCGATTTCTCGAAACGAAATTTCAAAGCGATTAGGACTTAACAAGATGTCGGTCTCAGATATTGTTGGGACATTTATTGACCGGCAGTTAGTTAATAGTCTTGGTGAAGACAAGTCGACTGGGACAAGTGGCAGAAAGCCTGAGTTAGTTGAGTTTAATGCCGCATACGGCTATGTCATTAATTTCAGTATTTCGGGTCATGAATTGGAAATGCTGGTGACTAAGCTGGATGGGCGGACGCTAGAGCACAGTACTCAGCCAATCAAGCGACAAGCGATCTCTGATATCGCCCTTATGATGGAAGAACAGATTAATCAGCTGCCGAAATTTGATTCGGTCAACGGGTTACTGGCGCTCTCCATTGCAGTCTTTGGCGTTGTGTATGATGGTGAAATTGTAACGTCGCCGTTTATTGACTACGATGACTTTGACTTAGTGGGCTTTTTCCGAGACAAATATGCGGTTCCCGTCATCCTAGAGAACGAAGCGAACTTATCAGCCATTTTTGAACAGGATTTTAGTAAACAGGAGTTACAAAACATCATTTCGGTTAGTATCCACGAAGGCATCGGGGCGGGAATTATCTTGAATACCCAGTTATATACGGGGAATTATGGCCAAGCCGGCGAAATTGGCCGGATTATCATCCAAGATACAGGCAAAAAAAAGCGTCGGCTGGCAGCTTTGCCAAGCTTTGATGCGGAATGGTCACAAACTAAAATCATTGAGAAGGCCGCTACGTTAAAGAAACAGGATGACTATTCACTTGAAACGTTAGCAGTTGATTACAATCGACGGGATGCAGAAATTCTCAATTTGATTGATGATTTTTGTTATCATCTGGCAATCGTAACGGCTGATTTAATCGCGGCTTATGACCCACAGATGGTCTTCTTTAATTCACCTTTAATTGACCAGATCCCAGAAATTTTGAAGAACATTCAAATGAAGCTGGCCTTTATGCCACTTGTCCCACCATTAGTGATGTCCAAAGACGTTAACTTGGCGACACTGCTTGGCGGGGCGTCAATGGCCATTCACCGGGCGTTGAATATGCAGGGAGTCAGATTAATTTTTCACCATTAATAGCCAAGATTTCATAAATTTAAATGATGATGTCAATAAATTGGAAGTGAGTAGAATTATGAAAATTGATCGTCAATTAATTGATCAATTAACCTTAACCGAAAAAGCGGCCCTAGTGTCGGGAAAGAATTCTTGGTATACCGCAGCAATTGACCGGTTGGGGTTGGCAGCGATGATGGTTGCCGATGGGCCGTCTGGATTGCGGAAGCAACTAGGCTCGCCAGACCAAACCAGCATCAATGACAGCGTTGAGGCCGTGTGCTTTCCAGCGTCGGCGCTCACCGCTTGCTCATTTGACCGAGAACTTTTGAATCAGCTTGGTCAACATCTGGGCGACGCCGCTAGAGCTGAGAAGCTGGGAATTGTACTGGGGCCGGGAGTTAATCTAAAGCGCAGTCCATTGGCCGGCCGGAACTTTGAGTATTTTTCCGAGGACCCTTATTTGGTCGGCGAACTTGCTTCAGCCTACGTTCAAGGCGTCCAATCAAAAGGTGTCGGGGTTAGTGTCAAACACTTTGCGGCCAATAACCGAGAGAATCGCCGTTTTACGTCATCGTCGAACATGGACGAACGGACACTGCGCGAACTTTATTTAACCGCGTTTGAAAAAATTGTCAAACAGGCTCACCCGGCCACCTTAATGTGTTCTTATAACGCTATTAACGGTACCCTCAATTCACAAAACCATCGGCTGTTAACCGACATTTTGCGTGATGAGTGGGACTACCAGGGATTAGTCATGTCCGATTGGGGAGCTGTGGCTGACCACCCGGCAGCCATCAAAGCCGGTTTAGACTTAGAAATGCCCGGCAAAGGGGCCGCTTCAGTAGCTGAGGTCGTGGCCGCCGTTAAGCAGCATGAGTTATCAGAAAACGATTTGGATAAAGCTGTTGGGCGGGTCTTGAAAATGCTCGCTAATTGGGCGCCTGACCCAACTAGCCCCAGCATTTCATATGATATGGATGAGCAGCACGAATTTGCCCGTAAACTAGCCGCGGCTAGTTTCGTGTTACTGAAAAACGACAACGATGGGTTGCCAATTAACGATGGGGATAAACTGGCCGTTATCGGTGAGTTGGCTGAACATCCCCGTTATCAAGGCAGTGGCAGTTCGCATGTGAATGCGCATCGTTTGGTAACGCCTTTAGAAGCTATCCAAAAGGCAAAGCCCGACGCTACGTTTGCGACTGGCTACAAACTTGCCGACGACCAGGTTGATGCAACTGCCATTTCAGCGGCAGTCACAGCCGCCCGGGCCGCTGATAAAGTGGTTATTTTCGCCGGTTATCCAGAGCAGGTAGAATCGGAAGGCTTCGATAAAACCAGTATTGATTTGCCGGCCAATCAAGTTCAATTGATTCATGCGGTAAGCCAAGTTAACGCTCACGTGATTGTTGTGCTTCAAAATGGGTCAGCGGTGCGGTTGCCATGGATCAGCCAAGTGGCCGGGGTTTTGGAAACTTACTTAGCTGGCGAAGCGGTCGGTGAAGCGACTTGGGACGTGTTATCCGGTAAGGTCAATCCAGCCGGCAAACTAGCGGAGACCTTCCCACTGCGGTTGGAAGATACGCCGAGTTACCTCACGTTTAACGCGAACCTTGATGATGAAAATTATCGGGAAGGCCTATTTATGGGCTATCGCTACTATGATAAAAAGAAACAAGCCGTTCAGTTCCCATTTGGCTTTGGCTTGAGCTACACGACGTTTGAGTATCACGATCTTCAATTAAAAGTAGTCGGTGATCGCGTTATTGGCAGCGTTCAGGTTAAGAATAGCGGTTCAAGAACGGGAGCCGAAGTGGTTCAAATATATGTTGGCAACCGGACTAGTCAAATTGAGAAACCAGAGAAAGCCTTGGCCAACTTTGTGAAAGTGACGCTAAGGCCACAAGAAGCCCGAACCGTTAACTTTGAATTAAATCAGCGGGCGTTTAGTTGGTACAATCCTAAAACGCCGGGCTGGCAGGTGGATAACGGCCAATATGACGTTCTAGTTGGCTCAAGTAGTGCTGATATCCGATTATCTGGAACCGTCGAATTAGATTGGCAACCAGCTAAGCGATTGCCGGTTGACCAACGGACTTATATTGGCGACTTGCTGAAGCGGCCTGAATTTTTAGCGGCTGTCAAGCAGGCGGGACTGGCACCGATTTTTGATAAAATTTCAATTGATAAAACCGATCCAACAGCCAAAATGTTTCAAAACATGCCATTGAGAGCTGCCATCACGATGGGCGTGCCACCGGCAAAGATCGAGCAATTAATCAAAGTGATGAATCAGGCACTTTGAGGAAAAGGGCTTGAAGCCAGTTTTTGCCGAAGACCCCCGGTGGCAATTAGGCTTAACGATTTTCTATTAGCGTAACCATTCAATAATCAAATAATCCATAGTCACCTCGTCGAAGAAACGTTCGAGGCGACTATGGATTATTATGTAAAAAGAGATAACTGTGAATTTAATCAACGTTACTCTTGGCATAACCATGGATTATCAGTAAGCTCGTGACAGTTATTAAGCAATCATTTTAAAGCTGGTTGCTTGGCTTTTTTGATACTAGGATGACTTACCATAAAATCAATCGTAAGAATCAGAAGCACTAAGACCATTGCAACTATCCAATTATACAGAATGCCTTTTTGCAAGTTAGGAGTCGTTTGGTTGATTAAAGTTGAACCGATAGCGGTACCACTGGCAATGGCAATATTTTGAATCATCCGTTGTAATGAACCAATTGCGCCTTGATGCGTGCTAGATCCAGATTGCATAATCGTTGCAATATTGGCTGGCTGAAAGTAACCACCACCGATTCCAAATAAAAATAGACAGCCAGTAATAATTGCTGGCCAGTGAGTGTTGACGAGCACTAAACTGATAAAAGCTAACGCAATGATAATGAGCCCCCAACGGCTAAACGTTTGACTTTTAGTCCCATCATTTTGGTTACCAGAGATCCGTGAAAAAATAACTAATCCTGCTGGGGCGCCAAGGACTAATAATCCCGTTGTTCCAACGCCGATGTGCATGATTTTTTCAAAAAGAAATGGTGGGATTAAAAAGATAATTGCCGACGTAAAGCCAAAAACGGCGGTTTGCAATAAAAATAGCCAGATTTTAGGTGTCTCAGAAAATAAGTGAAAGTCAATCAGTGGATTGTTTGACTTGATTTCAAAAAAATAAAAGCCCAATGCTAAACCAACGCCGCAGGTAATGAGGATAATGGCTAACTTAAAATCAGATGACTTGCTTAGAAATGAAAAGCCCGCTAACAAGCAGATAATCATTAGCGCATTGATGATGCTGCCCAATAGGTCAAATTTATTTCGAGTAGTACTTTCATGAACCTGGTTAAGCAAGCGTTGATTACAAATAATCCCTAAAATTGCGAAGGGGACATTCAGCCAAAAGATAAGCTGCCAAGCATTTAAGGCTAATAGAAAACCGCCAATCGATGGTCCTAGAATTGGGCCTAAGCCAATCATAATTCCCAATATTCCTAAAGCACTTGAAATCTTATCCTTGTCCATAAGGGTTGTAATTAGGGCGGCTGATGTTGACTGTAAGGCGGCCGCACCAATTCCTTGAATGATACGAAAAATGATTAAGCTCAAGATATTGGTCGCTAAGCCACACAAGATTGAACCAAACCCAAATATTAACAAACCGGCTAGGGATACTTTGAGCCGTCCAACTCGATCACTTAAATAACCGAGCGGCAAAATCAATACTGCTAAGCTGGTGGTGTAGCCTACAACGCTCAACGCAGTCGTACTCGTCGTCGATTGAAATTGGTGTTGTAAAAAAGGCAACGCGACATTAATGATGCCAGTGTCCAATGTTGAAAGCAGCATCCCTAATCCGGCCACAATGATAATCAAACGATTTTTTGTTTGACCAGCCATGATATGGGTATTTGTATTTGTTTTACGAGTCACGAATCGTAATCCTCCTTGAATTATTGTGATTTCATGATAGGATTAACTTGCATCACAATCAAACGATTCGAGAATTTTGAAATCGAAGGGAGGGGATGTCCATGACGATTAAGATTAATTTTGGCAGTTATGCGATGCAAACTAACGAGACGCTAACCCAACGAGTTCAGTTTGTGTATTCACCACTGAATGAATTGTTTAGAAGCTTACATGTGCTTTTAAATCCCCGTCACCATGGCCTAAATATTGATTGGGCATTGGCAGCCCGGCAGTCACTAACGGATGCGTTTTTTGACCAATTGCATTATTTTGAACTGATTTACGAGTTAGGTGTGCCACCAATTTTCTTTAATAACTTTGAAAATTTAACAAATGATTTGGATGAAGAAATCGATAATTTAACTCAGTTTCTCACTCATGAAAATCCAAAGGTTGTTTGGAACAGCTTGGAGCAAGTGGCTCAGCAACGAGAGAATCAGTTTATCCCCAAGCTTGCTAAAGGGCTGGAATGGCGAGACTACCAGCCAACCAATTCTCGGCAATTATTAACTGACTTGCGGACAAAGCCCCAAGAGGTTTATCGTCATCTATTAGCGTTTATTGAAGATTATCGACAAAAGGTTTTTGACAAAACTTGGTCAGATCGTTCATTGAGTCAATTTCTGATTAATGAAATCAAGGCGCAGTCAAAGTATTTAAGAGACCATGGCTTCGTGCATCTAATCAACCACTTAGAAGTTGATCGACTCCATTGGCAGCAAAATCAATTGTTGGTTACTAAGCCATTTGATCAGCAAATTAATTTGGGAAATCACGATGTTATTTTATTGATGCCCAGCTACTTTGTCTGGCCGCATTTATTTGTTGACCGCTTTGAAGATGGCGTGACGATTACGTATGATGCCCTTAATAAAATCAAAACGAAAGTGAATCCAGATGAACTAGCCCACATATTTAATGCCTTAAGCGATCCCATACGGTTGCGGATGATGAAGTATTTATCCGATGAGCCTTTGACAACCCAGTCATTGGGACAGATTATGACAATGAGCGCCTCAACCGTTTCTCATCATCTAAAGCTGTTAAAACAGGCTAAATTGGTCGCAACACAAAAAGACCATAAATTTGTTCTATATTCACCGACAAATTTAGTTGATGATCTGATTCCCGGGTTTTACGCATATTTAAATCAATTGGATTAATTAAGGAGATGCTTAAGGATGATGTCTGAGCAACTGTTATCAGTTTTAAGTTGTCAGCGATTTTTAACGTTAAATGAAGTTTGTAAGGAGATTAACTTAGATTGTCAGATTGGTCAGAATCAACTAGGGGTTTTAGAAAAGCAGCAAATAGTTGAACGTCGTTTTTTTGCAGGCCGAAACTATTTTAGATTGACTAGATCAGTTGAGACAATCTCAAATCTTGGAACGAAAGTATGGGGCAGGCTATCTCGACGAAAGTCAGCTGTTGCAATTGGTCAGGCTCGAACGTGTTATCACCATCTAGCCGGAAAGGTTGGCGTGAGATTATTTCAATTGTTAATCCAAGCAAATCTGGTTAGGAAGCTGACGCCAACCAAATATATTTTGACTGAAGTTGGTAAACAACGGTTAAGCCATTTTTTAGCTGAACCAATTCATCAAACTCAAGTTCAAACTTGCATTGATTTTTCCGAGCGCCTGCCACACTTAGCGGGGAGTTTAGGAACCAAAATGTTGTCCAAATTGGTCAAAACAAATGTTGTAACATTAGCGCCTAATCGACGAGTGAGGGTGAATGTTCCCTTAGAGCGCTGGTTTGAAGATCACTTAGGCTCAGACGGTCGTGAAACGCCTAGCCTACCTGGCGCTTTCTAAGCGCCTGGCTTCGCTCACTGATAGGACAGCTGCGCAAAGCAGGGATCTGCGCGTAAGCACCTCAGCCAAAAATTCCAGGCCCGGGAATTTCTGCCTGAGGAGCCTTACACTCCGATCCCTAACCGCTTTGCTCCGCTCACTTATGTAGGACAGCTGCGCAAAGCAGAAAGCTGCGTGCAAGCCTACTTGCCCAAAAATCCAAGCCCGGGATTTCCGGCCAAGTAAACTTACACTCCGCTTTCTAAGCGCTTTGCTTCGCTCACTTATGTAGGACAGCTGCGCCAGGCAGAAACTTCCATATAAGCACCTCTCACAAAAATCCCAGGCCCGGGGATTTCTGTGAGAGGAGACTTATATTCCAGTTTCTAAGCGCCTGGCTTCGCTCACTATTTTTAGGAGGAATCTCTTGAAATCAGACCTAATAAGATGTTCATGGGCCAATACGGATAATGAGCTCATGAGAAATTACCATGACAATGAGTGGGGCCGGCCCTGTCACGACGACCAGAAGCTCTTTGAGTTGTTATCATTAGAAATTATGCAAGCGGGTTTGAGCTGGCAGACGGTTTTAAATAAACGGTCAGCCTTTAAAGACGCATTCGTTGATTTTGATTATCTTAAAGTGCAGTCGTTGGAACCCCAGCTGCCTCAGTTATTGGCAAATGCGCAAATCATTCGCAATAAGCGTAAAATTCTAGCGATTATTGCAAATGCAAAAGTGATTGCCTCGATGGCGTCACAGGGAACGACATTCAATCACTATCTTTGGTCGTTTGTCAATCAAACGCCGATTCAACACCATTATCGATCACACGAGGAGATTCCCAGCACGACTGAAGTTGCTAAACAAATAAGTAAGCAAATGAAGCTGGCTGGATTTAAGTTTACCGGTCCAGTGGTCATTTATTCCTTTATGCAGGCAGCAGGCTTAGTGAACGATCATGAAACGGGATGCTTTTTGTATCAAAAGATTGCCCATGACGCGGGCTAATTAAATGGAGCGGATTCTTAACCAAAACGGCAACTGCGTTATCTAGGAGCTGTAATTAAACTAAAGTGGTTATCATTGCCAAAACAAGGGCATTGATAACCACTTTTTAATTATTAAACGTTATTTTGAATGTTGCCGGTAGTAATCTTCAACGGATAAATAGGGACGAGAATCACCCAACTTTTCAGCGATTGTCATTATTTTGGGCGGCAGTAAGCCAACTTCTTGAATCAAAGACCGATTACTAAAGAAGGCTTTTGGGGTGCCGGAAAACTTGAAATGGCCGTTTGCCATGACGCTGAGTGACTCAAATTCAGCAGCTGCCCAGTCCATATCATGAGTGATGGTTATGATTTGATGGCCAGAAGCAGCAAGTTGATGAAAAATTTTTGTCATCATTTGTTTGCTATACCAATCCAAGGACATCAGCGGCTCATCAAATAAGTAAACTAATGGATCGACTGCTAGCACCGTGGCAACGGTGAGGCGTTTCCGCTCAGATAAAGAAAGATCGTATGGATTCTCACCAGCTTGCTGCTCAAGGCCAACCTTTGCCAACGCGGCCTTGGCCTTAAGCGTTATTTGTTGTTTATTGGCCATGACTTGTGAAAGACTCCACTCAACTTCTTTTTGAGCGGTTGCGTTGAACAGTTGGTCGTCAGGATTTTGAAAGGTAATGCCAATCAATTTGAGGCGTTGCTTTGGCGTTAGGTCGCTTAATTCTTGGTGATTAATCTTGATTGACCCTGAATCAGCGGTTAACAACCCCGTTAAGAGTTTAAAAATGGTAGATTTCCCAGCGCCGTTTTGACCAACTAAGGCAATTAATGAGTCTGACAGGACTTGATGGTGAATGGCAAGCCGAAATGACTGCTGAGGGTATGTGTATTGAAGCTGCGTTAATTCAATTTGTGGCATGGATAGCCTCCCTTAGTTCCTGAAAGTTAACTGGAAAATCGCTGGTTGGCAATCGCCAGTTCATTTTTTGCGCCAGTTGAAATGAAGTTGGCGCTGGAAGCTGCCAGTTGGCGGATAGGTGATTGAAAACTTGGTGGGGAGTTCCCTGAGCAACTAGGTGGCCATCTTGGAGAACCCAGATAAGATCTGCAATTTCGCATAAATCATCAATTTCATTTGAAACAATAAAGGTGGTCGCCTTAACGCCTGCCAACCAGTTGAAAAACTGCTGCCGGCCAACGGGATCCATTTCACTGGTGGGGTCATCCAAAATTAGTATCTGGGGGTCGGTGGCAATCGCACTTGCAATTGCCAGCCGTTGTAGTTGACCGCCGGATAAGCTTTCTGGATGTTGGGTGAGTTGGGCGGTTAAGCCCATTTGCATCGCAGCTTGATTTACCCGTTTGGTGATGACGGCTTCTTGAATGCCTTGGTTAATTAAATCAAAGGCAATTTCATCAGCAACGGTATCTGCTAACCCGCTAAGTTGGCCAGCTGGGTTTTGGAGAACAACACCGGTGAGCTGGTTGTAGGCAGGCCAATCATCGACTGGCGAGTGACCATTTAATGTGTAAGTGCCACTGACTTTTGCTGAAATGATGGTTGGAATGACGCCTGATAGCACCTGGCATAACGTGGTTTTGCCGGAGCGGCTATTGCCAACAATGCCAATGATTTGACCAGAGTCAGCCTGGGCCGTCATTTGCTTTAACTGAGGAGCGGTGCTGCCGGGATACTTAACGCTGAGATTTTTTAAAGAAATAGATTGATTTTTGACCATATCTGCCACCCGATTAAAAGAATTGCGATCATTGTTAAGCTAATGTGAGCCAACGGTGCCAATCGATAATGATATGGGGTTGCCAAGGCCCGGCGTTTTGGATTATTAAATCCGCGCAGCTGAAGTGAAATTGATCGTTCCATTGATTGATCAAGGGTTTTAATGACTAACGGAATCAAAACTGGCAGGATCGATTTTAATTTTTGCATTAATGTTTTTTGGGGGTTGGTTCCCCTAACTTTTTGGGCCATTTGAATTTTATGCATGTTGCGCATCATTTCAGGCAAAATGTAGCACACGGACATTAAAAGATAAATCGTCCGATACGAAAGCCCGGTTTGCTCTAAATACTTGGCATTTTCCGAAATACTGGTGGTCACCATGAAAAAACCGGTTGATAGAATAATTACGAGAACCCGGGATCCCAAAGTAGCTGCGTAAATGATGCCTTCTTTGTAAAAGTTGACTCCCAGTATGGTTAACAGGACGACTTGATTTTTACTATAAAATAATCCTTGAATAACCAGCATTGTTAAAATTAAAAACAGGCTGAATCCTAAGGCTTTAAGCGTTGTTGGGCTTACTTTTGAAAGCAATAATAGCAGGAACGTTACGGAAATAAAACCAGCTTCGAGTAACAAACGATGGGTGCTAAAACTTAACAGGGAAAAGTCTAAGATCATGAGCAGTTTGGTAATTGGATCAATCGTGTTATACCATCTGGGCTTTGGATGAGAATTTTCTGACAGAATGCGTTGATCGGTCATTGTTGATCATCTCCAAAGAAGCGCACCATGCGTTGAGGGAGCTGACGGTAAATGAAAAATGCTAAGTAAGCAACACAAACTTTGTCAAGAATATCTAGGACAAACTCATCGATAAATGACGCAAGCCAAACCGGAGCGTGATTGGCCACTAACAAGGCAAACAAAGAATCTCCCCACGCAATCCCCGTTTGGCCGCCCCAAAAGATAACGTTCAGCGGCGTTGAAATGACCGCGGACACGATTGCGATAATCAGTGCGGAGACAAACACCCGGCTAGCTGATGAGAACCACCCCTTGGCGTGAAGCACCCCCACCGCAACGCCAATGCCAATACTGGTAATGGCGTATACTGTAGAAATCGGTGATAATGTCAGGCCGTAAATGACGTTGTTAATAAAACCGCTAATGGCGCCGGCAACGGGTCCTGCGAGCATGCTGGCTAAAAAAGTGCCCAGGGACCCTAGCCAAACGGGCAATTTTAGCCCTTCGGCCAGGGCCTTGGCGACATAATTAATCCCAACGGCAGCCGGAATTAACGTCATTGTTGCGGTTGTTAACTTGAACCGCCAAATATTTGCGTGATTAAGCCCTTGCATTTTCATATTGGTCTCCTTTGAAATTTATGATAGATTTGTCTAAAAGTATCTTTTACTTTAATTTAAAAGTAAAAGATACTTTTAAATTAGCCTTATTCTACAATTTCTTATGAAAAAGTCAAGCTAGAACGCCCACGGGAAAGGGACGTGCAGTTGGTTATTTGAAAGCCCAATGCTATGAGCGATAAAAAAGCTTATCAGTTAATTGGAAGCAGCCAAACTGATAAGCTTTGGTAGTTTTTAAGGGTTTGATATTAGATAAACAAGTTCAAGCCTTATTCTCTGAACTCATTTCCTTGATAGTCCGAACTATACTCATCGACAGCCTTAATGGCGGCAAAAACGTCGTCTGGCGTGATAGCGGTTGGCATGTATTTCATCGTGTCGTTCTGATCACATGCTTGGGTGGCAACTTTCATCAAGTCTTCGTCGGAAGCATCGCCGAGGTGCAGGTCGGCTAATGTAGTTGGTAAGCCGAGCTTCAAATCAAAGTCTAAGAACTTCTTGAAACGCTGCTTGTCACTTCCGTCTAAAATAAGTTCCACCAGGGTGCCATAAGCGACCTTTTCACCATGGGTTAAGTGGTGAATGTCACCTGATAAAGCGGTAAAGCCATTGTGAATGGCATGAGCCGCTGCCAGGCCACCACTTTCAAAGCCTAAGCCGCTAAGTAGGGTATTAGCTTCGACGACTTTATCCAGTGCCGGGGTGGCAACGTGTTGCTTATTAGCGGAAATAGCAAGTTCACCATATTCAAATAAAGTGTCTTCACAAGCTTGGCCGATTGAGCCGGCAACGATGGTTTGCTTGGCACCGAGCATGTTATCGGCATTTGCAATCCGAACGTCAGTCGCTTCAACGTTGGTTGCCAAGGCATCAGCCATGCCAGAAATTAATAAATGAACTGGAGCACCTGAAATGACTTTAGTATCAAGTAAAACAATTTCTGGATTCTTTTTGTAGAAACGATAGTGGTCAAATTGCCCATCATCCGTATAAATGACTGAAAGTCGTGAACAAGGGGCATCGGTTGACGCGATGGTTGGCGCGATCATCACGGCAATCCCCAAGTTGTCGGCAATTGCTTTAGCTGAATCAGCAGTCTTTCCACCGCCAAGGCCAATGATGATTTGGTCTTGGCTGTCCTTGCCGATTTTAGTGACCCGATCAATTTCGGTTTCGGATGCTTCACCATTGAAAGTGACTAAGTTCACATCAAAGCCATTTTTTGCTAAATAGTTGTTAAAATCATTGCCAACAATTTTAAGGACGGTTGAATCACTGAGTAGTAATACCTTTTTGCCGTACTTTTCAATATAAGCTGAACTATCGAACAATTCACCCGGACCTTGAATATAGGTGCTAGGACTTGCAAATAATTCTGTCATAATAGAAAACCTCCTATAAAGATAGTGAGCGGAACAAAGCGCTTAGGGATCGGAGTGTAAGGCTCCTCAGGCAGAAATTCCCGCGCCTGGAATTTCTGCTTTGCGGAGCTACCAGGTCATTGTGATTAATTTCACCCACACCCCTAGTATACGTGATTCGGAAGCGGAAACAATAAATTGTTTTGAGAATTTTGGACAAATAAAAAATCCTACCAGCTTGATCAAAACGATCTAGTTGGTAGGATGAGATAATCAGCAATTCAATTCAGGTTACTTGGAAAGGTCATACCTTAAATTAATCAGGTAAAGCACTACCGCGCCGATAGTCATTGTGACAAATTCACCAATACCGGCAGTGAGGTAGGTTCCCCAAAATGTAGGCCAGAATGCAGAGTGGCCAATAATTGCAATTTCAAAACCGATAATGAACATGTAGAATGTCCCAATCAAAACGGAAGCAATCAGCTTGTTTACAAGTGACTTCATGTGCTTAGTCACCAAGTAAATCGTTACCAAGTTGATGAGCGTTTCAAAGGTCCCCACTACCATATCGATGGCCCCATTAGGTGACATGATATTTGTAATAAAGCAAGCCAAAGTAATGGCGACGATGTAACGCTTGTTAAAGGGAACCAAGTTGTTCAATCCTTCGGAAAAGCGGAATTGAACCGGTCCGTAACTTACGGCTGCAAAGACCATCGTTAACACGATGTAGAGGGCAGCGACAACGGCAGCCTTGGTTAAATCAAGTACACTGTCGATGCCGAGAAAATTAGTCTTAGAATTCATAATAAATTCCTTCCTTGTAAATTATTCAGTTGTCAAAGCAACTCTCTAACTTTACCGCTTTTCAGGGGCGAGGTCAAAAAAATTTAGCGATTTAAGATCCAAAGGAAAAAGACAAAGACGATTGCCAACCCGTACATCATCGCGCTGACTTCTTTGCCCCGCTTAGCTGCAATCATCGTAATGGGATACGTGATAAAGCCAAGGGCAATCCCATCGGCAATACTATACGTAAATGGCATGCCAACCAGGGTAATAAATGCCGGGGCCGCGATTTCAAATTGTTCCCAATGAACATTTTTGAGTGATTGGGCCATCAAAATACCAACAATGATTAAGGCTGGTGCGGTAACTTGGCTGGTAATAACGGTCAATAGTGGTGAAAAGAAAGTTCCTAAAATAAAGAGAATGCCGACCACAATGGCGGTAAAGCCGGTTCGACCACCCACGGCAATGCCAGCAGACGATTCAACAAAGGCGCCCATTGGGGATGTCCCTAACAGTGAGCCGGCTAACATGGTGGACGAGTCAGCAATCAATGCGCGGCCAATTCGGGGAATTTTATTGTTTTTAATGAAGCCGGCCTGTTCAGCCAGGCCAACCAAAGTGCCGGCTGTATCAAAGAAGGTCACTAGCAAAAACGTGAGGACGACGACAATTAATTGAAGCGAGTTAATATTGCCGACATGGGTCAAAGCAACGCCAAACGTAGGCGCCAAACTTGGCATTGCGGCAACCCATTGATGAGGCAGCGGAATAAGCCCCGTTGCCATTCCTAAAATTGCATTGAGAACCATACCGATAAAAATTGCGCCGGGGACCCGCATGCTCATCAAGATGATCGTCACAATTAGGCCAAAAATTGTGAGCCAAGTCGTTCCCACTCGAAAGGAGCCTAAACTGACCAACGTATCTTTGTTGGCTCGAATTAGGCCACCATCATTCATCCCAATGAAGGCAATAAATAAGCCGATACCACCACCAATTGCGGCTTTTAGGTCGGCTGGAATCGAATCAATAATTTTTTCCCGCAGTTTCAAGGCCGTCAAAATCATAAAAATAATTGAGGCCACGAAGACGCCGGCCAAGGCAGTTTGCCAAGAAACTTTCATGCCAATAACAACCGAGTAGGCAAAAAAAGCGTTGATGCCTAAACTAGCTGAAATCGCAATGGGATAATTTGCCAAAAATCCCATTAAAAAGCAACCAAAAGCAGAAGCCAAAGCGGTGGCCGTAAAGACTGCGCCTTTATCCATCCCGCTGACGCCTAAAACATTGGGATTCACGAACAGAATGTAAACCATTGAAACAAACGTTGTAATTCCGGCGATGATTTCAGTTCGAAAATTTGTTTTCCGGCCCTCGAAATCAAAAAAGTGGGCAATTGAAGTTAACATTAATAATAGCGCTCCTATCGTTCGGATATAAATAAAAAAGAACAAGTTTCTACTCTTATTATAGTAGAAGCTTGTTCAATATGCGAATCAATTATGCATAATTGGCGGAATCGTTTATATTAATTCCCCAGTCGGTTAATTGTTTTTCAAGGTTGCTAACATCCCAGCGTTAAAATCAGCTAAGTCATCTGGTGTTCGACTGGTTACCAAGTTGTTGTCGATAACTACGGATTGATCCTTTACCCGAGCGCCAGCGTAGTAAAGGTCTGGTTGAACGGTTTGGTAAGAAGTCATGGTCCGACCTTCGACTAAGCCGGTTTGGATAAATAATTGGGGACCGTGGCAAATGGCAAAGGTAGGTTTGTCTGCCAACAAGAAAGCTTTGACAAAGTTCACAAACCGCTCATCTGCCCGCAATTGATCTGGAGAAAAACCGCCGGGAATCAATAGGCCGTCAAAATCATCGGGGGAAACATCTGAAATTCCTTTGTCGGCAGTAATGGCAACCCCGTGTTTGCCGGTAATTTTGCTACCAGCTTGATTTTCAATAACGACTACGTCATGACCAGCTTTTTTGAGTGCCTCAACTGGGGAGGTAAATTCAATGTCTTCAACATCATTGGTGACAATTACAGCAACTTGACTCATAAATTCTCTTCCTTTCTTGTTTCAGCATGGTTTCTATTTTATACTTGGTATTAATTTGATACAATAACGCACTTTAAGGTGCCTTGAATAAGTGAGCGGAGCAAAGCGGTTAGAAAGCGGAGCCTAAGCTTGCTTGACCGGAAATCCCGGGTTTGGATTTTCGGGCAAGCAAGCTTAGGTGCAGCTTTCTGCTTTGCGGAGCTGTCCTAATCTAAATAATGGTGAACCAGAAATCCCGGGTTTGGATTTTTGGGCAAGTCGGCTTAGGTGCAGCTTTCTGCTTTGCGGAGCTGTCCTAATCTAGATAATGGCGAACCGGAAATCCAAGGTTTGAATTTTTGGGCAAGTCAACTTACACGCAGCTTTCTGCTTTCTGGAGCTGTCCTAATCCAAATAAAAGAGAAAAACCAGGCCGTTATCACTCGGGATTACCATATGCCGCCACTTCACCCAGTCACCTAACGCGAAAGGAAAGATTTTATGACTGATATTATCAGAAAAGATGTGAGAGATCGTCTTCAAGACGGCGATTTTAGCTGCTCAAAAGAATTAACCCTCTCAATGTTTAGCGGTAAATGGAAAATTGTGATTTTGTTTCATTTGAACATGGATGGGGCTTATCGATTTAACGAATTGATGAGGTTAATGCCCAAAGTGACTCATAAGGTTTTGACTAATCAACTGCGGGAGATGACAGAAGACGGCCTGATTTCTCGGGAAGTGATTAATGATTCACGAGTAAAAGTAATTTATCGAATTACAGAGTTAGGCCGTTCTTTGATGCCAATTATTCAGCAAATGTACGAGTGGGGCGAAAAACGCATTAAAGAGTTACAAATCGAACCCAATTTTAACGTGGAACCGGTGAAGAGCGCCCGAGATGGTGAAGTTGAATAGAATAAGTATACAAGCCGTTTAGCTAATTGAACTCTGTGATATAAGCGACCTAATAAAAAATCCCCAGACTGGGGACTTTTAGGATGACTTTGGTGTCGAAAGCTAAGCCAATGACGCTCCATCAGGTGGGCTTTTAGTTGTTTGACGCTACCTACGATAGTTTGAACGCGTTATCTATCCGGTTATATTCTTCATCCGATAGGACAATGTTCATTGCTTTGGCATTACTTTGGACTTGCTTGGGATTTTTGGCACCGGGGATGACGACTGTAACATCTGGGTTCTTGATATACCAAGCCAATACAATTTGGGCAATTGTGGCGTCGTGATTATCCGCAATTGGTTGAAGGCTCTGGGCTGCTTCGGTAATGGCCCTAAAACGGCTGCCAGAGAAGTTCGGGTCGGCCTTTCTCAAATCACCATCTGGAAAATCAACTGGCGTACCATCGTACTTGCCGGTCAGTAGGCCTGATGCTAGCGGGAAGAACGGGACAAATGAGATATGTTCTTGTCTCAAATAAGGAAAGAGTTCCTTTTCAGGCTGGCGATGAACCAGGCTGTATTGGTCCTCAACAACGTCAACTTGATGATTCTTGTTGGCTTCTTTTAACTGGGTCAAAGAAAAGTTAGAAACGCCAATCGCCCGAATCAGCCCCTGCTGTTTAAGTTCGTTTAGCGCGGCGACGGCTTCGTCTTTTGGTGTCTGGTCATCTGGAAAATGAATATAGAAAATATCCAAGTAATCTGTTTGCAGTCGTTGCAGACTATCTTTGACAAATCGCTTTAGGTCTTTTGGGTCGTTGCTAATGGCCGGATTGCCCGCATTGTCGACGATCTGGGCCCCCTTGGTAGCGATTGTGATTTTAGAACGATCGTAGTCTTTAATGACTTGACCAATCAACTCTTCGGATCGGCCGAGACCATAGGCATAAGCGGTATCTAGTAGCGTAATCCCGCTATTTAAAGCTGCCCGAACTGAGTCCATCCCAGTTTCTTCATTGAGATTTGGAAACAGATTGTGACCGCCGACAGCATTAGTACCGAAGCCAAGTGGCGTTGACGATACGTTGGTTTTACCAATTGTGATGGTTTGAGACATCTTTCATCCTCCTTTGATTTCCTAGTGCAGATATGGTACATATTAATTATGATACACACAGAAAAAATAATAAACCATTTAGGTTAGGAAGTTTTCCCTTGAAAAAACTATTGTGTTTAAATGAAAATCATCCGGTCGTGGCCGCCTTACATCAGCGGCTGATAGACGACACCACGATTCATTTGCAAGAATTGACCAGCAACTTTCAAGATTCAAGTGCCTATGTTAAAGTCTTGCCGGCCGTTAACTGGATCTTAGCTGCCCTAGGGCCTAATGACGTTGATCTAGATTTTGAAGCCTTATTTGCGGGAATTGATGAAGTCCAGCCGCCAATCAGCCATTTTGTGATGCTATCGTATGCTGGAATTGACGATGAATTAAATCAGCAGCCGGTTTACCCGGGGGTTAAAGATTTCAAAGAGTTTATAAAACAGCAAAGATATGCAGTAAAAATTGTTGATGAGGCCGAAATTCCGTATTCTGTTATTAGGTTGCCCAGAGTAGTCACCCAAGTTAGTGCTAATTATCGATTATTTAATGAAGGGCAAAAAATGCCTAATGGACATATTTCAGCGAATATAGTTGCGAGATTGGTATTAAAGGCATTTAAAGACAACCAGTTTGTAAATCAATCAATTGGGGTTATTAACGGCTAAACCGTTGATGTGTGGAAAGCACTTGTGCAAATCAGGAATCACGTGTAAGCATCTTTTCAAAAAATTTTAAGCCTGGGAATTTCTATTAGAGAAATTGCTGCTCTGGTTTCTAACCGCTTTGACTCGCTTGTTTTATTTAGAACAGAGAGGAGTGATCGTATGGCAATTAAATTAGAACCGGATCAAATTAAGGTGTTAAAAGCACAATTGGATGAGGCCAATAAGAATTCTCACTTTGTTATCATCCAAGCACTTTCCAAAAAGGAGCACGCCAATATTCGGATGGTAACCGACTGGCAGAATTATTTGAGCATGAAAAGTTCAAATGAAGATAATTTTCAGTTTGAAGTCATTCGGGATATCCTGCCAATAACCGATAATTTAGTTTATTGGGCGGTTGCTCAACAGCGTTTGCATTCGGCCACGCAAAAGGGGGAACCCGATGAGCAGGTAGTTGACGACTTGGAGTACTATACTAATAAAGTGATGGCAGAAAATAAGCTTAAAGTGCAAAGCTAGCAAATCAATAATTGGGGGGTAGTGATTAATGAATCCAGAAGATACTGCCAAATATGTCGATTTGGCGATGAAGAATTTGCATTTTATCAAACTTCAGCGAGAAAACGTGACTTCAGAGGTTCAACGGTTGATGAATCACCTCTCAATTGATGATGTAGATAAGCAGCTAAGGAAGTAATCATTCAAAGTTGGTGAGGTAAGCAAGATGGGTTTTGCCTGCCCAATCAAAGCAGTGAGTTTAGTCAACCACTTCTGACTAAATTCAGAAGCGTGTGAGCATTGGAATACCACGATTTGCATAGATACCGCCAGCTTAGTTGGACAATCGCAGTTATCTGAGTAGTGGCCAATATCGACAATAGTTATGTTTCTGGGCGTTTTGCCCGTGTATTAGGACAGCTGCGCAAAGCAGAAGCTTGCACCTAAGCCATCTCGGCCAAAAATCCAAGCCCGGGATTTCCGGCCAAGATAACTTAGGCTCCAGCTTCTAAGCGCTTTGCTTCGCTCACTGATTTAGGACAGCTGCGCCAGGCAGAAAGCGGAGTATAAGCACCTCGGACAAAAATTCCAAGCCCGGGAATTTCCGTCCAAGGAGCCTTATACTCCGCTTTCTAAGCGCCTGGCTTCGCTCACTTTTTTGATGTAAAAAGTTGCTGCCAAGGCTTTGAGGCGGATTGAGTTGCGACCGTGAACGCTTTTGTTTTGAGATTTGCGCTGAGGCGGGCCGTTGTTTTACCATCGGCTGACGTTCGGTCAATCATAATGGCTGACTTGCTCGGCTGTTCAACTCGAATTTTGCCGTCAAGGTCAAATGCAGTACTCGTATTCCTAAACCGTAATAACGCAAAGAGGTCCTTGACGACTGATCGCTTAGTTTCTTGGTCGATTTCAGCCAACGGATAATAATGGCGATTGATATTGCGGCCCTCCTTGGTTTCTTCCAATAATTCCAAGTCATTTTTGCCGGCGAGTAAGCCCACATAGTAGATTTGCGGAATTCCAGGTGCAAATATTTGGATAGCCCGGGCCAGTAAATAGGCGGAGTCGTTATCGCCTAGGGCAGAATAATAAGTCGTATTAATCTGGTAGACATCCAAGTTATGGTAAGCGGTACTTGAATAAACCCGCTTCACGTTGGCGCCGACTTTATACATTTCTTCTTTGGTGTAATCCAGTTCATCAGCGGATAAAATATCTTTGCCGTCGACCACCCCGATGCCGTCATGCGTATCTAGGGTAGTGAATTGATGCATTGGGCTTTGCCTGAGCCAATCTGTTAATCGAGTAGCATCCCCTGAATAAAGACTGTAAAGGGTTACGATCGGGAGCGCAAAATCGTAGCTAAAGTAGCCATGAGCCGTCAGTTTACGAACAATGTGGTAATTTTCGTGAATTTCAGGCAATAAAGTGGTTCCCTTAGGTGCAGTGATCTGATTGATCTGGTTGAGAAGGTGCCAAATTTCAGGTTCGACGAAGAAGTCATTGGTATCTAATTTTTTAACCGCATAAGCAAACGCATCGAGGCGGATGATGGCAGCGCCATTTTTCATTAGAAAGGTCAACGTGTCCTTGATGAAATCTTTGGTGACTTGTTTTGTGACGTCAAGGTCGATTTGATCCTCGCCAAATGTGTTCCAAACTTGGTCTTTTTGACCATCTGCGAACGTCACTTTTTGAACAGGTGCCTTGGGCTTTCGCTTGTAGATCAAATCGATGTCTTTTTGGGTTGGCCGGCCTGCTGGCCAAAATTCATCCCAATGAATAAACATGTCGCGGTATGTTGAGCGGTTGTGATCTTTGAGAAAATCTTGAAAGTAACTTGAATGTTTGGAAATATGGTTGACCATAAAATCAAACATTAAATAATACTTTTTTGCTAAAGTTTGGATGTCTTGCCAGTCGCCAAACTTTGAATCAACTTGTTGATAATCAACTGGAGAAAAGCCACGGTCACCAGCAGACGGGAAAAATGGTAGGATATGAATACCGCCAACTACGCCATCAAGGTAGTGGTTAAGGACGGCTTGTAAGTCTTTGAGGTTGTTTCCTAAACTGTCTGGATAAGTAATGAGCATTGCTTGATTGGTTAATTTCATGAGAGGTTCCTTTCATAGTGAATAAAGATTAGCGGCTCAAGGATCGAGTTTAACTGTTCGGGCCAAGCGAGTGTCAGGCTGGTTGCTAAAACGAGTTTTGTCAGATTAAAGGTGCTAGGGAATCCTAAAGACGGTTGGCTGGTCACTTAAATTGGCGATGCTTACTTTGCCAACCGTGAACTTTTTCCAGAAGCTCACGTGATCAAATCGAAAGATTACATCGAAATAACCATGCTGAAAATTGACCCATTGGTGGGCGCAAAAAAAGTGGCACGCTACCAGCTATACCAACGGTTACCATGACGGCATTCCAGCGCCAAGCAGGTTGAGGTGGCTTTAAGTTCATCAAAAATGTTTCCAATTAAATGGAACCCTTTCACGGATTCTATCATACAGGTTATCTTTTCTTATATCAATCGATTGACACAAATCAACATTCCGATAGCGAAAAAAGTGGAATGTGGTATACTGAATGAGAAAAAATGACAAGGAGACGGGCAAATGCAGCTGAAATTATCAGATGTGGCCAAGCTGGCCGGTGTGTCAACCACGACAGTTTCACGCGTAATTAACAATCGCGGCTACCTG
>NZ_BNJR01000014.1 GCF_016860605.1 Lentilactobacillus fungorum
CCCGGGATTTCCGGCCAAGATGCCTTATGCTCCAGTTTCTAACCGCTTTGCTCCGCTCACTTACTGTTTTAATGGTAATCCCGATTCCCGTAAAGATAATTGATCTGGATCAAGTTTTGCTGATTTTGTTTGATAGTTAATTAATCGCATCGCGTTAAAGATGACAACTAAGATACTTGCTTCATGGACAAACATGCCACTAGCCATGTAAATGTAACCAAGCATTAGCCCGATTAAAAGAAATCCCACTGTCGCAATGGCGATGAAGATATTTTCTTTAGTATTAGCAACCGTCTTTTTCGCCAATCCAAACGCGTGAACCAGTTCGTCAAATTTTGATGCCATTAACACCACATCCGAAGTTTCGACCGCTACATCGGTACCCCCGCCCATGGCAATTCCGATATCTGCTGTGGCAATTGAGGGACTATCGTTAATTCCGTCACCAATAAAGGCGATCCGATGCCCCTGGGACTGATACTTCTTAACGTACGCCACCTTTTGTTCCGGCATCAATTCTGCGTGGACCGTATCAATACCAATCTGATTGGCGACCGCTTCAGCTGTTGCTTGGTTATCACCAGTTAACATGACGGTCTTTTTAATGCCTAGGCGCTTAAGTTGTTGCAGACTTTCAGCGACGTTTTGACGCACAACATCCGAAATGCCTAAAATCAATTGAACTTTACCGGCAACCGCAACGATAACCGATGAACTGCCTTGGTTTTGAATGCCGACAAGGTCACTTTGTTGCTGGGTTAATAAATTAATACGGTGATCCATCATTAACGCCGCGTTGCCAATCAAGACTTGCTGACCATTGATCGTTGCTTGAACGCCACGGCCCTTAATGGTGTCGACCGACTTAACCGAATACCGATCTGAGTCAATCCCGTGGTCATTTGCAAATTGAACAACGGCATTAGCCAATGGATGATCTGAATGCTGTTCAATAGCCGTTGCCATCGCCAAACTCGTGTTATCCATTCCATAGTTTTTAACCTGAGTCACAGCCGTTTTGCCCTCTGTCAAGGTTCCGGTTTTATCAAAAACCAGTGTGTCAACGTTGGCGAGTGTATTCATAACCTCGCCACCCTTAATTAAGACGCCGTTCTTAGCACCATTACCAATTCCGGCAACGTTTGAAACCGGCGCGCCAATCACTAACGCCCCTGGGCAGCCAAGGACTAAAACGGTGATTGCGAGGCGAAAGTCTTTAGAAACCAGACCGACAACTAACGCGATGACTAAAACAGCTGGCGTATAATAAGTCGCAAACTTATCGATAAATTTTTCAGCCGGTGATTTCGTATCTTGAGCGTCTTCAACTAACTCCACAATCTTACCAAAGGTCGTTTCATCCCCAACTCTCGTGGTCTCAACCTTAACCGTCCCGTTATCCAAAATTGTGCCGGCGTATACTGAATCACCAATGCTTTTGGTAACCAGTCTTGATTCGCCCGTGATACTGGCTTCATTCAAGTGGCCAGAACCGTTAACGATTTTACCGTCAACTGGAATTTGCCCACCAGCTTTAACCAAAACCACGTCACCTACGTCAATGAAATCCACGTCAGTTTCTTCTTGATTGCCAGCTTCATCCACCACCGTAGCAGTCGTTGGTGCCATTGCCGTCAAATTCTTAATCGAATGACGCGTTTTTGCCAATGTCTTATCTTCTAAAAAAGTGCCAAAAAGAAACAAGAAAGTCACAATTGCCGATTCGTTGTATTCCCCAATGATAAAGGCGCCAATGACTGCGATGCTGACCAGTAATTCAATGCTGATCGTCTTAAATCGGAGTGCCGAAATGGCTCTTAACAAGATTGGCACTGCCGAAATAAGGGAAGCTAAAATAAAAGCCCCCGTATAAACCAATTGAGCGCCTAGCAAACTTCCCAGCGTCCCAATGCCAATCAGAATTGCTGTTGCTAAAGTAATTTGATTAATATGTTGATTAATGAATCGTTGAATTTTCATAATGATTCGCTCCCGTCCTTTGATGATGATTCAAGTATATGAGCAAACCATCAATAAAGAATTGATGTAGATCAAGTATTCACTGGGTTAATCAATAAAAATCATAACGCTTTGTGTATGCAAACCATTTTCTTTATAATGAAGATAGCATTTAAATTTTTAGACGCTTTGCTTCCTCTTTAGAAAAGCTGTGCTCACAAATTTATGAGGTGATACTAATGAAAATTATTGTAATTGGTGCAACCGGTCGAGTTGGTTCGACCGTTGTTTCAAAACTAGCTAAGGATTCTGATATGGAAATTTATGCGGGTGCTCGCCACCCAGAGAAGATTCCAGAATCACCAAACGTTACCCCTTTTCGAATTGATCTCTACGATACCAAAGATGATATTAAAGAAGCATTACCCGAAGCTGGCAGATTAATTTTTGCAGCTGGTTCAGGCGGCAAGGATCTCTTACAGGTTGATCTTAACGGCGCCGTCAAAGTCATGAAGGCCGCCGAAGAAAAAGGTCTCTTACGATTTATCATGTTAAGTTCCAAGGGATCATTGACACCGGATCTCTTTTCCGGCAAGAATCGGTCACCATTGGCAAATTATCTCATCGCAAAGTATTACGCAGATGAATGGTTAATGAATAACACTCATTTGCAGTACACAATTCTCCAGCCGACTGCTTTAGTTGATAAGCCAGGTTCCGGTAAAGTCACTTTGGGCGATTACACGACCAACGAGAACAGCATTGAAAACGTTGCTGAAGTCCTGATTGGTCTGGCGGAACACAATGCTTCAATTGGAGAAGTTATTGAAATGAGTACTGGTAATGAGCCAATCCCAGACGCAATTAACCATTTGACCTAAACTGATTTTTTATGTAAATTTTTAAGAGGCAAGCTGACATTTCCATTTTAAGGACTGTTAGTTTGCCTCTTTTCGTATGTTAGAATTATTTACATTTTCGCCAACAGACTTCATTTCTTTGGCAAAAAATTATTGACGTCACTTATTGCTATCATAATGACCTTGGTGTCGCTTACAAGATTACTTATAATTCTCTTATTTTCTAATTGATTTCAAAAAATACTGGAAGTTTTAAAACGATGATGTTAGAATTTATGACATTAAGAAAAAGGGAAGCGATGTTATGAATGCGGCAAATACATCTTTTATGATTCTATCCAGTATTTTAGTCTTGTTCATGACCCCCGGCTTAGCGTTTTTTTATGGGGGCCTGGTTTCAAAGCGAAACGTAGTTAACACGATGTTGTCCGTCTTTATCATGACCGGTGTCGCCATTGTGTTATGGATCGTTATCGGCTATTCATTATCCTTTTCCGGCAATATTGGCGGCGTGATCGGCAATGTCCAAAATTTTTTCATGAACGGTGTCGATCTTACCGCGCTTACGGCAACTAAAATTCCGACCGGGATTTTTTCAGTGTTTGAAATGATGTTTGCCATTATTACACCGGCATTATTTGTTGGCGCCGTTGTTGGCCGGATTAAGTTTAACTTTTTATTAGTCTTTTTGATTCTCTGGTCCATTATTATCTATTATCCAATGGTTCACTTAGTTTGGAGTCCCCACGGCATTCTTTACGGCCTTGGCGTCCTCGACTTTGCCGGTGGTACCGTTGTTCATATTAATGCAGGGGTCACGGCCTTCGTCTTGTCCGCCTTTTTAGGCAAACGAATTAAGTTTGGTGATCGGCCGCACAATCACTACAACCTGCCATGGGTTTTGCTTGGCGCAACCATTCTTTGGATTGGCTGGTATGGCTTTAACGCCGGGTCGGCATTAGGCGTTGATAACATCGCAGCTCAAGCGACCATCACAACCACCATGTCAACCGGGACCGCCATGGTAACTTGGATGATTCTTGATATGGTGATCTCTGGCAAGCCAACCTTGGTAGGCGTTTGTACCGGCACCCTTTGTGGACTAGTTGGCATCACGCCGGCCTGTGGGTTTGTCACCATTGCCGGTTCGTTTTGGATTGGGATGTTCTCAACCTTTGCCAGTTACTTCTTTGTTAACTACCTGAAAGATCGAATTGGCGTTGACGATGCATTAGACGCCTTTGGCTGCCACGGTGTCAGCGGGATTGTCGGTAGTGTGGCTACCGGGCTGTTTGCAACCAAAACGGTTAACCCGATCGTTACTCACAATGGTGTCTTTTACGGCGGCGGCTTTCACCAGTTTGGTATCCAATTATTGGCTACGGCTGTCACCATCGTCTTTGTCATCATTGCCGCTTCAATTATCATCAAAGGGCTCAGCCTCATTATGCCAATGCGGGTTGATCGCAAAGAAGAGGAACTTGGGCTTGATCAAGGCGAGCACGGCGAAGAAGCCGACTACACCGTTGGCATGAGTGACGACCTCGCCGAATACCGTTCCGACATGAACCTCTATTCAAAAGAATTCCGTGGGCAAATGGCAAACTTGGCGCCAAAAGATCCTCCAACTCACTAAGAATCAAACTTAATTGATTAAAGTCACAACTTTCTGCCCATTCATTGTAGAAAATTGCATCATCCCCATAGTAATTACGCGTTATTGAAGCGTAACTGCCGTGGGGATTTTCTTATGGCTGGCTTGTCATTTCTTCGCGGTAAGCATAATATTCAATATGTATCAAATAGTTGATTTAGCCCATCGAAGACTCATTGGGTATTTAAGGGAGGAACACTGTTGGCGGATAAAAATTTTTTACCTCTCCCCAAGGAGCTGCAAGCGCAATTGGGGATTAGAGCTGGGAACAACGTTGAGGTAATGTTCACCGAAACAGGGATTATGATCAAATCACCACAAAAACCGCTGAACATTAAAAAACGGCGTTGGCGTACAGTTATTTTGACCGTCTTGATGACGATTATTTTTTTGAGCTATTTTTTGGTTCGCCGCATCACTTACGTCTCTTTGACCGGTGGCGAATCAGTCGCTACTGCTTGTCTTGGATTATCAACAATGAGCGGTTTAATTAGCTTTACCATTTCATTCATTCAACTTAAACGAGCCAAAGAATCAGTGGTCCAGGCCATCTCTTGGCGGAACTTCCCAACGATTGTGGCCGCTGGCGCCTTGATTAGTTTTATGGTCATGGCCGGCCTATTTTGGTTGATCGGCAATATTTTTAAAGGCGCCAAGTTTGATCTGGTGACCTCCACAGCCGTCTTTGGCGTCATCACGTTGATCATCACTCAGATGATGGCCAACGTCGTGCCGCAACTTTCCTCTCGACTGCTGACAAATACCTTTATCGCCATTATCGTCAGCGGCATGGTCTTGGCGATGCTTAGTAATCAAAATCTATATTGGTGGAAACGCAATTTAAGTTTTCTTGGCACCATTGACGCGCAAAATGCTTGGGAATTCAATCTCACGCTAATTTTCTCCGGGCTCATCCTAATTGCGCTCATTGATTACCTGTTTGTGTCGTTGAAACGGGTATTTAACCGAAACCGCCGACTATTGGTTTTGCGGATTCTTTTAACGCTGTTAGCCTTAGATTTGGCCTTCGTCGGCATTTTCCCCAATAACCTGCAGCTGCACTTATTGCATAATCGGGTGGCCGGCTCACTGGTTTATTTAGTCCTAGCCCTTATTTTAAGTATCAAGTGGCTACTACCAAATATTTCATCAGATTTTCTTCACCTCTCGTGGCTAATTGCCGGCGCGCTCTTACTTGGCGAAATTCTTTTTCAAGTAGTGGGTTACTTATCGCTAACCGCATTTGAAATCTTAGCTTTTCTATTAGCGTTTAGTTGGCTGGTAATGCTTTTTGAACGACTAAATGATTACTTAGAACCTACCCGTATCCGACACTACGTTGTAAAATAAACGATTGAGGTGATGAGATGACTTATTCCAGAACTGAACCAATCGAAATGGTCAATATGTGTATGATTTACAACCGGGAAACAGATGAAGTACTTGTTGAAGATAAAACCGACGTCGCTTGGAAATTTGGCCATACGTTTCCCGGTGGCCACGTTGAAAAGGGTGAAAGCTTATACGACGCCATGGTTCGTGAAGTACGCGAAGAAACCGGCCTTCAAATTAGCCACTTAGAATCCTGTGGCACCGTCGAATGGGTTAACACCAACCCCGCATATCGGCGAATTGGCTTTTTATATCGAACCAGCCAATTCAGCGGTCAATTGAAACCATCGACGGAAGGCAAAATTTACTGGTTGCCTTTAAGTGATTTAACTGAAGCAAATACCGCTGAAAGTTTTATGAAAATGCTTAAAATTTTCACCGATCGTTACGCCGTTGACGCAACCTCACCAATCATGAATGGCTCGCTCACCATAATCCCCAAACATGACTCATCAGCTAAATCATCATACAATGAGTATGACTAGCCAAGGATGACAAGGGAGGTGCGCCATGCAAAACTTCGTAATTATTTATAACGGTAATGCCGGCAAAAGTGATAATGAACGAATCGCTAATCAGGCAAAAACTTTTCTTGAAAAGAACGGTAAAACTGTTACTTTACAAAAGACAAAATCTGAAAAAGATGCTATATCGAAGGCTGCCTCGGCGGTAGGTCAATATGATTGTTTAATCACAATTGGAGGCGATGGCTCTATTAATACCGTTTGTACTGGATTCTTGCAAGCTGGCCAAGCAATTCCGCTGGGGGTCATTCCGGGCGGGACAGTTAATAACTTCGCCCGAGCGTTGAAGATTCCCTTAAATACCGATGACGCGATTAAAAATCTCCTAACGGGTACCCGAAAAAAAGTTGATTTAGGAACGATTGGCCCAACCCCGATGATCAGCAGTTTAACTTTAGGCCGACTGGCTGATATTGCTAGGAATATTAAGGACGATGAAAAGAAAAAATTTGGCAAGCTCATTTATCTCGTCAAAGGGTTTAAGGAATTATTTACGAACCGTTCTTATAAATTGAGAATTTCGGCTAACGGCCGTGTTGAAACTTTGCGGGCTCAAATTCTGTTAATAACGACCACTAACTCTGTTGGCGGCTATATTGATTTTAATCCAGAGGCTTCATATGATGATGACTATTTACATGTGTTTATATTAAAAAAATTTACATTGCCCAAATTATTCGCCTACCTTTCTTATTTTCTTACAGGTAACTTGAAAAACAACGATGATGTTAAGTACTTTAAGTGCCAAACTGTTAAAATCGAAGGCTTATCACGCCGAGAAATCCAAGCCCGGATTGATGGCGACCCGGCGATGGCACTGCCAATTACGGTTAAAACTAAAGCCAACTTTTTACAAGTTATCATGCCAAACTAATATTTCTGATATGAATCGAATAAACAGCCCAACCGAATTAGTCAAGTCACTGGATCATCTTGGCAGTACGGTTGAGCTGTTTATTTGGCTGTTAATATTTAGAGCTAAATGTTAACGTTTGGCTCGCTGTTCTTTATATGAACGAAATTGCTGATAAATCGAATAGGCTAATTGCCCTACTGCGATGATCATCGATAATTTTGTCCAAAAACCAGTTTTTTTCATTACCATCCCTCCAGTGAGCGGAGCAAAGCGGTTAGAAGCTGGAGCCTAAGTTATCTTGGCCGGAAATCCCGGGCTTGGATTTTTGGCCGAGATGGCTTAGGTGCAAGCTTCTGCTTTGCGGAGCTATCCTAAAATCAGTGAGCGGAGCAAAGCGCTTAAAAGTCGGAGCAGAAGTCTCCTTCAACAGAAATTCCCGGGTTTGGAATTTTTGTTGAAGGTGCTTATGCGCAGACTTTTGCTTTGCGCAGCTGTCCTAATAAAGTGAGCGAAGCCAGGCGCTTAGAAAGCGGCGTATAAGGCTCCTCGGATAGGAATTCCCGGGCTTGGAATTTCTGTCCGAGATGCTTATACGGAGCTTTCTGCCTGGCGCAGCCGTCCTAATAAAGTGAGCAGAGCCAGGCGCTTAGAAAGCGGCGTATAAGGCTCCTCTAACGGAAATTCCCGGTTCTGGAGTTTTTGTTAAGGGTGCTTATACGCAGACTTCTGCTTTGCGCAGCTGTCCTACAAAACAAACAGCTCCCTTACAAGTTAATCATCATTTTAATTAAAGAACTGGTCGTTCGCAATTTTAAACTCTGGCGTCTAACAAAATAACGCTACTTAATTACTATGAGCCGCCACCAATTTTCGATTAGCTGTGATATAGCTACCATCACTTAAGACATATCGGGTAGTTAAATGAAAGTTTACAATTCGTCGAGGCTTTAAAATCGTTCCTTTTTGATAATGCTTCAATTTACCAGTTAAATTTTTCAACCGATAAGCATTAATCCCGCTTGGATTAATGACGACCACTCGACCTTTATTATAAGCATCATAAACCGGTCGAACGTCACGCAAATCAGTGGTGATATACCCCTTATTGCCAGCGGTCCGGCTCAAATGATTAACGTCACGGACCCGATAACGCAGCTTGCCATCATTTGACCGCGCATAACCGATCACAACAAACATTGGCCGGAATGGTCGTGACACTTTTGAGTAAACGAACCGGCGGCTAGACTGACTAAAGTTAGCTGATCGATAAAGATTAATTTTTCGAATTGCATAGACTGCCAAGCCTTTGACCGCCACTTTGCTTGGCTGATTACTTGTTTCAGCGTGCCGTTCCGTTATTTTTGGCTCAACCGATGCCAGCGGTTTACTGTTCAGGTTATTCACTCTGAGTTCCCCAGTGGCGTGTTCGAAGGTTGAAGTCCCTTGCGTCTGGGGAGTTGATTGCCCTTTCTGCTTGATAACCGGCTGTTTTTCGCCACCATTAATAATGACAGTCGATTTTTGATCAACTGCTGAACTTGCTAATCCGGTCTTAGCAGGCTGAATGGGTTGACTAATCACTGCTGTTCCAGCGTCCGTTGTTGGACTAAGTGATTTTGTCCCAGAGTGAGTGGTTGCTTCTTTTGATTCTGGAATCTCCTTTTGAACAGCTACTGTTTGATTGACAACCAGATCTTTTTTCTTTGAAGCATATACTGGCTTTTCTTGGACATTATCTTCAACGGGTTCAACCTTAGTGTCCGGCTTAGCTTGACTGCTTAGCTGCGGCTTAACGGCAGTTTGACTAATCATTTTAGTCTCAGCGTTGTCAGAATTATCTGGGTGGATACTCTGAAGCACGTAATAAAAGTTAACTGTGTAGGTAGGATCGCGTAACTCTTTGAACGTAAAGTTCACCGATTTATCTAAGTTTTGAGCAAAATACCGATCCGGGATCCTAACATCCCGCAACTGATACCCCTTAATTGCTTTGGGGATAATTGTCACCTTATCAGTATAATGTAACGTTCGGGTGTCCGTAGAAATGACCGTTTCCTTTTGCTGATCAATATAATTTATATTAACTGTCGCCGTATATAAGCCAGTGCTTTGTTTTCGATACTTTAACCGAATTGGATGCGCCTGATCATTATCCCCGCTTGGCAACTTAGCCAGCTCAGTCGTTATCGGCACATAGTCCTTAATTGCTGGCGCCTCAATTGCTTGGCCTACCGTGCCCGCCACTGCAATCGGGCCAGTCCCTGGGATATCTTCCCAGCTGCCATCCCGGTCCAGTTGATATTGAGGCTGTACGTAAACTTGGACAGCCTGACGAGTTGCCGCGGCTGCTGTTAACGTCATTGTTGAAGCCACTGGTGATTGCAACAGCATCCAGCCGCCAACTGCCGCTAATAAAATTGATGCCAAATACCGTGAGGATCTGCCTAATTGTTGCCTAAATCCATAATTGTTCCTATTTTGCACTTAAATTCCCCTATTCATTTTAGTTTAAAAGAAGCTTCTTTGCTCCTTATAGAGTATATATACGGAAATAAAAATGACCATTTTTTTATTTTTTGGAAAAAATAAAAAATTCGCCAGAGATTTAATTCCCTGACGAATTTTATTAGACAGACACTTAGAAATCAAAACTAATGCCTACTATTTGGTTTTGCTTAATTCTTTTGGTTGTGGATCCATTGCGACCAAACCACCAGCCAAGTTATCCATATTTGGCTTTGCAGTCTTAACGATTAACTGTTCATTAACAAAGGCCTCTTCACCAATGTGGCTCATTTCACGACCGTAGCCTGAGAGCTTAACGCCACCAAATGGTAATTCTGGCAATGTTGTCATAAAGTTATTAACAAAGACCATCCCAGTTTCAATCTGAGAAGCAACCTCTGCGCCGTGATCTTCATCACCGGCAAAGACAATGCCACCAAGGCCATAAGGGTTGTCATTGGCAAGATCAATGGCTTCTTGCTCGCTGTGAACCTTGTAAACGCAAGCAATTGGGCCAAACAACTCAGTATGGTAAGCTGGGTTATTCTTGGAAATGTCAGTCAAGATGGTTGGCATAAAGAATTGACCTGGTAAGTCAATTGGTTTATTACCATAAACAACTTTAGCGCCAGCAGCAATTGCCTCGTCCAGTTGACCTTGAAGCTTATTCTTAGCTTTTTCGGTGTTCATCGGAGCAAGTGATGTTGATGGATCCATTGGGTCGCCTGGTTGTACTTTGCTGAACTTATCTTTCAAAGTGTCGACAAATTCATCATAAACGTTGTCCATGACAATGAATCGCTTAGATGAAGTACATACTTGACCAGTATTGTAGAGACGTGCTCGCCATGCGATATCGGCAACATCATCCATATTTGCATCACCTAAAACGATGAATGGATCCATGCCACCAAGTTCCATGGTGTTCTTCTTCAAGTTCTTGCCAGCAGCTTCAGCGACCGCTGTCCCACCACGCTCGGAACCAGTCAAAGCAACTCCTTGGACCCGAGGATCTTCAATTGCTTCGGTTACTTGATCATAAGTCAAGAACATGTTGGTCAATGAACCTTTAGGGGCACCAGCTTCAGCAACCACATCGCAGAACATTTGAGCTGAGGTTGGCGTGTTGGCAGCGTGCTTTAAAATCATGGTGTTACCAACCATAAAGTTAGGAGCGAACACCCGCATGATTTGATAATATGGGAAATTCCACGGTTCAACCATCATAATGACACCAGTTGCGTGTTTTTGAATTTCAGCTTGCCCAGTTGCAATCGTATCAATCTTTTCTGGGGCTAAAATTTCTTCACCATGATCCGCAAACCAATCAGCGATGATCGCAACCAACTCAACTTCGCCCTTTGATTCACCAATTAATTTGCCCATATCAATCGTACAAGCTTTGGCTAATTCATCTTCGTGCTCCCGCAATTTAGCAGCAACGTTATGCAGAATCTTTGCCCTCTCGGAAATTGGTTGTTTCTTCATTGCACGATAAGTGGCGTCACTTTCAGCAAGCACTTCTCCAAGTTGAACATCCGTTGCAAAAGGATACTCCTTCACAACTTCATTATTGTAAGGATTAACAGTTCGATAAGCCATTATACAACCTCCTATTATTGAAACTCACAACATTAAACTTTTAAATGACAAGACAACCAAAGAAAGGGCTTCATGGTTGACTCGTTGATGAACATGGTAGTTTATACAGGACTTTAGGCATCCAATTCTGAATGACCCTTTATCATCCAAAAAAAGAATACCATATTTTGAAAGCGAGTACAATAATATAGATTGTGATTTTCAAAACGTTCTAGTCGTTCAATTATAGATTGAATTAGAAATGAAAACTGCTTACATTTCACAAATGCGAATCTGCTCCCCTTTTCGTAGTATCTTTAATTTTGAAAACCAAAAAAATGGCAATTATTTCAAGAATTAGAAAAGTCAAAAAGACGTTATTGAAATTCTTTTCACCCAAAACAACGGTCGCCAATACAATCGCCGTTGAACCCATGACCTGGCGAACCGTCGCAATCACCGATGAACCATGGGGAATTAGGCTATTAGCTAATGAATTGGCACCAAGCGTAGTGGCTGGCATCATCGCAAAGGCATTGCCGGCCTCAATAATTATCGAACAGAGAACGGCAACCCACACATTTCTCAAACCAGAACAAATCAGCAACGCGCCCCAGCCAACGATGAACAAAGCAAATCCAATCAAGATAACTGGTTTAAACCCAATCCGATCTGCCAGGCGACCACTTCTTCGATTCAACCAGGATAAAAAAGCGGCAGCTGGCACTAATGCCAACCCTGACCAAAGTGGGGTCAATCCGATTATTTGCTGGTAATACAGTGGCATCACAATTGTAACGGTAATTAGTGACATATAAGATAAGGATGTCAGCGCAACGCCTAAATCAAAATTGGGAATTGCTAAAATATCTAATCTGAGTAACGGCATTTTCATATGTAACTGCCGATGAACGAACAGCACTAATAAAATTAATGAAACCACTAAAATTCCCCAGTTAAAGTAATCTGTCAAGGCCATATGAGAAATTTCATTAATAAAGTAAAGCAAGCCAATAATGCCAAGTGACATGAAAACAGAAATAAAATCGAAACTAGTCGAATGTATTTTCAGTGGACTCACAACCGTTTTCAAAGCCAAGAAAAAAACAATTGCTAAAACCAATAAGAAAAACCCAAAAATTGCCTGCCAATTAAGAATCTGTAATAAAACTCCAGACACGATTGGGCCTACTGCCAGTGCCGATCCCATAACTAACCCGACCGTCCCCATGACGGTTCCACGATTAGCCGTCGGTGTAATCTCTAAAATGATTGATTGATAAGACGGAAATAACACACCAACACTAAATCCTTCCATTAGCCGACCAAGCATCATAATTAAAAAGTTTGGCGCAAAAATAATGATCAGTGTGCCAATCACAAAGTTAATTAATAGGCTCAGATATAATGGTTTAAATTTAAAGTTAGCCATCAACCACGGGGACAATGGCATCACCACCGACATAATCAGCATGAAGCCGGTGGTCAACCAAGCAATTGTACTGGCTGGTAAATTAAAATATTTCATAAATGTCGGATAGGCGGTTGAAAGCGAAGACTGGCTAATTGACATTGTAAACGTTCCTAACAACAAGGTAAAAACAAACCATTTTCGCTGTTTAGCTGTCAAAGTCATGGTATTCCCCCTAAAAATTAAAGTGAGCGGAGCAAAGCGGTTAGGGATCGGAGTGTAAGGCTCCTCTAACGGAAATCCCCGGGCTTGGAATTTTTGTTAGAGGTGCTTACACGCAGATCCCTGCTTTGCGCAGCTGTCCTATCATCAGTGAGCGGAGCCAGGCGCTTAGAAAGCGGAGTATAAGGCTCCTCGGACAGGAATTCCCGGGCTTGGAATTTTTGTCCGAGGTGCTTATACGCAGCTTTCTGCCTGGCGCAGCTGTCCTAATAAAGTGAGCGGAGCAAAGCGGTTAGAAAGCGGAGCCTAAGTTGACTTGGCCGGAAATCCCGGGCTTGGATTTTTGACCAAGATGTTTTATGCGGAAGTTTCTGTTTTGCGCAGCTGTCCTAAAAAAAAAGCCAGCACAATGATTGCACTTAGCTCTTTAAGTTTATAACAATGGAAATAATCGAGTAATTAACGCACAACCATCACAGAGATTGGCGCGTATTTTGCCATATAAGCAGCTTGAGATCCAAAGTACTTTCGAACACCAGTCTTAGATAACGAGCCAACGATCAATAGGTCAGCTTTAACAGCCGGAATAATCGTCTTAACGATTGTTTCTCCTGGGTCACCTTCTTCAACAACTGTGTCTACTTGCTTAACCCCAGCCCTTAAGGCCAAATTACGGTACTCACTTAAATGTTGAACCAATTCTTTGCGTTCACCGTGGACATAGTCCTTGTTAAGTACTTGATAAACATTCATTTCTTCGTGTTCAAGGATTGAAGCAATGACTAATGAAGCACCAGAAAGTCGGGCTTCTGAAATTGCATAGCGAAACGCTAACTGGGCATCGGGTGAATCATCGACACCGACTAAAATGCGTTTAAACTTAGTATGTGGCATATCATTTTTGTCCATCTTTTATAATGCTCCTCTCATGACTATTTTACTCTTCTGGGTTCTTACTTTCATCATAATATTCTTCAGTTGTCTCAAAGCGTTTTGGCATCTTATCACGGCTTTGATACAAATCATAAATTGTCCATAAGAGAAGCAAAACAATCGCCACAATGATACCATAAGCGATTCCATGAGCTAATGAAACCGTGCTGGCAGAAGGGTTAGCTCCAAAGAAACTCGTGATATTATCTGGTAAACCTTTCATATTTAGGAAGGTCAAGCTTAAAACTGAAATCCAACCAAGAATCTTGACCCACAGCGTGTTCTTGAAACGATCGCCCATTTCTTTTGAATTATCAGTCATCATTAACAACGGCAACATTGAAAATGGCAAGGCAAAAGCCAAGAAGACCTGTGAGTTGTTCATTAACGTGTTGAGCGCCTCATGTTGCCTAATTGGTGATTCGCCACTTGTCATGGCAACACAAATCAAAACAGGAATTACTGAAATCAATCGAGTTACTAAACGACGAAGCCATAATGGCATTTTCATGTGAATGAAGCCTTCCATAATAACTTGGCCAGTTAAGGTACCCGTAATGGTTGAATTTTGACCTGAAGCCAGCAAGGCAACGGCAAATAGGATCGACAAGATGCCTGACTTAGCAACAGCAATCAAAATTCCGTTACTCAACATAGAAGTGTTTGATAAAGCGTCAAACAAACCGAAGAACGACGGATCCTTAACAGCGCCAGTCTTGAAGACTGCAACTCCCATAATTAAGAGCAGTGAGTTAATCACCCAAGCACACGATAATTGAATGTTGGAATCCCATGTTGCAAACCGAACAGTTCGAGCGACATCTTCTTGATCGTTATGATCCACTTTCCGAGTTTGTGAAATAGCGGAATGCAAGTACAAATTATGCGGCATAACCGTCGCACCAATAATTCCTAAAGCACCAGTCAATGGTGTATCACCATTAACATGATCTGCACTTGAGAAGGTTTGACCAGTCGGAATTAATCCCTTTAACATATCAGCAATATTTGGTTCTGACAAAGCAACTTCATAAACGAAAACAAATAAGATGACTAAGATCAGGCAAACAACAATTGCTTCAATCTTTCGAAAACCAACTTTAGTCAATAATAGCAATAGCAAAACATCAAATACCGTAATGAATACAGCGTAGACAAGTGGAATATGGAATAATAGGTAAAGCGCAATCGCTGCACCGATAACTTCCGCAATATCAGTTGCCATAATCGCTAACTCAGTTAAGATCCATAAAACATAGCCAAGTGACTTACTGGTTCGTGCCCGGATTGCCTGAGCCAAATCCATCTGAGACACAATGCCCAGTTTAGCCGCCATATACTGCAGTAACATAGCAATTAAACTCGACATTAAGATAACAGACATTAACAAGTACTCAAAATTTTGACCACCTGTAATTGAAGTTGACCAGTTTCCGGGATCCATGTATCCAACCGCTACTAGCGCACCCGGTCCTGAATACATAAACAAAGTTTTCCAAAATCCATGTCCCTTTGGAACCTCAATCGTTCCGTTAATCTCTTCCAAAGAAGGACCATTTGCATAATGAATCAAATGCTGCTTCTTTGGTTGCTTTTCTGTTGGCATCAGTGTACCTCCTCATTTTTGGTTCAAATTTATCCTATCATAATTTCAACTAATGTAAATCCTCAAATTAGGGTAACCTAACTTAGTTTTTAACCGAAATAAAAAGAAAGTCGCTTACTTATAAACAAAGAAAGCGCTTATCATGGCGACACTAATTATTTTATATTTTTTTGATTTCGCAACGCAATTTAGCGTCTAGAGGAAGCTTAATTGGATTTTTACGTCCCCCTTCCTTTTCAATAACGATTGCCTTTTTGGCCTTAGTCGCCATTTGTCAATAATCCGCTGAGTTCATTGCCCGGAACTGTCGTTCAATATATTTAATTTGCAATACTACTGCTCACACAAACGGTTTTGTCATATAATTATTATGATCGTGTTATTGATATTATTATATGTTTAAGGAGATTATTGCTTGTGAACAACTATATCAAACATGTCACGTCATTTACGGCCCTTACTGCAGTTTCTTGCGTGCTTGGATTTGCTACTCCTTGGCCAACTACCGAAACAATCGCTTCAGGTACCCATCACCAATCAACGACGGAACAAAAGATTGATAACCAGATCAAACACATGACCCTCAACGAAAAGATCGGCCAGTTGTTTGTAACCGCAGTCTCGAACAACCAAGCCGCCACTCGGCATGATATCAAGGCCTACCATTTGGGCGGTATCATTTTGATGGGCAATAACTTTGTCGGCACGCGATCTTCGTTTAAGCACCGCTTGAAAAATTATCAAAGCAGTGCCAAAATTCCACTCACGATTTCAACCGATCAAGAAGGCGGCTCCGTTTCCCGATTGAGTGCCAACAAGCGCATTTCGGGCCACAGTTATTATCTCTCGCCCCAACAGGCACTCCATCGCGGCGGTATGAAAGAAGTGTTATCAATGTATCGCTACCAAGCAAAACAATTGCACCGTTTAGGGATTAATTGGGATTTTGCCCCAGTAGCTGACGTGTCCAAGCATCACAACAGCTTTATATATGACCGAACTATTGGCAAGGGCTATCAAAAAACTTCTAAATACATTGCTGCCAGCGTGCCAGCTATCCAAAACCAACATGTTGCTGCCACCCTCAAGCATTTTCCGGGATACGGTTCTGCGGCAGATACTCACACTGGATCAGCAGGCGTCAACCGTTCACTTAAAACGTTTGAGACAAAAGATTTCCGGCCATTTAAAGCCGGCATTAACAGCGGCGTTGACTCGGTCATGGTCACCCATATTATCTTGAAAAAAGTCGATCCTCATAAACCCGCTTCCTTATCCAGAAAAGATATCAACTTGCTTAGAAACCAGCTTCATTTTAAGGGTGTTATCGTTTCAGACAGTCTGCAAATGCAAGCAGTTGGCAACTATGCGGTTTCCCACCATGTCTATCGAGACGTTGCCGCGTTCAAAGCTGGCAACGATGTTTTACTTACCAGCGACTATAAGCGCGGCATCAAACAATTGCATCGAGCTGTTGTTAAAAAACAAGTTTCTGTTAAACACATCAACAGTGCCGTCAAACGTATTTTGACAATGAAGGCTAAAATTGGACTGAATATTAAGTAATTGAAGGGATCATAATGAGCCGATGGAAACAATTAGTGTCGCTTTTAATAGTCGCCATGACAGGCTTGAGTTGGGCATCAGTTTCCACAAACGCCAGCACAACACCAACTGGATCAACCATTCAGCTCTCCGGAACCTACAACACGCAAGACTTGGGCGGCATCAGGACTAAAAATGGGCTAAAAATTAAAAAGAACCGACTAATTCGCTCAGATGCCTTAGCCAAACTGACTAACCACGATAGGTGGAAACTAACGTATCAAATTGGTTTGCGAACGGTTTTCGATTTTCGTTCCATTGGGGAAATCAACCGTGCTAAAGATAATAGGCTAAAAGGCGTTCACTACCGGGTTGATAGCGTGATGGCCAACTCAAAATTTGGTGTGCACACCGTTAGAACTTACGCAAACCAATTAGCAAACCAACGAACAACTAACATGTTGACCTTTTACCAAAGGATGGTTATCGATAAGCACTGCATCCATGCGTATCGCCAACTAATGATTCAGTTATTAAAACAGCATCATGACGCGTTGCTTTATCATTGCACCTACGGAAAGGATCGAACCGGAATTGCAACCATGCTGATTTTAGTAAGCTTAGGAGTTCCCAAAAAGACAATTATCGCTAACTACTTAAAGTCTAATGCGGCGCTGAAGCCCGTAGTCCATCAAGAATTTCAGCAACTAAAGCGCGCAACTCATAATCGCCGAGCTTTAGCCAACTTCAAACGGGCAAGAGAAGCCAAAACGAGTTACCTAAATGCAGCTTACCGCGCAATAAACCGCCATTACGGATCAATGAATCACTACTTAAACGATGCCATGGGTCTATCCGTCGCAAAAATTCATCGATTAAGACAGTTATACCTTACCAAGTAACGAAGAAAAGAAGCTTGACGGTATTTTGCCGCCAGGCTTCTTTTTGGTTTCAAAAACGTTTATGAAATTTACTTAAACTTTTCTACCAGGATTCAAAATATTATTCGGATCAAAGGCCTGCTTTACCCGACGCTGCAAGTCCACAACGTCTTTGCCTAATTGTGGCAAGACCCATTGATACTTCAAATCACCAATTCCGTGTTCAGCGGAAATGGTACCGCCAATCGACTGGACATATTTGAAAATCTTATTAATCGCCTCGTTAACATCTGCTGGCGTTTCCGCATATTCTTTTGAGACCGCAAAGTTTGGGTGAAAATTGCCATCACCAGCATGTCCGCCCAAGAAGGCCGTGACCTTTGACGTGAACGTCAAATTTTCCACAAAATCAGCTAGATCAGGCAGCTTAGACAGTGGAACGGCAACATCTTCGACAATTAATCGGCCATACGCTGCTTCGGCCTGATAATAATCTTGGCGGATTTTAATAATGCGTTTAGCATAATCTGGATCATCAGTGACGTTAACTTGCAATGCACCGGATTTTTTAAGAATTTGTTTCAATGCATCGACGGCTCCAGCTGGCGCAACGTCCAACTGAAAAATGAGCAACGATTCCGCCCCACCTTTACCCAGATCGGATTTTTCCAAATTATCCAAGGCTTCGATGGAGGTTTTATTGAGCGCTTCCATCATCGATGGGTAAAGGCCGCTACCCGAGATATTTTGAACGCCAACGCTTAATTGTTTCATGTTAGCAAAGGTTGCCAAACCAGTTACCGGATTACCAAATGGAATTGGCAGTAATTTGACCGTAGCGGCTGTGATAATGCCCAAGGTTCCTTCTGAGCCAACAAACAAATCTGTCAAATCATAAGGGGCGTTATTCTTAAACGTTTTGCCGCCAAGCTCGACTAATCGGCCATCAGCTAACACCACTTGAAGGCCCACGACGGACTGCTTAGTTGTTCCGTACTTTAACGAACTCATCCCACCAGCATTCGTTGCAATATTGCCGCCAACCGAACTGATTCGCTTTGAGCCAGGATCCGGTGAAAAGAAATATCCTTGTTTTCTAACCTCTTCATCGAGATCAGAATTCAAAACGCCTGCTTGGACAACTGCATATTGGTTTGGAATATTAATCTCAAGAATCTTATTCAATTTGGTCAAATCGATGATTAAACCATCCTTTTCGGCAGCTGAACCATTAACAATTGAGGTGCCAGCACCTCTAGCGGTAACTGGAACCTTGTTTTGATTAGCGAACTTAACCGCTGCTTGAACATCGGCCACGCTTTCGGCTTGAATCACCGCTAAAGGAGCGTTACTTTCTTCAATTGCTTCAGTAAACCGATCGTTACTAAGCTGATTGATCATATCAGGATCGGACACAACGTGGCCATCTGGTAATGATAATTCATGAATATTTACTGACATCTTGTTTTCAACCTTCTTCTTAAATTAATAGTGAGCGGAGCAAAGCGACTAGAAACTGGAGCATAAGGCAGCTTGGCCGGAAATCCCGGGCTTGGATTTTTGGACAAGATGTTTTATGCGGAAGTTTCTACTTTGCGCAGCTGTCCTAAAATCAGTGAGCGGAGCAAAGCGGTTAGGGATCGGAGTGTAAGTCTCCTTTGCGGGAAATTCCCGGGCTTGGAATTTTTCGCAAAGGTGCTTACGCGCAGATCCCTGCTTTGCGCAGCTGTCCTAGAATCAGTGAGCGAAGCCAGGCGCTTAGAAAGCGGAGCATAAGTCTCCTCTAACATAAATTCCCGGGTTTGGAATTTGTGTTAGAGGTGCTTATGTGTAGCTTTCTGCTTGGCGCAGCTGTCCTAATAGTGAGCGAAGCAAAGTTGTTAGAAAGCGGAGCATAAGTTAACTTGGCCGGAAATCCCGGGCTTGGATTTTTGGGCAAGTTGACTTAGGTGCAGCTTTCTGCTTGGCGCAGCTGTCCTAACCGTACTTACTTGGCACTTGCCGATAATTATGAGTAAAATATTAGAGTTTGTCAACGTTCTTTAGAAACCGATTGCAATTAAATGCGTTGTCAAGAAACTAACGTATAACGATTCTTCAAGATCTTTAAAAAGGCATTTTGCAGAACTTATCTGAGCATTTTTTAATAATTAAATCATTTTTTAGTTGACAAATGACGTATTCTCCAGTATTCTGTGGTCAACAAATTTCGGAGGTGTCTTTATGACTCAATTGATGTTTAATGCGATCAACAACTGTTGTCGAACAACGCACTTTTGGCGATGTTCGGCCTGTTTGCATGCATTGACATTTGAGGCATAAGACCTTAAAGGTTCAATTTATACCAGGCATGAGCTAAGCGAAGGGTGCGAAAATTCTGATGAGTTTTCGCACCCTTTTTCTATCTTAATTTCACTTAAAAGAGGATGAATCCATGTTAATCAATTCAGTTTCTGAACTTATCGGCCACACACCACTTATCGACTTACAGATTGACGTACCCCATCACAGCCACATTTATGCCAAGTTGGAAATGTTTAATCCTGGCGGCAGCGTTAAAGATCGACTTGGCCAGTACCTTATCGAAGATGGCATCAAAAAACACAAGATTGGTAACCAAACAACCATCATCGAACCAACCGCAGGCAATACGGGGATTGGTGTTGCTTTGGCCGCTCAACAGCACCATTTACCAACCATTTTAGTCGTTCCAGAAAAATTTAGTTTTGAAAAACAGCAGTTAATGAAAGCGCTGGGTGCCCGCTTAATTAATACACCAAGTGAACTGGGAATCAAAGGCGCTATCGCTAAAGCTAGGGAATTGGCTAAAGAAATTACTGATAGTTACGTTCCCATGCAGTTTGAAAATCCAGCCAACCCAGCCACTTATTACCATACCCTGGCGCCGGAACTGCTTGCGGATTTAGATGCGCCAATCACAGCCTTTGTTGCCGGGGCAGGCAGTGGTGGTACTTTCGCCGGCGTCACGCAATATCTTAAAGAGCAAAACCCGGCCACCAAGGCCATTGTGGTTGAACCAGAAGGCTCGATTCTAAACGGCGGGCCGGCTCACCCGCATCGAACAGAAGGAATTGGCGTTGAATTTGTCCCGCCATTCTTCAAAAATGTAACCATCGACCAGACTCTCACCATTTCAGACGAGGCTGCGTTTGCCCAAGTCAAACAAATGGCGGCTACCCAGGGGTTATTTATCGGCAGCTCAAGTGGCGCAGCCTTGGCCGCCAGTCTACAAGTTGCTGAAACCTTACCGGAAAACAGCCAAATCGTGACCATTTTCCCAGACAGCAGCGAACGTTATATGAGCGAGCATATCTACGAGTGAGCGAAGCAAAGCGGTTAGAAAGCGGAGTGTAAGGCTCCTCTGGGGGAAATTCCCGGGTTTGGAATTTTTCCCAGAGGTGCTTACACGGAGCTTTCTGCTTTGCGGAGCTGTCCTAAAATCAGTGAGCGGAGCAAAGCGTTTAGAATTCCAAGCAAACTCACCCTTCCACCAACCACAATCCATTTAAATCAAAGCGAGGTAATCAATTATGGAATTTGACACAAAATTATTACATGGCGGCATTAGTGAAGACGCAGCAACTGGGGCAACTTCAATTCCCATCTACATGGCTTCAACGTTTCACCAAAAAAAGATCGGTGAAAATCAATACGAATACTCGAGATCTGGCAACCCGACCCGAGAAGCAGTCGAAAAGTTAATTGCTGATCTTGAAGACGGCACCCGCGGCTTTGCCTTTGCATCTGGCTCAGCGGCAATCGATACCGTATTTTCCCTCTTTTCTGCTGGCGATCATTTTATTGTCGGCAACGACGTCTATGGGGGAACCTTTAGATTAATTGATGCCGTTTTAAAACGGTTTGGAATGACGTTTACGATCGTTGATACCCGTGACCTGGATGCGGTAGCCGCAGCCATTACCCCCGCCACCAAAGCCATCTATCTAGAAACGCCCACCAATCCCTTGCTGAAGGTGACCGATATTGCAGCCGTCGCTCAAATTGCTAAGGATCACGGTTTGCTCAGCATCATTGATAATACCTTCTCATCACCATTCGTCCAACGTCCTCTGGAACTTGGTGTCGACATTGTCTTGCACAGTGCTTCTAAATATTTAGGTGGCCATAGCGATGTTATCGCTGGGCTAGTCGTTACAAAAGATGAGACACTGGGCGATAAAATTGGCTACCTTCAAAACGCAATTGGCGGTATTCTAGCGCCTCAAGAAAGTTGGCTGCTTCAAAGGGGCATGAAGACCCTTTCACTTAGAATGCGGGCTCATTTGGCGAACGCCGAGGCAATCTTTAACTACTTGAATCACCAACCGCTTGTCAGCAAAATTTACTATCCAGGTGATCCCGATAATCCTGATTATGAAATCGCTAAAAAACAAATGCATGGTTTTGGCGCGATGATTTCCTTTGAGCTTCAACCTGGCCTCGACCCCAAAGCATTTGTCGAACATCTCCAAGTCATTACCTTAGCTGAAAGCCTTGGTGCGCTGGAAAGCTTGATTGAAATTCCGGCAGTTATGACCCACGGATCAATTCCACGGGCAACTCGGCTTAAGACCGGCATTCAAGATGAACTCATTCGGCTATCTGTCGGCGTTGAAGACAAAAAAGATTTGATCGCCGACTTGGAAGCTGGATTTGCAGCTTTGCAAAGGAGTACTCAGAATGTTTCAAACAGCTCGGTCCATCCTCAAGCGTGATCCGGCAGCCCATAACTTATTGGAGGTGATTCTCACTTATCCGGGGCTCCGAGCTTTATTCTGGTATCGAATCGCCCACTTCTTAGTAATGCGACGCTTCTTTACACTTGCTAGTTTGATCAGTCAGCACGCTGCCCATGTAACCGGCATCTCGATTGCCCCTGAAGCTCAGATTGGCAAGCGGGTTTTCATTGACCACGGCATCGGTGTCGTTATTGGCGCAACTGCCATCGTTGAAGATGACGTCACCATTTTGCACGGTGTCACTTTAGGCGCCCGCAAATTGGCTGGCGGCATCCGGCACCCACGGGTTGAACACGGTGCCTTCATTGGTGCCAATGCGCAAATTCTAGGTAACATCACAATTGGCGCTTTCAGCAAGGTTGGCGCGGGCGCTATCGTTTTAGCAGACGTGCCGCCAAAGGCAACTGCCGTGGGCAACCCTGCCAGAATTGTCGGCACCCCTGGTAAAAAAGTAATTGAAGTCAATTTTACAAAGCAAAAATCATAAATTCTTATTGAGCCTTACCAAACAAGACTAACCCCATAAAAAAAACTGCCCCACTCCAACAGGAGGATAGGACAGTTCAACAACATGTTCATTAATGGCTTCCTTGACAGACTCTCTGGACTATTTAAAGGACAAATTAGACCGGCGGCGCAAAATAATAGCTGGCGCGCTCACCTTTTCATCAGCGATAATTATACGTGAGCCCACTACAAAATGCAATTTCAAATTGTATTCTTCAAAAGCCTTGACAAAGATTAGAACAGCGACTAGTATTATCATTAAATTTTAATGCTAGTTCAAAAAAGCAAAGCTCTGAAGAGAAGAGTAGCCAACTAATACGCGTCAAGAGAGTCCGGTTGATGTGAAAGGATCGCTGCAATGTTGGTGAACATGAACTCTGATTAGCCGCGTTCAAGTTAACGCTTGAATTGTCGGGTGCGACCGTTACATCGCCGAGTATCAAGATGGTACTTTCAGAGGTATTATTCGCGAGGATAATATGAATTCAGGGTGGTACAGCGAAACATTCGCCCCTTAGGTCAGTTTTTGATGTAAGGGGCGAATGTTTTTTTATTTATCCAAAAGTATCTTGGAGGGTTTTTCTGATTTCAAGCTCGCGTTAAAATGATACTGTATCAAATATTTTTAAGGAGATTGGATATATTATGGCAAAAGTTGAAAGTTTTACATTAGATCACACAAAGGTTAAAGCCCCCTACGTTCGTTTGATTACAGAAGAAACTGGCCAGAAGGGTGATGTCATTTCTAACTACGATTTGCGGTTGGTACAACCAAATACTAACGCAATCCCAACTGCTGGGCTTCACACGATTGAACACCTATTAGCTGGTTTGCTTCGCGATCGACTCGATGGTGTGATTGACTGCTCACCATTCGGTTGCCGAACTGGATTCCATTTGATTACTTGGGGTAAGCACAGTACGACAGAGGTTGCCAAGGCATTAAAGGGTTCACTCGAAGAAATCGCTAATGACATCGAATGGAAAGACGTTCAAGGAACCGACAAGTACAGTTGCGGTAACTATCGTGACCACTCATTGTTCTCAGCCAAAGAATGGAGCAAGGATATCCTGGCAAAGGGCATCTCTGATGATCCATTTAACCGCAACGTTGTTGACTAAAACATGTCGGTCAACTCAACTTCGCCCTTCATATTAAGTTTTTGAACTAACATTAAAATAATTTGTAGCTAGGACAGCTGCGCAAAGCAAAAGTCTGCGCATAAGCACCTTCAACAAAAATTCCAAACCCGGGAATTTCCGTTGAAGGAGACTTCTACTCCGACTTTTAGGCGCTTTGCTCCGCTCACTGATTCTAGGACAGCTCCGCCAGGCAGAAAGCTACACGTAAGCACCTCTAACAAAAATTCCAGAACCGGGAATTTCTGTTAGAGGAGACTTACGCTCCGCTTTCTAAACGCCTGGCTCCGCTCACTTTATTTTAATAGGAGGGCTTCATATGACAACTACCATCATTGGATTTCCACGTATTGGGCATCATCGGGAATTAAAATTTGCAACTGAACACTATTGGAAGAAAAAGATTGACCAAGCCGAGCTTTTGAAAACGGCTGCCCAAATTAGGCAGAACCATTGGCAAGCTCAAAAAAAGGCTGGCATTGACTTAATTCCAGCCGGTGACTTTTCATTTTTCGACGGGGTTTTAGATACGGCTAATTTACTGAACATCGTTCCTGAGCGCTACCGGCAACTCCATCTATCGCCACTTGATGAATATTTTGCTCAGGCCAGAGGTTTTCAACAGGGACCAGAAACTGTCAAAGCCCTCCCGATGAAGAAATGGTTTAACACCAACTATCACTATATCGTCCCCGAATTTTCAAAGGATACAGATATTCGACTCGTTGGTCATAAACTATTTGATGAAGTTGAAGAAGCCCTGAAATTGGGCATCAATGTCAAGGCAGTGATTATTGGCCCTTACACTTTGCTAAAACTAAGCCGCTTTATTGATGGCGCCAAACCAAGGGATTTTGTTGACAAACTAGTTAGTGCTTATTCAACAATTCTCCAGCGACTAGCAGACCAAGGCGTTAAATGGATCCAAATTGATGAACCAGCCCTTAGCTTTGACGTCGATGCCGCAGAAAAGGCTCTGTTTGACAGCCTATATCAGCCAATTTTAGCCGCCAAAGGATCCCTTAAAGTTCTATTGCAAAACTATTTTGGTGATATTCGCGATATTTATAACGACGTCACTAACCTTGACTTTGATGGGATTGGCCTTGACTTTGTTGAGGGTCGCTATAACGCTGACTTAATTAAACAAAATGGCTTTCCAGCCGACAAGGTTTTATTTGCTGGCGTTGTTAATGGCAAAAACATTTGGCGAAATCACTACACCAAGACCATCGACTTCTTAACTAACTTAAACACCCAAGCAAAAGTTGTTTTGAGCAGTTCTGCTTCATTATTGCACGTCCCATATAGTGCCGCAGATGAAACCCAACTGCCATCAGACGTCAAACAGCATTTGGCCTTTGCAATTGAAAAGCTGGCCGAAATTACCGAACTGGATCACATTTATCACAATGAAACAGCCGGTGAAGCAGCGTTGGCTAAAAATGACGCACTCTTTAAAAACGTTAAGCATCCTTACAATCAAGCCGTCCATGATCGAATCGCCAGCTTAGATGAAGCTGATTATACGCGACAGCCTGCCCGTGATGAACGGGAGAAGATTCAAAAACAGGAATTTGATTTGCCAATCCTGCCAACGACCACGATTGGTTCTTTCCCACAAACTAAGGATGTTCGTCAAAACCGGGCTAAACTTCGGCGCGGTGAAATTACTAAAGAGGCTTATGATCGATTTAATGAAGACAAAATTCGCCGGATCATTAAGATTCAAGAAGAAATTGGCCTAGACGTACTGGTTCACGGTGAATATGAACGAAACGACATGGTGGAATACTTTGGTGAAAAATTAGCCGGTTTTGTCTTCACCCAAAATGGCTGGGTTCAATCATACGGTACCAGGGGCGTTAAACCGCCAATTATTTGGGGCGACATCAGCCGAACTGCCCCAATTACGGTTAAGGCTTCTGTGTTTGCCAAAAACTTAACTGACAAGCCGGTTAAGGGGATGTTGACTGGCCCAGTAACGATTTTTAACTGGTCATTCCCACGAGAAGACGTTACCCCCAAAGAATCGGTGACTCAAATTGCGTTGGCACTGCAAGATGAAGTCCTTGACCTGGAAAAGCATGATATCAAGATTATCCAAATTGACGAACCAGCCTTGCGGGAGAATTTACCATTACGTAAATCCAATTGGTACACTGAATATCTAGATTGGGCAGTCCCAGCATTCAGGCTAGTCCATAGTAAGGTTCAGCCAACCACGCAAATTCATACTCATATGTGTTACAGCGAATTTGGCGATATCATTAAGGCGATTGATGCATTGGATGCCGATGTCATCTCATTTGAAGCTTCCAGAGCTGATTTTACCTTGATCGATCAGTTGGTCGCAGCCCATTTTCAAACAGAAGTGGGCCCTGGCGTTTATGACATTCATTCACCACGGGTGCCATCTGAATCTGAAGTTGAAGATTTAATTAAGCAACTTGTCACAAAATTACCAGTTGAAAAAATCTGGATCAACCCAGATTGTGGCTTGAAGACACGCTCTGAAGATGAAGCCTTCGCCAGTTTAAGAAATATCGTCGATGCAACTAAAAAAGTTAGGAGTGTCATCCATGAGCCTAACAGCGTTGTTTAAGCAAAAAACGGTTTTCTCGCTGGAAGTATTTCCACCTAAAAAGACGTCACCTACAGAAGCAATCCTGCCAACTTTAGAACAGCTACAAGAAATTCATCCGGATTTTATTTCCGTTACTTTAGGCGCAGGTGGCACTGATCATTGTGATGGCACGGTTGCCATTGCTGACTTAATTCAAAATCAACTGCATATCCCAGCTGTTGCTCACGTCCCGGGCCTATATCAAACGAAGCAGCAAGTTTTAGAGCTGTTAGACCGGTTGGCATCGATCAACGTCAATGATGTTTTGGCTTTACGCGGGGATCATATTCCTGGCAAAGAGCCAGTTGGTGACTTTAATCATGCCGATGAGTTAGTTGCTTTTATTAAACAGCAACGTCCTAACTTTAGCATCGCCAGCGCGTGTTATCCAAACTGCCATACAGAAGCGGTGGACTTCGTTGACGATATCGGTCACTTAAAGCACAAGGTTGACGCGGGCGTTGACCACTTAATCACCCAACTCTTCTTTGATAACCAAGCCTTTTATGATTTTAAAGAAAAAACTGAGATTGCCGGCATCAACGTGCCAATCGAAGCAGGAATTATGCCTTGCACCAATCGGAATCAAATTGCGCGAATCACTCAGATTTCTGGCGTTCCGCTACCAAAGAAATTTCGGGCAATCATGGATCGTTATCAGGACAATAAAGCCGCAATGCGAGATGCCGGTATCGCCTTTGCGGTTGATCAAATCATCGATTTAGTTTCCCAAGGTGTGGATGGCATCCATTTGTATACGATGAACCACGCTAAAATTGCGAAAACAATTTGGCAGGAGACCCATTCCGTTTTAGAAGCTGCTCAGTAATTAAACAATCATTGAAAGACGTTCGAATCCAATAAGCTGATTTGAACGTTTTTTATGATTGTTATTTATTCACAATCTGATTACGTAACGCTAAGTTACCTATACCTGTGGTTCGTTTGCCCATCATTTTGGTCAAACATCTTTACCACTCCTAATTCTTGCACTAATTAGCTTTAAGTACATTCCTTTCCAGTAACTCAATCCCACCTCAAAGCCTAATTCTGTTAGGCTTTTTGCGAAAAAATCAGTCAATTATTTGAGGTATTCTCTGGTCAATTTTTTCTACCAGCTAATTATTTATCCTTGTTTGCTCGTTTTAGACGGTCATTTTAGAATCATTTAGAAAAGTAATGATTACCAAAATCCCACTTTTTGTCAGTAATTATTATGAAATTGTTAAATTTTGAGCAAAACATTTAACCTGGCCAATCCCTTGTGCCACTTGGTTATTAAAATGATTACAAATTGGTCTATATTTGATATTTCTTATATCTATGATAAGATACAGTTGGGGATGGAGTTAGTGATAAACTTCATTAGTTCAAAATTATCGTCGGGGTTTGCAAGGGAGATGGTTCTATGTTGAATTTAATAGTAGCACCCAGCAGCTCTTCAAGTCGTCTAGCTCGTAAATGGTTAATTGATCATGGTATCGAATTCAAAGAACGGAACCTTGCCCGCAGGCCACTTGGCGCCGATGAGATTAAGAAACTTCTTCGTTTAACGGAAAATGGCACAATGGATCTCATTTCTACCCGGTGCAACACCTACCATCAGTTAAAGGTTAATTGGGATGAATTGACCGTCTCACAACTAATTGATCTCATGGTTAAACATCCAGAATTGATCCGCCGGCCACTTTTGTTTAATGACCAACAGCTCCAAGTTGGCTTTAGTGAAGATGACATCAGAAGCTTTTTACCTCGTCAAGTAAGAAGAAAGCATCTCAAAGCGCTGATGAGTGCCGAGGCAGACTGAGCGGAATTAAAGAATCGTTTAAGTAAAAGTAGGGTGAGAAGTCAGGACTGGGACATACGGCATTTTGATCCCAGAGTTAACGCAAAATACCAACCAGGCGGCAATCCTGGTTGGTATTTTGCGTTAAATTTTGAGCTGGCTGTCAAGCGGGCCAGCCGCTACACGGCAGCCGTTGCAGCTTCTATTAAAAAATGAGTGAAACGTTAAGTTGTAGTGATAGGCATAACTGGCCAGAAACTTTACTTCTAATGGCGCAAGTTATCACCTCATTGCCCAATTCCTGACTTGACAAAATCATTCAATAATCTATCAGTTACCCGCTTCAACGACGCTTTCAAAAATAGTCCAACTAACAGCGCCATTATTAACATGCAGCCTAAGACGAAGAAGTCAACGGTTACCGTGCCTATATTAGGGCCACCAATGGCTTCACGAAAGCCACTGACGCTATATGAGAACGGAAAAATCGGTTGCATCAGTCTAAAAATCAGTGGGTTTAACTGAACCGGATACATGGCACCACTACCAGCTAACTGCACGGCAACCATCATAACCGCCAACGCCTTTCCCAAGTTGCCAAACACCGAAGCCATTGTGTAGACGATCACCGAGAACGTCAGTGACGTCACCACCCCCACCATTAACATGAGAAACAGGCTTTCCACGTGGACGTGGAGAATAAATACCGTTGATAGAATAATGATAATCGTTTGAATCATGGACAGCGTGTTAAAGATTAACATTTTGCCAAGATACTCTTCTTTAGGCTTTAACTTGGCAAACCGATGATATTTAGGCAGACTTGTGTGAAGAACCGCCACCAACATCGCGCAGCCCACCCAAATCGACAGTGCCATGTAGGTTGGCGAAAACGCTGAACCAAACGTGCTAACCGGATAAATATTTTCGTCTTTCACGTTAAAGGGTTCCGCCAAAGCATTGCCCATTAACTTTGGATTGTTCTGCAAAACGCTGATGATGTCGGCAATGTTATTATCCGAAGTTAACTTCAACTGATTGCTGGCAGTCAAAATAATATCCTTATATTGCAACAACCGGCTTTCTAACTGACCAGTGGTATCTCCGATCAATTGATTACCATGGATAACGGTATCCAATGATTTTTCATTCAAATTGCGAATTTGATTAAGATCGCTTAAAATTCCCGAAGTCCGATTAGTCGTTGCCAGCAAGTTCTGCTCAATGCCATCAAGGTCACTGCGTGCTTGATTGTGATAGCGGTTCACTGAATCGGCCAACTTGGAGCTAGTTGAATAAGCGTTATTGGCAAGCCGCTGTTGCAAACCGGCGATTGTTCGATTCCCTGAATTGAGATTGTTTTTTAATGTCGTGACTTCTTTTTGCTGCTCATCTAAAAGCTGTTGGGTTTTCTTAAGCTCATTAATCAAACTCGTAATTGTCCCAGTATGGTGTGCCTGATTAGCCGTCTGTAAATATGAAATCAACGGCGTCAATTGGCCGCGGATTAACTTAATTTGTGTTTCAATCTGATTGGCTATTCGGCTAACTTGGCCACGATTATTAGCCTCATTTAGCTGACTCAGCTGCTTGGATAAAACCGCGAGTTGTTTGGCATTCCTTTGAACGCTTGTTAAGTTGTTGTCAACGCGATTAAAGGATTGGTTGATTGAACGGTTCATCTCCTTAATCAACTCATCATTAGTAGTTCCAAGAACGCCGGCAACGTTCACATTTTGTGAAGCTGAAATGACTGGTTTTAATTCCGAAAACACCATTGCCAACCCATTTGACGCTTGACTGATATCTCCAAGCGAGCTGGTTGCCAATTCCATGCTGTCGCCCAATGAGATAATTAAATCTTTAAGGTTTAAAATTTCAGCTTGCTTACTGCCAGCTTTTTTTCCGGCGATATTCAAATAGGAAAAGATTGTTGCGTTAATTTGATACACAAATTGCTTTTTAACCGTGCTAACCAGTGTCTTGGCAGCCGTTTCGGTAATTTTATCCCCCATCGGACTTGCTTTCGTGTTTGCGATATAATTGATTTGAGCCTTTTGTGGATTGGCGGATGTGATGCTAGCCAGCTTGGTTGAGAAGTCACTTGGAATTTTAACTTCTGCATAGTATTGGCCATTCCGTAACCGGGTTTTGGCAGTCTTTTCGCTAACAAACCGCCAACCAATTTGGTGATTGTGCTTCATATTCTTAACAATCTGGTCGCCAAAGTTCATTTGCTTGCCCTGTAAAGTTGAACCCGTATCCTGATTCACAACCGCCACAGGAATTCGACTGACTTCCTGTGAATTGTAGGGGTTCCAAAGGGCTTTGACGTTAATTAACGTATATAGGCAGGGCAACACACAAAGCGCAGTAATTGTGAGTAAAGCCGCTTTATATTTGAAGATTGATTTTAAGTCGCGTTGATAAATAAGCTTGATGTTCTTAACCATAATTTATACTCCAAAATTTTGTAAATCGGTTTTTTTCTCGATAGAAATGCATTATACTGATAATAACGCGTCCATTAATCATTAACAATAGTTAACTAATAATTTTTAAACAGCTGTGTAAAGCAGAAATCTGCGTGTAACCGTAACTCCCGTCAGCAGAGACTTACACACTAATGCTTACTGCTTTGCTTCACTCACTTACTTCTAAGGAGATCTTACAATTGAAACGTTCACTAATCAACTTATTAATCACGAACCTAGTCGTCATTTTTGGCATTGGCTTATCTCAGTCAATAACCGCGGCTGCTAAAGCTAAGCCTGCTAAAGTTACGAGTACCAAAACTTTGACCAAAGATTCCTACCGAGCAACTAGCGGTTACCTATACAGTTCAGCTAAGTTAACCAAGAAAGTTCATAACGCGGATAATTATCCACTCACCACTTTTTACACCTATCGTTCTGCCAACATTACCCGTGCAAATGGCAACAAAGCCGTTTATTATTATATCAAGAACGGTAACGGCAAGGTAAAGGGGTGGATTTGGCGCGGTCATTTAGTAAGAATGATTAACGTTAGCAAACGGCGCCAACAGATTAATCAAATCATTGGGCTGATCGATACGTTATCAATTAATAATCGTAACCAAATTATTACGATCCTAGAATCAATGACGAAAACAAATACGTTGGTCGACTTACTCAACCAACTCGATCTCTTCAAGTCAACCATTCCAAACGACGCTGATATCGCCAAGCTAAACGAAATCTTTCAAATGATCAAGTCAGACGGCCAAGAACTTAACTACCTATTTAGTCAGGGAATCAATCGACTCTATCCAAAAGTAGTCGCTATTCATAACCTGAATGACAAAGTGTTCGCATTGGCTCAAGGATTGCTTGATCGGCTGAATTAATGAGGATCAATTCTTTCTATGAGAACAATATTTACTTTATTCAAACGAGATTTACGTAGCATTTTTCATAGCCGGCCGGTGTGGATCACCCTGCTGGCTTTTTGCCTAATTCCAGCAATTTATGCGATTCCAAATATCAAGGCCTCCTGGGATCCTTATTCTAAGGCTAACACCAGTCGACTGCCGATCGCCGTTGTTAATGGCGATCAGGGAAGCCGCATTAATGGCCGTTCAATCGATGTCGGCAAACAAATTGTCACTCAACTTAAACAAAGCAAAGATATTCATTGGGTCATTACCAATAGCTGGCAAGGAAATAACGGTTTGGATCAAGGCAAGTATTACGCATTAATTGAAATTCCCAACGACTTTTCCAGCAAACTTAGCACCTTAACGACCACTAATCCTCAAAAACCAAATATTATCTATAAATCAAACGAAAAGCTCAACCCTGCCGCGACCAAAATAACGGGTCAGGCAAAAGATTCACTAACCGAACAAGTCCGCGACAACTTTATTAAGATTAGCAGTAAAGCCGCTCTTAAAGAAATGAACACAGCCGGCGAAACGCTGAATACTCATAAACCCCAAATTCTCCAAATTCGCACTTCGCTATTAGACGCGATTAAAACGATTAAGAAAACGCAAGGCTATTTGGGCCAGATTAACAACGATTCAAAGGATATGCAGCAGTATCTCTCAACCGTTAAAAATGATATTCCTAAAATTTCCAATCAAATTACTGACCTCCAAAAAGTCGTTAGTCACGGCAAATCACTCACCAGTGCGACCAAAACAACCTTAGCCGCCACTAAAAATGATTTAGCAGACGGATTAGCCGACCTGCAAACCGATAATCAACAACTGTCTGCTTTAGCCTCAGACTTAAGAGCCAGCAGTGCTAATCCGTCCAGTTCATTAATCAAGACTGAGATCGCTCAATCCCAAACAGTGACGAACACCATTCTCGATCACCTTAATAACGCCTTGCGACTAGCCGATATCATTAATAATATTTTTCCTAGCAATCGAACCACTTCTTTAGTCCGCTCAATCAGCCAGGCTAAAAAAACTGTCCATCAGCAGCAACGCAATCTCACCAATCTTAAATCAAAAGCGGCCGCCGGTAGCTCAAAACAGACACTTAGCCAATTAGCGGCCAAAATTGCCCGGACAAGCGCGCAATTGAGCAGAAATATTGATGCCGCGAATACGTCATTTAACGACAGCGTGAACCAAGACTTAGATAACCTTAATAACACCCTAACGACCGGCATGACTGGTGATGACCAAGTACTCCAATCCCTGCGAAGCCTCATCCCCCAGTTAAATGCTCTCGCGGACGCCGGCACTTCCATCAGCAAGCTTTCCATTTCTCGGGTTAAGCAAATCCACAGTCGCCTAACCGACATTCAAGCCAAACTAAACGATTTAAATGATCAAACAAAGTTCATTAACGAAAAGAACCTCGATCATCTCATTAATCTATTGGCAGAGAATCCTCAAGCGGCTAACTTATTATCGTCGCCAATCACGTTAAAGCAAGCCGACCTTTACAACATGAGCAAATTTGGCTATGGCGTAACGCCATTTTACACAACCCTTTCCATTTGGATTGGCATTTTATTACTCACCACCATCATCTCTTGGAAATACCGATCAAAGAAGAACGAACGGTTTCCAAGAGCTAACCTCATTGAAAAGTACGTAGGTAAACTGCTGCTTTACTTGTCAATTTCACTCACCCAAACAACTTTTACCATGCTGGGAGAATTATTCATTCTGGGCATTCGACCCGTCAGCGTTTTGGCAATGCTGGCCACCGCTTATACGGCCACGATTGTTTTTACAATTATGATGTATACCTTGGTGTATATGTTTGGCAATGTTGGTAAAGTTATTAGTGTCCTACTCATGATTATCCAACTATTTGGTACCGGTGGCATTTATCCACTAGAAACAATTCCGCCATACTTGGCAGCTTTGGCGCCGTACCTACCGTTTACCTACGCCATTCAAGGATTCCGTGAAGCAATTGCCGGTCCAATTCCAAGTGTTTTTTGGCACTCATTATTGGTTTTAAGTGGTTTTGCGATTGCGTTCTTGTTGATTGCACCACTGCGACGCGTTTTTCAAAAGCCTATTGCCGAATTGGAGAACGGATTTCATCAATCAAAATTATAAGTGGTTAATGAAGCTTAACCGGCATCACAATTTAATCCGCTATTGATTTTTAACCACCATCTCCTGTGCCGGATGGTGGCTTTTTTAAGTTTCGCTGAAGGTTCATTTAAGGATGTTAGCGTTTTTTATAAACTCTTTTCACATCATCCCCAAATCGGTTCAATTTAAGTTTGACTTAAGCTGAATTGAATATTCTACTGTCATTCTAAAACGAAGGGGAGATGCCAATGATCTAATTAACCGACAATTGAATAAAAAACAATCCGGATTGAATCACTTACATGAACAACTTACATGAACAATTCAAACTTTAACCTATCAAACTAACTAAAATAAAAAGGAGATCATGCTTATGAATTTAAAACAATTTGTACTAACCTCAGGTGCCGCTTTGGCAATGTTAGGCACCACCTCAGTTTCAACAATGATCGCAAACGCAGATACAACTTCTGCTAATGCCCAAACAACTGCCGTTGCCAAAGGTACTCAAGGAAAAGCCGACTCAAAAGCAAATTCAACTAGCAGCCAAACTACTAGCGAAAAGGCGGCTGGCACTAGTTCGACTAAAGCTCAAACGTCAACCCCACAGGCATCTTCAAAGACAAGCTCGAATGAGAAAAGCACTACAATCACAACAAATAATTCGAGTCTAACCACAGAAAAAAAGCAGCCGGCAAAGGCTACTAACACCACGGTAGTCAACAACTCGAATACAACTGCCACAAAGACGCAGCCAGCTAAATCCACTAACACTGCTGCGGTCAACAATTCGAGTGCAACTGCCACAAAAACGCAGCCAGCTACATCCACTAGCTCTGCTGTAGTTAACAATTCAAGTACAACCACTCAAAAGAAGCAGCCGGCTAAATCCACTAGCTCTGCTGTAGTTGACAATTCGAGTGCAACCACTCAAAAGAAGCAGCCAGCTAAATCCACTAGCTCTGCTGTAGTTGACAATTCGAGTGCAACCACTCAAAAGAAGCAGCCGGCTAAATCCACTAACACCACTACGGCCACTAATTTGAGTACTCATAAAACTCAAACGCCTAAAGCTGGCAATACTAGCGATAAAACTGCTCGAAAAGCAACTGCCTCAACTAAAAGCAGCAAAGCCACTAACAGCCCAACTACTAAGAAGTTTAAACAACGGGCAACCCGTGTGACGGGAGACACTTACGCTTCTTATAATAAAGGTTATAACAGTTCTGTCACTGCAACCCAAGATAACTCAACGATCAACTACGCTGTTAACCTCTTTGATAGTGATGGTAACACTAGCAGCAAGCCAGTCCAAATCAAAATCTACAAAGATGGTAAACTGTGCAAAACGATTAACGCATCATCCGGTTCTGCAACTGGTTCTTTAAAGGTTGCTAAAGGAACTTACAGCTTACAAATCTTTAACAACAATTCTGCTCATTATGCAGGCGGCCTTTCACTCAACTAAACTTAATTGACAAAACTGATCATTAAGTTAAGCACCTGTATATGGCAGTTCGCTCCCATTTAAACGAAGCGGCGCAATCATTCCCAATTTAGGGAGTGGTTGCGCCACTTTGTTTTAAGCTGGTTTTTGATAGCTACAAGTCATCAGATTCAAGAACAGTCACGAAACGCCGATTTATTCGGCAGCTTCCAACCGTCTAGCTTTACTCATTTCAAGCTGGCCAACTCACTTCTTTGTCACCTCTGCTTGAATCATCTGATGCAGCCGTTCAAATAAGATGCCTTCTCTTAACCCGCTAGTCGAAAATATAATTCGGTCTGAATCCAAATAATTCATTAATAAGACCAGTGGGATTAACCCACCGACAATAATATCCGCCCGCGTTTTGCTAATTCCCGGAACCTTCTTTCGTTCCTCCAAATTTTCGCCAAGGATTCGTTGGAAAGTATCATTAACTTGATCGTCTCGTAATTGGTAACCGTGGATATCATCAGTATCTAGTAAATTATTATAACGGCGGTTAATTTTTGCCAACGTTCGATTACTCCCACCCAGACCAATGATCGGCAAATTCAAGCCGTTTTTCAACCACCAGACATTCTGAAAGAGCCGATCCACAAAAATGGTTGCCTTAAAGAACTCCTGAGCAGAAATTTCGTCTGATAATTCAAATTTAGATGACAGGGTTACCGAACCGACCGGAATACTGATTAAGTTATTGACCCGGCCATTTTGAACTAAGATCACTTCGGCACTGGCACCACCAGTATCGATAATGACACAGTTAACGGCCGGCAAAGTTTCACTAACTCCTACATAGTCATAATAGGCCTCCTGGGAGCCAGAGATAACTTCCAAATCAATCCCGATATCATTTTTGACCCGTTTCAAAAATTGTTTCTGATTGGTAGCCTGCCGGACCGCTGCGGTTGCGACAGCTTTTATCGTCAAGTTATCCAACTTTGAATAAACGTCCTTGAATCCCTGTAATGCAGTTAGCGTTCGGTCAATCGCATCCGGTTGGAGAATTTTTTCAACTCCCATGTTTTCCGACAACCGAACATACTCCTTCATTTGCGTCACGGTTTGATAAGTCGCATTCTTGCCAATCTGGCTAATGGTCATCCGAACGGAGTTGGAACCTAAATCAATCACAGCAAAATTTTCCATTATGAGTTCTCTCTCCCATCTTCATCGTCATTGAATGGATCAGGTTGATTTTGAGGGCTCAACATCGGCTGAAACTGGGCACCGGTTGTTTTCCGGTGAGTGTTTTGCTGAGCATCTGCAAGTTTGGTTGCTTGGGCCGCAAAGTATTCTTGAGAATCCAAAGGCGCTCGACCGCGGCGATCAACACGTTTATAGATCCCATCCTTATCCAAATTCCGAGTCTTGACGTTATCAGTCCACATCGTGTGATAAATTGCAATCACCCGTTTTGCTAAGTCGGGCTGCAATACTGGAAACAGCTGCTCAACCCGGCGATTCAAATTCCGGGTCATCAAGTCAGCACTCGACAAGTAAACTTGTTGTTCACCGTCAAAATCAAATAAATAAATTCGGCTGTGTTCAAGGAAACGGCCAACAATTGAATGAACGGTAATATTTTCGCTGACTGCTTTAATACCTGTTTTGAGGCAACAGATTCCCCTCACAATCAAGTCGATCTTAACCCCGGCTGCCGATGCCTCGTATAACTTGGCAATCATGTCTTGATCAGACAGTGAGTTCATCTTCATTTGCACGTGAACCGGCTGTCCAGCCTTGGCGGCCTTAATTGCTTCATTCAACCGATCAGTAATAAAATCACGAATCCCTTTGGGCGAAATGTGTAGTTGATGAAAGTATGGTGGTCGTGAGTATCCCGACAACATGTTAAAAATATTGGTAACATCAATGCCAATATCGTTATTGCAAGTTAATAATCCTAAATCGGTATAAAAGTGGGCGGTCACGTCGTTGTAGTTCCCGGTGCCCATGTGAATATAACGACGGATACCATTTTCTTCCCGCCGAACAACCAACGAAAGCTTTGAGTGCGTCTTTAGGCCAACCAAGCCATAAATGACGTGGCAGCCCATTTTTTCGAGTTGACGGGCCCAATGAACGTTATTTTCTTCGTCAAAACGGGCTTTGACCTCAACCAAAACCGTTACCTGCTTACCATTTTGCGCAGCCCGGCCCAAATACTTGATAATGGGTGAATCACCAGATACCCGATAAAGGGTCATCTTGATGGCTAATACTTCGTTATCAATTGACGCTTGGCGAATAAATTCTACGACGGAATCAAACTTATCGTATGGGTGCTGCATCAGCCAATCATGCTGTTTGATGGCATCGAAAATATTATGATCCGAATCCAAAGCTGCCGGTTGATATGCTTTAAACGGTGCATACTTCAAGTCGTCATGGCCAACTGTTGCACTGGCCAACTTATTCAAGAACGTCAAATCAATCGGCCCATTCACTTCATAAACGGAGTCTTCGTCAGTCGCTAACTCCCTGACCAAGCGCTTGCGTAACTTTTTGCTAATACTTGAATCCACTTCTAATCGGATCACTTGGCCATGCTCACGCAACTTTAGCTGTTGCTGAACTTTTTTTAGCAGATCGGACGTATCCTCTTCGGCAACATCCAAGTCCATATCCCGAATTACCCGAAACATGGTGACTTCTTTGATGTCGTAATTAATAAAGAGTTGACTGACAAACCGCTTGATAATGTCTTCAATCAAGATAAAATCATTTTGGCCGTCCGGGAGCCGAACCACCCGCGGAAAAATACTTGGCACCTGTAAGGTCGCGTACAAGTTCTTCCCATTCACATCATCATTTTTAGTGATTCGCAGGGCTAAATTCAAAGAATCATTACTGATAAATGGAAACGGCCGCGAACTGTCATCAGCCATTGGGGTTAAAACCGGGTACAATTCATCATGAAAATAGCCTTTAATAAATTGAAACTGATGGTCGCTTAACTCATCGACTGATAACAACCGGATACCGACTTGATTAATAGCCGGCAGCAGCGATCGGTTTAACGTACTATATTGCTTAACCAACATATCGTGGGCTTTATCATTAACCGCCTTTAATTGTTGTGCCGGTGTTAGTCCGGAAGCATCGGTCCCTTCATACTTAACCTCAGTCAATTTGGCCAGCGATGCCACTCGCACCATAAAAAATTCATCTAAATTGCTCTGGGTAATTCCTAGAAACTTGACCCGCTCCAGCAGTGGGTTGGCTTTATCCCGGGCTTCATCTAAGACCCGGTAATTAAAGTCCAGCCAACTGAGTTCACGGTTCGTGTAATAATTTGGATCCTTAAAATCGATTTTAGAACTCATTTTGCTTTCACGCCCCTTTGCTTCAATTCTGCTCTAAATCCATACGCTTCAGTAAAGAATTGACTTTTTGAATTGAATATCCAATTTTCATAAGCGAGACTAGCGTTACTAAAGACGGTAATAATCACTTTAGGCGCCTTGATGGAAACCGAAATCTTTTTGATTTTTTGCTGCCGGTCGTCGTCTAAAGCATCAGCCAGACGCAAAATTGCCGCTAGTTTGGAAATCAAGCGCCGATTTTCTGCTGAGATGTGCTGAAAGTGACTTAAATCTTCGCTTGGTGTCGTTGAGCTATGATATCTGGCAATGGCCGCAATGGTTCGGCGTTCAATATCTGACAAGCCAATAATGTCAGAGTGCTGAATGATATATTCCGAATGCAAATAGTGTTCATGAATGCCAATATAATTACCCACGTCATGCAAAATTGCCGCCACCTGCAGCAAGACCCGCTCCCGGTTACCCAATTGATGCAGTGGCTTCAACTGATCAAACAGGTGCAGCGCAAACTTAGTAACCAACTGTTGGTGGACTGGTTCCACCCCATAATGTTCGGCCAGGTTATTTGCCATAATGATCGTTTGGGGGACAAAGTTACGATTGGAATAGCCTTCAATCACGGCTTCATTATTGACCAGACCATCAACCACATTAGAAGTTGAAAAGCCAATCTCCTTTGCGTTGGTTACTCGAATAATGCGGCGAATCAATAACAGTTCCGGTAAAATGAGCGGTACATATTCTTCGTCAACCTGTAATTCCTCAATGACGTATTGATCCGAGGCATCGACTAACTTATCAATTAACTCGTTAAATTCATCAACCGTTAGATTTTTCTGCGGATCCCCCAAGTAATTATCAATCATCCGTTTGAGCGGCAAAGTGCCCAATAAAATAATTTTACTGGCAGCCGCGTCTTGCACAACGCTAGAAGGGTTGCCAATATAAAAGTCATTTAATTTACTATCAATGTAGTCGTTCAACAACCCAATTGAATTGGGGGCCGTCTGTCGCAGGCTTTGTAAGTCCTCGGCAATTTTAATTGGTCCCAACGCAAAGTTGGTCGATGACACAAATTGACTCCCATCAAATTCGGTGATGGCTGTATTGCCCGAAGTGACACCCACCAAAAAGGTCGTCCGCTGGGCCGTTTTTTCTTGACCCAATTTCATTGAAACCTTCTGATTCCGATAATAGGTTTCTTCACTTGTTGACAGCCATTGAACCGTCAACCCAGTATGAAGAAATAATTGGTCAGCAATAAAATCGGCGTTAATTGCTTCCGATAATGCCTGGCTTCCCCAAAGCTTATAATTAGTCACCCCATAATCATTTAAAATTTGGACAAACCCAGTTAACGCCTCAGAAACGCGTTCAACCGAATCAAAGCTCACTGGTTTATCTTGATAGACATCATCACCAAGGTTAATGTCTTTTTTTACCCGCTCTAAGGGTTTGGAATTCTTTAAATTCACAATCAACAACTCCAACCCCGAGACGCTTACAACAATTGCTCCAAAGTATTTGCCTGCCATTTTAATCATCCTCTGCACGCTTTACCACGGTTGTGGGGCCGCCTAATTAATATTATGATCAAAACAAGTATACAATATTTCTAATGGCTGGGTTGGATATCTGGACCGAGATTTTGCAATTCACAAAAATTTTACAATTTAGGGGCGTTTTAAATTTAAATCGAGTCAAAATCCGATTATAATATTTTTGGACCCACGGATATATCTTAAATGAAAGAAGTGGCAGTAATGGCAGAATTAAACGCAGCAAATGCGGGTACTTATCAGTTTGACGATCAGTTCAAGATTAATCGTTTAGGTTATGGAACAATGCAACTCACCGGTCCGGGAACTTGGGGACCGTACAAAGATCCGCAGCAAGCGGTTAGCGTTGTTAAACGGGCGACTGAACTTGGCATTAATTTCTTTGACACTGCCGATTCTTATGGCCCATGGTTTGCCGATCGTTACTTGGCTGCAGGCTTGAAGCAAGCAGCTAATCGTGATCAAATTTTTATTTCCGATAAGGTTGGTCAGACTCGCCAAGGCCCTAGTCAATGGACTCCCCATGGCGAACCCGGTTATTTGCGTCAGCAAGTCGAAGTGTCGCTGATGACTTTAGGCCTTGACCATGAAGACCTGCTGTTCTTGCATCGAATTGATTCCCACTTCCCAATTGCCGATCAAGTTGGTGAACTTAAGAAATTACAAGATGAGGGTAAGATTAAGCACATTGGCTTGAGCCAAGTTAGCGTCGATGAAATTAAGGAAGCCCAAAAGTACGCTCAAATTGATGCAGTTGAAAACCTTTATAACGTTGCCAACCACAAAGATGACGACGTGGTTGATTACTGTGAAGCCAATCACTTAGCCTTTGTCCCGTGGTTCCCATTGAACACGGGTAAATTAGTTGGTCAAGGAAGCCCATTGAGTGCAATTGCCAAAAAGAACAACGTTTCAGAAGCGCAAATTGCCTTGGCATGGCTCCTAAAGCGCTCACCGAATATTTTACCAATTCCAGGTACCAGTTCAATCCAACATCTAGAAGATAACGTCGCTGCAGCTAATGTCAGCTTGAGTGACGACGACTTTGATCAATTAAGCCACTTAGCTGAATAACTAATTGAGCGTTCATTTTTCGGCAATTTGCCGGCAGTTAAAAAAATCCCAAGCATTCTAGAATCACTTCAGAATGGTTGGGATTTTTCATTTTTGAACGGAAAAGGCCCCAAATATTAGCAGAACCAACCGTAATCGTTGTTGCTTCAATTCAAATATTGTGAATAGCTAACCTCGGCCGGCAGTCTCAACACTATTTTTTACCGCGATTACCAATAGAATCCCTTCCTGCTAATCACAAGCCACTAATTAGACTTGCTAGTTTAGAATTGTTATAATCTAGATATAAATAAGGGAATGGAGGCCTTACCATGAATAAACTCACAAATTACATGCGATTAATTGGTGTCCTCGTTGTCGGCCTAATCGCGCTTATTTTAGAATTTGCCCTCAACTTACCGCTATATGCCCAAATTGTTATTTCAACAATTGGTTCGCTAATCGCACTGTTGATGTTCATCGACATGGTGAAGACCTTGCGTTCTGGTAAATTTGGCGTTGATTTATTAGCGATTACGGCGGTGATTGCCACAATTGCTGTTGGCGAGTACTGGGCCGCCTTGATTGTGCTGTTGATGTTAACGGGCGGTGATGCGCTAGAAGACTATGCCGCCAATAAAGCGAATTCCGAATTACAGTCACTATTAGAGAACTCGCCCCAGTCTGCCCATTTAGTTCAAACTGACCAAATTGTCGAAGTCAAAATCGATCTTGTAAAAGTTGGCGATCGACTTCTGGTTAAACCGGGGGAAGTGGTTCCCGTCGACGGCACCATTACTGAAGGCACCACCACCATCGACGAGGCATCCTTAACTGGTGAATCCCGCCCAATCGATAAAACGGTTGGCGGAAACGTGATGTCTGGGGCAGTTAACGGTGATCATTCGTTTACAATGATTGCTGATAAAACCGCCGATGATAGTCAATATCAAAACATCATCCGGCTGGTCAAACAAGCAGAAAGCACGCCTGCTCATTTCGTTCGGATGGCTGATCGCTACGCAGTTCCATTTACCTTATTAGCATATGTCATTGCTGGAGTAGCTTGGTATCTTGCTAAAGATCCGGTTCGGTTTGCGGAGGTCTTAGTAGTGGCTTCCCCATGTCCGTTAATCCTAGCCGCCCCCATTGCGTTAGTTTCTGGGATGAGCCGGGCGAGTCGAAACGGGATTATCGTCAAGAGCGGGACGATCATTGAAAAGCTTGCCAACGCTAAAACCTTCGCATTTGATAAAACCGGTACGATTACGCGCGGCCATTTAACAGTTAGCGATGTTTTTGCAACGGCCGGTTACACAAAGCAAGCCGTCCTATCACTAGCAGCCGGGGCAGAACAGCAATCCAGCCACATTTTGGCGCGTTCGCTGGTTGCCGCAATCCCAGACCGAATTCCAGCGGCAATTAACGTCAAAGAAACGACTGCTCAAGGGGTTCAAGCAATTATTGATGATCACTTAGTTAAGGTCGGCAAGCCGGCTTTTGTGTCAGCTGATCCAATTAAACCAGTCGATAAAACGGCGGTTTACGTGTCCGTCGATGGTACTTACGTCGGCTACGTATCATTTGAAGATGAGCTGCGGCCGGAAGCCAAAACCGTCATGGACGACCTCCACCAAATGGGAGTTGCCCAAATCATGATGATTTCCGGTGACCGTCAGGCGATTGCCGCCGAGATCGCGGATCGAGTTGGCATTGATAAGGTTTTTGCCGAACGATTACCACAAGAAAAAATTGATGTGATTAAAACCGTTAATAAAAAAATGCGGCCAGTCGTCATGGTTGGCGACGGGGTTAATGACGCCCCTTCATTGGCAATGGCTGACGCCGGAATTGCTATGGGAGCCCATGGTGCAACGGCCGCCAGTGAATCTGCCGATGCGGTCGTGTTAAAAGATGATCTTAGTCTTGTCAGTAAAGCGGTTGATATTTCGAAAGGTACCATGGTAGTAGCTAAGGAAGCTGTTTTAATCGGCATTGCAATTTGTACAATTCTAATGTTGATTGCCAGTTTCGGCGTGATCCCTGCTATTATTGGGGCATTGTTCCAAGAGGTCGTCGACACCGTTACCATTCTTTGGGCATTGCGGGCAAGAAGCGACAAACGAACGGTGCGGGAGAAGAATCCACGGCGGACGCAAGTATTGAGTTAATATAATAAAAGCAAGGGTGGGGCGAATCTTGCTTTCCACTCGTAATTGTAGCTTAGACCTCCATATTTGGATTGAAGCTGTAACCAACAACAGCTTTCATCATTTAGCAAAGAGTGCCAACCATCCCTATGTCTGGAATGGTTGGCACTCTTTATTGAATGATGGAATCAAACCGCTGTCTGTCCCAGTCTATTTTCTAAGCCGTTACTTCTTGTTTCACAATCGTAGTTCCCTCAGTCCCGGCAATAATCTCTTTCACGTCTTCTAGGTCGCCGATCACCGCTGGATTTCCTGTATGGTTAACAAAGTCAACTGCCGCTTTTACCTTTGGCATCATGCTGCCCTTGCTGAACTCGTTGGCATCAATGTGAGTTTGGAGTTCAGCAACGTCAACTTGTGAGAGTTCTACTTGATCCGGCTTGCCATAGTTGTAGAAAATCCCGCCGCCAGAAGTTAGGATAATCAACTTGTCAGCGTCAATTAGTTGGGCAATCTTAGAAGCACTGAAGTCCTTGTCGATCACTGCTTCTTTGCCGATTAATTGGTTGCCTTTTTTCACAACCGGGATGCCGCCACCACCGGAAACGATCGGAATAATCCCGGCGTCAACGACTTGCTTAATTGCCCGATATTCATTAATCTCTAGCGGCTTCGGGGATGGTACTACTCGTCGGTAGCCCCGACCAGCATCCTCAACAATTTTCCAATCCGGGTGCTGGGCTTTTAATTCAGCAACCTCGCTTTCTTTATAGAATGGACCAATTGGCTTGGACGGGTTATCAAAAGCGTCATCGTCTTCGGCGACAATCGTTTGGGTGATAATTGAGATAACGTCCTTATCAATCCCATTTTCTAACAATTCTTGTTTCATTGCGTTTTGGAACCAATAACCAATACTGCCCTCAGTCATTGCCCCGCAGGTATCTAGTGGCATTGCCGGATTGGCTTGGCTATCAGCGGCTAATTGTTGCAAAAGCAAATTACCAACTTGTGGACCATTCCCATGGGTGATAATGAGCTGGTCACCGTTCTTAATGAAGTTAACCAATTCTTTAGCCGTCTTTTGAACAGCTTTCATTTGAGCCTCGGCTGATGCATCCTTTGATAAAATGGCGTTGCCGCCAAGTGCGACTACAATTTTTGACATATCCATATTCCTCCTAGTGAGCGGGGAGAAGAAGTTAGAAACCGCCAAGCAGGACGGTCATTTTACGGCCACCAAGCTAGGGTTCTTACCAAAACGACCCCACTCAAATTTTTCATTGCAGCGGTCGGAGAGGTTGCGGGCTGATCGATTCAATCAACTCACTGAGGCCAACCGTTATTTGCTGGCATCATTATATCAACAAACTTATGGTTTAAATAATTTAAGCTCTCGGAAAACGCTTACAAAGAGAATTATACCAGATTACCAACTGCCAGCAAGGATAATCTCCATCAACTGACTAGCTCATGCTCAATCATGAGAACTTTTTAATTTCAAAACCGCATCAAAAAAGAGCAACCCGCATCTGTTGCTCTCACATTATATTTCAATTAAGGCTATTCAGCCGCCGCTTTTGTCACCGACGTTTCTGTCATTTTCCCGTCCATGATTCGATACGCTTTATCTGCAAACTGCATCAACCGGGTGTCGTGGGTCACCACAACAACCGCTTTATCCCGGGTTTCGGCAAGCTCTTTAAATAGTTTGCCGACTTCGGCAACCCGGGCGCTATCCAAGGCAGCCGTCGGTTCGTCAGCTAAAACAATATCCGGGTTGGCAAATAATGCTCGGGCGATCGCAACTCGTTGCGTTTGGCCGCCAGAAAGCTCACCGGGAAATTTATTGGTCAACTGTTCGATTCCCAACTGTTTAAGCAACCCTGCCAGTTCTGCTTCGTTCAAGTTCCCCTGGCGTTTGACTTTATTTACAAAAGTGAATTGTTCCTTAACCTTCAAATACGGTACCAAGCTATAAGACTGCAAGACAAACCCAATTTGATTCAACCTTAATTTGTCTCGTTGGGCAGTAGATAATTGAGCAATTGGTTTGCCCTCAACAATGACTTCGCCAGACGTTGGCGTTTGCAGGCCCCCAGCAATGGTTAAAAAGGTACTCTTTCCAGATCCTGACGGGCCAACTACTAGGATTAACTCACCACGGTTGGCAGAGAAATTAACATCATGGAGAACATGAACTTTACTGATTCCAGAACCAAAGTACTTATTGATGTTTTTTAATTCAATAACTGACATATTAACCTCCTATGACTTTAACGGGATCAACGGTTGCAATCTTCTGAGCTGGTATAGCCGATCCAATGAAGCCCATGATCAACAATCCAATCGAAATCCACGTCAAAACGGGAATATTAAACGACATCGGCACGCCAATCGGAATGATGCTGGCTGTAGCTGCCGTGAGGGCTGCACCAATAACTAGGCCTGCCACCATCAGGATTAACGATTGACTAGTAACTGTCGCAACCAAAGTTCGTGCTGGGATGCCCTGGGCTCGCAAAACGGCATATATCGGTAACGCCTGCATCGTCAAAATGTACAAGAAGACGGCAATAATAATGAGCGAAATGATCATGAGAAACCCGATCATAAAGCCAAAAGTCGTATTTTGGGCTGAATATCCCGGCAGTTTGGAAATGAAGGATGAAATCGAATAGGTTTTTAGATGTGAATTTTTAGCATGGTATTTAGCCGTTTTAGACACAATGGCACTGCCGACAACTTTGACGTTCATCATTCCCCGTAAGGATTGCCAAGTTGAGACGGTTCCGTAAATAATTGGTGAAATATTAATTTTAGCGTTCTTGGTAAAGCCAACAATTTGATAGCTATCATTTGATGAATTTAGCGTAATCTTGTCACCTAGGCGGTAACCTTCATCCTTAAACTTTTGATCAACAACCACTTCATGACTGCTACGAGCTTTTCGGCCCGATGAGACTTTCAAATCCTTCAGCACAAATTGGTTACGCTTTGCGCCAATAAAAGTAGCTGAAACCTTCGCGCGCTTCTTATCTTTGGCAACCACCGGCGTTGAGCCAATTACCGCTTGCTTTGACGTTAATTTGGCGTTTTTAGCTTGATCACTAGTAATCACCGATTGGCTTAGATTAATATTCGAATCTTTATTCAAAACAATACTTTTGGCATCCCAGGAATCAATTGCCTGCGTATTTTCACCAGCTAGCCCAAATGCTAAACCGGTTAGAATAAATATCAAGTACGCAATCAAGACGATCATCGAAATAATGAGGCCATACCGTAATTTTTCGTGACGAATTTCCTTTAAGGCTAAATACATTAGTTGTGCCCCTTTCCTGCTAATAAATTCAATGCTTCACTAAACTTGTGCAGAATCATTGCTTGGTCGTTAGGCTGAATCAAAATTTGTTTAATGACTTCGTGGCTTAAAATCATAGCCGCCCATTCTCGACTACTCAATTTTGAAGCTTGACTACCACCTTGATCACCTACTAACGACTCGTTTCTAGTCAGATGCATCTCAATCAATTTTCGATAACGACTATTCATCACGCCATCGACAAACGCCTTAACTTGGTCAAGATAAAAAGTTGGAACAAACTTGCCGTCGCGCACCTCTTGGGTGATGGCCATGTGGATATTTTTCATTGCAACGCCATACATATAGTGGTAGGCATCGGTTAAATCATCGAAGTATTTGTAAAAAGCTCCCCGGGCAATCCCGGCTTCTTTGACAATCGGCGCAACCTGCGCTTCGGCTAACGGGTGAGTGCTAAACTCATTGACCAACGCTTCTTGGATTTTCAATTGTTTTTCATGGTTCAAATTTAAAAACGTGGTTGAAACCATTTGTAAGTCCTCCTAAGTGACATCGTGTCATTTTTTACAAGTATACATGCTTGGTGACACTGTGTCAACATTTTGCTCAAAAAGGGTGGGAAAAACTTGATTTCCACCCATACTTGCAACTTAGATCGCCAACCATATTGGGTAAAAAGTTGCGACGGCGGCCGGGAACACTTAGCCAATTTGGCAAACAGTCGGCCTTCTCTTAGTATCCTAAAAATCGGCTAGGGCTTAATTCTCGGTTAATTAGTAAGCGCGATTTGCCTGAAGCACTTCTGGGCAGTGGTTCACTAACAGATTGCCACGGGAGGTACCATCGTAGGCAATCCCCTCGAACTCTCGCTTAGGACCAAAGCGGGACCATTCAAAGCTGCGGTTAGTTAAATGACCACGGCCACGTAAACCTTTGGCTGGAAAACTGGCAATCGACGCGTCTGATAACAATAATAGCCGCTTGCGGACCGGATTATAGCCGATGCTCTGAATTCGCGTCCCTGGCACCCGTTTAAGGACTTGATGGGTCAGTCGGAATCTAACTGATCGTTTGTGGATTCTACCTTTAAAAATGTAGGCGCCCCAGCCAGGAAACGTCCAGAAATAAGCATTGCCGGCGTGGTCAAACGTGAGGTTATGGCCACCGGGAACGCGCGTACCATGGCTGCGCAGTGAAAACCGAATTGCATGATCAGGCCGCAGGGTTTCGGCATTAATGTGTTGGATATACCCCCAGTAATTGATTGGAATCCGCGGCGCTTTTTCCTTATCCCGCCACATGTATAAACCATGATTTTTCCAATTATAGGCTAACGACTGGCCGTGGCCGGTTGTAAACAGCGGCCCCACCTTAATCGCTCGTTGCAATTTTTTCTGCAAACGACTGTATTTGTGATGATGCTTGACGTACACATCCCGTAATTCTGCAGGATGCAAACGAACACCCATTGAATCCATTTTTTTCGTGTCAAAGCGCACAATTCGCCCACGATTTTTAAACTTGGTCGGGCAATAAACGATGTACATGTATTTCTTGTGCGTCATGGCAATCGACTGTGGGTTACCCCAATGCTGGCCATTTTTGCCCGGCAGCGGCAGAATGTAACGGGTCGTAAAAGTGACTCTCTTCCCCTTTATCGCCTTAATTTGATGCCTTTTGGAAACATCAACTACATGATCGTATTTCTTAGGAACTTTAACATAATGCACTTTTTTGTTATATAAGTTTCGCAGACGCCCCCGATAAAGTGCCGAAGATTTTTGGTGGTAAACTTTGAACTTAGCGTGGGCAACCATCGGGGCTGACAGCGCCATTGCCAAGATAAAACACAGCAAGACTTTGATTCCCTTCATTGATCGAATCCCCCCAGATAATGATTGCTAAATTTACAAAAATAACCTAGTAGTTATATGTTAATTCTTTCATAACTGAATGTAAATTTTTACGCATCAGTAGTTATCAGGCTGAGTTGAAGGATTTAACAAAGCAGCTGTAAACATCCAATGGATTACAATTTGCTAAAAAATGGCATCAACCTCCGATGTGAGATTGACGCCATTCGTAAATAATCAGGAAAATCATTTAATAATTGATCACCCGTTTAACCTAATTAGCCTCAGTTTGAAAAAGAAACTAGCCAATCATTCCGCTGCTGCCAGTGAATCCAACATCTCGATGTGCTTGAGCTTGTAATGAGTAATGATGCCAATTGCTAAGCTAAACGCCATTGTAAGCAACGCCGACCATAGATAGCCAGGATAATGGATTGTGAGTGGGAACAGAATACTGCCGGTCTGGGCCTTAATCATAATAAAGTGATGGAGGATAATGCCAACGCCCCAACCGAAAAGGATCCCCAACAGTGTCAAGATAACATTTTCCCTGGCAACATAGGCGGTCACCTCATTATCGTAGAAACCCAACACCTTAATTGTTGATAATTCTCGTAAGCGCTCTGAGATATTGACGTTAGTCAGGTTATAGAGTACGACTAGGCCCAGCGCACCAGATAACGCAATAAAGATGAGAACCACTGAGCTTAGGCCACCCGTTGCCAAAGAGCTGCCGGAATAGCGCGGATAGGTGACATTTAAGACGCCACTTTGTTTTAATAAGCGCTGATTGGTGTCATGGCGGGCGGCCGCGCTAGTGCTTTTCACTCTGATCAGTCGAGAAGTTGGCTGATAGCTTTTGCCGGTGATCTTTCGGTAATAACTCGGCGTTAGATACAGGTAATGACCAGCGTAATTTTTGGTCACAGCAGCAACTTTTGCCTTAACCAATTGATTACCGATCTTGACAGTCAATTGACCGCTACGATGCACATTCATATCCGTAGCCAATTTTTCGGTAATCACAACCCCACTATTAGTTAGTCGCTCAGGTTGACCATTATTAGGGTTCTTCAAGGTCACGTAACGACTGAACTTCTTGGTGGTCGCCGGCACCATCATTGTTACCGTGGCATTGCGTTTGGTCCCTTTAGTTGGCGAAGTCGTCACAGATTTAACCAGTGCCGATTGCTGGGAGTGGATATTTCGATCCTGAATTTGGTGATCAGCATCAGCCAACGTCACAATCCCCTGATAATGCTGGACTTGACTAAACTGGTCCGGCAATAAATCATTCACCGAATTACGAATGCCAAAGCCAGCTAGCATCAGACCCGTACAGCCGGCAATTCCGACAATCGTCATGATCATCCGGCCCTTATATCGAAATAAGTTGCGGTAGCTGACCTTTTGATTAAAACTCAGCCGACGCCAAAGTGGCTTAATCCGTTCAAGTAAAATTCGCTTGCCGGCTTTCGGCGCCCGCTGCCGCATTAGTTCAGTTGGTTTTTCCCGTAAATTCACAATTAAGACCACGATCGCGCTGCCGAGGGTCGCAACCAATCCGGCAATGACCGTTTCTATCAAGTAAGCCCACGGTATCACGCTTTGGTATTGAGTGAGGTTGTTATTGCTGAGCATGCTAAAGATAAACCGGGGCAAGGTTAACATCCCCGCAATGCCGCCAATAACGGCGCCAAGCAAGCCGGCCAGCAATGAATAAATGATGTACTTGAGTGAAATAACCCCTTTCGTGTACCCAAGGGCTCGCATCAGACCAATCTCCCGTCGATTTTTTTCAATCATCCGTGAAATCGTGGTAAAGGTGATCAGCACGGCGATAAACAGGAAAAATCCGGGGAAAATCACCGCGATGGCCGCGATACTTTGCGATTCATCAAAGTAATCTTGATAGCCCACGTTAGTTGTCCGATCATTATATAGGTAGGTCGGTACTGGTGTTTTGAGGAGCTGTTTTTTGGCGGTCGTCACCCTTTGGCGGCCAGCTTGCACTTTGACCGAAGCCGTTTTTAATCGGGCGGTTTGACCGGCAGCCGGCACTTGACTCAGCTGGGCCGCTCGTCGATTTAACCGGTCTAACTGCGAATTAATCTTTTTTAACGCTGGCTGAATGAGTTCAAGGCGTCGTTGTCGGGGCCGACCATTCAGCCGGTTCTCCAACCGCGTTTGATCAGCCTGAACCTGTCGATTATACCGATCAGTCCCGGCAGTCAGGTTAGCCGTGTTTTTAAACGTCATGGCAATCGTTGCGTACGTGGCTTGGTTAAATGCCTGTTGGGGGGCGTAAGCAAAGTACGTCACTTCGCCACTGCCCAAATTAGTCGTCCCCCGGTCAGTTGAGCTGACAAATAGCGGTGAATTAACGAAGCCAACAATTCGGTAGGCTTGATTCTTTAACCCACTCGTTTTAGGCACCCGATAGGTTTCACCCAACCGATACCCCTTGCGTTTAGCTAATTGGTCCAAGACGATTTGATGCTGGCTTCTTGGGAGATGTCCTGAAACGAGCTTGAGGCGATTGAGTTCAGCGGTGCGGCTAAACGAATAAACCGAAACCACTTCGTTTTGTGCTTTTTTGACAGTCACCATGTGAGTCGCTTCGGCGGTTTTAACCCCCGGCGCCTGTTTGACAAGTTTGAGATCCTGCTTGGTTAACCCCATCGTGGAGACGAGGTTAAGGTCGCCCAAGTGATACCGGTTAAAGTAATTGGCCGCCGAATGATCCAGATCTGGCCCAGTAGCCCGGATCCCTACGTAGAGAAGCGAGCCCAGTAAAATAATCAGGACAATTGAAATGAACTTGCCCCAAGAATATGTAATTTCGCGCATCGTTGCTTTAAAATAGGTCGTATTCATGTTCGTCACCGTCACCCATCATCATTAAAACTCACCTGTCTTATTTGGTCTATACGTTGAGTTTATACTATTTGGCGGGATAACGAAACATGGACGAGAATAATTAAGCATCAAAATCGGCATGCTGAATAGAGATTGAATCAAAATCAAATGAACAGACCAATCCATCCCAAAAGGCCAATCCTTCCAAGCTCAGGAACGATTGGCCTTTTCATCAAATTTTGGGATCAAAGAGAATCCAACTTCATGATTTTCACTTTCGGCGTTAGTGAGCGTCATAGTGAGTCCAGGCAGCAAATATCTTAACAACGTGATTGACGCCATCAACCTTATAAATCACTCTATGTTGCTCATTAATTCTTCGAGAGTAGAACCCATTATGATATGGTTGTAGTTTCTCAAAAGACTGGGTAGGTTGGTAAGGATCTGATTTTAGAGCAGAAATGATCTCCAAAAAACTATCTTTTAAGTGTGACCGGTTGATCTTTTTTAAATCCGCTTTTGCTGAGGAATTGATTTTAATTCGATAACTCATAGATTATCCCAATCAATATCATCAACATCAATGAATGTTTGATCATCTTTTTCTCGTTGACGGGCAACTGGTAATTCACCAGTAGCTTCAAGATAAATTGTCTCAGCCATTGAGTCCCAATCTTTTTTTGAAACAAGCACCGCAGCTTCATCTTCGTTGCCATTTGCCGGCGTAATTATCACCGGCTTTTTTTGTATGTTAACGTCTTTGATTAGCTGGAAAAAATTTTTTCGTGCCTTAGTTGGTGTGTAATTTTCCATATTGATCACCTCATTATGATTATAACGTACCATGGTACGGTACACAACAAAAAAGAGCCCAACCACATATTTCGATTGGAATTAATTGCCACAATTTTTTCCCACAGGTGAGCGCCACCGCCACCTTTAATTCCTTGGCAATTCTGATCAATTTGGTCGGCGCCATCAATCGTCCAATCGATACGGTCAACTTCATCAATTCCTTTTGTTGTAATACCTAGATCGTTAGCTTGCTTTTTCGTACGTTCTGAAGTGGGAACTCCGACAATTGAGAAACCTTTTTTATTTAACGTGTTCTCCCAATGCATCCACCATAAATCTGACGGTCAAACCCGTTCCTAAGCCAACAACTGTTTGATCTTCAATAAATTCAACAGCAGCTTGTCCAACTAATTTTTTCAGTTCATCTTGATGAGTCATCTATATGACCTCTCTTTTTGTGATTTCGTACAAAAGGAGCCAAGACAAATTGTACTGAATACGATTCGCCTTAGCTCCTACTTGTATGACTGTAAAGAATGTTTATTTCGTCCTACCTGCCAAACGCTGGTTAACCAACATCTCGACTTCCGCCGCCGTTTGGCATTTTGCCAATACTTCGTCAACGATTGCCGCACACTGGTCAGTTGTAAGGCTTCTCATTTGACTCCTTGACCGCAAAATTGAGCTGGCACTCATCGAATACTCATCGAGCCCCATTCCTAAAAGTAACGGTAAGGCTCTTGGGTCCCCAGCCATTTCACCACACATTGCCGCAATTTTTCCTTCCTTGTGAGCTGAATCGATCACATGTTTAATCAATCGCAACAGTGCCGGGTTCAACGGTTGATAAAGATAGGAAACAGCATCGTTGCCCCGATCAGCAGCAAATGAGTATTGAATCAAGTCGTTGGTTCCAATGCTGAAGAAATCAACTTCCTTGGCAAACTGATCGGCAAAGACCGCCGCAGCAGGAATTTCAACCATGATGCCAACTTTAATATTGTTACCAATTCCTGGCGTTTCTTTCTGAAGTTTTTGCTTTTCTTCAATAAAAATTTGCTTGGCCTTACGGAATTCATCCAACGTCGCAATCATTGGGAACATGATGCGGAGTTGGCCAAACTGTGATGCCCGAATCAACGCTCTTAATTGCGTCCTAAAAATATTTTGCCGATCCAGTGAAATTCGGATAGCCCGATAACCAAGGAATGGGTTCATTTCTTCAGGTAATGGCAAATATGGCAGCGGCTTGTCACCGCCGATATCCATCGTTCGGATGACAACCGGCTTGCCGGCCATGGCTTGGACGACTTGTTTGTATGACGTAAATTGCTGGTTTTCAGTTGGTAATGAATCGTTATCCATATACAGAAACTCGGTTCGAAACAAACCAATTGCATCCGCACCAACTTTCACGGCATCACTGACATCCTTTAAGGTTCCAATGTTTGCCGCAATCTCGAATTGTTTACCATCTTTAGACCGAGAGGCCACATTAACCATTTTCTCCCACTCAGCCCTTTGAACGGCAAATCGTGCTGCTTTTTTCTGATACTGTTTAATTTCATTTTGCGACGGGTTTACGATGACAATGCCATTAAGACCATCTAAAATAATTGAATCACCATTTGAGATTTCCGCCGTGGCCTGATTAGTCCCGACAACAGCAGGAATCCTGAGAGTCCGTGACATAATGGCTGAGTGGCTTGTTCGTCCACCTTCATCAGTAATGATGCCCTTAATATATTGCCGATTCATTTGTGAAGTGTCTGACGGCGTAAGTTCATGAGCAACTACGACAACTGGGCGATTAACCGCCGCTAAATCGGGTAATTTTGTCCCCAGCAAATGACTTAACGCCCTAATAGAAACATCTTTAACATCACTGGCACGTTCCTGCATATAATTGTTATTCTTCATTGTTGCCAATGTCTTAGTAAATCTTTCCGTTACATCAGTTAATGCTTGCTCTGCATTAACTTTGTCGTTTTTAATTTCAGCTTCAATTTCTTTAATCATGTCGGGATCTGACAAAATAGCAATGTGAGCCTTAAAAACGGACGCCTCATCATCACCCAAATTAGTCTTTGCCAAGGCTTGAATTTTCTCCAACTCCATAATTGACGAAGCAAAAGAATTATGAATACGCCTGATTTCATGATTAACATCTGTAACTAATTGCTTCTTAAACTTAAGCTTAGGTGCAACTAAGAGATAGGCTTGGGCAATCCCAATTCCGACACTAACCGGAATACCTGTAATCTTTTTGGACAAATAAACCCCTTCTTTTCAGCTTCTATCTTAGATCAATAAAAATCTTTGCTTAAAACCCAAGCTTATCTATAATTTGCTCATAAACGCTGTCAGCACCAATTCCAGTTAATAATGGAACAGCGTTAATCACTTGATCCCTTACATCATCCGGGACCACCACCGTGCTGACAAAAGCATCATAATCATCAATATTATTAATATACTGGGCAACTGTCCCTTTAAACGTGTTAACCTGATCAAGAAATCCCTTCGACGCCAAGAAGTCTCGAATTTTACCTTCTGCTACCGTCGACGTTGCCACACCACTACCGCATACAATCATAATCGTTTTCATTTTAGTCACCTATTCATTGTTCGGCTCAATTAATTATCGCTATCTCAAAGTTAACCCTTCAGCTTTAATTACGCTTTAAACTACTACTAATGTGAAATTTATTGTACCATATCATAATCAGTAAAGTTACTAACCCGATCAGGCCAATACCGCCCCACGTCATCGTTTTGCCAAGAGCTACCATCAGCCACGTTGTCCAGACGCCACCATCACTTAACACTGAGATAGAAGCATTAGCAGGCAAGCTCAATTTAGCACCATGCGCGGCGGCTGAAATAATAGGTGCTAACCACGATGCTGCATACAAGCTAATCACAATACTAACACCTCCGCCAATCAAAGTTCTAAATAAGTTCCCCCGAAAGACTGCCGCCATTACAGCAATCATGTAAGGGAAAGTTACCAAATCCCCAAACGGTAAAACATGGTTGCCAGGAACAATGACCGCCATGATTAGTGAAATGGGTACAAGTATCAGAGCCGTTGAAAGCACAGTCGCGTTCCCTGCTGCTAAAGCACTATCCATGCCAACATATACTTGGCGTTTCGTAAAGTGAGATTTAACCAATAAGTTAGTTCTTTCAGAAATTGGCGCTAACCCTTCCATTAATAAAGAAACCATCCGTGGCATCAATACTAAAAAAGCGGCGGTACTAACTCCCAACTCGAGAATTCGAGAAATTGAATAGTCGGCAAAGATTCCTATAATAATCCCCATGCATGAACCAAGTATGAGTGGATCTCCGAACAACCCCAATCGTTTTTGGATTGTCTTAGCATCAATCTTAATTCGATTGATACCTGGAATTCGATCCATGACCCAATTAAGCGGTAACGCAATTAGATATCCCGGAACTGAAGCGCCTTGTGGGAATGAAATCCCAGCTAACCCAAACTGTCTTTGAACATAAGGAGCAGACAGATCGGCTAGCAAATAAATTATCATAGTATGAACAATCATGGTTAAGATACCAAGATAAAAATCTTGTGAAGCAACGTATACCAATGATCCAGTGAACGCAATGTGCCAATAGTTCCAAATATCCACATCCAACGTTTTAGTTAAGCCGACATAAAGGAGGACAACATTCGAAATAATCCCAATTGGAATCGCACAACTGCCAAGTAATGTTCCATAAGCAATCGCCGATGCAGCTGGCCAGCCAACGTCAATTGTTTTAAGTGAAATTCCCCAATGTGCCATCATTGACTGAACGGCTAAGCCCAAATTTTGAGTCAAAAACCCCAAAACCAAATCCAAACCGATAAAACCGATTCCAATCGTCAACCCTGCTTTAAACGCCTTTTTAGGAGATAATTTTAAAATTAATGCAAAAACAAATAAGAGGATTGGCAACATTACGCTCGTTTTTAACCCCATAAACCATTGTAACTCCGCAACTATTATATCCATTGGGACCCCCCTTAATGTGCAATTCCAGCAGTTTTCATAATATTGATAAATGTGTCTTTGTCACGAACCGTCTGAAGATAGCCTAACATTTGATTATTTTGAAATAACGCCATTAAAGATTGTAGTAACGCCAGCTGATCTGTGGATTCTTTTAAAGCCAGCATGAAAATCAATTTAACCTGAATTTCCGTATTATCACCCATCTGGAGAAATTTAACCGGCCGTTTTAGCCGCATGAACGCTATTTGGGGCACTGTAACCTTATCTGTATCAGTGTGTGGAATTGCCACCCCAATTGTTTGCGTCTTGAGGGCTGTTGGAAATTGAGCCTCCCGAGCTAAAATTGCAGGTTTAAACGTTTCAGTGACACATCCTGCTTGGTAAAGCCTGTCAGCTAAGATTGACAAGGCACTTTCGAGGTCAGTTGCTTGCTCATCGAATAAAATGACGTTTCGATCAAATAACATGTTAGTCATCTCCAATTCAGATCATTTTGGACTCCCCTTAATAATATATCATCTAATCTGCCAAAGCCTGGATCTTGTCACGGCATTTCGTAATAATCAATACGAAATTTGAATTATGGATCAAAAGACGTCCAAATAACGACGAAACTCTCTCGCCATTTTCGGACGTCCTTTATATGAATATAACGTTTTTATGATTGGAGATGAACTTCACTCAAACTGCGCCTCATACAGCTGCTTATAATACCCATCTTGGCTCATCAAACTATCATGGGTACCGCGTTCAACAATTCGACCACCATCGACCACAAGTATTTGATCGGCATTGTGAATCGTTGATAGTCGATGAGCGATGACTAATGAGGTCCGCTCTTCCATCAGATTCTCCAATGCGTGCTGAATGGTTTTTTCAGACTCGTTATCTAGCGAAGCGGTGGCTTCATCCAAAACAACAATCTGGGCATCTTTGAGTAGCGCTCTGGCAATTGCAATTCGCTGCTTTTGACCACCAGAGAGCCGAATGCCCCGCTCACCTACTTGCGTTTGCATTTGATCTGGCAGCCCATCGATAAAGTCGGCAATGTCCGCTAATTTAGCAACCTCCCATATCCGATCATCAGCGGCTCCGGGTGTGCCATAGCGAATATTATCTGCGATTGTCCCATCAATAATAAAGATATCTTGAGAAACAATTGCGATGTTTTGCCGCAATGATTTTAGTTTGATGTGATTAATCGGCACCCCATCAAAATAGATTTGGCCGCTATCAACGTCGTAGAGTCGATCCAACAAATCAGTGATCGTTGATTTACCAGCCCCCGAGTGGCCGACCAATGCAGTCTGTTTACCAAATGGGATATCGAAAGTTACATCTTTGATAGCTGGCTTTTGAGTTTCACCCATTTCATCAGCTGCATATGCAAAGGTAACGTGATCAAACTTGACGCCTTGTTTGATAGTTGGGAAGTTAACCGCGTCTTTGGCATCAACAATTTCTGGTTTCAAACCAATAATGTGAACAATTCGGCCATAAGAAACTAAGGATTGCTGAAACTGATTCAACAATCTAGAGAAGGCGCTGATGGGGCTTTGAAGAATACTGACATAGCTCAGATAAGCAACCAACTCACCAATTGTTAACTGCTTCTTGAACACAAATAGCGTTCCCAATAACAGCACGATTGCTGTGCCTAAATACTGAATAAACGTGATTAACGGTGAAAAAATCGCTTGATTTCGAGTTGCCTCGATAATATTATCTTTATTCCGATTAGCAAGCTTGCTAAATCGACTCGACTCCAAGTCCTCCGTTGTATAGCTTTTAATCAGTTGAATTTGGGTTAATGTATTTTGCAGTTGGTTAGTCATCAACGCCTGCGACTGCCGCGCTTTTTGGTACGAATTCCGAATCCGCGTTCGAAAAATCCGAACGACTAAAAAGATTAACGGAAAGGTTAAGCTGACAGCTAAAGCCATTAACCAATTGACATAGAAAATAAATCCCAAAACGCCAATAAATGTAAACAAACTGCCAATCAGGGACAACATATTTGGTGAAATCAAGTTTTGTAAATTATTAATATCAGACGTTAATCGAACCATCAAGTCACCGGTCTTACTGGATTCAAAGAAGTGAGTATCTAACCGGATGAGGTATTGGTATAACTGATTTCGAAGTTTTGTAATTGCCCCTTGACTCATGACGCCCATAAAATAAGTAGACAGATAAGTAAAGATCCCAGAAATCGTAACCGTCAGCAGTAACAAAGCCACGACGATGATTAGACGTCCCGTATCTTTATTGGGAATCACGTGATCAATAATATATTGATTAAACTGTGGTAATAAGAAATCCATGAATGATAAGATCGTCAATACGGCGACGTTAAGGACCAGAATCCATGGTCGCTTGAGAACCGTTCCAAAAACAAACTTAAACATTGCAGTCATTGTAACGGCTTGATCCCGATTATCATCAACATTTTCTCGATGCTGCTGCATCCCCCTCGCCCCCTTATCAAAACCATTCGGTCAATTAATAACAACCAATTACATCATGATTATAGGGGAGATGTCAAAGAAATTGCTCACGTCATGGTGTCAGTCGTTTAAGAAGTTAGTTTAAATTGAAAACTAATCTTTTCGCTATTGATTGAATATGATACTATTTAATACTGTGCTTACTGCAAAATTAACTGTCATGAGGGAGACTGCAAATGAATCGTTTTAAATTACAATCAATTATTTTTGTTCTCGTTGCGTTTATGTTAGGCTGCAACGAATTTATTGTCGTTGGGATTTTGTCGGATCTCTCCAAAACGTTTGACGTGCCGTTGTCAATCATTGGTTATCTCGTGACGATCTTTGCGACCGTTTACGCCATCAGCACGCCATTTGTAACTGTTTTGACCAGCCGCTATAGTCGCTATAAGACATTATTGGCACTAATTGGGGTCTTTTTAATTGGTAACACCATGAGTGGGCTTGCAACCAGTTATCTTTTGATGGTGATTTCGAGAATGGTGACGGCCACCACGGCTGGTTCAATCATCTCTTTAGTAATGACGTTTGCCAGTACAATTGCGCCCCGAGACAAACGGGCGGGATTGGTTTCTTGGATCTTTGCCGGCTTTAGTATCGCTTCAGTCTTTGGCGTCCCAATCGGGGTTGCTGTAAGTACAAACTTCAGTTGGCGTTATGCCTTTTATGGCATCTCAGTGTTAACTATTATCACCTTTATTCTCTTAGTATTCATCCTGCCTCGAAACATCAAACAAACCCAAGGCACCATTAAAAATCAACTAACGTTACTGCTGGATCCACGAATCTACTTTGCCATCTTCGCAACTTTATTCATGGCTGCTACGATGTATGCTTACTACACCTACATTCGGCCCCTATTGACTACTTCACTGGGATTCAGCACGACGAGCTTAAACTGGCTGCTATTCATTATCGGCATTGTCAGTATTATTAGCAATCGACTGTCCGGTGTCTTGGCGGCCCGCCCTAATAGTTTACGACTAATGCCACGATTCTATTTAGCAGACATTGTTCTACTTCTATTAATGCCCTTTGCGTTACTCAATCAGGTTTCTGGCTTCTCGATCCTATTGGTTCTAACCTTAGTCGTCACCATCATGAATTCACCGATTCAGATTCACTTTTTAAACACGGCGGAAAGTGACTATCCACAATCACTCGTCTTAGCCTCTTCATTAAGCTCAATCTTTTTTAACTTTGGCATTTCTTTGGGTTCAGCAACCGCTTCTAGCATGACCGGCCTAGTCGGCTTGGATCATATCAGCCTTGGCGGTGCAGTCTATGCGGCTTTAGCGATGCTATTCGTTGTTTTGACCAACCGGGCGGTTAAGAAGCATGATCAGACCAAGGAGGCGCTGGGGCCCAATCTGAAAGTTGATAGATAAACATTGTTACTAAACTTGAGCAAATTGAATTTACCAAAATGACACCTGACCTATCTTCATAGATTGTCAGGTGTCATTTTAGTGTTCAAATGGCTACCACTCACATTGATATTGTAACTAAACTTAACTTACTCCCTCAATATAAAGTAAAAGCTAGTACCTTCGCAAGAAACTCGAAAGGCGATACGAATCGGCTACCGTGAGTTTTCCAATTACCTTAAAATTGGCAATTGTTTTTAGCGTCGTGACGGTTTTAGTCGTATCGATCCATGTTGGCTTATTTAGGCCAGCTTCTCTCCATTGCTTAATCTCAAAATAGTTATTTTGAATTTTTTTAGATTTAGATTGAAACTGGCTGGTAAGCTTGTAGAATCTGACTTCTTGGCCGTTATCCCAGACAATTAGTACCGGTCTTTTTTTGCCGCCCTCTTGATCAAAAAATCTGACATAAGTGATAGCAACATCATTCACCTTCATCAGACAGCCACTTTTCTAGTTTCTTGGGATCAGAAATATATTCATTAGGGACATTTTTTGACGCTTCCGCAACTGCAATATCTGCTTTTTCACGGGGTGATAATTTTAATTCAAATGGTAGGCTACCTGTCGCAGTAATCCTGCTATATAAAGCGTTAATGACAACGGTTGGATTAAGTCCTAATTCGTTTAAAACAGCTTCTGTACTGTCAGCCAGTTGCTTATCAACTTGAACTTGGATTCTTTTCTTTTCTTTAGTAGCCAAAATCACTCACCTCACTCAATTAGTACTTATATTCTACTTTTGAATGAGTTTGATTACAATCATTTTGAACCTTATTCAAATGAAAAACAGGCTCAAAATTGACTGAACCTGTTTGGATGAAATGTCAACTAATCAAACTATCTTGCTACTATGATTTGGAAACGATTTTAAAACGACTTCACCATTTCCTCATTTTCTTCATCAACATAGTAACCGACTCAACTTATCGCAACATTAACACTCTGTTTTTATTACATTTTCATAATTAATGTGTGAGCTGCTATTTTATAACCAACTAAGCAGAAATATCGGCGCTTTGGGACTACTTTTGATATGTCAGACAAGTAAGGGGAGTCAACAGCTACCCCTCGCAGTTTTGAACACAAAGATGATCAATCCACTCGACTTAGAGAGAATCTCATAGAATCATCTGCCGAGAACAAAGGCTTCTGGCAGCCTCAATCATGAACTTCAAAGGAGCAACCAAAATTGATCAGTTGCTCCTTTGAAGTCAACAAATTATTACTTGATAATTTTCACATACTTGCCATTAGCAGTTACATAACCACCAGCAACTTGATAACGCTTAGCCCCAAAGGTTGTCGTCGAATATGGGTGGGAATATTCCCACTTCTTAACCTTTAACACAGTGCCTTTCTTGATGTGCTTAGTACGTTTGCCAAAGTTAGCGTTGTTGTAACGGTAAATGGTTTTCTTAACTTTAATTTGCTTTGGCTGCTTAGTCTTAGCGGAAATCACTAACTTCCGGTTACCCGTAATGTAGTGACCATTACTCAAGAGATAACGCGTGGTCAAGTTATGCTTAACAAATCCCTTAACTTTCAGTTGAGTACCCTGCTTGAAGTTCTTAACCTTGCTCGTCAAGTTTTTATTCTTGTACTCATTGACACCCCCGGGATTGATTACCGTCAGTGTCTGGTGCGAAGTGTGATAGTAAACTGGGCGAACATAGGCGTACTTAGCAGTAATGTAGCCTCTCTTGCCGGCAGTCTTGCTGTAGTGGTTGACATCCCGCACAACATAGCGCAGGTTGCCCGCCTTGGACGTTGCATAATTTGTGACCACAAACATCGGTCGATTGATCCGCGGCTTCTTAACGTAACTGGCACTTCGCTGGTTCTTCTTGAAGTCCTTGTGCTTGTAAAGGTAAATCTTCTTCAAAGCATAAACAGCTTCACCCTTCTTGGCAAGCCCGGGAGTTGCTGATTGAGTCGTCGTTGTGCTGCCCGGGGTTGGCGTTGGATTAGGCGTTGGTGTAACTGGGTTAACTGGGTTCACCGGATTAACTGGGTTAACCGGGTTCACTGGAGTCGGTGGTGTCGGTGGCGTTGGGTTGCTATTCTTTGTATACGTCATCGTGACCGATTGGGCCTCGTTCGACAACGTATACTCAAACTGATTATTAGTGATGCTCTTAAATGTATAGTTATCGATAGTTTTCTTATAGGGGGCAGTTGATAAGTCAAATTTCTGTCCCACACTGCCATTCACAACCTGATCAGCTGAAATCGTGTGACTCACACCCTGCTCGTCAACATAAACATAGTGAATCGTTAATGGCTCAGCCGCAACTGGCTGTGACCTTTCACTAAAGATGTAAGTAACCGTTGGGGTGGCTGTTTTACTATATGTGCCAGTCTCACTACCATCAACGGTATAACTATTAAAACGATACTTTTGGTCAAGCGCTTGAATAATTCCTTGAATGGTTGCATTGTTTTTCAAATCATACGTCGTTCCAGCATCCCCTGACAAAGTTTGTTGCTGATAGAGTTGTTGGTCAGTACCATCCGCGAGTTTTTGAACAAAGCGGACATTAACATTACCCACACTATCATCGAGAGTGTATGGCTGAACAATTGCACCATCAAACATATGTCCAGTCGACCCAAACAACGGATCATCCCAGTACAATGTCAGAAAGCCTGAATTACCGGCCTTATTCAAATTTGTCCAAGTAACTGATTGTACTTTTTTGGAGCTAGAGCCACCATCGGCTGTGCTAATGTATGAGCTTGCAAATCTCGTTGTATTTAGTGACTTCTGATAATCATCATAATAGTATGGCAGGACTGGCACATTGGCCCCGTCAATATTTTTAATAACAAATGATGACATCGTATAACTTGAAACATTAGAATTTAAGCGAATAGTCGGTAATATGAAAATGTGCGAGTTAACGTCTGTGCTTGGCTGCAACGTTGCTTGCGAATTATTCAGAGGTGAAATATCAGTAATCTCGTTGGAAGAAAGGGCCACACCCTTCATCTTAAGATTAGTTACCGGCGTTAAATCATGAATATGGTTTCGCTGAAAATCAATATCAGTTAAATTTGATAGGTTGGCTAAAGCACTGATATCGCTAACGTACCCTTTCCTAGGGGTTACGTCCCATGGACCTCCATAATCTTTGAAAGCGCCAAGATAAGCAGATATTGAAATTCTTGTAAGCTCCTTTGCGTATTGAAGCCCAGTTAATGACTGAACATCCAAAATATTCTGTAGCGCTTGTTGGCTGTTAACCTGTGTATCTGTGCGTGCCGAGTAGGTCAACGCCGTCAGATTATCCTCAATCATCTTTTTAGTAATCTGATCAACGGATGATACCTGAACCCCATCATGCTGAAGTTCTGCTAACACCAATTGCTGCAACGCTTTATCTGGCATCCACTCGTCAATTTTGCCAGTTGCGTTCGGATCAATGTCATCTGCGGCCTTTTGCGTCGTCCACGCTGAGTTGACATGATCATGCAGCCAGGTATCGTGTTGCGCGTCGGTACCTCCCTGCCAAAATACCGGCGTTGAATCATCTGCTAAAGCCGTTGGTAATTCGTTTATTACGCTAAATGAAAACGCAAGGAACATCGTTACAATTGCTGTAAGTGCGGCGTTAATAAGCCGTCTTGTTCCTTGCTTTTTACGATTACTAATCTGATCCATATTAATATCCCCCTCATCAATTAATGTGATCAATCCGCACCTGTGTTCCCCAACACATACGGACAAATTGTCGGTGCAAGTTAATCTTACCATGAATTATTATTGTTTGAACATCTTTTTAGTAATCGTTTTCAATGCCAATATCTAAACTATTCAATTTATGGCAAGATATCCAAAAGCCCCTTTAAATTATCCGATAATGCCTCTAACCTAACTGCTAACTACCTATCCCAAACTCCCACCATCAAAAAAATGGCTGAGAGCAGTATCCTACTCCCAACCACAATTTATTATTTATTAACACCGATTATCTTACCTAAACCCTGCCTCACCAGCCAAATGTTCCTTGGCTGTATAAGCTTTCACCCGAATTCGAATCACACCAACGTAAGCCATCGTCTTCTCCGAAATATTAAACAAGTCGATCGACTGCCCCGTTTCATGTGACAATAGCAACTGCAAAGCATGCCGCTTAACGTCTAAGTCATCAATTAATTCAGCATCCCCATACCCCATCACACTTCTATAAGCAAAGCTCGGGGTATTTTCCTTAGGGCTTTCTGGTGTCATCAATCTGCCGCCATCGTCAATTTCAAATCCCATCCGGCCATCTTGTTTGATTAATTCACGTTTGTGGCCAACCGGGGCCCCGTGAATATACAAGGTTAACCGATCCTGCTCATCAAATTCATAGCCAAAATTTGTCGGCACAACATAGGGATAATCGGCTGTCCGAAAGCCGCTGTGAATGACGTGAGAGGCTTGTAAGATTGACTTGATTTCTGCCATGTCAATGACTTCTCGATCTTTTCTACGCATTCGATTAACTCCAATTGATTATGATTGACTAACTTGATGCGAACTCTTTTGACCTGATAAGACCGCCAAGACATCGTCTAAAGCAAACTGAACCATGTTTTCTACTGCCACTTCCGTGTAAAAGCCAATGTGGGGACTCACGTTAACGTTTGGCATAGCCAATAATTTCTTTAGGTTTTCGTTAGTTAACGGCTTGCCGGTAAGGTCTTGGCCAACAATCCCGTTTTCGCCCTCAATCGTATCGATGGCTGCCGCGGCAATTTCTTTGTTTTCCAAAGCTGCGACTAATGCTGGTGTATCAACCACTGGTCCTCGAGAAGCATTAATGAAGATGGCCGATGGCTTCATTTCTTGAAAGACTTTTGCGTTAATAATATGGTGAGTTTCGTCAGTTAACGGCGTGTGCATCGTGAGAATATCGGCGGTCTTGTATACCGTTTCGTGATCCACATAAGTTAAGGTGTCGTTTAATTCCGGTCGATGAATTGGATCTGCGGCAATCACCGTGGCGCCCAAGGCATTAAAGATTCTGGCCACAGCACTGCCGATTTTACCAGCCCCAATAATGCCGACCGTTAACGTATGAATTTCTTTGGCTTCCACGCCGCCCCAACTAAAGTCACCCTGATCTTCGCGTGCTTTAACTTCTCCGAGATGCCGCAATAACCACATCACGTGGGCTAACACCAATTCACTCACCGAACGCGGTGAATAGGCCGGCACGTTAGTTACCACCAACTTATTTGCGGCCGCTTGCTTTAAGTCAATAATCTCATAACCCGTACTCCTAAGAGCCAACTGCTTAATTCCAAAAGCGTGCAGTTGCTGATAAATGACGGGATCGCTAACAGCCCCATGCTGTAAAATTGAAACGCCATCGTATCCCTTGGCTAATTTGACCGTGTCGGCTGTCAATGGCACCGTGTTCGTGTCGACTTGGACGTTATGCTGCTTAGCCCAATCATCAATTGGCTTTTGCTCATCTGGACGAGATGTGTACATCAAAATTTTCATTTTTTACCCTGATTTCTTCGTTTTATCGTGCTGTTTATACTCATTGGTGGGTTTTTAACCCCACCTCATTGCCTGCTCAGCACCATTCAAGCAAAATCATTTTTATTTTTCACTAACTTGTTTGCTGGCAACATATTGTTGGATACGCTCAACTGCTTTTTGTAAGTCTTCGGTACTTGCCGCGTAACTGATTCGCACATAGCCTTCACCGCCAGCGCCGAAGAATTTACCAGGGATCAACGCAACGTGGGCTTCTTTAGCCAAATCATAACAGAAGTCAACACTACTTTGGTTCAGACCAGCTGGAATTTTAGCAAACACGTAAAAGGCCCCAGCTGGCGTTGGGCAGGTGAACCCAGCCTGGGCGAGGCCGGCCGTTAACAAATCCCGCCGTTTTAAGTAGGTTGCTTTCATTGGTTGAGCGTCGTCAAAGCCATTCTTGAAGGCTTCTTCAGCGGCCGCTTGGGTGTTGGTAGCTAACGATGTCATCGTAAATTCACTAACCTTGGCAACTTCGTCAATAATAGCTGCTGGACCACAAATCATCCCAATTCTCCAACCCGTCATCGCGTGGGACTTCGAAACGCCATTCATGACTAAGGTCTGCTCCGGCAAAATCGAGCCCATCGAAACGTGGGTGCCATCGTAAGTTAACTCACTGTAAATTTCATCGCTCAAACAAATCATATCGTACTTAGAAATAACCGCCGCTAATTTCTCCAAGTCAGCTCGGTGATAGGTCACACCCGTTGGATTGTTCGGGAAGTTCAAGATAACGGCTTTGACAGTCCCTTGGTTGTCATCGATTGCGGCTTGCAGTTTTTCGGGAGATAACACAAAACCATTATCGGACGTATCAACGAAAACCGGCTTGGCGCCCGCTAACATGACAATCGGAATGTATAACGGGAAAATCGGCGTTGGGATAATCACAGTGTCACCGGGATTGAGCATTGCCGTTAACGACGCGTAAATTGCTCCAGTGGCGCCAGCGGTCATCAGCACTTGGGTTGCCGGATCGTAGTGCAAACCATATTTCTTATTCAAGAAATTGGCAGCCGCTTGCCGCAAGCTATCGGTTCCCCGTGAATTGGTGTAGTGGCTTTCATTATCATTGATTGCGTTAATCGCTGCTTGTTTCACGTGCTCCGGGGTATTGAAGTCAGGTTCACCCAAAGTAAGTTTGACAATATCTGGAATCGTTGAAATCTTCTGATTGAAGGTTAAAATTGCGGCGGGCGTTAACGCAGCCACCCGTTTGTTCATTTTTTCTGATAATTGACTCATAGTGTGTCCTCCTAATGTATAAGTGAGCGGAGCAAAGCGGTTAGAAAGCGGAGCGTAAGTCTCCTTTGTGGGAAATTCCCGGGCTTGGAATTTTTCACAAAGGTGCTTACGCGCAGATTTCTGCTTTGCGCAGCTGTCCAAAAAAGTGAGCGGAGCCAGGCGCTTAGAAAGCGGAGCATAAGTCTCCTCGGACGGGAATCCCCGGGCTTGGGATTTTCGTCCGAGGTGCTTATGCGGAAGTTTCTGCTTTGCGTAGCTGTCCTAAAAAAGTGAGCGGAGCCAGGCGCTTAGAAAGCGGAGCCTAAGGCTACTTGACCAAAAATCCCGGGCCTGGATTTTTGGACAAGTTGACTTAGGTGCAGCTTTCTGCTTTGCGCAGCTGTCCTAAAACAAGTGAGCGGAGCCAGGCGGTTAGAAACCGGAGCATAAGTTTACTTGGCCGGAAATCCCGGGCTTGGATTTTTGGGCAAGTAGGCTTAGGCGCAGGTTTCTGCCTGACGCAGCTGTCCTACAAAATAGGGCCCTTCACAGTCAGCTGATTGACTGAAAAGGACCCCACCATTGGTTTAATCCCGCACAGTCAATAACTGATCTGTGCGGCCTTTAAATTCTCATCACGAAAATCTCTTGGCTTATCACAGATCAGATCTGGAAAAACCAAAAGTAATATCGGCAACTATTCAAATGAGTTCGATGTAAGTTGGTCATCATTAAAAACTCCTTAGAATAAGTTAATTACATGATAGCCGTTTTAATATACATTGGCAAGGGCTATTTTGACTTTTCTACCTGTCCAAGATGCAAAGCAGCGGCGCCAAAGGTAAGCGGTCGATAGGAAACATTGATCATCCCCGCTTGCCGAAACATCTGCGCTAACTCTTTGGCAGAAACAAATTGTTTAGCGGTTTGTTGCAAATATGAATATTCCCGATATTTACCAACAGCAAATTGGGCCATCACTGGAACGGTTTTAAAATAAAGCCACCATCCTAGTTTAAACAACGGCGAGGTTGGCTGCGAAGTTTCTAGCGATTCAATTTGGCCACCTGGTCGAACGACGCGAACCATCTCTTTTAAAACCCGATTCGCGTCCGGAACGTTACGCAAGCCAAAGCCAATGGTGGCAACATCAAATTCGTTATCCGTGTATGGCAGCTGCATTGCATCTCCGGCCACGAAAATCACACGATCAGAAACACCTGCTGCGGTTATCTTTTGCTTGGCAATTGCCAACATATCTTCGCTAAAGTCCAAGCCAACCACGCGCCCAGAAGGCCCCACTGCCTTAGCCAAGGCAACCGTCCAATCGCCGGTACCACAGCAAACGTCAATGACAAACGCGCCGGTTAACTGCTGAAGTTCTTTCATGGCGACTTGTCGCCATTTACGATGCCGACCCAAGCTAATTAAAGAATTCATCGAGTCGTAGTTGGGGGCTAGTTCGTTAAACAATGATTCAACTTGTGACTCCGGGGTCTTATTTGTTAAGCTCATGTTGCCACTCCTTTGGTATAATTTGATTGTGCCTTGTAACAAATCGATTCAAAAATGGAGGTTCCTATGGATTTATCAACATTTACCGAACTAATTGAATTTAAAATTCTCGGCGCCAGCGCCTTTCCGTTTAGCGTCGGCCTTTTCTTTAGCTGGTACTTTTTAAATTCCGTTAACGGATTATACGCGGCCTTATTTTTTATTGCCATGATTTTATTTGATGCGGCTGTTAACGTCATGGACAACTATAATGATTTTCACCATTCCGATGCCGAAGAATATAAATCAAAAACCAACATTGTCGGCCGAGCAAACATCTCAGCAACCTTTCTAAATAGTTTGTTGGTCATTTTAATTGGTCCCTCAGCTGCGATTGGTCTTTATTTAACAGCCAAAGTGGGCTTGCCACTCCTTTGGATGGGGATATTCTGTTTTGCCATTGGCATACTATATTCCTCTGGACCTCACCCAATTTCTAGCACCCCATTTGGTGAATTGGCCTCTGGCTTTACGATGGGTGTGATGATCGTCTTGATTTCAGTTTACATTAATTCCTATCAAGTGTTCACGTGGAATGCCGAATTATTGTTAGAAATTTTATTAGCCGCCTCTCCAGAATTTATCTGGATCGGCAATATCATGTTTGCCAATAATATTTGTGACGCCGAAGAGGACCGCTTAAATCATCGTTACACGATTGTCCATTATTTAGGCGTTTCTCGCTCTGTATTCTTATTTAACGCGATGAACGTGCTTGTGATTTTGCTGATTTTTTTGGCAATCTTTTTAGGCGTTTACCCAGTTGCCTTGATTTCTGTGGTTCTAGCAGTGCCATTCATCTTAAAGCAAATGCGATTATTTACCGCCAAACAGGTTAAAACCGAAACCTTTATCTGCTCAGTACGAATTCTAGGCGCCGGCTCCCTTAGCCTCTGGGTTGGCTTCTTAGCTTATCTCCTATATGTATGGGCACGCTAAGCTTTTTGGCAGGGTTAACAATAATCCCGCTAACGCTTAAAAATTGGATCAAAGCCAGCCAAATAAGGAGCGTGATGCCATGCGTTACAAAAAAATGATGACACTAGTTGGCAGTTTCATTCTCTTGATGACCGTTTTAGGTAGCGTCATTGTTTTTCAGTCTAAATCCGGCTCACGGCCACCTAGTGATCGACCAGCGGCTAAGAAGCGTTATCGGCCGCTCACGACTAATACTTTTTATCGGCACCCTAAGATTCGCGATAGTGCCATTATTTACTTTGCCATCAAGCACGTCCACATTCAGCGCTGGCAAGAAATTGCCGACTTTAAGGCCGGCTGGCAGGTCGAAAAATACCGAAAAGCTGGCCACTGGCGCTACTTGGTTTGGCCCGATCAACATATCACTGAACAAGAAAAGCAGCTGACCCCAAACTGGTTTGAATTTAGACATGCTAACTATGTGATCTACCATAGTTTTGAGGTTCACACGGCCCAAGCCGATGAGGACCAGCACGTCAAAGTCAGTATGAGCAACATTCTAAAACACATTAATGCCGATCGGGCGGCGGGGACGGTGCGGAGGATGACTCGAAAGTTGGTGATCAGGGATCATGATTGAGGGATTAGCAAAACAAGGAGATTTAACGATGGATAAGAACGCTGATTTAACAAGGAAAAAGCGAATTAAATTATTAGCACTCATTACACTGAGCTTAATCATTGGGGTCACGACTTTGCCTCATGTCGAAGCCGCTTCGACTTATACCGTCGACAAAGTCATTGCTGGTAACAACGCCGATCGTGCCTATCATTTAGTCAATAATTCCAAGAATATTTATCTTTGGAACAGCCACCACACAAAAGCCGAAGCCAATTTAAAAAATTATAAAAACTATAGTTGGCGATACTATGACCAAAGAGCAATTCTATCTCACAATTCAAAAAGGTCAGTTTATTATTACGTTCAAGGAATCACTCCTAACGGCAATGATAGTAGCAAATTACATGGCATCGTTTGGCGTGGTTACCTAACCCCTGGCGTCAATCCCAACTACAAGCGGCTTAACAATATTGGTTTTCGTTATTTTGATACCGATCGCGACTATCTAAACTATATTCAGAAATCACCGTCACAAAAATTAACCCGCGAAGTTTTAAAGCTGTTTCCCAACACCAAATTATCAATCCAACTTACCAAAGCCGCCGGTGGTGCCAGCCCTTGGGATTGGAACAGCCCAACGGTTGAGGGATACAAAAATATTCTTGAATTTCCAGCGGCCCAAAAATACTTCAATAAGCGTTTTTATAAGGAGGGCATGTCCGATAGCGCAAGGTTCCAATTAATCAAAACTGCCATTGACAAAAGCGGCTACAGTCAAGCAAAACGAAACGCGCTAAGCAATTACGAAATTGGCATCTATTATTACAATAATCCGCATCGGCTTATTTCCGACGAAGCGCCCGGTTTTACCATTGCCATTCCTGATGAAGAGTCGCTTTCGTAGCGTTGCCCTGGGTTATTGGGCAGCATGGTCAATAGTCGTGAGAGCTGCACTTAGCCTGCTTAGCGAAAAGCAGCCGCTCGGCTAACAATATAGAGGCCTTATTCCAAAATCCAAAATCGGAATCTCTGTTCTAGGCGACTAAGCCTAATGGCACTCCGAGAAACAGTCACCAACAATATAAGCGTCCCACTTCCCAAATCCAAAACAGGGATTTGAGGAGTGGGACGCTTATATTACTGCGGCTAAGCGCTTCTTTGCGCACACTAACTCTTCATCGACTCCTTAAACTTAGTCTTAATAAAGTTAGCTGAAGTCTGCAGTTTTTCTTTTTCTTCATCTGTTAAGTCCAGTTGCACCTTTTCGAGAATCCCGTCTCGGCCGACAATTGCCGGGTAAGACAAGTAGGTATCCAATTCTTCTCGATAATTTGAAACCGCCAATTGGGTTCTAGCATCACTGATCACCGTATTAGCTAAACGGACTGCCGCCGTTGCCACGCCATAATTTGTATACTTCTTACCATGGAAAACGTTAAAGCCACCCTCACGAGCTGCCTTATCTAATTGGTTCAAATCAAGGCCACGTTGCTTGGCAATTTCGGTGATTGGATGGCCCAATACCCGAACCGTCGACCACGCCGTAAATTGAGAATTACCATGTTCACCCAAGTTGTAGCCCGAAACCGAGCGCGGATCGATACCCAACTCTTTGGCAACTGCCCGCTTCATTCTTGAGGAATCAAGCAGTGTTCCAGTTCCAATTACGTGTTTCTTTGGCAAGCCAGTAAGTTGTTGATACATCGATGTAATCACGTCAACTGGATTTGAAATGTCAACGATGATGCCATTGAAACCAGACGCCTTAATCCTTGGGGCCACCGACTTAACCGCCTCACTGGTAAACGGCAGTTCAGCAAACCGGTCATCATTTTTATTATCCTGTAACTTGATGTTTCCTAACGCCGAAATAATAACGTCTGCGTCCTTTAACGCCGAATAATCATTAACCGTAATGTTCGTATGATATGGCAGGTTAGACATTGCGTCTTCAAAGTCAGTCGCATCAGCTTCCACTTTCTTTTCCCTAGTATCAATTAAAACCAGATCATCCGCAAATCCGCATGCAACTATGTAGTGAGCGGCCGTTGAACCAACATTGCCCATTCCAATAACAGCTATTTTTCGTGTCATGTAATCACCTCATATTATGTTTGATGCTACAAGTTTAGCACGGAAATGATAAAAATGGCAGTTAAATTAAAATGTTAAATTATTCTTTGAATATTAAAAAGAAGCCTCTAACTTTTTAATCAGCTAAAGACTTCTTATTTTGGAAATAATCACTTATCTTACTTCATATAAGCATATTTGTAACTCCACTGAGTACCCGCGGTATTATGGATAACTCCCTTTAGTGCTGGTTTCTGCAAGTATGACGTCACTTGCTGATACAACGGCGTCATGCCTTGATCCTTATTAAATAATTTTGCGGCTTGAACCAAATCATCCCACCGCTTTTCGGCATTATTAGCATCCTGATTCTGCGCGCGGCTAATCAAGCGATCATAAGTTGAATTAGTATACTTGCCATAGTTATAGGCCGTGTTTGATTCTGGAATTTGTAAGAACGAGATCGGGTCGTTAAAGTCAGCGCCCCAGCCAGACAGGTAAATATCAAATTCCCCTTTTTGGGCATCTTGGGTAGCCACTTGACCTGGCACGTTTCGAATATTAAGAGTCATCCCGGGCAAAACCTTTTCCAGTTGCGCCTTTAGATATTGGGTCACTGGGCTGGTGGTCTGGTCGTCACTAGATGCCAGGATTGAGAGACTAACTTTTTTAACGCCAACTTGTTTGAGTCCTTTTTGCCAGTATTGCTTAGCCAATTTTTCGTTATGGTCAACGGTGTTAGCCACCGTCTGTTGCTTAGCAAAGTCGACTCCCGTCTTCGGATCACTGGCTAGCTTGGAAGCCACGAACCCAGTTGGAGTAGCCGAACCATCACCCAATACTTTTTTGGTCAACTGCTTTCGGTCAACTGAAAGCGAAATCGCCGTTCGAATATTTCGGTTACTCATGACTTTTCGCTTCGTTGAATTGGCATCTTTAAAATTATATTCCAAGAAGCTGACCAGTGAGTAAGGGTATTGTTTGAATTCAGAATTGTTTTTATAATTTTTAATTTGCTGGTTTGACAGCGGTGTTAAGTCAAGCTTACCTTGTTGGTATAATTCAAGACCAGTTGTTGGGCTGGCAACAACCGTATAATTAATCTTTTGAAGCTTAACGGCTTTTTTGTCCCAATACTGATTATTTTTAACAAACTGCCACTTATTACCGGTGCCATTCCAGCCCTCAATCTTGAACGGGCCTGAATAGACCATATATTGGGACTTGGTTCCGTATTTCTTGCCGTACTTTTGAACAACTTTTTGATTCTGGGGGCCAAATAACGGATAGGCCATCAAGACCTTAAAATAAGCAATTGGCTTATCCAATTGAATCACAACCGTCCGATCATTGACTGCTTTAATTCCAACCGCATTTGGTGACAACTTGCCTGCATTGACTTTATCCGCGTTTTTAATCCCACTAAAAAGATAAGCATACGTTGACTTTGTCTTAGGGTTCAAAGTTCTTCGCCATGAATAAACGAAGTCTTGGGCGGTAATTTTGTCGCCATTGCTCCACTTGGCGTTCCGTAAGGTAAACGTCCAAGTCTTGCCATCTTTTGACTTCTTAGCACTTTTAGCCAACCCGGCCGTTGGTTTACCATCTTTGCCTAATCGATAAAAGCTCTCAAAATTATTGCCGGTTTGGCCATAGCCGGTAGACTTAGAAATGTCAATGGTGTCTAGCGGCGCTGTTGTACTCAGATTCAGTGTTTGGCTCTTCGTGGAACTTGATTTTTTGCTTGATTGTCCACAAGCCGCCAACGTAATTGAAATCAACCCAATCACCGCGACCAACAATATTGCTCTTAATTTTTTCATTTTTATCCTCCAAAAATATCAATTTAGTTTATAAAGCTAACATCTGACTACACAATGCAATCTTCCCCTTTATTAACTTCAACGTTGGTGGTACCCTACATGAGTTTAACTACGCAGAAGTCTGACATATTTGTTGAAAATAAAAAGAGTGCCGCAAACTCCAGCTAACACTGAAGTTGCGACACTCTGGAATCCGTTCAATCGATCAGCATACAGAGCGATCACCATGAAATGGATTTCCTAAAGAAGCCACCATCAGCGCTAACCTGAGCTGGACACATTGAACAACACATTAATTGTACCGCTGACGTTTGCATAGGTGACCCCTCCTCGTTAAAAATAAGTGAGCGGAGCAAAGTGGTTAGCAATCGAGGTGTAAGTTCCCTTTGAGAAAAATTCTCAATTTGAAATTTCTCACAAAAATGCTTACATGCAGATTGCCGCTTTGCGCAGCTTTCCTTAATATCTGCAACAAATATAAAGTAATTGGCCACATTTGTCAACCAAATTACTAAAATCCTGAATGAACAACTCGATTATAATATCGCAAGTAGTAATCGTGACTAGATGCCCTCAACGTTATTTTTGTCACGCTGGTGTTATCAGGTTCTTCGATCACCATCATTTCTTTTGGTGATCCCAATGCGGCTAAAACCGCCGCTTTAATCGTAAATCCGTGGGTCACGACGATCACATTGCCATCAGGGTTGTTTTGCCCGACGTCTTCCATAAAGTCTTGTACCCGTTTGATCACGTCATCAAACGTCTCGGCCCGCCCGCCGGCAATCGTCACATATGTTGGCAAGACATCATTTAAGACGTGGTCAAACACATCCGGGTATTGCGCCTCCAGCACCCGATTCTTCTTACCATCCCAATCGCCATATGAAATTTCCAACAGCCGATCATCATAGGTTATCGGTAGGTTCGCGCTCTGATTCAAAATGTTTGCTGTATCTTTTGTCCGCTGCAGTGGGCTTGCAATGATTTGATCCGCAAACGAAATATCGAAACCTTCGTGCAAACTTTGCGCTTGTTTCTTTCCGGTTTCCGATAGGTAAGTAATCTCGGTATTAATGATTCCTTGCTTAAGCCCAATGGCGTTGGCCCCGGTTTGACCATGGCGAATAAAATAAAAATCAGTCATGCGTGGTTTCCTCCAAATGATTGCCGACCACTGTCAGTAATGAGCAATCGATGTTTTAACAAAGTTATTGCCAGTTCAAATTATCCAGCCGATTCGTAGACGGCCGAATTGTTTCATGCCCTAGTTAAAAATCTATCATGTTCGCTACGCGCTTGCAAACACCTTTTGATGAAATTAGTTAAATTGATCTTGCATTTAACTGTGGGTTCTGTTAGATTTTAATTATAAGAAACGGAGGTTACTCATATGAATAAGGTTTTAATTAAGCTAACAACAATTAAATCATCCTCCTGGTCTACGGTGCCATTCATGTAGGCCAACTTTCGTATGGGTAATCCTCAACAAAAGGTCTTACATGGATGAAGCCTTTCATCACACTGTGAGACCGGCTAAATGCGAACGACTGGGCTCTCACAGTGTCACACTGTGAGAGCCTTTTAATTTATAACAAGGGAGTTTTAGCTATGACGGTTTATAACTTTGCAGCGGGGCCAGCAACCCTACCGGATCCGGTCATCAAACAAATACAAGCGGAATTACCATCGCTTCAGGGAACGGGCATGAGTGTCCTAGAAATTTCTCACCGTTCTGCAATGTTTGACGATATCATCAATACAGCTGAACAGGATATTCGCGACCTCATGCATGTTCCGGCAAATTATCACATCTTATTCTTCCAAGGAGGCGGGACGGGCCAATTCGCGGCCGCTCCGCTTAATTTAGCCACTCAACACAAACGAATTGCTTTACTCGACAGTGGTCACTGGGCAAGCCGAGCAGGCGATGAAGCAGCTAATCTCGGCGTGACGGTCGACACAATCGCTTCTACCAAAGACAAGCATTACCAGGAACTCCCCCATTTAGATAAACCCCTGTCGGCTGAAGACTATGATTATCTCCACGTCACTACCAACAACACCATCGAAGGAACTGCCTACCACACATTACCTGAGCACGGTGACGTCACACTGGTTGGTGACCTCTCTTCTAACTTTATGGCCGAAAATTATAATGTCCAAGACTTTGGCCTCATTTTTGGTGGGGTTCAAAAAAATCTCGGTCCAGCCGGCGTCACCATTACGATCGTCCGGGACGACTTGGTCAAGCCGGTTGAACATATTCCAAGTATTCTAAATTACGCCCTATTTGTTAAGAAAAATTCAATGTTTAACACGCCGCCAGTGTTTGCAATTTACGCTACCGGACTGGTTCTCAAATGGTTGAAACAACAAGGCGGGTTAGCCGAGATTGAAGAGGTTAACCGAAAGAAAGCGGCGTTGCTTTACGACTTCTTGGATGATTCCAAGTTGTTCACCAATTACATTAAGAAATCAGACCGCTCACTCACTAACGTGCCATTTACAACTGATAACCCTGACCTGGACACACAGGTTATCCAAGCAGCTGCTGATTCTGGCCTCATGAACTTAAAAGGCCATCGAAGCGTTGGCGGCCTCAGAGCCAGTCTTTATAATGCAATGCCAGTTAAAGGGGTTCAAGCCCTGGTTGACTTTTTACACAATTTTGAAACTCAACACTGAGTCATAAAGGAGAATAAACCATGTATCAAGTAAAAACATACAACGCGATTGCCCAAGCTGGGCTCGATCAATTCACCGATAACTACCAAATTAATAAAACAGACGAAGCCGATGCCTATCTAATTCGATCTGTCAATTTGCACGATCAAACATTTCCTAAGAGCCTCAAAGTCATTGCCAGAGCTGGTGCCGGGTTTAACAACATCCCCCTCGACAAAGCAACTCAAAACGGAACGGCCGTTTTTAATACCCCCGGCAGTAACGCGAATGCTGTAAAGGAGCTCATCATTGCCCTTTTGGTTGCCTCATCGAGGAATCTTTTTGCGGCTGCTGATTACGCTGCCCATAATAGCGGTGCCGATATTTCGCTGCGAACCGAAAAGGATAAGACGCGATTTAAGGGGACTGAACTTACCGGCCGGACGCTGGCCGTCATTGGGGTTGGCCACGTTGGTTCCTTAGTTGCCAACGCTGCTAGTGCTTTAGGCATGAAAGTGATCGGCTATGACCCATACTTGTCAGCCGACGCCGCTTGGCACATTTCAACCCGGATTACGCGAGCTAGAACCCTTGGCGAGGCACTAAAAAGCGCGGATTACGTTACGGTTCACGTCCCAAAGAACGAGGAAACCACCGGCCTAATTGGCAGTGAACAAATGGAAATCATGAAAGATGGCGTCAAACTGTTCAACTATTCCAGAGGCGGCATTATCGACAACGCGGCAGCAATCGAAGCCCTGGACGCTCGAAAGATTCGAACCTATTACACTGACTTTGGTGAAAATATACTCTTAAACCGAGACGATGTTGTTGTCACGCCCCATATCGGTGGTTCAACCATTGAAGCTGAAGCCAATGGGGCAACTCAAGGGGCTAATACCATCATGACGTATTTGGAAACTGGCAACATTATCAATTCAGTTAATTTGCCTAATCTCCAAGTACCCTTTAACGCCCCATACCGAGTTACAATTATTCATAAAAACATCCCCAATATGGTCGGCCAAATTGCCACAGCCTTAGCGGATGCCGGCATTAACATTGAAAGTATGAGTAACGCTGCTAGAGACGGCGTGGCCTACACCATCATTGACTTGGATAACTTAAAAAATGAGGAAGATAATAAGCTCATTCAACGATTAAGCAAAATTGACGCTGTCTTTCGGGTGCGCGTGTTGAAGAAATAACAGGTTAGTGGTCATCATCTCTAAAATAACTTGTCATCCACAACTTTCTTAGCTACTATTATTCATAAGTCTTATTTTTTTGGGGGGCGGGGCGATAGTCATGCAACGATTTTGGTTTGAGCGCAAAAACGACCAACGCGAATTTTTGTTACTTGATACTAAGCTCGACCAATGGCGGCTTTGGGCATTATTACTTTTTGTTTCAATTGCAACGGTGGTCTGGGTGGCCTTTGCGAAAACCGTGACTTTCAATAGTTACTTGGCAACAACTGTTTTCGATGACGTTCTTCCCATGACCATCATGATTGGCGGTGTTTTGTATCTCAGCCAAGGCCAGCTCAGCCAATTATTTAGCAAGCCTCGCTGGTCTGATTTTGGCTTTGCTGCCGTGATGTTTATTCTTCAATTAGCCTATGCGCTCGCGGCGGCAACTGGCCTCCAAGCACTAGGCGGTTCATTAGGTGAAAACGGCTCTGCTACCGAAATTGCAGAATCAAACAATAAGTTGGTGGCGTATTGCCAGAGTATTTCCTCGGATCTCTTTGACCTCATGAACGAAGAGTTGCTTAGTATTGTGATCTTCTTGACAATTGCGGCCCTCTTAATTCAGTATTACCATTTTAGCCGTCGCGCGAGCCTCGGGATTGCAATGCTGTTGTCAATGTTGATCTTCGGGCTGCTTCACTTTCAAGCCTATGACTGGAATCTGGTTCAGATGCTTGCCATTATTGCCGTTGAACGATTTTTTCTCAACGCAACTTTTATCCATAGCAAGACCATTTGGCCGTCATATGTAGCCCACATGATTTTTGATGGGTTGGCATTTTTAGCAGCGATATAATTTGCCAGGGCATTAAAATTGAATAAATCTAATCAAAGTACTGAATTCTTGATATTTGATAGGGGTCACGATCATTTTCTACACAATGTTCGTGGCCCCTTTGCTAAAACTCTTACCACTGGTCGCCAATATCTGCCAACCATCCCCAAAAGGTATCAAGAATTGCATTAAGTCATTATGATTAAGTCATTATGATAATAACAGGAGGTGAGCAGTTTGGAAGTTCAAGTTAAAATTATTAACGATCTCAATCCTAATACGATTGTTTTGGGAGTTCGGCAGCACAGTGAACCGCTTAACAAAATCATTGCCTATATCGAAAGCGTGCAAGGCGCAACTATTACCGGTCAAATCGACAGTCGAAACAAGATCATATCCTTGTCGGACTGTCTATCATTTTACTCAAGCCAAAAGAAAGTTTACGTCAAAACCTTTAGTGGTGATGAATTTAAAGTTAACAAGCGACTGTATACCCTGGCCAATTCTCTTCCCAGAGATTTCATTCGCATCTCAAACACAGAAATCATTAACTTGGCATACGTAAATGAATTTGAAGTTTCACCCACTGGTATTATTATCATTCATTTTAAGAATGGCACCCAAACCAGTTCATCAAGACGGTATCTCCGTCAAGTAAAGGAGCGGTTATCATGATCAAAAAATTCAGTATCCAAACAATCGTCGGCATTGTCTCCGGGGTATTTATTGGCTTTGTATTATCGTTAATCTTTTCATTACTGAACGGGGCAGTTAGTTATTCCCCTTCAACGCCGAAATTTGTTGCCCAATTTAATGGATCACTTTCTGCTACGGTCTTTTCAGCACTTCTCTGGGCTTTAATGGGGATTGTATTCGCCGTTGGATCTCTTATTTTTACCATCACCGATTGGAGCATCGCTAAGATGACCATTGTTCATTTAGCGGTTACTTACTTTGGCTTTTTACCACTAGCAATTTTGGCTGGTTGGTTTCCACTAAATTTTGTTGAATTGGGCGGCTTTACCATTATTTTTATTGTGGTTTACATCGCTATCTATATAACCAGTATGATCGTTGCTCGTAAGGAAGCTGAGTCCCTAAATCAAAAGTTGAGGGAGAGATAACGCGTACTAGTAGATTCAACAGCTTTCCATTTACCAACCAGATGTGCTATGATATCAGTAACTTAATAACGACTGCCACCGGGCAGCAATTGTGGGTACTTTTGGCAATTCCGTTAGGTCTTTGAAGGAATTGTGAGGGGTACCATTTTTTTATTAGGACAGCTGCGCAAAGCAGGGATCTGCGCGTAAGCACCTCTAACAAAAATCCCAGAACCGGGGATTTCCGTTAGAGGAGACTTACCCTCCGATCCCTAACCGCTTTGCTCTGCTCACTTTTTTAGGACAGCTGCGCAAAGCAGGGATCTGCGCGTAAGCACCTCTAACAAAAATCCCAGAACCGGGGATTTCCGTTAGAGGAGACTTACCCTCCGATCCCTAACCACTTTGCTCCGCTCACTTTTCAGGACAGCTGCGCAAAGCAGAAGCTTGCACCTAAGTCGACTTGCCCAAAAATCCAAAACCGGGATTTCCGGCCAAGTCGACTTAGGCTCCAGCTTCTAACCGCTTTGCTCCGCTCACTTTTATTTGGAGGTTTTTTTATGAATTGGATTACATTAATTATTGCTGGTCTTTTCGAAGTTGTCTGGGCAACCGCCATGAAATTTAGCCACGGGTTTACCCAATTAAACGCAACTTTAATCACTATCGTCGGCATGCTAATCAGTTTCTTCTTACTAGCTCACGCAACCAAAACATTACCGCTGAGTATCGCTTATCCAGTCTGGACGGGTATTGGCGCGGTAGGGACGGTCATTGCCGGTATCATCTTATTTGGTGATAAGATTTCGCCAATCACCTGGGGATTTGTAATCATGCTGCTTATTAGTATCATCGGCATTAAGATGACAAGCTAATTTAGCCTTTCTTATCTCACCAATTAAATGAATGTTTGATTTAGGCTAGTTTTTTGTATCCTTTAAGTTTACAATGTAAATTGTGATTACAACGTAAACAGGAGGATATAGAATGACCTTATCAATAACCTTAAAGAACATTCGCAAAAGTTTTAACCGAAGAACAATTCTAAATGGTGTCAACTTACAAGTCCATCAGGGTGAAATCATCGGCTTACTTGGTCCAAATGGTGCTGGCAAATCAACATTAATCAAATTAATGACTGGCCTACTTGAGCCTGACTCTGGCGAAATCACTATTTTGGGTCAACCACTCCACAAAAATAAACGAGAATTAAGAAAATATCTTGGGATTGCCCCCCAATCGTTAGCAATTTATCCACAACTAACAGTCAAACAAAATCTAACCCATTTTGGGGCAATTAACGGCCTCTCAGTTGAACAACTCCGGACCAAATATACCAAGGTACTCACAACATTTAATCTCACTAATCTTCAAAACCAGCGGGCAATTAATTTAAGCGGTGGTCAAAAAAGACGACTGCATTCTGCAATCGCCCTAATGAGTCAAGCAAAAATCATTTTTCTTGATGAACCGACCGTGGGGGCTGACGTCGATTCTCGCAATCAAATCATCCAATCAGTTAAGGCACTAAGTCATCAAGGTATCACCGTTATTTATACAACGCATTATTTGCAAGAAATGGAGGCCCTAAACGCGCAGATTATTTTCTTAAATCATGGCGTTATTCAAGCAACTGGCAGCGTTAAAAGCATTGTGCAGCAATATGCCCATCCTTCACTGGAACTTTATTTTGGCAAAAGTATTTCGGATAACGTAGCTGGATGGCAACGATCGGATGACCACCTACACTTAATTAATTCAAGTCCCCATCAAAACTATGCAGAAGTATTGCAAGCAGCCTTAAGTAACCCTATCGTACAAAAAAGCCAGCTTATTAACGTTAAGATCTTAAGAGCCGACTTGGAATCAGCCTACCATACCTTATTAGAAAAGAGTGTCAACCATGAAATCTAAACAAATTTTGTCAGAAGTTCGACTAAATAGTCGGCTACAGTTAGCTAATCCCACCGTTCCCATTATTTTGATCCTTATCCCACTAATCATGGCACCCTTCATGTTACCGGCTGCTAAGACCCAATTAATTGCTCAAGGATATTTTCATGCAAATGGTTCTGAGCAGGTTATTCCAGGACTAGCTGTTTTGTTTTCCTTCTTTTCAATTCAACTCATTATTCAGATGTTCTTTGATGAAACAGTCTGGAACACTTGGGACCGTCAACAGGTTTCTGCCACATCATTGGGTGAAATTATTACCGGCAAGGTGTTGGTTGCCTACCTGATTCAACTCGTTCAACTTTCAATCATCATTTTATTAAGTATTTGGTTATTCAACTTTCATCTTAACGGGAGCTGGATTGCTTTTGTCGCCATCATCATACTCTTCTCGGCTGTCTTGACTTGCTTTGGTACAATGATTGTGAGCTGGGCAACCTCGGCAAACATTGCACTCTCATTATCAAACTTACTGGGAATTTTGTTGGCTGGGTTGGGTGGAAGTCTCTCACCAACAAACACCTTCCCACGGTGGGCAAAAGCGATTGCTCAATTTGATCCCGCCTACTGGGCTTTATCAGCAATCAGAAAAGTCAGTCTTAACCATGCAAGTTTTGGTACAATTAATCATAGCTTAATCATTCTTTTAAGTATGGCCATTATTTTTGGCGTAGTTTCCTTAATTGGCTTTAAGTATCAACCTCTTACAGAAGGGAACCATTAGCAATGAAACCAGTTAAACCAACGAAAGACACTTTAAATCGTTCTTACATTTTACAAACGGCACTCGAATTATTAGACAATGGGGGCCTTCAAAAATTCACCATGCGAAAACTAGGTCAGAAAATGGCCGTTTCCCCAATGGCTGTTTATCGTTATTTCCCTAATCAGGGAGCTCTTTTTGATGGATTAGTTGAGTTGATTTGGCAAAAAGCGTTAACGACCCAATCAGGCCAAACAGATCACAATTGGCAAGAGCAGCTCATTAGAATTATGGCTCAATTGCGGGAAACATTGCTAGCCCATCCCCAAGCCCTCTCACTAATCTCAACTCATCCATTAGTTACCCAGTCAGAATTGATGCGCGTAGAAGAAATTCTAAGCCAGTTGAAAAGTGCCGGGTTAGTAATCCAATCAACAACTGTTTTCTTAATTAATTCCATGACGGCTTACACATTGGGGTTCGTTTGGGCAGAGGCCATTGAACCTGAGGGTGGTAAAAATGCGGATTCAAATTTACTCATGGACAGTCAACGTTATTCTGATGATTTTAATCAACTTATGCACCCAATAATGACTAATCAGTTCACAACGGATCAGCAATTCTTAATGGGTATTAAAGCCCTTCTAGCAGGTTGGCAGTGAGTAATTATTAATTAGTTACCGGTAACTATAATCCACTTCATCTGCAACTTTTATGGTGTGGTGAAAAAATCTTGGATAATGGTTTTTTTACACCAATGCCAATATAATTAGAATATTTCCACAATCTTTTTACTCAGGAGGTTTTCGATGTTCAAAACATGGCACCATCCCGGCTTAATTCTCAACCGCAAGAATGTCTACCACGGTCGCGTCTTCGCCGTCGATCAGTTACACATTCAAACCCCAGACGGCTTAAAAATCGAACGGGATCTTATCAAAACGGCCCCTACTATTACGATTTTGGCCCTCACCCAAGATGAACATGTCGTTATGACTAGCGAATACCGTGCTGGCGTTAACAGTGATTCCGTGTCTTTACCAGCAGGAATTGTCAATCCTGGCGAAACTGCCGAACAAGCTGCTAAGCGAGAATTACAAGAAGAAACCGGCTACGTTGCTCAATCAGTCACTCGAATGACCCGAATCACGTCTTCAGAAGGATTCATGGATCAGTTTGCTGACTTAATGCTCATTAGGTTCAATCCAGACGACCGCGTCAAAAAACATTTTGACCAAGATGAATTCGTCAATAGTGAATTAGTACCGCTTGACAAAGTTATCCAGTGGATCAAGGATGGCCAAGTCAATACCGCCCAAGCAGTTGCCTCAGTAAGCTATTACAAACTATTCATCAAATAAGTCTAAGAAAAGCGCCCCCAGAGTCGAACACTGGAGGCGCTTATTTTGAGTGATAAAACCTAATTATTTTGATAAACCACGTTACCATCAACCAGCGACATCACCGTTTCACCGTAAACCGTCTCGCCAGTAAACGGCGTGTTTTTACCTTTTGATCGGTACTCACTTTCCACAATGGTATGAGGCTTATCCAGATCAAAAATCGCAATATCCGCCGGTTCACCAACTGCTAAGCTACCCGCGTGAGCCATCTTAAAGACGGCAGCCGGCCGGCGACTCATCCAGTTAATTAATTGATCCAGGGTGAAAATACCAGTTTTGACAAACTTCGTGTACAACATATTAAAGGCCGTCTCGCTACCGGTAATCCCGAAGGAAGCTGTCGCAATTGATCCCGTCTTATCTTCTTTGGTATGGGGGGCGTGATCGGTCGCTATCATATCAATGGTCCCATCCAACAAGCCAGCAATTAAGGCTTGCCGGTCATCCTCCCCGCGCAATGGCGGGTTCATCTTATAATTCGGATTGTCTTCTGTGATATCCTCGTCAGATAACAATAAATGATGCGGAGTTACTTCAGCCGTCACGTTAATCCCAGCCTTTTTGGCTGCTCGAATGATGTTGACTGTGTGCTTAGAAGAGACGTGGCAGACATGATAGTGAACCCCGGTTGCTTCAGCTAAAATAATGTCTCTGGCAGCTTGTGCCGTTTCACTGACCCACGGCATCTCTTTTAAGCCCAGGCGGTTAGCCGCCCCACTATTTAAAACGCCGTCATATGTAAGGTCATCATCTTGGACATGTTCGACAATTGCCATGTCCAATTGAGCTGCCTGCTGCATCGCTTCGTACATTGTACTGCTCTTTTGAATCCCGTTGCCGTCGTTGCTAAATGCAAAGGCGCCAGCTTTTTTTAATGCCGGAAAATCAACCAATTCATCGCCACCACGGTGAGTCGTGATAGTCGCGTACTGCTTAATATGAACGGCGCCATCACTTTGGTTTAATTGAATCAAACTTTCAAGCCGCTTAGGACTATCCGGAGCCGGAATAACGTTTGGCATTGCGCCCACCGTCGTAAAGCCACCATGAGCCGCTGCCAAGCTTCCCGTTTTAATTGTCTCTTTTTGCTCTTGGCCCGGTTGGCGATAGTGAACATGAACATCCACTAACCCCGAACTAACGAAGTGATGATGCGCATCAATGACGTTATCAACACCATTACTTCCTATTGTAGGCGCAATTTTTTTGACAACGCCATCGTCAATTAAAATGTCCCGATCAACTAATTGACCGTTTTCTAGGATCCGACCGTTCATAATCACGCGTTTCATCGGTTTGAATTCTCCTTGCTAAAATTAATATTCTTCGTTAATTAATCCTCGATAGCGAAGCATGCTGGTCATGATCGCCATTCGAACGAAGACGCCATTAGCCATTTGTGGGAAGATTCGCGATTTGTCACATTCGACAAGTGAATCGGCAATTTCAACGCCACGGTTAACGGGAGCTGGGTGCATGATAATTGAATGTTCTGGCATCATTTGTTCACGGGCTTCAGTTAAACCGTACATTGCATGATACTTTTCAGCGGAGAAAGTGCCATTTTCGTCATCGCTAATCCGTTCGTGTTGAACTCGGAGAAACATCATGACATCCATTTGGGAAACCAAATCGTCAATTGGCAACCATTCGCCGTATTTAGCAAATTCTTCGGTGTACCACTTCTTAGGGCCGCCAAAGTAAACGTGAGCGCCTAACATGGTCAAAACTTCCATATTTGAACGGGCAACCCGAGAATGGGTTAAATCACCGACGATAGCAACCTTTAAGCCTTCAAAGTGACCAAATTCTTCATAAATCGTCATCATGTCAAGCAATGATTGAGATGGATGTTGACCAGAACCGTCACCACCATTGGCGATGCCGACATGGATGTTTGGATCGGCAATTAAATCCTTGTAGTATTCGTTTTGGCGAGCCCGAATGGCCATGACATCAACACCAATTGCTTGGAAGGTTTTAATGGTATCCCCCATTGATTCACCCTTATTAAGCGAACTGTTTGATGGGTCAAAGTTAACCACTTGCAAGCCTAATTTGCGTTCAGCCATTTCAAAACTGGTATGGGTGCGGGTACTGCTTTCAAAAAATAGATTTGCGGCATAGGTTGGTCGCTTTAATTCGATTTGCTTGCCTGCCTTAAAATCTGAGGCTTCGTGGATAAATGATAAAACATCCTGGGCTGAAAGGTCTTCCATACTTACAACGTTCTCAAAACTAACTGGCTTCGTAATTTGCATCATCATTAGGTTCCTCCTCAGGAATAAATAAAAGCGCCTTGCCATGTTCGCAAAGCGCTCCTTTTGTGTAGTGGAATCACATTTTTGGGACGTTTTGCTCTCACGGGAACAATTAAATCGTCAACTATATTCTGCATAAAAAAATCCCCTTTACCGCCGTTAGGTAAAGAGGTTTGAGCAATTCCCAAGATAGTCTTAGGTTCACCGATTCCTTATTAACCTCACGGGGTTAAAATTAAAGGTTCTTTTTTTGTTATCTGAATCATATGCTATTTTCAGAAAAAATACAAGGCCAATTTGAAAAATAATTTTGAAAATGTTTATTTATCCAAACAGACGGGATTATTGAATCACAAGGGTTATCTTATGTATACAGGGCAAACCTCAACGATAATCATTCATTCTAATAAATATACATATTCATTTTTAAATCTACATAAAAATCCAAATATCACGATTTTTTGTATAAATCAGCTTGACATTTGTCCAAAAAGCTCCTATCTTTATACATCAAAAGCGTTAGCCGCTTGTATCACGTAGATGTTAGCAAAATTGGAGGCTTGGACATGAAAAAATATTTAACACTTGAAAACGGCGACGTCTTTGTCGGGACAGCCTGCGGTGATTTAGCAGGCGAAATCGATGGTGAGTTGGTTTTTACCACTAGCATGACCGGCTACCAAGAGACCTTGACAGATCCGTCGTACAAAAATCAAATTATCACGTTTACCTATCCGTTGATCGGTAATTACGGTATTTCATTGGGCACCAACCAATCCGACACTGTCGAGGCAGCCGCAGTCGTTGTCAAAGAAATGACCGATCAAGTATTTCATTACCAGAGCGTTATCTCACTTGACGCTTACTTGAAGCAATCAAAAGTTCCTGCAATCAGCGGCATCGATACCCGGCGGCTAACCAAAATCATTCGCCAATATGGAACAATGAAAGCCAGCTTAACCAATCAGCCAATTGATGCTAATAGGGCTGCTAACGAGCATCAGGCCTCAATTATCAAAATGGCTTCACTTTCTACAACTAGCGACAAGAAAATCGATCACGTTGTCTTAGTTGACTTTGGTGTCAAGGACAACATCGTTAGATCAATGCAGCGACCAGGTGTTGACGTAACCGTCGTAACCCCCGAATCCACTTTTGAAGACATTGTTAACCTGCATCCCACTGGTGTTTTATTATCTAACGGTCCTGGTGACCCTAAAGATTATTCGAACTTCCTGCCAGTCATCCAACAATTGCAAGCTCGCTTCCCAGTCTTTGGCATTTGTTTGGGGCACCAACTACTTGCTTTAGCTAATGGCGCGCAAACTTACAAAATGACATTTGGCCATCGGGGCATTAATCATCCGGTTAAAAATTTGGAAACCGGTGATATCTTCATCACCTCTCAAAATCACGGATATGCTGTTGATTTTGATTCCGTCAAATCAACGCCACTGAAGGTCACCGCCTTAGAGGTCAATGACAAAACCGTTGAAGGCCTGCGCTATCCAGGACGGCCAGTCTTTTCGGTTCAATATCACCCAGAAGCTGCCCCCGGTCCCCATGACGCTACTCAGTTATTTGACCACTTTATTGACTTAATGCATACCAACGAGGAGGTTCACTAATGCCAAAACGAACAGATATTAATAAAATTGTGATTATCGGCTCCGGTCCAATCGTCATTGGACAAGCTGCCGAATTCGACTATGCGGGCAGTCAAGCTTGCCTGAGCCTGCGTGAAGAAGGCTACCAGGTTATCCTAGTGAACTCAAACCCAGCAACCATCATGACCGATGATGAGATTGCCAACAAGGTTTATCTCGAACCGCTAACTGTCCCAAGCCTTAAAAAGATTTTGATCAAAGAACGCCCAGACGCCATTTTACCAACACTCGGCGGCCAGACCGGCTTAAATTTGGCCGTTGAACTCAGCAAAGACGGGATCTTGGATAAACTAAATATCGAACTGCTTGGCACCAGTCTTAAAACCATCAACCAAGCTGAAGACCGCGAACAATTTAAAGATTTGATGGAAACTCTTCATCAGCCAATTCCCGCCTCTAAAACCGTTTATGACTTGCAAACCGGCATCCAATTCGCGCACCAAATTGACTATCCGGTTATCATTCGCCCCGCCTATACATTAGGTGGTACCGGTGGGGGGATCGCCCATAACGATGCCGAAATGACAACCATTCTAAACCGTGGTTTGACCATGTCGCCATCAACGGAATGCTTGGTAGAAAAGAGCATTGCTGGTTATAAAGAAATCGAATTTGAAGTCATGCGGGACCACCATGGCAGTTCAATTATCGTTACTGGAATGGAAAACTTTGATCCAGTTGGTGTGCACACCGGCGACTCAATTGTGTTCGCACCAACGCAAACGTTAACTGACAAAGAGTATCAACGATTGCGAGATGCATCGCTCACTATCGTTGATGCTCTAAAAATCGAAGGCGGCTGCAATGTACAGCTAGCCCAAGATCCATTTAGCGAAAACTACTACGTGATTGAAGTTAATCCTCGAGTTAGCCGTTCATCCGCATTAGCCTCCAAAGCAACCGGTTATCCAATTGCAAAGATTGCGGCTAAAATTGCGGTTGGTTTAAATCTCGATGAAATTATCAATCCAATTACGCAAACCACATTTGCAATGTTTGAACCAGCCTTAGACTACGTTGTTGCTAAGATTCCGCGCTTTGCGTTTGATAAGTTCACAAACGCCGATCGCAAACTGGGAACCCAAATGAAAGCTACCGGCGAAGTGATGGCAATCGGCAGTACGATTGAAGAAGCCCTCCTTAAGGCCGTTCAATCATTGGAGTTAGATAAGCAAGCTCAAGTGAACCTCATTCCTGCTTACACAAGCAACCTCTCATTAGGTGAATTGCTAGAAAGGATTCAGACACCAACGGACTACCGCTTATTTGAACTATTTGCAGCCATTGGTAAAGGGGCAACAATTCAGCAAATCAATCGTTCAACTCAGATTGACTTGTACTTCTTATCCAAACTAGAAAACATTATTAAGATGCAGCAGAAACTCACGGATGGCCTGTTAAGTGCCGATTTGGTGCTTGATGCCCGCAAACTCGGCTTCAACAACACCATGATCAAAGCGGTCCGTTCCGTTACCGATAACGAATTAGCTAAACTCGACGGCATGGAAGATGAACGAACCGTTTACAAGATGGTCGATACCTGTGCTGCCGAATTTGAAAGTACCACCCCTTACTACTACAGCACCATCGGCAGTGAAAACGAAAGCCATCCGCTTGGCAATAGCATCGTGGTTATCGGTGCCGGCCCAATTCGGATTGGTCAAGGCGTTGAATTTGATTACGCAACGGTTCATTGCGTCAAAGCCATTCAGGCCGCTGGCTACAATGCGATTATCATTAATAACAACCCCGAGACCGTTTCAACAGACTTTTCAATTTCTGATAAGCTCTACTTTGAACCACTAGACATTGATAGTGTGATGAATGTGATCAATTTGGAACAACCAATTGGCGTAATCGTTGAATTTGGTGGTCAAACCGCTATTAACTTGACCGAGGCCCTCACTCAAAACGGCGTGACTATTTTGGGCACCTCCATGCATGGTATTGAACAAACCGAAAACCGCCATGATTTTGAAGAGTTGCTGATTAATCAAAAAATTGATCATCCAAAAGGTGATACGGCAACTAATGCCGAACAAGCTCATGAAATTGCCGATGAACTTGGGTTTCCAGTTCTGGTTCGGCCAAGTTTTGTCCTTGGTGGTAAAGGCATGGCGGTCGTTGATAACGACGCCGAACTTGATGAATATTTGGTTCCAGCCTTAAAAGCCAGCCACGGCGAACCATTGTTAATTGATCAATATATCCATGGCATTGAATGCGAAGTTGATATTTTAAGTGACGGTCATCAAGTATTCGTCCCTGGAATCATGGAGCATCTTGAAGGCTCAGGTATTCACTCGGGCGATTCGATTGCCATGTACCCACCACAGCATCTCTCTGCTGAAACGCAAGATAAGATTGTGGCAATCGCCACCAAAATTGGTCAGCAAGTTCATGCGGTCGGTATGATGAATATTCAATTTATCGCCGCTAACGACACGGTCTACGTGATCGAAGTCAACCCGCGGGCATCTCGAACCGTCCCGTTTATGAGCAAAATCACCAAGCTACACTTAGCTCAATTAGCAACCCAACTTATTTTAGGCAAATCGCTTAGTGACCTCGGCTTAAACCCTGGACTATATCCAGAACCAACAAAAGTCTACGTCAAAGCACCGGTCTTCTCATTTGCTAAGCTTCCAGGCGCCCCTACCGCACTCAGTCCGGAGATGAAGTCTACCGGTGAAGATATCGGCAGTGGCAATAGTTTGCCCGAAGCCTTACACAACGCCTTATTCGACAGCTACCATATCGATACAAACGATCTTCACGGCGTCGTCTTAATTTCTGAATTTGATGCTCATGATGATCACGTTGAAAGCAAATTAAAGAGTGCTGGCTTCAACGTTCAACCTTATCAAGTAGATATGGTCTGGCCAAGCGAAGTCGCCTTTGTACTTGCTTCACAGGATGAAACGTCGGATCAAAAACAGTTAGTGGCAAAAGCACTGAGCCACCAAGTACCTGTGTTCACGGCTCAAGATACGGTCTTAGGTATTTTCCAACCACAGCTGATTAAATAATCAAATTCAACAAACCACTAAAAAAGCCTTGTTAACAAGTTCAAACACTTGTTAGCAAGGCTTTTTTTACGTCCTTGAATTTTTAAACGTACTTGATCCCACCATCAACCATGATGGCTTGACCAGTAATGTAATTCGCTTTTTCACTCGCTAAAAATGATACTAAGTTGGCAACGTCTTGCGGTTCTTCACCACGGCCTAATGCAATCCCCTTCAAATACTCTTTAAGGGATTCACCCTTGGCAACATGGTTCACTTGACCCATTTCTTCGTCAATTTGATCCCACATTGGGGTTAACACGATTCCTGGGCAATAAGCATTAACGGTAATTTGATCACGAGCCAGTTCCTTTGCGGCTGCTTGGGTCAATCCGCGAATGGCAAATTTAGTAGCTGAATAGGCGCCAAGTAATTCAAAGCCCTCATGACCAGCGATGGATGAAGCGTTAATGATTTTTCCAGGCGTCTTTTGTTTCTTGAACTGTTGAGCTGCCGCCTGAATGCCAAAAAACGTTCCTTTGACATTAATATCCAGCAACTTATTGAGGTCTTCCTCTTCGGTGTTACAAATCTGTGCAACGTGCGCGATGCCTGCATTATTAACAAAAACGTCCATTTGGCCAAATTGATCAACCGTTTGTTTAACGGAATCAAATACTTGATCCTTATATTGAACATCTGATTGGATAGCGACTGCTTTGCCGCCATCTTTGTTAATATCATCAGCCACCCGTTGAACTTTGTCTAAATGACGGCCAGCTAAGGCAACTTCAAAACCATCCTTAGCTAATTGACGTGCGATTCCTTCACCAATTCCTTGACCAGCACCTGTAATTAACGCAACTTTTTTTGTCATGTTTTTCCTCCATGTGTTCGTTTCTTAAATAACTATTTGATAACAATTAGGGTTGATCCTGCTTGAGTGATCTAAAAACTTATCCCAGCTTTTAAATGGCGCAGCCCCTTGTTTATTGAAATTGCATCCCGCCATCGACGATCAAGGTTTGGCCGGTTACATAGTTTGAATCTTTGCTTGCCAAAAATGAAACGGCAGCAGCAACATCCTCGGGTTCTGATAACCGCTTCATAGCGATTCCCTTTGCAAACGTCTGCATGCCCCATTCGTCACTTTTACCGGCATTTTGACCAACTTCGTGCGCAATATCATACATCATTGGGGTTTTTACAATTCCGGGCGCAAAAGCATTAGCGGTAATCCCTTCCTCGGCTAAATCACGAGCCGTTGTTTGGGTAATCCCTCGGATCGCAAATTTAGTCCCAACATATAAGGCTAAGTTGGGATTACCAACAACCCCTGCTTGAGAAGTGGCGTTAATAATCTTGCCACCGTGACCAAATTTCTTAAATGCTTTGTGAGCAGCCTGGGTTCCCCACAGAACACCGCCAACGTTTACTTTATAGACCCATTCAAAATCATCTGGGGTAATGGTATCAATTGGTGTCGTGGGACCCAAGCCAGCATTGTTGACAATCACGTTGAAGTCACCAAATTGATCACTGGCTTGATCAACGGCTGCAAACACCTGATTCCGATCTGATACATCAGCTTTAACTGCCAACGCTTCGCCACCAGCTTGGTTAATATCATCAGCCACTCGCTGAACTTTATCCAAATGACGACCGGCTAATGCAACCGCAAAACCATCGGCTGACAAACGCCGAGCGATGGCTTCACCAATTCCTTGACCAGCACCAGTAATTAATGCAACTTTTTTCGACATATCAGAGACCTCCGTCTTACTTGTGAAATTAACAACAACTTATGCGTGAATTATAAGCCTCCTGTTTGTGAAACACAATACAAATATTTTTGTAAAGAATTTTCATTTGTTGAGAGTGATATACCAGTCTTTTTTCAAATTTAACTTTATTTTATTAATCAATAGGTTAATCTATATCAGTTAATAATAACTATTTATTTATCTATTTTGAAAACCAAATCGTTTTAGTTGCGCTTTATTGTCAAAAGCAGTTGAATAAAGGTGTCTTTTAAATGCTTGGGTTAAGCCAGGATTAAACCTGATCGGTTGGGTTTTCATTGTCTGGTTTTGCTCGTTTTTCCTTTGGAGGAGGAGATTACATGTTAGACGTTAAAAAATCTTTAGATCGACTTACTTGGAATACTCAGCACCACTTTGCTCATATTGAAGCCCAGCATGAATTTATGCGCGCTTGGGCCATTCAGTTTGAACTTGCTTACACCGACTTTCGGGTGGTTGAAATGGCCCTGCAATTAGACGGCTCTCATCACGATTTATTAGCTGCATTTGCGGCCGCCTATGAGAAAGTCTATGATTACGAGTATGCTTTTGTAGCCGGCGGCTTGGAAGGCTTTAACGAACAATATGGCGATAAAATAGCTGATTACAAAGCAGCCGCTGATGATTTTCTTAAACTTGTTGATCAAGTCCGAGCCATTAACGGCAAAGCTTAATCACTAATTGATAATTATTTTCAAACACAAAAACAAATGACGCCCAGATTGCTTTTCTAGCTCTGAGCGTCATTTGTTTTTGTGTTAGGTGTCACTTTTAATCATGATTGCACTATGTGTTAACTTTCGCTAAGTCTAAACAATTTCAAGGTGGAGCTGCTCATCTTTAACCCAATGCATACTGAGGAGTAGTCGATAGGATACCACTGAGATTGCTGCTGGAACAACAATTCCCATCACTAAATAAGCAACGAACATATTCATGCTGGTTGATGCCAAGTTAAGTGGGGCGATAAACGAATTAAGCCCCAAGCCCCCAAGTGTATATGGTACTTTGAAGTTAAAGAAGAGTGTTGCGATTGGCGCGGCCACAATTGCTGACAACATCGAAGGAATTGCTAAGCGTGGATTGGCTAATAAATTAGGAAACTGAACTTTTGGCGTGATGACACCTTGGGCAATATTAGCGCCCAAATTATTTTGACGCCAAGAAATAATGGTGAAACCAACAAATTGAGCGGTAGTCCCAATCAATGCGGCGCCTGATGATAACGGATCCAGCATAACAGCAACCGCTAAGGCCGCCGAAGACGCTGGCGTCATCAAAAAGATTGACCAAGCTAATGACACACACATCGACCCTAATAATGGATTAATCTGCATGGATTGTGCAATAAAAGCACTCAGCCAATTAAGTGCTGGCGTGGTTACACTGGCAAGCCCCAAGCCGGCAATCGAACCAACCAAAGTGGCAGCCAATGGTACTAACATCATATCAAGCGGCGTCTTTCCAGTTAAATATTTACCAACTAAAGCGGCAATTAACCCTGCAGCAACCGCACTAATTGGTTGACCAGTCGTAAAGACGCCGGCCCCAGCTGCTTGGGCCATTTGATTGCCAGTAGCCGTTGCCGCGTGAACGCCAGAAGAAATAAAGTAGACTGCGTTAGCTCCCACAGTTGCCGCAATCATTGAACTAAATAATACCAGTGTATTAGTCTTTAACTGTGAAGCGACGGCAGCGCCAAACGCCGGTGCCAATAGCCATTGCGCAATCGCCCCGACTTGATGCAATTGTGGCCAATTAACAAAGTTAGCAATTGTTTGGGTTAACAACCCAATCCCTAACATGACCAGAACTGCGTTTGAAACCCCCGCGGAAACCAAATAAACATAATCTTTAACGCTCAGCTTCTCAACTGGCTTTTCTGTTGCTGTTTCCATTCACAAAACCTCGATTTCCAAATAATAATTAATAAATGAGAGAATAATGATAAAAATGAAATTGTTTTAATCTAAACATCAAAACACCGTGATGTCAACATCAATTATAAGATTATTTTTAATTAGATGTGATTCTTCTCATATACCTATTTAAACGGAAAAGGCTTTCTTGGTTGTTCAACCCCCTATTAAATTGATATACCGATCCGATTTTTTCGAATCATTAATAAACTGATTGTGTTAGCTGATTGGCTTGTCGATTGTTTCAAAAAGGTCAATAGCCAGCTCGGCCTTGATTTAATTTAGGTATTCATTGGTGACTAATGTATAATGGGCTTAACTCATCATTAATAATGACTGTTGAGAGGAGAGTTATTTGAATGCTTAGTTATTTTGCAATGATTACGTTGGTCAAACTATCAGGAATTTTATTACCATTCATCTGGTTCATGATCATCGCAAATCGACGCGGCCGCATCTATGGGGTTTTGGTGTTGGTCGCCCTGTTTATTGTCAGTTATGTCAATACCTACTTTAATTTGCCAGACCTAGCCTATCCGGCAATGATTGATAACTGGCTAATGTGGCTGATTGGCGGCTTTATTGTCGTCGCTGTTTTAAGACGATTTGTTTATTCGCCAAACGCGGTTGCCGCGCGAAACGCAGAGGTTGGCGGCTTTATCGGCCAACTGATCCAGCGATTTACCGGCGCATTTGGCTGGATTGGCAAAGCCGCGGTTGCCATTGTCATGGCCATTATTGTCTTCATTATTCTTGGGAGCATTTCTTCCTTAGTAACGACGATGAATCCGCGGCCGGCAGTTAATTCCATCAAAGTTGACATGAACGACGATACGAAGAGTGCACCAATGCCGGTAATCAAAAATAGTAGTGAGACACCCGTTGTCAACGCGCCGCAAACGGTTTCCACTGATATGAACAACTCACTGAATAGTTTTAAGAATTCGAACGTTTACGATTTAAATCACATGCGGGTTCAAATGTATCGTGGCAAAATGGTTTACGTTGCCCCCGTTGAATTTTCCGGTGGCTTTTGGCGCTATATCCATTACTTAAAGGTTCCTGGTTACTTTCGAACGGATGCAACGGATAAGAATGCCGATCCCAAATTTGTCAGCAAGCCCATGCGCTACACACCAAGTGCTTACTTTAACCGGGATGCCGATCGGCGAATCAGTGCCCATAGTTTAGGCTATTCAATGGTAGGGTTAACTTCTCAACTGGAAATTGACAATCATGGAACGCCTTATTACGTGCGGACGTTAGCTAAACCCATTTCGTATTTGAATCGTAATTACAACTATAAAGATTACAAAGTGGCGGTCTTAAATACGATTACCGGTAAAGTGAACGTTTACTCACCGACCAAAGTGCCGAAGTTCATCGATATTGCGGTGGCCCCAGAATTTGTGTCTCATGAAGTTTCGATGTTTGGTAAATACCGCCACGGCTTTTGGAACGCCACCGGCTTCGGTGGTCATTCCGGCGTGATGAAACCAACTCAAGCCGGAACGGAAGGCGGCGATAAGCTCACCCCTTATGCATATAAGGGCCGCGTTTATTACTTTACTGGCATGACCAGCGTGAACGAGCATCAAAGCTCCATTTTAGGTTACACATTTGTTGACGCCCGGACTAATACGCTGCATTATTATCGAGAACATGGTAACGTTATGACGCCTGAACGGGCAATTTCTTACGCCCAACAGGATATCAATCCACAGAACTACCGGGGAACCTTGCCGCTGCTTTACCGGATTAACGGTGAGCCAACTTGGGTGGTTTCCATGCTTGACCGAGATAACAATTCCTTTATGAAATTTGTTTATTTGCTTGCTGACGGTAACAACCAAAGTGGCACTTACGCCGTGGGGGATGATGCCCAAAGCACCTTGGCGCTCTTTAACCAACGGCTGGAAGCCAAGACCGGCGTGACGGCGAGTGCACCTGTTGGCAAAACCATCACTGGGACGATTTACCGAATTGTCCGTACAAGTGACAATAAATTATTGTTTATTCTCAAAAATAACAGCCAGGTTTACCGCTTAGATACGTCTGCCAAGAACTTTAAACCTATCTATCAATTCATTTCAGAAGGCGATAAAGTTAGTTTCAAGGCGGAGGCTACTACCAGTCAATCCGATTTAGCAACAACGAACGTTTCATTAGCTACCTTCAAGGATCAGTCGCTAAGCCAGGCTAAATAGTTTTTCTAAAAATTAATATTAACAAACGAAATCGTGCCCCAATGGTTAGCCTTATCATACTAACCATTGGGGCACGATCTCGTTTGTTAAATTTCGAATCACAGTTAATCGCTTGTAGCGGTTTTCGCTAATTTCTGCTTTTCCAATTGCTGAGCCCAGATGCTGATTCCTCCGGCAACGAGCATAATGATTAATGATAACCACATGATGTGATGTAAACCAGTATATAAAATTGCTCGCATTTGTGGGATCAAGCGTTGTGGGAGTGAGCCGACACTTGAAGCATCGCTTAACTCATTCATCATCTTCATCGTGATTGTGCCACCCGAACGCTGGACACCATTCTTTAGGGCATTGTTTAACACAATGCCAAAGATGGACGCCATAAACGCTTGCGCTAGCATCCGAATTAGAAAGCTAAACGACGTTGCAATGGGCACGTCAACCATTTCAGCATCTTGCTGGACTTTAACCTGTAATTCATTAAAGCAGGCGCCGTTGCCAAAGCCCTCAAAAGCTCCTGCAACTAGCAATAGCCAATACGGCGCCTTGATGCCGGCAACCGCCATAATCGCAAAGGCCACAACCAGTGTCATAATCCCAGCAGCAACCACTTTTTGCGGCGATAAATATTTTCTCATGGGGGCCACTGAACCTGAGCCGATAAAGTCCGTTACCGACCCCGGAATTTGCGTTGCCCCACCAATCAAGGCAGAAGTGCCTAAAAGTCCTTGGGCCCACATTGGGCTGTAAATTAGAAAGCCAATAAAAGCCCCCCAAATCAACGTAAACAGGACAAAATCAATCATCAATGGTAAATTTTTGAACAACCGGCTGGGAATAATTGGATCAACTACCCGCAATTCGACCCGAAACATCACTGCCAAAATAATCAGGGCAATTAAAATAATGACCGTAACTAATAAGCCATCCGCATTACCAATCATTTCAATCCCGGATAACAAGGCCACCAAACCAATTGTCATTAATGTTGCTCCCAGATAATCAACTTGACTATTAGGCTTTGGTAATTTCTTTAAATGATAATATAGCTGAACCAAGATAATCGAAGCTAAACCAATTGGAACATTTAAATAAAAGACCCAGTGCCAACTAAACGTATCAACGATATAGCCACCAACTAACGGTCCAATAATTGTTGCCATGCTGTAACTAGCGGAAACAAAACCAAGCACCTGCATTCGTTTACGAGGATTCTGATACATTCTGGCATAGATAATGTAGGGTAATGAAATCATGCCACCGTTACCAATCCCCATAATTGTCCGCGCGACAATCAAAAAAATGATATTCGGCGACATTCCTTGCAAAAAAGATCCTAAGACAAAAAAGGCGGCCGCCAGTTGGTAACTCATTTTATTACCAACATATTCGCCAAGCTTGCTCCAAAGTGGCGTACTAACGGCTGTCCCAAGCAAAAATACGGCAACAATCCAACCAATTAATTCAATCCCATGAAGGTCGGAAATAATTGCTGGCAGCGCGGTATTAATGATCGTGTTATCTAACCCACCCATTGCATTTGATAGCAGTAGGGCAAAGGTAACAATCCAAATATCTCGTTTTGACAATGTTTTCCCCCCTAGTGAGCGCAGCAAAGCGCTTAGAAACTGGAGCATAAGGCATCTTGGCCGGAAATCCCGGGCTTGGATTTTTGGCCAAGATGTTTTATGCGGAAGTTTCTGCTTTGCGTAGCTGTCCTAATCAGTGAGCGGAGCCAGACACCTATGTGTAACTTTCTGCCTGGCACAGCTATCCTAATAAATCACGCCTTCTATCTTACAACTTTTCCAATACCTTTTTCCAATTTCCTAAAATGCCCATAAAAAAAGCGTTTCTCCAAACTCATTTGGTAGAAACGCCACTCACTTTTGACGATGGGAAACTTCTGTTTTGACTGCTTCAACGACTTTTTGAATTGGCATCTTTTGTCCTGTCCATTCCAAAAACGAACCAGCTGCCTGATGGACCAACATGCCAATCCCATTAGCTGCCCGACTGCCTTGCTGTTTGGCTGCCTGAACAAATGGTGTTAACAATGGAAAATAAACCACATCGACCACCACGTGCTGTGGTCCCAATCGATTCATCAACTGCTGGCTAACTGGCAGCTGCTGGTTGCCGGCCATTCCAACATTAGTTGCGTTGACAACAATTTGGCTGTCATCAAATGACCGCGCCATTGCTGCTTGGTCTTCGTAAGCAACAACCGCCACGTTAGGCGACCACCTTGTCATTTGTTGTCGGACTTGGGTGAACGTTTGATTTTGCCGTTTGAAAACATTAATTTGAGCTGCATCGGCATCAATCGCCGCGGCGACAATTGCTCGGCCGGCACCACCGGCTCCTAAGACAGTTAATGTTTGGTTAGCAACCTCAACGCCATTCGCATGCAAGGCATCGATAAACCCTTGACCATCTGTACTGTCGCCAAACAATCGGCCGTCACGGTTAACCACCGTATTAACAGCCTGAAGCCGGGCTGCTCTGGGACTTATTTCATCCAGCATCGGGATCACGGCTGTTTTGAGTGGCATCGATAAATTAAAGCCGCCAATATTCATTACCCGCATGGCTGCCAAACTGGTAGAAAGCCCAGCCGGCGTGACGTCAAATGCCAGGTAAGTACCATTTATTCCAGTTGCTTTAAAGCTGGTATTATGAATCAGTGGCGACAAGCTGTGAGCCGCTGGATGAGCCAGCAGGCCAAATAATTGTGTGTGACCATTAATCATCACTGATATTCTCCTATCTATTGGATCATCAATAATTGCCGTTTCAAAATTTTAACAATTTCAATCGGTGTCAATTTATCCGTAGCAATCCGATAATTGCTGACTTGCTCGTATCGGTCATCACGCTGGCTTTTTAAATCAACTAACCCACTTAACCCAAGTTCTTTGGCAAGCGGCCGGCCAGTATCATCCTTTAGTCGCTTCATAATGGTTTCTGGCAACACGTCTAATAAAATGACTGGCACATTGCTCTTTTGCAGCAAGCTAAAGTTAGCTGCTTGAATTGGCGTGCCGCCACCGGTCCCCAAAATCCCTTCTTGGGCCAGCGACCGCGCCAAGGCAATGTGTTCCAATTGGCGGAAGGCCGCTTCACCATTCTCGTCAAATATCTGTTGGATTGACTTGCCAGCCATCGCCACAATGATGTCATCCAAATCATGGTAGGGCACGTTTAATTGTTGTGCTAATAATTGGCCCACGGTTGTTTTACCACTACCCATGAATCCCACTAAAATTGCTTGCATCAGCCTCCCACCTCCTAATGATTGAGGGACTTGCGAATCTTACTAGCTGCTTCAAATATTTCAAAAACCCGTTGGCGATCGCCCCGCTTAATGGCAGCTTGAAGTTCAGATAACTGGTTTTTGAACTGATCAAGATCACGGGTAATTTCGTCAGCATTACTTAAGGCAACGGCCGTCCACATTTCTGGACTGGCACCGGCAATTCGAGTCGTGTCCTTAAAGCCACCGGCAGCGACTTTTAAACCAAGTGGGTTGTTTTCCAGCGATTTGGCAACCGTATTAACTAAGGTTGTCGCGACGATGTGGGGGACATGACTGAGTTCGCTTACCAAGTGGTCATGCGCCTTGGCGTCAATCATCTGCCAATTAACATTTGCCGGGGCCATTAGCCGCTTGAACTGATTGAGTTGGGTATCGGTTTGTGATTGGGCAACCAAAAAATAAGCTGCCCCAGAAAATAAATCGACACGACCAAAACGGCTGCCAACCTTATCGGAGCCCGCCATGGGATGACCACCAACAAACGCTACTTGACGAGCCGATAAATGCGTCGCCGCAGCCATAATCTTGACCTTGGAACTGCCAACGTCAGTGACTAAAACATCTGGCTTGAGTGATAAAGACACTAGTTCATTAATTTGTTCGATAATGACAGACACTGGTCCGGCTAAAACAATCAAGTCAGCTAGTGGCGCTGCCTCAGCAAATGACCGCCGCTGATCAATCACCAGCTGGGCCATTAAAAAGTCCACCGAACGGTCATCCGGGTCCACGCCGATTATTTGGATCGTTGAATCAGCTTGTTTGATTATCCGGGCAATCGAACTGCCAATTAATCCCAAACCGCTAATTAAAACTGTCCTCATGTGCCAACCTCTCCCTCCCTATAACAGCTTTGTCAAATCATTGAAAAATTCGGGATAAGAAATGTTGATACTGTCGGCACCGTCAAGAGTCAATGGTTCGTCGACCAAAAGCGCGGCGATTGCCATCACCATGCCAATTCGATGATCCCCATGACTACTTAACTGAGGATTTGTCACGTGCCAAGGCTTGGTGCCATCGATAACGAATCCATCTGGTTGTTCTTCAATCGCAATCCCCATTTTTTTAAATTCTTCGACAATGACCGCAATCCGATCCGTTTCTTTAATCCGTAATTCGCCGGCCCCTGAAATCTTGCTGACGCCATTTGCCTTTGCAGCTAATAACGCCACTAACGGTAGTTCGTCAATGACTCCCGGAATCTCCTTTGAGCCGATGGTTATTGGCCGCAAATCAGCACTTTTAACCATAATGTCAGCAAGCGGTTCGCCGTGCCGCCGAATATTTGTAACCTGAACGTGGCCGCCCATCCGTTCTAATATGGTCAGTAATCCCGTTCTCGTTTTATTGATACCAACATCCATCAGTTGAATTTCAGAATTTTCAACCAAACTTGCCGCAGTTACGAAAAAGGCGGCCGATGACATGTCACCAGGGATTGTCAATGTCATGCCCGTTAATTTAGGCGCTGGATGAACCGTCAGCGTTACCTCGTCTGGCTCACAGTCAATCTCGGCACCAAAGGCTTTTAACATCATTTCAGTATGATTTCTGGTGGGCTGTTTTTCCACAAAAATTGATGCCTTATCTGCTTGGAGGGCCGCCAATATGAGGGCACTTTTAACTTGTGCGCTGGCTACCTTTAGATGATAATCAACCGCGTGGAGTTGACTGCCGTGAATGGTTGCCGGCAGGTGCCCATCACTTACATCAATGTGGGCGCCCATCTCCGCTAATGGTTCGCTGACTCGCCGCATGGGGCGCTTGGATAGTGAGGCATCACCAATCAGTTTTGTATCAAAGGCTTGCCCAGCTAATAATCCCATGATTAACCGAGTTGTCGTTCCAGAATTCCCCATATCAAGAGGCCTTACCGGTTGTTTGAGCCCGTGGAGGCCAACCCCTTCAATTGTGACAGTTTGACCATCACGTTTAATCGGCACCCCCAATTGTTGAAACGCATGAAGGGTTGACAGGCAATCAGCCGCCGTTAAAAAGTGGTGCAATACTGTTTGGCCTTCACTAATTGCACCAAGCATCACCCCGCGATGCGAAATGCTTTTGTCACCCGGTACAGTAATTTTGCCGTGTAGACCATGCTGTGGTTGTGTTTGTAGTTCTTTCATTTATGTTCGGTGTCCTCCTGTTAAAGTGAGCGGAGCAAAGCGCTTAGAAAGCGGAACCTAAGGCGGCTTGGCCAGAAATCCCGGGCTTGGATTTTTGGGCAAGTTGACTTAGGTGCAGCTTTCTGCTTTGCGTAGCTGTCCTAGTAAAGTGAGCGGAGCAAAGCGCTTAGAAACTGGAGCATAAGGCAGCTTGGCCGGAAATCCCGGGTTTGGATTTTTGGACAAGTTGACTTAGGTGCAGCTTTCTGCCTGGCGTAGCTGTCCTAGTAAAGTGAGCGGAGCAAAGCGCTTAGAAACTGGAGCATAAGGCGGCTTGGCCGGAAATCCCGGGTTTGGATTTTTGGACAAGTTGACTTAGGTGCAGCTTTCTGCCTGGCGTAGCTGTCCTAAAAATCAGTGAGCGGAGCCAGGCGGTTAGAAAGCGGAGCGTAAGGCTCCTCTAACAGAAATCCCCGGGCCTGGGATTTTTGTTAGAGGTGCTTATATGGAGCTTTCTGCCTGGCGCAGCTATCCTAAAAATCCCTAACTTCTTTTCGGTAAGCTGCCAATTGTTCCTGCAGCCGTTGAAGATTATCCCCATCAAATTGGTCAGTAATCGCCTTAGCCAATTCAATTGCCACGACACTTTCAATCACAATGGATGCCGGCACGATTGCCGTTGTATCAGACCGTTCAACGCTAGCCTTTTTAACCTCTTTGGTTTCAACGTCAACACTTTGCAATGGTTTATAAAGCGTTGGAATCGGCTTCATTGCTGCCTTGACGATAATTGGCATTCCATTGGTCATCCCACCTTCAAAGCCGCCAAGGTGATCACTCTCCCGAGAAAAACCGGTTGATTGGTCCCAATCAATTTCATCCATCACTTGGCTGCCAAACCGGGTAGCCGCTTGAAAGCCATCACCAATTTCGACGCCTTTCATCGCATTAACGCCCATAACGGCCGCTGCCAGCTTGGCGTCTAGCTTGGTATCACAACTCACGTAACTACCAAGTCCGGCCGGTACGTTGGCTGCAACTACGCGAATAACGCCGCCCAGTGTATCACCGTCTTTTTTAGTTTGATCAATCAAATTATGAATCCGCTCAACTTGGGTTTGGTCAATCACTCGCAAATCATTTTTAGCGAGTTCGTCTTCAATCTTAGCAACATCCAATTCTTCATGATCGGCAGTGGTAATTGAACCGATTTGTTCAACGTAGCCAACCAGTTGAATTCCCAACTGAGCCAATAATTGTTTACAAATGGCGCCAATTGCGACTCGCATAGCCGTTTCTCTGGCCGAAGAGCGTTCCAAAACATTTCGCAAATCACGATGCCGGTACTTCATACCGCCAACCAAATCAGCGTGGCCTGGCCGTGGACGTTCGACTTTGCGCAACGTATTTTCAGCAGTCGCTGGACTCGTTGGATTCATAATTTCATGCCAATGGGCGTGGTCACGGTTGTTAACGACTAACGCAATTGGCGATCCCAAAGTTACTCCGTGACGGACACCGCCAACAATCGTCACTTGGTCATGCTCAATTTTTTGGCGATTACCACGACCGTAACCACCCTGACGTTTTTTTAATTGTGCGTTAACCGCCTCAACGTCTAAGTGAAGCCCACTTGGAATTCCTTCTAGAATCCCCGTCAGCTGTGGCCCATGAGATTCCCCTGCAGTTAAATAATTCATTACCGTTCTCCCTTTTTAGTTTGTTGACTATTTTTTATCAATTCACATTGGTAAGCTCGCGAATTGGCCAAAATTTCGTGATAAATATTTTCAATATAGTCAGCAGTCGCATCATCCGAATTAACCGCCCTTACCCGCTTTAAAACGGTCTGTTCGCGATTTTGATCCAAAACCGTCACTTGGTTTTGTTTCTTAATTTGACCAATCAATGCGGCAACTTGAAATCGTTGGGCCAGCAGCCTCACAATTGACTCATCCAAGTAGTCAATTTGCTTTCTGGCAGCCTTCATTTCGGCTGGATCACTCATCATTAGCTGTTTAGTTTTATCTTCCATTATGTCACCTCGTCATTTCAGTTAAAAAAAGGCCAGCTAGATAATTATCCAGCTGGCTTACGAAACTCGTAGGAAATTGGTTCTTACCCAGCTAGATCATTGCGTCTAGCGGGCCACAACAAAGTTTTGACTTTGCACCACTTGACGCGAACGCGCATCTTGCGTCCGCATCTAAGCGGACGCTATCTAAAGTAGGCATAGCCAAAATAATAAGTAGTAGTCGTCAGGATAAGAGTTGTCATTAACACCAATTCCTCTCTTTTAAAGTTATAGTCATTAAAACATATTAGAAATTATCCGTCAACCCTAATCATTTTCTCATTTTGATCGATTCCCCTTGGTTTGTTTGATTGACTTCCATTTACCAGAATGCAAAAATATAGCTGTAATCGTTATTACATCCTTAGGAAGTGATTAACTTGGCTCATAAACATTTATTATTGGCATTGGGAATTGTCGCTGCCAGCATCGCGGCTTTCCAATTCCATCCCACTCAACCTGCATTAGCTGCTGTCAAGAAGCCATTAACATTTGGTGATATTACTAATAATAACCTTCACCGATTAGGAACCATCCGTCAATTAACCCGTTCCCAGTTAGCCGAAGATCACCATTTGACAGGTAAACAAGTTCAACAGCTTGTTTATTTACCATTACCGAAACATCTAACGGCTCACAATTTCACTTTAAGCAAAACGCACTTGACCGTTCACTTAGTTAAAAATGCTTATAACGTCAGCCGAGTGGCAATCCCGCTCAATAAGTTAACTGGCATTATTTTGAACCGCTACATGCCTAGTCAATATGATTATACCAAGCCTCAAACGCCCAAAAAGGTCGTGTCGCTTACCTTCGATGATGGTCCGGACCCAACGTTAACGCCTAAACTATTGAAAATTCTTCATAACTATCATGTTCATGCAACCTTCTTTGAAGTCGGCAATAGTGTCATGAAGTATCCAAGTACTAGTCGACTCGTCTTAAAATATGGCGATCAACTCGGCAACCATTCTTGGAATCATCCCCAGCTGACGAACTTAAGCAGTTCATCAGCTTTGCGCCAAATTGCCTTGGCCGACGCGGCCATTTACAAAGCAACTGGTACTTTACCGCAATACATCCGAGCTCCTTATGGTGCCATTAATTCACGGGTTGGCAATTTATTTGACCGACCAACTATTCAGTGGTCCGTTGATTCTAAGGATTGGTCTTACCTCAACACCGCCAAAACCGTTAACCACGTACTAGCAACCACGCACAACGGATCAATTATCCTGATGCATGATATTCACCCAACGTCAGTTGCAGCGGTTCCTCAAATTATCCAAAAGCTCAAGAAGCGCGGTTATACATTCGTGACGCTGCCCAACCTGATCCAAAAGCCATTGTTATCGGGCTTGCAGTATTTTGGTAGAGGCGATTACCGCGACGTTTAATTCAACATTGATTCCAGCCATTGAACTTGGTAGAATATGTGAAACTAGCAAACGAGAGGCCTTTTTCCATCATGAGTAAAGCAGTTACGGTTAAAACCACCACTTTTAGCGCCGGCACAACCCGAATTGCCGTTCCAATTACCAGCAGGCAGCCGGATCAGCTTATTACAGAAGCTAAACGAGCGATTAAAATGCACCCGGATGTGATCGAATGGCGACTTGATTTTTTTAACGATCTCGATAATCCCGCAGTTCTTAAAAAAACTGGTTTACAACTCAAAAAGTTACTTGGCAACATTATCCTCCTCACTACATTTCGAACGGCAACCGAGGGTGGCAATCAAGCACTTGCTACAATTGATTACTTCCAGTTGTACCAATTACTCATCACTAACCATCTTGCTGACATGCTAGACATCGAACTTAGCCAAAACGCAACCAACGTCCAACAGTTAATCAGGCTGGCCCACAACCAGCACATCACCGTTATTTTAAGCAATCATGACTTTCAGCGAACGCCAACGGAAGCTGAAATTGTCCGCCGGCTGGTTCAGATGCAGCACCGGCATGCCGACATTGCCAAAATTGCGGTGATGCCACAAGCCGCGGATGATGTCTTGACTTTGGTAAAGGCCACCAAGCGAGCTGCTCAATTATTGACCATTCCGATCGTGACAATGTCGATGGGAGAATTAGGCAAAATCACTCGGATCTCTGGTCCTCAAACTGGTTCTGTATTGTCATTTGCCACCGTAGGAAAACAATCGGCCCCAGGGCAAATGCCAATTGCAGAATTACGAGCTGATCTGACAAATTAGCAACTGGAGATTAAATAAAAAACATGGAAGGCCAATTGGCAATTCCATGTTTTTTATTGATCTTTCTTAATAGTAAGTTGCAACGTCATACATCTTCTGTGCAAAAGTCTTGGTACTGACATTATTCGCCAGCGGACCTTGATTGGTAAATACCAGCGCCAAATGGTAGTTGTCATTTCTCGCATAGTAGCTTGTATGAAAGCTCGTGCCACCAAAGGAGCCGTTATTGTATTTAATGCCTTTTTGGGTCACGTAAAAGCCACCAGAATAAACGCTGCCATAGCTAAGCAGCTGTTGGTACTGTTTGGCAGTTAGAATCTGGCCATTTTGCAAGCCGAGCACAAACTGATAGAAATCACTCGGGGTGCTCAATAAGTTGCCAGCGCCTGGAATGGCAGATAATCTAGGCATCGAGACTGCGTGGGTGCCAGTATAATTGGTCTTATTATTTCCCACATACCCCATTGCGACAACTGCTTTGGTATCCGGCGATTGATCGTCCACGATCAGGGTATTCTTCATTCCTAATTTATCCAAGATCCGTGTCTGGAGATTAGCGGCGTAACTTTTACCAGTTATCTTGGTAATAATGCCTGCCAATAGAATGTAATTGGCATCACTATAATCAAACTGATGGCTGTTAGTCGACTTCAATCGTTTGACAACACTATTATAAGCTTGATTTTCGGTCATTTGATCATCGGGTGTTATATCCGTATTGTCTAATCCTGAAGTCATCGACAACATTTGTTTGATCGTGATGTTTTTGCTATATGGCACACTAGGATAATATTTTGCTAACGTCGTCGAGGCAGATAGCTTTGATGAATCAATTAACTGCTGAATCATCGCACCGGTCATTGCCTTTTGCAAAGAGGCCAGAGGGTAAACGACTGACCCATCCCCGTTATTTGGCGTGTTATGAGCCAGATCAGCGAACCCATTGCTGACGGTGATGGCTTTTTTACTCCCTGAAGGAGCCAATAAAGCAGTCCCAATCGCGTCAGATTGCTTCATCGTCGCTAATGCAATTTGTGATAACGTGGCAGACTTAATACCATGTGCGTTCATCCAACCAATCATTTTATTAAAATATCGGAGTTGAACGTAAGAACCTGTCTTGGTCGTCTTAGTTTGCATTACCCTGACATAGTCATTATTATACTGACTACCATTGGCATCGGCAGACGTTGTACTGGCACTCGTATCGTAAGGGCCTGAGTTATACAGCGGATAGCCCTTGGCAATCGTTGGTTGATTAACAATTTGGGCATCGTATCGACTACTGCTGCTGCTTAGGATTGGATTATAACTAGCCTTTACTTTATACGTCATAAAGGATCCAGCCAGTAGCAGTCCAGCTAAAAAAAGCAATCCATCCTTGAGCTTTATTCTCATTTCCTCATCACCATCGATTCCTTTCAAATCAATCAGTATTGATCTTGCTGCCATTTCTTACTATAAAATTGATTATTAATCTTGTAATGTGGCGGACTCACTTTCTTAGTCAAAAACGGTTTGACGCTTTGATCAATTTTTAGCCAGCCCCGCCAACCCGGGTGAATCGTATCCGTCATAAAGTATGGTACGTTGCCATCCTTAGATAAATCGGCAATATGATTAAACCCTTGGGAGCGTAATTGATACTTAATTTTGGCACTAAACTTTTGCAACATTGACGCCGAAAGGCCGGTGTATTGCTGCCACTTTCGGTTTACCGGCGGAATGATGAATAAGACGTTGGTTCGATCCTTGGCAAACTGGTCAAGGACCAATTCGAAATCACTATATTCCGGGGACTGAAGGTAGCTTTGATTGGCTTGAAAGTCTTTTAGCTGGCCAATATGCCGCTTTAGACGACGATTCCAAAAGGCATTACTAATCCCAAAGTCATTGGAAGTGGTTTGTTGCTTGCCAAGCTTTCCGGCTAATGCGTATAGTTTTCGATCATTGTCATGCTTGGGCAGCAATTTCATATTCTTATCAATCGTTTCGGCATTATTAAGCGGGATTCGAAACCGTGAGTAAATTTGATCTTCGTTTAACAAAATTCGCCGACGAACGCCAATATATAGCATTTGAGACCTCGTTGGCGCTAATCCGGCCGCAATCCTAGCTAAAGCTGATGAAATAATCTTGTCTGAATTACCGGATGGCATCTCTAAGAGCCGATAAGCCGCATAACGATCCATCTTGGAACCAGTTTGATTTTCAATCCATGTCGTCGTTTGCAGCGGTGAATAATAAAACATAAATGCGTTGGGATTCTCGCCGATTGGGGTAAACCATTGAGGTGATACGAAGAAAACCGCCTTTTTGTTTTTAAGTTGGGCATTTACCGACTGCATCACAAAAAAGTTGGTTAGCGACTGGCTCCCCCGAGCACCCAAAAGAAATGGTCGGTACGAACGATGATACTTTGTTGCCAAAACCGACGGGTGAAATGGGTCAAATCGGGACCATTCAGACGAACCGAAAAACGGCACGTAATGATTTTCCAAAGCATTTCTTTTGATCAGCTGCCCCTTTAATACTAACGGTGACAGTGACGCAGCAGCATTTCGTTGAACCTTTGGACTAACGTAATTAAATCGGCTCCAAAGCGGGGACAAAAATACCACCAACATCAACGCAGCCGCCGTTAGAATCGGGCCAAAGATTAGCCATAACCGCTTCTTTAGGCTCATTGTTTCATTGCTTCGACTTTCTCAATAATTTTGGCTGGCGTATCCCACTCGTTTCGATCAAATTCCGAAACGGGCGCTTCAATTCCAAGTTGATCTTGGAGTTCCAGCAATAATTGAACCGTCCCCATTGAATCTAGTAAGGCACTATCATACAGGTTTTCATCAAGATTCTCTGAAAAATCCTCACCAGTTAAATCCTTCAAAATTTCAATAACCGTTTCTTTTACATTATCCATCATAATCCACCTCTATTATTAATAAGTGAGCGAAGCAAAGCGCTTAGGAATCGGAGCGTAAGTCTCCTTTGTGGGAAATTCCCGGGCTTGGAATTTTTCACAAAGGTGCTTACGCGCAGATTCCTGCTTTGCACAGCCGTCCTAAAATCTATGCGGCCCAAAGAACAAAGTGTTCAAGAAACCTGAGAAAATCAAGAAACTAAAGCAAACAACGTTAAACGTTAAAAATATCGCGAATAATTCCGTTAACTTGTTGTGTGGAATAACCGCTTGATGTTTCTTTTTATACCGAAGCCACGTGTCATTAATAACCAACGCCACGCCATGGAACAAGCCATAAGTAATATAAAACCAAGTTTCACCGTGCCAAAATCCCATGATTAACATATTGATAACGTAACAGACATTCGCCGTCGTCACCCGACTTTTGAATACCTTGTGCTTCATGAAGAAGAACACCAGCCGCATGAATATATAATCCCGGAACCAAAACGACAGAGTCATATGCCAACGATTCCAAAAGTCTTTAATGTTCTTAGACTTAAATGGTTGGTTGAAGTTCATTGGCGTCTTGATACCCATCAAATAACTAATTCCAACCGCAAACAAACTATAACCGGCAAAGTCAAAAAACAAATCCATGCTGTAGACATACATATAAGCCACAATGTTCCATGAAAAGCCATGTGCCAAAAGTGCCCGCCGTTCAACGATTGGCATCAACATCGTGCCAAAAAAGTAAGCTAAGATAAACTTATACACAAACCCGGTAAAAATATAACGAACCCCGGTTTGGATCAAGTTTAAATACTCTGATTGTGGAGGCACTTTTTCGTAATCCGTCAAAAAACGACGGTACCGATCAATTGGCCCAGAAGAAATCGTTGGGAAGAATAATAAAAACTGGCCAAAGAGAACCGGATGAAATTCCTTGATAATCCCATCCCTAGTTTCCATGATTGTTTGGACGACCTTGAACGTGATGTAAGAGATCCCCAAAAAGCCGATAATTGATTGGCGCCCATTTTCAATGGCTGGCGTCACTTTAACAATCACTAACGGCAAAATTGCTAAAATAACTGCCCCAATGAAGACCCAGCCCTTATTGGCCGATCCCTTTCGCTGACGATAGTAAGAATAACCACTAACTAGCAATATCTGATAGATAAAATAACCAATCAAGGCAATCCCGGTTCGCCAATTTGGCCCGCCAAACGTCAGTAATAAAAAGAAGAAGGAAATAAGGGTTTGGTACCCCCGAAAACGCCGGCCATATAGCAGGCCAATCATTAACGGGATAATCGCTAGTGCCAACCATAGAAAGTAAGTTGGATTACCGTATGGAACAAACCACCTCATTGGCTGTTAACCTCTTTAATAACCGCTTTAATATCAATCTTCCCATTTGTACTCAGCGGTAAACTCTTTCGATAAACCAGCTTTTGTGGAATCATGTAGGCCATCATCATGGTGCTCAGATTTTTCTTGATTGCTGCAGTGAGGGCTAACTCCGACTTAAAGTCATTGGCTTCCGGCACAATATAAGCAATCAACATTGAAACCGTGTGTTGCGCGTTATACTTTGGCACGACCACGGCTTGCTTAATATGCGCTTCCTTGCTGATGATGCCTGATACGTCCTCTAATTCAATCCGAAAACCATTTAATTTGATCTGGAAATCTTTTCGACCGAAATATTTCAACAGCCCATTTTCATCTATACTTGTAATATCGCCCGTTCGATAAGCATTTGCATTACCTACTTTGTAAAAGACTTGGGCATTTTTTTCGGGATTGTTGATATACCCCTTTGAAACGCCGACACCATCAATTACCAGTTCTCCTTTTTGTCCGTTAGCCACGGGCATTTTTTTATCATCAACAACCGTTGCCTGCATACCGGCTTTGACATAGCCAATTGGCAAACGGTCATACGTATCGAGAATTTCATTGGTAATCTCAATTTGGGTGATTGCAACCGTTGACTCAGTTGGCCCATAAGTGTTGAAAACATGGGCATCCGGGAACCGTTTTTTTAAGGCTGCGGCCGTTTGGTGAGTCAATTCTTCACCACAGAAAAGAAAATGGGTTAGCTGAGGATAATGTTGCTGATCAAAGGTCGATTCTAACAAACAAATGTCAACAAAAGACGGCGTCGACACCCAAACATTAATCGACAGACTTCGCAATGCTGTAAATAAAACAATAAAATTGTCAGTCGTCTTTTTGGATAATACCTGCAAGACGCCCCCACGAACCAAAGTGGGATACAGACTCATAACCGATAAATCAAAAGAATATGCTGGTTGTTGGAGCATCTGGAGTTCTGTCGGTAACTTAAAATCGTCGCCTACCATCCAATCAACGAAGCTTTTTAGGTTGTTATAACTGATTTGAACCCCTTTGGGCACACCCGTTGTCCCCGATGTAAAAATGATATAAAAAGTTTGATCATCAGAAACGGCGTGAGTCAGGTGGTAATTAACTCGTTCTAAAAAGATTTGGTCCAACTCTGCTTTGCTAATCGTCGGCACATTTGGCATAGCGACTGGTAAGTCAGCAACGGCAATCACCGCTACTGGTTCGGCAATTTTGTTAATCATCTCAAGGCGTTCTTTAGGAGAGTTAACATCAACTGGAATATAAGCATGTCCTGATTTGACAACCCCAATAAACGTTGCAATCATCTCAAATGATTTACCACCAAAGACGATGATTGGCTGATTAATTGGCAGCCCCATCGCATCAATATGTTCGGCCAAAGCATCCGAATAAGCTTTTAATTCCCCGTACGTGTTTTGTTGATTCTCATAATGATAGGCAATCTTACTACCATCGCTTATCGCATAGGAATCAATTTGGTCAATTAAACTTTCAGTCATCAATTGTCACCCTCTCAGAATTCGTTGTAAATAAATTTAGCTTGATTAATCCCACTGTAGTCGTAAAGGTAAAACAGGATCATCATGATCGCAAAATAGATCAGCGTTTCTAATATGAACTTAACAATGGGTTTTTCCAGCCATTGTTTTAATGCCATATAACCACCTCCCAAAAGATAGTGAGCGGAGCAAAGCGCTTAGAAGTCGGAGTACAAGTCTCCTCGAACGGAAATTCCCGGGCTTGGAATTTTTGTTCGAGGTGCTTGTGCGCAGACTTCTGCTTTGCGCAGCTGTCCTAGTAAAGTGAGCGGAGCAAAGCGCTTAGAAAGCGGAGCCTAAGTTGGCTTGGCCGGAAATCCCGGGCCTGGATTTTTGGACAAGTCGGCTTAGGTGCAGCTTTCTGCTTTGCGTAGCTGTCCTAATAAAGTGAGCGGAGCAAAGCGCTTAGAAACTGGAGCATAAGGCATCTTGGCCGGAAATCCCGGGTTTGGATTTTTGGCCAAGTCGCTTTAGATAAAACTTCCTGCCTAGCGCAACTATCTCAACACATTAGGTGATCTGACCATCTAGCAATTCTGTATACAAAGCAATCGCGGGCTCTTGAATTGATTGAGCCGGCCGGTAGTTATTACTAAGTAACACAACGCCATTTTGGCCGCCTCTGGTAATTAAAATAACCGCTTCATAGCCATAGCCGATGCCATGCGACCGGATACCGTTTTTGAGGTTATAAATCCCGCCACCATACGTTGAAGCACTACCTGCCGCATGTAATGCCGCCACGGCCTGCCTGGAGATAATCCGTCCCCGTAAAATAGCTCGTTCGGCCTTAAACAAATCAATCGGACTCATATAAACTTGGCCGGTTCCCAATTCATTTTGTTTGGCCGCTTGTGCTTCCTTAAAGGGCACCTCATAATTTTGCTCAGCTTGATTGGTCTTTTGGTATCGATAGGCAATTGTTCGAAACGAACTAGCCGGCCAACGTTGAACAAAACCAGTTCCCCGTAAATTCAACGGATAAACGAACGTTTGGTAAAAGTTTTGTCGATATGATTGCTTTGTCAGTTTGCCAATAATGCCTGCCAATAACACATAATTGACTGGTTGATAATCCCACTGACCTAATGCGGTCTCCCGGCTGTCCACATGAGTAACTGCATACTCAATCACCCGCTTTTCACTAAGGGCAACGTTTGCACCCACGGTTGACATTGAGAGTCCAGAATCCATATCCAATAAATTTCGAATTGTGATTCGATTGGCGTTTGGAATCGCCGGATAGAACTTGGCTAATTTCGTATTAAGTGAAAGTCGCTTTTCGACAACTAACTTCATCATTTGCACGGCGGTCAATGATTTTTGAATTGATAAAATTTGGTATTGAGAATTTGGCAGATTAGGTTGGCGCTTGGCGTAGTTCGCGTAACCAAGTCCGCGACGATAAATGACCCGACCATTTCGGACAATTAATGCTGAGCCAACAAAGTGATTTTGCCGTAAATAATTCGTAATCCGAAGTGCTTGGCCGGTCAACTTTTTTGGCTGTTGACTCGAAGAACGCTTGGCAGCTGGCGTAGAACTTGATTGACTGCTGGCTTTGCTAGCCGACTCTTTTGCTGACTTTTTTTGCAACTTCTTCGCCTGCCGCGTTTGATCATTATTTTGGAAATGCCAGTAGGAAAGACCTCCTACTAATCCAACTACGAAAACTGTCAGCAATATGTACAAAAAAGTTTGCCGTCGTCGCATAAAATCCCCCTCCCCTCTAAAAAAGTAAGCAGTACCAAGCATTCAATCACTATCGCAAATAGAATGTGAGCTAGCCTGCATCGTAGAATAAGCCACCCTTAACTAGGACTGCTAACCCCAGCTTTCGCTTATCCATGATCCCGACTTTTTACTGCTGTTCCAAAAATTACATTTTGCAATCATTGTCACATTCCGGTAACATTGATCGGTTTTATTATGACTTGTCCAAAACAAATCACAAGCAATATGACTTTTTTATTGAGCGCTTACAAAAAGCTTTAGTTTCTTTGGAATTTCTTTATAAGATCTTGCGCATTTATCTATATCATGGTTAATAAAAAAGTAATAAAGTGTAATAGCTATGTTGCCTCATTTTTTACTTGATTAATTAGTCTGATTATCAAGTTTTACCTAAAAAGCCCCACAATCATTAGACAATTTTGTCCAATAATTGTGGGGCAATTCACCAAACTGGCGAATGAATATCGTTGTTAAGTCACTTTATTTAGTTGGCAACACAATGTCTGAAGGCTTTACTTCCTTACCAAAGTAAGGCTTCAGCTGGGTGTTGTAATCCTTGACGAAGAAACTTTGCTTCGTTAATTTGGTGATTTCCTTATTGGTCCAGTTAAGCAACGATTGATTGCCCTTCTTAACCGCTGGGGCGATATAGGATTTCGGTCCAATGCTCTTAATGCCAACCGTGTACTTAGGGTTGTCCTTTGACCAAGCGTAAAGATAAGAATTGTCATCAGCTAATGCCACGCCACGGCCATTTTTCAAAGCGTTAAATTGCTGTGTCTTGGAATCAAATTTTAACAGGTTCACATCTGGCTGCTTAGAAGTAAAGTAGGTTTCCGCCGTCGTTCCTTTAGTCACAATCAAGTTCTTACCCTTTAATTGGCTGGCGTTGGTAATTGGCTTACTCTTCGGCGAAACCACCCCAACGGAAACTTTCATGTACGGCTTGGCAAAATCAATCACCTGTTTGCGTTGAGGGGTGACCGTAAAGTTTGCGAGAACCAAATCTACTTTATTAGAATTCAATGCGTCAACTCGATTATTGGCGTTAACTTGGACAAATTTAACCTTTACACCCAAGTCCTTAGCCACTTGATGAGCCAAGGTGACATCATATCCCACTCGTTTCCCATCCTGATTAACCCATCCATATGGTGGTAAATCGCCAAAGACGGCAATTCGAATGGTCCCTTTCTTTTTAATTTGTTGAACGGAGCTTGGATTGCTGCTTGAACTAGACTTTTTAGAACTATTACCGCAGCCGGTTAAAACCAGCAACAGAGCTGCAAATACACTAACAACTGTTAATAACTTTGTAAATGATCGCTTTTTCATGAATCATTCCTCCTCAATGTTTAAACTGCTGTGGTGAAGTCAAAAAGATAAACGTAAACTCAGGATTTTTAGTCAAGTAAATTTAGGTTCTGGCGGGTTTGAAAGGCCTAGTCTATTTGGTGAACCCTAAACGCCTGGCTCCGCTCACTTACCTTAGGACAGCTGCGCAAAGCAGGGATCTGCGCGTAAGCACCTCTAACAAAAATCCCAAGCCCGGGGATTTCCGTTAGAGGAGCCTTACACTCCGATCCCTAGGCGCTTTGTTCCGCTCACTGTTTTAGGACAGCTGCACAAAGCAGAAACTTCCGCATAAAACATCTTGACCAAAAATCCAAACCCGGGATTTCCGGCCAAGATGCCTTATGCTACAGTTTCTAAGCGCTTTGTTCCGCTCACTAAAAATCCATACTATCCAAAAACTGTTGGGCGCGATCGGTTTGCGGCTTATTGAAGAACGTCTTGGATGGTGTTTGTTCGAGGATCCGGCCGTTCTCCAAAAAAAGAACGCGATCGGCAATTTCTTGGGCAAAATTCATCTCATGAGTGACCACAATCATCGTCATATGGTCCTTATTCGCAAGATCCCCAATAATGTTTAACACCCCGCGAACCATTTCTGGATCCAGCGAAGCGGTCACCTCATCAAATAACATGAAGTCCGGGTGCAACGCCAAGGCGCGAACAATTGCAATCCGTTGCTTTTGGCCGCCTGATAATTGTCGGGGATAGGCATCCTGATAATCCTCTAATCCAACCCGCTGTAAAAGCTTAACCGCTTCTTGGCTAGCCGAATTACGATCCTTTTTCTGTACCTTCGTCGGCCCTAATAAGATATTGTCCATCACCGTTAAATTGGGAAATAGGTCGTAACTTTGAAATACCATCCCAATTTTTTGGCGAATCTGTTGCCACGTCTTTTCGTTTGGCTGAACTTTTTCCCCTTCAAACATAATTGTTCCCTGTTGATAGGCTTCCAGTCCATTCAAACAGCGAATTAGCGTGCTCTTACCCGAACCAGATGGCCCCAGCAAAGTCACAACTTCGCCTTTATCAACCGAAAAATTAATATCATGTAAGACGTGCCGTTTTTGATAATATTTTTCGAGATGTTCAACTTGTAAAATCTTATCAGCCATTTGCCCTCTCCAATCTCCTCTTTTCTAGTCGCTTAGCCCACCAAGATAGCGGGTAATCAATCAAAAAATAGAACAAAAAGATTAATCCGTACACCCAAAAAACACCCGTTGGATGGGTATGATTATTGGCTTCGATAATTTGTTGGCCAACGTTAATCACGTCCATTACCGAAATAAGCATCAATAAGGATGTTGTCTTGATAACCCGGGTAGCTAAGTTAATCGTGGCAGGAATCTCCAGAGTCATTGCTTGGGGAATCAAAACGTAGCGATACAATTGGTACCGATTCAAACCAATTGCCAAACCGGATTCTCGCTGATGCTTTGGCACTGAAATTAAAGCCCCCCTGACAATATCGCTCATCTCCGCAGCTACCCATAGCGCAAATACCAAGGTGGCCAGCTGATCTGCCGGCAAGTTGAAGTTCAATTGCCGCGGCAAAATGTAGTAAAACAAAAACAATAGCACTACCGTTGGCACAATTCGAAAGAATTCCAAGTAAAGTCGCAAAATGAGCCGGAGGAGCCGATTCTTAAATGTTCGCAATACCCCAAGAATCACTCCCAGTATTAGTCCTGTAATTAAAGCAACCGCCGCAATCTTAATCGTTACGAAAAGGCCACCAAGCAGACGGGTGAAGTTGGTACCTTCCAGTAATACACTAATTCCCGAATGAGCCATAGCGAACCCTCTTTTCTATTAACGTCAAAATAATGGACAACGGAATTAAAATAATGGCATATGCCACAACTAAAACAAAGAGATACTCATTTGACCGGTAATACATGCCAATCAAGTCAAGCGCCGTATTGGTTAGTTCCGGAATAGCAATAACGGTAAAGATTGACGTTTCCTTAATTAGGAAGATGACGTTAGCAGCCATTGCCGGCACACTGAGCGAAAAGCCTTGGGGAAAAACAACGTACCTGGCTAGCTGCCAGCGGCTTAATCCAATAGCTTTGCCAGATTCGACCTGCCCCTTGGCTACCCCATTAAAGCCGCCGGTAAACCCTTCAGCCATATAACTGCCACCCAAGAAAATCAAACCAATAATGCCACAAACTTGAGCGCTAAACTTGATTCCTAAAACTGGAAACGCGTAGTACAAGAAAAATAGCTGAATCAATAGTGGTGTGTTCCTCGAAATTTCAACATAGATCGTTGCAATTTGATGAAAGACTGGCACCTTAAAGTATTGGAGCAAGCTGCAAATTAGGCCCACAATGATTGAACCGATAATTCCAATCAGTGACAGCCACAATGTCAGCACAAACCCCTTTTCAAACATCGGTAAGCTTTGCTGGATAATCTCCCAGCTGCTCATTGAGCATCATCTCCTCTTCTTTAAGCATTTCAACTTGACAGCACAGCCAAACCAAAAAACACGTCCCCGTCAATCTAGCCAAAGCTAAACGACAGGGACGTGTTACCGTGGTTCCACCCTTATTTATATTCAAAGTCGCCTCTAAATACCTCATTAAATATTCATCTGATTATCATAAAATAAGTTCAGCTCCAAGCGCACTTTCAATCAAGCCAATCCATCCTCTCACCCCCGATGGTCGCTGATAATTAGGCGTTGATTTACTCTTCTCTTCGCTGTTGAAACGAGTTTTGACTGTCAATTGATTACTAACTAATGTAAGGTTTTCTAATGAAAATGTCAACTCCTTTTGCTAATAAAAGGATAGCTGCTTATGATTCATCAATTAGAAATCCTTGCTGCTTAATGGTTGCCAATAAATCCTGTCTCACCTCGTGGCTTCGACCCAATTCCGCCACAATGTGATGGCTAAATGATTCCTGCCGCTCATTTGAACTCCTGGTGCCGTAATACTCAGCAATCAATTGATCATAGTCAACTAATTGGCTATCAAAATCAGCTGGCAAGTGATAAGACCCATCAAAGTGCATCATCGTTTGTGGCATTCTAGGCTTTAATTCCGGCTGATCAGCTGGATAGCCGATCGCTAATCCCAACACTGGAAAGGTCAATTCTGGCAAATCAAGTAACTGAATCACTCGATCTGAATCATTTAAAATACTTCCCATGATGGTACCGCCTAAGCCCATCGCTTCTGCAGCTACCATTATATTTTGGGTTGCAATCGCTGCATCAAAGACACCGGCTAAAAACTTATCGGTCGTTTGCAAGACGTATGGATCCACCTGATGGGCCTTGGCAATTTGCAAGTTTCGATACTGATCGGCAATCATCACAAAATAATGGCCGCTGTTTGTCAGCCACGGATGGCCGGTAATGACCGCTAATTCATCTTTTACCTTTGGATCACGCACACTTATGATTGAGGATTGCTGCGAAAAGGTACTGGTTGAAGCATGTTGGGCTGCATCAATCAATGTAGTGACTTGCTTAACAGAAAGTGGCTGGTTCTTAAAATGGCGGATACTGGTATGGTTCATTAGCTGATTTAAAATTGAGTCGTTCAAGTGAAGCATCTCCTAAATTAGGTTTTCCGATTTACTTTTGCCGTTATTAGGTTTACAATAATCAGTATCAGATGATAATGATTACAAACTAGAGAGTAGGTGTTGAGATGGCTAAGAAAAGATCGCTTTCTCAAAAGATTAATGTGATGCGAGCGTCCGTCATGGGCGCCAACGATGGTATTGTGTCGGTTGCCGGCATTGTTTTGGGGGTTGCAGCGGCCACCAGTAATAACTTTGCTATTTTTATTTCAGGCATTTCTGGCATGTTAGCCGGGACCGTCTCCATGGCAATGGGTGAATTTGTATCGGTCAATACCCAAAAAGATTCTGAAAGAAACGCCATTAGCCTCCAAAAACAGGCGCTGGCTAACTCTTACGATACTGAGTTTAACACAGTTAAACAAAAATTGGTGACCGATGGTATTTCTGCTGACTTGGCTCATCAGGCTACCAAAGAGATGATGGATCGCGACCCAATTAAAACGACGGTCCGCCAAAAATACGGCTTTAACGTTGGAGAGTATACCAACCCCCTTTCGGCGGCACTGGCCTCAATGATTTCATTTCCAACCGGTTCAATCCTACCAATGCTGGCCATCACGCTATTTCCAAGACCCATTCGCATTGAAGCGACGTTTGTGGCCGTGTTAATTGCGTTGGCAATCACCGGCTACACGGCCGCTAAGCTTGGCAATTCGGACAAGTTCCACGGCGTCGTTCGGAACGTGATTTCTGGTACCTTAACGATGATTGTGACCTATGTCATTGGTACCCTAATTGGTAGTTAACAGAATTCAAAGAATCGGGGGAATGATTCATGATTAGTATTCATGCAAAAAAGAAAAAGGATACCCAGACAATGGACGAAAAGCTCAACACACTTCGAGCTGGCGTCTTGGGATCAAATGATGGCATCTTAACAGTTGTCGGCGTGCTATTTAGTGTCGCAGTTGCCACCACCAATCAATTTACAATTTTTATTGCCGGTCTTTCTGACTTACTCGCCTGTGCTTTTTCCATGGCTTCCGGCGAATACGCTTCGGTTAGTACCCAAAAAGACACTGAACAATCAGTTGTCGAAACTGAAAAAAAGCTCCTAAAGACTGATTACGAGCAGGAATTACGAGTCGTTTCCGATTACTACATTGACGAAGGGGTCACTAAGGCGACTGCCGAAAAAATTGCCAAAGACTTGATGAGCAAAAAGCCGCTTGAAACAATTGTTAACATCAAGTATGGTCTCCAACTCGGTCACTATATGAATCCTTGGAACGCTGCGTTTTCATCCCTGTTCTCTGCTGCTGCCGGTGGTATTTTTCCACTCGTCGCAATGACGCTATCACCCGTTGAATACCAGTGGCCGGCTACAATTCTGGCTGTTTGTTTGTCGGTTGCTCTTACCGGTTATTTAAGCGCCCGCCTTGGAAACGGGCTTGTTAAGACCGCCATTATTCGAAACGTGATCGTTGGGATTATCACGATGATTATTCACTACTCTGTCGGTATGTTGTTGCAAGCTTAGTCACTTTTTAGCCACACTGCGATACAATTGAGCCAAATGATCAGCGTCAACTTGCGGAATCTTCGTGTACAGAGTTGGCGCGGCCTCTTGCATAATGGAATGATTATTTTGACTATGGCCCAACCCTAAATCGTGGCCTAATTCATGCATGGCAACGCCGGCCTGCTGATTCGTGGTCGTATAATCCATCCGTTTCATCGCACTTGTGATTAAATAACTTTCATTTTGATCATCAAATATGGGCGCCCCACTGGCATTCCCAAACCGTTGAATGGTATAGCCCATGACCACTCCAGTTTCGCCTTCCCAGCTATCTGGTTGATTTTGATAATGGGCTTGCGTTCCTAAAATAATCTCGGCATTTCCTTGAACTTTAGTCGAAACCAATGTAACGACATTTACATCGTTCCAAGCTTGAACAGCTTTTCGCCACACGTTTACATAATGGCGAGAAGTTGTTTTTTTGATGTGATACGTAATCCGCTTGGTTGGCCAGTGATAATCTTTGTTGGGACTGTAGGTGGGCTTGGTATCAGCATCTGGCGTTTCGATTGGCGGTGTATTTTGACGAATGGTTGCTGGCGCTAAACGAATTTCAGCAGCCAGCATCACCAGTATTAGCGATAACAAGGTAATCAACCCCAGCCAGATTTGTTTTTTTGTGATCGTTTTACTTACTGATTTAATTAGTGTCATATTATTTTCCCTACCACTCAAGGCCCTCATAATTACCTTATTGTTTCAAGTTATCAGGTTGCTAAGGTCAAATTATCTGTTGTATAGTTATCCTATAATCAGTATATAAATTGGCACTACTTTCGGCCAGTGATTGACTAGGCCAAGTTACTAGAGAAGTGCAAAGCAGGGATCTGCGCGTAAGTACCTCGACCACAAATTTCAAGCCCGGGAATTTCTGTCTGAGGAGACTTACGATCCGCTTTCTAAGTGCTTTGCTCCGCTCACTAATATAGGACAGCTATGCAAAGCAGAAAGCTCCGTGTAAGCACCTCTGGGAAAAATTCCAAGCCCGGGAATTTCCCCCAGAGGAGCCTTACACTCCGCTTTCTAAGCGCTTTGCTCCGCTCACTGTTATTAGGACAGCTGCGCCAGGCAGAAAGCTGCGTATAAGCACCTCGGACAGAAATTCCAAGCCCGGGAATTCCTGTCCGAGGAGCCTTATACTCCGCTTTCTAAGCGCCTGGCTCCGCTCACTGAAGAAAAGGGGAATTATTCATGAAGAAAACCGTTCAATTAATAACAGCGATTCTAACGACTGTTATCCTCTCACTTAGTCTAGAGGTAATAGGGACAACGGTACATGCTGCCAAAACATTTTCAAAGGCAGAAGCCAGCAGGCCTGTTGGTTATTTTTCCAATTCAAAGATTGGGGTTGCCTTTCATTGGAAAAGCGTTCGAACTAAAAGTGGTGTGCAGTCAGCGCTGATCTTCGGCGACTTTAAGGCGCCTCGATTAACAGGTGGGTATTCGCTCGGCAATCAACTGAGTAAAAACAAGCGCACGCTGACCGTTTACTATAAAAAAATCAACACTAAAAGCCAATTATCCAAAACAACTTATCACTTCACATTATACAAACTCAGCAGCCGAAAGTATCAAGTAAAGGTTTCAAATCAACTGCCAAGTAATCACGGTCAAAAATATACCTTCTATAAAGCAAAAAAAAGCCCAGCGAAATCATTAGCTAACAAATTTTCTAAGCCAGTGATTCAAAAGAAGTATAAGAAGCTGCTCGATCAGCAACTGCAAAAAGCCTACCAACAAGCTAAAGCCGCGGGGCAATCCGTTCAAGACCCCGCTACTGACCCGCAAATCCAGCAACGAGAAAAGGCTACCATTAAAGTTGCCACCAATAGTTATTTGAAACAACTGGTTAAATCATTCGGCTAATCAGCAAAAAATGCCAGCATTTAGCACTCTTAACTTCAGAGTGCTAAATGCTGGCATTTTTTGTCTAGGTGATTAATATAGATAATGAAAGGTAAAGGAAAGGCAGTATGAAACCGCCGCTTCATTACCTAAAAAATTAACTTTGATAATCTAATAAATAAGGAGAATGATATTATGGCAAATGACTTGATGAATCGCTTTGACTTTGACCCATTCTTTGATCGCATGGCTCGCCGTCTCTTTAACTCAAGTGATTATGATAGGGATTTTGCAAATTTTGGTAATCTAAAAACTGATATCAAGGAAACCGATAAAGATTACTCACTGAAAGTTGACGTTCCAGGAATTGATAAGAACAATATTCATCTAGCTTATCAAGATGGCGTGCTTTCACTAAATATTAATCAAGAACGTTCAAACGAGCAAAAAGATGATCAGGGCAGAGTAATTGCCAGTGAACGCAGTCATGGTGTCATGTCAAGAAGTTATCAATTGCCTGGCGTTGATAAGAACAATATTTCAGCCCAAATTAATGACGGTGTTTTGAGTGTCACCTTACCAAAGCTCACTGAAAGCAACCAAGATAATGGCAACATTGAAATTCAATAATTATGACTCACTCATGATTCACATCTAAAGCGATGCCTTCATAAAATTGGGTCATCGGTTTTAAAACTTCTTCTAAAGCTTCCTTTTTGGGGGAACGGGCCGATAGCTCGTTTCACCAGTTTAGACGCTTATCAATCTTTTAATAGGGGAGATTGGTATTATGGCAAATGAATTAATGAATCGTTTCAATGTGGATCCATTCTTCGATCAATTGGCTCGTCGCTTCTTTAACCCAGAAGTTGACAATGATTACTTGACCCAAAGCGATCTGAGAACTGATATTACGGAGAACGATAAGGATTACACCATGAAAGTTGATGTCCCAGGCATTGATAAGAAGAACATTCATCTGGCATATCAAAACGGCGATTTAGCATTAAATATCGACCAAGCTCAAACAGCTGAAAAGAAAGACGAGCAAGGCCGGGTTGTTGCTAGTGAACGTAGCCACGGTGTGATGTCTCGGACTTATGAATTGCCTGGCGTTGATCGCGACCATATTTCAGCTCAGATTAACGACGGCGTCTTGACGATCACCTTGCCAAAAGCTGCGGAAAGCAACGACAATGGCAGCCAAATCGAGATTCAATAAATCTTTTACCATAATCTAATGCTACTAAAATCAGCCGCTTCGACTAGTCTCGAGGTGGCTGATTTTTTTATTGAGTCCAACGATTTGAGTACGGTTTATCTCTACTATTTGGCAACGTACATCCCCTTTAAGTTGAAGGATAAGCCCGCACTGTTATAGACAATGCCCTTGATTTTAGGATTTCTCATTTGGGGAATTGTTGCTTGGTAAAGTGGTGCCACTCCTTGGTCGGCCATAATCACCCTTGAGGCCGCCAGCATATCTTGCCAACGTTTTTGGGCATTATTGGCATCGGTTGAAGCCGATTTTTTGACTAATTGATCATAGCGATGATTGGTCCAACCCCCTTCATTAAAGGTATTGTTAGACTGCAGGATTTGTAAGAAAGTATACGGGTCGGAATAGTCAGCTCCCCAATTCGAAACAAAGAAGTCGAACTGATGATGGGTTTGCCGTTGAATTAACGTCTTCAATGGAACGGACGTAACGTCGATTGTTAAGTTGGGCAAAATTTTTTCAAGCTGGCCTTGGACATATGCAGCCGAATGTTTTGCCGCAGTACTGTCACCACAGAGCACCTCTAAATGAAGCGACTTTTTCTTCAGTTGCTTCAACGCTTGTCGATACTTGGTTCTAGCCTTTGATGGACTATACTCAAGTCCCGTTTGACCAAGCTTGGCCTCCTTGGTAAAATCCTCTCCTGTCTTTGGATTGCTGGCAAGTCCTTGCGTCACAAACCCTTGAGCCGGAACTGACCCATCGGCCAAGACATTTTTAGTAAAGGATTGGCGATCCATCGCATACGAGAATGCCTGTCTCAATGCCCGATTTTTAAATGCTGGTCGAGTCCGTTGATTGAACTCAAGGTAGAAAATGCGGGAATCCTTTAATACATGCATGTTCTGATTATTCAATTCATTTTTAACTTGTGTCCCAGACAAGGTGGCCACATCAAGTTGATTCCCCTGATACAAGTTATACATGGTTGATGGATCTTTAATCACTTGGTCATTAATCTTATCCAGATAAACGTGCTTTTTATCCCAATAAGTTTGATTAGCTACTAGCGTCCACTTTTCATTGGTTCCAATCCAACCGTTTAGTTCAAATGGCCCATTATAGACCGTTTTCGAAGCAGTTGTCCCGTAGGCTTTTCCATATTTTTCAACAGCTTTTTGATTCTGTGGGAAGAACAGTGGAAACGCCATTAAAAGTTTGAAATAAGGGATCGGCCGTTCCAGCGTCACTTGCAATTGATGGCTTCCAAGTGCCTTGATGCCCAACGTCGCCGGTTTGGCCTTATTAGCCTGAATTTTATTTGCGTTCTTAATGCCATCAAAAATGTAGCCATATTGGGAAGCCGTTTTGGGATTGATGGTCCGCTGCCAACTATACACAAAATCTTTGGCGACCACCGGATCACCATTACTCCACTTGGCATTTTTTCGGAGGTTAAATGTATAAACCTTGCCATTGGCCGATTTAGTCATCTTAGTCGCAATTCCGGGTTGAAGTTGATGATTCTTGCCGAGTCGATACAGTCCTTCGTCAGTGTTTCCAACCATCGTAATATCAATTGGCTGTGTTAATTTTGATGGGTCCAAAGTTGTTAAATCTTCCGTTTCAGACCAATTAACAACTTGTTTGGCCGCCATATTGGCTTTTAGATTACCTGTATTTTTTACAGACTGCTTCTTGCCACAACCAGCTAATAATAACGTCACGACAACTAAGCTGCCGATCGTACACCCAATTTTTCTCATTTCGAACCTCCAAGCGAACTCCCTCATTGTATAAAAATACATTTCATTTAGTGTTTCAAGTATAAAGGGCGGCTGAGGATGCGTCAACGTTAATTTTTAATAAACTAAGATAACGATGAGAATAATCCCGTGCCATTATTGATTCAAACTAATCAGCTGATTGTCGACAATTCAGGACACTAGTGAGTATCCAAACCGATCACTAGCCAATCATCAGCAAACGATGAAATTCATATCAGCCCCCAGACCACCAAGTTTTCACTGTCATCATTAAAAGCGCCTCACCAATCAATATCTTCAACCACTGATTGGTGAGGCGCTTAAACGTTGTCAAGGTTGCCCTCAAGTGACCCAATATTCGTTAGTCCAAATGTGCCGAATTTTGCAACCGAATCATATCATAGTAATAGCCCTGCTTAGCCATTAGTTCGTCATTAGTTCCCCGTTCAACAATCCGGCCAGCATCGAGGACGAGGATCAAATCGGCGTTTTGAATCGTTGACAGCCGGTGAGCAATCGCAATCGTCGTCCGTCCCTCTTGTAGCTTTGCCAGCCCGGTTTGAATCATCTGTTCGGTTTCGGTATCAATGTTTGCAGTTGCTTCATCTAAAATCAAAATCTTAGGGTCAGTGACAATCGTTCTGGCAAATGAAATCAATTGCCGTTGACCACTGGAGTAACTCGCCCCCCGTTCAATGACCCGGGCATCATACTTATCCGGCAAATTTTCAATAAACTGATCGGCTTGAACAAAGCGAGCCGCGGCCCGAACAGCGCTATCAGAGATTGACTGATTAAACATCCGAATGTTAGATGCCACTGTCCCATAGAACATGAACGGCTCTTGTAAAACGAGCCCCATTTTTTGTCGCAGTTCTTGAATTGAGTAATCACGAATATCGCGGTCATCGATCAAAATCTGACCCTGACCAAATTCATAAAATCGCATTAACACATTAATAATCGACGTCTTACCACTACCCGTTTCACCTACAAGGGCGACCGTTTGGCCCGGTTCGGCGACAAACGATACATCGTGTAAAACCGGATTCTCATTATCATAGGAGAAGGTCACGTGCCGGAATTCAACTTTACCGCGAGTAATCGTTGCGCCTTTAACAGGATGTTGTTGTGGTTCGATTGTTGTATCATCCATAATCCGAAAGACCCGTGAACCAGCAACCACGCCATCTTGAAAGTCACTTAACCGATCCATCATTTCAGACATCGGGTTGTAGAAATTATTCAGATACGTGATAAACGCGTAAATGACACCAGCGGCTACATATGCATGCAAACCGCGAACCCCAAACATTCCCAAGACCAACACTGTTCCCAATGCATAAAACAGATTAATCATTGGGTTCAGCAACAAAGAGTTGATTCTAATCATCGCCTTGCGGGTGTTGTAATACTGGTCGTTGGTATCATTAAATTCGTGATTGATCCGCTTTTCTTGACGGAACTGCTGAATCACACTAATGCCGGTAATTCCTTCGGCCAGCTTGGCGTTTAGGATACTTAAGCGTTCCCGCATCCGCCGGTACACTCGAGTACTGTAGCGTTGATAATACCAAACCATGACAAATAAAAACGGCATGAAAACCAACAGCCAAAGCGAAATCTTAACGTCAACCAAATACATGGCGACAAATGACGACACCATGGCCGAAACGGTGACCACCAAACTATTAAATAAGGCCCAAAAATTGGCGAACGCCATCGTATCATTCGTCAACCGCGATAAAATCGATCCACTCGGTGTTTGGTCAAAATAGCGCATCCCTAAAGTATGCAGCTTGGCGAATAAACGCCTACGAGTGTATTCCAGCATGTATTCAGCCCCCATTTCATACAGGTATGACTGAACGAATTGCATGACCGCTTTGGCAACCATTCCAAAAAAGTATAAGCCGGCAAAAAACCACATCATAGCAAAATCAGTCCGTCCAACCACTAAATGACTGTCCATATAGACCTGAATAATCCGTGGCAAATAAATGTTCACAACGGCAACCGCAATCGAAAACCCCACTGAGAAGTAAAAATACCACTTGTAGGGCGCAGCATAGTGGAATAGCCGACCAATAATGTGCAGCTGCTCTTTTAGCGGAATACTCTTCGACCATGCTGATTGGTGTTTTGAGTTGTCCATTAGTTTGCCCCTCCCTTAACTTTGGTTTCCAGTTCCTGGCGTTCAAACATTTCCTTGTACCAGCCACCTTTGACCATTAATTCATCATGGGTGCCCCGTTCGACAATTTGCCCATTATCAATCACCAAAATCTCATCGGCATTCATCACTGAACTCAATCGATGGGCGGCAATAATGGTTGTTTTATCTTTGCGTTCTTCATGCAAATTTTGTAAAATCTGCGTTTCCGTTTCGGCGTCTACTGCTGATAACGCGTCATCTAAGATTAATAATTCCGGGTTAATCAATAGTGCCCGCGCGATTGCCAGCCGTTGCCGCTGACCGCCAGAAAGCGAAATTCCTTCTTCGCCAACCGCTGTATCATACCCGGCTGGCAACCCCTTAATTTGATTGTATAGATCACTTTTTTGAGCTGCGACTTCGACCGCTTCTTGACTAGCTTCAGGACGAGCAAACCGGATATTCTCCCGGATTGTGTCGGAAAACAGGAACGTATCTTGTGGCACGTAACCAATCGCTGGAATCAGGGCATCTAATTTATAGTGTTTAATATCAACTCCGCCAAACTTGATTGCGCCGGTGTACTGATCGAACTGCCGCAAAATCAACCGCAAGATGGTACTCTTCCCAGAGCCGACTTTGCCAACCAACCCCACGGTATGCCCAGCTGGAACCTTAAAATTAATATTCTGTAACGCCAACCGGTTGTCATCCGGATAGGCAAACGATTGGACCTGATAATCAATCGGCCCCTTTGGTGATGCCGTCACACCATTGGGATCGTCAATGATGTCACTTTTTTGTTTGAGAAGATCCATCACCCGATCATAGCTGGCATTGCCTCGCTCCAAAATGTTAAACAACATTCCAACGGCGAACATTGGCCAAACCATCATTGCGAGATAAGAAACAAATGATACCAATGACCCAATTGTAATGGCGCCGCTGGTTACTAAATAACCACCGTAAACAATTGTGACAACATAGGATAACGCAATAATCATCGTTGTCATCGGGTCAAACAAAGAGTCCAATCGGTTAACCCGCCGATTAATGTTGATGGTGGTGGCAACTTGATCGTTAAAATCGTCAATATCTTCTTTTTGCTGGCCAAGGCCCTTGATTACTTTGATCCCAGTGATGCTTTCTTCAGCCTTGTTATTCAATCGGGAAAAAGCCGCTTGCGAATCTCGAAACGCAATGTGAATCTTAGTCCCTAAATACCGCGCCATAACGGCTAATAATGGGAATGGAATAATTGCAATCAACGTGAGCCGCCAATCAATCAAAGTAACCATGGCAATTAAAGTCGTGCCACCGGTAATCATTGAATCAGCGAACTGGAGAATTCCACCACCAGCCACTCGTTGAATCGCAGATAAATCATTAGTCGCGTGAGCCATTAAGTCGCCGGTTCGATACTTTTGGAAAAACGCCAAATCCATTTCAGTATAGTGGCGAAATAAACGATTTCTTAATACCCTTTCCAACTTAGCCGCTTCGCCCCAAATAGCTGTCCGCCACATAAACCGGGCGCCATATTGCGCAACCGCCGCTACTGTCAAGACCCCCAATAAAATTGCCAAAGATTTGCCAGAAAGCTTACCATTATGAATGGCGTCAACTAAGACACCAATAATCCGTGGTGGCACGATGCCCACCAACGCGGTTAATAGCAGACCAAATAACCCAACCAGGTAAATTTTCCATTCCTGCTTGAAATACCAGCCTAATTTGACAAAAATACTCATAAACGCCACCTCATATTAAAAACTAATGAAAATCGAAATGAATGAAATATAATAATTTTAGCACATATTTATTATGTTAACACGCTTGCCATTGCTATGGTGCCATTATAGTGTTAGTATTTTGACATCAATTATCATGAAATTCTCATAAAAAAATTAGGAGGTAATCTCTATGTTCAGCGAAATTGGACAACTTGTATTTGATAACGAAGCCGTCGCCAAAACCTCCGACTTTACCATGGGATTGGAAATCGAAATGCAGCGAGTGGATGAAACTGGTCAATTAAGCCAAGAACCCTATCCGTCGGCTGCCGGCGATGAAAAAACCAACCCGTGGATTACCAATGATTTTTTGGAAACGATGTCTGAGGTCGTCACGCCGCCAGCTGCCCATGCCTTAGATGCAATGCACTACTTATATAGTATCAACACCGCACTGCGGACGGCTTTATCACCGGGCGAACTTCTCTGGCCGCTTTCAATGCCGCCACGACTGCCAAAAGATAAAAGTCAAATTCCATTGGCTAAAATGGGGCCGAAAAAAGAAGCTTACCTAAAAGAGTGGCTAAAACGCCATGGCTTTTCAGAAGGAACTCCCTGCGGTGCCCACGTCAACTTAAGCATCGACCCGCACGTCTTTAATTTAGTGGCCGATAATATGTCCGACCGCTTCTCTTCACACATCGATTTGCAGAATTACCTTTATGCTAAAATTGCGCAAGGATTTCTCAGGTACCGTTGGGTCATCACCTACTTATTTGGCGCTAGTCCAATCGCTGAGGCCAACTACTTTGAAAAAGGCGAAGGGCCAAGCAGCCCGATTCGAAGCATTCGCCAAAGCTCCCATGGTTTTGGCAACAAATTCACCGGCGACTACACTAGCATTCAGCGCTACGTCGATCGAATCGAGAAGGGTGTTAAGGAAGGCAAGCTGATTTCTGATTATGAGTTCCATGGCGCCGTTCGCTTTAAGGGCAATACTAATCTGAGAGAATTGCCAAAAACTGGGGTTAGCTATCTCGAATTAAGAATGTTAGATCTTGATCCTAGCAGTTCAGTTGGCATCAGAACCAATACCTTACGATTCTTCCGGTTGTTAGCTAGTTACTTCATCATGTCTCCAGGCTTGCACCCTGAAGAGGTCAATCGCGTGATTGCCCGCGCTGACGAAATGAATGAAGAAGTCTCTGAAGAACACCCTAACGACGTTTCCAAGTACCAAGCCAGTGCCCGGGCATTCCTTAACAGCTTGGAAATGTACGCCAACAAGATCCAACTAGGCCCGGAATATCAAGAGGAATTAGATGACTTACTAGATAGGGTAGAAAATCCATTAACCACCCCAAGTGCCAAGTTAATCACCCATTTAAAGAACGGCTCATTGACGGACTATGCTTTACGTCGAGCTACACGATATCAAGAATCAGCGCTTCAGTCAATCAGACCGTTCAAAGGTTTTGAAAACCAGGCCCATCTATCCGCCGACGAACTCAAACACGAATTGTTTAAGGGAAGTTGGGAACCTGATCAGGACAAAAAGCAGGAATAGTTAGTGCCCAAGTAAGATGAAAGCAAAATTCACGTCATTTTCATTATATTGGCGTATACTCATGGAATAGTTTTGAGGAATTAGCTCAAATGATTAATATAAGTACTAGTGAGAATGGGCAAAGTAAGGGATTAATAAAGGCGTTTAGAGTTGGTTGGGTGCTGGTTTTTAGGCGTCTGGTTTTGCTCACATTTAGGACAGCTGCGCTAGGCAGAAATCTCCGTATAAGCACCTCGGACAGAAATTCCAAACCCGGGAATTCCTGTCCGAGGAGACTTATACTCCGATTTCTAACCGCCTAGCTCCGCTCACTTTTCTTAGGACAGCTGCGCAAAGCAGAAAGCTCCGTGTAAGCACCTCTGGGAAAAATTCCAAGCCCGGGAATTTCTCCCAGAGGAGCCTTACACTCCGCTTTCTAGGCGCTTTGCTCCGCTCACTTTTTAAATTAGGAGGGATTTATTTGCGTCCACGAATTGCACTACCTGCCGACACGCTTGCTGAGGCGACCAACGTTATTAACGAACGCAACGCCGCCTTTGCGCCTCGACCGGCAATTGAAGCTATCGTTAAATCCGGTGGCGTTCCAATTATCTTTCCGAGCGTCAACCCGGAAGACGTTCGCGATTACATGACTTTATTTGATGGTGTCTGTTTCTTAGGAGGGGCCGATGTCGACCCTACCTTTTACGGCGAAGAACCCTTTCAAAAGCTGGGGATGACCTATCTCAAGCGTGACCTGTTTGAAATTGAATTACTCAAGCAATCGGTCACTGCCGGCAAAGCGATCTTTGGCATTTGCCGCGGGATGCAGCTGATTAATGTTGGCCTTGGCGGGACCTTATATCAAGATCTATCCCAAGACCTTCACGCTACGTTGAAGCATTCCCAAGAAGCACCGGGGAATATGCCATCTCATCACATTACTGTCGACCCCGATAGCCGTTTGCATAAGATCATTGGTTCTAGGCCATACGTGAACTCACGTCATCATCAAGCCGTTAAAGATGTGGCGCCTTACCTAAAAGTCACCGCCAGGGCAGATGATCAAGTCATCGAAAGCGTCGAATCCATTAATAACGACCAAATTTTAGCCGTTCAATGGCACCCCGAAAATATCTATAAACACTACGAAGATTCCAAGAAATTATTTAGAGATTTCGTCCAAAGAAGCCAAAAAGTTGCTGATAAAACTAGAAAATAACAGCCATTTCCGTACCAATATTTTCCTAAAAGGCTAACCCGCTTATACTTGACCGGGCTAGCCTTTTAGCTTACACTAAAGCCACCTTTTAAGGTGTAGAGGAGTCTGCTACTATGAAAAAATTTTGCCTTGGCATTATTGCTGCGATTGGCTTATTGCTGACGCCAACCGTGATCAGTCATGCTGATAAAATCAATCTCAAGGCCGTTAACGCCAATGTTCATCGATATTACCGAACCAACCGAGCCGTTACCATCAAGGTTGGTGTGCGTGACAAAACCGGCAAGCACTATACAAGCCGCCGGTTAACCCTACCCAAAAACACCATTGTCAGTTCAACTAGTTCCGGGACAAATAATAAGGGCCAGCTCGACCAAATTAACATTAATGTTCAGTCCTTGAGTTATGCTGTCGAAAAACCCATTTTAAAGACCGGCAACTATCTTAGCAAACAAGATCCAACTACAAGCTATTCGGCCGCCAGATTTACTCGAGTTAAGCGGCCAGCTTATCGGCTCGCGTATAGTAGCGGCGACCTATATGCCGGCAAAGTCCCAAGCGCCCAGGATAACTTCTATCAAACTAATCAGGTGATGATTACAACCGATGGCTATCTTGAATATTATCGATACGACCCAAGCAGCCCAATTGCTGACCCAACAAGTGGCTTTAAAACCAAACCAACGGCTGCGGCTAAAATCACCGCTACTAAGCTAAAAGGCAACTCCCGCTGGCTTTACACAAAGACAAGCGTTAAGGGCGTTGGCCAGAAATACATTCATAAATCCGGCAATTATCGTTACCGCTTGCGAATCACTAACCTCCATGACCCTCAGACCAGAAACTTTGAAGATGGTCCCGGTTTTTACAGTTATTACACAATTGGTGGGAAACGATTTTATACGCTAATTGGTAATGATTCCGCCTAAATCCTTGGCAGCGCTGGTGTTCGCCCATCTATTTCCATTGTTTGTTCGGCTTGGTTTTGCTTAAAGTAGTCGGTATCAATATGATACCCAGCAAAAAAAGATTGTCTACCATTGCCCCTTATGATATATTCAACGAGTAATAATTTGATAACAATATCATATGTCATTTGACAATTTCTGGGGGTAACTATGATCAAGACAAAAGTCATCACAATCGCTTCAACCGCTTCTATGGCGTTTGCGTTATTGCCAATCACCAACACCCAAGCCAGCGCAACTGTGCCGGCTAAGATGCGCGGCGCTTGGTATCAAAATTTGTCGTCGGTTAAACGGAACGACCGCACCTACGTTAAATTTACAACTCATTCAATCAGCTACGGCTCAAACGCTTCTCATTCAGATTTTGCTGGCGCTAACTTACGAGTGGCCAAGCTAAAGAAGGGCTGGTATCGCATTGGTCCTAAAACGTTCTCGATTGGCGACTTTAAGTTAAAGAAAATTAAGATTAACGGCAAGTACCGGCAAGCACTACTGCAACGATATACGTCTAAGTCCCATTACGCGGAAGTCTTTGTTCGTGATCACGTGGCACTACCGTTGAATAGTGCGCAGTATTTTTTGAAGTAAGCTTAACCACTTGGAAAATCTAGTTTGACTTTCAATGTTATGTAAAGGTGAATTAGGCTTCAAAATAAAATGGAACTGAGAAATAATTTTTTCTTAGTTCCATTTTTTAAATTGAATTAAGTACAGTTAGCGTCTTGCAAGCTAACTGCATAGGCGAGTACCATCTCATTAACTTTGTCTAATTAATCTCCACATTCGTCCCCTGCCGCAGCTTCTCCAAAATCGCCTGCTGCTCAGTTGGCGTTAACTTCTCAAACCCAATCGTTGGATTATGAATCAAATCATCCTGATACCCCTTTGAAAAAGTCATCAGTAATTTGAAAAGCGTATCCATACTCCCATGCGACCAGCGTGCCAGCCGAGCGCTTGGCGTTAATGCCGGGTTATCAATTTGTTCTTTTAAGGCGAAGCACAGGCGCTGGGCAGAGAATGGCACGAGGATATCAGCACTAAATTGCTGCAAACGATCGATGAAATCCCATGCTTTGTCATGGTACTGCATCGTTGTCTGGGGCAACTCCAAAGCCGTCGTTTCATTCATCTTCTCCGCGGTCGCAATCGCTTTGTCTGCCGATCCCAAGTCAAAGGGCTGCTCAGCCACAAAGTATGCAAACATCAGCCGAATCAAATTAATGGCATCACTGGAAATGCCATAGGGTTCAAATGGGTTGAGGTCAAAAGTGCGGTATTCGATGTAATCAATTCCCTGACTTAACAGATCACGAATTTCCGGACTGCGTTTCAGGCGAACACTGCCATAGTATTCGCGTTCGGCAATCAATTGGCCGTTTTTTACGGCCGTGATAATTTGATCAACGTAGTCGGCAACACTTTGATAGCTCGCTAAAAAGCCATTGCCAAAGCCAAAATGGGAGTTGCGCAGTGACCTAACTGGCTGGCCAGGCGTGTCCGTGTCTTCAGCAAAGTAATGGCTAAAAGCTTGTGGCGTTGCGCCAAATAGGTAAGTTAACAGCCACCGGTATCGCATCAAACCAACTGCCGCCTGAAGGTACGCGGCGTCAATTGCTGCTTTGTCGTTAGCAATGCCCAAGTCAGCTAAGGCCGCATCGGTTAGGCCAACGTTGACGTGAACGCCAGTCTCAGCGGTCCGCGAAATTTTTCGCAGCTGGGCAACCCGTTTTCGGTACTGATAATTGTCACGGTCGGTTTTAGCGATCACAATGTCTGAATGATCAGCTAGTAACATCGGCGGCATGCTATAAGGCCAAAGGTACTCACTACTCGCTAGCGTCCCTCTTAGAGCCTGGTGGTAAGCGCCTAAGTATTTTAATGCCTGGGTTGTCGTGGTGGTTGGTGGGGTAATCAGTTCAGACTGCGTTTCCAAAAAATCATTCTTAATAAAGTGATGTTGTTTTTCATCTAAGAGGCCCTTGGGGTAATCGTTGCGGCTTAATTCGCCGTGCTCATTAATTCGATGGGTTTCGACCTCTAATCCTACCTTTGAATTAATTAAATCAGGAATTAAATGAGTTGCGTTTATTGATTTCATAAAATCACTATCCTTTGAAAGACACCAATTATGCTAACTACTCCGATTTCTTTTGATAATTATCCGGCTTGCCCATCACGCCAAATAGTCGCTGGCGTAATTCATCGGCATTCATATCCGGCTGTTCTTGAAAACCGGTAAATGGATGTGGATTTTCATGTGCCCGATTTTGATAGCGGTTTGCCATTGATAAACCATATGACATTAATGAGCCGTCAACTTCGTGATCCATCAAGGTAGCTGCTGGGGTCAACCTTGGATTATCCAAGCGATCCTGCATGGTATCCAAGATTTCTTGATATTCCGGCCCCCACTGAATAGTCGCGCCAAATAATTGCAATTGATCCAAGAAATTCTGGGCTTCATGGTGATAAATTGTCTGCTGAGTCGGATTTTCCAGCGCAACCACCTCGTTCATTGCCCGTCCCTGATCCAACTTTAAGTTGATTTTATCTGGCGTCGTCATCATTGGGGTCATCATAAAGTAGCTCAATAAGATTCTAAAGAAGCGCACTGCTGATGTTCGCACACCTAGTGCGGTGGTTGGGTCAAGATCCAGCATCCGCAGTTCAATGTAGTCAGTGCCGCCGTTAATCATGTGAGTAAGATTGCCAGTCATGGATTTTAACCGAACGCTGGTATGATACTCCGCTTCACTGAACAAGCGGCCGGCTTTAATGTTTTCTTCAACGTTATCGACGTATTCGCGCACTGATCGGTAATTATGAGGAACATCCGAAGTAAACCATAATGCGAGGATCGAATACTTCTGACCTCATGGCTAGGCTGGTCCTCATCCGGTTTAAAATAATTTCTTTCAGCAATTGGGCTGTTGCCAAAAAGGTATGTAATCAACCATCGATAGTAGGTAAAGCCCTGAGCGAGCTTAATGTAAATATCATTCACAAAATCAGCATAGGACTGATATTGCTCCCGCTGGGCTTCCCAGACCGTCCGCAACACGCCGTCATTGACACTGACATTGAGATGGACCCCAACCGGTAGTCCTTGAGTATCACTTCTGGTTTTGATCCACTTTTCATAATACGCCCGCTGCTTGGGTTCAACGTTAGCAATCGAGATGTTCGTTTTGTCTTGCGGCAAGATTGGCGGCATACTCAGCGGCCACAGCAGCTCATTGGGTTCCAAGGCATTTCGCAACGTATCATTGAGTGCCATCAAATAATGCATTGCATCAAACGATTTTCTAGCAGTCGGCGTAATAATTTCGCTTTGAACCTGATAGACGTCCGTTTTAATAAAATGATTCTTTCGCTGGTTACCAAGCGCTTTAGGGTAAGGTTGCTTAGTCAACCTCCCCGCTGAATCCACTCGAATTGTTTCTACTTCAATGCCCATATTAAAGTCACTGGCACTGGCAACAATCTCATTATCAAAAATAATTTGACCAATTTCATCAAACATTAGCATCCCTCCTCACACATTTCTGGCTGAAAAGTTATCTTACTCTAACGCATTTTGGCGCGTTATTCAAAAGTTTTAACCAACAAATGGTTATTTTGATTGTCACTTAATGGTCGCTCTGAAAATATTCAACTAACCACCCAGTTATCGGCTTTATACTAGCCTGATTTGTTATATAATTATTGCAATACCCTTTTGGAGGACATAACCGTGCACAATAATAAGATCAAGGGAATTGGCTTAGCGATTCTTGGCCCACTGCTGTGGGGGATTTCTGGAACGACTGCCCAATTCTTATTTACAAGCGAAAATGTCGGGGCCAACTGGCTGGTCTCGGTTCGAATGCTGGTTTCTGGCATTTTATTGGTGTTATTTGGCTTAGTGACTAATGCCAAAGCTAATTTGGTTATTTGGCATCACTTTAACGATGCCGTCAAGCTCATCTTCTTTAGCTTTGCTGGTATGGCCGCTTCCCAATATACATATTTTAAAGCGATTGAATATGGCAACGCCGCAACGGCGACGATTCTCCAGTTCCTATCGCCCGCCGTAATTATTCTTTATCTAGTCGTAAAGACGCATCGCCCGCCACGGCGAATCGACGTTTTTTCGCTCATCATGGCCTTAACCGGAACCATCTTGTTAGTTACTCATGGTCATTTAACCACGCTAGCGATTCCCATCCGTGGTCTTTTGTGGGGACTTGCCACGGCTATTACTGCAAGTATCTACACCTTATTGCCTGACAAACTATTGCGGACTTATGGCTCAATTCCGGTTGTTGGTTGGTCAATGCTCATTGGTGGTGCCTCGTTTAGCTGCTTTTATCGCATTTGGGATCGTATGCCGGCATTTTCTTGGCAGACCTATGGTGGCGTTAGCTTTGTCGTCATTTTTGGGACGATGTTTGCCTATTTATTCTACCTGCAAAGTTTGAGCTATATTCGACCGACCGTTGCCAGCGTTTTAGGTTCGTTTGAACCCCTTTCGGCCACCATTCTCTCCATTATTTTCTTAGGGATCAGCTTTGGCTTGCCGGAAACGATTGGTGGCGGGTTAATTCTAGGAACGGTTGGGTTGCAATCTTGGGCGGCCATGAAGCAACACTTGCCAGAACCATCACATCTTTGAACGCAAGATCATTGAATAAAAAGAGCTGACCCATCCGCTTTGAATGTTGGTCAGCCTTTTTCATTTCCCTAATCCACTTTTTTATAATGTTCAGCTTCTTTAGCGTCAAAGCCAGCCTCGCTTAGTCTAGAAGCGACTGAGAAGCCAACTTCCTTATCAACGTGAATTTCAACGACTTTCGTAGTTCCTTGATGCGTCACCATTAAGGTTTGAATATTTAGCTTATTTTCGGCCATCACCTTGCCAATATCAAAGATCACGCCCGGCCGATCATTTTTGATAAATACCTGAACGACCGTGCCCTCTTCGTTATAGTCAGTTACGTCCAAGAACGCGTCCAAGATATCATTATTGGTAATAATGCCAATAACCGCTCCTTTATTCATCACCGGCAAGACGCCAATTTGATATTTACGCATCTCATAAATTGCGTCTTCCAAGAAGTCATCGGCCTCAATCGTGTGAACCGTTGTTTCCATGACGTCTTTAACCGTCATTTTAGTTAATAAGTAGTTATATTCATATATTGATAAGCTCGTCGCCTTTGATGGTGAAGCGGCCTGAATCGTTCCTTGAGTCACCAAGCCAATTAATTGACCGTCGTCAATGACTGGCAAACGGTGAATGTGGTTTTCCCGCATCATGTTAACCGCGACGCTAACCTTAGTTTCGGGCGGGACGGTTAAGACGGTTGTGGACATGAAATCTCTTACACTCATTGATTACCCTCCCAAATATGCTTTTTGAACTTCCCGGTTTGCCAGCAATTCCTCACCAGTGCCGCTCATTTGAACACTGCCGGTTGCCAGAACATAACCGCGATCGGCAATCGATAATGCCTTTTTGGCGTTTTGTTCGATTAACAAGACAGTTGTTCCTTGTTGATTAATCTCTTTGATGATATCAAAGATTTCGTTAATAAAAATTGGTGCTAACCCCATTGACGGCTCATCCAGCAAAATCAGCTTCGGGTTGGCCATTAAGGCCCGCCCCATCGCGAGCATTTGCTGTTCACCACCAGAAAGCGTGGCGGCATCTTGATGCTTGCGTTGCTTCAGAATCGGAAACCGATCGAAAACTTCCGCAAACCGTTGCTTGATTTGGTTGCGATCACGTTCCAAGAAAGATCCCATTTGTAAGTTTTCCATGACGGATAAGCCTGAAAAAACGTGGCGGCCTTCTGGCACTTGCGAGATACCTTCAGCAACGACTTTCGGCGCTTTTTGCGATTGAATCTCCTTATTTTGATAAATAATTTTGCCACTTTGTGGTTTTAGCAAACCGGAAATGGTTTTCAAAATGGTTGTCTTGCCGGCGCCATTTGCCCCAATTAGGGAGACAATTTCACCCTGATTAATCTTAAAGCTAACGCCCTTAACGGCATTAATGACGCCATAATTGACAACCAGGTTATCGACTTGTAATAACACAATCATGCCTCCTCTCCTAGATATGCCTTAATAACAGCCGGATTAGTTTTAATCTCATCAGGCGTTCCTTGCGCTAACAGGGATCCGTGATCCAGGACATAGATCCGTTGGGCCAAGCTCATCACCAATGACATATCATGTTCAATCAAGAGAATGGTGATATGAAATTGGTGTTGAACTTTTAAAATGAGTTCGGTCAGATTAGCCGTTTCTTCAGGATTCATCCCAGCTGCTGGTTCATCTAAAAATAAGATTTGCGGCTTAGTCGCCAACGCCCGAACAATTTCCAGCCGCCGTTGCGTGCCGTATGGTAAGTTTTTGGCTAACACGTCAGTGTCTTTCTCTAATTCAAAAATGGCTAATAGCTTCTGAGCTTCTTCGACCAACTGCTGTTCAGTTTTGTAATAACTGGGAAACCGAAAAATCGTGGGGATAAAACCTTCCTTAAATTTACTCGTCATTGCAATCAAGACATTATCTAAAACGGATAAGTTCTTGAACAAGCGAATGTTTTGAAAAGTTCGTGAGAGTCCCATGTCGGCAATTTTATATGCCCGCTTACCATTTAATGGATAGGTTCCATGGTCACCGCTCAAAACAATCGACCCGGATGTTGCTGGAATCACGCCGGTTAACAGGTTGAATAAGGTCGTTTTCCCCGCACCGTTAGGACCAATTAAAGCAACTAACTCGTTATTATCCAAATGCATTGACACGTCGGCAACGGCATTCAAACCACCAAAGTTTTTAACCAAATGCGTCACCTGCAACAGTTTATTCATGATTCAACCCGCTCCTTTCGCTTTGGCCGCCGCCATAATTGCTTAATGGAGAGCTCCCACGTTCCTAATAGGCCAGATGGCTTGAAAATCATAATCAGAACCAAGGCAACCGCGTAGATGACCATTCGCAAGGTGCCGAAATTCTGCAGAACCGTATCCAAAACGCCAAGCACAACTGCGGCCACAAACGTTCCGGTAATACTGCCAACCCCACCAAGGACGACAATAATCAAAATAGAAATGGATTCCATAATGCCAAAGTCGTTGGGGGCAATGGTTTGTAAGTAAGACGCATGCAAAGAACCGGCAACCGCTGCTGTCGAAGCGCCAAGTACAAATGCGGCAAGTTTCCATTTAGTTACGTTAATGCCCATGGCTTCAGCGGCAATTTCATCTTCGCGAACCGAGGTAACTGCCCGGCCGGCGCGGCTATGAATGAAGTTCACGATGATAATCGTCGTCACACAAACCATGATGTACACCGTCGGCCAGTCTGCAAATTGAGGAATGTTAAACATCCCTGCCGCCCCGCCGGTAATTTTTAAATTATTAATGATAATCCGAATAATTTCTGCGGCTCCCATTGTCGCAATGGCCAAGTAATCCCCTCGTAGCCGCAACGTGGGAATCCCAACAATCAAGGCGGCAATAATTGCGACCACGATCCCAACTAAAATCGAGATATAAAAGCCGGCTGGCGTGCTGTTTGTCTGAGTCACAATCGCTGTCGCATAGGCACCAATTGCCATAAACCCAGCGTGGCCTAACGAAAACTGGCCCGCAAACCCAATGATCAAATTAAGGCCGGTTGCCAAAATAATATTAATCCCAATTGTGACCAACATGTTTTCAATAAAAGAATCGATAACGCCCACTAAAATCAAGGTGTTCATTAAATAAAAACCGGCAACCATTATCAAGAACCAAATCACGTTATATTTGAAATTAGCTTTCAACTTGATCACCTACACTTTCTCTTTGACGTTCTTGCCAAAGATGCCGGCTGGCAAAATCAGTAAAATAACAATCAAAACAAAGTACACCACAGCGTCTTTATATGCCGACAAGCCAATTGATTGAACGAACGTTTCCAAAATGCCGATGAGAAAGCCACCAACTGAAGCCCCTGGAACCGAACCGATCCCACCAAGGACTGCGGCCACAAATGCTTTGATTCCGGGCGTCATGCCCATAAGTGGATCAATTGAATTGTAGTAAAGCCCAATCAAGACCCCAGCAGCTCCAGCAAGTGCGGATCCCAGTGCAAAAGTAAACGAGATCGTCCAATTAATGTTAATCCCCACCAGTTCAGCGGCATCCGCGTCAACCGACACGGCTCGCATTGCCCGGCCCATTTTAGTTTTTTTGATGATCAATTGGAGTAGAACCATCAACGCACAGGCAGTGACCAAAATGAGAACTTGAATGTTAGAGATTAAGACACCGCCAATATGGTAGTTAACCTGTTTGATGATCTGGGGGAAATCGCGCGTATTGGAACTAAACAGGTAAGACATACCGTTTTCCAAGAAAAACGAGACGCCAATTGCGGTGATTAGCGCTGTAATCCGGGGAGAATGCCGCAACGGCCGGTAAGCAAAATACTCAATGATGACCCCGCTAGCTGCGCCAACAACCATTGCCGACAATAAGGCACTAATAAAATTGAAGTGCCAGGTATTGATGACGTAATATCCCCAAAAAGCCCCTAACATGTAAATATCGCCGTGAGCAAAATTAATCAGTTTGATGATGCCATAAACCATGGTGTACCCGAGAGCAAGTAACGCATAGATGCTTCCAAGTGAAAGGCCGTTGATGATTTGCTGAAATAGTGTGTCCAAAATGGTTATCCTCCTCTCGTGGTGCGAATGATACTTTAAATATAGTTAAGTTGAACTTTCTTTACTAAAGATTTAATAATTGAGAAGTTGGCTGGCGGGCCAATGGTGCCCGGATGGGCGTGAAATACCTAGTCTATTTGGCGCCAGTAAGCACCTCTACCAATAATCCCAAGCCCGAGGATTCTGGCGGCCGAACTGAATGATGCTCCGACGGCCGTGAAACGCCTAGCCTATTTGGCGCCAAGCAGAAACCTGCGTGTAAGCACCTCTACCAATAATCCCAAACCCGGGGATTTCGGCGACCGAGCTGAATGATGCTCCGCAACCCGGGGATTCTGGCGGCCGAGCCGAATGATGCTCCGCAACCCGGGGATTCTGGCGGCCGAGCCGAATGATGCTCCGCCAAGCAGAAACCTGCGTGTAAGCACCTCTACCAATAATCCCAAACCCGGGGATTATTGGTAGAGGAGACTTACACTCCGGTTTCTAACCGCTTGGCTCCGCATACTACTTAACGCATACTACTTGATATTAAACGAGTTACTTACCTTCCCATCCGTCAATTGTTCAATTGCAATTGGTTTTTCAGGGTCATGGTTCTTATTCATCGTAATCTTGCCAGTAACGCCATCGAAGTTTTTGATTTTTGCCAAACCCTTAGCGATCTTAACTGAATCCGCCGACTTTTCATTTTCGATTGCTTGTTTGATCATATAAACTGAATCGTAAGCCAGTGCTGAAAAAGTTGGGGCTTCTTGATGGTAACGGGCCTGATACTTGTTCATAAATTTAACTGCGGTTGGATTATCTTTGGCAACCCTTGTTGAAAATGGCGTTGTGTAATAAATCTTTGAAGCGTTCTGGTCACCCGCAATTTGAACCAGCTTAGGATCGGCCATCCCATCACTGCCGACGATCGGAACGTTAATACCAGCTTGACGCGCCTGTTTAATAATCAACCCAAGTTCGGTGTAATAACCCGGTGCGTAAATCGCATCAATTTTCTTAGACTTAAAGGAAGTCAAGACGGCATTGAAGTCTTTGTCGCCTGCCGTAAAGAACTGACTATCAACAATTTTACCGGTATATGCTTTCTTAAAGGCTTTAGCCAAACCCGTTCCGTAATCACTGGAATTGTCGGCATAAACTGCTACCCGCTTTGCTTTTAGCGTATTAGTCATAAATTTAGCCGCCGTGCTTCCTTGGAAATTGTTTTGGTAGCAAGCCCTAAAGACATACGGCTGAACCTTACCATTCTTCTGCAGCGTATAGTTGGGGTCAGTTGCCGATGGGCTGACGCTTGGAACCGCGGCTTTTGTGATATTTGGAATTTCAGCAGTCCCGGCATTGGTCGTTGCCGGTCCCACAATAGCGGCAACCTTATCATTGTTAACCAATTGGGCGGCAACTGAAGCCGACGTATTGGTAGAGGTTTTATTATCACGAATAATCAGCTTAATTTTTTTCTTCTTCCCATTCACATTAATGCCACCATTTTGGTTGATTTCGTCAGCGGCCATTTGAATGCCTTGCTTTTGTGAATTTCCATAGCCGGCAGCGGCTCCTGATAATTCCATGTTGACGCCAATTTTAATGGTGTTTCCGGTCGTTTGATTGCCCTTCGTTGCTGTTTTAGCAGTACTACAACCCGCAAAAATTCCGGCCGTCATTACAATTGCTGCCATGTTAAGAACTTTTTTAACCATACTTTTTTTCATAATCGTTACCCACTTTCAATTATTATGTACGCAATGCTATAACCCCAAGACTCCTCACAACACTACCCAATCAGGTTCTCATTTATCAACACCTCCAAAGGATATAAAAAAGACCCCATTCATAACGAATGAGGTCTTAGGATCCTAGTTCATCAAGCCCTCATCATTAAAGACGAAAATAAGGGCTCAACTTGTTGATGTCAGTGTCGCTTTCGCGCTACTAGACGATCAACGTCGGGTCCTTCTTCTTTAATAATAAGGCTAAATTTTGGTCAGCAGAGATTGTCACAATGATACGAACGGATGTGTTTAGACTTTTCATGATGACAACCTCCTTTACCAATAACTTAATGATTGATTAGAAGTATAGCGACCTTCTAATTATATGTCAACATTTTTAATAAAATTAGTTCAAATCAAAAGCATCAGTCGCTAACTTAATCACTAAAAACATAGCGTTCATGATCAACTAGCAAGCCGACACCCGTCATTAAAGCAACGACGACAATTAGAAAAATTATTACAATGTCCCAGCTACCTGCTACACCATGAACCCAGCCGCAAATCATCGGGCCAACGGCAGCTAACAAATAACCAAACGACTGGCCCATACCGGATACCGCAGCGGTTTCGTTAGGATTTCGCGTTTTTAAGTTAAACAATGTCATTGCTTCACTAAAGGCCATGTTGGTGGAAAGCCCCAGTAAAATGCAAGCCGCAACCGCAAACCAGAAACTCACCGGTGCCAGTAAAAGGCTGCCCAACCCGGCGAAAAAGATCACCGCAATCGTCAGGACCATTGTTGACTGGCGTTTGGCCTCACTAATAATGCGGGGAATAATAAATGAAAACGGCAACGCAGTAATTTGCAATAATCCAAGCAAATAGCCAGCCGTATTCTGTTGAATACCCGAAGCCATCAAAATGGGTGGCAGCCAAGTCAAAATTGAATAAAAGAGTAATGATTGCAATCCCATAAAACCACCCAGAGCCCAAGCCAGCGGCCGCTTCCACGGTGAGGTTTGTGCTTGGCCCTTTTGATAAGCATGCTTGGTTGACGTTGACGAAGATTGACTGATACTTAGCATCACGGCTACTATGATGGCGATAATTGGAATAATTGAAATAAATTGCATCATCACCTGCCATGAAATCCATTGACTGATCACCGAACTAAAGCCTGCCGACAAGGCGCTGGATAGCGACATTGCAAACACATACATACCAGTATAAGTCCCAATCCGCATCGGAAACAGATAAGAAACTAGGGTGGGCGCCAAAACATTTAACATTGCAATACCACAACCAATACAGATTGTGCCGATTAATAATCCGGTAAATGAATACACCCGCACGAAATTGCCGACAGCTAGTAACACTAAGTCGGCCATTGTCACCATTAAAATACCGAAATGGCGAATAAAAAAGGTGACAGTCGGTGATAAAAGGCCAAAACAAATTAATGGAATCGTCGTTAAGCTACCCAAAAACCACTCTGGTAGACTAAACGAATTTTGAATGTTCGCTAAAATTGGCGGTACGACGGTAATGGCGGTCCGCATGTTCGCCCCAACCAGAAAGATCAATAGTGCCCCCAGAAGAACCCGGTAGGACTTTGGCATTGTTTCTTCCTTCATCTAATTAATTCTCCTTTATAAAGTGAGCGGAGCCAGGCGCTTAGAAAGCGGAGCGTAAGTCTCCTCTAACAGAAATTCCCGGTTCTGGAATTTTTGTTAGAGGTGCTTACGGGTAGCTTTCTGCCTGGCGCAGCTGTCCTAAAATCAGTGATCGAAGCAAGGCGGTTAGCAAGCGCCAAGTAGGCTAGGCGTTTCACGGCCGTCGGAGTGTAAGTTGACTTGGCCGGAAATCCCAGGCTTGGATTTTTGAACCAAAATGCTTAGGAATCCACACGCTTGCCTTAACAATCCAGCCCAACTCTAATCAAGCTTTTTCTCCAATAGGCGCATTTTTCGCCCCATTTGGTCAATTGTCGTGGCAATTTGTCGATAGCCAACTTTTTCGTACAACCCAATGTGCCTGGTCACAATGTAAGCTTTATGAAAACCAATTTGGATTAACAACGTTTCGGCAGTTTTAACCAATTGCTGGCTCAGGTGGTGGCCACGATAGTCTTCACTCACAAATACATAACCAATAAATGGCGAATACCCCGATGCTTTGACGATGTCCTCTTTAACAATCGCACAAAAGCCGACTAGTTGATCGCCATCCATTAAAACGACCACCCGCTCCCACTCCAAAAAGCGATGAGCAAGCATCTCATTTGCTAAATATTTGCCAGCTGGCCACGAAACCGCGCCAATTTGTTTAGCAAAGTCGTCCCACTTTGGATCATGATCGGCCAAGATATATTTTTTCAATTTCGATCTCCTTTCCCCATATTGTCAGCTAAGTAATTCAAGTATAGACTTAATGGAACCAGAAATGTAAGTGGCAAATTAATTTTCATAATGGCACCATCGCAGATTACGACTTCCATGATATGATACAACTAACTGGTTTTTAAGTTGGCTACGCAAAACAAAAGCCTACCCTTATTTCCACGTTGTTTCGCGTATTTTTTATCGGAGGTCTTAAAATGAAAAGAATTGCAGTTTATTGCGGTGCTTCAACTGGCAATCACCCCATCTATACTCAAGCGGCGATTCAACTAGCCGATTGGTTTATTGAAAATCATTACGAACTCATTTACGGTGGCGGTGGTGTCGGCTTGATGGGGGTTATCTCGAATCGCATTCTAGCAAAGGGTGGCCAGGTTCACGGTGTCATGCCAAAGCAGTTGGTCGACCGCGGTGCCGAGTCTGCCCAACTCGCTGCCCTTTCGGCGTTAACTGTGGTGGCTGACATGTCTGAAAGAAAAGCTAAAATGATGCAATTATCAACGGGTTGTATTGCCATGCCCGGTGGTGTCGGGACTTTAGAAGAAATCATTCAGTCATTTTCATGGGCCAGGTTAGGTGATAACCCCAATCCCTGCGCCTTTTATAACGTTAATAACTACTACCAGCCCCTTATCACCATGTTTGATCAAATGGTGACTGCTGGTTTCTTATCGGCCGAAGATCGCCAAAAGATTATTTTTTCTGACTCACTTTCGACCATTCAACAATTTATGGCCACCTACGTGCCACCACGGGTGCGAACGTATCCTGAGAGCCAACCCAACAAATCAGCCAGCCGTTAGTCAGGCAAATGTGTTGCGCCAAATTGCCGCTGTTAAATAGGGCAGTTGCCGGAGTCGTTGCTGCACCTCTTTTAACCGATACGTTAGCATCCGGTTGAAGGAGCGCCGGAAGTCCTTGCCGTTGGTTGCATAATCGGTCCCATCAAAACGGGGAATCCCACTATTATCCCGATAATCAATTGACACATCTCTCATCAACCACTCGTGATTTTTCATGTACCGCATCACGGCAGTTGGCGTTGAAACCTTTAGCTCAATTCGTGTCAAAAAGCGCAGTTGATCCGTGTGATCGTGACTATATTCAGCTTCCCTCGCAGAAATATCGTTCGTGTCGGCAACCACTAATTGGTTATCCAGCAATGACTGGAACTTATCATAAACCGTCAACTGGCGCGTACTTTCTGGGTTGGTGTATTCAATTCGACTCAGTTCATAAGCCTGGCGGTCATTTAATTCTTGGCTGATCCTCTGTTTAGTACCGGGTGCACCACCCATTTGGACGCGAAAGTTATTCATAATTAAGGGCATGTCCAGCGTCAAATCAACTTCTGAAAGCTGTGGGGCAACCAGCATTGGTAAAATCCTTTCTATTAGCAGGCTTACCATTGGCTCATCAACCGAGTTTAAAAATCGGCTGGGGTTGATGTCAATCGAGACCTGAACGTCGTGGTTGGGTTGACCAATCGTTGGCATGCTGGTAATCGCAAGGTATTTACTAACTGTATAGCCAAAACCAAGTGGGCTGCGGACCACGTACTGCGTACTATCAAACAGTTTGTAATCGTGATAAAGAATGATACTTTGATAAGCGTCCTTGCCAACCACCGGTGAAGGACCGCTTTTTTGGGTTGTGGGGAACGCTTCGACAAAGCTTTGTAAGTCGAGATACTGTTGCTGGCTCAGCACACTTGTCAATTGAATCGTTTCAACTTCAAATCGCAATTGTTTCATCGGATAATTGATCTGCCGTCGATTAAAGTGATCGGTCATTTTTGCCTGATAAGCCTGGCTCAGGCTTCGATAATTTTCCGATTGATAGCCATTTGAATTAAACACGTCATCATACCTTGGCAACGGTTAAACCTCCTCGTCTTATCTTGATTTATTTAGTCTAATTCTAAGGCGAATCTGCCACTCAGTCAAACTGGAGTCTAATTTGCTGGCAACGTTGACAAACCAATATACTTGCAGTATAATAAAGATATATTAACAATTCGAGTTGAATAACGTTCTAAAGCCACTAGTTTTTAAATACTGGTGGTTATTTTTTATCCTTGATTCATGACTTCCAACTAAACTATCGAACAGCGCGTTTTCAAACAACAAATTAGGCCTCCAGTCACAATTTCAGTATTAAAAACGCCATTAGGCCTCAAAAAATCGAGCCCTCTCAATTTTCAGGATATCAAATTGGAGCGATTGTCTTCACGAATGGCGTGCCGTCTAGTGTGGGGAATGCTGAAATGATCATCCTTAGAAAATAGTCAGCACCAAAAAAGCCTGTAAGATCAGCAACTATACGAGCAATCATCTGAAAGCTAGAATTGAAATTCTAAATTTCAAATGATTCGCAAGTGCTGATTTTACAGGCTTTTTCTTTTAGCTCATCCTAAGCGTTGAGATGATCGTTCTGAACTGGTTACTTTGGTTTGTCATAACAACCAGTCAATCTAATCACGCCAGCCATTCAACCGCATCCAGCGTATAAGTCCCGCCAATAACCGTGAGCTCCACTTGGTGTTCACCGTTCGTCAATCCAGAAATCACCACGTTCTCGGTTCGATCAGCCGCCGTTTGCGGTTGGCGGTTCCAATCAAGCACTCGACCATCGACAGCGATTTGCAATTGGCTGGCTGCTTCTTGTTTGCCAATTAACGAGAACCCAACCCCGGCGAATTTAAATGCTAGCTTCGTTGTTTTGTCATCGCTCGCTGTCCCATACGAAAGGGTCCGATTCCATTTAGTATTACCCAAACCGCAAACATGGTTCCATTGACCACTATACGAAATCGCATCGTCTAAGTCATCAAGTCGTTTCGATACAACCGGACTCTTTTCTTCAGCCTTTTTGATCGTCAAATGTTCAATTTGAGTATGATAATAGCCGCATCCAAGTTTGACCCGACCACTGAATTTCGGATTATTCGTATCTACAAAATCAAAGACAGTTTGACTATCAACCACTGCCCGCAAGGTATTACCAACCGCCTTAAACACAATTTGATGCGGCTTGTTCAGATCCAAGTTATCAACATGAGTTAGTGAAACTACCTGATCATCCTTGATTAACTGGCAGAGACCGTCACTAAACAATTTAAACACATACGGTGCGCTTTCAAGGTGGCCCTTGACATCCGTCAATTCCCGCAAACCAATTCCAAAATAGTTTCCGGCTGGCGAATTTTGTTGGGTCTGGTTATCAAATTTTATCGTGGTCATCACCGAATAATCCGTCCACTTATCATCACCAATCGTCAAATTAGGCGCAAATGAATATTCCCAATCCAGCGCTCGCTCGTCTTCTGTAATCATCTGTTGCAAGACCTGATAACCCTCTTGGCTGACCACCTCAAAGGCACCCCCTTGATCAGTAGTGTAGCGGGGCGTATTACCGCGAGACGCTAAGTAATTGTTCGGATACTTTCCATACGAAAAGTCATCGTCATATAAAACGCCTGAGTGGTTATTAATTCCCAGCGTGTAATCATCATGGCGACTAACCAGCCGACGATAAGCGACTTCATCATCATTTTGCAGATCCAGCGTGGTTACCGTCACTATTGAATGGGGATTAACCACAATATCTGCTTGACCATCAACCGGCATAATCGTTTCTCTAAGTTGCTTCAAATGTTGATCATAATCTTCGTTAGGTTGATGAGGACCAACGCTTTGCCAAATAAACAGCTTTGGGTTTGCATCTGCCGCTAAGTGCGTGATTTCGATGTGATAAGTTCTCGCCTGCGCACTATCATTGACCATCACCGTTGAAAAGTCGTGCTTATCAGGTGCCATTAGCGTGAGATAGCTGGGGGCATCGCGGTGATGATCTAAATTTTCGGTTCCGCCGACACCACTATCGCAGGCCTTAGTCAAGTAGCGCCAAGCATTCTCATCTGCCCAACCGGCTTTGGCAAAGTCGCTAAAATGTTTCATACACTGTAACCCAACGTTATCAACCTCAAAATGACCAGACCACGGTCGACTGGCCGCAATCAATTCTTTATGGCTATAATTGACACCGGGATAATAAGCCGAAACGGCCGGTTGAAAAATATAAAAACTTCGCCTCGATTTTACGTAACTTTTGATGAGCCTGTTAGCCACATCCAGGCCGCTCTGAACGCCGCCAATGCCGTCACCGTTTGATGCCTTCACTCGATATTTGCCAAAGGTCATTGGCGCAATACCTTCGCTGTACCAGACTTCATGGTGATATTGATCAGCCAGCTGCGTGAAGGGTTGTTGAGCGCCGTCATTCGTATTGTAATGGAAGCCCACTGCGGCAACTTGTTTTCTCAGTTCTGGATCAGCCACCATCATGTCGCCGAAGTCAGTTTCATAGTTTTGATCAGCGGCAATCAGTTTAATTTGCTGATAAGCGCTCACCGGAAACCCTTCTGGAAACTCAGTTTGGTCATGACGCAATCGGTTTGCGAACCATTTAATCCACTTAACCATTGGATGTTTGGTTTCGTTTCGATCCGGGTCAACGTAGTCAATCAAGTAGCCATATTGCTGATAGGCCGCAATGATTGTCTGTTTATACCACTGATACATGGGTTCAAAAGCAGATTCTGGCACGTTCTGATCCGGATCGTCGGTTTTCACGTTGGCACATGCCTGTCGCAAAAAGCCAGGTTCGCCCCAACGAAGAAGCGCGGATTTAAGATTCGGTTGAACTTCTTTTGCATCGGCAACCAATTGAAACCCAGCACCACGCTGGACGTTAGCCGCTTCTCCTTGATGGCGAATTGTTGCCGGTTCGGTTCCCGATGATGTATTGCCATCATCACCCATTTCTAACTTAATCATCCGCATTAACGGGTGTTTGCCGCCAAATAAAATCTGGAGAATCTGACGATAGCTATCTTCGTGTTCCCATTTATAATCCAGTAACAAACGGGATGAATTATTACAACTAAGGTAGCCAAATCCCTTGAAAGTGTTGGCGTCCCCAGCACTCAAATCCAGCTGGTCACCATCAATGACAAAGCTTGTGTTATTCATCTGTGTTGCCTCCCTTTACACTTGATAAAAGCAGTGACCAATGCAAATTCACATGGTCACTCCTGCTTATTTTAATTTAGTTATATGATTAATTATAGATTGGTCCCATGTGCCCCTCAGCCGATTGATCGTTTCGAGGCACTTGGCTCCGCTCAGTTTGCCTTATAATCCAATGGTAAACTGTTCCAACGCTTTCGCAGATAGAAGGCCGCCGCTTTTGGTTGACGATCACGGGTGAAAATCCCCTTCTTATTACCATTAACCCGCATATTACCTTCAACCGTCTGAAAGTCAGCTAAATTCCAAGGCTGCTCGCCGCGAATAAAGTCGTAGTCGTCAAAGACCCGGTTGAACATTTCTAAGAGTTCGATCTGATACTCTTCGCTCCACATAATAGACGGTAATTTGTGCAACCCCGGTTCAGTGTCCGCACCATACTCAGAGAAGACGATCGGCTTATCAATGTCGGAATTCTGCCACTCATCCAACTCAGCCCGCAAGCCAGCTTCACCATCAGAGATTTCATACCCCCACTTGTGGTACCAGCCGGGATACCGATTCAGCAGATAAAAGTCTGGGAACTTCAAACACTTAGACGTTTCAAAGGTATCATCTTCATTCAGGGTGAACGTCCGGGGCCGTTTTTGCGGATCTAAGTCCGCACTGTCGTTGAACAGCTTAGTGAAGTATGGTACGGCCGATTCTGTCGACGTATCCGGCTCATTACACAAACTCCAAGCCAAGACACTTGGGTGATTCTTATCTCGCTTGATCATATCTTTAACTTGATCAATATGTTTCTTGTAAAGCTCATCGATCCAATCACCATCAAAGAACGACTGATCAAGCCCGCCCAAGAAGCTTGCGGCGGCCATCTTAAATCCAACTGCCGGTACTTCATCGGTAATTAAGATGCCTTCACGATCTGCCAACTTGTAGACTTGCTCGTCATATGGATAATGCGAACTTCTAAAGGAATTGGCGCCAATCCATTTGAGAAGGTTCACGTCTCGGCGTTCAACGTTCAAGTCAAAAGCCCGCCCAGCATAAATGCTATCTTCGTGACGGCCAAAGCCCTTCAAATAGATTGGTTTGTGGTTTACCAAAATCTGATGTCCCTTAATTTCAATGGTTCGCAAACCAATTTTATCGGCATACTCATCGAGAACTTTATCATTCTTAACAAGTTGAATCCGAATTGTATACAAATAGGCATCGCGAACTTGCCAAAGGGTGGGGTTCTTTACAACTAGTTCGCCTTTTTGACCGGTCGCAGCCGCAACGACAACGCCATCCTCGTCAGCTAAGCTAACTTTAATGTCAGCATCCGAATCAGCTGCCACTTGGTAATGAACGGTTGCTTGATCATCACTCACTTCATAGCTGGTTGAGTAGTCATAGATATTGCCTTGGGGAATCGCCAACAGATGCACGCTCCGGTTCAGGCCAGAATAATTATAAAAGTCAAAGAAGGGCTTAACCATCCGCTTGCCGTTTTTCAAAGTAACGGTATCACCAGCAGGTAGCGCATCGCGGTGTAATTCATTGTTGATTTTAACCGCAATGATATTTTCTTCACCCAAGTTTACCGCAGCCGTAACATCAGCAGTAAATGGCAGGAAGCCACCTTCGTGCGAGCGAATTTTTTGGCCATTCACATATACGACCGCGCGATGAGTTGCCGCCCCAAATCGCAATTCAACTTTTTTACCAGCAAAATGCTGAGGGATGAACACTTTCTTTAAGTACCAAAAGTCTCCCGTGTATTCGCGGGCATCCTTGTCCGTAAAGAAATCATTAAAGCTAGCTGGAACCGGCATCTCGATTGGATCAGCTAATCCCTTGGCCCAGCCGTTTTGCTCACCTTCAGACGCTGGATCAAACTTAAAATCCCATAAACCATCTAACTTTTGATCTTCCCGATACGCATTGGTAACTGGATATAATAGACCTTTCTCCATTATTAATCCTCCCATTTATTTATACTTGAGGTTGAAGTAACCGCTTTCTTTTAACATCTTAAGTTTACTATTTTACGATAAATAGTCAATGGATTTTAGTAAAATAAATGAGCGTTTTACGAATAAAAAGATTTGCGTGATCAAAAGTTAACTAATCAAATTTGCAGGCATTCAAGTTAATTAACTGATACAGTTAATGCCCTTCGTTATGTAGAAATTAATTGATATTTAGTAAAAGCTTCTTATTGATACTTAATTTTACCTTCATTTTATTACTATATAAAAAGCGGCCATTTCATCTCAACATGAAATAGTCGCCCCATTCAATTTTACTTGATTATTTTTCATTACTGGTAATGACCTGATTCCAGAATAGTCGATTCTTCAACTTACCCTTTGATGAACTCAAATCGAGTTCTCTTCTTTCATTAACTCTTGCCAAAATCCCCTTCAGTGTCTTCATAAACAGGGCCTCCTTATCAAATTCTGTGAAAGATTTAATTTTCCTCTCAGCATTAATTATAGTGCGATCCAACAAGTTTCGTTAAATAATTTGCCTAAAAATTTTGGTACTATCTTAAGAAACTAATCAGCTAAGTTGAATTTGAACCCTGCTCATTTGGTATTTTGTTTTTAAGACTGTTTTTGAAGGTTAAAAAGATCTTCTGGATAAGAATTAGTTGGCAATTGAAATTGGCAGCCGAGCTGAATGACGCTCCAATCGACCCACTTAGCATATGGCTGCTATAAACTACTCTCCCGCTCCATTAGCTCTGTGGCAATCACCGTCAATTCCGGAATTTTCTTAGGGTCTTTCATTCGCTGATCCAACAATTCAATGGCGCGCTCACCCATTAATTCCGTATGGACGTGAACAGTGGTCAAGGCCGGGCTCGTATACTTAGCAATCGCCACGTCGTTAAAACTAATCAGGCTCACTCTATCTGGGACATCGATTTTATTTTGCTGGAGAGCTCGCAAAACGCCAACCGCCATTGAATCACTCCCGATCATAAAGCCATGGGGTAATTGATCACCCAGCGTCTTGATCGCTTTGCTCATCAATTCATAGCCAGAATCTGGGCCAAAGGGACCTTGAAAAACAAACTGATCGTTATATAATCCTTTTTGCTTTAAGTAAGCGTTAAATGTTGCCACCCGTGGATCTCTGACCCCTAGTTTTTCGGTGGTCGTCCGTTCCTCGCCGGCAATCATGCCAATATCACGAATCCCCCGCTTAATAAACCGATCGATAATCTTCATAACTGGGGTTTCAAAATCGCTTCGAACACTATCACAGCCATAGCCTAGATAATTTTCACCGATAAAAATCAGCGGCAGCTTATATGATTGTAAAGTAGTTACCTCGGTCTTATCATATTTGCCGACAGCAATGATGCCACTATATTTTTTCATCTTATTCTTATCAATTGATTCATAAGTAATTCGCTCAATCGATGACCCTAAAGTTGCTGCCCGATTTTCAATTCCATACTGAATCTGCAAATAATACAGATCGTTTAATTCCTCTTTGTCAGAATGCCACTGAACAACGGCAATTTCTTTACCGGCTTTTGGGGCGCGCTTCGTGCGTTTTTTATACTGAAGCTTTTCAGCTACTTCTAACACTCGTCGTCTGGTATCATCGCCCACTGATAAGGTATCGTCAAAATTTAAGATTCTAGAAACTGTTGAAATGGAAACGCCAGCTTGCTTCGCTACGTCCTTAATCGTTGTCATATTATCACCCTAATAACTCAATATTGTATTTGGAAAAATTCCCCGCGTATTTGATTATAATCGTCTATGATACCGTTTTAGTTTACCACTTGTTCACTAGCGAATAAACAATCTACCCCAGCTTGAACCAAATTTTTGGTAAATAAAAAGGCCAGCCCCAGAATTGTCCTGACGATGGCCCTTTTATTTATTGCTGACTAAAATTCTGAGAACGTTGCTTTAACCTCATGGTCATTAAAGCTAATGGTCAACTGATTCCCATTTAATTTGACATCTGGGATTATTAAGTTGCCATTATCATCGAGGCTTTCCAGTTCACGATCACCCAAGTATAGCGAAACCAATGTATATTGACCTGGTTTTAGCACACCCGTCTGCATTGGAATCTTAGTCTTCGGGAAATACAGGCTGGTATTGGGCTCAGGGACTGACAATTCAGCCGTCAATTCTTTTGATAGGCCAACGATACCGGTAATCCCGACTTCAGTGCGATAAAAGATTGCATTAGCCGCGCTGCTTGGCATTTCTTTTTGATTCTCCAGGCCGTAGTCTGGTGCCGCGAAGCTCCCTTCGGCCAGATGTAGCGTCCGCTTGGTATTAATTTGGTGAACCCGAACATGCCAAGGCATTGCCGGGACAACGTAGTTCTTAATCTCAACGTCATCCCATGGCTTCCAATCGGAGTATACATAGTCATCATGAATGGCATAGTCTTCGTATTTAAAGGCCGTCCGCCAAAAGTTTTCGCTTTCAGAAACCGCCAAAGTATTGTCAAAAGCACCTTGTTTAAGCAGCGTTCTGGCTTTAGCGGTACTGAAGCCAAAAGTCGTCGAGTAAACATACTTTTCATACTTATCTTCACCGTGAGCATGTTCATGAGAATGCTGACCAGCTGTAAACGCTTGAACTTCTAAGCCGTTTTGACTATGCGCGATGAGCATTCTTGGCTCTGGTTGCTTCTTTAGGGCTTCAAACTTGAAGTCATCGTTTTCTTTAGTTGTCCAGAACGGATCATCATCTGGGAGGGCGAAGAAGATAAAGGTTTTAAGTGCCCAGTATGCCGAAGCCGGTCCGTTATAGCCTTCCGCAAAGTTCATGTTTGGATAAGAATAGCCAATTGGAATTAGCCCATCGCTTTGGAAAATGTTTTGCTTAAACCACCAACGTAAGTTATTCAACAGCAAATGCTTAATGTCGCCAATGGTATAGTCATCCGGCAGGTCAACGTGCGCATAGGCACAGGCCGCCCAAAAGGCAGCTTGGGCAAAGCGGTAGTCAAGACTTCGGCCATATGGCAAAGCAGCTCCATCGGCCGCAAACCAATTAGCATAGCTCGGGACAAAGGCTTTAGCACGTTCTTTCAATAACTTTGACTGTTCATTATCCGTGTGAGCAAGGCCAACTGTCAAAATGGTAAAGAACTGATAAGCAAATGGAATGTAATTATCAATCTGATTGACATAACCATCATAGGACCAGCCATGACCTAAGTATTGCTTATTGGTAATTGCGTAATCTTCATCAATTAATTCCGAGTTATCCATGTAACCAGAATCCGTGATGAATTGATTAACCATGGCTCTAAAAAACAGCCAGTTCGTCTTAGGAATGACTTTATGATTAACCTGGTCCATCCACTTAACGATGGTCTTTTGCTTTGGCACGGACAAGTTATCCCAGAAGGTTGCCTTGGTTTCATATAGAAAGGCGGTCAATGCCCCCATTTCAACGAAGACCTGATCATAATCGCCGAGATCACCACCCCAATAATCAGGGGACTGCGGATCGGTACCAGCTAGAATCCCTTGAGTCGTTAATTCGTACCACTGGGGTTGTTCATAGATGCGCTTCTTATCAGCGAAGAAGGGGCCTAACCCCCAAAGTAGGCGCATGAAGCCCTCTACTTCGGTTTTATCTTGGATATAAACCGCGCCGCTATCACTCATCCGAAAGCGGCCTTTGCGTTTTTGCTGGCTTAAGACGGCCATTGCTGGCGTTAATATATCAACTAAAGCGGCCTTAACGTCGGCTTTGCTACGTAAGGGATTATCTTTAATTTGTTCATTAAATAGTTTTCGTTTCAACTAAAGTTCACCTCATTCAATTCAATTTGTAAGCGCTTTAACGGTTTCAGAATAACGCTTACTTTAGTAAAATACAAGTTTGTTTTATTTAATTTTTCTAAAAGTTTTACAAAAAATAATCGAGCCAGAACAATTTCCAGCTCAATCATTTTTTGCGAATGGATTTTCGCAACGCATTATCTCAAAAATAACGCAAAACATTTTTATGAATAATTAGTGAAATGATGTTTTTTCTGGCCTCCTCACCTCCCTAAAATAGGAACCATTAGAACCTTGTCAGAGAAGTCAATTGTTTATTAGCTGTGATATAGTTACCATTCGTTAATTGGAAACGAGTGGTCGAACCGTGCTTCACAATTTTCTTGACGCGTAATGTTTGGCCCTTCTTCACATGCTTCACTTGGTTCTTCTTGGATAAGGTAGCACTCTTGTATTCATACAAGCCAGTCTTGTTAAGTGCATATACTTTACTGTGCTTGGTCTGCCAGTATAAGTTAGCCACGTACTGCTTATTAGCGGTGATGTAAGTGCCATCGCTTAGTTTGTAACGGGCAACACCATTAGCTGATTTAGCTTTACCGACAACCGTGAAAGTTGACGCAGTCGTGCGGCTTTTAACCACATACTTCTTTACGCGGTTGTTCTTAGTGAAGTTAGCGCTCTTGTAACGGTACAAAGTCTTCTTGGCATAAACCTTGAAGCTCTTAGTTGTTGCTTTAGAGCTGTTATTGGTTTCAGCCTTAGCGGGCTGTGTCGTTGTACTTGAACTTGAGGAAGTTGTCGTCGAACTTGAATTTGACGTCACAGTTGCTGAACTTGAGCTGGATGATGCATTTTGAGTTGTTCCAGTAATCTGTCCAGTTGCAGTATCAGTTGTTTGCGAGTTGTTATTATCTGTAGTTGGCGTTGTCGCAATCGGGGTTAATTGAATGTAATCCAATTGAACGTCCCCACTCTTATACATCAGCGTTACCGTATTGGTACCCTTCTTCAAGGTCACATTACTACCGTATTGAAGTGTTTTCCGCGTTCCCGTTACATTGGAAGTTGCACTGATACCGTCAGGAATTGCTTGATAAGTGACATCTTGTAAATCCGTTCCATTTACATTAAGTGATTCGGTAGCTGTTGTTGAGGCTTTATCACCCCGACCATAGCCAATCTCTAAACTATACTGACCATCTTTTGGTGCATTGACTGTGAACTTAACACCCTGACCGCTAGATTTAACATGGTTAACATACCCACGGGCAGATGCATAACTTCCGACTGTCGATTTAACACCACCTAATAACTGACTATCCTCAGCTTCGACTCGAATTGGATCACTGTCAGATGCTTTAATGTCGTTCAAATTATCAGAAGTTACCGGACTATCTGCAGGTTGGACAGTTAATTGATAACCCGAGGATGCTTTCATCCCCTTAACTGGAACCGAAATTGAGCCATTATTAACTTTAACGGTTCCAGTTAACATTGTTTTAGGACTAACAGCAGTATCAACGCCGTCCCAGTCCGTCGAATCTACTTCTATCTTGGCGCCATTAGCATACTTGGCAGTATCTAAGCCATTAACGTTAACAGTGGTGTCGCCATCTTTTCCACCAAATAGAACTGAAGTCTTACTCTTATCAGTAGTCGTACTTGCCACACTCGCTAATGTATCCGTCGGTGTTTTATCGGTGCTAGTTGCATCCATTTGACCACTCATATCGGCATACCATTTATAAAGCCAATAACCACCATTTGGTTTTTGTTGATCGGTTAATAAGTTATTCATCCGACCAGTGTTAAACCAGAGTGACATTGAAGCAGAATCCAAATTCTTAATATTTTCAAATGACTGCATGTAATGAACCATCGTTCCCGGAACGCCTAATTCATCACGAGCACCGTATTCATTAATGCTAATCTTTCGTGGGGTTATCCCTAACTGGCTTTCCAACGCTTCAAGTTGACTCGCTTCATTTTCAACTTTGCTGCCATAATCACCAATATGCCAAGAAATAACGTCAGGCATGACGCTAACCTGTTTACCATTAACTTCAACTGTTGTATTTTTGCAGTGAGTTAAGAAATTCTTCATCCATGTGTTGTCATATTTATAAAGACTTGGGCCGATAATCTTGGCATTCGGATCGATTGCCTTAATGTGTTGAACGGTTTTATCCCACAAGGTGTAAAAACTGCCCCATTTTGCTGGTGTCAACTTACCCGTAGAATCAGCTGGTTGATGATTATTTGACTGATCAAACGATTCATAACTACCGTTTGGTTCATTAAAGATCTCATAACCATAAATATCCTTATTATAACCACTATCAACGTTGGCTTTTACCATCGTATCAACTTTTGTCAACCAATCATTTAAGTTAGTGAAATTATATGGCCAAGCCCGAAAAATATCGGCCATTCGAATCGTCACTTTAGCCCCAAGCTTATCAGCTGTCGAGGCAATCTGTGGGAAACCACCGGCGGGAGTTGTCGCGCCATTAGGCAGCTGTTGAACACCTGAAGGTCCTTGCGTGAACATTCTCATCTTAAGCGGTTGTAAGATATCAGCACTTGGTGTACTACTATCCTTTAAAGCATATAAACCACCTGATGCAACATGGTCAGCACTACTTCTAATTGCCTGATCCGTGTTTACCGTAATCTCCTGATTTGTAGCGGCGGAGGCATCCCCACCAAAAGCTCCCAGCGTTAGCATACTAAGCGCGGCGGTTGCCACCAGCGAAGCAAACCATTTTTTCCTTAACATAAAGTTACCTCGTTTCGATTTTAGAATTTTGCTTGTCCATGAGCATAACCATTACCTCAATATAATGATTAACTCAATTGTTAAAGGTAAGCGGTCCCATTTTCACACAAAGGGGAATCACCAGAATTTTTATGATCTGGTGATTCCCCCTCGAACAATATTTGATTAACATTCAGCTTTACTTATTCAACCAAACCCTCATTTGACCATTCTCACGGTTAGCCCATGAATAGTACGGCACTAAGGTCAAATCAGCTGATTCAGTTTCAACTGGCTGAGTGGCATCCACGTAAAGCGGTGCGTTATCGTCGTCAATCTTTTGTCGTTGAGCAGCAACTTTTACAACCCCAACGCCGTCCAATAACTTTTCGTCAAAGTGATAGTCAACTTGGTCACTTGGCGTTACTTGGTATAAGGACAACGGTGCTTGGTTGTCGACTTCTTCGGCGGCGTAAACGACTGGGCCGCGTTGGATAGCAACCTTGTCGAAGTCATCGCTGACCCGGTTGCTTGCGCGCATAAACTTAACCCCCATGTCAAGCTTAAGGTCAATCGTTAATGACTTGTCGTCAACGTCGATGTAGATGAAGCCGTCTTCAACTGGCAGATCCTTAGCTTGGCCGTTAACTTCTAAGTCGAAGTTTGCCGACCAGCTTGGAATTCGAATGCCTAACTTGAAGGACTTATCGTTTGGATTTTCAATTTCGTAATGAATATCGCCGCTCCATGGGAAGTGGTTGGTTTGAACGATCTTCAAACCATCATCAAATTCAGCTTCGTTAGAAATGAATTGATGAGACAAGATGGTGTCGCCATTAACCGTGTAGAGATATTCATCAACCGAAGCGATCAGCCGTGCCAAGTTAGCAGGGCAGCAAGCACAACCGAACCAGTCAGCCCGGTGAGTCAAGACGTGTGACTTGCCAGGGTTGCCCTTTGAAGCTTTTGGATCGGCTTCTAGTGGATTCACGTAGAAGAAGTGCTTACCATCAAGGGCCATCCCACTTAAAGCACCGTTGAACAGTTCCTTTTCAAGCACGTCACCATATTCACCTTTAGCGTGAATATTTAACATTTGCCGAGCAAAGAATGACATGCCAACTGAAGCACAAGTTTCACCATAATCGGTATCGTTTGGCAAATCGTAGTCGTAGGTGAAAGCTTCACCAGTGGTGGTTTGACCAATGTTGCCAGTAATGTACATCTGGCGTTTAACGATGTCGTTCCAGAAGCGATCACAGGCTGCCAGCAAGTCTTTATCACCGGTGTAGCGAGCAACGTAAGCCATTCCTGTGCAAAGATAAACCACTCGAACAGCATGACCATGAGGAACCTTTTGATCCTTAATTGGTTCTGCGGCCAAATAATACTCACGTGGAAAGTCCCGCATTCCAGCAATCAAGTCACGATCAGCGCTATCACCATCGGCTTTGATTTGTTTTTCAAAGAAAGCCGGATCTTGGCCCCGTTGGTTTAAGAAGTAATGAGCTAAATCAAGGTAACGCTTCTCGCCAGTTTCTTCGTACAAACGAGAAAGGGCTAATTCAATTTCTGGGTGACCATCGTAACCATGAATCTTACCTTCTTCAAGGCCAAAGTTCTTGTCGATGCAATCAGCCATGCGTTTAGCAATCTCCAAGGCCTTTTCGTTACCGGTCTCATGGTGATAAGCAACGCCAGCTTCGATGTAGTGGCCCATCGTGTAGAGTTCATGGGATTGTTGCAGACGCTTGAATTTACGTTCTGGCGCGTCAATTTGGAAATACGTTGACAGGTAGCCATCGTCTTCTTGGGCGTCCGCAATCAAATCAATCAGATTATCCGTAATCTTCTTAAGGTCTGGGTTTGGATGGTAGCCAAACGAATAAGCTGCCGCCTCTAACCATTTGTAAACGTCGGTGTCTTGGAATGGAAAGCCATAGTGATGACCCTTCATCTGACCAGCCGCAATCTTTAAGTTGGCAATGGCATGACTATTCTTGTCTTGACCATTGTTTTGAGGATCTTCAGAAATTGAGATGTCGGCTTCGTCGTTCATCACTTTCCATTGATATGGAAGCACTTCTTTAACGACGAGTTCCCGGTATCGCTTCCAAAAATCTGAAGTAACCTTTACTTTGTTTAATTTTGGCGTTGTATAAACTTGCATAGTACTCTTTCCTCCTAAATCAGTGAGCGGAGCAAAGCGGTTAGAAAGCGGAGTGTAAGTCTCCTCAGACGGAAATTCCCGGGCTTGGAATTTTTGGCTGAGGTGCTTACACGTAGCTTTCTGCTTTGCGCAGCTGTCCTACGATAGTGAGCGGAGCAAAGCGGTTAGAAACTGGAGCATAAGTCTCCTTGGGCGAAAATCACCGGTTCTGGGATTTTTGGCCAAGGTGCTTATGTGAGAGTTTCTGCTTTGCGCAGCTGTCCTAAATTCCAATTAAGCTTGAGCTGCTTCAGCCTTGTTTGCTTCTTCAGCGTTGCGCTTTGCAAGGTCAGCCTTAACAACTGGTTCGTGATTTTCCCACTTACGGTAAACAATCATTAATACCAAACTGATTGCGTAAATGATAATTGGTACCCAAACGAATGTGAAACTAATTCCTGAAAGACTGCCGGCACTTTGAACTTTATCAGCAGCGTTGAAGCCGAAGCCCTTGAGAAGCATTGAAGCAATAAATGAACCGAATCCTGAACCCATTTGGATACAGAATGAAGCACCAATGGCTGTTAAGAAACCGTTAGCCCGAACACCGGTCTTCCATTCACCAAAGTCAACCGTGTCACCAACCATGGCGAAGAACATCGTGCAAGCAGAGCCTGATCCGATACATGCAACACACCAGCCGATTAATGCTGAAGTAACGTTAGAACCTGCAAAGCCAACCCAAGCTTGGCCAACCATTGTCATCAATAGGAAGAAGACGGTTGTGCCCCACTTGTGCATGAACTTAACGAAGAATGGAACTGAAGCCATCCCAATAACTTGGATAATAGTGAAACCGTTGAAGAATGAAATTAAAGCCTTGCTGCTCATGTTGTACTGGAAGTAATAAGGCATTGAGGAGTTACGAACAATAAAGGCAGTCCAGTAAGCCAAGTTAGCAACAACGATCAAGACCCAAGGCCAGTTACCTTTGGTTGCTTTTAAACTTTCTTTAATCGTAATAACTTTTTCGTTTTCGATATTCTTTTCACGCATGTCCAAGAAGGCAACGATTAAAAGAATGAAGGCAACGATTGAGTAAATCCCAACGGCTAATGACCAACCTTTTTGATCGTTACCGCCGCCAAGCAAGCCAGCGAATGGAATGATAAAGGTAACAGCGAAGAAGTTACCAACGTTACCTAAAACCAATCGAATCGAGTTAGCTTGCATCCGGCCGTCAGTATCTGAAGTCAAGTTAGGCAATACTGACGTAATTGGTGTTGACATTGCCGTATAGGATAAGTCGGCCAGGATGTACATAACACCGGCATATAGCACTTTTAACGTACCGCTTAAAGCTGGTGTCGTGAACAGTAACCAAACAAAGATCGCAAATGGTAATGACATCCAGAGGAACCATGGTCGACTCTTACCATATTTACTGTGAGTATGGTCAACCAAAATCCCCATGACAGGTGCGCCAATCGCATCAAAGATCCGACCGATTAAAAGTAAAACCCCGGCCGTTCCGACTGACAAACCAAAAACGTTCGTAAAGAAGTATAGCATGTAAGAACTGATGATACAGTAGAGCAAGTTACCAGACATATCGGTAAAACCATAAGTGATTTTACGATGCCATGGCAATGTATCGTTGGCAAGTAATGCTTGAGCACTTGCCGTATTTGAATCAACATTTGCATTTGAACTCATGATAAAAGCCTCCGTAGTATATAGAATTTATCTAACCGCTTACATTGACGATTAAAAATAAAAAATATAGCTGAATCATAAAACTGGGAGAATTCATCTCAAGAAGGCGAGCTTCTGGTTGGACTCATGATTGACATGATTTTCAACTTCCTTTCTATCAGCGGTTCCCCGTCCAAGGAACCATTTCCTATTTACAAATAAAATAGTAACCGTTTTCAAAAGAGAAAAAAAGGTCTATAATAGCAAAAGAGGTGATACAATCCGACCAGTTAGATTTTTAGAGCGTTAATTGGTTGCTTGTGAAACCCGATGGTTACCACTTTCTTGATATTTGGTAACCATTTCCGATATTTAGCCATTTTCTCAGTTTATGTATGTTTGGTGACTATTTCCGACTAGGTACTAGGAGGGTCTTTATGATGTTATTTTCAACATTTACACTGGAAAAAACGTTACTTTATTACAAAGGTGGTGAATTTATTGCGCATGGGCCTTGGAAGCACCGTAGAATGTATCATAAAGGTGATTATGAACTGATTCTCTGCATCAAAGGACCAATTTATCTACAAATTAATGATCAGCGATTTACGTTAAAAGCCCATGAAGTTTTGATTGTGCCGCCATTTACAACGTTCTATGGTTATCAAAACTCCGAAAACGATGTCGACTTCTATTGGCTGCACTTTTTCTCCCAACACAAGGAAGATGCTTTTAACTCGGATGAAGATGAAATGACCACCGAGGTGAAGGCCAACAAGAATAAGAAGCGAAAGATCTTTTTACCAATGTATTTCAAATTAAATGACTACGAAGAAGCAACGATTTTAATTCATCAAATTTTATCGATTCACAACGAACTGTCATTTATTGAAGAACGTGATTATTTAGTTTCTGCTCTTTTAATTCAGTTGTATAAGTCATATTTCAACCGGCCAGATGCCAACAGCGAAGACAGTACTCGAATTAATTATATGAAAGAATGGATTCGTGCCAACATGTCCAGCACGCTAACAGTCGCTGAAATTGCTGATCGGGTCCATCTCAACCCCGATTATTTAACCAGACTGTTCAAGCGCTGTACTGGTATGACCACCCTGCAATACCTAAATCATGTCAAAATTGAAGTCGCAACCTTACTGCTGGTCAGAACCGAAATGCCAATCAAGCAAGTTGCCGACAATTCTTATTTCAATGATCCCAAGGTCTTTATGCGTCGCTTCAAGAGCGAGATGGGACTATCGCCCAGAGAGTATCGCAAGTCCTATAACTTGATTCATTTGAACAATCCCCACGTTGATCCACAAATTCCAATTCCGAAACGAATTGCTGATTCAATTGACTATATCCCAGAAAATGGCGATATCCCTGAATAATGGAGGAAGTTACAATGAAATTTTTAAGAACAAGATTTGCCGGCCAGTCGATTCTCTCCTGGTTTTTCCAAATTATTTTGATCGTCATTGCTTGGCGGGTTAGTACCCACCAGATGCCAAATAATATTACAACGATTACAATTACGGCCGTTATTTTACTATTAATTTACTGGAGCTTTTCACTTGATCGAAAAAAGGATAAATCCAAATAGAAATCCTTTTGAACACTCTCTATTCATGTTAGTATCACAAGTGAAAGATATTTTAGGACAGCTGAGCAAAGTAGTAGTCGGTACGTAAACCTCGTCAACAAAAACGCCAAGCCTAAGAATTTTCGTTGACGGAGACTGATGTTTTGACTTCTAGTCGCTTTACCCAGCTCACTATTCTACTAATTGAGGGTGAACATTATGAATTTAAAGCGAAAATCCAGCATGGCTGTTTTAGGATTAGTTGCGGGGGGTATCTTACTCGGTAGTTCCATTACCGCAAATGCCGTGACTAATCCTTCCAGCACGCTGCCAAACACCGATATGGTTGATGTGTCCAGTTGGCAGGGGAATTTGTCTGCAGCTGATTATCAAACACTGGCACAAAATGGGGTTAAAGCTGTTACAATTAAAGCTTCTGAAGGTACCTATTACACCAATCCGTATCTCCAACAACAAGTTCAATATGCGCAGCAAGCGGGCTTAAGCATTAATTTTTATCACTTCGCTCACTTTACGTCAGCGGCTCAAGCGCAAGCCGAAGCTCAAACGTTCATTAACGCCGTCAAATCCGTTACCAGCTCAACCAACGTGGTTATGGTGACTGACTTTGAATCATCTGAATTAGCCAGCGTTTCTAGAGCAAACAACGATGCCAATGTCGCTACCTTTGACGCAGCATTAAATCAAGCAGGCTATAATAAAACTGATTTATACACCATGGCAAGTTGGTTAGGTGTCCACGTTGACACCAACGCATCAAATGCCGGTTGGATCGCAGATTATCCCAATCAGCCGGCCGGCTCCAAATATCCAAACGCCAACGCTTGGCAATGGGCGTCGGATTATCGGTTCCCAAATATTGCCCAAAACCTCGACGTGAGTCAGTTGAACAATGATTATTATTTGAATTCGGGCACGGTAACCACTTCGACAGCAACTAATTCGGCAATTTCATCGGCAGCTAGTTCATCGAGTAGCTCAAGTTCGTCAGCAACGTCTACGTCAACTAACTCATCAAAAAAGGCCCAAGTCGTCATGGTTCCTGGCCCATCTGCCGGTAAGCAATATTCAGCATCCCGCTCTAAGTCCGTCAAATTAATTTGGCGAAAGCCCATGGGCAGACATTATTACAAAACGACCAAAGGTGCTCGTTATTCTAAACATTTGGGTATCCGTTACGGCTATAACGCCGATTTGCCAAACGTTACTTGGCGAACTGATGCTCATGAGAAGTTATACAAGAAGAATACCGGTCATTATGCCATTTATTACCATGTCAAGAGTACAACCGGCAACCATGGTGGCTGGATTTGGCGAGGTTATTTGAAGTAGGGCGCAAAGCAAAACGGCTAGAAGCTGTCGCACCAGTTATTTAAAGCCTTAAAATACACTCACATATAATCTAAAAACAGCTGTGACCCAAATTAGTCGCAGCTGTTTTTATTTGGCTAATATTTAGTTAACGCCATGGCAAAAGTACCTTTGACACTTTCAACCGACCATTAATAATTGCGTCTTCACAAGCATTGGTTAACGTGTCAAGGGAATGCGATTAACGCAATACGACGCCAACAACAAATCATCTTTACAGCCAACTATCACAAAAGGTTCCCAAAACTGGGAATAATTGTGACCTTCTTGCTTTGTCTCAAAAAATGTTAGTATCTTCTCATTATCAATCACTTTCAAGAAATCCTTACCCAGCTTGATGATCAAGCATTTATTAGCCAAACTACTTCTTGTTTGTTAAGAAATACGGTGAAACTAACATTTTGACAATCTCATCCTTTGGAATCGGATGCTCATCATTTAACCACTGGTTGAAAACACCAATTGAGCCACTAATAAAAAAAGTGAAGTAGTACTCTAGGATTCGTTGGTCGGTTACACCAAACTGTTTCGAAAAATCGTTGAGAAATAACTCATGGGCCTCAGAAAATATGGCCATGGTGATTTTATCTTCTCGTTGCGCTTTGAGAATTACCCGCATAGCCACTTGATTATTTTCAACGACGGAAACTAATCGCCGACCCCAATCTTGCAAATTATCTTTTTGATGAACCCTTAGCAGCGGCATCACTTCCGCTGAAATATCGTTTTCAATTGCTTCAAACAAACTATCAGGATTATCAAAATGGAGATAAAAAGTTCCCCGATTCACATCCGCCTGCTTACAGATCTCCGTCACGGTAATTTTTGATAGCGGTTCGGATTCTAACAGTACCAGCATTGCTGCTTTGATGGCGTGAATCGTGTATTTGGTTCGCCGATTATTTTTGATTCCAACCATATTTTAGACACCTCAGTTAAAACTGTTGATTTGATAACATTTACCCATCCATTTACTTATTGTGCTTGCAATTCGTACACATTATACTAAAAAACGTGTTTTAAGCCAACACGCTGTTTATTTAATGTCAGCTTGTATTAATGGCACCATAAAGAAGGGATGATCAATTAAATGAAAAAACTATTTTCAGCAACTGGCCAGCTTATCTATAATCACTCAAAGCTGGCGTTAATCATCATCGGGATTATCACCGTAATCCTTGGATTAGGGTTACCTAGAATTCAAATGAATACTGGCAATAGCATGTTTGTGAGTCAAAGTTCTCAGATTGCTAAGGATTCTGCCACGTATCAAAAACAGTTTGGAAATGATGTATTTATCGTTGATATTCAAAATAGTGGCCAATCAACCGTCAGTCCTGCAACTTTTAAGAAAGTACACCGATTTGCCGAGCAAGCCCAGCAAATCGACGGCATCAAATCGGTTACGGACGTCGCCGGCGTTTTAAATGGTGAACTTAATTCATCCTCAGCCAATGCATTGGCCAGTGGAACCGGGACCAATTCGGCAAAGTTGCAAACATCAATGATGGCACAGTTATCGGCTGCCCAAAAGAAGCAGTTACAGCAATTCACTACCAAATCATTGTCAACAGCTCAGCAAAAGCAGCTCTCCGCCTACACCGTTTCAATCTTAACTAGCAGCCAAAAGGCAAAGATGGCTCAAGCTGCTAGCCAATCTAATCAGTCAGCGACAAGCACCAGCGCATTGACGAAACTGTTAAGCACTAAACAACAACTACGGGTTCAAGCATACACTCAAAAGATTCTTACTAAAACTCAAACTCAAGCCTTAGCCGCAAAAATGTTAAGTATGCTGCCAGCAGTTCAAAATATGAGTGCCGACCTTCTTAACCAACTCATTTACTCAGATAACGGCAAGGTTCCAAGCTCAATGTCACAATTATTGCCCAAAAATGGGCAACACTTGTTAGTCACGCTAACGACAACGGCTAACACCGACATGAATCAAAATAACACCCAATATAAACAAATTCAGCACTTAATTAAGCAAGCTGGTCTATCTTCAAATCACTACACAGCGGCCGTCGCTGGTTCCCCTGCAGTTGCCGGAACAGTTGGTAAACAAATGACCAAGAGTATGGCCATCATGCTAGCCGCAGCGGTGGTTATCATGTTTGTGATTTTGTTACTAGTCTTCCCCGTTCGTCGCCGATTATTGCCATTAGTCTTTGTTCTGATTGGGATGGTTTGGACATTTGGTTTAATGGGATGGTTAAAAATCGATTTGACAATGGCCACCATGGCCACTTTACCCATTCTCATTGGACTAGGAACCGATTTTGGCGTTCAGTTTTTGAATCGATATGAAGAAGAGTTCAAGAAGGATCCCAAGCAACCCGCCAATGCTGTTGCAACAACTGCAGGCCACTCTGGCATGGCCGTCGGAATTGCCGGTGTGGTCATGATTCTCAGCTTTTTGACCATGTTAATTTCAAAAGCGCCCATGTTGAAATTCTTTGGAATCACCTTAGCAATTGGTGTGTTAATGTGCTATATCGTAGAATTTTCTTTGACATTTGCAATCGTATCACTGTTAGATCAACGAACTAACTTTAAACAAATCGCCAAACTAAACACAAACAAATCATGGCTTAATCATATCTTAGCAAATTACGCTAAATGGGTTATGAAGCATGCTGGCGTCATTACAATTATTGGCGTATTAATTGGTGGCATTGGGTTCTTCTTTGAAAGCCACATTTCAATTGAGACTAACCTAATTAAAATGATCCCCCAAGACTTACCAGCCCTTAAAGCAAATAATAAGGTAATTAAGGAAATCGGCTCCACCACTAATTTCACGTATCTGGTAAGATCAGACGATGTCCGGCAGAAAGATAACCTCCAAGCAATTCATGATTTTGGTAATCAGGTCCAAGCTAAGTATGGTAAGAAAACAATTTTAGATAGCACCTCTTTAGCAACGTCGCTTGGAAAATCCAGTTTGATTCAAAATCAAAAACAAATTAATACGACAATTAGTGGGATGCCAGCGATTATTCGCCAGAACTTACTGAGTCATAATCATCAGTACGCAACAATCACATTCAAAATCAATCCAGACCTCAAATCAGATCAACAATTGAAGCTGATGAATAAAATTTCCAAAGATGCCAAAAATGTTTCTGGTGATTTAACCATTCGGCCTGCGGGCTCTACCAGTATGATGCTTCAGGGAATTAACAATATGACTGCTAATCATGAATTAATCATTATTGCAGGATTAATCACGATTTTTATCGTCCTTCTGTTGGTCTATCGGCACTTCCATTACGCAATTTACCCACTATTGCCAATTGTGATCGTCCTTGGCCTTTCGCCAATGACATTAAAATTACTCGGGATCAGTTATAACCCTGTTACAATTTCTTTAAGTTCACTCATTTTAGGTATTGGAACAGAATTTACGATCTTAGTACTGGAGAGATATATTGAAGAACGTCGTCGGGGAGAAAATAATGAGCAATCAATTGAGACTGCTCTCGGCTCTGTCGGCCAGGCAATCACTGTATCTGGCCTAACAGTTATCGCCGGCTTTACCACGTTAACCTTTGTTAATTTCCCAGTCCTGCGATCATTTGGCTTTATCACGGTTTTAGATACGGCCTACGCATTAATTAGCACGTTGACCATTCTACCAGCGATCATTTATTTACTGCGTCCAAAAAATAAAACGCAGGGCAATCCCAATCTAAGAAAAGATTCAAATGAATAGTAATTGACCCATACAAGCCAATATCAAAGTTAGCCAAAAAAGCTGACACTGTGTATCATCCCATTTTTACAAGTTTATAAGAACGGAGGTTATGAAATGAAACGTATTTTTTTAGCACTAACGATGCTGCTGACTGCAGGTCTACTAGTTGAACAATTCTTAAATAGGAAGCGGATAGCCGCTTTCCGGGAACAAACCATTCGAACTGATAAAAAATTTTTCAACCTGTGAAGGAGGTGCTAACAATGTATGTCACAAAAGAAATGATTCATCCCGAATTAAGAAAGTTTGTGCCGTTGCATATGAATCGAATCTTGCACTCTCAAAAAAGTGTCAAATTTCTAAACGCTGCTATTCATTTTGGCTCTCAGGGAATCAATCTCACAGACGATATCAACTTTGAGCAGCATTTTATTCCACGGTCAAACGGGACAAATTTGCGAATATGCGTTTATACCCCTCAAAGATTAAAAAAAGACGTTCCGGGGATCTTGTACATTCATGGTGGCGGCTACGCTATCGGGATACCAGAAATTGAGAGTCAAACCATCCGGGGCATCATTAAGCGAACCGGTGCAGTTGTTGTTGCTCCTGATTACCGTCTCTCACTTGAAGAACCATATCCAGCAGCTTTGAATGATTGCTACCTTGCCCTACGGTGGTTGAGCAATAATGGCAGTCAATACGGCATGCGTTCTGATCAAATTATGGTTGGTGGCGAAAGCGCAGGTGGAGGCTTAACGGCTGCCCTTTCGGTATATGCTCGCGATCAACATGAAATTGCAATCGCCTTTCAAATGCCACTTTACCCGATGTTGGATGACCGCAATAATTCTAAATCTGCTCAAAACAGTAATGCACCTGTCTGGGATCAAAAGGCAAATGAGCTTGGGTGGAAGCTTTATTTAGGAAACCTATATCAGCAAAACAATATCCCTGAATACGCTGTACCATCAAGAACAACGGATTATTCAAATTTGCCACCAACATGTACATTTGTGGGAGATATTGAAGTGTTTTATGATGAGACGGTAACCTATATTAATCAATTAAAAGCAAACGGTGTCCCGACTCACTTCAAAGTCTTTCCCGGTTGCTTTCACGCTTTTAATCTGCTTTCTCCAAATTCAACTCCAGGTAGGAAAGCTAATCAATATATTTTGGATATGGTTGACTTTGCGGCAAAAAATTATTTTGCAAAACAACCTTAATCCTCCAGCTATTGTCAAATTACAATAAAACCACTCAAGTTTTTTAGTTCCTAGCACGTCACTTTGACTAAAAGACTTGAGTGGTTTTTATGATTTAAAAAACTATATCTAGTATGAAGGGTAGCTAAGTATAGCCAGATTGATTGCCCTATAATATTAGAAAATAAACCATTAAAGCAGTCTACCTATCCTGATATGCCAGTAAATCTCCTGGTTGGCACATCAACGCTTCACACAACTTATCAAGCGTCGAAAACCGAATGGCTCTTGCTTTGCCGGTTTTTAAGATTGATAAATTTGCCATCGTAATCCCGACTTCTTTGGATAATTCCGTGACGGACATTTTTCGCTTCGCTAACATGACGTCTAAATTAACAACAATTGGCATTTGCTCACCTCACACGGTATATTGATTTTCAAGTTTTAATTCGGTAGCTTTTTGCAGAAGTTTCTCTAAAATCGCCGCAAATGTCGATACCGTCAGGGGAATCATTGCAATCAAGGCCATCATGATAATCATCCCCGGTGCATCTTCAACTTGAGCTACTTGATAAATCATCGGCAAAAACAGCAGGTAGCAAACGCCCATTCCGCCAGTAGCGCCTTTAATTCGCTTTATCGCCTTTAACGCTTGGCCAGAAAACACATTGTCCTGATCAACCAACCGCAAAATTTGATAAGCATAGCCTTCAGCAATAAAAAACAACCCCGCAGACAAATACAGGCAGCCAGCAAACACATCTCGAGATACTGTGATTTGCGTGTAAATTTGCTTTAAGCGCACTAACATAGTTGGGAAGACAAACAGGCACAGTAACAATATAATGACCCCAAAACCAACTAGCGCTAACTTTAGAAAACCCGTTTTGATTTTCACGATAATCCCTCCGTTATTTATCGACTTTCGATAAATAATAGCCGGCTTTCGGTAATGATTGAAGTAAATTGAATGAACTTTACATTTTGTTAACAAATGGTCCTAAAAAGCCTTCGAGTATTCAACCTCAAAGGGTTTTTAAAACCATTTATTTGAAAGCTAAATAACCGACACAACTGCCAGGAAAACACAGGTAACAGCAAACAATGCCACAATCAACTTAGCTGTCCACTTCCACCAAGTAGTCAAACTCACATTAGAGAGTGCCAAGGCTCCCATTAAAATGGCTGAAGTTGGCGTAATGGCAGTGATTAACCCAGAGGAAGCTTGAAACGCCGACACAACAACACTGCCTTCAACGTGCGAAAACGCCGCCAGCGACCCCATAATCCCCATCGCTGCAGCGGCAAGGCCTGAGCTGGACGGGATTAATAGCGATAAAATACAGAAGAAAACAAACGCTAGAATGGCAAAGACTGGTTTGGGCAGCCCACTCAAACCGCTTTCACCCCAGTGCAGGATGGTTCCAGTAATCATCCCGCTATTCATAATTGCTTGAATTCCCCGAGCAACAGCGACGATAATCGCAACATTTAACAAATCCGCCATACCACTCATAAAGGCGCTAATAAATTGAGCTTCCTTCATATGATTGACGAACATAATCACAATTGACATGAATAAAAACAGCAAAGTGATTTCATTAAAATACCAATTACCAAGCGCAGAAATGTCTTTTCCAAGAACAGTCCCTAAAAAAGCGTTGCCAGTTAACCAGTCATTGAATTGATTAAAGAAATTCCAATTTCGATTAATACTTGTCCACGGAACCAAGCCAATAATCATGATGATAAAAGTGAGGCAAAATACCCAAAGAACTCGTTTCTGCGATTTGGTCAACGGCTGGGGGACACTTGTCCGATCGGCCACTGAGAACCGCTTCATATCGGCGTCACGTTGATTATAAACAAGGGAACTGGTTGGATCCTTCTTCACCTTTTCAGCGTAGTGAATGACAAACCAGATTGCCATGCCAGTCACAATAATCAACAAAATAACTCTTGAAAACAACCCATAGCCTGGGGATATTTTAATAATTCCAGAAGCAACTCCCGTGGCAAATGGATTCACTGTCGAGGCCAAATCACCCACTCGAGTGCTTAAGAGAATGATTCCCACAGCAACCAGTGAATCGTAGCCAACACCCATCATAATTGGAATTAATAATGGAAAAAAGGCCATCGTTTCCTCTCCCATTCCATAAGTGGAGCCACCTAATGAGAAGAGAACCATTAAAATAATAATCAGTCGCTTTTCATGACCAGTGTATCGATGAACAATCGCTCGAATGCCGTCATCCAACGCACCGGTTTGATTAACAACGCCCAAAAAGCCACCGATAACCAGAATAAACATTGAAATTTCAATTGCGCCCGTTGTCTGCTTGTTCCCAATCATCCCAATAATCGGTGCCATCAAGACATCCCATAATCCTTGAGTATGACTGGCCACCGTGTGATACGTACCGCTAATAAGCGTTCCATTGGCAGTGGTTGAATACGTGCCAGCGGGAACAATCCACGTTAAAACGGCAATGACAATAATAATGCCAAAAAGGATTGTAAACGCCGAGGGCATCTTAAAACGATGCCGTTTAAGCTGATCTGAGTGATCCATTCAAGACACTCCTTTCGTTATTTGAAGAATGCTTGGGCAAAGTGTTTGTAAAAGTCAATTGACTTGCGATAAGCATCGATGTCCACGTACTCATTGCTTTGATGAGCGGTATCATTTCCTGGTCCTAACAGCGCAATGCCAAAATCACCTTTGGCATGCAAGAATTCGGAACCGTCGCTGGCTCCAGATTGACCATTAGTAACCAACGGCTTATCATACATCTCATCATGAACCTTTTTTATCAGCTTAATAAATGGTGAATGAGCGTCTCCAGGCATAGCTTCTTCTGGGAAACTATAACGAATACTCAAGTTGTAGCCAGCCTTTTGGTTCAATTTAGCCACCAGTCCATTTAATGCGTCAAAGACTACTTGATTGGGATATTCCGGAATTGTTCGGATGTTTCCCTTAATAACTGCTTTAGCAGGCACGCTGTTGATCTGTTCGCCACCATTAAACAAACTCTGAACGTGAGTGAGTTTACCCAAAACTGAATCAGTCTTATCAAATTTTGCCATGAGTGGTTTGACTTGGGTTGCAAAGTCAATTAGGTGATCAATCGCATTGATGCCCTTTTCAGGCTGAGAACTATGGGCGCCTTTTCCAATAGCGGTCACAATATAATCAATCACACCTTTTGAGGTGAAGCCAACTTCGTTCATTTCGTTACCCGGCTCAGCAATTAGCATGCCATCAATGCCATCCACGTAACCTGCCTCGGTCAGTTGAGCGGCACCGTACTCGCCAGTTTCTTCTCCCACTGTTGCAAACAATTTAATCTTGCCGGGGACTGAATCCTCAGCCAACATATCCAGCATTGCGATGATGACAGCGGCCAGTCCACTCTTCATATCGGTTGCTCCCCGTCCATAAAGCCTGCCATCTTTAATGGTCGCCTTAAATGGGTCCGTCTTCCAAGACTGACGGTCACCCGCATCAACGACGTCTTCGTGACCAGAAAAGCCTAAAATTCGATCACCTTTCCCAATTGTCACCACCAAATTATCACGATGAGGGGCATAAGTGATCCGATCGATTTGAACCCCTTTTCCCTTGTATGGTTCAAATAGCGACGTTATGTAATCCGCTACCTCTTCCTCATGATTATTGACTGATTGAATACTAATTAACTTTGACAATATTTCGATTTGGCTTGTCTTTTCCACATCTATCCACTCCTTAAATAACAAATCGATTTTTTGTGAATAAATAAATCCATACTCACAAAAAAACTCCGGAAAGCTTCGAAAAGCCGTCCAGAGTTAACATATCATGTCGCGTAATCGATTACAAACCAAACTCGGAGCTATTGAACTCCTAGTAATGAGACCTTACTTTAAAATATTAATCAATTGTGAATATTGATCAGACATCCATTGAACGTAATTCTTGTTGGCCGGTAACGTCTCAGTTACTGGTAATACAGGAACATTATTCTTCTTAGCTAAGGCAACTAAGTTATTAACTGTCTTGTCATCCACCTGTTTGTTAAAGACAAAGAAGGCAATCTTGTGATTCTTAATCCCGTCCTGCATTGTTTTAATCGTTTGCGGAGATGGGTCAACGTCTTTTTCAGTATCATTCTCGAACTCAGGATCGCCAACTTTGAAGCCAATTGCTTTTAGTGCGTAATCAAAGACCGGTTCACTAACGTAAACGTTTTTATTCTTCTTAGTAGCTGCAATCTGCTTAAGCTGAGAAATCTTACTGTTAATTGGTTTCAAAGATGCGATGTATTTCTTAGCATTCTTTTTGAAGTAAGCTTTGTTCTTTGGTTGAAGTTTACCTAACTTGGTTGCAATCGTGTTAGCTAACTTAGGCATCGTTGCTGGGTTATACCAAAGATGGGGGTTATCACCATTTTGCTTAGCCATCAAATCTTCGCCGACTTTGATGTAATCAACTTTACTACTATCCTTAACCAGCTTGTTCATCCAGCCGTCATAGCCAATTCCATTAGCAACGACAATCTTTGAACCCACCGTCTGCTTGGCAACCTTAGTGGAAGGCTGATAATCATGAGGGTCAATATTGGGGTTTGTAATAACGGATGTCACATCCCCTTTATTACCAGCAACTTTTTTGGCAACCTCACCATAAAAGTCAGTGGTAGCGGTAATTTTAATCTTACCATTCTTAGCCGAACTGCTGTTGGAACATCCTGCCGCAATAACGCCCAGCGAAACGACCAATAGGGCCACAAATAAAAACTTAAACCTCAATAATTTATGTAACATTAAATGACCTCTCCTTTTCTAAATCGTACCGATTACTCTTTAGATAATAGAATAAAAAATACAATTTGTAAATAGTTAATTGAAATCTTTTTACAAATTGCATTGATTGAATTTGGATTTAGTGTGCATCTAAGAATTAGAAACAATTCATTTAGCATTTGAAATGGCTTTGGTAAGTAACTTAGAGAAATTAACTCGTTTCTTTTTACCCATGGTATCCGCCCATTTGGGAATCGTTAACGTTTTTTTCACAGGTTGATCATTATGCAAATAATGATCAACCTCAACGGAAACCATGGAGGTAAATGACCGTTGAGGATCATATGTTAAGGAAAAATCTGGTTCTTGTTTAAAAGGATTGTCATTAACTAAAGAAATATTATTTAAATTTGAAGGTTGGGGCAATTGACGACCGTTATCCAAATCATCGGCCGCTACAATTCCTAACCAGTCCGCTGCCATTTTCATGGCATCCGCAATATCCGTTCCCTGAGTTCCGGATGAACCAAAATCCGGGAAGTAAACATAGTATTTAGTTGCTTCATTAAAAGCGTAGTAGAACAAAGCTGGATAGGCAATGTACATGGTAGCACTCCTTTCGCTGCGCAAAGAAAGCCGACTATAGTAGCCCAGCTTCCTTCCTAATGCCGCGTTCGGTGTATTTGTTTAGTTCACCGTGCGGAACAATTATCGGTCGATTGCCAGGCTTTTCCATTTTCACATGGGAACCCTTACCACCGCTGGCTATTGACCAGCCATGCTTGGTCAGCAACTTAACCATTTGTTTTTGTGTCATAGGCATGTGCACGATGCCTCCCGACAAGGGTCATTTTAGCACGTACAACACGTGCCTACAATTAAAAAATGGTAAGCCGCAAATGAAGGTGCCCAAACAGTCTCCATCCTCACAAATTCTCATAATTTGTCAATACTAAATGATAAAACTGTTTCATCGTATAGGCTTGATGGAAGTACTTCTTACCCCGATTCTTATAATAGCCAACTGGATCGGTGTGGTCGGACCCTCCCAAATACTTGGCAGCCGCTGCGTGCGACCAAACCGTTCCTTTGCCGTCGTAGCAAGCGTCATTTGGCTTAAGCTTGTATTCTTTTAATAAGTAAGCCACGTAATAAGCTGCGTTTTCAACTTCTTGAGCAAAGTTCTTCTTCGTATGCATTTCGACCTGCTCAAACTGAACAAACCGTGCGTTACCAGGATAGCCAACGCCCCAGGCCAGGTAATTCGTGTTGGCGATGTTAATGATGTGGTCGTCGTCAACGAACGAATGAACAAAGGCGTTTCGATAATTCTTCTTCATATAAGCAATTTCGCCAAAAATATCCGAGTGCGGGTTACCAGTTTCGTGGACAACTACGCCTTCTGGCTTGCCCTTGCCGTGACGATACTTATAATGTGGGAAGCCACCCCAAATTTTGGTCGTAATTGTGACATGCTTAATATGATGCTTGGCAATATAATGATTGACTGCTGAGGCATTTACTTGGGGAACCAATATTCCTAACATGATTAACATACTGATGAAAGCTATCATAACTCTTACTAATCTTTTTTCCATTCTATTACTCGCCACTTTATTTTTGTCTACCCTCTATCTTAATTCAAACAGCTAAACTTTCAAGCAACGCTTACTTTTTTAAAAAAGGCGTCGTTTCACAAGCCAAATGGGTGTATTATGTAAGCGAATTCAATGATTATTTAAATTGGGAGGTTTTCGTAACATGACAAGTATGGATAAACGCGGTAAGGACGATGAATTACTTTCACCTTCAAATTCTCTTTTGACAATTATCGATTTTCAACCACTTCAGGTTAACTCGATTGGCTCCATGAAACACGCTGATTTAATTAATAACGCCACAATGGTCACCAGAGTGGCGAAGTTGTACAAGCTCCCTATTATTTTGACAACGGTTCGCGCAAATGGTAAGGCAGAAAATGATACGATTCCTTCAATTAAAAAGGTTGTCGGCGATTTCCATCCTTCATACGATCGGACCACCATTAATGCTTGGGAAGACAAGGAATTCAATCGGGCAATCAAAGCACCCAACCGCAAGAAAATCATCATCATTGCCTTGTGGACAGAGGCTTGCTTAACCTTCCCAACCCTTGATGCCATCAAGGAAGGCTATGAGGTCTATCCAGTCGTTGATGCGGTTGGCGGCACTTCAACGTTAGCTCATCAGACAGCCCTCAGGAGAATCGAGCAAGCTGGCGCCCACTTGATCACAATCCCCCAGATGCTTTGTGAATTGCAGCGTGATTGGAACCGAACAGAAACGGTAACTGGTTTTAATAAACTGATGACTGAAAATGGCGGTTTTACCACGATGTAAGCTTTCAAACAGAGCCCTGCAATGACAAAGTAAAAATCACGTCAACCTACAAGCTAGCCTAAAGAATCATCAAAAGCCGCCTGCGCACAACACCCCTTTTATCGCAGGGCCAACCACCAAGCCGTGGAAAATAAACAAGATAAGTATCAGTTAATTAACGATGAACGCAGCGAAGATTAACTGATATCCCAAATGAAAAAGCTTGAGCTAACAGCCATCTGCTGGAAGCCCAAGCTTTTCTCATGTAAATTTCAAATCAGGTCAGCGATGTGCGTGCCCAACCTATTCTTTCTGGGAACTGGTTGTCCGTACTCTGCCAAGAACTGGTCGCAAGAAGTGATAGCCCAATCCAAGCACAGCGCCAATTGCGGCTGGAGCAACCCAATCCATCCCCAGGCTGGCAAACGGCAATACGTGGGCTTGGAAGGATCCCAAAGCCAAGCCAAACGCACTCTGACTGACAACTGGTGGAAAGGCAGCCACCATGTCAAGCAATGCAGGAACAGTTGTGAAGCCAACGACTAAGGCATAAACAACCGGGTCCCGGTCAAATAATGGTGAAAAGACCGATAAGAGGATTAATACCATCGCAAATGGATACAGGAACATCAACATGGGTGTTGACCACTGGATGATCGTGTCCAAGCCAAAATTAGCCGTCCCAAACGATGCCAGGCACATGAAGCCTAACCAAGCTCTGTAACTCACCTTTGGAAAATGCTTATGGAAGTCTTGGGCAAAGGCAGCTACCAAGCCAACGGCCGTCGTTAAACATGTCACTGTCAGTAACGTTGCCAATAAGGCGTGACCAAAGCCACCCAGATAGTATGTGACCAGCTGGTTAAAAGCGACCCCGCCATCAGCTGAAACCTTGTAAGTTGATAACGTCGTTGTGCCTAACCAGATCAAGACGACGTAGATAAAGCCAATCGCAGTAGTCGCAAAGACCCCTGCTTTAGCAGTTACTTTGGCATTGCTGCTAGGTTTGGTTTTTCCCAACTGGCGAACCGCTGTGACCACCGTAACCCCAAAGGCCAGGCCAGCCAAAGCATCCATCGTGTTGTAGCCCTGCAAAAAGCCATTGAAAAACGACGCATGTTGATAGGCTGTTGTTGCAGCTTGTTTGGCAGCACTGCCCATCGGATTAGTAAAACCAAGTAAAAAGACACTAAATAATAGCAGTAAGAATAACGGGTTCAATACTTTACCAACCGTTGTCATGATGTTGGATTCCCGGAACGAAATCAAGAAGGCCAAGCCAAAAAAGACAGCGGAAAATAATAGCAGGCCAACGTGAGCCATCGAACTTGGCAAAAGCGGTTGGACACCAACACTAAATGGCACCGTTGCTGTCCGGGGAGTTCCAAATAGTGGGCCGATAGTGGCATGAATCATGATCATGAAGGCAAGCGCAAAAGCGGGGCCTAGTGGTTTGCCGATATCATAAACCCCTTCAGAACGCGTCACGCTAACGGCAAGTACCGACAGCAATGGCAAGAGGACGGCTGTTACCAAGAAGCCAACCGTTGCCAATACCCAGTGCGAACCGGCCAATTGTCCCAAATGAATCGGGAAAATCAAATTACCAGCTCCAAAAAACAAACCAAATAACATTGAACTTACAACAAAGTAATCACGTTTTCGTAACGGATTTGGATTTAAATCTTGTAACTCTTTCATATCGAATAAACTCCTTTAGCTGATGTAATTGTTTGAAGCGACTAATCGGACCGTTCTTAATCTGAGATTTCAAGAAAACCATCACCTTTCGTTGTGAATTAAGAGATTGCTGGGAGGAAGTGGCGCTTTGCTTGGCCACCGAGTTGAATGATGCTCCGCCAAGCAGAAACCTCCATATAAGCACCCCAACAATAAATCCCCAAACCATGGATTTATTGTTGGGGAGACTTATATTCCGGTTTCTAACCGCTTGGCTCCGCATACTAAAAAAAGCGCCCCAACTCAACATATCATCTATGCTGAATTAAGGGCGCCCACTGCACTGTACCACCTTATATTTGCAGTTATATCACTACAACTGCCTTTCACGTACGGCCAAAAAAGCGATACGCTAACACGATAATGGGTGTCACCAATGCACGTTACTTAAATTCTTCGGTACATCGCTCAAAAGGGATTTTCACGCTTCTAATCCTGCCTTCTCCCACCAACCAAGGCTCGCTTGCGGACCTAAAAGCGCTACTCAACTTTCTCACAGCGTTCTCTCATTAATTTAGCTTTTATCTTAGCCGGGTATCGCGGCGATGTCAATAGTTAACCTCAAATTAATTACCCCTAGTATCCGGGATAGCCGACAAAATGCGCTTTAACAACCTTAGAAGTTTTATGACGGGGCAGCTTCACACTAGCGTAGACCGGCAAAGTAGTATCCAACCAATGTTTGGGAACGTTTGGTTAACGAATAAGTAATGAATATGCCTAATCACAGCTTGGATAAGCTTCAAATTTGAAATGAACAACTTTAGACACCTTGTGTTTGGGCAGTTTTGCGTATGCGTCGACCGGGTAAGCAGCATCCATATAGAACTTATGATTGGTAACGTTGGTTTTCCATAAAACAACTCGGTCTTTAATCACTTTGTTGTATAAAGTCTTGCTCTGTTGCCTAATGACAACCCGACTGCCAACGGGCGCTTTGATAAAAGCCGTACAAGGAAGAGGTACAAAGGTCGCCTGAATGCCCTTTTCACTAAGCTCTTTTTCACGCTGATCCATTTGTTGCTGTTCCTTTACAATCTTAGGATCGAAGTACTGCTCAATCTTTGGCGCAGACGTTCTTGTGATCTTTACTTTCTTAGCCAAAACCGTAATTGGCTGAGGTTGAATAGCAATTATCATACCAAAGCCAGCAAAAAGCAGTGTCACCATTGCTGAAAAAATTGCTCGTTTAAACATCATAAAGCCCCCTACATATGAGAATACTACAAATACAATCTAATATCCCCTAGGTAAGAAAAACTTTTGATTTAATCATTGAATCTTGAAAAACAGTTTATACCCGACCATCCGCCTTACCCAAGCCCACTCATCATTCCTTAGACGCATAATGATAAATCTTCCGTTGAACCAGATACTGGTCTTTTTCTCGCACAATGAATAACGGGGAACTTTCCTCAACAACATTGCTAAACTCCAAGCCATACCAGTACGTTGGTGATGCCGTAATATTTTGCAAATAGATCCGGCCACCAATCAACCTTTTATCCAACGCGCTTAACTGGTCATTGGCAACCAAGTCGGCCGGCTGTTCATTAATAATCACAAACTTAAAGTCACCCACTTTTCGATGGCGTTGTGTGGAATATTTGGGCACTTGCGGGGCTAAGACGCCTTGATCGACCAAATGATCCACAATCTGATGCAAATAAACACTTACGGACTGAGATTTGCGAAACCCCAAATACAATTGCACGTTAATGATATTTTTCGTTCCTAACATATCCACCGTGTAGTTGCTTTCATAGGGTACATTGGTTTCATTGACCGTCACAAACCAATATACCTTTGCCCGCTTTGGCTCTTGATCCAAGATTGAATACATCGTGCTTCGCTTGATTTGATAGTCACCCTTAATTTTGGTCATATAGACCAAATTGGTTGTAAATAGTGGAACACTTTGATCACGGCTAAGTTCCTGTAATTGATCACGGTACCCTAACAGCGATACGTACTCGCTTTCGCGTTCGTAATGCTCGCGCCGCTTGTTACCAAAATACCAAACCCACATGACATATAGAATTGCCAGCATAATCGCCAACGTAATATAGCCGCCATGAATGAATTTAACCAAGCTGGCAATCAAAAAGACCGTTTCGATACTCCCAAAGAATAGGGCGATCATCAAAGCCACTCCTGGCGATAACTTGGCCTTTAAAAATTCATACAACAAAACCGTCGTCATTAGCATCGTTACTGTAATCGCCAATCCATAAGCCGCTTCCATTTTTTGAGAATTGCCAAAATACCAGACAACTCCCAGCGTCACGAAGCATAAAATCCAATTCACATTAGAAATATAAATTTGATTTTTAAAGTTACTCGGATGTTTCACAATTAATCGTGGCAGAAATTTCAATCCGATCGCTTCGTCAACCAGTGTGTAAGAGCCGGTAATCAATGCCTGCGAAGCAATGATGGCAGCTAGGGTTGCCAAGACAATCCCAAAGAGCCGCCAATTGCCAGGTAGCATCTCATAAAAAGGGTTCAAATCAGACAAGTTGCGATAAGCCGCATCATGCGCGTGGTTCACCACCCAGGCGCCTTGTCCTAAGTAGTTTAAAAATAGGGTCGTATAAACCAGCGGCCAAGTCGCGTGAATGTTTTTCTTGCCAACGTGGCCCATATCCGAATACAGCGCCTCGGCTCCGGTAGTTGCCAGAAAAATACTCCCTAAGATAAAAATGCCAACCTTATTAACTGGACTAAACAAAATTTCGATTGCATAAATTGGCGATAAAGCTTTTAGAACCGCCGGATAAGCTATTAAGTTAATCACCCCAACGACTGCCAAGAAACCAAACCACAGCACCATTACCGGCCCAAACGACTTGCCAATCATACCGGTTCCAAAACGTTGGATCATAAATAGTCCTAATAAAATGGCTGACGTCACTAACAATACATCTTGCTGGGAATTGCTAAACGTGATTGGTCCAAATTGCTGGGACTTTAAGCCTTCAATCGCGGAAGTTACCGTCACTGCTGGTGTTAATGTCCCATCGGCTAAAATTGCCGCGCCCCCAATCAGTGCCGGAAAGATCAGCCACCCAGCATTCTTTCGAACCAACGCGTAAAGCGCAAAAATCCCGCCTTCATGATTATTATCCGCCCGCATCGCGATCACAACATACTTGAGGGTTGTAATAATCATCAAGGTCCAAAAGATAAGTGAAATTGACCCAATAACATAGTCGGGAGAAATATTTCCCATTTTCCCAGCATCCCCAATTAACGCGTTCATCACGTACAACGGAGAAGTCCCGATGTCGCCATATACAATTCCTAAAGTAACCAGCATCCCAGCTAGTGAGACGCGTTCCAGTTGCTTATTCATTTTGACAGCCTCCAACATTCCAAAGATTAAGTCTGAATGTTAGACCAAGGGGCGCCGCAAAACAATCATCTTCACAAAATCAACAAACTTATTTCATAATAAAGTCAAAAACGCAGCCAGGTGTCATTTTGATATTAATAATGAGTGGTTCTAGTGGTGCCGCGCCCCAAAGCGGCAGCCAATCCGGTTCAGCGAAAAAAGCAAAGCTGCCAAGTGGTTCAAAGAAACCGAGTGGCAAGAAGCCGACCGGTAAAAGCGGTAGTGCGCCAACGGGAAATAGCTCATCCAGCGGCAAGACTTATAAAACCGTCCAAGCCTACATCAAATCTCTCAATAAAAATGGGACGTGGATCAAGTACAATGGCCAAAGTTACCAACTTAAAAGCATTTGTGACCCATGAAAAGAAGGTCGAAAACCATCCTTAATTCTCAAATAAGTTAGCCACCCGTTGCCTAACCCATTAGTGAAGTACTGGCTCATTCAAGCGAACTTGCCGTCGCCGCTTAGCCGTTAGCATGTAGTGGTTAATGAGATTGACAATCTGACGATTTTGGGGAAGATCCGAATGTTGAGCATTCGAGCCAGACACGGTCATCGTTGTAAAATGCTTCACCTGACCTTGAAAAATGTAGCGGCTGGCCATCACGCTCGTTAATGGCACAATCCCGTCAGAAGTATAGTTTTGCGTCCCAGCGACCGAATAAACGTTTAAATTAGTCGGCAGTTTTTTCCGATTTTTAATGAAGTCCGATAACATCTGGGTCTTATTATTAACGTTACGTTCATTGAAGTTAAACGGCGAACCAATTGTCATGAGCTTTGTGACTTGAACCTCATTTGCATACTGTGAATAATCTTTTTCAAGAAAAACGGTAAAAATTAATCCACCGTTAGAATGGCCAACCACTTCAAAGCGGCTAAAGCTCAAGCGCTCATTTAAGGCCTTGAAAGCAAGGTTAAATTGCCGCGCTTGGTTCTTAATGTTTGAATAACCGTCATGATTGTTTTCAAATCCGACTACGATGATTGGTGCCCGGTCCCGGGGACGCATTTCACCAGAGAACGTTAAATGATCGTTTTTAGCCACTCGAATCTTCAATAAGCTATGTGGATTTCTGCGATTAACGTTTAACTCTTTAACTAACGAATCAAAACGATTCTCCGTCGCCGAACTTCCAGGAATCATAATCAGTGGGACAATCGTTGAATTATGCCGCTGGGCTAATTGTGAGACGTTTTTTCGTGACCATTGAAGAGATACGCCGATAACAGCAACCCCCATCACAATGCTTATGAGAGCGATTAACCAATGCCTTTTTTTCCATGTCATTTCAACTCACCCGCACTTTTTTGCACTCGTTCCGCCAGCTTGATAAACGGCGCATACATTAAAACATCCAAAACAATTAGGAAAATTCCCAGTAATAACGAAACCCAATTACCGTTCGTCCCTAAAAAGGCGATTAAAGGCCCCGGCGTGCCAGCTGGAACTGGATAAACCGCCGCAGGGAGCCAATGCAACGCTAAAAATATCGCTGCAATTATTATATTAACGATAGGCACCAAAATAAATGGCAACAGAAAAATCGGGTTAAATAAGACTGGGATGCCGACCATCATGGCGTAATGGCTATTAAAAAGGGCTGGAAAGATTGACCACTTGGAGATGGTTCGACTGTTTGCTCGTTTTGAAAAAATCAAGATTGCAATAATTAAAGCTAACATCACGCCATTGCCACCAAAGTTAGCATAACTATGAAATAGCGTGGTGTCGGTGTATGGGTGGGGGGCATTCCAAGGCGATCCCGTTTTGAGGGCATGATTTAAATTAGCAATTGACGCCGGATCAGTGAAAGTTGGGCTGGCTGTATACGGCCCGCCAATCCCTAACCAGGATAGCAATTCCGTTAACGCGCCCATCATTAAGACAAACGACAAAGCGTTACCTGACGTTGGCTGGGTGCCGCTAATCGCCATGATTGAAAGGGATCCAGTTCGACTCAAAAAGCTCATTAGCCAATTCACGCTAACGGCTAACACAAAAATGAGGGTTAGTCGCCACATCATTTCTTGTAAATCAGACCGCCGATTTTTAAAAGCACTCAAGATTCGGCCACAAACATAGCCGACCAGCATCCCCACTAGCAGCCCTTCTGTCATTAAAAGCGGATTAAAGGTCACTCGGCCACCGCTTCGAGCTTGAAAGGCAATCATCAAAAACGCTAGTAGTCCGATTAAGCCCGCGCTTGGTGAGGATTTTTGCCGATACACTTTAACGGTAAAGTAAGCAGTCCCATAAGCGCCATACATCCCAACCATTCCAAGCGTACAGCGATAGATTATCGCCATCAAAGCTGAAAGTTGCCGATCAAAGGGAAGCCAATGAGTGACATTAAAAATTGTCGCGACATAACCACTGGCCGTCAAAAAAACAAACTGTAAGACCTCGGCTGAACTTCCCAGCAATATCACTGGAAATAACAATTGAAATGTTTGCTGCATCACTCGGGCGACTCTACTGTGGTATGCCCTAACCATTAACGCCATTGATTGATTCATTTTCTGAACCCCCCCTTAATGGAGATCATTTTTACTCATACATCACCGTCGGCTGCTCCTTAGTCACGTACTGTGTTTTGGTCGTTGCCCCCAAATACTTCTCAATATTTCCGGTCAACTCAGTCATCGCCCGCTCATGGTCTTGTCGCCACTCTGGTTTTAAACATTCTGAGTACATCAAAATATCAGTTGAGTCCTCGGTCGTTTCCACCCGTTTGGCATCCCGCCAAGCCCAACAACGGCTGGTAACGCCTTCTTCATCTCGATAAATTACTTCGCCAGGCAACGCGGGATCCGGTTCATCTTCGCCAATTGCCGTAAATGGCTCGCCGCCCTTGGCAACTTCCAAGCTGATTCCCCCTTGAATCTTCTGTAGGTCAAGCGCGCCAATCGGAAAGCCCGTCCGCAGGGATTCAACGTTATAGATGTCAACCAGTGGGTCAATGCTGCGAACTGGGTTGCCCTTCTTTGCCCGTTTTAGCAAATTTTCCACGGCAAAGCGGGCGCCTTTTTTAGTCTTAAACTTCTTAAAGGCTTGCCGCCATTCATGAATCAGCGGATTGGCACTAATTGGCTCATTGGGAATCAAATCGGCTACACTGGCGTTCGCTTCTGCCAACATTTCTGGCGGGACCTGTTCCTTTTGATGATTATCCAGATGATGAACCGTGATAACAGCAATCTTAACGTCTGGGAAGATTTTCCAAAAGCTAGGTTGGACGGTAAATTGACTCATTATTTTTTCCACCTCATCTAATTGATAATATACTGAAACATCTAAACTAATAGTAATTAATTCTGAGAGCGTTAACAATGCTCATTTCGCCAATATTAAGCGTAAAAAATGCACTCTATGAAATTCAAGCAAAAAAGTTGCTAGCCACAACCACCGCTGGCAAAGATGAAACTAGATTGCCGCTTTTAGAGATATTCAACCGTTTAGGCCAATGCCACACAGAATTTAAGCGTTATTTCATTTCTAACGCATATGAGTTCAAATACCTGCTCATTACAGTTTTGGCCTTACTCCCTTGTATGGGGCAATCCAAGCATCCCAATGCAGACAAGGGGCAAACGTTATCTTTGATCTTAGCCATTCTGCACAATATCTCAATTTAATTTGATCATTGCGACACGTAAACGTTACCAATTCCAGTCGTGAATGGCCTATAATAAAGTTGGAGCAAACTTTTAGAAAAGGAGTGGGAATATGGCAAAAGTATTGATTGCTGGCAGAATTCCTGAACATGCATTGAACATTTTGAAGGATGCCGGCTTGGAAATTGATGAATTTGATGATAGCGGTGCTTTAATCACCAAGGATGAATTAATCAAGCGGGTTGGTGATAAAGACTTTTTGATTACCCCGCTTTCAACCCAAGTCGATAAAGACGTCATCGACAGCGCGCCTAACTTAAAGCTCATCGCTAACTATGGCGCCGGCTTTAATAATATCGATACGGATTACGCCCAATCCAAGGGCATCCCCGTCACCAACACCCCCAAGGTTTCAACAACCTCAACTGCCGAGGTTACTTGTGGGTTAATGATTAGTCTCGCTCATCGCATTGTTGAGGGCGATAAATTGATGAGAGACGAGGGCTTCAGCGGCTGGGCCCCCCTATTTTTCTTGGGCCATCAGTTAGCTGGTAAAACGCTGGGCATCATTGGCATGGGCCAAATTGGCCAAGCGGTTGCCCAACGGATGCACGCCTTTGAGATGAACATTATCTACAATCAGCGTAAACAATTACCTAGCGATGTTGAAGCTAAGCTGGGGGCCAAGTTTGCAACCATCGATGAAGTTATTAAGAGCGCCGATGTTTTAACGCTCCACGTACCGGCAACCCCAGCAACCCATCACCTGATTGGTGCTGATCAGTTTAAGCAAATGAAATCCAGTGCAATGTTAATCAATGCGTCACGGGGACCGGTCATTGATGAGGCCGCTTTGTATGACGCCTTACTAAACCATGAAATTGCCGGTGCAGCGTTAGATGTTTATGAAAAAGAACCCCACGTCGACGATGGCTTCAAGTCCCTCAAGAACGTCATTTTAACACCGCATATCGGTAACGCTACGGTTGAAGCCCGAGACGCCATGGCAGAGATTGTGGCTCAAAATACGGTGGCAATGAATAAAGGAAATCAGCCTGATTATATTGTAAATAACGTCTCACTTTAATTATAAAGGTAAAGGCGGGTTGATGAGAAAATCTTGATTTCTCATCAACTCGCCTTTAGTCTTTCAAAGCCTCTTGCAGTCTTTTCTTAGCCGCCAACCAAAATAGAATTGATTGAACCGCGTCATATTGCATGATTGTTGGCTTGTTGGCGGATGTTAAATCCAAACTATTCAAGGCCGCCGGCACCGTTCCTGATTGAGCCGCCTGCTCGTTAAACATCATCACAAAATTGTTGTAGCCAATCTTAGGAGAACTGTCTTTTAAAATGGCTTTTAAACCAGCCTGAATTTCGGCTAAAGTAAAGATATTCTTCAACAATCCCACAACGATCGCACCAGCTAATTGAGTTCGCCAATACTTCTTCCGAATTGGCGGAATGATGATATCGGCCTTGAAATAGTTATGCATCATTGTTTTAGTAATCTTACTGCCAATAATTGGGCTCAAATATTGATTCGTTAAATCCAACAATTGGTCCAAATGCAAATTAAAGTTTGGCAGCTCATCCCACATTGGTAATTTAATTGATGTTTGCTTTGAGTTATCAGTCAATTGAGCAACTCCTATATTAGTTAAATTGGATCCCCTACTTGAACGGCAATCCCAACCAATCCTGGGCCGGTATGAACACCCAAAACCGGGGAAACACTTCCTTTATAAATTTTATCGCCTGGGAACAAATGATGCAATTGATCGGCTACATTTTGCATTAACGATTCATCAGCGCCGTTAACGACAGCGATTCGCACATTATCTGCCGCTTTAACCGCCTCACTGGCTAGATGAACCATCCGCACAATGGCTTTTTGCTCCGTGCGGGCTTTGGTAATTGGAAAATAAATCCCGTCTTGGTCGCACGAAATGACCGGTTTAATCTTCAAAAGTGAGCCAACTAGGCCAGCTACCCGTCCAATTCGCCCGCCGGCCCGCAAATATTTCAGGCTGGGGATATAAAAAAAGATCCGGCTTTTTGAAACCGCTGCATTCAATCGGTCAACGATTTCTTGATATGATTTGCCAGCATCGATTAATTCCTCAGCATAAACCGCAAACAAGCCGCTACCAATGCCAATATTTTTGGTATTAATCACCACCATGGGCACGCCGGCTTCTTGCGCGGCTTGTTGAAACAGGTGATTAGTTACCGATAGTTTAGCAGAAATTGTAATCCCGATAATGTGGTCAAATCCCTGGGCTTTTAAACGGTCGACTTGTTGCTGAACGCTGCCAAGCGTCGGAGCAGCCGTCGTTGGCAGCTTATCAACACTAGCTAATCGGGTGTAAAATTCGTCTGGCGTGATATCAACATTATCGCGATATTCCTTGCCTTCCAGATTGATCAACATCGGCGCCACCCCAATATTATCGTATTTTGCTAACGTCTCTGGTGGCACGTCAGAACCAGAATCAACTAATAACGCAATTTTTTCAGCCATGAACGATCTCCTCTAATCTATGTAGTTTCGAACACTATTTATCTAGTATTGTATACTACTAATTCTGACTGTCAATACTATCAATCTTAAAACCTCCTAAGATTCGTGATTTGGCGGATCTCAGGAGATTAAGTATGAGTTGCTAATTTACAATTTTTTAGTCGGTCTTGGATTCATCCTTCTTTATGGATTGAAAAAAGATGGAATTGGAAATAACTACCAGTATTCCAGCTTCTAACCGTTCCGTTTTACGCACAAAACAAAAAGGCCAAAAGCAACATTAATTGCCTTTGACCAGTTTGTTGAAGGATGAAGCTCAATATTAATAAAAATAATTTCTAGTAATTAGTCTGCAGCTTGGTAAGGTCCCTTAGTCATTGCCGAGGCTGCAACATAACCTTGACCGCTTACGTAGAAGAAGGTCGCCGTCTTATTGCCAGTTGTGGTAACTTTAACAGAACGGGTTACTTTGTAGGTAACGCCACCCTTTAAAACGCCCTTCTTGGTGAAGGTTACTTTACCAGCGTCAGCATAAAAGAAGCCCTTATAGACGTTGGTATTTGCTTTAATATGGTAGCTCTGTGCTTTAAAATTCTTAACCCCGTTTTTAGCGATATTATAAGTTGTCCCCTTTGTAGCTGTCTTAGTCGTTGTTTTGGCCTTTGCCGTAGTCTTAGTCGTTGCGGCATTAGCAGCTGGTACTGACACAGCAAATGGTGCCGCCAAAGCAAGTGGCAAAGCGAGTGAAGCTACAGTAATCATCGTTGCAAATTTTTTCATCATGTATCCCTCCCTTATTGGATGTGTTCATTATGCCACGTTACAAATCAATGTCAACGAAACATAGCTGTAATATAATGCCTCTTAATAAAAAGTTAAGTAACCGGTAACAATCTATGTATCGATCATGTAAAGACCGATTACATCAGTAATATATCACCATTTCACAAACGTTATCTCAATTGATTTTAGTCGCCTAATGGCCATGATGTTCTGTAACATTTGTAACATTAGACTACTATTTGATTCCCTAATTTGTCAAAAAAACACCCACCAGTGTCCGGCTGGTGAGTGCTTTTAGCTTGTAGAGTTGAATTGTTATGTCACGGTCATCGGATTGACAACGGCACCGATGGCCGCGACAACTTGTAACTAAGACTCTTTGCTTCGTAAAATTTCGCCAAGTGAAGGCTGTTGTTGACGATCAATGTGATATTGTTTTGCAAAGGCATCCGCGGTATCTTCACCAAAGACCTTTGGATCCAATGGCATAAAGGCCGTTGCAACCGGGTCATCTTGCTTGATCTTGGCATCGATAACAATCGGCTTCTTGTTACCGTTAGCTTGGAGATCCTTAATCTTAGCAAAAATGTCATCAAGGTCTTTGATACTCTTAGCCGTAAACCCAATACCACCGAGGCCTTCAGCAACTTTGGCCCAATCCGCATCGTTAATGTCTACGCCATAGAAGTGTTGCTTGGTCTGCATTTGTTCGTACCAAATAAAGCCATAACGGTCATTAGAAAAGACGACGTTAATCACTGGCAGACCATAACGTGCTTCTGTAATGATGTCTTGGCTAACCATTGAGAAGCCACCATCACCAGACAATGACCAAGCTTGGCCTTCCGGCACACTCAAGGCACCAGCAAGGCCGCCTGGAACACCAAATCCCATGGTTGCAAACAGACCCGAAATTGCAAAGCGCTGGTTCTTGTTCATTGGCAATCCACGAACGCTCCATTCAGATACATTACCAGTATCAATGGCATAGGTATCGTTTGGTCCAGCGAGTTCAGCAATTTTCTTAGTAACCGATTCAGCATTCAAGCCATCACTATCGTCGGCTGCTAACTGGTTAATCCACTTGTCCCAGTTCTGCTTATTTTCTTGGTTAGCTTCAAGCCAAGTATCCTTTGGCCGACTTTCACCGGTATCAATCATTGCTTGCAAATAACTCTTGGCATCAGCAATTACCGCGTAATCGACATCGATTCGCTTACCAATATCATAAGGGTTGTTGTTGACTTGAATCATCTTCGTGTTTTGCGGCCAGAAGTTGGCAAATGGGTATTCAGAAGCCAAGAATAAAATCAAATCGGCATTTTGAATTGCTTCAAATCCTGACTTAGTTCCCAATCGACCAGTCGTCCCAATAAAGTTAGGATGGTCGGTGCTGATAACGCCAGTTGCCGGCACACTATTCATCACTGGAATATTAAATTGTTCAGAGAACTTGGTCAAGGTATCGCGAGCACCAAGTAATCCTCGGCCAGCATAGATAAGTGGCCGCTTGGCTTCTTTAATCATTTGGAGCGTGTCACTAACAGCTGAAGGATCAACGCTTTGAGTGAAATCATCAGCTACTGTCAATGGTGTCCGCGTTGGTGTATAGTCAATTTCTTCTGCCGTTAAGTTTTCAGGCAAAACGACCACTGCCACGCCCTTTTGACGATAAGCTTCCTTGATCGCTTGGTTAACCACGTATGGAATTTGGTCAGCGTTGGTTACCTGCTTGTTATAAACCGACACATCGCTAAACATTGGCACTTCATCCATTTCCTGGAAGTAGTTGGTGTTCATCGCTGCTTGGGGAACTTGGCCAATCAATGCTAGAACCGGTACGTGATCCATCTTGGCATCATATAAGCCGTTGAACAGGTGAGTTGCGCCAGGGCCGGCAGAGCCAAAAGCCACACCGATTTTGCCGGTAAACTTCGCATCAGCTGATGCTGCAATTGCACCAACTTCCTCGTGACGGACTTGAATATACTTGACCTTGTCCTTTTCAAGATAAAGGCCCTCAACAGTATGGTTAATCGAACCGCCAGGAATTCCATAGACATGGTCGACATCCCAATCTTCAAGAACCTTTATCAAAGCTTGTCCTGCAATCATCTTAGTCATCGCAATATCTCCTTTTTATCTAAGCGGCAATAAGCGCTTCCAATATTGCCATTTAGTTGTTCATCTATTAAGTATAATCTTAAGAAAAGAAAATGCTAACATTTAGACTTACTTTTGATAAGTTGAATAAATCACAAGCTTAATGTGCTGCCTCCCAATCATTAAACCGTTCCATTAGTGATGCTTCTTACCCAGCATCAGCAGGCCCCCGCCAGAATTCACGCCAACCCAAAAACAAATTGCTCCTTTCACTCAGAACTCTTGAGTGAAAGAAGCAATTTGTTTAAATTTGAAACTGGTATGCACTTTTCTTAATCTAACATCAATCGGCAAGCTAACCTAGCGTTTCTAACTGTATAAAATTAGCTTATTTTGTTACATGCGGTTTAGCAACACTAATGAATTGTTTGTTAGCTGAAACAAAGTGACCGTTAGCTAGCTTAAATCGGTTAACGCCATCCGAACGCTTGGCCCAAGCAACAATATTTAGCTTAGTACCTTGCTTAACGAACTTAATCCGATCCTTCTTATTAAATTTAGTACCCTTGTACTCGTACAATCCCTTTGGGTTATCTGAATACATAGTAGCATGCTTTGCTCGCCAGTAAAGTGGAGCAACGTACTTACTGTTAGCAGTAATGTAACTGCCGTCGGACAACTTGTAACGTGCATGACCGTTCTTGTTGGTTACTTTGGCAACCACTTTAAAGGTAGATGCCTTGTAACGTGGGGCTTTCTTGTAGCCCTTGATCCGGTTCTTCTTGGTGAACACGGTTGACTTGTAACGGTATACTGCTCGCTTGTTATAAATCATAAACGACTTATAACCCTCGACTCCAGTAGTCTTGGCAGGTTGTTTGGTTACAGTGCCGGTTGAGTTGGCCGAGCTCCCGTTGTTGGTAGTCGAAGCATTGTTGTTACTTGGGTTTACAATGGTTCCACTATTACCACCGTTGTTATTTGAAGCTGCGTCAACAATAACTTTAGTAGTAGCAGTTTTACCGTTGAAGCTGTAAGTTACGGTGTAAATTCCAGCTCGGGTAGTATCAAAATCAACCCCGGCAACTTTCAAACCTTGCTTAATGGCATCAGCATAATTCAATTGTTGACCGTCTTTAGTCGTAGCAGAAATGAAACCTTGACTGGCGTCAAACTTAGCGCCGTTAGCCAATTCAATCGTTGGCGTTGTTTTTAAGGCCGTCTGATTATTCTTAACTGTAACCAATGAAGTAGCAATTTGACCCCCGTAAGAGTAAGTAACTTTGTAAGTACCGGCTTTGGTAGTATCAACCTTGTCAGCACCATTGACGGTAACATCTTTAAAGTCAACGGCTTTACCGTCTTTACCAGTTGCACTAACAAAGGCATCTTGGGCGTTAAACTTGTCGCCGGTGTACA
>NZ_BNJR01000015.1 GCF_016860605.1 Lentilactobacillus fungorum
CGCAAAGCAGAAAGCTGCACCTAAGCTCCTTTGTCCAAAAATCCAAGCCCGGGATTTCCGGCCAAAGAAACTTAGGCTCCAGCTTCTAACCGCTTTGCTCCGCTCACTATTTTAGGACAGCTGCGCCAGGCAGAAACCTCCATATAAGCACCTTCAACAAAAATCCCAAGCCCGGGGATTTCTGTTGAAGGAGACTTATATTCCGGTTTCTAAGCGCCTGGCTCCGCTCACTTTTTAGGAGGATCTTATGGGAACTTTTTATGGGATTGGTGTTGGGCCCGGCGACAGTGAATTGATTACTGTCAAAGCCGTTAACATCATCAAGAAATTAACAATTTTGTATGCGCCGCAAGCACGAAAAAATGGCCTAAGTTTTGCCGAAAAAATTGCGACACCCTACTTTACAGATTCATTGACAATTAAGCGCCGACATTTTCCAATGACCCATGATTTAGCTGAAAAGCAACAGAGTTGGAACGAAATTGCGGCAGAAATTATAAAAGATGTTAAAGCGGGCAACGAGGTTGGGTTTATCACCCTTGGCGACCCATCCGTTTATAGTACCTATAGTTACTTGGCTGATATTGTCAGAGACGATGTGCCAATCAAGACAATTGCGGGAATTTCTTCGTATAGCCAGATTGCTGCGGAGGTGTCGATTCCACTGACAATCGACAATGAATCATTGGAAGTGATTCCAGCAACCGCATCAATCGACCAGATCAGTCAAGCGCTTGATGTGAATGATAATGTGATTTTGATGAAGGTTTCAGCCAAGTTTGAAGCCATTTATCAATTATTAAGCGATAGAGAACTATTGGGGAATGCGTTGCTTGTATCCGATGCCTCCCTTGAAAGCGAGAGCGCCCGGAAACTTTCAGAAATGGCTATTTCAGAAAAGGTTCCGTATTTTTCAACTGTGCTGATTAAAAAACAGCTCAGATTTTAAAAGGAGGGAACGGCTATGGAGGATGCTACTAAGAAAAAGTTGACTATCACATCGATTGCGTTGAGCAGCTTTTCGTTCATTGCTTATTTATTATATCCAACCAATGCGAATGCCATGCATATCATGGAAGGCATGCTGCCACCAAAATGGTGCATCTTTTGGTTTGCAGTATCCGCACCGTTCTTTGTTTACGGACTTTACCGCATGAACAAAATCGTGAAGTCTTCTACGCAGAATGCCAAAGTGATGTTAGCGCTTTGTGGCGCCTTTGTTTTTGTTTTATCGTCATTGAAGATGCCCTCGGTCACCGGTTCATGTTCTCATCCAACTGGTGTTGGCCTTGGGACCGTGATGTTTGGACCCGGCGTGATGTCCGTTTTGGGCGTGATTGTGTTATTATTTCAAGCACTATTGTTAGCCCATGGTGGCTTGACAACGTTGGGCGCTAATAATTTTTCAATGACGGTAGTGGGGCCCTTCGTGGGGTTTGCCGTTTATAAGATTTGTCGTGCCTTCAAGGTAAATCGTTCCGTATCATTATTTCTCTGTGCCATGCTGGCCGACTGGTCAACCTACGTCACGACCTCATTTCAATTAGCGGTTGTCTTCCCGGATCCAAGTGGTGGCGTTTGGGGAGCCGTTATTAAGTTCCTTGGAATTTATGCCGTCACCCAAATTCCGTTAGCCATTGCCGAAGGATTCTTGACGGTGATCGTTTACAACTTGGTTATCAGCAACAACCTTTGGAAGGAGACTAGTTTGGGATGAAATCGCGATCAAAGACTAAGCAGAATTTGATTTTACTAGGAGCCGTTTTGATCTTGACGATTGTGCCATTCTTCATGGTGAAAGGCGGCAGCTTTACTGGTAGTGACGATCAAGGAACAGCACAAATTAAGAAATTTGATCCAAGCTACAAAGTCTGGGCGCACCCACTATGGACCCCGCCGTCAGGTGAAATTGAAAGTCTATTATTCACTGTCCAAGGGAGCTTGGGAACGGGCATTATTGCCTATATCATCGGCAATGCCCGAGGTAAGAAAAAAGCGTTAAAACAGATGCAGAATCAAAGTGAGAAAACAAGTAGTCGTTAATGATGCCAATCATTTAGAGGAATGGTGATTAAGATGCTGGTGATTGATAAATATGCTTATACCAACCGAATCGTAAATTGGTCACCCAAAGTAAAAGGGCTGGTTTGGCTATTATGTATGGTAATCGCCTTTCAGCCGGTTGTTTGGCTAAAAGCGATCCTCATTGTGGCAATGGCCGGCGATACAATTTTTGTGACGAAGGTTTCAATTCAGCGCTATATTAAGTGGTTCTACGTGATATTGCCGTTCCTGTTGTTAAGTATCATTGGGATTGTTTTTACAATGGCGACTTCAAAAGGCCAGTTGTATTTTCCAATCCGCCTGTTTGGTAATTATTTTGGCATTTCACGAATAATGCTGCCAAAGGGATTGTTGCTAGCGGTTCAAGTTTTAGCTGCTGTGGTAAGTACTTACTGGTTTGCGTTGACAACCCCGTTTCGCCAGATATTAGATTTGTTGGTTTCATTACATCTATCTAATCTCATTATTGAAGAAACGATGTTGATGTATCGATTTATCTTTATTTTCATCGATACGTTTGAAGAGATTCATCGAGCACAAAAATTACGCTTTGGGTATCGAAACATCCGAACCACGATTCATTCATTATCCATCTTGGTCAAAATGCTTTTTGAACAAATCATGATTAACTATGAAGCAATGACCCATGCTTTGGACGCAAAACTTTATGACGGTGAATTTAAGGTAGAAAAGAGCAGGTCTGCAAATGATTGAATTAAAAGATGTGAGTTTTGCTTACGAAAAAAATAAGCCAACCCTCAAGCATATTTCCCTGAAACTTGGTGGAGACCATGAAAATATTGTTGGGATCATTGGTCCAAATGGTTCAGGGAAATCGACATTATTTTTGAATTTAGTCGGGATGTTAAAACCTTCTGAGGGCGAAATTATTGTTGATGGAATGCCAATCAGTTATCACAAACGAGCTCTAAACAATCTGCGTAAAAAAGTTGGCATTGTTTTCCAAAATTCTGACCGGCAAATTTTTTATTCGATCGTCCAAGATGACATTGCCTTTGCGCTTCATAACCTAAAGTTACCCCAAGAAGAGATTGACGAGCGGGTTGATCGGGTCTTAAAGGAATTAGATATCGAGGCGCTGCGTGATAAACCCATCCAGTATCTAAGCGGCGGTCAAAAAAAGCGGGTGGCAATCGCCGGCATTCTGGTTTTGAGATCAGAATGGCTGTTGCTTGATGAACCCACCGCTGGATTGGATCCAGATGGTAAGCGGCGAATGCTGATGTTGATGAAGCGGTTGGCTGCCAATGGTCAAAAGATTATCGTTTCGAGTCATGATATGGACTTTATGTATGAAATCTGTGACCATTTCTTTATCCTAAACGATGGTCAAATTGTGAAGTCTGGTCGGAAACAGGATGTTTTCTTAGATGAGCAGCTTTTACGTGACTGTAAATTAGCGCAACCTTGGTTGGTTAAACTCCATCAAAAGCTTAAGTTACCTTTGTATGCTAACCAACAGGCGTTATTTGAAGCCCAAGAATCTGAATTGAAAGGTGGCGAATCAAAATGAGTGCTCAGCGATTGATGTTTGTGGGAACGACGTCTGATTCCGGGAAGAGTTGGGCGACGACCGCACTATGCCGAATTCTCAAACAAAGGGGGCAAAAAGTGGTCCCGTTTAAATCTCAAAATATGGCTTTAAATTCTTTTATTACGGCTGATGGTAAAGAAATGGGCCGCGCACAAGTCTTTCAGGCCGAAGCGGCGGGCGTTAAACCAGATGTTCGAATGAACCCAATTTTGTTGAAACCATCAACGGATGCCGATGCTCAAATTGTTTTTATGGGTAAAGTAACCAGGAATATGGGAGCGGCGGAATACCAAAATTATAAGCCGAAGCTGCGAGCTAAGGTGGCTGAAATCTTTAATGCACTGGCTCAAGAAAATGACGCTGTCATTCTTGAGGGCGCTGGCAGTCCAACCGAAATTAACCTCAGCGATAACGATATTGTCAACATGGGGATGGCCAAAATGGCAAACGCGCCGGTAGTCCTAGTTGCGGATATTGATCGTGGCGGGGTCTACGCGACAATTTATGGCACGATTAAGTTACTGCCTCAAGAAGATCAACAGCGCATCAAGGGCATTATCATCAACAAATTTCGGGGGGATGAATCGCTGTTAAAATCAGGTAATCAAATGATTGAAAATTTAACCGGCGTTCCGGTAATTGGCGTTTTGCCGATGACAGACATTGATTTGGATGATGAGGATAGCGTCTCGCTTCAAAGTAAGCGAACAACCCGGGATGTAACGAAAGAACTTGACGTCGCCGTAATCGCACTCTCAAAGATTTCTAATTTTACCGATTTTCACAGTTTAGAAATTCAACCAGATGTTTCAGTTCGCTATGTTCGCCACGCGGATCAAGTTGGGACACCAGATATTTTGATTATCCCGGGGAGTAAGAATACCAATCAAGATATGGCGTTTCTTCGTGAAAAGCATTTGGATTTGGCCATCAAAGAAGCATATAAAAACGGCAGCCAAATCGTTGGCATTTGCGGTGGTTATCAATTACTCGGCAATGAATTAAAAGACCCTGAGTCAGTTGAATCTGATCTAAAAACCCAAATCGGCCTTGGCTTATTAGACACCAACACGATCTTTAATGAGGTAAAGACTACCACACAAGCCGAGGCTAAGCATGGGGATCGGCGCTTAACTGGTTATGAGATTCACATGGGGACAACGACATTGGGGCCTAAGATGCGACCATTTGCGAAGATTATTTCAAATAATGGCCAGCCGGCGAATCGCGATGATGGGGCGGTTAACGAAGATGGCAGCGTCTTTGGAACGTATTTACACGGGCTGTTCGACAATATTGATTGGACCCGCCAATTTTTGAATTCAATCCGAGAAAAAAAGGGCCTAAAGCCGCTTGGCAAAGCCGCTGAACGTCAATTTAACCAGTATAAAGAGAATCAATATGATCGATTGGCCGAGGTGTTTAGAAAGCATGTGGATATGAAAAAAATCGATCAAATCTTACTTGATTCTGAAAAATCTGAATAAGGAAGGTCAATCAAATGCAAAAGCCTTATCCGATTTTGTTAGATTTATCGGCTAAAAAAGTCGGTGTCGTAGGTGGCGGCAAGGTGGCCGCCCGAAAGATTAAGGGTTTGTTAGCTGCTGGTGCTGACGTTACGGTTGTCAGTCCGTTCCTGAATGATCAAATTGATGCCGACGCTGTCCACTGGATTCAAGCTCGTTACGCCAAGAAATACATTCGCCAAATGAATTTGGTCTTTGCTTGTACGGATGATTTGGCTGTTAATCAGCAGGTAAAAGCGGAAGCGGCTCAATTTCAGTTAGTCAATAACACGAGTAATAAACACGATTCTGATTTTTATAATGTTGCCAAAATTGATACGGAACACTTCATGATCACAATTTCGACAAACGGCGTGTCACCGAGTGCCGCTAAAGAATTAAAGGCCGAAATGGTGACGTGGCTTACCGGTCAGTATCCAGATGAAAGAAGGTCGCATTAAAATTGTTCATTATTTACGTTGGCATTGACGTTAATTCGGTCCCAATTGATGTCAGGGAAAAGTTTGTCTTTTCAAAAGAAGAACTTGCTGAAGCCAATTCAAAGCTTAACCAAGAAAAAAGCGTGTTGGAAAACGTTATCTTATCAACCTGTAACCGGACCGAAATTTATGCAGTGGTGGATCAGGTCCATACTGGTCGTTACTACTTAAAACGTTTTTTGTCACGGTGGTTTAATTTACCGTTGGAACAAATTGATGGCTGGGTTAATATTGGTGTTAAGGAGAATGCCGTTAAACATCTCTTTGAGGTAGCCGTGGGTTTAGATTCTTTAATTATGGGCGAACCACAAATTTTGGGCCAGGTTAAACAAGCGTTCTTTAATGCAGAAGAAACTGGCACGACCGGGGTTATCTTCAAACATTTATTTCAGCAGGTCATTTCGTTTTCAAAACGGATGCATACCAAGTATCCAACGAGTGAATTATCACTAACATCCCATCAAGCCGGTTTACACCAAATTAAGACCCATTTGGGGACTGTTAAAGGAAAAACGTTAGCAGTTGTTGGCCTGGGAGATGTTGGGATTCACTTACTTAAGAACGCCAGTACCATGGGGTTTCAGCACATTTACACGTTGAATCGAACCGACAGTAAAGCAATTGCTGTCGCGGATCATCTTGGCAACAACGTATCGGCAGTCAGGTATCGAGAATTACCAGACATGGTTAACCGGGTGGATGCCATGGCAACCGCGACTGCTAGTAAAGCACCGATTTTAAAGTTTGATTCAAAGATTGATGCGCCGATTAAAATTTTGGTTGACTTGGGGGTTCCTCGAAACGTTCAAGTTGAAGCAAAAGAAGTCGGCTTTGATTATTTTGATATCGATGATTTGCATGAAATTTTAGATGACAACAATGAATTGCGGGATCAAATGCTGGCAAAAACGGCCCGGGAGATTCCCCAAGAAGTAGCTGATTTTTATGTTTGGCAAAAGGAACTTCATGTTGTCCCCGTTATCCGTGATCTGCGAAAGTCCGCATTGGCAATTGAAAGCAACGTTTATGAAAGCTTGATGAACAAATTGCCTGATTTGGATGAACATGAGCAAAAAGTCATTCGAAAACATCTCAAGAGCGTGATTAACCAGATGATTAAAGGCCCCATTAAGCAAGTGAAGGAGCTATCCGTCAAGGATGATGCCAGCGTTGACTTGGCATTCTTCTGCGACATATTTGGTTTACCTAAGGAAGATATTAAATAAGGACGGGTGCGTATGAAACAGGTAAAAGTTGTTGGTACTAGGGGCAGCAAATTAGCAGTTTGTCAAACCAAGATTGTTGTGCACTCACTAGAAGAAAAATTCCCTGATACCAAATTTGAAATAAAGACAATCACGACTCAAGGGGATCGTAACTTAAAGGACAGCTTGCAAAAAATTGGTGGCAAAGGGGTCTTTGTTAAGGAAATTGAGCAGGAACTTTATGATCACACGATTGATGTTGCCGTTCACAGCTTAAAAGACGTCACCCCAAAATTGTCAGATGGGTTAGTGATTGGCGCGGTTCTCAAACGGGCATCGCCATACGATTGTCTGATTACCCCGCAGCCAATTAGTAATTTTGATGAGGTTCCCAAAGGTGCTCGAATTGGGACAAATAGTTCTCGGCGGCAGGGTCAGTTATTACACTTACGACCAGATCTAACGATTGTCCCAATTCGTGGCAATATTGAAACCCGACTCAAAAAGATTACTACTGAGAATTTGTTTGGCGTTGTTTTGGCCACTTCCGGCCTCAAGCGACTTGGAGTTGATCTTTCGGGTTATACCCAGCTGCCACTAAACGATGTGATTGTCCCAGCCGCCGGGCAAGGGGCCATTGCGGTTGAATGCCGGGAAGCCGACGTTGAGACTCGCCGATTACTCAACGCGGTCAACGATGTGGAAACTCAAAATTGTGTGACCATCGAACGGCACTTTTTGGGCGAACTTGGCGGCAGCTGCAATTTTCCAATTGGTAGTTTTGCGGTTAAAACGGGTTCTGACTACACCTTTAGTGGCTTGGTCGCATCAATTGACGGCCAACATTTATTTAAGAAACAAGCGCACCAGTCATCGATCGACGGTTTTGGTGAACGAATTGCCGATGAATTGATTGATGAAGGTGCTTTGAAACTCATTCAATAATTTAATTTGAAAGGAAGCAATTATTTTGGTTACTTTTGATCGTCATCGTCGTTTACGAACCAGTCCGGAAATGAGGGCGCTTGTCCGCGAGACACATTTAATGAAGGATGATTTAATTATGCCGGTATTTGTGGATGCCAATATCAGCGACCGAAAAGAAATTCCATCGATGCCAGGGGTCTATCAATACAGCTTAGCTTCAATTTTAGATGAAATTAAGGATATTGTGACGAAAGGAATTAAGGCCATCATTTTGTTTGGCCTGCCTGACCATAAAGATGAAGTTGGCACAAGTGCTTTTGAAGATAATGGGATTGTACAAGAAGCTATTCGAAAAATTAAGCAGACTTATCCAGATTTGATTGTCATTGCCGATACCTGTTTGTGTGAATATACTTCAACTGGGCACTGTGGCGTGGTAAAAGATGGTGTGGTGCTAAACGACGAGTCGTTGAAGTACATAGTTAAAACGGCGGTTAGTCAAGCAAAGGCCGGTGCCGACATCATTGCGCCGTCAAACGCAATGGACGGCTACGTGGCTGCCATTCGCGCGGGGCTTGATGATAACGGCTTTAAAAACTTGCCAATCATGTCGTATTCAATTAAATACGCCTCCAGTTTCTATGGCCCGTTTCGGGATGCGGCTAATAGTGCGCCTGAGTTTGGTGACCGCAAAGGGTATCAAATGGATCCGGCCAACCGCTTGGATGCTTTGCGAGAAGCTGCCAGTGACGTTAAGGAAGGCGCAGATTTTTTAATGGTTAAACCCTCGATGGCCTTTTTAGACGTCATGCGAGAAGTTCGCGATCGATTCGACCTGCCACTTGTTGCCTACAACGTTTCTGGTGAGTATGCCATGATTAAGGCAGCCGCCCAAAATGGGTGGATTAACGAAGACCAGATCGTGCGTGAAACCTTGGTCGGCATGAAACGAGCTGGTGCGGATTTAATCATTACGTATTTCGCCAAAGAAGTTGCCGATCGGATGAATAATGGGGAGGACTTTTAAACGTGAGATCAATTGAAAAATCACAACAAGCTTTCAAAGACGCCAGTAACTATTTTCCGGGCGGCGTTGATAGCCCAGTTAGAGCTTTTAAAAACGTGGGCGGAAATCCTTTGTTCATCAAAAAAGGTGCCGGCTCGCACATTTACGATATTGATGGTCATGATTACATTGATTACGTTCTTTCGTGGGGACCGCTGATTTTGGGGCACGCTGATGCTAAAGTGGTAACGGCACTTAAAGCGGCGGTTTCAAATGGCACCAGTTATGGGGCGCCGACTTTATTGGAAACGACATTGGCTAAAAAAATTCAGTCAATTGTGCCTACTATGGAAATGATGCGGATGGTTTCTTCCGGGACTGAAGCGACCATGAGTGCTATTCGGGTTGCCCGTGGCGTGACTAAACGGGATAAAATTGTTAAGTTCATTGGTAATTATCATGGCCATAGTGACTCGCTATTAGTAGATGCTGGCTCTGGAGTTGCCACCTTTGACATTAATACCTCACCCGGCGTTCCCAAAGCGCTGGCTTATGACACGCTGACATCACCGTACAATGACGTGGCAACGATTAAGCAGATTTTTGAAAAGCACGGTGATGAAATTGCTTGTGTCATCGTAGAACCAGTGGCTGGTAACATGGGGGTTATCCCAGGAACTCAAGATTTTCTACAAACGTTACGCGAGCTTACACAACAGCATGGGTCAATTCTAATCTTTGATGAGGTCATGTCAGGCTTTCGGGCGGCTTATCGTGGCGCTCAAAGTCTATATGGCATTCAGCCAGACATGACAACGTTAGGTAAAGTCGTGGGTGGTGGCCTGCCAGTCGGCGTCTTTGGTGGTCGGCGTGACATCATGAAACAAGTTGCCCCACAAGGCCCAATTTATCATGCGGGCACACTGTCTGGGAATCCATTGGCAATGACTGGTGGAATTAGTACCCTTGAGCAATTAACGCCGGCGCTATACGACCAAATGACTGAAAAGGTTAATCGGCTTGCAAAAGGCATTAAGGACGCCGCGGCTTCTCATCATATTCCAATTGTGGTTCATCACGTGGGCACCATGTGGAGCTATTTCTTTAACCAAGGGCCGGTAAACAATTTTGACGACGTTCAAAGAAGCGATATGGCCTTTTTTGCCAAGTTCTTTAACGCATTGCTGGCGCAGGGAATCTACACCGCGCCTTCAGAGTATGAAACCAACTTTATGTCAAGCAAACATACAGATGATGAAATTGATCAAACGATTGCCGGGTTTAACCAGGCCTTCGATGACGTTTTGAAAGGTTAATTTAAATGGCAAAGCTAACTTTGATTACTGGTGGTGCCAAAAGTGGTAAATCTGAAGTTGCTGAAGATCTATATGGCAAGGAACATGGGGTTTGCTACATTGCGACCAGTGTCGTTCGAAAAAATCAAGATTCGGAAATGACGTTAAAAATTAAAAAGCATCGTCAACGTCGCCCAGCCGATTGGACAACCGAAGAGCGTTACAAGGATGTGAGCATTTTTGTGCTGATGACAAATTATCACAAGTATTTGCTGGATGATGCAACGATGATGGCAACCAACTTATTTTTTGACTTGGTCGCAAAAATGTTTAATGATTTTCCCGGTAACGTCGATGAAGACATTGAAAAAATGGATCAGGACCAAATTGAATCCATCCAATCAACGATTCTTCAGGAGTTCGCTAAAATAGCGGATTCTCTAAAGCGGACCGATCAAGAAATGATGATTGTGACCAATGAGGTGGGGTTGGGGTTAGTACCGGCCTCCAAAGAATCACGAATTTTGCGGGATACTTATGGCTTGGTCAATCAGCTGTTAGCAAGGCAAGCCGATGAGGTTTATTTTGTCGTTTCAGGATTGGCTCAAAAAATCAAGTAAGCGTTGAGAGAAGGGAAACGATGGCTTTTTTAATCACATATCCTAAGCAAGACGTGAGTGAAGCCTTGCGTCAACAGCTAGCAGCAACGGCGCCGACCCTTTATTTGCCGCTCAGAAAATTTCAGCCGTTAAGTTTGTCCGATGCAGCGATTGCCAAAATTCGAGCTAGTCATTTTCTTATTTTGACCAGCCCAGTTACCGTTAATTTATATTTAGAAAAGTTACGGTCATTGAACCCTACCGCTGTCTTGTTGGTATTAAGTCAAAAAATGGCCGTAAAATTAAAAGCAGCAGGCGTTGACGCCGTTTGGCAGGCAACGGCTGAAAACGCCCGTTCCTTGGCAGACCTGGTAACGCCAACAATCGAACGTGAAGCCTGTCTACTACGAGGTGATCGAAGTGTCATCCAGACATTTTTGCCGTCAACGGTTAAACAAGTCATGGTTTATCAAAATGTATGGGATCAACAAGCTCAACAAGCCGCAATGGCGCAACTAGCTGGTAAACAATTTACGAAAGTACTGGTAACCAGTCCCTCCAGTTTTCAACGGCTGGCTCGATTGATGGCTGACCTACCGGCGGCCTTTACTAAGGTAACGTATTACACCCTTGGCCAAACGACTGCCAAAGCAATCCCGTCAAGAAACGTTGTGGTTGCCAAAGGCCCCGGTGTTTTACAAAACGCGATTATGCAGATGTGTGAAGACAAATAAATCAAAGTGGGCACTGAATTAATTGGTTGCTCTGTTCGACTTAATGTCAACATTAAAAGACCTCATCTTGGCTGGATCATCCAGCTAAAATGGGGCCTTTTAACGTTATCGTAAGTTGTTATCGGCAATTATTTAATGTAAGCCGCTGCATAAGTCCATTGAATAACTGATTTTTTGTTAACCGTGATTTCTGCGGCAGGGGCCATTGGCTGGCCGCAATCGATGGTATAAATCCAGCCACGTTCATCACCGGAATCAGTGTAGTCGCCGATTCGGCTAATATAGGGATAACCGTTGACAGAATGGAAGTAGTAGGGAATATGATGCCGGTTAAAGAATCGTTTGGAAACATCATAGACGCTGTCACTACTACTCCAAGAAAGGTCCCGAGGAATCGTATAAATTTTGTCGACTGAGGCGTTTCGCTTTCGGTAGACAAGGGGGGTCATCCCGGCATAAGATTTAAATATTTTGGTGAAGTAACTTGTTTGAGAATATCCTAATTGACTGGCAATTGCACTTACCTTTGAATTGGTTGTTATTAATTTTTCACATGCAAACGCGATTTTTAGACTGTTGACGTAATTGATAAAATTAACGCCTAACTTTTGTTTAAATGCTTTGCTTAGATATGATGGTGATAAGAAAACGGCTTTAGCAACCGATTCAAGCGACAGGGGCTGGTTAATATTGGATTTAATAAATGTTAGGGCCCGTTGGATGTTAACTTGTGAATCGTTATTAAGATGCGTCATTGAATTGATTGCCAAAGTCGTTGAGCGCGAATCATTTAGCCCGCTGATATCGATTAATTTGCGTAAAACGGTCACGTTGGCCAGGTCATCGATTTTAAGTGAGTTAAGAACGGCCACTTCGCCTGGGTTGGTGGGCTTAAAAGCATTATTAAAAATATTTCCCAAAAAGGTTCGGGCAAGCTTGATTCTTTCAGGCGTAATCCCTGAGCCCTCACAGATAATGAAACCGGCTAGATCATTTTTTAAAATAACTGGGAAAATAAAAAAGGAATTGGTATTGGCTGTTGGTAAGTTTTGAATAATCTCTGTTGGGGACGTAAAAACGTGGCCATCGATTAGTAACCGATTATTGAGATCAAAATAATAGCCGTTGATCTGGCTCACTTTTGAAAACTGATTCATTTCATGAGCAATCGTTTGATAAAGCGCTGATTTGGTTTTATTGGGAGTAATTGTTGACACCCTCTTTCGAGTTAAAGTATATAACAATATCTTGTGATTAACTGAATAATGCTAAAAATAATGATCAAATTTTAGATTTTGGGCAACCAAAGAAGCATTCTGACATTATTTATTTGCTGAATTAGTTAATTTTTGATATTTAGTATTATTTTGTTGGTGATTACTGAATAGTGATAAATCAATTGCTAATTGTTGGGGTAACGACAAAAAGTCGCAGTTCCCACCTGAGGCTACTTATTTCTAATACCCAGCTTAAAGAGCTTAACTTAACAAGTAATATGCTGGTTTCTAGGCGCTTGTTTCGCTCATTCTATGAAAACTAAGCTTTATATTATCGTGTTACAATTGCAAAAGTTGCAAGCGTTTCCACCTAAATGCTGTTATAATTGAAACAGTTATTTGAAGCCAACATTGTGAAGCTTTTATAGATTAATGCTGGACTATTAATTGAAAAGGATGAGGGATGAGATGAATATGGCTACCAAACAGTCAGTTGATTTAAAGGCAGCTGACAAACGATTAAAGCAGTTCGCTAAAGTCGTCAATAGTGATCACGCAACTCGAAAAGTCAAAAGCAGTGAAACTTTGAGCTGCGGGGTTGACTTGGGAACTTCTTCGATTGTCCTGACCGTGTTAGATCAAAATGATCAAATTATTTATGGTGCGTTTGAATACGCTAAGGCCGTTCGGGATGGAATTGTTGTGAACTATGTAGATTCTGTTAATATTTTGAAGCGCTTAAAACATCAGGCTGAAACGGTGTTGGGCGTTGAGTTGACAACGGCTTGCGGTGCCATTCCTCCTGGCACTGGTGATAGTAGTGCCAAGATTGTCGCCAACGTCATTGAAGCAGCTGAACTTACTTGCAAACATGTGGTGGACGAACCGACCGCGGCCGCTAAATTTTTAAACCTCAAGACCGGCACCGTGGTAGATATCGGTGGCGGGACAACGGGAATTAGTGTCTTTAATCACGGCCGATTAACGCAGGTGCTGGATGAAGCAACTGGCGGCTTTCATATGACGTTGGTATTAGCCGGCAATCATCAAATTAATTCTGATGATGCTGAATTATTGAAGCGGGATCCGGATAAGGAGCCAGAGGTCTTCCCGGTTATTCGGCCAGTTGTCGAAAAAATGGCAACAATTGTCAAGGATTCAGTTGGCAATTCGATTAAACAGCCAGTTGTCGTTGTTGGCGGAGCGATTAATTTTAAAGATTTCATTCCAGCTTTTAGCAAAGTGCTTGGTATGCCAGCATACAAAACGGTTTTCCCCCAATTCATTACCCCATTAGGGATTGCAATGTATGATCATGATTAACCGGTAGTAGTGAGGGAATTGAGATAAAGCGCGTTTTGATCCCAGCGTTTAACAGAAGCTTCCAAAAATAGAGTGAGCGGAGCCAGGCGCTTAGAAATCGGAGTATAAGTCTCCTCTAACAGAAATCCCCGGGCTTGGGATTTTTGTTAGAGGTGCTTATACGGAGATTTCTGCCTGGCGCAGCTGTCCTATCATTCTTGATTCTGGAATGGTTGGTGGTTTTTAGTAAATTCTGGGATCAGCTGTTTGCTAAATCAGCTAAACGTTTCACGGCCATCGTAACAGCTTTGATCTAAATATGGGTGGTGACCTAAGTTGCAATACATGGATGGCAATCAAGGTTTGGTCTATCTTTGTTTCTTAGAGGGCACAATAATCGCTCAATAAAAATGAAACAAAAAGCGGCTATCAATGAATAGATGACTTCCCTTTCATATCTTAGTAATAGATTGACGTGTGATATTTTTGATTTAACTTATCGTCTGTAAATGATAGATTAATCGCTGAACCGTCTTGACTAATCACATAGGTGAGATACTTGCCAGACATGGGGCCTTGGCCGGTATCCGATTCGCTATTGGGGTTACCCAATTGATTGACAACGGCTTGGTAAGTCGCCCCTAAGCCAAGTTGGTTAATTTTTGATTTTGAAACCACGTGATGATTGCCCGTGGAAGAGCCAGTATATGATTTACCAATCGCCTTACCATTTAGAAATTGAACGGCAACCTGACTGGCTTTGAAAGAAGCCGAGCGGTTTTTCCAACTATATTGGCTTACCGGGCGGCTAATGCCATTGATTGAAACCGTACTGATTTCCGCAGGCGAACCAAACCATTTGACAACGGTAGATTTCGTCGAGCCCCCGTAGCCATTGTTGATATCGCCGATTGTGATCAAATCATATTCTGAACGAGAAATGTCAGCTGAGCGTTTGTTAATTGCCATTTTTTCAGAGGTAGACTGCTGAGAATGGGCGTCATGATGGTTAGACTTGACCGCTTGTGGGCGACAGGCGCTAAGCAATAACACACTCATGATGAGTTCACCTATTAACCATTTTTTTGCCATTATTTGCCCCCAGACCATCCGCGATGTTTGTACTAGTTTTACCTAATGATGATTAACGATATTATATACGAATGATTATTATAATAAAAGCCTTGGCTGACTGATTAGGGGTTAAAGGCTAATCCGATAATGCCAACTATGATCTTGGCAACGTTGCTAATCAGATGCGGCCAAGCACTGAGTAGCGTAAACTAATGGCATAGATCATAGACAAGGAGTGTGAAAACTATTATTAACAATATGCTTTAAAGTGTTCCAATATGAGATAATGTATACGAGGTGAGTATACATGAAACCAAAAGAACTGGGTGAACGTTTAGGGGTATCGGTTAAAACCTTGCAAAAATGGGATCGTCAGGGAAAACTCCCCGCTAAGCGCACCGTCACGAATCGGCGGTACTACACTGAAGCTGATTATTTAAAAGCAATTGAAAAACCCACCGCCAACCGCCAAAATGTTATTTATGCCCGAGTATCAACTGCCATCCAACAGGATGCTTTACGGGATCAAGTCAAATTCCTGCAACAATATGTTAATGCAAAAGGCATCATCGTTGATCAAGTCGTCACCGATATTGGTAGCGACTTGAATTACAAACGCAAAAAGTGGAACCGATTGCTTGATGAGGTCATGCAATCGAAAATTAATCAGATCTATATCGCCTACCCAGACCGATTTATCAGGTTTGGCTTTGATTGGTTCCGGCAAATTTGTGCGAAATTCGGCACGGAAATCGTGGTGGTTAACAATGAGCAACTCTCCCCCGAAGCGGAAGTCGTTCAGGATTTAATTTTAATTATTCACGTGTTTTCCAGCCGAGTAGGTGGGCTGAGAAAGTACGAAAAGAAAGTGAGTGACGATCATGGCCTTAATCACTTACAAAGTTGAAATTAAGCCAACCAAGGAACAGGCATATTTAATCGATCGCCACATCGGCGTTAGTCGTTGGGCATATAACCTTTTTCTGGAAATGAATCAGCAACGCTACCAAGACGGCTATTGGTATATGGGCGCTTACGAGTTTTCAAAGTGGTTTAACAATGAATATTTACCCGCCAATCCCGATGACTTGTGGATCAAAGATTTCTACGCGAAATCAACAAAACAGGCGTTTATCGACGCTGATACGGCGATGAAACGGTTTTTTAAGCACCAAAGTGGCTACCCCAAATGGCGTTCCTATAAACGACATCAAGGATCGTATTACTTTGTTAAAAATAGTTCCAAGCAAACGATCGTTTCTGAACGTCACCGCATTAAACTCCCCAAGCTCGGTTGGGTGCGGTTCAAAGAATATGGTTATTTACCTACGAGCTCAGAGCATCATGTGATTAAATCCGGCCGGATTAAAGAACAAGCGGGACGTTATTATCTCACGTGTTTGGTTGAACAACCGAAACAACCCCCTGAGCTCTTGTTAGGTGATCCAATTGGGATTGATCTCGGGGTCAAGGAATTTGCCATTATCGACGATGGCACTATTTATCACAATCGGAACAAGGATCGTCAAGTTAAACGAATTCGAAAACGATTAAGACGTACTCAACGAAAATTATCCCGTCAGTATGTTGCATATAAAGCTCGTAAAACGAAAGAAGGAAGAACTGCTACTGATCTTGACCTAGCCAAAACAGAGCGGAAAGTGCAACGTCTGTATCAACGATTACACAACATTCAAGCCGATTATCAAAATAAAATTGTCGCTAACTTGGTGAGAACCAAACCGAATTGGGTGTCGATTGAGGATTTGAATGTTAAAGGTATGACTAAGAATCGCCATTTAGCTAAAGCTGTTAACCAACAGGGGTTCTACACATTCAGAACCAAATTGGTTAATAAGTGCCAACAATTAGGAATCCCCGTTCACCTGGTCAATCGCTTTGAACCCACGTCCAAAATTTGTCATCAATGTGGCTTTAAAAAAGTCGGTTTGTCATTGAGTGAACGCCTTTATAAATGCCCGAATTGTGGCAATGTGATTGATCGCGACATTAATGCCGCGTTGAATATTAGAGATACTGACAACTTTGTATTAGCTTACTAACCAAGCAACAAAGGATGTACCGGTGGCTAGCCGGGAATTGACGCTTGTGGACTATTATATCAACCATAGTAGGGAGCTTCTGTCGAGGTGGGATAGGATGAAGCAAGAAAAATCTGGGTATACATTCAGGTATATTTTCAGTAGCAGCAAGCCAAATGAATGATAAAGGGATCGTAAACTTTCGGGATATCGGGGATGTCCCAGTTGCCAGTGGTCGACTTAAGCCCGGTTATTTTTATCGAAGCGGCGAATTGAGCAACTTAAATCCTCAGCAAATTTCGTTCTTAAAAAACGATTGTCATTTGGGATCGATATTTGATTTTAGAAGTGCTAACGAAGTTGAAAAGGCGCCAGACACCGTTGTGCCAGGGACTCAATACTTTAAGGATGATATTCTAGCAGACCAAACAACTAATGGGGCCAGCTTGGCGGGAATGTTTGCTAATGGTGGTCATATTCGGGATGCGATGCTGAAGACTTATGAAGAGATTGTGTTAAGCAATTCAGCTCAGACGGGATACCGCACCTTTTTTAACGAGATTATTCAAGCCAAACAACCCACGTTATTCCATTGCTTTGCGGGCAAGGATCGAACTGGGTTTGCGGCAGCAATCATTCTCAAAATGTCCGGGGCGAGTGATGCGACGATTATGCAGGATTATTTGTTAACCAATAAGCTTCGTAAAGCGGCCAATGCAAAGCTGTTAGCCACGTTCAAGCCGCAAGTCAATGACAAGCAGCTGCACAATTTAAGTGTGGCGTTGGTTGTCGATAAAGCGTATTTGCTACACGCGTAAAAAACGATTCAAGAAACCTTTGGCAGCTTTGAGGGCTATTTAAAAAACGGCTTGGGGTTAGAATCAGGCTATGTTGAAGAATTTCGACATGTCTTTGTAAACTGAACTATGGAAAATAATTGCACAGAGTTATCTGGATAATCTAGATATGACTAAATTCGTGCTGGTTTAACGGGTAACTCCAAAATTGATTCAGGAAAAAGGTGACTTAAATGGCCAATCAACCACTTGTTTTTGATTTTAATACGGCCCAAGGAAAGCCAGAAAATATTAAACATCCGGATGATTATTGCCCGTTTTGTGATGTTGATCATCTCACGAATGTTTTGGCGCAAGAAGATGATCGAATCTGGTTGGTCAACAAGTTTCGGACGCTAGAAGACACTATGCAGACAGTCTTGATTGAATCTAGTGATCATAACGGCGGGCCATCAACTTATTCGGTCGCAGAAAATCGAAAGGTATTTGAATTTGCGTTTCGCTGTTGGCATCAAATGATTGCTTCAAATCAATATGCAAGCGTGGTGATGTACAAGAACTTTGGCCCGCTATCGGGCGGCAGCTTGCGGCACCCCCATTTTCAAATTGTTGGCCTTAACCACTATGATGTTTACCAAAACGTTGGTGTTCGCAACTTTACTGGGGTCACTGTTTCAACCAATGATGACCGGCAGATCACGTTATCAACTGATCCGATCATTGGATTTGTCGAAATTAACGTTGCCATTACCAACGAAAAGAAAATTGATGAGTTAGCAGACGCGGTTCAAGCAATTTTAAAATATTTATTGAAGGATTATATGCATGGCAGCATGACCTCCTATAATTTGTTTTTCTACAAAATTTACAGCCGCTTTTACTGTAAAATTGTTCCTCGATACGCAACCTCGCCTTATTACGTTGGCTACAAAATTGCTCAAGTACAAAACATGCCCCGACTAGAAGAAATTGCTGATGAAATTCGTCAACGGTTATAGTTTAACGGTCAAAAACAATCGAAAATAGGGATGAGCAGTGTTTCTTTGGACCCTACAATTTAAGCAAATAGCGCAACCATCACCAGTCTTGGAATGGTTGCGCTATTTGAATTGGAATTAATTGTTTGCGGATAGGTTAAGTGCTCATCGTAGTTATTGTTAACACTTTGGCCAACTGTTAGCATCATCTATAAGCTGTCTTGACAAACAAGCAACTTATTTGTTCCAGCCCTGTGATTCTAAAACCACTTTTTATACCGCGCTTACCAGTGGGATTGATGGGTCATCATTGACAACGGTGACGTTGGTATCCTGCGCTAGCGCTTGTTTAATCATCCGATTGACTTCGGTATAGATCGTGGGGTCGTTTTGGTTGATTTCATCGCGAGAAGCAACGAATAGGTGGCGAATATCTTTAGAATTTAAGAGATTTTGAATGTTGGTGAAATCAGTGAATAATTTATCTCGGAATGTCTTATTAATCGCATCAGTCGTGTTAGCTCGATTATGTTTATCGACTTCAGCGTTCACCAATTTAGCAATTTCAGTGGCTGATAAATTTTGAACGGATTGATCAATTTCTACTGGCGCAATTTTTAGACTATTATTGAGTCGTTTAAATAAATTAATGTTTTGAGATAGGCCCATTAAAATGAATTGGTGGCCAGTTAAATCAGTATCTTTGTTGATGACGTCGATAATGTAGCGGTAATAACGTTCCTGATCAATTTTCTTTTCTTGGCTGGTCTCATTATGACCGTGGTATTGAGTAGTGCCACCCTTACCGCTAAAGTTTAATTCCCCTCCACGAATTTCCGTTCCAAGGGCATCTTGGACGGTTGCCGGGTAGTCCTTGATGGTCAAAGGGGTTACCTGCCGATTTTTAAGCTCATATAGTCGACTATTGTCACGATTGATTTCAATTAAGTCATAATCTGGATTGGGAGCTTCACTGAGTAATAACAGCCAGTCAATTGCGTCCTCAATGCGATAGTCAGGCTCATCAACGCTTGTGCGAATTAAGTGATAGACGTTTGCGCCAGTCTTATCGGTAATGACAGAAATCCCTTCGTATGGAAGCTGTTGGCGAGTTAAATCATCAACGTCGGTGATAAACGATTTAATCCCATTGCCAGCTTTCTTTTCAATTTCTCGAAGCATGCTTCTAACCCGAACCCGCTCACTTTGATCGAAAGCCAACTTTCGGAGATTCAAGTTCAAAGTAATCACCGGTGCCTGTAGATTGGGTAATTTTGCTAAATCGGAAACACTTATAATAGTTGCCATAAATCGGACACTCCTTTATCTAGAATTGTTATAGATTGTGAAAACTATAACTACTATTTTAAGTGTATCAGATTCAGTGCGGGAAGTCGTGTTTATAGCTTGTGAAAATACTTACATCAATAGAGATGCACCTGCTGGCCAGCATAAAATGAAGCGGCCAATTTATCTATTAAAAAAGCGAATCGGTTTCTGCTTCGAATTTCTGGCTAAGCGATCCGACTTTCCTTAAAAAGGGTTTCTTTTTTTGATGATAATTTGGACGAGCTGGGCGGGAGTTAGCGAACGGCTTTGCTGAAAAATTTGGTAGGCATGGTTAGGGTCCAAGGGAGACTTCTGGTTAAGCCAAAATGTCACTAGGTCAAGGATTCCTTGGGAGACAATTTCTTTGGCAAACGGAACTGGAAAATCTATCGTGGTTTCGCTAGTTGTTGCTTGGGATTGGACGAGTACAGATTCAATGAGGTGTTTCACTTTTATGACTAATTGAGTCGTATGGCCGTTTAGGAGAAGCGAAGCTAACTTTCGTTGGCGATATAAATATTTGAATAGTTGAAAGAAGGCATTGTGCTCCTTATCGGTTTCATCGACAGCTGAATTCAGTTGGGGCTTTTGATAGCGTTTAAAAATTTCGTTGATGTTCTCGACAATTTCGTCCTCGTAGTGAGTGAGTAAGTCGTATTTATCAACATAGTGTAAATAAAACGTACCGCGACTGATTTTGGCTGCTTGACAAAGGGACTGGATGGTTAGTTTATCAAACCCAATTGTCTGGGTGAGTTGAATAAACGCTTTTTGAATCTTAATTTCGGTCGCGAGCATTTTAGTGTTTGCTTCCACAAGCTTCATCTCCAATTAACAATCTGTTTATTTCACCTCAATTAAACGCCTTTTTTTAGTTGGTTGCAATTAACAAAATCGGGTGAGTTGTTCACTAGGTTAAGCCGCGAATGGACTTAATTTATTAAACGGATAAGTCAACGACGACGATGCTTTCAACTGAACAGTTTTTGGCTAATTGCATATTGTCATTGACACATGAGTCGCCTACTATTTCAAATGAACATTGTGTTAATTTGAAAGGCGGTAATGAACGATGATAGCAAGTGAATGGCAATATTTAAGTGAACGCAAAATGAGGCTGATTGTTTTAGTAGCAATCGCATTGATCCCGGCGATTTATTGTTTTATCTACTTATCGTCAATGTGGAATACATATGGGCGAATGGATAGGCTACCAGTTGCCATCGTGAATCATGATCGATCACGATCTTATCAGGGCGAACAGTTACACATTGGTAAAGACTTAACTCACCAACTTATCAAATCAAAGTCGTTGGATTTTCACCAGACTTCTTCCAAAACAGCGTTCAGTCAATTACGTCAGGGGAAGTATTATATGGTTCTGACAATTCCCAAGGACTTTTCCGGCAAAGCAACCACTCTTCTAGGCAAACGGCCGCAGCAAATGAAGCTGCGGGTTACTTTCAATTCTGGGCAAAACTTTATTGCTTCTAAAATGACAACCGGGGCGGCAGCTGCCATTAAATCAAAAGTTGCTGCGCAGATAACCACCCTTTACACGCAAATAATTTTAACAGCGTTGGCAAACACGCACACTGGCATGAAGGCTGCTGCGTCCGGAAGCAAAGCGATAGGTCAGGGAACTCAAAAGTTAGTGGCTGGGCAAAGTGCGCTGGTAGCGGGCACCCAAAAAATTCATTTTGGGATTGGCCAATCGATGGCCGAAAATCAGCGATTGAAAGACAACTTGTCTAGGGAACAAGCAGGGATTGGGCAGCTTGTTAAGGGAACAACCGCTGTTAAAACTGGCCTTGATCGGCTATCCGCGCGTAATCAACTTTTGGCCAGCAAGCTGAGTCAAAGTGTCAATCGGCTAGCTCGAATTCATACGAAAAGCGCCAACGCCAGCGTTTTAGCCAATCCAGTGCGTGAAGTCACCACAGATATTGCGAAAGTTCCGAATAATGGCACGGGAATGGCACCGTTTGCTATTGCAATCGGGTTATACGTTGGGGCAATTGCGTTGGGCACGATGTACGATGGCTTTTTGCCCCGGCGACGGCCAAAACGCGCTATTAGTTGGTGGGCCAGCAAATCATCAGTCATTGGGGCCGTTAGTTTACTACAAACGATGCTATTAGTTTATTCGTTGACTGATGGTAACCATTTAAAAATTGAACGGCCAATCATGTTTTTCACTACATTGCTCTTAGGCTCAGGGTTATTTTTATCACTTATCTTTTGCCTTAGACTATTACTAGGTGGCTTTGGCACTTGGTTGGTTTCAATTATCTTGGTTTTACAATTAGCCGCGTCTGGGGGCTTATACCCAACTTATTTAACTAATTCATTTGCAAGTTCGTTAAATAAATGGTTGCCAATGACTTATTTGATCAATGCATTGCGGAGCCTAATTTCGACTCATCAAGAGATAACCGGTGATCTGGTCGTCATTTTAGCCTTAATTGTGGGCTTGAACGTTTTGATGATCTTGCGGTTTCAGATTGGCTTGCATCAAAGCGTGATTGGGATTGGAACTGATTTGCAGTCAGTGGCAAGCCCAAAAGATAATCGTCCCTTGGCGTCGGAAAGACGTTAGGGTTTAATTATTATTAATGAAAGAAGATCCAGTCATGACAACCTTCCACTGAGGCTAACACCGCCGTGTTAACCTCGCTGAAGTTGCCAGTGACCGGATCTTCTTGATATCTATCTAAATAACCAATTTTTAATGACCTTTATGTTTCTCAATTCGCTTAATTTGCTTTGCTAAATAACGCTGTTGATTAACTACTGTTCGTTCTTGTGTATGGTGATGCTTTCGGGACCGCTTTGATTGTTCAAACTGAGCCTTTAGCGCAGATTGGGCTTTCGTGCCAATTCCTTGATGCAAGACCGCTTTGCGAGCTAATCGTTGGCGGCGCTTGGGGTTAATGTGTCGACTAACAGCCAGTTGGGATCCCAAATCACTAGTTGCTGCGTAAAAGTGGATAGTTGGCCGCTTTTCATTAATGAGTTTTAAAATAAGCGGCGTTTTGGATTGAGTCGTGCCCAAAACAACTTGAGCGACTTCATAATGGGCATTGAATTCCCGTTCAAAAATAGCCTTATAAAAGGGTGGGTCAAAGATAATTGATAATTGACTTATAATTTGGTTCATTTGATAGATCCTCCTAAAGTTAATACGAAAAGCTGGACGACCTAGGAGGAAGGATACTGATCGTATGATGAAAGCCATACGATATTCGAACTACCAACCAAATCTGTGTTTTTGCTTTTCAAAGTTTAATGTAGCAGATAATTGCAATATCAAGCAACCAACTATTTTAAGCGCCACATTCAGATACTAAAAATCTCACATTATATAATTTAAAGCAGTGAACTATCAAATATAAAATTTTTAAATTTGAATTTTAAAAATCACTTTCGTTGACTCGGGTAGATACATTGTATATATTTTACTCATAAAGAATAAAGGAAGTGTTCTACTTATGGCTCAAGCTTTGAATGAAGATGGCAAAACGAAATTATCCAAGTGGGGCAATTCACATGCCACCAGAATACCTCAAAACCTCATTGAACAATTGGGCTGGAAAGATAACGAGAATTTGTCCATTAATATCGAAAATAATTCATTGGTTCTAAAACCGGTATCTAACCGACCTGCTAATATCCATGAATTATTTGCTAGCTGGAAAGATGATGGCAAACGTGACATCGAAATGGACTGGGGAGAAAATAAAGGTAATGAGTTGAAATGGTGAGACAGGGCGACATTTTTATGGTTAACTTTAATCCCAGCAAAGGACATGAACAAATGTCACAACGTCCCGCAATTGCATTAAGTAATGATTTAGTTGCTGAAACCAGCAATATGACAATTGTTGCGCCAATTAGTAGTACGTCAAGGCATTATCCAGCGTATCATCGGCTACAATCTACAACGAAGATCCATGGGCAAGTTCTCTTAGACCAAACAATTGCATTAGATTTACCTGCCCGTGGCGTTAACGATGATAGCATTGTTGAACACCTTTCTAGACAAGAACTTAGAGATATTATTTATCAGTACACGTTATTATTTGATATTGATTAATAAAATCACGATTTTATGCAAAACAAAAATGAATTAGTATACTAACACCGTACAAACGGTTCCCAACGCTCAAAGTGTCAAAGATTTGGGGATAACTTTCATATTTCATTTGGTGAGTTTGAAAGGCTGGTTTGCTATCGTAACAACACAAAGAGATTAATCGGTGCGGACACCAGTTTCACATATCGCAAAAACGCTTCAAAAAGGTGATTGATACCTTCAAAATAATGGGGGCATCAATCACCTTTTAGAACTGAGTTTCAACTTAATTATTTTGATGATCCGCCAGCAATAATTTCAGCACCTCATAAACGAGTGAGTTTGCGTATTCCATTGAGGCTTTATCACCATTGCGAACTAGCTGGGCAAGCTGATCGGTTGAATCACTGCCAGTTGCATCGTAACGACCGCTTTTGACCCGTTCGTTGTGACGTAAGGTTGCTTCCTTGATTGCTGATCGGATAAGTGCCTGTAACTTTTCATCGTCCATATAAATGGCCACCTTTCCACTGACAGTATACCAGATTGGTTGGGCCTGAAGGGTAAATGATTGCCTGAATCCGCCGACGGCATTAGAATGTCTTTGTTTAAATAATTTAGACGGTGGTGTTGGGCAAAAGCTTAAACCCAAGTTGCTTGAGCAAAAACTCTAAAACTGAAGCTTCTGACTCAAACAGACTAAAGTGCTAAGCTTTAAACTGCTCTGCACCGTTTACTATTAAAAGGGGGATGTTTTCATGGTAAAGTTGAATCAAGCAATGAAAGACATGATTGCAGGAGAATTATCCTATATCTCAACGGTTGATGCAAATGGCAACCCAGACGTTGGGCCAAAGATCTCAATGCGGGTATTGGACGATGAACACCTTATCTACAATGAAATGACAGGTGGCCAAACTCAAGCTAATATTAATGATAATGGCAAGGCAATTGTTGCCGTAGCGAATGCCAAAGCTTTAAAGGGCTTCCGATTTGGTGGGACAGCCAAGCTATACACAGACGGTCCTTACTATGAGCAAGCAGCCAAATGGGCTGAGGGTAAATTTCCAGTGCCAAAAGGGGCTGGTGTCATCACGATTGAAAAAATTTGGACTTTAGATCCGGGACCAAAAGCCGGCAAACTATTTGAAGAATAGTGGCCAACTGAAAATAAAAATTGTGACGTTGACTTCATACATCATGAATGCGGCCTGATGACTCAGACCGTTTTTTTGTGCCCAATTTCTTACGTTTCTAATAAGCATGATGAGTCCAGTAAAGATTTAAGCTTCGTTTAATCACCCGCCAATACAATGATAATAACAAAGTTGTTAAGGACTGGTTAATGGTAGGAAAGGCAGGTGATTAATGTTGGTTCGATGGCTCCCGTTTTTTCTGAATGTTACGGCACTCTTGATCGGCATCAAAATGAAGTCACGACAATTGTCAAAGTTGTCGGCTTGGCAACTTTTCACAATTTGTTCAGCCGTGGTTTACGTCATGGCGATTGGGTATCTAACTTTAGCGCCAACGTCGTATGCTTTCGTTAAAAATCAGCAAGTTACCGTAATGATGGTTGGCTCGGCACCTGTCAATCTCATTCCGTTTTGGAGTACGACCGCCGACTTTTATCAAAATATGATTATGATGGTGCCGTTGGGCGGATATTTGGCCCTACTAGTTCCAACGTTCAAGCTTAAAGATGTGGTGCTTACTGGTATCCTGGTGAGTATCGGAATTGAAACCCTTCAATTTGTGTTGGATCTTACAATTAATTTGTCACGATGGGTAGATGTAAATGATGTGTTGACAAATGCTCCCGGGGTTGTAATTGGCTGGCTGCTAATCGTGCTTATCAAGCACACACCATTACGGAAAGTGATTAAAAAATGGATGCTTTAGCGGGTTTAAAGGCCGCAGCATGCAACGAAAAAGACTTTTGTTGTAAGCTTGGATTGCTATTCTACTGACAAATGAGTCAGTTATCTAGCAATTGCGACTTGGAGGCGCGTGATTTGATTGGCCGAATTAAATTCATAAGTGTCATAACCATGAAGGGCAAATAACTCACCGGATTTTTTACGTCCTGAGACGGCCCATTCAGCCTTATATTCATTGTTATCAACAAACACATGACAGAGGTGCTTCAGTTGGACATTGCGTTCAAAAAAGGCTGAGAAAAAAACTGTAATAGCATGGATTCCAGTACAAGATTCACCGGTTGCACTCGTGATCGTCGCATTGTTAGCGAAAAGGCCAATAATTGCACTCAAAGCGTCTTGACTTTTTGAGGCTTCATCTGATAATTGAAAGTAGCGATTAATAAGTTGTTCTTTTTCTGACATTGATAATTCCTTCTTTCAACTGTTTAGTATATACTAAACAGTTGAAAATTAAAGGGGGTATTAAAAAATGACTAGCCAGCAGTTTGAAAGTCCAAGTTTAACGGATATTTCACTGACTCAACTACTGAAATCATTGAGTGATCCAACGAGACTAAAAATTGTACAAACGCTCCTAAGGGTAGGGACGGAGATATCCTGTGCGCAATTTGAAACCTTGGGTAAGAAAAGCAACTTGTCTCAGCATTATCGAAATTTGAGGCAAGCTGGATTAATTTCCATTCGGCGAGAAGGAAGGCATAGTTACTTAACATTACGAAAGACCGATCTAGATCGGCGTTTTCCGGGACTAATTGAAGTAATTGTTAAAAATAGTGACGGTCGGGATGACTGAGTTCCGTTGTTTGGACAAAATTCAAGGTGAGTTGCTTCTCTATTTTGACTATGTATGATAAGATAATTAATGTATCGGGGTCGTTATGGATTCGACGGGTATAGGTCGAGCCTGGATTGCGTTTCGTGCAGCGCCACGTAAAAACGCCCAGTTTATTATAACTGCAAAAAATAATAACAATTCTTACGCTTTAGCTGCCTAATAAGCGCTTAACGTAGATCCTCCTAACTTCGCCCATGAGTTAGATCTGGGTCCTAAATTTAGTGGGCTTACGCAAACTGCTCCCACCTGAAGCCGTTTGAAGAGATTAACCAGGTTAGCCATCTGTGGGTGCCTTGATTTATGGCGTTTCAGTTGGTGAACTTCAAATAATAGATCTATGAGCGTAGATATCTAGGTGGCGATATGCTCGGACGCGGGTTCAACTCCCGCCGACTCCATTGATGGTTAAAAACCAGTCGTAATTAACGCTTGAAACGTTGATATGACTGGTTTTTTATTTTTCTAGTAAATTGTCAAATATCACCAAATGGCATTCAATGGCATTCAATTTGGCATTCATTTTTGAATCAATTAACCGTGGTAGGGATGGGCTGCTATCCGTTTTGGATAGCAGTTTTTATTTGCCTTGATAAATGAATGTCAGTCAAAAAAGGTGTTGGGGTTAAATACAGGTCTGAGATGCATCCCTTTTGAGAAGTGATAGTGAGCAACCTGACAAAACCTTACTTAAAATGATTATGTTCACCTCTTGAACAACCTCATAAAACCTCATATTATTTCCACTTACCCAACCAGTTAACCTACTTTATCTAAACCAGTTGGCCTACTTTTATCTGTTTGAGTTGGGTTACTGGTTGGGTAACAATTTGTGTACCTTGGTAATTGATGCCTGCGCACCCTCGAAATTCGGATAGCATCCGTTAACATCTCCCCCAAATTGGGGATGTCTTTTTATCGTGCATCTTATTGGAAAAGGTACCAGCATTTACCTCCCCAAAACCTCACCACTTTTGCGCCATGATTTGCCATGATTGCTAAAAAGAGTGCGTACAAAATAAACTAGTAAAAACTAGCATCTTTGTCAGGGCTTGCAAGGGTCAATAATGCCGAAAATGCTTGCCGTTTCAGCAAATAAATAGGGTGCATACAAAGCCAAAAAGGGCGCACACAAAAACGCAAGAATGCTAACACTTGCTAACGCTTTTGCGAGTGTTCCACATGACAAAACATGACATTAAAACCGGATAAGCCTCATCATTTCTCAGCATATAATCTTAACAATTCTTAACGGGCAACAACCTAAGAAAATCTAAGATTAAGCACGCCTGAACGAGAATTATCAGGCGGTGAAGACGTTACAACAATAACAAACGATCTTCCTAAAACGGACGCAACATTGATGCAACGTATCCCAAAAAGTGTTGCACCCGTTTTTATTGTTGTATGCACACCAAAACCAATATTCACAAATATTTATACTAGGGTTTACTAGGGCTAAAGACCAATGATTACAATAACAGAGCTTAACAAAACTTAACATTTTTTCGCCTCATATCTTCAAAAGTCTTCAAAAGGTTGCGGAAGAATTATTGAGTTTTCTTAATAGTTATCAGTGTGCGCAAAATTGCGCAGACCCCTTTTTAGGGTGTTAGATTTGTCAGATTGGTCTTCAATTACTCAGCTGAAAATTTAACTCAGTCCCTTTTTAGGGTGTTGGATTTGTCGGATTTGCCCTTGAAAGTTTTGCCATTTTCTTTAGGGCGTCCGATTTGTCCGATTATGGTACTTGACCGGGCTACAAATACTGTGGTTGGCGTGATTACCAAAAATGTTAATGACGGTTTGGACGTTAACAAACTATTCAAACATTTCAGGAAAAAGCTTTTTGAGTTCAGCCAGCTTATTGAACTGGTTTGCTGGTTGATCCCGTTTCTTGCGCAGGCGTTCGATAATTGCTAGCCGGTATTGCCGGTAATGGGTCACGGTCATATGGTGCCGGTTAGCTAGTTCAGTATCTGGAAGCATATCTTGCGGGTGATCGACATAATACTTTTCCGCCAGTAGTTCCCGTTGCGGGTCGGTTAAGTATGATAACCGGTAATATAATGCTCTAACTTGCTTTATTTCAACCTCGTTCAAGTCATTCAAATGGGTATCGTAGTGTTTCCACTTGCGTAAGAAGAACATTACTTGTCGTGAAGTCCAATTCATTTCATAGATCGGCTTAAATTCTTTCATCCCAACATCCCCAAGACTTGCCTCATATTCCGATTAATATCCGCAGTGATATCAACCGCTTGCGTAACAGGTAGATTAAACCGGTACCCAGTGGCTTCTTCGATCTGATTACATTCATTCAAAGCTTGCTGGTCAATTTCGGGGTTGTTAGGGATATCTTTGCCAGCATAATAAGCATCTCGTAAATAATCATAATCTGCTGCCGGTAATGAATGCAGAAACTTCTGAAAGTAATCACGTTTAAACGTTAAGATGTCAGCATTCAAGTTAGTTTGGGCTTCTAAGTCGATGAGGGCATCAACTTGTTTGTCATAACGGGCAACGTGTGTGGGGTTGCCGTTAGCGTCAAAAGCATCTGGACAGCTCATAAACGACTGCTGCCAAAATAGCCATTCAGCATACTCAAAGCGTTTCTGCTGCCGCTGTATCTTGTCACTGAGATGCATGTAACCTTTAATCAATAACTTGTCTAACTCATCCATTGCAACACCCTCACAATCCCCAATATGCGGTTTAAACAGTCAATGCGTACATTTGAGCTAACTGAATAAGGCCTTTTCGATAGGCAACGTAGATTTGACTGATGCCACACGCTAATACAGTTGATAAATCAGCCGCACTCTGCCCTTGAATGCCATGTAAAATAATGACCTGCTGCGATCGTTCAGGGGTGATTAAGTCAATAATACGGTCAATGCTGTCAATATAGCGTTGGGCGTGCTGCACAAGTTGGGTGCCCTGATGATTGAGGGTTAATGAGCCTTGTTGCGCTAATAGACGATTATGCTTGTATTCCTTGATGATCTGCTTTCCTTGCTGAATGAGTTCTTTTTCTGCTAATTCCACGACAAAAAGCCACCTCCGCCAAAGTTTAAAAAATGCTATAATATAGACAAATCTGTTTATCCATATCAAGCTGTTTCCTTTGGGGGAAATGGCTTTTTATTTTGTTTTAACCCTTATAAATATCTCGTCTATGACCGATTGAGACGACTAAGACAACTAGCCGATCTTCATGAATTTCACAAATGACGCGAAAATCCCCGATCCGATAACGCCAGTAACCGGATAAGTTTGAAGTTAAGGCTTTACCACGACTATGAGGATCATCAATCCCATCAATGTTCATATACAGCCAACGGGTAATTAATGCGGATTGGTGCTTATCCATTTTTTTAAGTGCCTTGTGAGCTTCCTTAGAAAATTCTAGTTTATAGCTCATTTATCCAGACCGCCAAATTCTTTTAAAATTTCATCCATTGAATAAGTCTTTTCGCCGCTTTCTTCAAACCGCTTATGGGCAATATCAGCCATCTGTTTATCGTACTCATCTTCTAATTGCTCCATGGAATATTTTTTTACTAAGTCTGATAAGGAAAGGCCATAAAAATCAGCCATGTACTTGAGCCATTCCTTTTCATGGTCACTAACTCTAATTGTAATCATTGCCATTGGTGCATCCCTCCCTTACGTATTACATTGTAATATTATTCGGAATAAAAGTCTACGATAGGGATGCATCCTTTCTTTAGATTTTAATTTGTTTCAGTTTTTGAATGTGTAGTTCCATATTTGCCGTGTGGCTTTGCAGTGGGGCAAGGGCTTGTTTACGTTCATCCTCGTTGGTAATGATGAAATAACCTCGATTACCCTCACGCATGGCACCGATGGGCACATCATATTGCATTAATAGTTCATTAAGGATGGCATACACCTCCCGTTGTTCAATGCCGGTGAGTGAACTCAACTCTTTGGCTGTAATTGAGTGGCTCATGCCACGAGGTAACAAGTTATAAATTTGCTGTTGCTTTGAATCATGAATTATTTGAGCTGTCATGTAATCACCTCGACATTTAAATTGATTATAAGATAAATTTATCATAACCGTCTTTTACATAAACAATATTAATTTAACTAGAATGAATCTCATAGCTGAAAGTTTGGCCGCTAAATGTTTCTTTGGGGTGTGTCCATTTTTGGATAGGCCTTAACAGATGTGCGCAAAATTGTGCTGATTTGAGTAGGTATGCTGTTTTTTAAGCAGACTAATTAGGGGCTGCAACTAAGTAACTTTAGTGTCACTATTCTGCATAGAACCTCGTGACACTTGATTACTTCGTTGTATACTCCGTTGCACACTATCTTGCGTAGAATTTCATGCTACATGCATGAAAGTATCTCAACCAGAGTTAATGTATACATAAATCCCGTTTAAGTTAGGTTTTTGCGTCAATAACTGAGTTTCCGACACCCATAACCCCGTTTTGGACAACGGAAATCCCGAATAAGTTGCGTTTTTGCTACTAAAACCCTTATCGCTGCATTTTCACGGCAAACGTATGGCAATGCCATTATTTCAACATGGCAATGCTATGGCTAGGCCATCTCACAGGCATGGCAAGGCCATAACCAACCTAAAATATCTCGATTATAAGGGTAATGGTGCATCTCATGAGCCGTGAAGAATGGTACAGCTATAAACGGTACAGCTATAAACGGTACAGGTATGGATTGTACAACGATAATTACCAGCTTTTGAATTACCAGTTTTAGAATTACCAGCGTCATCATCTAAAGAGCAATTTCGGGGGAAATTTCTCGTTTCCTCTTTAATAAATTCAAGACCATTAGAAACGATCTTTAAAGACAAAACTAAGATGATTAACCGACCAACTAACAAACTAGATCATGAGTTTTCCCGATAATTCGGGAATACTAGTAGGTTTATCCGAAAAAACGGAAAAACCATTGCTAAAGCGAGTGGTGTTGTCTGCACCAGTGACCACACTCGTGACCGCAGTCGTGACCACACTACTGCCCACACTATATGTGGGCAGTGTTGCCCGAACTGTTGCCTGAACCGTTGTCTGCACCATTGCACATAAATTTGTCTGTAGGACTGTCTTTACCATTGCCTGTACTATTAGTAGACAGTTGTACAGACAAAGAATAATTGTTAACGGGGTTGTTGTTCGCATTGCCATTCGCATTGTTACCCATATTGAACAGCAAAGCGGTTAACAATGCGAACATCACTTATAGATCTAATTTGGTACCTCAAACGGTACCCCAAGGAAGTAGCTCAGATGGATTGGATAAAGTAGCTCAGAAGGTAGCTCAAACAAAATCTTCTATTAACCCGATTTAGACTAAGTTTCGAACAGAAAAGTACGAAACCATGTTTAATCAAATACAGGCCAAAATCAGAAAGGAAGTTCATCCCAATAGTCAGTATTAAGCGGACGATCATTTTCAATGTTTTCTTTACCTTTGTCGGCGTACCATTCATCTTGAAAGTCCATGACGTCATTAATATCGACTAGGCTCAGATTATGCCACTGCTTCATTAACTTGTAGGCATAAGCATAGGGGCGGTTTCTTCTTTTGGCTTCATACAGCGCATAATTTACCCAAACTTGATTATGATAATGGCCAAATTCATTCATTTGGTCTTTTTGCTGTTGGGTGGGGTCATGACCGTAGAGGGTTTCAAAATAGACGAGGGGGCTTTGAGTCATTTCATCATAGTCTAAATAGCGCCGTCCTTCATTCATCCCTTGATAGGGTTGCTCATTGTCAGCAAACAACTTTGTATTAGGGATGAGGGTGTAGATATTATTCTGGTTCTTTCGACCATCAAAGCGGCGGGTAATTTTAATAAGTCCTCGTTTAACCAATGGTCTTTGATATTTGTAATAGGTGTTGTGGTTCATTCCCAATGAACTTGCAACAAGGCCAACGCTAGGGTAAGTAATCCCACTTTGACCGGCATAAGCTGCCAGAAACGCATAAATGAGTTTGGAATTACCGTCTAACTCCGGGTCAAGCATGATTGCTTTGGGGAGATAGCCATAACCTTTAGTCTGAATCTCTTTATTACTCACGTTAGCTTCATTTACTTTGAGGAAATATGAATTCCGGCCATCTTTCGACTTGGAAACAATCACGAAGTCATGCAAGGCATCACGGTACTTACGAAACGTTTGGGCGGTCATGCCTAACGAGTAGCAAATAAAATTAACTTTTGGATGAGCTTCCCATGTGGTGCTATCGGCGAACACAGTCAAAAAACAATAAAGTAGTTTAGCCTTGCGGGGTAACGCTGACCGCATCATTGACGCCACGACATAGCCATAACCTGTAATCTGTTTATCCAAAACAACCACCACCGATCTAGTTACAGGTAGTAGATATTGCCGTGATGAGTAGCACTGTTTTCATACTTCACTCGTAAGAAGCCTTGCTTTTCTAACGGTTGCCGGTATTTGTAGAACGTGCGCTTGCTGATGCCCAAATAACGGCAAATATCAGCCACTGAAAGCACTAATTTATCATTCTCGCTAAAAGCCTGCATCAAGCTATAAATGCCCTTAGAATAAATATTTAGCTTGTCATTGAGCATTACTTTTTCAAAATTACTCATCATGATGGCATCCCTCATTAGTGGCGGTTGGTATGTTGTTGGCTTGCTTTTGGTGGTGTTGCTCATACATTTTGATAACCATGTCAACCGCCCCACGGATAGCATCGGCATTAATACCAATAGCGAACATTTCCGATACGTAGAAAATGACTAAGTCGGTCATGATCTCGCTGTCGGAGTGATAGCCATTAAACTTTCGAAAATAACCGCCGTTAGCTTCTTTTCGATAGAGAATATATTTCTGTTGCTTTTGGTCAGTTAATTCAGTTTTGCTCATTTGTCAGCATCTCCCTTAAACAGTTCATCCATCAACTTCAAGGCATCTTCGAGGGTGTTAATTTCTTTGGTTAGGGTATCCTTGATACGGTCTGATTCATTTTTTCCTAGCCAATGTCTGAGAATCTTCAAGTTACCGTTTGCGTCAATCACATTCGCATAAGCATTTGATAGCGTTCTGGATTCTTTATCGCTTAACATAAGTTGTCGAACTCCTTTCAGCTGAATACAAGTTATCACCAGTTTTAACATGAAGTTATTCGGGTTTAGTATCCAACTGTTTCAGCTTTTGCGATAAATCGCCATTATCCGCAATGATGTCAATATCATGAATACAGCGAGTCAATCTAGCAATTTGTGCGTCAATGGTTTTCCGAATAAATGCCGGTTCTTTTGTGGAAAGTTTCTTTTTGAGCGTTTTCAGATCATCATAGGATTGCAACAATTCCCGTGACAGGTTCATCAAAGTATCATATTGTGTTTTACTCAACATTTTCATTACTCCTCTTATTTTGGTAAAATAAAAGGGCATTGAGTGCATATCTGAATGCAGTAGACCATCTTCCGTCCAAAGTTGAATGGTCTATTTTTATGCCCTTTTGTCATATTGAATTACTCCAATTCTAAATTGCTTGTAATCACCGTTATAACAGTGCTATTGACACTGCCAACATCATTTTTTCGGACGCCGCTATGATGGGTGAGGGGTGTCGCAAATTGCGACTTCCTTTGTTGGCTAGTATCGCAGTTTGTGGCATTATCTTTTAATTAATCGAACCACTGATGCGGGTTGTCATAAATACTTTTGGCCAATACGCCCAAGCCAAACGCCGTTAGGAACTTAACCATAAAAATCAGCCATGCCCCAAGTTCTGCCATCAACATATAATCACCTTCTTTTTAAGACTGGAACAATGTGCCCATAGATTTAACTTAATGCCCACTGATTCGCCATTATTTGACCGCTGTCGGCGTTGGTAAAGTAATTTGATAGATAATGCCTTGATTGCCTAAAGTGTCTTTAATCTGTTGATAATTGAGTTTCATATCAAGCAAGGCAATGACTTGATTCTTAACCTTTTGAACGGCTTTGCTTTCGGCGGTATTGAGGTACTTGGTAATTGGTTGATGGTCAGGGATGCGCCGCAGTTGTTTGATGCGGTTGCTTGAGATCCCTAACGCCTGTTTGTAGATTAGACGGTTGTAATTGGGATATGAGTGAACATCTGAATAGGGATTATTCTTGATGGCATCCCCAAGGTCTTTAGAAAAGTCTTTACCAAATTCATAAACGGCTTGGCGTTCGATCAGTTCTTTGCGTTCCTTTATGAACGCATGTGTTAAGGCCTTTTTAAACTTTCTTACTGGTTCAGCATTGGCGAGGTATTGAAGTAGCAGCATAGATTGACCCTCATTCAAATGCCAAACCTTCTTTGGACGGCCAACAGCTTTTAATTTACGGATCTCAAATCCCAAAATTCCAAATTCTTTTAAGTCATCTTGATACTTTCGAATCAGCCGATTAACCGAATGTAAATCAGTATCAGCAAAATTTGCGATTATATCCGGTGTGGTATAGGGTTCCGCATCCACACTCTGAGAGTTAAGAAACACTAGCTTGCTATCAAATTCCAGTAAATTCATATATTTTGCTCCTTTCAATCTGCCTTGTTGATGCTGTCAGCAAGGCTTTTTTGCATCCTGCCACGGACTATAAAATTAGTTGTTTAAAATATACTTAGTGAGTTCTGCTTTCTCGAAGAAGTAACGACCTCCGATAAAATGCATAGGCAAACCTTGTTTAACAAGAGCTGATAGCGTTCCTTATGAGATGCCTAACCATTTGGCGGCCGCTCGTTTGCTATTTAACCACGGGCTATCAATGCCGGTCTTTTGTCGGGCGTCTGTTACTGCATCTTTGATTGTTGCGAATACTTGTTTCCTGAGTGCTTCATCATACTCAGGCGATAATGTTACCTGAACAGCCATGTAATCACCCCCTTTCAATCCAATTATTTACATTTTTGTAAACCTTAGCATTTACGATGACGGGTGTATTAGAATTTAAAATTTTCCTAAGTGTCGGTAATGACAATCCTATGTCATCCGCTATCTGATAGCGCCATTTACGTTTTAGAGCCAATTTAATCAGTATTTTTTTCTGCTGATCTTGATCGATTATATAATTCATATCATCACTCCCAAATTACATTATTTGTAAATATGAATTAATTTTAGCTTACATTTTTTGTAAATGCAAGTTTTATTTGCATTTTGTGTAAACATGGTTTTTAATGATAGGTGATTGGAAGTGATAACAAATGTCTGAATATCCGCCATTAAAATATAAAAATCGAATTAAACAACTTAGGACAAGGGACAAATTGACCCAAAAACAGCTTGCCACTAAATTTAATGAGTACATAACAACTAAAAGACTGGATGTGAAGCCGGTTTCTTATGCGACAATTTCAAGATGGGAAAAGAATATCTCCCAACCACGAAACGAATCTATTGAGGCTCTGGCATCGTTGTTTCATGTTAGTCCATTATATGTGAGTGGCTTACAAAATGAGCCTTGGTCTGGTTGGGAAAGATTAGACACAGCAGTTCAATCTACGGATTTTTCAGATCCAGAAGCTGCAAAAAAAACATTGAATTATGTTGTATTAGTTTTGTCAAGCCAAATAGATGAGCTGCAAGAACGAGTTCGTGAACTGGAAAATCCTAATTCAGATTATGATCCATATGGATAAGGGTGAAGGGGTTATAAGTTGGGGCTTTCAGGATGCTATCCAATCATTAGTAATATAATCCGAATACATATTTTTGAGGGGATGCAACAATGAACAGAATTACGAAATATGCTTTATTAGCATTATCCAGCATCACATTTGCTACAACAGTATCAACTGTACAGAGTCATGCCGCAACATGGCATTATGGCACACCAAAGACATTGAGGGGAACGTATAAAGTAGCCCGACATGCTGGAACTGGTAAGTATCGTTTTAAATATTATGAGGGCGTACGTGTAACTGGAAGAGACTTTGAAACCTTTGGACTCGGTGATGGCTTTGCTATGAACCGTGTAAGTTATAAGCGTTATGGCCGGTATACGTATGTATTGCGTGGAGTTGAGTACCGATATTCTCACAAGGTCAATTATGTTAAATTAAGAGCCACTCATTACAAATTAAAAGAACGTATCATTACCCCACATTACGCCGATAAGCATTTCTCTAGGGTGTACTACTGGTAGCCGTTTCAATTTTAAAGTTATAGTTATAAATGCTGTTACGATACGATTGACTGAATAAACTGCAAATAGTAGCATACTGAGTTAGGAAAGGACGGTTCGACCGTTCGCTAAAGTATTAGCTTGCCTATTGCCTTGGTTATGTAGTGAGAAAGACCGACTCAGTTAAGTAATTGCTGGGTCGGTCTTTTTTTTACATTGGTTTATTCAATTAAAAAAGCGGTTTGTTAAAGCCTATTAGACGGATCAACTGGTTAGGTTGACCACTTACAACGCAAATAGTAGTATATGCACTAAGGAAAGAACGATTCGATCGTTCGCTAACCTAGGTACAGCCGAAAGTTAGTTATTAAGAAGTCAGCTAGTGCATAACGTACTGGTTGGCTTTTTTCGTTTCTTCATGTTCGTCCAATCACTGAATGACGTTAAAAGCTGTTGTCCGATCTTCATCCCTGCCACGGACGGAAAGGACAAAGCATTATGGCAAGTATCAGAAGTTACCTGACTAAATCAGGCGAAAAGCGTTACATGTTTCAAATGTATGGTGGGACTAACCCGCAGACCGGCAAGCCCAAGAAAACTACCCGCCGTGGGTTCAAGACACAAAAAGAAGCCACCCTAGAGGCTTCAAGGCTTGAACTTGAAATCTCAAAAGGTGGCATCCCGCAGCAAGATAATATTCTGTTTGAACAAGTTTATAAGGAATGGTATCAAGCATATATTAATACCGTTCGAGAAAGCACGTACGCCCGTACTTCTCAAATGTTCACTAACCACATTCTACCTTATTTTGGCAATAAACGCATCCGCACAATTACGATTGCGCAATGTCAAAAGGCGGTGAACGATTGGTTCAAGTTGGCACCCAATAACTACAAGAAGTGGTTCAATTATACTTCAAACGTGTTTGATTATGCCATCAAGCATGAATACATTGAGAAGAACCCGACTAATTTAGTTAATGTTCCCAAAAAGCAAGTGGATTTTGGTGATAAGCCGGCCAACTTTTGGGATAAGGATCAATTACAGCAGTTCTTTACGTATATTGATCCGCATAAAGAATTAGAGAAGTTTACGCTGTTTCGGGTGTTGGCCTTTGCTGGTCTTAGGCGAGGTGAGTGCTTGGCGTTAACGTGGGATGATGTTAATTTCTCTGATAGTACCATCCGCATTAATAAGACACTGACGCAGGGAATGCGCGGCGTGCAGATTGTTCAAGCGCCGAAAACTCGCAAGGGACGGCGAACGCTGACTTTAGACCCGCAAACGATGCATTACCTGAAAGCATGGCGGGTTGAACAACGCAAGTATTATTTGATGCTAGGCTTTAACACCATGAATAAGGGGCAGCTCATCTTTGCCAACACTAAGAACAAGTTTAAGTCACTCAACACACCAGCCAAGTGGTTAAAGAAAATTATCAAAGATCACGGCTTGAAGAAGATTACGGTTCATGGCTTTCGGCATACCCATGCATCGGCTTTATTTGCTGCCGGTGCTAGCATTAAGGAAGTGCAGGAGCGATTAGGGCATGAGGATATTCAAACCACAATGGATGTGTACACGCATGTCACGAACCAACAGAATGAAGAAGCCGTTCAAAAACTAGAAGCCTATCTTAATTTCTAGCAAATGGCATTCATTTTGGCATTCAGTTTCATTTTAAGGACGTCTAAAACGTTGATAAACATTGGTATAACAAGCATCTTTGGAAAGTGGTATTCAAAACCCGCCGACTCCATTGATAGATAAAAGCTGGTAATCATGAGTGTTTCAAAACTCATCATTACCAGCTTTTTAATTCTATAGCGATACCAAAAATTACCAGCTTTATTATGACTGTGCTGGTGATAACTTACTCGTTCAAACCGCCAAATTCTTTTAAGATATCTTCAATTGGGTAGGATTTCTCACCACTCTCTTTATAGCGCTTGTATGCGATATCTGCGACTTGTTTGTCATACTCATCCTCTAACTGTTCCATTGAGTATTTTTTAATCAAGTTAGATAACGAAATTCCGTAAAAATCTGTCATATATTTAAGCCATTCTTTTTCTTCGTTAGTAACAGTAATGGTAATTTTAGCCATTCCAGCAGCTCCCTGTGCGCTTTTTGTGTAATAATAGTATAGACTAAATGATAAAAATGACCGATTAAAAAGCCCTCGTTTACCATATATTATCAGGTAACTCAGTAAAAAGCCCAGCAATTCTACTGGGCAGGCTTTAGTAAGTACTTGATAATCGTGATACCGCTTTGCGTTACTATTTTAAGTTCATTATGAACCGTTACTGTTCGAACTATTCATTTGTCGCAGCGCTGACATCAACTGGAGGAGTTGGGCATGATAAATGTCTGATCGAAGCGCCTGGTTCTGTGTGCTAAACCAATATTGTTTTGCCGGAGCAACGTAAGTTTCTGGAACATGGTATTTAGTCGCAATTTCTTGAAAGGTCGTGGGATTATCGGCTGCTTGTTGGAGTCGATACAGCGGTTCTTGTTCAATAATTTGGACAACTTGTGGGCGGACTTCTTGGGGTAGCTTTGGCTCGACCACTTTGATAACCGTTTGCTTAATTGGTTTATCCAGAATCGTGTTGGTTTGGCGTTGGGCATCGGTTAATTCATGGACCTGATGACCAATATATAGCGCTCCGCCTAGAATAATCGCTAAAATAGCAAGGATAATGTAAAGCTTGGTATGACGTGATTTTTTGGCTCGTTGAGTTGTTTGGCTGCGCCTAAGTCTCGATGGCGTTTGGTCTTGCATGGCGACACATCTCCTTAAATAACCCCGTTTGCCTTAGTTTATCATCTATCCTGACAAGTGGGCTTTTAAACGCTTTGATCTTAAAAATTATGTAAAAAAATGGCGAGCCGCTTCGACCTTCGGAACGCATATGCGCCGATCGTTGCTGACTCACCGTGGTTTGGCACCAGTAGAAACTATAACAGGAAACCATGAACTTAGCAAGTAATGGATTATAATAAATTGTAATGTTTTAAGCCGTTGACGATGCCATGTTCTGTATTTTTGCTAGTAATAAATTCAGCGTATTCTTTGACTTGATCCAATCCGTTTCCCATAACAACTGGATGGTCAACGTAATCGAGCATTGGGATATCATTGTTACCATCGCCAAAACCATAAGTGGGGATGCCATCCAGTTTGGCATTTTTGATCAGTTCTTGAATGCCCCGCTTTTTGGAGCTCCCCTTAGCGACGATGTCCATGCTGTAAGGGGTGTTCCTGAAAAAGGTTAGCGTATCTTTAAACTGGTCCGTATAGATTTCATCAGGTCCTTCAGTATTAATCAACATCATAATAATTTCATTATTCTCAATAAAATCGTCAACACCAAACGGGGGCTTCCTAGAATTAATAAATTGATAATTATGCTCAACAATCTCATTGATAAAATTAATGCGCGCCCCTTGGCTATTCATGACAGTGGTCGCTTCGCCGCGAGCTTTGGCAAATTGAACAAATGACGTCACGACATCTTGTGACAGGCTGGCTTTGTAAACGGGCTTGCCCTCAAAGATGACGTAACTACCATTTGCTGAAACGACAGTGTCGATACCAGTCGTTTTCATTGTGTCTGGAATCTCGAAAAGATTTCTTCCGGTTGAAATAACTGGTAAAACATGATTAGCCTTGAGTTGATGCATTGCCTCGGCAACCTCTGGGTCAACTCTGGTTTGTTCATTATACAGTGTGTGATCCAAATCAAAAAAAGCGATTCCTTTATACATGAGTACAACCATCCTGTCTTAAATAGTCTTCTTACAGAAGCATTACCATATTATGATAACAATTTACACGGTTTTCAAGCAAGTTTGTCAATTTATTGTTAAAATAGAGTACATACGGGGTGAGATGAGTGGAAAAAACGACTATTGCCAATGAAAAAACAAATCGATTCTTTGTCAGATTAAGAAGAATCCCTGGTGAACACTGGTACTTAGCAACTAATGATGAACGAAATGTCACAGGAGATGATCGGGTTAAAATGCCTGATAATCTCAAAACTCGCGACTTCTTGATTGATCAAATTAGTTTTTTTAATAAACAAATCTGGTATCATTTTACCCGCGATGATTTGGTGGGTTGGCTGCCCAAGCGGAACATTCGAAAAACGTTTCGTCGTTTGGACGTTGAACCAATTAAGCAGAAAACCCAGGCAGATGTTGATAATCAATGCGCAGCGGTTAAAATGTTATTGAAAAGTGCTGGCAGCCGAATATCAGATCAGGACTTGAAGGCTGCAATTGAAGCTTGGCGCAAAGATTCGGATCAATTAATTGATTTGAGTGAGTTAGTCATTGCCCAAACCCATTCAATTCGTGATCTTAATCGGGTTAATTTTCGTCAGCTCAACAAGCAGCTTTTAAGAAGGCGCCCCATTGTGATAAAGGTTGCAAGCGTTGATAACTTAAAATCCAGCTTGATTGTGTTAACCGGGTTTAATCGAAAATTGTACTATTATAATGATCCCTGGACCGGCCGGCTGGAATCTATCTCCCAGAATCATTTACGAAAGCACTGGCAGCACGGCAATTTAGAAGCAATCAGCTATTAAAGGTGGGGAACGAATAATGAAATTGTTGATGATCGAAGATAACAAATCGGTATCAGAAATGATGCAGATGTTCTTCCAAAAAGAGGGCTGGGATGTCTCGTTTGCCTATGATGGCATAGAGGCGGTCGATATGTTCAACGAAGATCCGGATAGTTGGGATATGATCACGTTGGATCTTAATCTGCCAAAAAAAGACGGCATGGAAGTCGCCAAAGAGATCCGAGCGAAGTCAAAAACGGTGCCAATTATTATGCTGACTGCGCGGGATTCAGATAGTGATCAGGTACTGGGCTTTGAAATGGGTGCCGATGATTATGTTACCAAGCCATTTTCGCCAATTACACTGGTTGCCCGGATTAAAGCATTGCAGCGGCGAGCCCACACGGAACAGCAAGTAGCAGAAGAAGATCAAAAAGCGACTCAAGACGATTACCAAGTTGCAACGACTCACTTCAAGTTGAATACTAACACTAGAGAGGCTTACTTGGATGGTAAGTTAATTCCAGACTTAACCCCCAAAGAGTTTGAACTGTTGAAAACGTTAGCTCAAAAGCCACGACAGGTCTTTTCCCGGGAGCAATTGCTCGAATTGGTTTGGGACTATGAGTATTATGGTGATGAACGAACGGTGGATGCCCACGTTAAGAAGTTACGGCAAAAAATTGAGCGGGTTGGCCCACAAGTGATCCAAACCGTTTGGGGCGTTGGTTATAAATTTGATGATAGTGAAGTGGATAGCAAATAATGAAAATGATCTATCAGCAGTTAATGGCATTTTTTTAGTCATTGCAACGACCATTGTCCTCTTGGGATTTTCATTTGGCCGCATGTCAAAGACGTTTGTATATGACACTACTTGGAATAATTTAGAGAAGTATTCTGATAGTTTGATTCAGCATTCATTGAAAGTTAATTCCAAAACCAACGGCCAGGTAACTTTTAATATGAGTCGGATCAAAATGACCCAGTCAATTTTGGAGAATCAATCCGTTCACTTTACGGTCTTTTCGGCTAAAAATCAGGTTGTTTACCCAGCTGATGGCGTTTCGCCACAAATCACCAAGAGTGACTGGCACCATTTACAAAAAGATCAGATTGTCCGCAAAGTTAGTAATAAAAACGCGAAGTTGAAAAACGGTAAGACCCGTCCGGCCATGATTGAGATCATTAAGCCTTATTACTATCGGAACAAGTTAGTAGCGGCCGTTTCAGCAGGCGCTTTTATTGCCGGGGTTAATTCAAACGTTGCCCGGATTAATCGGTACCTGTTAAAGGGGTTGCTGGTGTCCTTGATTATTTCAATGGTTGTCAGTTTCTTCATTGCTAGGCGGCTTAATCGGCGAATTGCAATGCTTCGAAGCGGTGCCAATCAAGTTTCGAATGGTAACTATAAAGTGAGGTTAAAACCTGGTGGTAAGGATGAAATTGGTGAATTAATCAATGATTTTAACCGCATGACGGCGTCGCTGGAAAAGGCAAACTTGGAGATCCAACGTCAAGAAGAACGCCGTCAAGAATTCCTAGCTGACGCTGCTCACGAAATGCGAACGCCGCTGACGACGATTTCTGGAATCCTAGAGGGAATTAAATATGACGTTATCCCGCAAGAATCAAGGGATAAAAGTATTCAACTGATGAGTGATGAAACCCAGCGATTAATTCGCTTAGTTAATGAAAACTTGGATTTTGAAAAGATTCGCTCCAATTCAATTCAATTAGATAAACGGCATTTCAATGCGGCAAAAGTCTTTTCTAATATTGTGGACCAATTGACTAACAAGGCGAAAGAATCTGGTGACCAATTAATTTTGAATTCGCCGGATGATTTACCGATTTACGCAGACTATGACCGGTTTGTCCAAGTTGTCTTCAACATCATTACTAACGCTATTCAATTTACTAATCACGGAACCGTCACAATTACCGGTGAACGTGGTTATAATGAAACAATTATTAAAATTGCTGACACGGGAATTGGCATGACGGAGGAACAACAAAAAAATATTTTTGAGCGTTACTACAAAGCCGATGCGTCAAGGCGTAGTGGTAAGTATGGAGAGTCAGGTTTGGGCCTGGCAATTGTCCACCAATTGGTGAAATCCCACGGCGGCAAGATCTCTGTTGCCTCTAAAAAGGGAAAGGGATCGACTTTTACGATTATCTTCCCTGATGAAACGGCTGCTGAAAAGAAACAGCACGACACTGGCAGCAACAACTAACATTTGGTTACAAAATTTAAAAAGGTGAGGTTTTATCATGTCATATATTAACTTCGATAGTTCTAAACTTTCCAAATTTGTCAATAAAAATGAGTTACCAGAAATCCAGGCAATGGTTAATGCCGCCAATGATGAACTTAGAAAGGGAACCGGGGCCGGCAGTGCTTTTCGGGACTGGCTTGAATTACCCACTCAGTATGATCATGAAGAAGTCAATCGAATTTTGCAGGCAGCTAAGAAAATTCAAGGCGACTCAAAGTACCTGATTACGATTGGAATCGGCGGTTCGTATCTTGGTGCCCAGATGGCAGTGAACTTTTTGCACCACAATTTTTATGAGCGGACAAATTCAACGACACAAGTTGAATTTGTTGGCAATTCACTTAGCTCATCGTATGTAAATGATTTGCTTAATTTAGTTGGTGATGACGATTTTTCAATCAATATGATTTCTAAATCTGGTACAACAACTGAACCAGCGATTGCATTTCGAATCTTTAGAGAAAAGTTGGTTGCCAAATACGGTGAAAAAGAAGCTAATCAACGAATTTATGTGACGACCGATAAGGCGCATGGTGCGCTTCGACATGAAGCCGATGTTAACGGTTGGGAATCATTTATCATCCCCGATGGTGTGGGTGGTCGATACTCTGTGTTGACGCCAGTTGGGTTATTACCAATTGCAGTATCCGGTGGCGACATTAAGGAACTCTTAAATGGTGCTGCCGACGCGCAACATCAATATACCGATCCGGTTTTAGACCACAATGATGCTTATCGTTACGCGGCCTTGCGCAATATTTTGTATCGTAAGGGGTTTACTACCGAGATCCTGGAAAATTATGAACCAAATTTACGGATGTTTGCTGAATGGTGGAAGCAGTTAGCCGGTGAATCAGAAGGTAAGGACAATAAGGGCATCTATCCATCTTCTGCAAACTTTACAACTGACTTGCATTCGTTCGGCCAGTATATCCAAGAAGGCTTACGAAATTTGTTTGAGACCGTAGTTAAATTGGACTCACCAGCCAGCGATGTGACTATTCCAAGTGCTGATAAAGATTTGGATGGCTTGAAGTATTTGGAAGGTAAAGCCTTAGATTGGGTTAACACGAAAGCTTACGAAGGGGTTGTATTAGCGCATACGGATGGCGGCGTTCCGGTAATGACCGTTCATATCCCGGATGAGAGTGAATATTCACTGGGGTATTTAATCTACTTCTTTGAAATTGCAATTGCAATTTCTGGTTATCTAAACGGAATTAACCCATTTAACCAACCGGGAGTTGAGGCTTATAAGACTAACATGTTTGGTTTGTTAGGCAAACCTGGATTTGAGGAAATTGGTAAGGAGTTAAATAAACGACTTTAATGTCAAAAAATAAAAGTTTGTTTGAAAATTGGAAACTATCTAAAACTACTTTTATTTTGCAGATAAGTTAGGATTTGAAAGACGAGGCTTTATCTCCCTTTTTAGGGTGTTGAAGTCTCGTCTTTTGGAACAAATAGGAAAAATGTTATAAAGTTATTGAGATAATGCGACTAAAAGGTTGGAGGAGAGATTTTTTGACAAAAGTAGCAATTTTTTCGGATATTCATGGTAACTTAAATGCCTTAAAAGCATTCTATAGCGATTCTAAGAAAAATGGTGCTGATGATTATTGGTTCTTGGGTGATCTCTTCGGGCCTGGACCGGATACTCAAGAGCTTTTAGAAGCATTTAAGGAAATTGAGCCTAGTGTGAAAATAAGGGGGAATTGGGAAGACTTTTTGATAAATAGTGTGCATAATGACGATAAAGAATTACCGGATTCAATTCGAATCATTGAATCGTATGTAACCAATCATTTGCAGAATCCTAAGGAAATCAGTGAAAATATTTCTAATTGGCCATTACACCAAGAGAAGACTATCAATGGCGTTAGAATTGGACTTTCTCATAATTTACCCGATAATAATAGTAATGATACGCTTTCTATAAGATCAGAAAGCCATGAACTTGTTGAACTGTTTCAAGGGCCCCGGCAAACTTTAGATATTGCAATTTATGCACATATACATCATCCAACTATGCGTTATATCGATTTGAATTGTTTGATGCCTAATGCTAAGGACTATAATTATTCTCAAGCTGATGAAAGACTAGTCTTAAACATTGGTTCAGTAGGACTGCCCTTTGATAAACCTACACATCTTTACAAAGAACGGCGGGCAGAATATTTGCTTCTTGAAATAGGTGAAGGTGGAGACGTTTACCCACACTTTAGAAGAATTCCATATGATAATTCATTGGAATTCAAGAAAGCCAGTGAAAAGAAATTACCTTTCAAAGAGCGGTATAAAAATAGTTTTAACTTATAAGTTACCTTAAATTATCGAGAATCTTAAGTGTGCCGATAAAAGTTACCTGGAAATAGAAATTACGGTAAATGTTCACAAGATTTTTTGTAATAAGTGGTGAACTTTTCTTCACAAAGAAGGCCTGTTTGCCAATGAATGAAAGATTAAAAAGTATCTTTATTAAAAGAGATACACGCCAATCTGAGGCCGATGCATTGATTCTGTAATAAAAGGATATGTGATGATCCGTGCTTACCAAAATGCTTACCATTAATTACGTGTGAATCAATTTAAATCGACTTTCAAAAAAATAAAAAGCCTATTATATCAACGCTTTCGGCGTCAATCGTAACAGGCTTTTTAGTATCAATTGGGTATACTGGGGTCGAACCAGTAAATTACGGATTCAGAGTCCGTTGCCTTACCATTTGGCGAATACCCAATGAATATCACAACTAAGTATTCTATAGATTTTTTGGCGTCTTGTCAACATTGGATTTGTTTTTTTATTAGTTGACAAAACCAGTTAATTTAGATAAACTATTATAGTGGTTTGAAAGCATTGCCCGCTGGTCAAACTGGTTTAAGACGTCGCCCTCTCAAGGCGGAGTTACGGGTTCGAGCCCCGTGCGGGTGATAAACATTGATATGATGCGGTTAATAAGAAGTTACCAAACTATTTGGTAACTTCTTTATTTTCTATTATTTTAATATTGGTTGTCTTTACCAATACCCCAATAATTTCGTCAACTTAGCCCGATTGATATCTCGCGAGGAAAGAGTTGCTGTTTCATAGGCTTTAGGTGCATCTGGGTCTTTGGGATCGGTCCAAGAATATTTAACCGGACTGGCAGTTGCTTCAGTTTCGTTATCCGTTGGGGCATACATGATGTCATTTTGATAAGGCGTGTGGTAAAGCCCTAAAGCATGGCCTAACTCATGTGTTATAACTGTGATCCAATAATGAGTTTCCAATGTCGTAGAAGCCGTTGCCTGCTCCTGGTTATAATCGGCCTTTATTTGATCCTTTATCTTTTCAATTTGCGCATTGTATGCATCCTTGATGGCTTGCTGATTAGCTTCATAGCTGTTGGTCAAGTTGGTAAGTTGGGTCGTAATTTGAATCTGTTGATCAGGGGTCGTTGCCTTGGATAATTCTGTTTTGAGCTGTTGCGACTGGGCTTCATATGCTTGCTTGCTGGCAGTCAACTTGGCATTTGTTGTAGCTAAAAATTGACTTGCTTGATTGGCGAGAGCCTTAATTTGAGCTTGAAGCCCTGGGCTAACGGTATTGGCACTCACATAATGATCGTTTTCAAAATTCTGCTGGTTAACTTGAATGCTAAAACCATTGAAGAGACCATCCCAACCAGTAGCTGAGCCATCGCCAAATTTGACAATTAAGCTACTGCTTGGCTTGGATCCAAGCGAAAAGACCATACTGCCAAGTGCATGATTCCATTTGGAGATAGCTGCTGAAACATCATTTTCCAATGCTTTGTCTTCAACGTAAATCGTGGCATGGTTTTGAAAGAAAGTTCCCGGAACTGAAAAGTTGCCGACATTATATTGCTTATTAAAAATTTTGGCGTCCTGATGATAAACGTCCTGATTGAGGTTTAAAATTTGGTGATCTGGCTCTAAGTCTGGCGCAGCTGAAATGAGCTGGTTTAATTTAGCTTTGGTCATTGTTTTTGACGAAGACTTAACAGTTGCTTTAGTCAAATAACCTCGCCAAATCCACCCTTTGATGCTTTGTTTGGTAGCACTCTTGGCAAAATAATAAATCCGGTTTTGCCCATTGACCCGCAACTTTTGGTGATAGTAAACGGTGAACGACTGTCGGCGATAGTTAGCCAGCCGAAACTTGCGGTGGGCAAGTTGCGCAGAATAAGCGTATGCTCGTTTGGTTGTCGTTTGATTGAGCTTAAATTTGGTTGGGCGAACTTGATGGCGCCAAATAACTTTCACTTGCTGTTGAGTTTTGGCTTTCAAAGAAATGGGTTGACTTAGAACCGTTGAAACGGTTGTAGACAATGTCGATAATAAAAGAATTGAGATGAGCTTATTTCTGAAATTCAATCCAAATCCCCCCTGTAGAAAAATAAATGAAACAAAGCGCTTAAGAATTGGTATGCAAGCCTTTTAAGCGGCAATTCCCGGTTCTGAGCTCTTTATCCTCTTGTGGACACTGCCCCAAGAAACCAAGTCTTGCTCCCCAACGCCGAAGTATCGTAATGATTTAAAATATCGGTTCTAACATGGCCGTGGAAGTTCATTATTCAAATGACAAGTCAACTAAATACTTATGCCGTTTGATAAGATGTGACGTGGTAATCCATAATTCGTGGTAACTGGTGTCTTTTACCCGGGTTTGATCGTGAAAGTAGTCTAATAATTCATTGTTCATTGAAATAAATTCGGCAGCCATGCGATTCACCATTAGTTTGTGTGGTGGGAAATAGATTTCTGGGTTTCCTAATTTAACCGTATCGTCTAAATACATCACGATGGCGTTGTCGTACTTACCAGGTTCAACGATAACCCGATCAGGATGCGCTTTGATGTACGAAAGAACGTGATAGATTGTGTCAGAATTACTTGCCATAGTTTTTGGCCTCCATTATTTAAAGCTAACTTACCACTATTGTACCAAATCCGATGGTTGGCAGGGGTGGTTAGCTGAAGTTTTCGGTATGACTGAATTTATGAGTCTTGCTTTATCCGGGGCATTATTCGCAGTATAATTAAAAAACAAATGACCCGTTGGTAAATAGTTGCAAAAGAAAGAAGGCTGGCGATGACGTATTCTGATACGATCGCTTTGATGCACCACTTTGTAGACGATCGGATTGTTCCCGGTGTTTCATACGGCATTATTAATCAACACACGTTGACCTCTAGTTATTTTGGCCAACAAGAATTAGTGCCCGAAATACTGCCATTACAGCAAGGCGAACTATATGATTTGGCTTCATTGACGAAAGTTGTTGGGACAACAAATTTAATTCTGCGGTTATTATTTTTAGGGAAGCTATCATTGACTGATTCGGTTAGCCAATACCTACCACAGTGGCAGTCACCGCAAGTCACCATTCGACATCTATTAACCCATACATCAGACATTGTTGGCTACATTCCGAATCGCAACCAGCTGCCAAAGGCCGAACTTGAGCAGGCTATTTTGGGATTAAGTAGTGGCCAGGAGTTGGGTAAAGTGGTCCATTATCAGGATTACAACTATCTTTTTTTGGGATGGATTGCTTCCAAAATCCTTGGTGAGCCGGTTCAGCAGCTCATTTCAAAGTACGTGATCAAGCCACTTGGGCTTCGGCGAGCAACGTTTTGTCCTCAAAATCCCAATGAGGTAGTACCAACGGAAGTCATTGACGGACAACCCTTACGAGGGACCGTCCATGATCCGAAAGCAAGAATTTTGGGAGCTGACTGTGGCTCAGCTGGGCTGTTTGCGCCCCTCAGTGATTTGGTTCATTTTTCAAAATGGCTGCTTGGGCAAATCCAGTATCCTCACTTTTTACCGGCTGAATGGTTGGACCAATTTTTTATTGATCAAACCCCGGGAAGGACAAAGAATCGCTCATTTGGCTGGATTTTAAGGGAGTATGCCGGTCATCTTTATATTTTACATACTGGTTTCACCGGCACCTTAATTGTGGTCGATAAAACGGCACAACAAGCGTTAGTGTTCTTATCCAATCGGGTTCACCCCAACGCTTTAAATCAAGATTTTTTTCGTTATCGCAGCCAACTAATCCGAACGTTTATTCGAGAGGCGAATCAATAAAACAAGTGAAGTGCCGGTAAGATCACTCAAATAAGTTAGTAGGTGAGGGTACCACAACCCTAAACGCTGTGTTGAGTAAAAGCGGATTTGCGTTATTTGAATTGACTTAACTATTGAAACGCCATCACTGGTCATCAGCGAGGGTGACCTATTATGTAAAACGCGCCTCAATTCCCCTTAAGGTAAGGAAACTGAGACGCGTTTTAAGTTAAATGAGTTTGCATGTGAGTCAATTAAAACGTATCGCCAACCTTTAAAGCTTCTGGTTGTGATAAATCGGCATCCGGATATTTACGGGTCAAGGCATTAACTAGCACGTGCTTGGCAATTTGATTATTCCGCGCCAAAATGGGCCCGTGGAAGTATGTGCAGTAAACATTCTTGTAAATAGCGCCTTCAGTTTGATCTTGGCCGTTATTACCATGGCCTTCTAAAACCTTCCCCAAAGGCCGCTCCCCTTTGCCAAGAAAAGTTAATCCCTGATGGTTTTCAAAGCCGTGGTAGCGTTCGCCAGTTTCTTCGTTTTCAATGACGACGTTACCGATAAAACGATGATCTTTTTGTTTATCAGTGTAGTGATCAAGCGCACCAATTCCCAACAGCTTCTCACCATTGGCACCAATGTAATAGTGGCCTAACAACTGGTAACCACCACAGATAGCGACAACCGAACCGTTATCTTCAATGAAATTGGTGAGGGCCGTTTTCTTGGTCTGAATATCTTTTGAAACAATGGACTGCTCAAAGTCTTGGCCGCCACCGAACACGACAATGTCATACTTGGTTGGGTCAAACGGTTGGCCTAAGCTCACAACTTCGGATGTTAATCCAACCCCCATTTGGTTAGCAAGATATTTAAGCACCAAGATATTTCCCAAGTCACCATAGGTGTTCATTAAGTCACCATAGAGATGACAAACATTTAGTGAATATGCCATTATTCAAGCCCTCCTTTAATGAAGCCCTTGGCCGCAAAGACTTTTCTGAGGTGCAGCATGGCGGTATACGTCGCCAAGATGTATACTTTTTCGGTCGGGGCGTCTGGAATCATATCGACAACTTTATCTAAATCTGGTTCAACGAGATGCTTGTTGGGATCAACGCCGGCAACTTGCAGTCGGTAGGTGATATCACGGTACCGCTGACCGCCGGTGATATATTGCTTGATATTCATCTTTGGCAGCCGTTCAAAATCACCATCCCAAATCCAACTGGTATCAATCCCGTCAGCATAATTAGCATTTAATAGGCCAATAAAGGTAAATGGTTCCTGGTCGGTTGAAATCATGTCGATGACTTGGTTTAAGCCAACTGGGTTTTTTACCAAAATCAATGTGACTTTTTTGCCATCAACGTTGATTTCCTCTTGACGGCCAAAAATGTGCTTACCTTTGCTAAAGGCCTGTTGCGTTTGGGCAGGACTCACGCCCATAAAGCGGCCAACACTATAAGCGGCCAAGGCGTTATAAATGTTGTAAACCCCGCCGATTTCAATTTTAATCGGTTCGCCATCAATTTCAAAGCTAGACGACTTGGGCGTTAGATTGGTGATTTTGTTTAACGCGAAGTTTAATTCTGGCCGCTGATATCCGCAGTTAGGGCAGAAATACTTGCCGAGGTTCGAATAAGTGATGTAGCGATAGTGAAGGATGTGTTGACACTGAGGACACAAGACCCCGTCAGTATTAGGAGTTGCCTTAACATCGCCTTCCGGTTGGTTGGCAAACCCGTAATAGATCATTGGATTAGGCAGCTGCTTAGAGTGAAAGATTGGTGCATCGCCATTGGCAATGATGGTTGCATTGGGAGCCAAAGCGACCCCGTTTAAAATTTTTTGGTAAGTCGTGTAAATTTCGCCGTAGCGATCCATTTGATCGCGGAAAATATTGGTAAAGACAAACGCTTTTGGTTTGATATACTTTGTTACCATGATGACATTTGCTTCATCAACTTCTAAGACAGCTAACGGGCGTTTATTCCGCGTTCGCGGCGCGTGAAGAAATGTTGTAATGATCCCTTGTTCCATATTAGAACCAGTTGGGTTGGTCAAGATATTTTGGTATTTTTCTTTAAGCACTTGAACGGTTAACGCAGTCGTTAAAGTTTTACCGTTTGTGCCGGTGACGACGATAACGTCATAATTTCGAGCTAAAGTTTGTAAAATATTTGGGTCTAATTTTTTAGTGATTTTGCCGGGCAGGGAACTGCCGCCCTTGAAGAAAGTGTGTAAAAACCAGTAAGATGATTTGCCGGCAACAGTTGCAAATGAACTTTTTAGTGACATAAAATTACTCCTTAAGCTAAGTACCTATCGTACTAATCAAAAACTAAGTTTATCATATGGAAGCGGGTTTGAACACGGTTTGGCCTATCTGACTGGAAAAATTATCAGTTATATCGATATTCGATGGAATTTTCTGTATAATGGAAAAGAAGCTTTGAAGGGAAAAGGTGGATATATTGGCTCAATTATTTTATCGCTATGGCGCCATGAACAGTGGCAAGACGATCGAAATCATTAAAGTCGCTCATAATTATGAAGAGCAAAATAAAAGTGTTATCATTATGACTAGTGCGCTTGATACTCGTGAAAAACAGGGAATGATTGAGTCACGAATCGGACTAGAACGCAAGGCTGATCCAATTTTTGAAAAGACCAATATTTTTGAGCGGGTTCAGGAATTAGATCCGAATGCGAGCTGCGTGTTAATCGATGAAGCACAGTTTTTAACAAAGAAGCACGTTTTTCAATTGGCAGAAATTGTTGACGAGTTAAACATTCCGGTTATTGCTTTTGGATTGAAAAATGATTTTCAAAATCATCTATTTGAAGGCTCTGAATATCTCCTTTTATATGCTGATAAGATAGAAGAGATGAAGACAATTTGCTGGTTTTGCGGTAAAAAGGCAACTATGAATTTACGTTTCCATGATGGCAAGCCGGTTTACGAAGGTGAGCAGATTCAAATGGGCGGTAATGAGTCTTACTACCCGGTGTGCCGGAAACACTACTATAATCCACCTATCAAGTAACAAAGTGAGGAATTAATTAATGGACGAAATTTTCGACAAATTACAAGCGGTTGTCGACCGATACGACGAGCTGAATGAATTAATTAGTGATCCGGAAATCATTGCGGATACTCAAAAATTCATGAAATTGTCAAAGGAAGAAGCTGACCTTCGAGATACGGTCGCAGCTTTTAAGAAGTATCAAAAGGTCACTGGCCAATTGAATGACGATAAAGACATGTTGCGAGAAAAAATCGATGACGCGGATTTAGAAACCATGGTTAAAGATGAAATCTCTGATTTAACAGACCAAAAGGAAAAGCTAGAAGACCAATTGAAGGTGATGTTGCTGCCTAAGGACCCAAACGATGATAAAAACATTATCATGGAAATTCATGGGGCAGCCGGTGGTGATGAAGCAAGTCTGTTTGCGGCCGATTTATTTAGCATGTATTCTAAATACGCTGAACGTCAAGGTTGGCAAGTTGAAGTGGTTGATAAGAACGAAACTGAAGTTGGCGGCTTCAAGGAAATTGCATTAATGATCACCGGTGATAAAGTTTATTCCAAGTTAAAGTATGAAAATGGGGCCCACCGGGTTCAACGAGTGCCGGTAACTGAATCGGCCGGCAGGGTGCACACGTCAACAGCAACCGTGGGCGTCATGCCTGAAGAAGAAGATGTCGATATTGATATTGACCCGAAGGATATTCGGGTGGACGTTTATCGATCTTCTGGTGCTGGTGGTCAGCATATTAATAAGACATCATCTGCCGTTCGAATGACCCACTTACCAACTGGTATCGTCGTGGCCATGCAAGATGAACGTTCACAGCAGCAAAACCGGGCTAAAGCAATGAAAATTTTGAAAGCTCGGGTTTATGATTACTATGCTCAAAGGGAACAGGACCAATATAATGCGGAACGGAAATCGGCCATTGGGACGGGTGATCGTTCTGAGCGGATTAGAACATACAACTATCCGCAAAATCGAGTAACTGATCATCGAATTGGCCTAACCATTAATAAATTAGACCGGGTTATGAATGGCGAACTTGATGAAATTATCGATGCGCTCATTTTATCTGACCAGGCCAAGAAACTCGAGAATTTGAACAATGAATAATCAGGTTACTTTTTTTGAAGCCCGGAAATGGGCTTCTTTTCGTATTAAAAATCAATCTGAACTTGATATGTATGACGTTGATTTCATTTTACAGCACCGCAGTCGATTTTCCGCGACGGATTTGCTGATTCATTATCAACAGATAATGCCGGCACAACTGTGGCGCCAGTTTCAAGCTGACATTGAGGCATTGCTTGCTGGAATGCCGCCACAGTACATTGTTCATATGGCCGAGTTTTATGGCCTGTCGCTCATGGTTAATCCGGCAGTGTTGATTCCCCGGATTGAAACCGAAGAACTAGTTGATTGGATTTTAAACGAAACGAGTCTTCAAGCCCGTGACCGGTTAAGGATTTTAGATATTGGAACTGGCAGCGGGGCAATCGCGCTTGCCCTTAAAAAGCAGCGGCCAAATTGGCAGGTGGTGGCCAGTGATATTTCACGGCAGGCTTTATCCGTTGCCCAAACAAATGCTGCGCGATTAAATGTTAAGATTGACTTCGTTGAAAGTGATGTTTTTGAACAGATTAGCGGTCAGTTTGATTTGATTGTGTCAAATCCGCCGTATATTTCAACAAAAGAAACCCCCTATATGGATCACCGAGTGCTTGAGCATGAACCCAAATTAGCGCTATACGCTGCCGAGGATGGCTTGGCAATTTATAAACAGCTCGCGCTTGGAGCAAGCCAGCACCTTAAGTCGGGCGGGCGGTTATTTATTGAAATCGGCTTTCACCAAGAACAGGCGGTTAGCAGGATTTTCCATCGGGCGATGCCGGCGGCCCAGATCAGCACGAAGCATGATACGGCGGGGCATCAACGAATGATTCAAGTCAGGAAAGGAAGTTAAACGAAATGCAGACAGTTATGTTAACTGGCAGTCAATTAGACCAGGCAGCCGATTTCATTAAGCAGGGCCAATTGGTTGCCTTTCCAACCGAGACCGTTTACGGCTTGGGGGCAGACGCTACTAATGAGGCTGCGGTTAAAAAGGTGTATCAAGCCAAAGGGCGTCCAAGTGATAATCCACTAATCGTGACGGTCGCCAGTGTTTTGATGGTTGAAAAGTACGTGCAGTCTTTTAGCGACGATGCCAAAAAGTTAATTAAAAAGTTTTGGCCAGGGTCGTTAACCATGATTTTTAAGTTGAAGCCAAACGCGCTGTCTAAGACGGTAACTGGTGGATTGGACACGGCAGCCTTTCGATTCCCTAATAACCAGTTGACACTGAACTTGATTACCAAGGCGGGAGTGCCGCTTGTGGGGCCTTCTGCAAATACGTCTGGAAAACCAAGCCCGACAACTGCTCAACATGTCTACCACGATTTGAATGGGAAAATTGCGGCAATCGTTGATGATGGGCCAACGACCGTCGGGGTTGAATCGACGGTTTTGGACATGTCAACTGAAATGCCGGCTATTTTACGCCCCGGTGCCGTTACCAAGGAAGATATTGAAGCCGTCATTCATCGAACGGTGATGGATGAGCGCCATCATGTTGGGTTGAATCAAACCCCAAAAGCGCCGGGGATGAAATATAAGCACTATGCCCCGGATGCGCAGGTCTACATCGTCGATCCTGATGATGACTGGCAAGCTGTTGCTGATTGGATTAAAGCCTATTCAAAGCCGGTTGGTGTCATGGCATTTGATAGGGTTATTCAATCTGTCAATTGGCCTGAAAATACTGATGTGATTTCGCTGGGTAATGACGCTCAATCGGCGGCCCATGATTTATTTGCGGAACTCAGGGATTTTGATAATCACAAACAATATCAAGTGATTTTTGCTCAAGGCTTAAAACCAGTGGGGCTTGCGGAAGCTTATATGAACCGATTGAATAAATCAGCTGGGCAAATGCATTTCAAGCAGTTATAATCAACATGTACCACAAATCTATAGTGAGGTGTTGCAGTTGAATTACGATTATAAACAGCAGGATCCAGAACTTTGGGATGCAATTGCTAACGAAGAGAACAGACAGGAACATAATATTGAACTGATTGCTTCGGAAAATATCGCTTCAAATGCTGTCCGAGCCGCTCAAGGGTCTGTTTTGACCAATAAATATGCGGAAGGCTATCCTGGCCGTCGGTACTACGGTGGCTGCGAGTATATTGATATTGTCGAGCAGTTGGCGATTGACCGTGCCAAGGAGTTATTTGGTGCTGAATATGCTAACGTTCAGCCCCATTCAGGCTCGCAAGCTAATCAAGAAGTCTATGCTGCCTTGCTTAAACCAGGTGACAAGATTCTAGGAATGGGATTAGACGCTGGCGGGCATTTAAGTCATGGTGCCAGAGTTAGCTTTTCTGGGAAACTATATGATTCATATTCATATGGTTTGGACCCAGAAACGCAACTCATTGATTATGATCAAGTTGCCAAGATTGCTAAGGATGTTCAGCCGAAGCTCATTATTGCGGGGGCCTCTGCTTATAGTCGAATTATTGACTGGCAGCGATTCAGAGAAATTGCGGATTCAGTTGGTGCCTACTTGATGGTTGACATGGCCCACATTGCAGGCTTGGTAGCGACTGGCCTGCATCCAAGCCCAGTTCCAGTTGCCGACGTTGTGACCACCACGACGCACAAGACACTTCGTGGACCTCGGGGTGGCTTGATTTTAGCGAAGGAAAAGTACGCTAAAAAGCTCAATTCCGCCGTCTTCCCAGGAAGCCAAGGAGGCCCATTAGAACACGTGATTGCCGGTAAAGCGGCTGCTTTTTATGAAGATTTACAGCCCTCATTTAAGCAGTATGGTGAACAAGTCATTAAAAATGCTAAAGCAATGGCCGATGAGTTTCAAGCTTCCGGTAAAGTGACGGTTCTGACTGGTGGTACTGATAATCATTTGATGACAATTAACCTCACGCAAACATCTTTAAATGGAAGAGATTTGCAAAACATTTTGGATACAGTTCACATTACAACGAATAAAGAATCGATTCCCAATGATCCACTACCACCTTCGAAGACAAGTGGGCTTCGGTTGGGGACGCCAGCGATTACAACCCGGGGCTTTTTGGAAGCAGACGCCAGACAGGTGGCACAGTTGATTTTGCAGGTTATTGCTGACCCGCAAAATGAAAACAATTTACAAGACGTTGCCAACAAGGTTGAAGCGTTAACGGAAAAGTATCCAATTCAATAGTGATTAAAAAGGTGCGAAACTAATTGTGGTTTCGGCCTTTTTTATGAATGAAGCTTAGCGAGATGTGATACAATTGTTTAGAAATATAATTAAGGAGTGGGAAATAATGGGTAAGTTTCAAGTTATGGATCATCCACTGATTCAGCACAAATTATCAATGATTCGCGACAAAAATTGTGGAACAAAGGAATTTCGTGAAATCGTTAATGAAATTGCAACGTTAATGGCGTTTGAAGTTTCAAGGGATATGCCACTGGAAGATGTTGACATTCAAACGCCTGAAGGAATTGCCCATGCCAAACAAATCTCTGGTAAAAAAGTCGCAATTGTTCCTATTTTAAGAGCTGGTATTGGGATGGTAGATGGGATTTTAGACTTAATTCCGGCAGCTAAAGTTGGTCACATTGGTATGTACCGAGACGAAAAGACTTTAGAACCCCACGAGTATTTTGTTAAGTTACCTTCTGATATTGAGCAGCGACAAATCTTTGTGGTCGACCCTATGCTTGCGACAGGAGGCTCTTCAATTATGGCCATCGACGCTTTGAAGAAGCGGGGCGCTTCAAATATCAAGTTTGTTTGCCTGGTTGCTGCGCCAGAGGGAGTTAAAGCCCTCCAAAAAGCTCACCCGGATGTTGACATTTACACGGCAGCTTTGGATGAAAAATTGAACGACAAAGGCTACATTGTACCTGGCTTGGGCGATGCTGGCGATCGACTATTTGGAACTAAATGATTGATGGTGTGGAGCGGTTATCAACGCTCCATTTTGCGTCTTATCAGGTGCTAGTTTACTAAAATAAATAATTAAATTCGGTAAATATAGGTCGTAAAGATATCATTTTTTAAAGTGGCATTCTTTCTGATACAGTTAAAATGATGTGTTTAATAACCTGACACGAGGTTGATAATTGTGTCAATGACGCGCTTTAAAAGCGACGAAGATTACTAATATTCTTTTGAATTTTATATTGATTGGTGGTATAGTTTCAATTGTATTTGGACACATTCGAGTGTTCATTACCATCGCAAAGTTTCACTTTGGTAATAATGTCTTCTTGACCAATAACCAGATTGATTTGCTTGCGTGACTAAGTCTTGGAAAGAGGTGAGATTTTGTGAATGGAGGAACTCCTTCGACTTTTGAATTTTTGGGTCTGACGTTTAATGTGGGCAATATGATTTCTATTTTAATTGCGTGTGCAGTTGTATTAGGCCTTGTATATGCCTTATCACGGCATCTAACGATGAAGCCTGGTAAAGGTCAGAATGTTCTGGAGTATGCGGTTGATTTCACCAATGGAATTGTAAATAGTTCAATTCCGGGTTCAACAAGCAAGTTTTTAGGGCTCTGGGGCTTCAGTCTATTTATGTTCATCATTATTGCAAACTTACAAGGATTATTCTTGCATATTGATGTATCTGGTGTGGCATATGTCAAAAGTCCGACTTCTGATCCGGTGGTGACAATGACTTTGTCTCTTATGACAATGACTCTCGCCCAGTTCTTGGGAATTCGAAAGTTAGGTTATAAGGGGCATTTTGCGAATTACCTGAAGCCATTTGTGTTTTTCCTACCAATTAATCTGTTCGAGGAGTTTACTAATTTCTTGACGTTAGGTTTGCGACTATTTGGTAATATTCTTTCAGGTGAAATGCTGCTTGGCATCATCGTTGGAATGTCTCATGGTGGACCAGTCATTTGGATCGGTGCATTCGTACTAGAGTTACTTTGGACTGGTTTCTCAGTCTTTATTGGATGTATTCAGGCCTATGTTTTTGTAACATTGTCCTCAGTCTACATTTCTCGAAAGATCGAACTAGAAGATTAACAAATTTTTTTAGAATTTAAGGAGGATTTATTATTATGGGAGCAATTGCTGCAGGTATTGCTATGGCTGGTGCCGCTATTGGTGGAGCTATTGGTGATGGTATTTTAATTTCTAAGATGTTGGAAGGAATGGCCCGACAACCAGAATTATCAGGTCAACTTCGTAGTAACATGTTCATCGGTGTTGGTTTGGTTGAAGCGATGCCAATTATCGCCTTCGTTGTGGCTTTGCTGGTTATGAACAAGTAGTGACTAGTATCGCTAAATACACAAAGAAGGAGGTGCCAATTGATGTTTTCATATTCGATAGTTGGAGCTCAGCTTTATGTTGGTGATATGCTGTTTGTGATGATCAGTTTTCTGGTTTTGATGTGGTTAATTAAGATCATTGCTTGGAAGCCTATCACCAAGATGATGCAAAACCGTTCAGATAAAATTGCCAACGATATTGATTCTGCTAAAGAATCGCGGACTAAAGCTGCCCAATTAGCTGAACAGCGCCAAACTGAATTGCAAAAGACCCGTGAAGACGCTAATGGAATTATCAACGCTGCTAAGCAAAGCGGCCAACAGCAAGGTGAAAAGATCGTGGAAGATGCTCGAAATGAAGCATCTAATCTTAAGAGTTCTGCTGAAAAGGATATTGAACAACAACGACAGGAAGCTTTGGCTAATTCTCGAAAAGATGTGGCAAGTCTATCTATTGAAATTGCATCCAAGATCATTTCAAAAGAATTGAACGCGGACGATCAAAAAGGACTTGTTGATTCTTACATTGAAGGGTTGGGTAAGCATAAATGACATTAGATAGTATTTCCGCCTCAAAAAAATACGCAAAGGCAATGTTTGAAGTTCTAAGTGAAACTAATGAACTTGAAGCCGGCTATGCTGATTTGTTAGAGCTAAGAAAAGTGTTTGCTGCTAATCCTAAGTTGATTGATATTCTTGATGATATTCGAGTTTCCGATAAGGATAAACAATCCCTTTTGGCTCCTATCACCGAAAATGCGTCCGACTTTATCAAAAACTTTTTAAAAGTCGTTGCTGATTATCGTCGTTTCCCACAAATTTTGGACATTATTGATCAATTCCAAAGTGTGTATGAAGCGGACAAAAAGATTGTCAGGGCAGAGGTTGTTTCTGCGACTGAACTTGATGACGATCAACGAGATCGATTAGCAAGGGCCTTTGAAAAACGGGTTGGTGCCGCTAAGGTCATTTTTAACACGAAGGTTGATTCATCGCTAATTGGCGGTGTTGTGATCAAGTCGGCAGATATGACCATTGATGGCAGTGTTAGAACTCGAATTAATAAAGTTAAAGAATTATTGTTAAATTAACGATATCTATTTAAAGAGGTGAAACTTATGAGCATTAAAGCTGAGGAAATCAGTGCTCTTATCAAGCAACAGTTGCAAGGCTATCAAAACGAGCTTGATGTTAAAGAAACAGGTATCGTTACATATGTTGGTGATGGTATCGCTCGTGCCCATGGGCTCGAAAATGCGTTGTCTGGAGAGTTGCTCGACTTCGGCCACGGTGTTTATGGAATGGTTCAAAACTTGGAAACCAATGATGTTGGTATCATGATTCTAGGCGACGACACGAACATTCGTGAGGGTGATTCTGTAAAAAGAACCGGCCGAATTATGGAAGTTCCCGTTGGGGATGATATGATTGGACGAGTGGTTAATTCACTTGGCCAACCAGTAGATGGTAAAGGTCCAATTAAAGCAACTGATCATAAGCCAATTGAACATAAAGCACCTGGCGTAATGGATCGACAATCAGTTTTTGAACCTTTACAAACAGGGATTAAGGCGATTGATTCATTGATTCCAATTGGTCGTGGTCAGCGTGAGTTAATTATCGGGGATCGTAAAACCGGTAAAACATCAATTGCGATTGACACCATTTTGAATCAAAAGGGCCAAAACATGAAGTGTATTTATGTGGCAATTGGTCAAAAGCAATCAACTGTCCGAACGGCTGTTAGCACCCTTGAAAAGTACGGGGCAATGGATTACACAACTGTAATTTCTGCCGGTCCTTCTGAGCCAGCTTCACTGTTGTATATTGCACCTTATGCTGGTGCGACAATGGGTGAGTACTTCATGCATAATGGTCAACATGTTTTGATTGTGTATGATGACTTATCAAAACAAGCGGATGCTTACCGTGAATTATCATTGATTCTTCGTCGGCCTCCTGGTCGTGAAGCTTATCCTGGTGATATTTTCTACACCCACTCTCGTTTGCTGGAACGGGCTGCTAAGTTAAGTGATAAATTAGGTGGTGGTTCAATGACTGCTTTGCCAATCGTTGAAACCCAAGCCGGTGACGTTTCTGCTTATATTCCGACGAACGTTATTTCCATCACTGATGGTCAAATTTTCTTGGATGCCGATAGTTTTTATTCAGGTGTTCGACCAGCCGTTGATGCCGGAACATCCGTTTCTCGGGTTGGTGGTGACGCGCAAGTTAAGGCAATGAAGAAAGTTTCTGGTACGTTGCGACTCGATTTGGCTTCTTATCATGAGTTGGAATCATTTGCTCAATTTGGTTCTGATCTTGACGAAGCAACTCAAGCTAAGTTGAATCGTGGTGCTAGAACGGTAGAAGTTTTAAAACAACCGCTGCACTCACCGATCCCGGTTGAAAAGCAGGTTGTCATTCTTTATTGCTTGACCCATGGCTTCTTGGACAAGATTGCAATTGATGACATTTTACGTTATCAAAATGAGATCTTTGATTTCTTTGATCACTCTCACAAAGAGTTGCTTGATGAAATTACCAAGACCGGTCAATTACCTGATACTAATAAGATGGACGCTGCCATCAAGGAATTTGAGCAAACGTTCCAGCCAAGTCAATCTGGTGATCAACAAGCTGCTACAAATAATGATCAAAGTTCAGCTGCTTCAAATGACTAGTTAAGGAGGGTGAGATTATATGGGTGCTTCGCTAAACGATGTTAAACATCGGATTACTTCTACTAAGAAGACGCGCCAGATTACGAATGCTATGGAAATGGTCTCACAAGCTAAGCTTAACCAGATTCAAAAGCATACGACTAGTTATGCGGAATATGCAAGCCAAATTAAATCTGTTGTACTACATTTAGCCCAGTCTCATATTCTGGATGGGTTAAGTCAATCCTCAGGTCATGCAGCCGGAAATGATCAGTCTAAAACTAAGAGAACGGCATACTTGATTATCACTTCCGATCGAGGAATGGTTGGGAGTTATAATAGTAACGTTATTCGAGAAACCAACCAGTTTATTGAGAAACATTCGGGTGCGAATGATTATCAAATATTAGCGGTTGGTGGTAATGGTTCCGACTTTTATCGAAAGCGCGGCAATAACGTTGCCTACGAGTATCGAGGTGTCAGTGACGTGCCGACATTCAATGAAGTTCGCCAAATTGTTAAAATGGTTACGACCATGTACAACAAGGGTGAATTTGATGAACTGTACGTTTGTTACGAACACTTTGTTAATCGCTTGATTTCTCGCTTTAGAGCCGAAAAAATGCTGCCGGTTGACAGTGAAGCCATTGCTGGTCAAGCGAGCCAAGATATTAAGGTTAAGCCAATGACTGCTGAGTATGATGTTGAACCGTCAGAAAAAGAAGTGTTAAATGTCATTTTGCCGCAGTATTCTGAGAGCTTGGTATATGGAGCAATTCTTGATGCCAAAACCTCAGAGCATGCTTCAAGTTCAACTGCAATGAAGTCAGCATCGGATAATGCTGACGACTTGATTTCTTCATTGGAATTGCAGTATAACCGAGCAAGACAAGCGGCAATTACGACTGAAATCACCGAAATTACCGGTGGTCAAGAGGCACTTAGTCAACAATAAAATTTTAGATGGAGGAATTAACTAACATGAGTACTGGTAAAGTTATACAAGTTATCGGACCAGTTGTCGATGTTGAGTTCTCCTTGGACGATAAATTACCTGAAATTAACACTGCTTTAGTTATTCACGAAGGCGATGAGAAAGATCTTGTTGTCGAAGTTGCCTTTGACTTGGGTGATGGTGTTGTTCGAACTATTGCGATGGATGGAACCGATGGTCTTCGTCGGGGAATGGAAGTAGAAAATACTGAATCATCCATTAGTGTGCCAGTTGGTAATGATACTCTTGGCCGAGTATTTAATGTTCTTGGAGAGCCCATTGACGGTGGCCCAGAATTTGGACCGGATGCAGAACGCTGGCCAATTCACCGGGATGCTCCTAAGTATGATGACTTAAATCCATCAACTGAAATTCTGGAAACCGGAATTAAAGTGATTGATTTATTGGAACCATATACCCGTGGTGGAAAAGTTGGGTTGTTCGGTGGTGCCGGAGTTGGTAAAACAGTTTTAATTCAAGAGTTAATCCATAACATTGCCCAAGGCCATAATGGGATCTCAGTGTTTACCGGTGTTGGTGAACGAACTCGTGAAGGAAATGATATGTACTTCGAAATGAAAGGGTCTGGCGTTCTTGCCAAAACGGCCATGGTTTATGGTCAAATGAACGAACCGCCTGGTGCCCGAATGCGAGTTGCTTTGACCGGTTTAACGATTGCAGAATACTTCCGTGATCGAGAAGGTCAAGATGTGTTGTTATTTATTGATAATATTTTCCGATTTACTCAAGCCGGATCTGAAGTTTCTGCTTTGCTTGGCCGGATTCCATCGGCCGTTGGTTATCAGCCAACGTTAGCAACTGAAATGGGTCAATTACAAGAACGAATTACGTCTACCAAGAAGGGTGCGATCACTTCAATTCAAGCCGTTTATGTGCCTGCTGATGATTACACCGATCCTGCGCCAGCAACGACCTTTGCCCATTTGGACGCGACAACTAACTTGGAACGTTCATTGACGCAACAAGGAATTTATCCGGCTGTGGATCCACTGGCTTCGACTTCATCTGCGCTTGATCCAAGTATTGTTGGTGAAGAACACTATGAGGTTGCAACCGAAGTACAACACGTTCTCCAGCGATACCGTGAACTTCAGGATATTATTTCTATTTTGGGAATGGATGAATTGTCAGACGAAGAAAAGACGATCGTTAATCGCGCTCGTCGAATTCAATTCTTCCTATCACAGAGTTTTTCTGTTGCCGAACAGTTTACGGGGTTACCTGGTAAATACGTCCCAGTTGACCAGACGGTTAAGGGCTTCAAAGACATCTTGGCTGGTAAGTATGATGACATCCCAGAAGATGCCTTCAGAAACTGTGGCCCAATTGAGGACGTTGTCGCAAACGCTAAAAAGATGCGACAAGAAAGCGACAACGAAAAGCAGAGTGCCGCAAACTAAAGGAGGGGGATTCTAATTGGCTGATAATTCAGTTCTTACCGTTAGTATCGTAACTCCCGATGGAAAAGTTTATGAGCACACTGCTGATATGCTAGTTGTGTCAACAATGTCTGGCCAGCTAGGCATCATGGCTAATCACGTGCCGATCATTGCAACGTTAGCCGTTGATGAAACCCGGGTTAAGTATGATGACAAAGAAGACAACATTGCGGTTAATGGTGGTTTTCTTGAATTTTCTAACAATTTAGCAACAATTGTTGCGGATAGTGCGGAAAATCAAGAAGATATTGATATTGCCCGAGCTGAGAATGCTAAGAAGAATGCGGAAGAGCGAATTGCCGCCGCACGTCAGCGCCAAGACAAGGCTGCGTTGGATCGTGCTCAAGTGGCCTTACGACGAGCAATTAATCGAATTAATGTTGCAAAGAAATAAACTAAAAGGCTGTATTCAAGGTTACCTTGATGGCGGCCTTTTTTTGTACCAATTTTTCTTATTTTAGACAAAAAATCATCATTTTTTAATGATATTCTTTTTAAATACCCGATGTGCCGATGAGATATCGTAATTGTGGATTTGCTCACATAGTTTCCGATTGACAAGCTTAAATGAGTTTTGTTAAATAAAGACTAAATCAGTCAAATCAAGGCGTTAGTCGTGATTTTTTTTAAAAGAAACCGAAAAGTTAAGACAAGTTTGCGTCTTTATGATATAGTTGACTTTGAATTGGGGGAAATTGTATGAAAATAATTGGTATTCAAGCAATCATTACGCTTGTAACGTACTTTCTATTCATTGCAATGGCTTTTTGGAGTATTCAAGAAATCCACATTGAGCGATATATCCCAATGAGAGCACTGCCTGGTAAGTTACTCATTGTGCTGCTTTCTGTTGCGGTTGGGTATGGGGCAAGTTCTTTTTTTCTTTCCTTTATTGATAATATTCGAAATTTAATATACTTAGTTAAGTAATATTAGGAGGCGTTCTTGTGGAAAAGATTATTGTGCATGGTGGGAAGCCACTGAAGGGAACAGTACATATTGATGGTGCTAAAAATGCGGTGCTGCCAATTCAAGCAGCCACCATTTTGGCAAGTGAAGGTCAGACAACAATTTCAAATGTGCCGTTGTTGTCTGATGTTTACACAATGAATAAAGTCCTTAGGTTTTTAAATGTTAAAACACAGTTTGATGAAGCAGCTAACCAGATTACGTTTGATGCTTCGGCTCAACTGTCAAGTGAAGCGCCGTTTGAATATGTTTCGAAAATGCGGGCTTCGATCGTTGTGATGGGACCACTTTTGGCTCGCTTGGGCCGAGCAAAAGTAGCCTTGCCTGGTGGGTGCGCAATTGGTTCGCGACCAATTGATTTGCATCTTAAGGGCTTCGAAGCATTAGGCGCCAAAATCGAACAGCATGATGGTTATGTTGAAGCAACGGCGCCGAATGGTTTAGTTGGAGCCGATATTTATCTTGATTTTCCAAGTGTTGGCGCAACTCAGAATATTATGATGGCTGCAACTCTGGCTAAAGGAAAAACGGTCATTCAAAATGCTGCTAGGGAACCGGAAATTGTTGATTTAGCAAATGTTTTGAACAAAATGGGTGCCAGCGTAATCGGTGCGGGTACTGAGCAGATTCGAATCCAAGGGACAAAAAGGCTTCATGGGACTGACCATGCAGTTGTGCAAGACCGAATTGAAGCGGGAACGTTTATGATTGCTGCGGCAGTCACTCGCGGTGATGTCATGGTTGAAGGAGCGATTGCAGAACATAATAAACCGTTAATTTTAAAAATGCGTGAAATGGGTGTTTCTGTAACTGAAACCGATGACGGTATTCGGGTAGTAAGTCCAGAAAAATTGAAGCCAGTTGATGTCAAAACGCTGCCGCACCCAGGCTTTCCTACGGACATGCAGCCTCAAATGACAATTCTTCAGCTTTGTGCCAATGGAAGTAGTACGATGACTGAAACGGTTTTTGAGAATCGGTTTATGCATATGGAAGAACTTCGGCGGATGAATGCCCATTACACGATTTCTGGTCGAACAGTTGTGATGCAGGGGCCCACAGATTTCAATGGGGCTGAAGTCGCCGCTAGTGATCTAAGGGCAGCAGCAGCCCTGGTGATTGCTGGTTTGGCAGCATCTGGCTATACCCAAGTTCGCAATCTTCAATATTTAGACCGTGGGTACCATGATTTTCATAAAAAATTGGCTAGTCTGGGTGCTGAAATTAAACGAGTGAACGTCGAAGATGACGCGATTGTTCTTAATCAATCATTAAAGAATCATTTATAATAAAATGAGGTTGGGATCATTATTGGTCTCAACCTTTTATGACTTGAAGATGAATTAGAATCGTCATTTTTATGTGGTATAATGTTTTTTTGAGATAAAAGTTTTCAGGAGGAAGTACACAGAATGGCAAAAGACATTGGAATCGATTTAGGAACCGCCAACGTTTTAATCTACGTTGCGGGAAAGGGTATTGTATTAAATGAGCCGTCAGTTGTCGCGATTGATACGCGAACTGGCAAAGTTCTAGCAGTCGGCTCTGAAGCCTATCGAATGGTTGGCCGGACACCAAGCAATATCCGAGCAATTCGACCACTAAAAGATGGTGTCATATCTGACTTTGACATTACTGAAGAAATGTTGACGTATTTTATTAACAAATTAGATGTAAAAGGATTCATGTCTAAGCCAAAGATTATGATTTGTGCACCGACGAACGTGACTGAAATTGAACGCAATGCAATTATTCAAGCTGCTGAAAAGGCTGGCGGCGGTCAAGTATACTTGGAAGAAGAACCAAAAGTAGCGGCTGTTGGTGCTGGAATGGATATTTTCCAACCCCGTGGTAACATGGTCATCGACATGGGGGGCGGTACGAGTGATATTGCGATTATTTCCCTTGGTGATATTGTTGCCAGCAAGTCGATCCGGGTTGCCGGTGATCGAATGAATGTTGAAATTGCAAACTATATTAAACAAAAGCACAACTTAATTATCGGTGAACATACGGCCGAAAAGATTAAGATTGAAATTGGAACGGCTAAATCAGATCAAGATGATGTGAAAACGATGGAAGTTCGGGGGCGAGATGCCGTTTCTGGCATGCCACGAGCGATTACAATTGACAGTAATGAAATTGCTGATGCGATTCATGATACAGTGCAATTGATTGTTGATGGCGCCAAGGAAGTTTTGGAAGTTATTCCCCCGGAATTGGCTTCGGATATTGTCGATCGAGGCATTATGTTGACTGGTGGTGGCGCGTTACTGCGAAACATCGACCAAGTTATTTCGGATGCGTTAACCGTGCCCGTCATTATTTCTGAAAAGCCTTTGGATAATGTTGCTAAGGGTGCCGGTATTTTACTGGAACATTACATTAAGAACCCGAAATTAAAGAGCAAAGAATAAAAGCTAGGTGTACCGCGTTGAAAAAAATTCTAATTTTTATTGTTCATGGTTATCAACGGTTTATTTCACCATTATTTCCGCCAACTTGCCGTTATTATCCAACTTGCAGCAGTTACATGGTAACCGCCTTGCAGAAGCACGGAGCGATTAAGGGGTCAATTATGGGGATTGCACGGATTTTTCGTTGCCATCCCTTTGTTAAAGGCGGCTATGATCCAGTTCCTGACCATTTTACGATCTTTCGAAATAAAGCCGCCAGGGACGAATATCGTCAATCGATGCATCTAAAATAATCTGTGCAAGGAGAAACGAATTGAGCAAAGCAAATAAAAGTATTAATGTTGAAATTAAGGACAAAACGGATGCCAATGGCCAAGCAATTTCTGAATTGTTTATCGGCAAAAAACTCATCGGCACAATTAAAGCGATAAGCGCAACCAAATATGAGGCCGTCAATACGCACCAAGAACAGTTTCATGTTAAAACGTTTGAAGAAGGCGTAACGCTGTTGATTAAAGAATTTCACTTACATCACTAATGGTTAAGAATTTTAAGGAGGGTCTATTTTGGATACCAGTCGAAGGACTTCTAAGGACGATCAATCCCGGATAGACTGGGGGATCATTTTCTGCGTCCTGATGCTTGCCTGTATTGGATTAGCGTCCATTTACGTGGCGGCAACTCATGATTCTAGTGCTACCAGCGTGTTGCGACAAGTTGTTTCTCAGCTGGTTTGGTATGTGATTGGAATTGTTGCCGTTGTGATCATCATGCAGTTTGATTCAGAGCAGCTATGGAAGGTTGCCCCAATTGTCTATTGGGCCGGCATTGCCTTGTTAGCCAGCGTTTTAGTTTTGTACAGTCGAGCTTATTATTTAAACACGGGTGCCAAAAGTTGGTTTTCAATTTTTGGTTTAACGTTTCAGCCATCTGAAGTGATGAAGCCGGCTTATATTTTAATGATGGCTAGGGTAGTCGTTCAGCATAATGATAATTACCCTATTCGAACGGTTCGCAGTGATTGGCTGTTGCTTGGAAAGATGGTCTTGTGGACAATTCCGGTAGCCGTTTTATTGAAACTTCAGAACGATTTTGGAACGATGCTTGTGTTCTTTGCAATTTTAGGCGGCTTGATCATCGTTTCAGGAATTACTTGGAAAATTATCCTGCCGGCAGTCATTGTCATCTTTGGGACTGCTGGAACCGCATTGGCGTTAGTTATTCCAGAATCTGGTCGCCACATTTTGGAAAAAATTGGGTTCCAAGCTTATCAATTTGCTCGGGTTGACACTTGGCTGCATCCATCTGCAGACACCAGTAATCAAGGCTATCAGCTTTGGCAAAGTATGAAAGCAATTGGCTCAGGTGGTATCTTTGGAACTGGTTTTAATCAGTCTCATGTCTATGTGCCAGTCCGAGAATCAGATATGATTTTTTCGGTTATTGGTGAGAATTTTGGCTTTATCGGTAGTTGTATTTTAATTTTGTTGTACTTCCTGTTGATTTATCAAATGATTAAGGTAACTTTTGATACCCGGAATGTCTTCTACGCGTACATTTCAACCGGCGTTATCATGATGATCTTATTCCACGTGTTTGAAAACGTGGGGATGAGTGTTGGCCTGCTGCCGTTAACTGGAATTCCACTACCATTTGTGAGTGCTGGTGGATCTGCGTTAATTGGCAATATGATTGGGATTGGTTTAATCATGTCGATGCAGTATCATAATAAGAGTTACATGTTTGGTGAAGATAAAGAATTTTCATAAGGGGACGTTTAATGATGGATACAAATTATTATTGGACAAAAGAAGATGCAAATGGTGTCGTGACGGTTGGGTTAACGCAAGCTGGTCAAAGTGAACTCGGTAATATTACGTTTGTGTCATTACCAAAAGTGAACGCTAAGTTAACGACTCACGACACATTATTAAACGTTGAAGCTGACAAGGCCGTTTCAGATATTGACTCACCTATCGATGGCACGGTTGTTGAAGTGAATAAAGCGGCTGAAGATAACCCATCACTCTTAAATGAAGCGGATCAATCAAAATCATGGATTGCAAAGATTCAAAAATAATATTGCTTGACGGCTAATATTTTTCTAGTTAAACTAGAATTCAATGAGTAGCGAATTAAAGACGAGATGAGTAGATAATGAGGACAGTTAAGAGAGCTCCTGGTGCTGAAATGGAGTCTGGCCAATTAATCGAATATGGTCTTGTTAATGAATAATTGTTGGTGAGCCTAGGTAAACCAATGATGGATAACGACCATTATCACGTTAAGAGTATTGAATATACTCGTAGAGGTTATCATCGAGAGGTGGTAGCGAACAAAGGTGGTACCGCGGAAAAACATTTCGTCCTTGTGAGCAATGAATTCATTGCCACGTGGACGAAATGTTTTTTTGTTTAGATAGCCGTGTTCGGATTCGTTTGCTCTGAGGCGGATGGGTATGCAAAGCAGAAGGCTGCATCTAAGCACCTTGGCGAAAAATTCCAAGCCCGGGATTTCCGACCAAGATGCCTTATGCTCCAGTTTCTAATCGCTTTGCCCCGCTCACTGGTTTAGGACAGCTGCGCCAGGCAGAAACTTCCATATAAGCACCTCAGACAAGAATCCCAAACCCGGGGATTCTTGTCTGAAGAGACTTATATTCCAGTTTCTAATCGCCTGGCTCCGCTCACTGGTTTTAGGACAGCTGCGCAAAGCAGAAAGCTCCGTGTAAGCACCTTGGCGAAAAATTCCAAGCCCGGGAATTTCCCGCCAAGGAGCCTTACACTCCGCTTTCTAAATGCTTTGCTCCGCTCACTTTATTATTTAAGGAGTGAAAAAGATGATTAGATTCAAAGACGTGTCAAAGCAGTATCATACCAAGGACGGGGGCTTAACAGCAGTTAACGACGTTAATATTGAGGTCAATGACGGCGAGATTTTTGGTATCGTTGGTTATTCTGGTGCTGGTAAAAGTACTCTGGTGCGGATGCTCGATGGACTAGAGGCTCCCAGCACCGGTGAGATTACAATTGATGACGTAAATGTTGCGAAATTAAGTGGCTCGGCGCTTAGAAAGCAACGACAAAAGATTGGTATGATTTTCCAACATTTTAATTTGCTCTGGTCAAGGACGGTTCTTGATAACGTGTCGCTGCCCTTAGAGATTGCTAAGGTTCCTAAAGCCAAACGAACTGAGCGGGCCAAGAAATTAATTGATTTAGTTGGCTTATCCGGCCGGGAACATTCTTATCCTTCAGAGTTATCTGGCGGGCAAAAGCAGCGAGTTGGGATTGCTAGAGCACTTGCTAATGAACCAACCATTTTAATTTCGGATGAAGCAACGAGCGCGCTTGATCCGGATACAACCAATGAGGTTTTGGACTTATTGTTAAAGATTAATAAGGAAATGAATTTAACGATTTTATTGATTACCCATGAGATGCACGCCATTGCTAAAACTTGTGAACGCGTTGCGGTTATGGATAGCGGGCGAGTCGTTGAAAGTGGAACGGTTTTTGACGTCTTTCGTCATCCACAGCAGCAAATTACCAAAAACTTCGTTAGTGAAGAATTTACGACCCAACAAGGTGACACGACAATGACGCTAGAACAGCTGGTTAAGAAGTATCCGGAAGGTCAGCTGGTTCGATTAGTATTTCATGGTCCACAAGCCGAATTACCAATTGTTTCAGAGGTAATCAAGCGTTACCCAGAATTGGTCATTAGTATTATTTCAGGGGCCATTCACCAGACTCAAGAAGGCGCGCTTGGCTCGCTGGATCTGCAATTGATTGGCGCCGAAAGTCAGATTAATGAGGCGCTGGCCTATCTCAAAAAGATGCGCGTTGAAACCGAGGTGATGCATCATGAGTAATTCAAATGGGCTTCAATCGTACTTTCAATTTCATAACGTCGATTGGTCGGCGATGATGTCGGCTACCTGGGAAACGGTTTGGATGACTTTATTGTCAATGGTTGCGGTCGTCATATTTGGGATTATTTTAGGCTTAATACTTTATGAAACCCGCAATAAGCCAGGGATAGGCTATCAGTTGATTAATTGGATTGTCGGCTTGTTAGTTAATATCTTTCGTTCCATTCCTTATATTATTTTGATTATTTTGTTGTTGCCAGTATCAAAGACTTTGGTTGGGACAATTATTGGTCCTAAAGCTGCGCTGCCTTCACTCATTGTTTCAGCGGCGCCATTTTACGCGCGAATGGTTGAATCTTATTTTCGAGAGATTGATTCGGGGGTCATTGAGGCCGTTGAGTCAATGGGAGCAACAACTTGGGAATTGATTACCAAGGTTTTACTTCCGGAAAGCAAGCCTGCCCTGATTGCTGGCGCAACCGTTACTACCATTTCTTTGATTGGCTACACCGCAATGGCTGGGGCAATTGGTGCTGGTGGCCTTGGTAACCTGGTTTATCAAGAAGGGTTCCAAGCTTATAACAACACAGTAACGTTAGTTGGAACTGTTATTATTTGTATCTTTGTGTTTGTTGTTCAATTTGTCGGTGACCGACTTGTTAAGTGGACGGATAAACGAACGCTATGACGCGGACGTTTGAGGGATACCATGATAACGATGATTGATAAATGACATTATTTGGAGGAATTCATGATGAAGAAAAAAATATGGAGTTTAATTGCGGTTTTATTTAGTGCAGTATTATTAGTTGGGTGTTCATCATCGAGTAGTCAAAGTAAAAAAACAACCACGTTAAACATCGGCGCGTCAGCTGTTCCGCACGCTCAAATTTTGCGTCACGTAGCTCCTCAACTTAAAAAGGAGGGCGTTAACTTAAAAATTACGACTTTTCAAGATTATGTAATGCCTAATAAAGCGTTAGCCAACGGTGAGCTTGACGCCAATTATTTCCAGCATGTTCCATTTTTGAATCAATGGAACAAAGAAAACCATGGAACATTAGTCAATGCTGGTGGCATTCACTTGGAACCGATTGCCGTTTTTTCAAAAAAAGTTAAGAAACTACAGGATTTAAAAAAGGGTGCAACCATCATCGTCAGCAGCAACACACCAGACTATGGTCGCGTGCTGACAATCTTTAAGGACGCCGGTCTTATTACCATCAAGAAGGGTGTTGACATTACTTCTGCTAATTTTAGTGATATTGCTTCAAATCCCCGTCATTTGAAGTTCAAACACAGTTACGAACCTAAGCTGTTACCAACCATTTATAAGAACGGCGAAGGTGACGCGGTTGTCATTAACGCCAATTACGCCGTTCAAGCTGGCTTGGATCCTCGGACAGATTCGATTGCCATTGAAAAGAGTAGTTCACCATACGTAAATATCATTGCAACCCGGAAAGGTGATCAAAACAAACCGGCAATTAAAAAATTGGTAAAAGCCCTTCAATCTAAGAGTACGCAAAAATGGATTTACCATCATTACAAGGGGGCTGTACTACCAGTTAAGAATGTGAAGTAAGCCGCTTTCAATTTAGAGCCGACCACTATATACTTGATTTGGAAACAAAATCAATGGTTATAGGAGGGCGGCTTTTTTGAAAGAAAAAAATGTGTTCCATGTCAATGGCTTCATCGGTTTAATCTGTGTCGTATTATTGCTTATTTTAGGTGGGTATATGCTATGGAATGGTAGTCAATCTGGTTCGATGATGACGGTTATTTCCGGTAGTATTTTAATTATTTTAGATCTTTTGTTTGCCAGTTCGTTGACAATCGTTCAGCCAAATGAAGCAAAAGTATTAACTTTTTTTGGGCGTTATATCGGCACGATTCGAACTTCTGGCTTGTTCATGACGGTCCCTTTAACCGGCAAGCAAACCATTTCACTTCGGGTAAGGAACTTTAATAGTTCGATCATTAAAGTCAATGATTCAAAAGGTAATCCAGTTGAAATTGCGGCGGTGATTGTTTATCGGGTTATTGATTCTGCCAAGGCAATTTTTAGTGTCGAAGATTATGAACAATTTGTTGAAATTCAAAGTGAATCAGCAATCCGCCACATTGCAAGTCAGTATCCTTATGATAGTTTTGACGAGGATACTGACAAGTTGACATTGCGGGGAAATTCCACTGAAGTATCCAAAGCGCTTCAAAAGGAGTTACAGGAACGATTAGATGTTGCTGGCTTGGAGATCATCGAAACCCGGTTAACGCATTTAGCATACGCAACGGAAATTGCTAATGCAATGCTGCAGCGGCAACAAGCAACCGCCATTTTGTCTGCTCGAAAGATTATTGTTCAAGGAGCGGTTGCCATTTCGGAAGACGCCGTTTCTCAATTACAACATGATTTAGGAGCTGCAATTACAGATGAGAAACGCATGCAAATGATTAATAATGTATTGGTTTCGATTATTACTGAACGCGGTACGCAAAACGTCATTAATACAGATAATTTGGAATAATTGGTAAAGAGATTTTTTAGCAAACACAGTCTTAATTCTTAAATGATTGAATGGTCATCTTGGAATTAGGGGTGTGTTTTTTTGGTACAACTATTCGAAATTTAGTTAACTATTGACAATTTTAAAACTTGCATATATAGTTAGTTACATAAGTAATTAACTATCTATGGAGGCAGCAGATGACAACTGAAATTGTTCGAACTAAAGAACTACACAAAGTATATGATCAAAATGGCCCGCGCCCATACGAGGCACTCAAGGGGATTACTTTCTCCGTTGAACAAGGAGAGTTTGTTGGGATCATGGGGGCCTCTGGTTCAGGGAAGACAACCCTGCTTAATATCATGGCAACCTTGGATCAACCCACAAGTGGCTCGGTCGAAATTGACGGCCAAGATGTGACCCATTTAACGGCTAATCAAATGTCGGATTTCCGATCTGAAAAATTGGGATTTATTTTCCAGGATTTTAACTTATTAGAGACCCTGACGGCCAGAGAAAATATTGCCCTCCCGCTTTCTCTCCAAAACAAAAAGCCTAATCAGATTAAACAGGCCGTTGATGCTGCCGCAACCAAGTTAGGAATTGCTGAGTTGTTGTCTCAGTACCCCACTCAATTGTCTGGGGGCCAAAAGCAGCGGGTTGCCGCGGCCAGAGCGCTTGTTGCCAATCCATCGATTATTTTTGGCGATGAGCCAACTGGGGCGCTGGATTCAACGAATGCCCGGGAATTATTGGATACACTAACTGATATTAACCAACAAGGTGTTTCAATTCTATTAGTAACGCATGATCCATTTTCTGCCAGCTTTTGCAAGCGCATTTTGTTCATCAAAGATGGCCGGATTGGTGATGAAATTGATGCGAATGGCAAGAGCCGAAACGCTTTTTATCAAGAGATTCTGGAAAAGCTTGGCACTTTTGAACAATAGGTTAGGAGGACATCATGTTATTTAAAATTTCGATAGCTGGCGTTAAATCTCGCTGGAAAGATTACGTGGTCCTCTTTTCCGGGATGATCATTACGACGGCCATCTTTTATATGTTTGAGGCAATTTCAACTAATAATAAATTTACGACAAGTAGTCCGGCTGGTCAAAATGCTAAGTTTGTCTTTATCTTTGGTTCAATTTTGCTGGCGATTATTACGTTAGTTTACGTCTTTTATGCCAATAATTTTTTGATGAGTATGAGGAAACACGATTACGGGCTTTTTATGATGCTAGGGGCCAAATCGCGCGTAATTAGTAAGTTGATTATCTTAGAGACGCTCGTGATTGGAATTATGTCGACTTTGATCGGAATTGTTGTTGGGATTGGGTTTACGCAAGGGCTCAGTAGCCTGTTAAGCCATGAAATTCACGTGCCGTTAACTAACTTTTCAGCGTTTTACTTACCAGCTGTTTGGGTGACGATTATTCTGTTTTTTGTTTTGTTTGTGATTGCTGGTCTAATGAATGCCAGAACGTTCATGAAGACATCTGCGCTCAAATTGCTGCGCTCAAACCAACAAAGTGATTGGCAAGATCCCAAGAAACGAACATTGATCGGCCAAGCAATTTTAGGACTAGGACTGCTTGCTGGCGGCTACTATGCGATGTATGATATTAACCAGCTAAAACTATTGGCTATTGGCATCGGGTTGGTAACCATTGTGCTTGGCACTTACTTTGTTTTCAATTCATTTTTTGTCATGATTCTAGAAATGGTTCAAAGCTCCAAGTCGAGTATGGCTGGTCTGAATAATTTCACCATTGCCCAGTTAAAATTTCGTATTCGTGATTATACAAAGATTTTGTCAGTTGTTTCGTTGTTGTTTGCGTTAGCTCTCGGTGCGATTACGGTCGGTATTGGGTTCCAACGGATGGTCCCGATGATCGCCAATGGTAATAGTGCTTATGCAGTTGGGTTAACGAATCCAACTCGCCAAATGAAGTCACTAGTGGGCGATCTTGATGTATCTAGTCAAGTAACTTACCAACAAAAGATCGATCCAGCCGCTAAGACGGTTTATTATCGTGCGAGTCAACTACAACAGCGACCGATGAAATATGCTTATTTTACTAATCGGTCCCAATTAAAGTCTAAAGTTGGAACGGCTAGTTTAAGTCAACTTAAAAATCCTTCTTCAGAAGCTTATGACAGTCTTGTTAATTTGCAGGCACCAGCTTCAAGAACGTTTAAAATTAAATTGGTTTCTGACACTTCATTTGATCAGCTTCATGCAAAGCAGAACACATTATTATTAGTACGAGTTAAAGATATGGATGCTGCCAGCAATACATTGACAAAGCTAACGAAGTTACAAAGCCGTCAATATGGCCAGTCAATGACTGAAATGCCAGGTGGTGGGGCATTCTCAACTTATCAATTGCTCAAAGGCGTTTTTGGTAGCTTTGAATTCATGGGGATTTTCCTTGGAATTGCCTTTTTGGCAATGTTGGCTAGTTGTTTGATGTTTAAAATATTAAGTGGCGCAGCCAGCGATAAAGTACGATTTGAAATGTTGAACAAAATTGGCGCCCGCAAGTCAGTTCTTACTCATTCTATTTTGCTTCAAATTCTCGGTCTGTTTTTGCTGCCAGCCGTTTTGGGGATCGTGGATGTCGCCTTTGGCTTACAGATGTTTGTCAAATCGCACCTACTACAAGGCGCCTATCAGACGTTTGGCTGGTCCGCAGTCGGATTTAGTCTGCTTTATCTGATTTATTATGGGATTACAGTCTTGGTTTATAGTAAAATTGTCGTTCCCAAAACCAAGGTAGAGAAGTAAAATGAATGAGAGAAAGGGTGGGACGATGCGGCATGCAATTTGAATTTAATAGTTCCGAACCAATTTATCGCCAAGTCGCCGATCAAATTGAAGATGCAATTGCTTCCGGCGGCTTTGAAGAGGGCGCCCAAATTCCATCCACAACGGAAATTTCAAAAGAATTTCATATTAATCCAGCGACGGTATTGAAGGGTATGAACATTGCTGTTTCAAAGCAATTAATTGAAAAGCGGCGGGGTTTGGGCATGTTTGTTAAAAAAGGAGCCAGACAGCGGATAGTTGCAGCTAAACGCGATGGCTTTTTTGATGAATTTATCGTTAACTTGGTTCGGGAGGCGCGCAACCTAAATATTTCTGAAACAGAATTACTAGACTTAGTGAAGCGAGGTTACAATCAATGAGTGTGTTGGAAGTCAGTCATGTTTCCAAATCTTACGGATCAAAGAGCGTGATCGTGGATGTGAATTTATCGTTTGAAGAAAATAAAATATACGGGTTACTGGGTCGGAATGGTGCTGGGAAAAGTACGCTCCTGAATATTATTACCAACCGCACTTTTGCCGATGACGGCGAAGTTAAAATTGACTCTGAAAACGTGGCTGATAACGATTCAAAGCTTGGCTTAATGTATTTGATGAGTGAAGTTGATTTGTACCCGAACGGCGCCAAATTATCTCAGATCATAGCCGACAGCGAGCTCATGTATGGTGATTTTGATCATCACTTGGCTGATCGGTTAGTTGACCAATTTGGCATTGATCTTAGTCAAAAATTTGGCAAATTATCGACGGGCTATAACTCAATTTTTAAGTTAATTTTGGCACTGTGTCTGCCCGTTAAGTTTGTCATACTAGACGAACCGGTCCTAGGACTGGATGCTAACCACCGAGAGCTTTTTTATTCTGAACTATTGGATTCGTATGCAACTAATCCGCGAACATTCATTTTATCCACTCATTTAATTGAAGAAGTAGCCAATATTATCAGTGACGTGATTATTTTAGATCAGGGAAGGATTATCTTAAATCAGCCCGTTGAAGATGCGTTGGCTAAAACCCATTCAGTAGTGGGTCCCAGACAAGATGTTGAGCAGTATACTAAGGGATTGAATGTTGTTGGCCGTGACAATATGGGGAACATTCGGGCAAATTATGTTTATGGTGATCTAGATGATCGACCACTCCCAGATACTTTGCAGTTATCAAATTTTGATTTGCAAAAACTCTTTATTTTCCTAACGAATCAATATGAGGGGGGGCGGCCAAATGAAAACTAGCCAAGTGACAAAGTACCTGTTTAAAAAACAACTACCACTAATTGGGGTTGTGTACTTAACTTTGATTGTATTGATTGTTGTTTTACCGTTTATTTTGGCATTAGTGTCTGGAACCCTATCAAGTTTTTCGGTGGTTGATCAGTTACGGAGTGGCTCAGTTTCAGCTGTTTTTGGCCTCTATATTTTTGTGATCTCTACTTTGTCCTACGAAAACTTTAAGTTCTTAATTCAAAATGGCATTTCTCGGAAAACATTTTTCGAAGCCCAACTAACGGTTAATGGTTTATTGGTCTTAATTGGCAATACCTTTAACCTGCTTTATGGGTACTTGTTTTTATCGCCAATTACCAATCATGCTTCTTTTAATCTCTATACCGGAGCCTATGCCCAGTATTTTACCAATCCGATTATTAATGTTGCGTTGAACTTTGTTATGAGTGGGCTGCTCTTAGCCGTTGGATCTTTGCTTGGAATGGTGATCGGCAACTTTTTGACGCTTTTTTCAAAGGTTGTTCAGCGGCTTATTTTAATTATTGGCCCGATTGCGGCAGGCGTTGTGATCTTGTTTATTGCTAAGGCCATGATTGATTATCGATTTAGAATGAGCTGGGTTGTTAATTTTGCGAAACTGATTTTAGGCTATCAGGCTTCAGGTGGCTATAATCCATTCCCGTTAATGATTACCCTATTGCTGTTTGGGTGTGTTTTGGCACTCATTGTTCGGGTGTTGTTTGCCCGCAAACAGCTTAAGCGAGATTGAGTTAGAAAAAAATGTCATGAATATATCCGAATTTGAATTTCCATGGTATACTTAAGTTTCTGGAAACTATACGAATGATGAATAGGGTGAAAACATGGCAAAGAACAAAAAGCAACACATTGGATTGATCTTTGGCGGCAATTCCTCTGAACACGATGTCTCTAAACGCTCTGCCCATAATATTTTTGATGCAATGGACAAGGATAAATACAAAGTTAGTCTATTTTTAATGACTAAAAGCGGGTATATCCTGGGTGATCAAGCATCTGCTCGAGTCTTTAACGGGGAGCCAGAAGACGTGGTCGCAAGCGAGGAATTGGCAAAAGTCGATCGTAAAAACCCATTGGCACCAATTATCAACTTAAGCGAAGTTTCAAATATCGACGTTTTCTTTCCAATTATCCATGGTAATCTTGGAGAAGATGGGACGATTCAGGGACTGCTGCGATTACTTCAGAAACCATACGTTGGAACGGGCGTTTTAGGATCAGCGATGTCATTTGATAAGGACATCACCAAGAAAATTTTAAAACTGGCACAGGTTCGAACGACGCGTTATGAAGTAATCACTCCGATGACCAGTGAACAATTTTCTTACCAACAATTGAGTGATGAACTTGGCAAAACATTATTTGTTAAGCCGGCAAATCAGGGTTCTTCGGTTGGCATTCATAAGGTCGAAAATGAAGCAGATTATCTCGAAGGTATTCGAGACGCTTTCCGTTATGACAGCAAAGTTCTTGTAGAAGAAGCCATTGAGGGCCCTGAAGAGCTTGAAATTTCTGTTTTAGGTAACCATCATCCAATCGTATCAAAAGTTGGCGCAATCAGGGTCCCTAAAACTGATGCATTTTATACTTATGACAATAAATTCGTGGATGCGAGTCACGTTGAATTTGATGTACCGGTTGATATTTCTGACCGTCTAGCTGAAGAAATTACCGAAATGGGCCTAAAAACCTACCAAGCATTAGGGTTGAAGGGAATGGCACGGATTGATTATTTAGTCTCGCAAGATGGAACGCCATATGTGAGTGAAGTTAACACGCTGCCAGGCTTTACTAATATTAGCTTATACCCGCAACTATTTGCTGCTTCGGGGATTTCATATACGGAATTGATTGACCGGCTGATTCAATTGGCGATTGAGGAATATGAACGGCAAAGTAAAATACTGTATGACTTCAAGCCGTTGGATCCAAAAGATCAAATTATTAATCAAAATAAATGATCTAACTGAAGTTAAATAATCGTAATGAAGCTGGCTAATGATGAAGCAGATTGTTTTATCAAGGTCAGCTTTTTATATGGGATGATAAAATGACTTTTAATCAACAACTAATGATGAGACTGCTAGGTTTTGTATGTTGCCTGGCGCTGTTTAAATGGATCCTTTATCGCCAGTTAAATGGATTCATATTAGAGTTAATTTTAATACTAATGATCGGGTTAATGGTCGCTGTCATTATTAGTGGTTTCCGGTCGGTGTTTCATCGGTCGTTGTCGCTAAGTATACGGCAATGGGTTAGTTTTTATTTGACTGTGGTTGGGCTTTTGGTTTTGCTGATGCCATTTGGTCTTTTTGGGCTTACGAGTGTTATTAAAACAGCAATTCCCATCTCTGGGTCCCTGTTTACCTGGTTGACCATTAATCGTTATCCGATATTAATCGGTTTAGCCGGTATGTATTTGGTCCTGTTGGTTTTAGCGTTAAGGATTCGCAAGTTCCTCTATTATTTGGTATCGAACGATGATAATCAACTAGCTACGGTTTTTAAATTGGCTTGGCAGGACGGTGGTTCATCTGATTTGTGGCGAGGGGGCTTGTGGTTAGTTGGCATGTTAAGTGCTAGTGGCTTGATAATTATCGGCCTTGCCGGCATTAATAGAGTCATTGAAAACAAAGAAATCTGGTGGTTGTCTCAAGGAGTAATTAATTTTGTTGTTCCGTTGGTTCAGCTAACCATCATTCTTAAATTACTTGGCGTGCCAGTCAACTATCGCGCGACTGATCGATTATGGTGGCCGGTTTGGTTTCTGAGTTTTGCAATGGTTGGTGTTTTGGGCGGTTTGAGCGGTAATTCCGGCCGCCAGCCAATTCCCCAAACAGTTATTGTACACCGTGGCGTAATCGACCATGATGCGACTGGTAATACCATTGCGGCCTTAGTTAAAAACAGTCGTTATCATTTTCCATACGTAGAAATGGATGTCCAAGAGACAAAAGATCATCACTTTATTTGCGCCCACGATAATACCATTAAGATTCCTCACGGCGGTAATCAAGAAATTGATCGTTTATCTTTGAAGACAATTCAGCAATATCACCGCGTTGAATTGTTTGGTGATTATTTACGGGTGGCGAATCGCTTAGGGCAACCTTTAATTATTGAATTAAAACTGACAAATCATTCGGATTCCAATATGGGAATGAGATTTGCTCAATTGTATCGGCATCAGTTACAACAGCTGCCTCATCAAGTCCATTCAATCGGCTACCGGCCGCTTAGACAAATTAAACAAGAAATTCCGAGCATCAAAGTTGGGTTAGTGACGATGCTTAATTTTGGCAACATTGCAAAGTTATCGGTGGACTTTTATACGTTGGAGCATGTCACAATAACAAACTATCTAATGAGATCGCTGACAGGAGAAGGCCGGCCAATTTATGCTTGGACCGATAACCGTCGCGACAGTATGATTCGAGCCGCCATGATGGGGGTCAACGGCCAAGTGACCGATCAAGCAGATAAACTAGCGATGCTTAAGATAAATGCAGATCAAAATCGATGGTTACTTTTATTAAACTTTTTGCTGGATTATCTTTAATTTTGCGTACTTCATTATTAGAGCGGTACGAAGTAGAAAGCTGTGCGTAAGCTCCTCAGACACAAATTCCAAACCCGGGAATTCCCGTCCGAGGAGCCTTATACTCCGCTTTCTAAGCGCCTGGCTCCGCTCACTATACTAGGACAGCTGCGCCAGGCAGAAAGCTCCGTATAAGCACCTCGGACACAAATTCCAAACCCGGGAATTCCCGTCCGAGGAGCCTTATACTCCGCTTTCTAAGCGCCTGGCTCCGCTCACTATACTAGGACAGCTGCGCAAAGCAGAAGTCTGCGCACAAGCACCTCGAACAAAAATTCCAAGCCCGGGAATTTCCGTTCGAGGAGACTTGTACTCCGACTTCTAAGCGCTTTGCTCCGCTCACTTTTAGGAGATGCAAAGAAGATGCCGAAACGATGTTCATGGGCGACTAAGAGCCCGGAATTAATGATTTATCATGATACTATTTGGGGGAACCCCACGAAGGAAATTGATGAACTATTTTATCGACTTTGTCTGGAGACGATGCAAGCAGGACTGGCATTTCAAACAGTTTTGAATTTTGAGGCTGGCATGAAAGAAGTCTTCCATAATTTTTCGATTGACTATTTATCAACGCTGAAAGAAGCCGACGCTGATGTCCTATGTGCAAATAAGAAAATTATTCGCAATCATGCTAAAGTCAAGGCCATTATTCATAACGCAAAGATTGTCAAAGAAAAACCTGAGGAATTGATTGATGGTACTTGGGGGCCAGTTAATTATGTTCAACTAGATCATTTATTGGACGAAACAGACCCCCATCCTGATTTTAACGAATTTGTTCAGCAGTTTGTGAATTGTTTTAAGGAAATGGGACTTAAGCGAATTGGACCAGTTACGGTTTATAGTTACTTACAAGCTGCTGGAGTAGTAAATGACCATGTAATCCAATGCCACTTTAGATGATTACTTTTTTGATATATTGTGAATTTCAGCTTGCTAAACGAAGATGAGTATAATATGATATCAAAGTTGTGTAGTCAGCGCATCAACTTTGAACGGGGGAAAGTTAAGAATGACGATGGTAATTACTGGCTCATTGATTAGAAAGGCTCGAAAGCAAAAAGGAATCTCACAAGTTCAATTGGCAGAAGGGATTTGCACGCAAGCAACAATTAGTTCGATTGAAACTCAAAATAGCTGCACAAGTTTTGAAATTTTATGTAAAGTTTGTGATCGCTTAGACTTAGATGTAACCGAGGTCACGAGTAACCCGCAATATGGGGATAAGCTTTTTTCACTTATTGATGAAGCTATGCGAAATCTTGAGTATGAAAAGGCCAGCCGGTACATTAAGCAAATTTCATTTAATAAATTAACCAGCAAGGCCTCACGGGGGCGGTACTCCTGTTATTTAGGCTATATTAATTTATATATTGATCACGATCTTCAAGAAGCAATTTATAATTTTCACGTAATGCTAACCCGCTATTCAGCGGATGATTATACCTTTTACCAAGCCTGGGCCAATTTAGGCCTCGGATTGGCTTACCAAAAGTTGGGTAAAGCGGATCGGGCGATGGAGTTTATTGAGGTAAGTACACAAATTCTTACCAAACTCAAAAGCGATGAGAAACAAGATTTTTTTGCCATTGTCGATTTGTATGTGAAAATTATTGATCTCTATATTGATTTACAGGACTACCAACGCTCCTTGGGATTAATTAAGGATATTGCCGGGAAATTAACCCATGCGGACTTAATTTATAAGCTGGATGTTTTGGCAGAGCAGGAATCTAAGTGTTATTACGCTCAAGGAGAAAATGTAAAAGGGACCATGAAGCAGTTTACAGCAATGTTTATTGCGGAGCTTCGTGGCAATAAACAGCTTTCAGATAAAATCTTAAAATATAATCAAGCACATTTAATTGACCTTATCAAAAAAGAATCCGCAAAAATAGAAGGGCTGCCGACGCTGATTCAGTAGGGGAATGATCTTCAGTTGAGCTTACCGGCTACGCCTTGCTCATCAGGAATTGAGTAGGGGTAACTGATCCTTATAATATGGAGTCTAAATGCTTTAAGAAGACTTGATCATACCACTTACTTTAGTGGTTAAACGAATCGCGCCCGATGTTGAAATTTTCCTTAATTTCAACATCGGGCGCGATTTATCGGTTATCAGTTGTGAACTGATTCATTCAAAGCTCACTCGATTAGCTAATGCCTCAAATCGAAATCCTAAACCCGTTTGCTTGGATTCTTAGCTGGCTTATTGTCCAAATCAGTCCGGACAACTAATACATCACAAATAGCAGTTCTTGTAACGTACTCGGTAACTGACCCAATTAAGAGTCTCTCAACGGCGTTTAAACCAGTTGCACCAATCATAATTAAGTCAATCTTTAGATTCTGTGGTAAATCACGGGCAATAACAGTTTTAGGGGCCCCGTATTCAATTGAATAATCAACATCATTGACGCCAGCCTGTTTAGCTTCATCAATATATTTATCCAACGTTTGTTTGGCAGTTTCTGTCACTTGTTCGACCATTGATGTATCAAAACTTGAGATGTTTTGGAAGGCCCTGGTATCAACTACGTGAACTAAGTGTAGAGAAGCGTCGTTTCGTTTTGCGACCGCAACGCCTTTTTTAAACGCTAGCTCCGCTTCATACGAGCCATCAACCGGAACTAGGATTTGTTTATATTGTTGTAACATCGTACCACCCCACATTCATCTATTTAACTTAATTGTACGTTATTTTCTCTAAAATACAAAGAAATAAATATGGTTATCGATTTGGATGATTGACAATATTCATGATGACCGCTTCTAGAATAGTTCCTGCTGCAGTTGCGATTAACAAGACCGCCAAGATCACGATGTCATTTTGCAGCAGCAATGCAATGATTCCTAGAATAACCAAGATGATAAACGATAGGCCGCCAATTTTAGCTGCTGATTTCATTCGTTGATTTGAAGCGACGTCAACGCCAAATAACTTTCGGTTTAAATGGGATAAGAGATAGTATGCAATATATCCGGCAATGAGGATTACAATGCCAACTAGTAAATTAATAATCATGGGTTAACTCCTAATGTTTTACGGCCAGAAGATTGCCGTAATTTTTGATATTGTTCTTTAAATGCAGTCTCAATTCGGCCATTACTCTTAGGCTGATAATATTGAACGTTCTTGATTTTATTAGGTAAGTATTGTTGCTTTACCCAATCGTTAGGGTAATCATGGGGATATTGATAATCAACCCCATGGCCAAGTTTTTGAGCGCCCTTATAGTGAGCATCTTTTAAGTAGGCAGGAATATCGCCATAGTTACCAGCCCGGACATCTTCTAAGGCCGCATCAACGGCTGTCATCGCCGAATTAGACTTAGGGCTCAAGCAAAGCTCGATAATGGCATTGGCCAGCGGGATCCGAGCTTCTGGCAAGCCTAGCTGTTTTGCAGCAGAAACGGCGGCAACCGTGCGCTCACAGGCAGCGGGGTTGGCGAGGCCAATATCTTCATAAGCGATTACTAACAGTCGCCTCATAATAACAACCAAGTCGCCTGACTCAATCAAACGGCTTGCGTAGTGCAGTGCAGCATCAGTATCGGATCCCCTGATTGACTTTTGAAACGCCGAAATAACGTCATAGTGGGCGTCGCCATCTTTATCGGCAGCTAGGACTTTTCGCTGAAGACACTCTTCAACGATTTCTCTTGTGACATGAATGGCACCGTCAGTGGCTTTTTCAGTTGATTTAACAGCTAACTCCAGCGCATTCAATGAACTTCGTAGATCACCGTTTGTCGCGGTCGCAAGGAAACTGAGCGCGTTTTGTGCCAGTTTGACTGGATAGTTACCCAGTCCTTTTTTGGTATCTGTTAGCGCACGGTTTAAAGCTTGTTCAATATCTGTCGAAGATAGGGGATGGACTTCGAAAATTTGGGCTCTGCTTCGAATTGCCGGATTAATGTTAATATAAGGATTTTCCGTTGTTGCCCCAATTAAAATGATCGACCCATTTTCAAGCAAAGGTAACAAAAAATCTTGCTTGGTTTTATCCAGCCGATGGATTTCATCGAGCAATAACACCACCGTGCCGCTCATTTTGGCCTCTTCGGCAACAATTTGTAAATCTTTTTTAGTATCGACGGCAGCGTTAAGCATCCGAAATGCATATTGAGTGGAGCCAGCGATTGCACTGGCAATACTCGTTTTTCCAGTACCTGGTGGGCCATACAGGATCATGGAAGAAAGCATCTTGGCTTTAACCATTCGATTAATGATTTTTCCGGGGCCAACCAAATCTTGTTGGCCAACGATTTCTTCAAGTCGGGTAGGACGCATTCGGTAGGCTAACGGTTGTTGCATAAATATGCCTCCTCAAGCAAAGTGATTAGAAACTAGTACTTTTGATGCGGGCGCTGCTTTGCACAACTGTCCACAAATTAAATTGATGCCGCAGCTATTATTATATCAGGAATTAAGGGTATAAAAAA
>NZ_BNJR01000016.1 GCF_016860605.1 Lentilactobacillus fungorum
CGCAAAGCAGAAAGCTGCACCTAAGTCAACTTGTCCAAAAATCCAAGCCCGGGATTTCCGGCCAAGTTAACTTAGGCTCCGCTTTCTAAGCGCTTTGCTCCGCTCACTTTATATTTGGAGGTATTATCTTGACTGAAACTTATTTGATTGGAACCTATACCAGAAGAATTAGTAAGGGTGTTTATCAGCTTGAATTAGATCCTGATAACCAGAAATTACAAAATTTGGAATTTGTGGGGGAGGCCATCGACCCAACTTACATAGCCGAATCAAAGAATAAACGGATTTATGCGATTACTAAAGTTAAGGATGAAAAGACCGGTGATGTGTCTGGCGGTTTCTATGAGTGGGATGGCACTCAAACGACGTATCCGCTGGCACCCATTGCGGGTATCCATGATCAAGAAACGTCACCGGCTTATATTGCCGTCGATGACAATCGAAAGCTGGTCTTTACCGCCAATTATCATGCTGGAATCGTCAGCACTTACAAAATCGCGGAAAATGGGGCAATTTCGCTTGCTGATCGGATTATGGACAAAGGGACACTAGGCTTTCGGCCAGAACAACAAGATGGCCCACATCCTCATTACATCAATTTGACACCTGATAACCGGCTTGTCGTTGTTGACTTAGGCGTTGATAAAGTCTATCTCTACGATGTGGATGATAGCGGCAAATTAACCCCCGTAAGTGAATTACAAATGGAGGACGGCTATGGCCCTCGCCACATTACTTTTGATGCAAAAAAGAACGTTGCTTATTTAGTGGGTGAACTTAGCAGCAATGTTGCCGTTTTGGATTATGATGCACAAGCTGGCAAACTCTCATTGAGAAATATTTTATCAACTATCCCTGATGATTGGACGGAACACAATGGCGCTGCAGCGATTAGACTATCAAGCGACGGCCGGTTCGTTTACGTTTCAAACCGGGGTAATAACACGATTGCCGTCTTTAGCTCAGATACCGCTGGCAATTTAACGCTTGTGCAACGAATTGCGACGGAAGGTGACTTTCCTCGCGACTTTAACTTCAGCGATGATGAGTCATTTGTGATTTGCCTAAATCAAAATTCAGATAATGCGACATTATACGCGCGAGATGCCCAATCTGGCAAATTGACGATGGTTCAAAAAGACTTCGCGGTACCAGAAGGCGTCAGTGTATTGCGCCGCCTGTAAACCATTACTTAGATAACTCACAATAAAGGTCGGGACAAAACGAATTGTTTTGCGCCGACCTTTATTGTGCTAAATATGAGCTAGCAGCTGAGCAACCCCAAGAATCGCTGATCCCCTGCGTTTTGCTAATTACTATCAACTAGTTCACATGCGTGGTAATGGTGCCAAGCCCCTCAATTTCGCTTGTCAACACATCACCGGATTTTAAGAAGATCTGTGGATCACGACCAACCCCAGTGCCACTAGGTGTCCCCGTGAAGATTAAGTCCCCTGGATATAACTCAATCACACTCGAAATATATGAAACCAGCGTTTGAATATCAAAAATCATTTGGCTAATGGATGCTTGCTGCATTACGTCACCATTTACTTTAGTGACGACTTGCTTGGAAACAATGTCATCGGTATCGGCAATCGTTGTTATGTAAGGGCCGATTGGCGAATAATTCTTAAATGATTTACCGAGGTCAAACTGCGTATTGGCGCCATCGATCGTTTGAAGACGACGGTCTGAGATATCTTGGCCGACCGTATAGCCAGCAATGGCATCTTCGGCGTCCTCGCGGCTAATATTGCGGCCGCCGCGGCCAATGACGACAACTAGTTCTGATTCCCAATCGACGGTCTCACTGCTTAAGTGAATTGCGTTTTTAGGTCCGGCCAACGAACTGACAAATTTGTTAAAGACATTTGGCCGTTTGGGTTTAGCCGTAGCCATTTCCTTCATATGATCGAGATAGTTAAAGCCGATTGCTGGGATTTGTTTTGGAAACTGGACTGGCTGTTCGAACTTGTTAGCATCTAGGATTTTAGAATGGTCGTTACTGATGATTCTTTCATCATTCACATCGATTAGTACGTTTGAAACAAAGTTCTGCCAGTCATTTAGAATACTGTCAATCGAATTGTAGCCGGTAATTGGGACGCCCCAGAATTGATCATTTTGGAGCGCCACCAACATTGGCTGATTTTCGTACATCGCTAATTTCAATCTAACCCCTCCTGACTTAGTGAGCGAAACAAAGACAATTAAAAAGCGGCATCTAAGCTGTTGTAAACGAGAAGCTCGGCTTGCTGCCGGCAGCCTAGAGATAACTTTTCACTTTACATAACTGTCCTAGTCCAATTAACGAACAGCGATATCAGTATACACCCAATCCTGCTAAAAGTAACGGGAACGCTTAATCGTTGCTGTTTTTCCAGAACTGTTGGAGGATCGTTGCTAATTGGTGGTCACTATTTGTAACTTTGATTGCCTGCCAATTGGTTGGAAAAATTTGGCGATACCTGGTTTGATTAAAGCGCTGATCCATCAAGACAATGACGCCCTTATCCGTTTTTGTCCTGATTAACCGGCCAGCGGCTTGAGAAACGTTGTTAAAGCCGGGAAGTTGGTAAGCAAACGAGAAGCCTTGGCCGTTTAGCTGGTCAAAATAATCACGAATCAAATCAGACTCTTCATTGATCCCGGGCAACCCAACACTGACGATTCCCACGCCAATTAAAGCATCATTTTTTAGGTCGATACCTTCAGAAAAGATCCCGCCTAGCAAGGCAAAGCCAACTTTGGTTTGGTGGTCCGATTGACGAAATTCAGCTAAAAATGCTTCTCTGGCTTCTTGGGACATCTCAGGCGTTTGGTTAATTACGTGGACATCAGGATAAGTTTCAACAAAGTGGTTGAGTACCAAATTTAAATAAGTCATTGACGGAAAGAAAACCAGATAGTGTCCGGCTTTTTGGGCAATTAGCGTGGCAATCGTGTTACAGATTGGCTGGATGCTATTCTGCCGGTTGGCGTAAACCGTATTAATGTTGTTTGCGACAATTACTTGGCAGTTTTTGGGCGGAAACGCGGAGGTGGAGATCATTGCTAAACTATCGGGTTCGTTGCCTAAAACTTGTTGGTAATAATTAATGGGACTTAGCGTTGCCGAAAACAAAATGGCTGCCCGCCCCAGATTAAGGCTGTCTTTGAGATGCTTGCTGGGATCCAAACAAAATTGGCGAAACGTGATGCGATCGTCGTTAACGATGATTCGGGTTCGGTAGGTTTCATCATAAAACTGACTAATCAAGTAATAGCTACGGCACTGAAAGTAATAATCGACGACGCTATCCACGACATCGCTAGGAGACTGGGCCGCCAACCATTGGTGAATGACTTCAATTAGGTCACCAAGTGTTTTATCAAAATTTGTCAGTGGCGCTAGTTGGGATACCTGTTTGGCAACGGTCGCCGCGGCAGGCTTACTGTAACGTTTAAATGACCGTTTAAGTGATTTGAGTTTACTGATGATTTTGGCATTGGTAGCTGGTTTTTGGTTTAAGGAATGAATTAAAGGATCGATTGGCGTCGACGCCAGTGTTGCCGAATACATTTCTCGAGAACGCTGCACTAAGTTATGAACTTCATCAATTAAGAAGCAGTTTGTTTTATCAGGAACTGAAAAGAAGCGTTGTAAGTGGACTTGGGGGTCAAACAAATAATTGTAATCACAAATAATGACATCACAGAACAAGCTAACGTCTAGGGAATATTCAAACGGGTCCACTTGGTGCTTTCTGGCGTATGTTTGAATCGTTTGTTTGGTGATTTGATCGACGTGGGTAATGAGATCCTTGATGGCTGGCCGCACGCGATCATAATAGCCAACCATGTAAGGATTTTCCTCTGGCAAAACGTTTTCTTCTTCTGGAAAGGTGATTTTGTCTTTAGCTGTTAGGGTGATTGATTTTAAGGCCAATCCTTTGGTACTCATGAGGCTGATCGTGTTTTCAGCTACGTGGCGGGTACTTTGCTTGGCTGTGAAATAAAAGACCCGCTTGATGAGTTCTTCACCCATTGATTTAATAGCGGGGAAAAGGGTGGAAATGGTTTTGCCTGTACCAGTTGGAGCTTCAACGAACAAGTGCTTTTCAAGCATAATTGCTTTGTAGACATTGGTGGCTAATTGGTGTTGGCCGGGTCGATACGTTTTAAAAGGAAACGCCAATTTTTTGGCAGTGGTAACCCGCTGTTCGTCCAAATCACGGCGCAACTTGAGCCATTCCTGGTATTCCTTGATGAGGTCATTAAAGAAGTCAATGGCTTTTGAACGCGTGATTAACTGTTGTTTAGTCGTAATGATTTCATCGGGCGTTTGAACGTACGTGAGTTGCATTGTGACCGAATCAATGTCTCGGTCTTGCATGACAATATAAGCATAGACTTTTACCTGTGCCCAATATAGCGCCAATGTTGAATCGGGAAGATTGGCATATTCCAAGTCAGATGTTTTGATTTCTTCAAGTAATAATTTGTCATCTTGAACATCAATCCCATCGGCACGCCCGGAGATAACGTAGTCGTCGCCAAGGTAATTAATGGTTGTTTTTAAAGCCACTTCAGATTGATAAGATGCAGGCCGGCTGTGTTGGAGTTTGCGATGGATTCGACTGCCTTCTTGGGGGGTGTTTTCGCTGCTGATGACCGGACTTAAGTCGCCAGTCCGCAATAAAAATTCAACTAATTCTCGAATGCCAATTTGATGGGTTGCCATGTGTTCCTCCTTTCAAGTGCGCGGAGCAAAGCGTTTAGAAAGCGGAGCCTAAGCCACTCCAGCCATAAATCCCGGGTTTGGATTTGTGGCTGGAGTGGCTTAGGTGCAGCTTTCTGCTTTGCGTAGCGGTCCTCGGCAAAGTAGTGGCGGGCAAATCATAAATCCCGGGTTTGGATTTGTGGCTGGAGTGGCTTAGGTGCAGCTTTCTGCTTTGCGTAGCGGTCCTCGGCAAAGTAGTGGCGGGTAAACCAGAAATCCCGGGCCTGGATTTTTGGCTGAGTGGCCTTAGGTGCAGCTTTCTGCTTTGCGCAGCGATCCTCGACTAGGTAGTAGCGAAGCTCGGGAATCCCCGGGCTTGGGATTTTCGTTAGAGGTGCTTACACGCAGATCCCTGCTTTGCTCCGCGGTCCTCGGCAAAGTAGTGGCGGGCAAATCATAAATCCCGGGCTTGGATTTTTGCTTGGGGGTATCTAGGGTTTCCTGCTTTGCGAAACAGTCCCATTCCCTGTAAAAGGGGATAGTCACCTAAACTTTGGCAAGACAGCCTGCTGACGTATGCTTCTATTTGATAAAACTGTTCTAAATCTAACCGCATTCTATTATACTAGAGAATAGCTTGTTCTTCAGCATTTGGCTGATATGTACAGAAGGAACCAATCATTATCCAATTAAATCATGACATATTAAAGGAGGAGGCCGCCATGAATCCCCAATTTGGTCAGATACTTAAAAGAAAACATGATCGCTATATTGCCCTTGGACGGGTGATTACCAATAACCCGCAATTAATCCTAGACAACGTTAATTATATTGGCAAAAAGAACTTTGTCATCCACATTAAATTCGGTGGCGGCATTACCAGAGTAGCCCATTTACTGGTTAAGCTTCCCAACAATGACTTGCCATCATACTTGAGCCAAACGAAGGTCACTAGTTTTAAGTCGGCGGTTGAGAATCATGAATTGGAACTGCTCAATATTGAAGCAAGTGAACTGGCAGATTTTCAATTGGTTGAAACGTTGGAAATTGAAGACCCAAAAGATGAACAAATTGCTTACCTTGCCAGCATTCGGGAAAATACAATTCAATTAGTAACGGCTTATTTAAAGGACTTACAGGCCAAAATTGATAAGCTTTCACAACGAAAGGCTAATCACTATTTTTCCAGTAAGGCGCACTATGAGCAGGTAAAGGACTTTTTATTGTCGGTCGCGCCTTATCTGGATTTACGATTAAACAAAAGCCAAGTTCGTCAAGATGAATGGCGACTAAAGTTAAAGTTGGGAGGCCAATAGTATGTTAAATGAACAGAAGTTGGCGATCATCGTTAAAACCTTTGCCCACTATCGCGTCGATATTCAAACCAACAAAATGACCCTCACTAAGATTAACGGTCAGCCAGTTAACTTTGATGCCACCAAGTATATGCAGGATCAATTAATTAACCTAATTTGCAAGGTGTTGGCCAATCAGTTAGTGGCAGAGGTGTGGCAGAACGAGCAGGCAGCGTTAGGCGACTAGAAAAATCAATCAGTTAAGTGGATGACCCTTAAGACTTGATTATCGAGAGTTCCTTTTGAAATCGATACTTTGAATGGATACGCTGAGATAGAAGCTTGCTTACTTTTATATGCTGATGGGGTTCACTTATAACAAAAAAGACGTCCTTGCACTGCGGGGCGTCTTTTTGTGCGTCATTATAATAAGTCATAGCTAAAACCGGCCGTTATCCAAGCTCCCTACAAATTCATCATAGGCATCTTGCTCGTCAGTTGCCGTCACAGAAGCACGGGTCAGGTCGTTTGCGTGTAGATCGGCTTCCGGGATTTCAATTTCATGGGTAAAGGTTGCGTTGCCAATCAAATCAACGGTATACTCACCGTCATTGTTATGAACGCGAGTCTTAACCATGCCACCGGGGTTATAGACGGTAATGGTTTTTTCAAATTCAGCCAACTCCGGCCGGTTCAGGCAAAACGCGATGCTGGCAGCTGACATGCCGGTACCACAGGCGTTAGTTAGCCCAACACCGCGTTCAAAGGTTTGAACAAACAACGTGTCGGGGCCCTGAATTTCAGCGAAACTCACATTAACACCATCTGGGAAGTAAGGGTTCCTTTGATTAAGCATGGTTCCCAAAACTTTCAGTCCGTCCGGCTTCATTGTCTTAAAGTTACCAAACCCAATCAAGTGGGGATTAGGAACCGCTAAAGCTGTAAAACGGACGCCAACACCGAATTCTGGAATTGGTTGATCAATAATTTGGTCAGCACCCAAATGGTCGAACGGTAGGGATTCTTTATTAAAAGTAACCGGCGAAATCTCAACGCTAAAGGTTGGCACACCAGCTGCTAAATCAGTTTCTTTGTGAACTGCTAAATCACTATCTTGGGTCGCTACCTTGAATGCGTCTTGACCGGTTTTCTCAGCCAAGTAACGCGAAACCGTTCTTAAGCCGTTGCCACACATTGAGGCGATACTGCCATCGGTGTTGATGACTTCCATGCTGCCAAGAGCGCCGTCATGGTCCGAGTCATCAATTACCAACAAGCCGTCAGCGCCGTGAAGCAAGCCGTCAGCGCCGTGAAGCAAGCCGTCATTTGAATCGGTGATGTGTTTGGCGAGGGCCACTCGTTCTTGACTTGATAATTTATGGGTTAACTGGGTTTGATCGAGAATAAAAAATTTGTTTTGTGAGCCGTGGACCTTTAGTAACTGCACCATCGTGGGTTCCTCCAATTTAGAAACTGATTTGAGCTAAATGGTTAATTTAGCTTTACTGAAAAAATGCTGATAAATGTACCTAACGGCATTATCGGCGTCGGATTCACGGGTACCCAGCATGATTGAGATGCGAGAAGCACCTTGGTTAATCATGTGAACAGCAATTCCGTGGTCAGCGAGTGGTCGAATAATGTTCTCAATAGTACCAATTTTAGCACGCATTCCTTCACCGACAACCATAATGATCGCATAATCATCAATCCACTCTAAAGTGTCGGGATGCAGTGTGTTGTTAATATCGGCACACATCTTGTGGATGGTGTCATTATCCAGTTGATTGCGGTCAAAAATAATCGTTAAATCATCGATTCCAGATGGCATATGTTCGTAAGAAACCCCGTATTTATAAAGAATTTGTAGGATTTTTAACGTAAAGCCAACTTGTTTGTTGAGCAGATATCGGTGAAGATAGAGAGCCGCAAACCGATTGGAGCCGGCAATGCCTGTGACTGGTTTTTTCGTGGTGACGTCTTTTTCAGGGACAATAAGGGTGCCGGGAAGATCGGGATGATTCGTGTTTTTGACATTGATAGGGACTTGGCCTTGGATGGCTGGGATGATGGCTTCGTCGTTAAAAACTGAAAAGCCGGCGTATGACAGTTCACGCATTTCCCTGAAAGTCATTTTGGTAATGGGTTCGGGATCGTCAACAATTTTAGGGTTAGCTGCAAAAATGGCATCGACGTCCGTGAAGTTTTCGTACAAAGAAGCCCCTAATCCCCTTGCCAAAATGGATCCGGTAATATCAGAACCACCGCGGGCAAAGGTGGCAATTTGGCCATTTTTAGTAAAACCAAAAAAGCCAGGGAAGACTAATTTCTCATTGCCAACGGTGAAATGATTGAGGTTATCATAAGTTTCTTCCAAAACGGAGGCCTGATTGGGATCGTCGCTTAGTAAAATGCCAGCTTCTTTAGGATCCACAAACCGAGCCTTAGTGCCTGCTTGAGTTAAACAAGCGGCAAAAAGTTCGGCGTTTAAGCGTTCACCGTGAGCTTTAAACGCCGCCATGAGGTAGTCATCGTTAGGGTACGTCTGAGTTGGTAGTGCGACTAACTTAGCTTTAATGTCTTGGAGAACCGTAGCAGGAACGTGAAAGGCATTGCCAATTTCTTGATAGCGGGAAAAGATGTCATCAACGTATTTAGGACTTTGATCATGAGCAAGCGTTGCGTTGGCATACTTGATTAACAGATCAGTTACCTTGATGTCACCTGAAAAACGTTTCCCTGGCGCGGAAGTCACGATCACTTGACGATCCGGATCCTCTTGGACGATTTGAACAACTTTTTCAACATGGGCGGCATCCGCAAGAGAACTGCCCCCAAACTTAACAACTTTCATCAATAAAATTTCACTCCCTGGCTACTCCCATTAATTAACAATTCGATTAGAAATTGTTAAAACGAATTTTAGCATTTTGGAGGAATTTTGCAAGTGCGCGGAGCAAAGCGGTTAGAAAGCGGAGCCTAAGGCCACTTGGCCAGAAATCCCGGGCTTGGATTTGTGGCCAAGTGGCCTTAGGTGCAGCTTTCTGCTTTGCGTAGCGGTCCTCAGCAAAGTAGTGGCGGACAAACCATAAATCCCGGGCTTGGATTTGTGACCAAGTGGTTTTAGGTGCAGCTTTCTGCTTTGTGTAGCGGTCCTCGGCAAAGTAGCGGTAGACAAACCATAAATCCCGGGCTTGGATTTGTGGCTGGAGTGGCTTAGGTGCAGCTTTCTGCTTTGCGGAGCGGTCCTCGGCAAAATAGAGCAGCCTAAAGATTCTGGGTTTTGATTTAGGGACGAAGCAGCTTAGCTACCTGTTTTTTACATTTATATCAAGATGGCTGACCGTTTGTACGGTTAGCGAGTAACTGCCCTTCAAAAGCAAATCCTTAAAAGCGCCATAGCGGTCAGCAATCCTATCTCCTAACAAACTATTGACACTTTATGAGAAACATTATAAAATTATGTCAATTAAATCATTAGAGGTTGCGACCAACATCAGTAACCAGTGGAGTTCCTACCTGAACTTTGAAGCTGGCGAAAGGGGCGGTCGCCGAAGCACCATAGGAGGTAGCCTGTGGCGCGCTGGGACATAGCTTAAGAGGCTATGGACTGTCGCCGTAGAAATCTACGGCGGGGCGCTAACGACAATTGATAAAGAATATTTATTGAAACTATAAAATTCTGAATCTCTTTGTTTGGCTAGCGCTGAATGAAGAGATTTTTTTGTAGCATGCTAAATCAAGTGCTGATGAAATCACCCTCTTTTCTAGGCGATTAATGCACATCAACCCTAGCCTGATGCTATACCAGTACTTAATCTAATCAGTTAAAAGGAGAACCCACCATGAGCCATCAACTCGATCAGTTACCAACCAATCAAGCCGGACACTTAGAAATTGGCGGTGTCGATAGTCTCGACTTGGTTAAGCAATACCACACGCCGTTGGTTGTTTACGACGTTAAAGCGATCCGAGATCAAATTCATCATTTTCAAAAGGTTTTTAATGATAACGGAGTTGATTACGCGGTCAGTTACGCCAGTAAAGCCTTTGCTTGTATCGCCATGTTTCAACTGGTTAATCAGGAAAACGCGCATATTGACGTTGTTTCCGGCGGCGAATTATATACGGCAATTAAAGCCGGCTTTCCAATGGATCATGTTAGTTTCCATGGTAATGATAAATCGGTTGAAGAATTGGAAATGGCTGTTGACCACCAGATTGGTGTGATTATTCTAGACAACTTTCACGAAATTGAGTTACTGAAGCAGATTTTAGCTGCCAAAGATGCCCACATGAACGTGATGCTCCGAGTGACCCCAGGAATTTCCGCGCATACCCATGAATATGATCAGACCGGTCAAGTCGATAGTAAATTTGGCTTTGACCTTCAAAGCGGCCAAGCACGAAAAGCATTGGATCTGGTTCTGGCCGACGATCGGATGAATATGTTGGGGATTCATTGCCATATCGGTTCACAAATTTTTGAAGTCAAGGGGTTTGAAATGGCCGCTACCAAATTAATTGACACGCTTGGCCAATGGCATAAAGAGGTTGGCTATGTTGCAAAGGTAGTCAACGTTGGCGGCGGATTTGGGATTCGTTATACCGAAGAAGACGATCCAATTGCCCCGGAGATGTTTGTTGATGCGATTGTTAAAGCCATCAAAAAACGGGTGAGTGACTTATCCTTACCAATGCCAGCCATTTGGATTGAACCGGGCCGCTCAATCGCTGGGCCGGCTGGTTATAATCTCTATACCGTTGGTAGCCGCAAAGATGTCCCTGGCATTCGCTCGTACGTTACTGTTGATGGTGGCATGGGCGATAACATTCGGCCAGCGCTTTACCAAGCCAAGTACGAAGCCGTTTTAGCTAGCAATCCCAAGGCGCCGATTAAAGAAACGGTTCGGATAGCTGGCAAATATTGTGAATCCGGCGACATTTTGATTCAAAAGCAAGCCTTGCCTGCTACCAAGCCAGGTGACGTGCTGGCAATGCTTTCAACCGGTGCTTATGGGTATGCAATGGCTTCTAACTACAATCGCAATCCAAGACCAGCAGTTGTATTTGTTGAAAATGGCCATTCGCAACTGGCGATTAAACGAGAAACGTTTGAGGATTTGATTTCATTAGATCAAACGTTTTCGTTAGGGGATTAGTAGGACAGCTGCGCAAAGCAGAAACTTCCGCATAAAACATCTTGTCCAAAAATCCAAGCCCGGGATTTCCGGCCAAGCTACCTTATGCTCCAGTTTCTAACCGCTTTGCTCCGCTCACTATTCTAGGACAGCTGCGCAAAGCAGGGATCTGCGCGTAAGCACCTCTAACGAAAATCCCAAGCCCGGGGATTTCCGTTAGAGGAGCCTTACACTCCGATCCCTAACCGCTTTGCTTCGCTCACTCATTTTAAGGAGAATTCAGCATGACACAGTTAAACGCAAGAGAAATTATTGATTTTATTGGTAACGCAAAAAAGAAGACCCCCGTTAAGGCTTACATCAAAGGCGCCGTAAATGATATCGCCTTTCCTGACACCATTAAAGCCTTTGCCGAGACCCATACAGCAACGTTATTTGGTGATTGGGCGGAGGTTAAGCCCTTCTTGACGAAATATCAAGACCAAATTGAGGATTATCAAATTGAGGCGAATGCCAGAAATTCGGCAGTTCCATTACTGGACCTCAAAGACATCAATGCCCGAATTGAACCGGGTGTCATTATTCGCGATCACGTGACAATTGGCAATAACGCCGTCATTATGATGGGAGCAATTATCAACATCGGCGCTGAAATTGGTGATAACAGCATGATTGATATGGGCGTTGTCATGGGTGGCCGCGCCATTGTCGGCAAGCACACCCATATCGGTGCTGGCGCCGTGTTAGCCGGGGTTGTGGAACCAGCTTCTGCCAAGCCGGTTCAAGTTGACGATAACGTCTTGGTTGGCGCCAATGCGGTTCTTATTGAAGGCGTTCATGTGGGCGAAGGCGCGGTTGTGGCCGCCGGATCAATTGTTACCAAAGACGTTGCTCCCCACACGGTGGTTGCTGGCGTTCCTGCCCGCAAAGTAAAGGACGTCGATGACAAGACAACTTCAGAAACTGGTTTGGAAGACGATTTAAGAAAGCTGTGATGAAATGGCTCAACTTAATAAGGAAGCATTAATTGATATTCGCCGTCATTTGCATGAATATCCTGAATTGGCGATGCATGAATTTGACACCCACGATTATCTGTTGGCAACAATTAAAGCAATGAATCAACAGTTTCTCGAAATTAGAGAAATTAAAGAATTGCCAACGGCTCTTTTGGTCTATGTTCACGGTAGCGATCCCAAGCGGACGATTGGTTATCGAACTGACATCGATGCGCTGCCCGTTACTGAGGAAACCGGCTTGCCGTTTGCATCAAAAAATGTCGGGGTCATGCACGCTTGTGGTCACGATATTCATATGACAACGGCATTAGGGGTTCTCAGCCACTTTACCGAACAGCAGCCAAAAGATAACTTGATCTTTTTCTTCCAGCCGGCTGAGGAAAGTGAAAATGGTGGCAAAGTCGCTTATGAGTTGGGTGTTTTTGAAGGTAAGTGGCGGCCGGATGAGTTCTATGGTCTCCATGATAATCCTGATTTACCTGCTGGCGCGATTGGCTGTCGAATGGGGACATTATTTGCCGGAACCACCGAGGTCAACGTTGATTTGATCGGTAAAAGTGGGCACGCAGCTTACCCGCAGAACGCCAACGATATGATTGTGGCCGCTGCCCAATTTATTAATCAAGTTCAAACGATTGTGTCACGAAGCGTTAACCCAATCGAAGGCGGCGTGATCACGTTTGGTAAATTGGATGCCGGCACGATTCGAAACGTGATTGCTGGTCAAGCTAGAATCGAAGGGACCATCCGCGGTTTAACTCAAAAGATGATTGAACATATTGTGGACCGCCTAAAGCAGGTCGCCAATGGAGTGGCCACCAGTTATGGCGCCAAGGTGGAAATTCAATTTAACCAAGGCGGCTATTTACCGGTAGAAAATAATGACGATCTAACTAGGCGATTCATTGAATTTGCCAAACAAGACTCACAAACGGATTTTGTTGAAACCGAACCGGCGATGACCGGCGAAGACTTTGGCTACTTATTATCTAAGATTCCCGGTACGATGTTTTGGCTGGGAGTTGACGATGATTCACAGTTGCATTCCGCCACATTGAATCCTAAGGAATCAGCCATCCCAAAGGGCGTTCATTCAATTGTGCGGTTCTTGGAATATCGAATGGCGAATGAGTAATCGAATCTGAAAAGACATTTAAAGAAAGCTGGGATTTTTATGATTAACGCAGACATTATAACAGCAATCATTACCCCGTTTGGAGCAGATGGCAGCATTAACTTTGACGCACTGGAACAATTGACAAATCATTGTATTGAAACCGGCAGCAAAGGCTTTGTGATTGGCGGTACCACCGGTGAAACCCCAACGTTGAGCCACGACGAGAAGATTGCGTTATATACCCGCTTTGCCAAAATTGTGAATGGAAGAGGCACGATTATTGCCGGCACTGGCAGCAATAACACGCGGCAAACCGTGGAACTGACCGCAGAAGTTGGTCGAATTCCTGGGATTGATTACGCGCTGGTAGTTGTGCCATACTATAATAAACCGAATCAGCGCGGAATGATTGCCCATTTTACGGCAGTTGCTGAACAGTCGCCAGTTCCAATTATTATGTATAATATTCCTGGAAGAACCGGCGTTGTGATGACACCGGAAACGATTGTTGAACTTTCCAAGAATCCAAACATTGCTGGCGTTAAGCAGTGTGGCTCAATGGCTGATCTGGAATATTTAGTTCAACATACCGCCGATGATTTTAACGTTTATACTGGTGAGGATGCTCAAGCATTGTTCGCCAAAGCGGTAGGGGCTAACGGTGTCATTTCAGTGGCCAGCCATATATATGGTCGCCAAATGCGTGAGATGTATGACGACCTTGCTGCTGGCAACGTTGAGGCTGCCGGACAACTCATGCGGGACCTAACGCCCAAAATGGCCGCACTGTTTATGTACCCGTCACCATCGCCCGTTAAGGCCGTTTTGAATGCCAATGGCTTTAACGTCGGTGATTGCCGGCTGCCAATCCTGTCATTAAACGCCGAAGAAGAAGCCAACTTAGCTGAGGCGCTAGGCGTTACCAGTTTGGCCGATATTAACTTGCGTGAAGCCAGAGTTTAACTAAATAAATAAACGAAAAAGGAGTTTTTTCGATGATCAAAGTGCTAGTTGCTGGATTTAGAGGATCAATGGGCCAAAAGACCGTTCAAATGGTTAATGATAATGAGGCGTTTGAATTGGTTGGCGCTTATAATCCTGGCGTGGATACCGCTCATCTGCAAGGCATGCAGCTAAGTGACAACGTGAAGGTATTTGGCAAATTGAGTGATATTCAAACTGATGCGGACGTCTGGATTGATTTTACCGTGCCAGCTGCCGCCTATGAGAACACCCGATTTGCAATTGAGCACGGGATCCATCCGGTTGTTGGGACTTCTGGTCTGAGTGAAGAACAGGTTAAACAATTACAACAATTAGCGGCCGAAAAGCAGATAGGTGGCATCATCGCGCCAAACTTCGGCATCTCGGCAGTCCTGTTAATGAAGTTTGCCAAGGAAGCAGCCAAGTATATGCCGGACGCCGAAATTATTGAAATGCACCATGAAGATAAACTAGACGCGCCATCAGGAACTGCTCTGTCAACCGCTCAAATGATTAGTGAAGCTAGGGGCGACCGTAAAGCCCCTGCCGCAGAAGAAACGCTAAAAGGGGTTCGCGGCGGCGACTTCCACGGCGTCAAGATCCACTCGGTTCGCTTACCCGGCTATGTTGCCCACGAACAGGTTCTTTTCGGCAGCAAGGGGGAGGCCCTAACGATTCGCCAAGATTCATTTGATCGGGCGTCGTTTATGAGTGGTGTCAAAATCGCGGTGCCATACGCGGCTAAAGCGACACAATTAATTTTTGGGTTAGAAAATATTCTATAATTAATTAAATGGAGGATAACAATGCCACAGTTAGATAGTAGACTTTCAGGAATCGTCAACGAGAACGTTGCTTCGGTCGCACCTTCCGGCATCCGGGAGTTCGACCAGGAAATTTCATCGGTTCCAGGAATTGTTAAGTTAACAATCGGTGAACCGGATTTTGACGTGCCGGAACATGCCAAACAGGCAGCAATCGAGAGTATTAAAGAAAACCAATCCCACTATTCCGCTCAAAAGGGAATCATTGAGTTGCGGGAAGGCATTAGTCATTATCTACAAAAACGGACTGGTGTCAACTATGATCCGGAATCTGAAATTATCGTAACTGTAGGAGCGACCGAAGCCATTTATTCTGCCTTGACGACCTTGCTTAATCCTGGTGACAAAGTCATCGTCCCAACCCCGGCCTTTGCGCTGTATTTCCCGATTATCAAGGTGGCGGGTGCTGAGTTGATCACCATTGATACTTCTAGCGATGGGTTTGTTTTAACTCCCGAAAAACTACAAGCAGCGCTTGATGAAAATGGCGATCGGGTCAAAGCGATTATCTTGAATTACCCGACTAACCCGACTGGGGTTGAGTATACTGAAGAGCAGCTTCAAGCATTAGCGGATATCATTGCGCAGCACAAGCTATTTGTCTTGGCTGACGAAATTTACTGTGAATTAACCTATGGCATTGAACACCATTCGATTGCCAGCATGTTGCCAGAACAAACCATTTTAATTAATGGCTTATCCAAATCCCATGCCATGACTGGCTATCGAATTGGCTATCTGGCGGCTCCAGCAGCTTTTGTTACCAATGCCTCAAAGATGCACGCTTTTGTCGTTACTGCCCCTTCCAATCCAGCACAATATGCGGCTGCGGAAGCTTTGAAGAATGGTTTGGACGATCCAATTCCGATGCGGGCAACTTACGAGAAGCGACGGAATTATATTGCTGATCGGCTCAAAAAAATGGGCATGCGGATTGCTTTTCCACAAGGTGCATTTTACATCTTCGCTAAGATTCCTGATACAATAAACGAAACGTCGGTCGAATTTGCGACTCGGTTGGCTAAAGAGGCTAAGGTCGGCGTTACGCCTGGTTCGGCATTTGGGCCAGGTGGTGAAGGCTGGATTCGAATGTCTTATGCCGCTTCTGATACAGATATCACCAAGGCAATGGACCGGATGAATCAATATTTATTGGAGTTAGCTGAATAATTAGGATAGCTGCGCAAAGCAACAATCTACGTGTAAGCACCTCGAAGAGAAATCCCAAGCCCGGGGATTTCCGTTAGAGGAGCCTTACACTCCGATCCCTAACCGCTTTGCTCCGCTCACTAGAAAAGGAGATTTGAGGATGAAAGAGTTTAACGTTGCAATTTTAGGTGCTACGGGTGCTGTTGGAACCCGGATGATTCAACAATTAGCGCAATCAACCATTCCGGTTAAAAGTGTTAAGTTGTTGGCGTCATCGCGTTCTGCGGGAAAGGTATTACAATTCAAGGGTCAAGACATAACCGTTGAAGAAACGACCCCGGACTCATTTGAAGGGATTGACTTGGTCTTATCGTCTGCTGGTGGTTCAACTTCTAAGAAATTTTTACCGGAAGCAGTCAAGCGTGGGGCTGTTTGTGTCGATAATACCAGTGCTTTTCGGATGGAAAAAGAAGTCCCGCTGGTTATCCCAGAAGTTAACGAAAAAGCGCTTTATCGTCATCGAGGCATCATTGCCAACCCTAACTGCTCAACCATTCAAATGGTCGTGTGCTTGGAGCCAATTTATAAGAAATTTGGCTTGAAGCAAGTTATCGTGTCAACTTACCAAGCCGTCTCCGGTGCCGGTCAATCCGCGTTAAATGAATTGATGGAAGAATCCCAACAAGTTTTAAACGGCGAGCCGACTGATCCCAAAATTTTGCCAACTAAAGGTGATAAGAAGCACTATCAAATGGCGTTTAACCTCTTACCTCAAATTGACGTTTTTGAAAAAGACGGCTATTACACCCACGAAGAGTGGAAGATGATTCATGAAACTAAGAAAATCATGCTAGATGACATGGACGCCAAAGATATCAAGGTAACGGCTACTTGTGTCCGGGTGCCGGTTCGAATTGCTCATGGCGAGACAGTTTACTTTGAAGTCGCTGACGAATCGGCAACGACCGACCAGATTAAATCGGTTTTGGCTGATGCTGATGGTGTGGTTCTCCAAGATGACACGGCTCACCAGATTTATCCGCAATCCATCGAAGCAGAAGGCAAACGAGAGACCTTTGTTGGCCGGGTTCGACCAGATTATGAAAACCAAGGCGCCTTTCATATGTGGGTCGTTTCTGACAACCTCTTGAAAGGGGCTGCATGGAATGCGGTTCAGATTGCGGAACGATTGGTTGCCGACGATTTGGTTCGGGTACCAGACAATCCATATTTGGGATTTAATCAATAAGATAGATTGATTTATGGGTCAAAGTCAAATCGTATTGATGGCGACTTATTAGAGAGCTTACCGCGGTGATGGTAGGCTTTTTTTGTTTTGAAAAAATGATTGCGCTACCCCGTGCAAATGACTAGCACAGGGCGTTTGGGCGTGATAGGATATAAACAAGTTCATGTGATTGAAAGCGCTTGTCCTTTTTGGGATCGACTAAGCGTTTGATGATCACTATTGGGTGCTAAGTATTGGAAGGGAGTGCTGGTTATGCAACCATTGGCAGAGCGATTAAAGCAACTATCCCCCGAGGAACTCGTTCAATTAACTTCTGGAGCGAACTTTTGGCAGTCGGCCGCCTTGCCGAACCACCAGATTCCGAGTTTTCGAATGAGCGATGGGCCAAACGGCTTGCGGTATCAAGCTGGTGAAGGCGACGCGCTGGGCATCAACGACAGCGTGATTAGCACGTGTTTTCCGACGGCTAGCGCGGTTGCCTGTACATGGGATCCAGAATTGGTTACTAAAATGGGTCAGGCAATTGGACTTGAAGCCCGTAGTTTAAACGTTGATATGGTTTTGGGCCCCGGTATTAATATCAAGCGTAATCCACTGTGTGGGCGAAACTTTGAGTATTTCAGCGAAGACCCGTATTTAGCTGGGATGATTGGCGCGGCTTGGATTAAAGGGGTGCAGTCAGAAGGAGCGGCCGCCTGTTTAAAGCATTTTGCCGGCAACAATCAAGAGAATGATCGGCTATTATCAGATTCACTGATTGATGCGACGGCCCTCCACGAAAATTATCTGGAAGCCTTTCGAATTGCTGTGCAAACTGCGCAGCCCGAAGGCGTGATGTGTTCGTATAATAAAATCAATGGGACTTACTCCAGTGACAACGCTTATCTGTTAACCGATGTGTTACGGCATCAATGGGGATTTAAAGGCGCGGTTGTGACCGACTGGGGGGCCTTAAACGATAAAGTTGCCAGTATCAACGCTGGCGGTGATTTAGAAATGCCATCAAGCCATAACATGTTTGACCAAGAAGCATTGGCTGCCCTAAAGGATGGGCAGCTGAAGTCGGCGGCACTTTTGCGGGCGGCTGAAAATGTTGTCCGGATAGCCGAAAAGCACCGGCCGGAATTTAAGGGAGACCGCCAGGATTTACTGAGCCAGAATGGTCAATTGGCTCAAACAATTGAAGAAAATGCGGCCGTCCTTTTGAAAAATGATGATCAGATTTTACCAATCGATCCAGCGAAAAAAATTTTGGTGGTTGGCCAAATGGCTGCTGAAACCCGCTATCAAGGTGCCGGTTCCTCTCACATCAATCCACCCGTGCAAACGTCGATTTTACAGGGGTTGACTAATGCAAAAATTGCCTACGATTACCAGCAGGGTTACGCGTTTTCAGATGAAAATAGCGGCCAGTTAACTAATGCGGCCGTTCAAGCAGTCAAAAATGCTGAAACGGTGGTGATCGTTGTCGGGCTACCGGAAAGCGCTGAATCAGAAGGCTTTGATCGGCAAACGATGCAGTTGCCGGCTAACCAAAACGCATTGATTGAGCGATTGGCGGCCGTTAACCCCAACTTAATTGTCCTATTAGTCGCTGGGGCGCCGGTTGAGTTGCCTTGGCGATCGAAAGTTAGGGGATTGCTCAACTTATATTTGGGCGGCCAACTAGTTGGCGACGCTGCCGCTCATCTCTTAACAGGTCAGGTGAACCCATCCGGAAAATTAGCTGAAAGTTATCCGATTGCCTATCAAGATGTGCCTTCAGCCGATATTTATGATAAGAATCCTCGGTCAGCTGCTTATGCAGAGAGTGTTTACGTTGGCTATCGGTATTACGATAAAGCTAACCAACCGGTGGCGTTCCCGTTCGGCTTTGGTTTGAGTTATACAACCTTTAAGCTAAGTGGGCTAAAAATAAGCCAACATCAAATTCAAGCCGGCCAATCCATTGAAGTGGCAGTGACACTCGAAAATACTGGTAAGCGCGATGGCGCTGAGGTGGTGGCGGTTTATGTGGGCAATTCTCCCAAGCGACCACTAAAACCGCTAAAGGAACTAAAAGGGTTTAAAAAAGTCTATTTGAAGGCCGGCCAAAGCAAACTGGTCACGATTGATTTACCCGCTCAGGCCTTTAGTGAGTGGGATGAACAGCAGCAGACTTGGCAGCTGCCCGCAGTTGATAAGTTTGTCACGGTCAATCTTGGCTCTGATCAAGAAGCGCTGTCTACACCGGTTAACGTCGCTGGCCAAGCCCTTTCGACTAAAGATGTACCAGAGTGGTATGTAACGCCGATCGAAAAACCTAATTTGAATGATTTTACAGAAATGAGTGGGTTGAAGATTCAACCGCCAATGACGATCCAGCCAGGTCAATACACCCGATTGAGCACGCCAAGAGAGTTAAGTGCGCACTCGATGATCATTCGTAAAATTGCGTCCGTGTTGAAAAATAGTCAGTCCAAAGGAATTTCCGATCCAAATAGTCCGGAAGCTAAGTTCATGGATGCCATTATTATGGATACGCCGCTGATTCGTTTGGCTCAACAGTCCGACGGTAAGCTGTCGCTTGGCATGGTTGATCGACTGGTTGCGCTTGCTAACCGGCATTATTTGAAACTGATTTGGGGGCAGCACTAACGGTGTTGGGGGCGAGGACAGCTGCGCAAAGCAGAAACCTGCGTGTAAGCCACCTCAGCCGCAAATTCCAAGCCCGGGAATTTCCGTCTGAGGAACCTTACACTCCGGTTTCTAAGCGCTTTGCTCCGCTCACTGTTTGAGGACAGCTGTGCCAGGCAGAAAGCTACACGTAAGCACCTTGGCGAAAAATTCCAAAACCGGGAATTTCCCGCCAAGGAGCCTTACGTTCCGCTTTCTAAGCGCCTGGCTCCGCTCACTGATTTTAGGACAGCTGCGCAAAGCAGAAACTTCCGCATAAAACATCTTGGCCAAAAATCCAAGCCCGGGATTTTCGGCCAAGATGCCTTATGCTACAGTTTCTAAGCGCTTTGCTTCGCTCACTGATTGAGGACAGCTGCGCAAAGCAGAAATCTCCGTATAAGCACCTCGGACAGAAATTCCAAACCCGGGAATTTCTGTCCGAGGAGACTTATACTCCGATTTCTAAGCGCTTTGCTTCGCTCACTATAAAAAGGGGGGATGCATCATGACACAAAGTCGGAGATGGCGGCTTGCGGTTGCCTTATTATCGATTTCGGTGCTATTAACCAGTGCTAACGCAATTGCGGGCACGATTCCGTTGATGGCGGCGAGATTTCAGTCAGTACCGCTAAGCCAAATTGAAAGTTTAACCACGGTTCCCAGTTTTAGTATCTTGATTTTTGTGGTTTTGAGTAATCCGATTGCCAACAAAATCGGCAATAAAGCAACGGTTTTGTTGGGGGTTTTGATTGTTTTGATTGCTGGCTTAATACCAATGGTGGTCAATTCATTCTGGCTGATTTTGGGATCTAGATTTTTGCTAGGAGCCGGTATCGGGTTATTTAATGCGATGGCCTACAGTTTGATCAGTACCTATTACGAAGGCACTCAGCGCCAAACCATGATGGGTTATCAAGGGTCAGTTAGTTCACTCGGCAATATCTTAATGTTTTTGATTTCGTCATTTTTGATTGGGTTTGGCTGGCGGCAGGTCTATTTGTATTATCTGATTGCGATTCCAGTCTTCCTATTATTTTGGTGGGGCACGCCAAATGATCGCGCAAAAAGCACGACCGAAGAAGCGCAGTCAGCCCCGCAATCTCCAATTAGTTTGGGGCAGCTACTCAAGGGACGATTGATGATTTATGCGTTATTAGTACTCTTTAGTATGATGATCGCTCAAACGGTGGTCGTTAAGATCTCGGGGTTGATCTTAGCTGCTGGCTATGGCAAAATCGCCGACGGCAGTATTGCCCTTGCCCTGTTAGGAATTGCAACGATGATTGGTGGCATGCTTTACGGCCAGATCTTTAAATTAATTCACCGATTAATTTTGCCAGCAGGATTATTGATTGCCGCAGTTGCACTGTTTGCATTGTCGCGATCGCAATCCCTAGCGCTTACCTATACGCTGACCATCATTGCCGGGTTAAGTACCTCACTGGTTGGCCCATATCTATTTGCCGGCTCGGCTGAAATTGCTGGTAAGGGAAACGAAACGCTGGCATCATCTATTTTGATTGTCGGCATTAATATCGGCGTGTTTATTACGCCCTATACGTTATCGGGACTCAGCCACTTAATTGGCAGTGATCAGCCAGCTCCCATTTTGGCAGCCGTCAGTGTCATCTTGGCAGTGATTGGTGGGTTGACATTCTTACTGAAGGAGCCGGAGTTGGCAGAGCATCGGCAATAGTATTTGGATATTTACGCAGGCACATTGATATATGTCAAAGCCGGGCAGATGCAAAAAGGATCAATCATATAGATATATAGATTAGTTTCCATTAAAAGATATTCAGAACTCACATCGTGGCTACTAGGATCCCGCCAGTAGCCACTTTATTTATGTAGTATTCCAGATGCCTGTGTAAGAATGGTTTAATCCCTTCGTCTATTAAATACGCTGGTAATAAGCAAAATTTTGCCAATATTAAACCTCACTAATGCGCTAAAATAAAGACAAACACAGAAATGAAGGGATTCATGATGCGCATCGGCTTTATTTCAGATCTTCACACTGATTTTAACCGGCAATATAACTTTGTGGCGGTCTTGAACCAGCTCATCTATACTAAGCAACTTGATCAGCTGGTGATCATGGGGGATTCGGCAAATGGGCTGCACCGTAACTTACAGTTTTATGACCAATTGGCTCACACATTACCCGTTTCGTTTCGGACGTTGATTGGCAACCACGATTGCTATGTCAACCAACCCCGTAAACGTTCGGTTGCCAGTATCCAAACCGAGTCTCATCAAACTTATCAGCGACTGGATCGCTTGGCAACATCGCTGACCCAATCACCGATTATGACCAAGCACTGGGTCATTACCGGGATTAACGGTTGGTACGATTACACGTTTGCAAAGCATTTTCAGGAACAAAAAGGGCAGGCTTACGCAACTAATTTGGTCGCCAAGCACATCTGGCCGGATCAGCTTTATATTAATGGTAATCAAATTGACTACCAACGGGATCGAGCGTGGGTAACGCGGCAAATTTTGGCGTGGCAGCACCAAATTAATCAACTCCAGCTCGGCTCGCGCAAATTACTTGTGGCGAGTCATATGCTGCCGACAAAGCGATTAGCTCGGCAACTGCCAATACCGTTCTATGACCGCTTTTTATACCCTTTGGGCAGCGAACGCTACCGGCAAATTTTTGAACAAAATAGCGTGGCGCTTGCAATCAGTGGTCACTCCCACATGCCAAATCGATTAACGTACCGGGGCGTCCAATACGTCAATGTGTCATTGGGCTATGATTTTCAGTGGCAAAATGCTGGTGATGCGTTAGGCGAGCTTGAACGGGTAATGTTCGTGTTAGAAGATTGAGGATGATGACATGATGAAACACTTAGAAACTTGGTTGTGCGATTTGGCGTTTTTCTTGGCGCGAGACTTGCACGTGCATCGGCGACGGCATTATTGAAGAATAGCCACAGGGTTAGCAGAGAGAATGCTAATCTTGTGGCGATTTGTTTGGCGTTATTTTTTGAGGTATTCAAAGTTGAAAAGGTTCTGGTTCGAAAATCGAGGTCATCAATTGAAGTGGCGACTCCCGCCAGAAATTGATTGGTCAGATCTTAGATACGACCTATTTGCCGAAATGGCACTATATGTCGTGTGTCAAATGGCGAATGAGTGATTTTGCCGATTCAGTTTTTCGTTATAAGTTTGACCTGTTCGGGCACATATCAAAATTATTGAATAATGGGGGAATTGATTCATTTCAATGGCACTTTTCTAGGCCGTCTGTCCTCCGTAAAAAGGATTAAAACAGCTTATGAAACACCAAGTTTTTGCTTCAAAGCATCAGTGAGCGTGGCAGAAAAGTTAATGTGATTCTGGTTACCTAAATCATTGAGATATTTGGGAATTGTAAGCGTTTTTTTGATGCTCCGGTTTTCTTCACGTTCTCTAGCAATTTTGGTATCCACCTCAATTGGAACCAGCAATTGATCCTTATCATGGACAATTGCTTTTGGACTAGCTGGTCTCGGCAACTCATCATGGCCATCTTCGGCGGTGAGCAAGTAGCCCTCTAACGCATCATGGGCCATGTGCAGCGCATCGGCGATACTTTCTCCAAAGGTCGCAACGTAAGGTTCAAAGTCTGGAAACGTCACTTCAATTTGGCCGTTTGAGTTTTGGGTGAACAATGCAAAATATAGATAGGTCATTTCTTTGCCTCCATTTTGATTATTTAGGTTAGTCGTTATTTAAGACCGGCTTGCTTCAAGATGCTATTGACTGTCCCTTTTGGAATATCTTTTTTCGGATAAGGAACGGTGACAATACCAGGAGGATTGTGATTGCGAAACTGCCAATGGTCGCCATGAATTCTGACATGGTACCAACCGTTGTTTTTAAGCAGTTTAATAATTTCTCGAGAATCTATGATAGGCTACCTCATAGATACCAATTTATTTTAGAACATATATTTGTACGTGTCATTAAATGAAGCGACTTAATAATGACGAGCTATTAAATTATTTAAATCAATAAAAAGCTTTGATGATTGCCACCTAAGTTTATACATATGGTTGATATATTGAAAAATTTTAAAATTCTCATTGGAGAAGGGGCGATGATTAACTTAGATATTTTCTTCAAAGAATTGATATAAAAAAATAAGCCCCGCAAGATCATTGGGAAAATGAACTTGTGAGACTTAATTAAATGGGAAGGTTATTTAAGGTTGAAGCTATCAAAAGCATGTAGCTGGGAGCGATCGGCGCTATGGTCATACGTGACTAAGAAAATGGCTGTGACGGTGAAAAAAGCTCCCCAGACAATGAAGAAAGGAAGCCATGAAGCAGCACCGTCAAAGTGGGTATTAACTGAGATACCAGCTTGCCAGTCAAAAAGAAAATGGGTCAGGACCGGCCACATCATTGTATTGGTGGTGATCCTGACGCTCCCCAACATTATCCCGAGCACGAAGGCGTAAATAACTTGCTGGAGAGTTGGTGTAAGTAATTGACCCCCAATCAGATTAACCAGATGGATTGAACCAAAACAAAGAGCAGAAGCGCAGACGCTAAACGTATACTTGAGGGCATTATTTTTGAAAAGCTGTATAAAGATTGACAACAGGATCCCCCGGAACAAGAATTCTTCAGCGAAGCCTGCCGACAAGGCCATCATAGTGTCAGCGATAAACGTATGAGAATGAAAAACCGCCCAAATATGTTGTGGAATTGGATCGAGAAGTAGAAATAAAATTAAAAAAGCAGCCAGAAAAATGATCCCCCAGATTTTGGTGGCTCTTGAGTAGGTAACGCGGCCCGTGCGAACCTTAGCTGTTCTTAATATGTAATAAATGATCCCAGAAGCAATTAGAGCGTATAACAGCCTGAAACCAGCGTGAACAAATGGGGTAGTTCCCTTTAGGACAACATCGGTCCCTAAGTAACAAATGATTAGCCCAATGGTAACGAGCAACGCCATTGGAATTGATAATCGACTTTTTGACATGATCTGTTCCTCCTAAAATGAATGATTCCATTATGACACTCTGGGGGGGGCAGAACAAGGGGACAAAAAAGGCCGGAACCTGATTAAACAGATGTTCCGGCACTCATGAGTCAATGATTAATGAACAAGCATATGGATAAAGATTGGCGTAATGTAAGTCTCAACAATCGCGGCGACAAACAATAATGGCGTCACGATTACTAATGTATCTGTAGCGGTCTGTTTGATTAGTTCACCGTACTGGAGGTCCTGCTTTTTTCGTCTAAAGAAGCGGTTCATTCCGTACCAAGCCAATCGGGCACTGATTGCAGCAGCGATTAGTTGGGCAGGAATTTCAAAAATGCCATGAGGCAAAATGCCAAGGGCAAATGTGGCAAAGGGATTGCCCATCACGGAGATAACTAACCCAACGCTGTATGCATTTGTCCAAATGTAGAACCAGTAAATCGGCAGTGGAATGAGGCCCAAGGCGATGGTGAGCAAGGCGCCGCTTTCATTCCAAAAGAATAGTGGTAGGAAGTTATGAGTGACGTTACCCTTCCCCAAAGTGGGGGCGAAGGTGTGCACCATTTGCTGAGGAGTCATCGTCATTTTGGCATAAATAACCACGCCAATCCAAATTAAGACCATGATTCCCAGGTACAGTAAAATGTGCTTAAGGTAGTTAGTTTTGAAACGCTCTTTGATAGCTGGTAACATAAATTTTTCTCCCCCTTTTTATGAAATAATCCTATCTTTTATTTGGCCGTTTAGCAATTAATTGCACGGGAGAGACTAACGATAGTTCACAAATTGATGAAATTAACTAAACAGGATTCGCCGATACTTATAAATGGGAGCGAGTAGCTTAATTCCACATCGATTGCTAAATTTCACAAAATATTCACTTATGATTGCGTATCTTCATTGAAGCTTCATAGAAGATTCAAATTATATATCTATTATATTATTGATTAATTATCTTTAACTGGCATTTTGCGGTTATTAGATTCTAAAGGAGCGATCGAAGTTGAAACTATTTGGTCGAATTAATAAAGCACAGGTAAGTAGTTTTGGGCTATTTTTTATCTGTAATTTACTTGCTTTTATACTGTATTTCAACTTTTTAAAGGAACAAATAAGGATTCTCGCAAGCAATTTTTTGGTTGGATTAGTGGTTTATGTACTAATCTATTTACTGTTTTTCTACTTCGCTAAGGTTGTTACTTATTTATTTAAAAAGGATTTAAGCAAGAAATGAACATTCTTAACCAAGGATGAGCTATGTACTAATTTATTTGAAGGAAAATCTGTACTTTTTACATAGAGTTCCAAATTATAAAAATTGAAATTGCGTTGAAACGTGTGAATTTTCTAAAAAGAAGATTAAATATACACTAGTCTGGCTAATACATTGCTTTAAAACAATGGTTGGTTCTAAATGTAACACCACCACAGGAGGGTATTAAAATGAATGACCCAATAATAAAAGCACAACATCTAGCTAAATCATTTGGAAAGCAATTAGTAATCAAAGATGTTTCATTAGAACTTAAGCAAGGCGATATTTATGGCTTCTTAGGAACAAATGGATCTGGTAAATCAACTACTATGAAGCTATTACTGGGATTACTTAAACCTGATGGTGGGGATATTAAAATCTTTGGAAAAGAACTTAGAAGTTATCGTGATACTATCCTAAGAAACACGGGGGCATTGATTGAGGAACCGTCCTTTTATCCTAACTTAACAGGCAATGAAAATCTTCAGATAATGAAAGATTTGCTTGGCTTGCCTCCGCGCAATGTAACTGAGGCACTGAGGATCGTTGATTTAGTTGATGCTAAAGATAAATTGGTTCAGAACTATTCATTAGGCATGAAGCAACGGTTAGGGATCGCATTAGCGTTGGTTAAGTTTCCGAAACTACTAATTCTTGATGAACCTACCAATGGTTTAGATCCAGAAGGAATGCACCAAATTAGGGAACTCATTAAAACTTTGCCGAAAGAATATGGGATGACTGTCTTAATCTCTAGTCATCTATTATCAGAGATGGAGCAGATGGCCCAGACAGTGGGAATTATTCAGAATGGTCAATTGATTTATCAAGGGAATATTCATGAATTAACCAAGTCACAACGATATTTCTTAACTACCAGTGATCCACGGCGTTCACAAGCAATTGTGAATAAAAGTGGTGGGACTAATATTTTAAATCAAGGTGCCAATGTCATTAGTTTCAACCTGTCAGACAAGCTAGAAGTTCCCGTAGTTGTTAAAAGGTTAGTGGCAGAGAATATCGACATTTTCTCTCTATACGGGAAGCATAAATCACTTGAAGATGTATTTTTAGAGCTAACAGGGGGTGATTGATATGCAAATTGTTGCGCTGGAGTTTAGAAAAAGTAAGCGGCGTAATTTTTGGTTCGCGATTATTGGCTTGTTTGTATTTACGTTAATTTGGTGTGTGGTCTCAACTAATACCCAACTAGCTAAAAATTCCTCACCGCTGATGAGAACAATCATTTTTAATATGATGACAATTGATAATTTAATATTCCCGTTCTTAATTGCGCTTTTAACCGTTAGGCTGGTTCAGCCAGAACATGACAACCGAATGGTTCAAGTTTTAATGACCAATGGTGAACGTCCTTGGACTCTTTTTCTTGCTAAATTTCTTACTTCATCAATTGTGTTGCTGATTGGTGAGTTGCTGCAGGCAATTACGATAATTATTTTTGGCATTTTAAAGGGCAACCAAGTCGAGCAAATGGGCAATATCCTGTTCTTTATAGCCGCTGTCTTTTTAAGTGGGTTGGTCATCACTTTAGTTCAATTAATAATTACTTTTTATGTCAAAAGGCCTAGTATGCCATTGTGCATTGGCTTGGCTGGTAGCTTTCTTAGTTTGGTGACATCAGGATTCTTACCAAAGCCACTGGAAATTTTCATTCCCTGGCAATATGTTGCATTGTTAAATCCCTTTCTCCTTCAAAAAATGGGGCTTGTATATAATAATTTGTGGCCAATATACATGTTATTAGCTGTTGGGATCATCGGGATATTGTTCATACTTGTGAAACATGAAATAGAAACTAGAGAGAAGGTGCCAGTATGATTTCACAGCTAAATCGTCGTCTAGGCAGTGAACTTATAAAACTGCGTCACTTACACTTATTACCAATAATCCTTGGCATTAATATCTTAGCTTTTTTCTTGGGATCGTTATTGTATTTTGAAAATCAGAATGTTTTCAAGGCGTATCATACGCAATGGTTTGCACTTTGGAGCGAAGTAGGGCTGTTTTACGCCCAGGTATTTTTTCCACTTTTGATAGCCCTCATTGTTGCTGCCACTATCAATTCCGAAAAAGAACGCAAAAATTTTTTACGAATGGCAATTGTACCAATAAGCGCCAAGAAGTTGGTGATTAATAAGCTTTTATCACTGATGGTGCTTTCTGCTCTGAGCCTTATCTGTTTTATGGCTTTATTTTATATGACTGCCTTTACGGCTCATTTGCCGATTAATACTAATATTACTAATTTCTTTTTATGGGGCATATTGGGGTGGCTTGGAACATTTCCGATCGTCGCGATCCAACTTTGGCTTTCAATTAAATTTGAACGTTTTACAACGCCAATTATTGTTGCGTTGGGGGCAAGTTTGTTAAGCTTTATTTTAATGACAATGAATGAATCGTTCTTAAAAGTTTACCCATACTCACAAATAATGGTGGGAATGCACGTTAGAACAGTGACTCAGTTTTCTATTAGTGAACTAATGGTTTTTCTGGTTATCGATATTATGTTCACTGGGTTGGGAATGTTTTGGAGTGTTCGTAATCTAAAGAAAAGAGGATTTGAATAAATGAAAAAAGTATTGATTCCTAATTTGTACCTCAGTAGTTTGGTTATGTTGATCCCATTATTGATATTATTAGCGGAGTTAGTTCATTTGTTGGTTACTTCGTCAGTGTTCATTTGGATAAATATGATTGTTGTCTTGTATACATTGGCTTGTTTAGGCATACAGTTGAGGAATAAATCAGAAAATAATAAATATTTTAGAACGTTTGTGACTCTGCTGAGTGTTGTCTATGGCTTGTCAGTTATCTTCACAATAGTTTGGATAGCTGTTGGTTGCTTTGGATTATGACAAATATGGCGTATTTGGGTTAAAAGAGTATATGTCCAACTTTACAAAGAATAAGGGAATCCGGTTACTATCATTCATAATCATTGAAAAAGCATTAGAAAATGGCGTTTTAGTGCCCTTAATTCTTAAAACTTCACTTTCAGATTATATTGGTAATTTGGTTTATAAAAGCGTTGAAGTATTGTTGGTATGTATCCTTAATATTTTGTTGACAAGGCAGTGCATCAACCTGAAAATCAAATTAACCGCAAAAACAGGGGCATGGCTTCTAATCATGATTTTATGCCTGGTACCTTTCATGAACTTCAAGCCAATCAACAATTTTTTGAGAGCATTAGTTTGGACACTCTTAGTCGCCATAGCCGAGGAGCTACTTTTTAGAGGTGTCATTCTTAAGGACCTCCTCAACTTACTGATAAGAAGTGGCCACTTAAAAAGCCATGGTGTTTTTATCGCAATTACCATATCGAGTCTGCTCTTTAGTGTGGAGCATCTAACAAACATCACCAATCAGTCTGGGGTAGCAACAATTTGTCAGATGATTCAGACCTTTGGAATGGGAACATTGTTTGCGGCGCTTTATATCCGAACGGGTTCTTTATTTTACCCGATTAGTTTGCATTTTCTAATTGATTTTCCGAGTCTTTACTTTGCACAATCATATTTGGCTAAACCTTCTGTTGCTTAGCCAAACGAATCAGGCGCCATTTCGCCAGCCGCCTATATTATCACGGCGATGATTGTGAGTGTTATTTATATGTTTGTGGCAGTGAGGGCTTTGCGGTCTCGGCACAATAAAAATCGATTGGTTGAAATTAGTTTGAAGGAAAATGAGTGAGGGTGAATTGCAGGTTTTAAAGTGTTGCGTGTCGGCCAAATCTGATTTTATTTGAACTTGAAAATAGTTGGAGAAGTTGTTTGAAATTGTTGAGGAATCAGGATACACTATCATTAAAATAGTTTAGGATTCTCCGTTCGTGGGGTGCTAATATGGATAAAGTCAAGAACAAAACGATTGAGCAAAAGCGAAATGCATTAGTTCTGAAAAAAGCGTTAAAAAATATGAATAAGCCAATGCCTAAAGTCGTTGATGGAAAAATGATTATTAATATTGACAATCAATGGCAGGAAGAAGTATTTGGTGATGGTAAGAAAATGTGATAATTGAGAACCGTATTTATCACTGGTATAGTGAGTATCAATCAGAAAAACAGCGCAATCATACATGGGGCGAGGTTCGTCCCTTTTTTGTTCTCAATGTTCAGCCAAAATATGTTTACTATTTGCCAATTGTAGGTCTGGAGCATCTAAAATACAAAAAGCAATCTATTCAGTCCATGGCTCTAAAGATTTTTGATTATCACAGGGCAGGGTTATCTAAAGCTTCATATATTGACGTTGGCCACGGGATTTTGAGAATTCCAACACAAGATTTGGAAGAAATTGTTGAAGAAGAACATAACGTGGGACTGGGGAAGCTAGATGAGCATCAATTGGATCAGCTATATGATTTGATTGCAAAGCTTTAATAGATGCTGCGGATGTAAGCTGCAAGGTTATATAAATGAAAATTGAAGAAGTACAGCAGTGGTGAAATGATTTAACCGTCCCCACTGCTCTTTGGTCTGTTCCGCTCACTCTGCAAGCCCAAAGATTTTAATCTACCATTTTAGGTGATTAATATATTATAATGTTGTTAACCACAAACTAATTTTTTAAAAAAGAAAGGTGATTCATTTAATGGCAGATAAGATAAATGAGGTTCCTCCCGACCAAAAGCTTTGGCAGTTAACCGCCGAGCAGCTGGCAGCCAAGTATCATACCAGCACTGAAGACGGCATTAGTGATCAAGAGGCGGAAAAGCGGCTCGCTAAAGATGGTTACAACGAATTGACCGCTAAAAAGAAGAGCAAGTTGGTGCAATTCCTGCTGCAATTCAATAACAGCATCATCTACATTTTGATTGCGGCGTTCATCATTACGTTTTTCATGCATCACTACTCCGACTCCGCGGTTATTGGAATTGTGATTATTGCCAATGCCTTTATTGGCTTTTTCCAAGAAATGCAAGCTGATAACGCCTTAACCAAGATCAAGGAATTACTTGTTAGTCAAAATTATGTCATTCGGGATGGTCACAAGATTGAAGTACCCGCCAGAGAATTGGTGGTTGGTGATTTGGTCAATTTGGAAGCCGGCGATGCGGTGCCAGCTGATTTGCGGTTGATTTCAGCCGATAATATGCGGATTCAAGAATCGACGCTAACCGGGGAAAGTAACTCCATCGAAAAGATTGAAGAGCCAATTGCCGCCGACTCAGTGCCTTTAGCAGAGCGGGCGAACATGGCCTTTGCTTCAACCGCCGTTACTCAAGGATCTGGAATCGGGATTGTCGTGGCAGTCGGTGAAGACACTCAGATTGGCCAAATTCAACGGAGCGTGTCGGAAGTTAAAGCGCAAGTAACGCCGTTGATGAAGAATCTCAACAAATTAGGCGTGAACTTATCGATTCTGATTGTGGCAATTGCCTTGGTGCTGTTCTTCTTGGGCCTCTATACCAAGATTTACAGTTTGCCAACGCTGACGATCGCCATTATTACGATGGTGGTCGGCTCGATTCCAGAAGGCTTGCCGGCGTCAACCTCGGTTGTACTAGCTCGGGGTGTCCAAGTGATGACCAAACACGGGGCCATTGTCAAAACCTTGCCAGCGGTTGAAACGTTGGGCGCTGTGGACATTGTTGACACGGATAAGACTGGAACGTTAACTAAAAATGAAATGACCGTTACCGACGTGATTACTGATAAAAACCACTATGAAGTCACCGGGGTGGGCTTTGTCGACAATCAAAAAGGAGTCGCTGGCGATGTTACCTTAAACGGCCAAAAATATGATTGGCAGCACGATCAGGATTTTCGCGAGTTAGTTGACATTGCCGGAACAACAACTGATGCCGAACTCGTTCAAACTGATGGCGAGTGGCAATTAACCGGCGAACCGACCGATGGCGCCTTGACAACGCTGTTTCATAAGTTAATTGGCCGCGAACCGGAAGTTGATGAATTAGATACCTTGCCATTTGATTCTGCCTATCGGTACAGTGCCCGTTTGATCAAAGAAACTGACCACAATGAGTTGATGGTCAAAGGGGCGCCGGGAACCATTTTTGACATGGTTAAGCAGTCTGATCCAAGCTTTGACAGTGACCGCTGGTATCAGCGAGTCGCCGAACTAACTGCTAAGGGCTTGCGAGTAGTGGCATTAGGCTCAAAGGATGTCTCATCAAGGATAGTAGAAATTCAACAGGACCAAATTGGCCAAGGCATCCAGCTGAGTGGCGTCGTGGGGATTATTGACCCGCCCCGTGAAGAAGTGATCCCGGCGATTCAAAGTCTCCGCCGGGCTGGCGTCCGGGTTAACATGATTACGGGTGATCATCCGGATACTGCCACGGCGATTGCCAAGAAGTTGGATTTGGACGAAAGTGTTCACGCCATCACTGGGCCTGAAATTGATGAGATGAGCGATGAGGACCTGATTAAAAATATTGGCCGTTATAATGTTTTTGCCCGAACAACGCCCGCTAACAAGTTGCGAATCGTTAAAGCCCAGCAGGCTAACGCCAAAATTGTCGCAATGACCGGTGATGGGGTTAATGACGCGCCGGCATTAAAACAAGCAAACATTGGCATTGCCATGGGGATTAAAGGAACCGATGTTGCCAAGGAATCCGCTGACATGGTTTTGGTCAACGATAGTTTTACGACGATTGTTGACGCCGTGGCAGAAGGGCGGCACGTCTTTGATAACATTCAAAAAACCATTCGCTTCTTGCTGCCGACTAGTTTTGCGGAAGGCTTAGTTGTCCTCATCAGTATGATTATGGGACAAGAATTGCCGCTTTATCCCACTCAGTTACTTTGGATCAACACGGTGTCGGCCCTGACCATTCAGTTCGCGTTTATCTTTGAGCCAGCCGAAGAATCAATTATGATTCGAGGACCGCGAGATGTTCGCAAGGGGATCCTTGGCAAGATGGATGTCTTTGAGATTGTTTACGTGTCGGTCTTGATTTCGGCACTGGGCATCTTCACTTTCGACCGATTTGTTGAAGGTGGCGTCTTAAGCGTTGTCCTTGGCAGCACCATGGCCGTTAACATTATCATCTTTGGTAAGATTTTCTATCTGTTTAACATTCGAAATTCCTACCCGATTATTTCCAAACACTTCTTTGAAAACAAGATGGCGTTTATCATCATTGCAATTCTGTTGGTCCTGCAGGCCGCAATGATTTATATTCCATTTATGCAAGACGTCTTCCACACTGGCAACGTGAACTTCTTCTATGGCTGGGTTGTGCCAACCATTGCTGGGTTCATCGTGCTAGTCGTTACCGAAGTGATTAAGCTTGGTAGAATCGAGTACCGGAAACGTAACGGACAAGCAACAAAGCTAAAATCGTAAGCACCGAACTAAAATAAGATTCAAAACTAGGGAACCCCAGCCGTGAGTAATCCGCACAGCTGGGGTTCCCTAGTTTTGAGTTATCAATAAAAAAGATAGTGGCCAACCTGATGAATAAGCAACTAACGATCAGAATCATGAATTTTGTTTCTCGTTGAGAATTAAGCAATCAATATAAGCTTTAAGAATCGGCGAGTTTAAGTGACTCGTTCATGCTAATTGTTAAGTTGGGATAACTGCTGACCACTGCCCTTTAACGATGATCATTATTAGTTATCAGCTTGAAGATTCTTAATTAAGAGGTTGCCCACTGCTTTAGCTGAAAAGGGGTTTTGACCAGTAATCAAATGGCCATCTTGAAGCGCGTATTCACGATAGAATCGCTTATGAAGAAAGTGCCCACCCCGTTGTTCAACTGCTGCTTTATTTAGAAATGGGACAACTGATTTTTTCCCAGCGATTATTTCTTCGGCGGTTGTAAAGCCGGTAACTGATTTGTTGGCAATTAAATAATGACCAGTGGCATTCTTAATGTTTAATAACCCGGCGATGCCATGGCAGACTGAAGTTATAAAACCGCCCTGTTGATAAATTGTCAAAGCAATTTGCTGGAGTGCTTGATTATCGGGGAAGTCCCACATGACACCATGGCCACCTGTATAATAAATCGCCGCATAATCTTTTGGCGATACTTGGTCAGGTTTCAATGACTGGCTTAATGCCCGCTTTTGAAAATCAGCCGTTCGTAAGTTTTCATAATTGCTTGATCGGTATATTTCATACTGCGCGGATCTAATGGGACAAATCCACCCATTGGGCTAACGTAATCGACTTGAATGTTGGCGGTGTGCATTGCATCGACAAACTCCGTGGCCTCGCCCAGCCATAACCCAGTCGCGTCATCAGTTCCTTTATACCGGGTTGTATTGGTAAGGACAACTAAAACTTTTTTCATTATTCGTTTCTCCCACTGGCATTAATAATTGCCGTAACGTGATCTAACAGTGTTTTAAGTTCATCAATTTCTTGAATATTGTGGGACAGATAATAGTAATTCTTGGTCCCTTCGCTTCTTGAACGAATTAAATGAGCCTGTTTGAGGATTTTGAGATGGTGTGAAACCGCCGGTCGTGACAGGTTGGTAGCATCAGTCAAGTCAGTCACGCGAAGCCCATTGCAAGTATTAGCCAGCAAAGCAATGATGATTGCTTGGCGCTTTTCGTCACCCAAAGCAATTAGGAAATCACTTAAATTAGTAAATTCCGTTTGTAATTCTTGAAGATTAGCCATTAGTTCAATCAGCTGCTTTCGTTTATATTTTTAAACCATTAAACCATTGATAGTCGGGCGTGTCAATTGATTAGCTCAAAGTCAATGAGTTGACGGATCCAGCTAAAGCGATTATGATACGGTTCATTAATCGTTTAAAAATTTAAACCAAGCAATCTAATGAACTTCAAAAGGAGTGTCCTCAATGACGCAACAAATGAAAGCCGCAGTGATTAACCATTATGGGCAATCGATTCCCAAGATTACCAGTGTCCCCATTCCCCAAGTAGGCGCAGGAGATATCTTAGTAAAAATAATTGCGGCCAGCGTGAACCCGATTGATTTGAAAACCCAAGCTGGTCAATTAAAGATGCTGCTCCATTATCAAATGCCACTGATTCTTGGCAGTGACTTTGCTGGCATTGTTGTTAAAGTCGGCAAAGGCGTGCGTCATTTTCAAGTTGGTGATCAGGTCTATGGCCGGGTTCCTAAAGATCGAATTGGCACGTTTGCCGAATACGTTGCTGTTGATGAAACGGCAGTTGCGATGAAGCCGGCTAATCTGACGTTTGCACAGGCAGCTGCGGTTCCCTTGGTGGGGTTGACCAGCTATCAGGCGTTGGTTGATATTATGCGGATTAGGCCTGGCGATAAAGTACTGATTCAAGCGGGGTCAGGCGGGATTGGGACAGTGGCGATTCAACTTGCCAAGCTCAAAGGGGCGTTTGTCACCACAACGACCAGTGCCAAGAACAGTGATTGGGTGCGCCAGCTGGGAGCCGATCAGATAATTGATTACCATCAAGAGAACTTTGCCGAGGTGTTGCGTGATTATGACGCGGTGTTTGATACGCTGGGTGGCCAAGCATTGGCCGATGCGTTTCGAATTGTTAAGCCGGGTGGTCAGGTGGTATCGTTATCGGGGATGCCAGATGAACGCTTTGCTAGGGCATATGGCCTGCCTCGGTGGAAACAATGGTTGTTTAGATTGGCAGCTCGAAAGTTCCATCGGTTAGAAAACCAAACCGGCGCTAGGTACCACTTCTTATTTATGACCCCCAGCGGCCGTGAGTTGACTGAGTTAACCAGCTTGATTGAACAGGGGAAGCTTCACCCAGTTATTGATCGGCAGTTTTCACTAACGGACATTCAAGCGGCGTTTGAGTATTCCCGATCACATCGAGCAAAAGGGAAAATTGTGATTGAAGTGGACACATCTAAAAACTAAAAGCCGACGTCTGATCTGACTAAAATCAAACGCCGACTGGCTTTTTCTGAAATCGGAACCAATTTATTTCAAATCCCCAGGTTTAACGTTCCTCCCTTGTAAGATAGACAAAATCAAGGCACCGATAATGATAATCAGTGAAATTGCGAAGGCGACGTGCATGCCAAAAATGAATGTTTCTGGCTGCTTGGGTAGATAAGTGGTGACATGAAAACCAGCTTTGATGCTCATCCCGATAAACAACGAACTGGTCGACAAGGCAGTACCGGAAATCATCCCAATATTTCGGGCAAGGGCGTTTAAGCTCCCGGCACTTCCCAGCGAATCCTTTGGTACGACTGACATGACGATATCACTATTGGGCGACTGGAAAAGGCCAGTGCCAATTGCCATGATGATTGTGATGACGATATAAACCCAAATTGGGCTGGTAAGTGTCAAGAAAATATATAATGATTGAGCGATAGCAACGATGAGCAATCCTAGTGAAGCGACGGTAGCCGGTGAAAATCGGTCGGCAAACCAGCCGCCCAGAGGACCGGCAAACACCATCACAACCGGAAAGATAATCAGCAACGTTCCCGCTTGACCCGCGGATAGTTGGCGAGCGTCTTCCAAGTAAAACGGGATAATTACTACCGTAAAGAAATTGGATAAGAAGATTAAGACAGCTGCCCCTAGGCCATAGGTGAATGGTTTAATTTTAAATAGTGATAGGGGCATCAAAGGGTTTTGGACGCGTTTTTCAGTCCGGTAAAAGCCGACTAAGGCAATGAGGGCAATCAAAAATAAAATAAGGGGAACCGGTGCGCCGTAACCAATTTCTTGGGCAATAAAGACGCCCAAAAATAGGCCGACGATCAGAACCGCAAAGTTGGTAAAGCCCAGCCAATCGATTGTCCCAGGCGTTGTTTGAAACTTTTTGGGCATCACAATTGCCCCTAAAATAATTGCAAAAATGCCAAATGGGAGGTTAACCCAGAAGATATACCCCCAGGAAAAGTGTGAGAGAATTAAGCCGCCGAGGCCAGGACCAGCGATTGCCCCCAGCGCTACAAACGTTCCGACAAATCCCATGGCCCGGCCACGTTCTTTAATTCCAAAGGTCGAGGTTGTAATGCCATACGTGTTGGAGAGCGTCATTGCCGCGCCAATGCCTTGGACGACTCTGCCAACTAATAGGAATGGAAAGTTAATCTGCAGGCCGGACAAAAATGATCCCAGTAAAAAGACGCCGGTGCCAATCCGAAAGACTTTGACCTTACCGTAAATGTCGCCTAATTTGCCAAAGAATAGTAGCAATGCGGTTAAGACAATGAGGTATGAGGAGACCACCCATTCAATCTCGTTCATTGGCACGCTTAACTGCTTAGCCATGATCGGCATCGCGATATTAACAATACTAGAATCTAGGTTAGACATAAATGCGAATGTCCCAATTGATACTAAAATCCACCAGCCATTCTTTTGAGTGGTTGAATTTTGTGCGGGTGTGTTCATGAAATCCCTTCTCTCTATAAGTGAGCGAAGCAAAGCGGTTAGAAAGCGCCAAGTAGGCTAGGCATTTGACGGCCGTCGGAGTGTAAGGCTCCTTGGCAGAAAATTCCCGGGCTTGGAATTTTTCGCCAAGGTGCTTACACGGAGCTTTCTGCTTTGCCCAGCTATCCTTGCTTAATGCATAAGCCCATTATGAAACAAGCATGATAAAAATGGTGAAATTTAGCTTGTTGAAAAGTAAACAAAGACCAAAGCATGCCAATAAAAAAGCAGCCCTGACACAATTCTTTAAAAACCTGTGTCAAGGCTGCTTAGTTTTTGATGAGGCGTTGCTGGTTCTTTTGGAGATAAGTAGATAACCAACCAGAAATGGACGCTTTAATCCCTTCTAATCAGTTCGCCAGCGTTCAAAAAAGCTGACATTTTTGCCTAGATAGTCAATGGCTTCGGTTGCTAGCTGATCGGCCTGTTTTTGGGCTTCTTCTGCGTCTAAATTGTCATAGTCGCGCAAAAAGCCTTCGCCGATGTTATAAAATTTGTTCTTGCGGCCAAACCCATTGTCCTTGAACAGGTCGTCCAGCTTGGTAATATCTTCTTTAGCTGTATCATAAACCAATTGGGAAAGATTCTTGTTTGGATCTAGGAGGGTTGCTGCATATGTGACGATAAATTCGTCCATATCGATGATGATTTCATTTCTCATTTGCTTCTTTGACGTTTTTGCCATTATTTTCACCTCAAGTAATAGTTTAATGCTTTTAGCCGATTATGACCAATCAATCTTGGTAATTAGTGGTGCATCTTAAACTCTAGATAAAGATCGTTATACTCCTGAACCTTTTCAGGGCTTAAGTTACTGTAAACCTGGAGCCGCTTTAAAACGGTTTGAGGCGGGTAGAACTGCTGGTCATCTCGAACTGATTTTGGCAGCAATTTTAAAGCTTGATTATTTGGGGTTGAATAACCGATGTAAGCAGCATTTTGCGCGGCGTTTTTAGGCTGGTTCATGAAGTTTAAAAAAGCGTAGATTGCTTTGAAATGTTTTGCTGTTTTGGGGATGACCAAATTGTCAAACCACATGTTGCTGCCTTCAGTTGGCACGACATAGTGTAAATGCGAATTTTGTGACATCATTTCGGAAGCTTCACCGGACCAATCGACAGCAACTGGTGCTTCTCCTTCTGCCATATACATTTTAATTTCATCAGCGACGACGGCCTTAACGTTTGGGGACAATTGAAAGAGCTTGTTGCGGGCTGCCAATAAATCAGCGGAGTTGGTGGTATTGACAGATTTATTGAGGGAAATGAGTGAAAAGCCCATAATATCCCGTGCCGAATCAATCAGCATAATGCCATCTTTATATTTAGGGTTCCAAAGTTGATTCCAGTGCGTTAAAGTGCCTGGTTTGACATCCTGGTCATTATAAATAATTCCAAGTGTTCCCCAGAAATATGGAATCGAGTAACGGTTGTTCGGGTCAAAAGACTTGTTTAAAAAGGCTGAACCATAATTGTTCATTCCAGTTAGCTTTGACTTATCCAGTGGAATCAGCATGTGATCGGCTTTCATCTTTTGGACCATATAATCGCTGGGAACGGTCAGATCGTAACTGGTGCCACCCTGTTTAATTTTGGTATACATAGCTTCGTTGCTGTCAAAGGTTTCGACGTTGACGTGATAGCCAGTCTCTTTTTGAAACTTGGTCAATAAGGCCGGGTCAATGTAGTCGCCCCAGTTATACAGATTTAAGACTTTATCACCAGAGTCTCCAGTTGACTTAGTAAGTTCATGGCTGCCATAACCCAGGCCGGCACAGAGAAGTAAAATCGTGATCATTGTGATAACAAATTTTTTCATCGATCAGGCACCTCCACTCTGTCTAAATCACGACCATTGGAAAGGTTGTGGTTTTCAATGAGGTAGTAAATCCCGACCAAAATCAGTGAGAAGATAAACATAATCCCAGCTAAGGCGTTAATTTCAAGGCTAATTCCCTGCCGAGCTCGTGAGTAGATTTCCACTGATAGGGTTGTAAAGCCGTTACCAGTGACAAAGAAGGTGACCGCGAAGTCGTCTAGTGAATAGGTAATTGCCATAAAGAAGCCGGCAATGATGCCTGGTTGAATGAATGGCAGGGTGATTTTACTAAGGACTTGCGCCGATGTAGCGCCTAAATCCAGGGCTGCGTTGACTAACGATGGGCTCATTTCATCAAGACGGGGTAGTACCATTAACAAGACAATCGGGATTTCAAAAGCAATGTGGCTGAGTAGGACCGACCAAAATCCCAGCGGTAGTTTGAGAGCGGTAAAGAAGATCAAAAAGCTGGCACCAATAATAACATCCGGGGAGACCAATAGAATGCTATTCAGTGACAATAATGTTTCCCGCTGGTGGCGGCGTTTCGTATTATGAACCGCGATGGCGCCCATTGTCCCGATGATGGTCGAAACCAGTGATGACAGCAGGGCAATCAAGATGGTATCTAAGAAAATTGCCAACATTCGTTTGTCAGCGAACAACTCACCATAATGGCTTAAGGTAAACCCATCAAAGTTCGCCATGGTTGTGCCCTTACTGAATGAATAGATAATGAGGTAAAAGATGGGTAGATACATTAACAAAAAGACAAAAATAATATAAAGTTTACCAAGCTTTGAAGCACGATTTGCCATTAAGCTCGCCTCCCTTTACGCTTGGTGCTGGTGAATAACATGACGACAACCATTGATACAATCAAGACGACGCCAATGGTTGAGCCCATTCCCCAGTTCATGGTCGTTAAGAAATGTTCCTCGACGGCCGTTCCCAGCGTAATGATTTTGTTGCCACCGATTAAACGGGACAGCATGAAGAGCGATAGTGACGGGATAAAGACAATTTGGATGCCGGATTTAATCCCTGGCATTGTCATCGGAATAATAATTTTGGTTAACGTTTGCCATTTGGTGGCGCCCAGATCACTGCTGGCCCGAAGATACGAGTCGCTAATATCCGTCAACGAATTATAGATTGGCAAAATCATAAACGGAATCTGAATGTAAGCGGCGACCAAGATAAAACTGGTATCCGTAAAGAGCATTTGTTGGGCGGGAATGCCAAAGAACGAAAACAGGCTGTTAACCAAGCCATCCCGGCTTAAAAGTCCAATAAATGCGTAGGCCTTAAGCAATAAGTTAATCCAAGTCGGTAAGATAACCAATAAAATCCACAGGTTGCGGTGTTGCAGCCGACTAATGACTAACGCCATCGGGTAACTGATTAATATCGAGATCAGGGTAATCAAAAACGCATATAAAACAGAGTTTGCCGTCATTGTCAGGTAAGTGCCGGATTCAAAGAAATCTTGGTAGTTTCTCAGGGTAAATTGGTGGTGAATATCAAAAAATGAATAATAAATAATCAGTGCAACCGGCGCAATCACGAATAGCGCCAGCCAAAGGAGATAAGGCGCGTAAAATAAACCCTTGTAGCTTTTCTTCATTGCCATTTTCACCCCTAATCTTCATAGCTTTCAAGGCGGCTATTAAATTTAGTTTCCGATTCGTTATAACGCATGACGTGCATGTCGGTGGGACCAAACGCTAGGCCGACCACCGCATTATCCTTGGTGGCGTTGGTGGAATGAATCAGCCATTCATTGTGCTGGTCATCGTAAGCCAGAATCTCATAATAATCACCGCGGAAAAGCTGGGTGTCGACTTTAACTTGGATTTTCCCTTTTTGTGGGGTGGTAATGACCAGGTCTTCTGGGCGAATGACGACTTCAACCGGCTCGTTTGGCCGCATACCGGCATCGGCACATTCGAATTGATGCCCTAAAAAGGCCACTTGGTAGTCGGCGATCATTTTGCCGGGGATAATATTGCTTTCGCCAATAAAATCGGCAACAAAGTGGTTAATTGGCTCGTCGTAAATGTCGACCGGGTCGCCTTTTTGCAAAATTTGCCCCTTGTTCATGACAAAGATTTCGTCACTCATTGCCAAAGCTTCCTCTTGGTCGTGGGTAACAAACAAAAAGGTGATGCCGAGTTGCTGTTGAAGTTCGCGGAGTTCATACTGCATGTCTTTGCGTAATTTAGCATCTAGGGCTGATAGTGGTTCATCTAGGAGTAGGACCTTTGGGCGGTTAACAATTGCCCGGGCGATTGCGATCCGCTGTTGTTGGCCGCCGGAAAGTTCAGAAATTTCGCGGTTGGCATAGGCTTCCAACTGGACGAGTTTGAGGGCATCGTGAACCCGTTGGTCAATTTCGTCTTTGTTAACGTTATGAACGACCAAGCCAAACGCGACGTTTTGAAAGACATTCATATTTGGAAATAGGGCGTAATCTTGAAAGACGGTGTTTAATTGGCGCTTGTTAGCGGGAATATCGTTAATGCGTTTGCCATCAAATAAGACTTCGCCGGATGTAACTTCGGTAAAGCCGGCAATTGATTGTAAAATGGTCGTTTTTCCACAACCGGAAGGCCCCAACAACGTATAAAATTCCCCTTGATTTAAGGTAAAGCTAATATCTTTGAGAGCCGTAAAGCCGTCATCGAAAGTTTTGTAGACATTTTTTAATTCAATAATGGTATTGCTCAACGGTTAGTTCCTCCTAAAGTAAGTGAGCGGAGCAAAGCGGTTAGAAAGCGGAGCCTAAGGCCACTTGGCCGAAAATCCCGGTTTTGGATTTTTGGCCAAGTGGCCTTAGGTGCAGCTTTCTGCTTTGCGCAGCTGTCCTAAAATAAGTGAGCGAAGCCAGGCGTTTAGAAAGCGGAACGTAAGGCTCCTTGGCGGGAAATTCCCGGGCTTGGAATTTTTCGCCAAGGTGCTTACGTGTAGCTTTCTGCCTGGCGCAGCTGTCCTGGTAAAGTGAGCGAAGCAAAGCGCCTAGAAACTGGAACATAAGTCTCCTCAACCAGAAATTCCCGGGTTTGGAATTTTTGGTTGAGGTGCTTATGGGGAAGTTTCTGCTTTGCGTAGCTGTCCTCAGTCAAAGTTTGAACATGTCAATTATACCGATTGTTTTACCTACTGGACAGCGAAACGATTAATGACCACTTGCTCGGTGGTTGCTAGTACCTTTCATCTTATGAATTTGGCGTTTGAAATGAGGGTTAGCGTTACTGGCTACAAATTTGAAGTGGGCCATTTTACCGTTGTAAGGCTGGCCGCTTAACCGAATTTGGAGCCACTTAGTCATGACGCTGATCATTGAATGGATAGAATCGATCCGTTCAGCGACGCCTTCTTTAACTGCGGCGGCTAAAATGTCGGTTTGCAGCCGGTTAACCAAGTTCTGATGGTAATCAACCAGCTCTTGGGTGATTGGTGCGTCTTTATATTTGTTAAATAGTTTTTCAATTTCTCTCATGGCATCTTTTGAATTTTGTGGTTGATAATATCTTTGTGATTTTGGCATGGGCGGGCTCCTTTTTTAATACGAAAATTAAGTTTCGACTGCTATTTTACGGTACAATAGTATGGATTAACAGGCTAATGGAGGATTAAGCAATATTATGAAAACAATTCTGGCAATTCATACGGGCGGCACAATTTCGATGTCGCAAAACGAAAAGGGCGAAGTGGTCCCAAACGATGATAATCCAATTGCGGATCAACAGGTAATTTTACAAGGACAGATTAATTTGATTACCGACGAGATGTTTAACTTACCGTCCCCGCACGTGACACCTGCTGTGATGCTTGCGATTAAGCAGCGGATTATGAAGGCCATTGATGAGGGCATTGACGGCGTGGTGATTACTCATGGAACGGATACGCTGGAAGAAACGGCATATTTTTTGGATTTAACGCTACCCAACACCATTCCGGTTGTAGTGACTGGTGCCATGCGCTCATCAAATGAAATCGGCTCTGATGGCCTGTACAATTTTAGAAATGCGATTCTAGTGGCTGCTACCGATGAATCGTATGGCAAGGGCGTTTTGGTGGTGATGAACGATGAAATCCATACAGCCAGGTATGTGACCAAAACGCATACAACCAATGTGGCAACGTTTCGGACACCAACTTTTGGCCCGATAGGTATTGTAACCCAAAATAAAGCAAAATACTTCCAAGAATTAATTAGAACGGAAGTCGCTGACATTAATCGGGTGGTCAAAGGGGTCTTTTTAATTAAGGCGTATGCGGGAATGGATGGCGAGTTATTTGATGCGATCAACCAGCCAACGACAAATGGGTTGGTCATTGAAGGCTTGGGAGCGGGTAATCTGCCACCGCAAACTTTACCGGCAATCCAGCGCTTGTTAGCCAAGCACATTCCAATCGTCTTAGTATCCAGATGTTATAATGGCGTTGCGCAAGCAATCTATGATTACGAGGGCGGCGGAATTCAGTTAAAGAAAATGGGCATGATTTTGTGTCAGGGATTAAATGGCCAAAAGGCAAGAATTAAGTTGTTAGTCGGATTGAGCGATGGCAAGCACGGTGAGAAGCTGGCGGAGTTTGTGAGGAATGCTATTTCGTAGAGAGCGTGAGACCAAGCGGTTAGAAACTGGAGCATAAGTCTCCTTGGCCAGAAATTCCCGGGCTTGGAATTTTTGGCCAAGGTGCTTATGCGGAAGTTTCTGCTTGGCGAGCGCGTTTCAGCAAAGTAGCCTAATCCATCCACCAAAGTAAAAGCATCCAAACACAAGATGCTTATGCGGAGGCTTCTGCTTAGCGGAGCGCGTTTCAGCAAAGTAGCCTAATCCATCCACCAAAGTAAAAGTATATAGACCTAGGGTGTCCATGCCCCATCCCCACCCAGTAAAACAATACCGCCACTTAGCACAACCAAGAAAGAAGGGACAACCGTGAAAACCATTTATGACAAGCTGCGAGCCGCACAGATCGATGAGGTATTGATCAATGCGTTTCAAAACGACAGTGATATTGTTTACACTGGCATTATCCAATATTTGAGTTCTAAGGATTTTATTATGGTCACTTATAACGACTATGGTCTCCAAGACGGAGAAGTTTACTTGAAGATTAGTTCAGTTAAGCGAATCGAGACTGACAGCTACGACTTGGCAAGTATGAAGGAGCGGATTGCCTTTGATGAGATGCATCATATGACGGTTAATCCATCGTTTGATATGCCGATTAAAATGAGCGATTCGCTCTTTGATCGAGTAATCAAAACCCTCCATGACGATCAGCGAGTGGCCCTGATTATAACGAAAGACACGGATAACTTGAAATATAACGAAGGTTTAATTGATTCAGTTCAGCCAGATGGCGTTATTTTTCAAAATATCAATAAGTATGATTTTTCAAAACGCCCTAAATACGTCATTAAATTTAATGATATTAGAGGAATTGAGTTTGGTGGAACAGAATTACAATTACTACAAGAAGCCAGGTCACTGATCACGCCAGCTAACCACGTTGATGAAACCATTATTTCTGATCCTGATGAGTTCAGAACCCAGGCCACTCAGTTTCGAAATAACCAACAATGGCTGATTATCGATACCAATGATCAGCGTCGATATTTTTACGTTGGCCAGATCATTGCCAGCAATCATAGCGAATTGGTAATGTTGGTTGTCGATATGAATGGTCGCTTTGGCGGCTACGTTTGGATCCGCTATGACGATATTCGGCGAATGATTGTGGCGGCCGATTATTTACAAGTTGTAAAAAACTTTGTTCAGGCTAATCAGGCGGCTAAACATTTCTCATTGCCAGTTTTAAATGCCGACCGGGCGTTTGATGACGCGGACAACATGATGGTGAACATTATCAGCCAAGCAATTAACTATCAAAAAATTATTCGGTTTGAAACCAATGATGAAGAAAATTTTGTGGGTTATCCATTATCACTGGACTTTCAAACCGGGTTGTTGACAGTGGCGCTGTTGGATGTTGACGATGAAGGCGAGGAGCAGACAAGACAAGTCGGGATTGAAACAATTCGTGAAATGGCTTTTGATTACTTAAAAGCTTATCTGGCTGAAAATGAAGTGGATTAATGTGTTCCATCAACTGTCCTGATAGCATCCTTAACATGTTAATGTTGTAATCGAGGTAATATTATGACGCGGACACAATTTGCCTTTTGCCCTTACTGTGGGGCTAAATTAACTGGTCATGAAACGGTTTGTCCTAACTGCGGCAAGCCTTTGTCACAAGCGACGACTTCTAAGCCATCATATAACCAACTATTTAGTAATCCCTATAAAGAAGGGATGAAACGGTATCAACAGCAGCGCGGCGGCAAAAAATCGCTCAAAGCTGCTAAACCATCGCTGTGGCAGCGGTGGTTCCATAAAAGGTGACAATCATGTGGGACAGGCTCATTTTGCATATATGCAAGTGATGCTTGGCCCACATTTTTAATTGGGACTTATAATGATTACGTTCTAAATTTTTGGTCAAAATAATTATATTAAAGATAAGTATCTTATATAATAGAGATGGATAAAATGTTGTCTGTGATAAGGAGGTATATGATGGCTAAGTTAGATGGTAAAGTTGCAATTATTACTGGGGCATCCCAAGGAATGGGTGCCAGTCATGCTAGGCTCTTTGTAAGTGAGGGAGCCAAAGTTGTCATTACGGATATCAACGAGGAAAAAGGACGGGCATTAGCTGATGATTTAGGGGACAACGCAGTCTTTATCAAGCAAGACGTTGCCAGCGAAGATGATTGGCAAAAAGTTGTTGACCAAACAGTTGATAAATTTGGTAAAATCGACATTTTAGTTAACAATGCAGGAATTAGTTTTAATAAATCGCTTGCTGAAATCACGACGGCGGATTACCTGAAGATTTTCCAAATCAATCAACTGTCTGTCTTCTTAGGAATGAAGACAGTTGCGCCAGTTATGGAAAAGAATGGTGCCGGCAGTATCGTCAACGTTTCATCAATGAATGGCTTAGTTGGTGGGGCAATTGGTTATACGGATACGAAGTTTGCGGTCCGGGGAATGACTAAAGCGGCTGCTTTGCAGTTAGCACATTCCGGGATTCGGGTAAATTCCGTGCATCCAGGGGTCATTTCGACGCCGATGATTCACCAAGGCGATAGCGAGGCTGTAATTAAAGAATTTGCCAAAGCCATTCCGCTTCAGCGAGTTGCGGAACCGGAAGAAGTTTCTAAGATGGTCCTCTTCTTAGCATCAGACGACGCCAGTTACTCAACTGGATCAGAATTTGTGGTAGATGGCGGCTTAACGGCTCAATAAGCGTGAGTCGTTCTCAAAAGGTGTTTTCTGATGAAGGGGCTTTGACCCCAGCACTAAAAAATAACTAGCCTAACCATTTGAAGTTTTTCTCAAAGGTGGTTAGGCTAGGTGTTTTTGTGTTGGGGTCAGTTTATATCAGGCAAATGCATTTTTTGATAAATAAGGCCGGGTAGTCCGAATCGTGATTAACAGTTATCCCAGCAATGCACCACCTAAAATTACCCCAAAATCATCGTAATCAACTGGGGCCAGCTTAACATGGAAACCAACTGCCAGTATGAGCGCAATTAACACCATTAAAATGAACACTAAGAAAAATAGTACATCATCCACCACTCATTCCCCCGTTCTCAATCTGTTATTGGTGACGCATCCACACAATAATTGATAATGAGTAATTAGTAAATCGTTTAATCTAACGCTTAAGGTTATTTTAAGTTAACTTACGTTTTGCTTATTTTCTTGATTTTATAATAAGAAAATCATAACTTTGGGTAAATTTATAAATAAAAGGCATAAAAGTAGTGCGTGGGTTATGATATTATGATGACTACCGGTTGATCGATCAATGGTAATTATTTAGGGAATGGAGTTGTTTGATATGAAACAATGGCTAATTGGTTTAGTCTGTGTTTTAGTGGGGTTGGTTCTTGTAGGTTGTAGTTGGCAGGCAATTGCAACAATTAATGGGGATTATATTTCAAAAGAAGCTTATTATAATCGAATGAAGAATAGCGCGGCTGGTAGGCAAACACTTCAAGAGATGATTCTTGAAAAAGCCCTTAACCAACAATATGGCAAGCAAGTGACGACTTCGGAAGTGAAGCGGCAATATCAACGCTATCAAAACCAATCAGGGATGTCGTTTAAAGCCTTTTTAACGCAAAATGATTTGACAGCCACTCAGCTGAAGAACCGGATTCGGGAAAGTTTGCTGCTAAAAGCGGCTGTTCAAGTCAATACTAAGTTGACACCTAAACTATTAAGACATCATTTTAAGACTTATCATCCCAAAGTTTCGGTTGCTCAAATTCTAACCAGTAGCCGAGCAACGGCTGAAAAAGCAATTCAACAATTGGCGGCTGGCAAATCGTTTGCCAGCTTGGCTAAGAAGTATTCAATCGATGCGGCTACTAAAGACAAAGGCGGGGAAATGGCATCGTTTGACAGCACTAATTCATCTTTGGACACTAACTTTAAGGCGGCTGCCTTTAAGCTAAAAGATGGCCAGTATACGACGACCCCAGTTAAAACGTCCTATGGATATGAAGTCATCAAAATGCGGCACCAGGCACGGAAAGGGACCGTTTCGGATCACAAAAAAGAGCTGACGGATCAAGTTGTTTCAGCAAAGATGAATGATCCAGAAGCATTGCGGGGGATTGTTACCAAAGTGTTGCGTCAAGCAAAAATCACCATCCATGATAAGGGAATGCAGCACGCTTTGGCCGGCTATATCAATCAATCTGCTAAAATGATGTAATGTGCTGGCTGTCGGCTAAGGAGCCCGTTAATAAATGGTCAAATAAGCGAGTCTAGTTGATGAACAACCAAACGGAAGAAGCAAACCACCCGTAATTACAACCTAAATCGCCGCCCATACTTGGCTTAAAGCTGGGCCAAATGGCAGCTGTCGGTCATTTAACAAAAGCCTCCAACCATTTCAAAACCGAAAATGGTTGGAGGCTTTTGTTAAATTCTGGGAGCAAAACGCTTTTTGTCCCAGTCGCTTTTATGTCAATTATTGAGTGTCTTTGCCACACAAATTATCAATGAGTGCTAAAAATGAGTGCTTGGCTTGGACAGTTGAGAGCGGATCAATTTCACGGGCAAGCTAACAATCGTGAGCAAGTGTTAAATCGGAGTTTATTGGTAAAGCGCCAATTGAATGCTAGATTATCTGACAAATGCTTCAATCACGCGCTTTTCGTCTGGAGTCGGTTCGGATTCCATCGATTTGATATCGTGGAGGCGTTCAACGGAAATGTGCAGGTTAAATGCTAACGCAGTATCAGGCATGTCATTTTTCTTTTGATAATTGATAATTTCTTCAGCAAGGGTACTAAATTGTTCTGCCATTATAATTCCTCCATTTGATAAACCTCATGTTGCCATATCTCTATTATAGCAATAAAACCCAAATGGCACACATATTAACGATGCTTTAGTCCATATTCCATCACAGCCGTGATAATGGCCACAATAATCAGCGCGACCCACGGATTGTTAGTTTGAATATAGAAGTAATACAGTAAGCCAAGGGAAACTACTGCTTCACCAAGGTATCGTTCAATACGGTTGGGCAATGACAAGAATGCTAACCCTAATAAGAAAGTAATACTACCAACTAAAACGGTCTTGCCGCTATCCAGCGACAAAAACTGATTAAATAACCCATACAGGTCAATAACAGCGCCTACGACTAACGCGAAGATCCCAAATACAAATGCAAACATGTTTGCCCGCAATTTAACCGCCTTCTTCCACTCTTTCTGTCTTAACATTATTATAATGCAAAACAGTTATTTCAGGAATATAAGCCGTTAATATCTAATGAAGAATAACAACCCCTGGACGATCGCGAATAAGCCGATAAACCAGCTCCAATCCAAGCCGGTAATGCGGATGACTCGGTAGTGGGTTCGTTTTTGATCTTCGACGAACCCATGAGAAGTCATCGCTTCGGCTAGATTCTGTGACCACTGAATGGACGATAAGATCGCCTTGAAATAAAGTTTAGGTGACCAAAAATGAAGGGCTTCGCCACGCATTAGCGCCGATGTTTTGATGATTTTAACCTCTTCGTTAATCTTGGGCATCAGATTAAAAGCTGCCAAGACACCGTAGGCAAACTTAGATGGCAAGCGAAAGTCCTGCTCCAAGGTGAGAGCCAAATCAGTAATACTACTGGTAAGCGTAAAGGTTGCCCCTAAGAAAACATAAGCATAGATCCGGGTGAACAGAATCCAGGCAAAATGAATGCCGGCAGTCCCGTACAGCCATTGGGAGACAAATAACCCAAGCGCTGGGAAGAACGGCCAAAGAATCAACCCTAGCAGTGCTTTGAAGCTGATTCGATGAATAAGAATGTAGCCAAAGCTGGCAATAATTAAAATCACGTTAACAATCAGCGATTGCGTAAATGAAATCTCCAAAGCAATCGCCATGACAAGGAGTAGTTTTAATCCAGGATTCATTTGATAACCTCCTGGTAAGTTAAGTTTTGATCAGCGAAATGAGCGTGGTAGTCAATCAGCGGGTCTAAGCCGGACAATTGATGCGAAATAATAATTTGGGTTTGGTGAAATTGGGATTTGGCCCGGTTTAAAAAGCCGACGACGACTTCCAGTGAATGATAATCCAACCCTTTAAATGGTTCATCCAGTAACAGGACGGGCGGATTCATGATTAACATTTCAATGATCTGAAGCTTCTTTTTTTGCCCTTCACTCAAAGAATAAACGACTTGATCTTCTCGTCCTTCAATGTTGAGCTGCTTGAGCATGCTAGCAACATCGTCATTGGTATAAGCTTGATTAGTCCGGTTCTTGAGGGATAAATCAAGTTCTTCTTTAACGGTGATGTTTAGAAATTGGTTTTCGGCATCTTGAAATAAAAGTGTGACGTTTTTAGCATATGACAAGGGACGAATCTTTTGAATATTTTTCCCCGAATATTCAATCGTTCCTTCGTATGGTAATAGTTTGGTCAGTGCGTTAAATAATGTCGACTTGCCAATCCCATTAGCCCCCGTGATTAAGGTTGTTTTCCCCTGGTAGAATTTGAATTTGCCAAGCGCAAGTAGCAGTGAATGGTGCGGCTGCAATTTAAAATCATTGATATCAATAACTGACGGCGTCCCTTTGGCTGGGATCTCAACTTGTTTATTAATTGTCTGCGTAGTCTTGAATTGATCGAAGAAGTGTTGAGCAGCTGGTGCAGCTAATAAATTAATCTGGTGAGAATCCGGGTCAAGATAGTAAAACTCGTCAATGACACCTTGATAATCGTTTAGGTCGTGGTCAGCCAGGATAATCGTTTTCCCGTGTTCTTGTTGGAGGAGTTTGAGTTTTTTGATCAAGTCCAGCCGCGAATCCGGGTCGATACTGGCAAACGGTTCGTCTAAGACAATCACTGGCGGGTCCATTGCAACGATGCAGGCCAATGCGACGCGTTGCTTTTCGCCGCCAGAAAGTGTGTTAATGACTCGTGACCGTAACTTTTCGATGCCGCAAAAGGCAAGGGCGTGGTTGATAATCTCGTCCATTTTGCTGGGATCAACCAGCATATTTTCCAACACAAAAGTTAGCTCGTGGATGACAGTGTCCATGGCGAACTGTTGGTTGGGGTTTTGAAACATCATGGCAACCGAATGGCTGATTTGATTCCTGGGGATTTGTTTGACGTCGACTTCACCAAATTTGATGCTTCCCAGCGCATCGTTGCCGATGAAGTGCGGATAAAGCCCCGCAATAAAATACAGCAAAGTAGATTTCCCACTGCCGGACGGGCCGGTTAATAGGGAAAAGTGGTTGTGCTTAAAAGTGATGGTCACGTCATTTAGAACCTTGACTTCGCTTTTAGGGTATTCGTAAGTGAAATGATTAATTGAAACGTCAGTCATGATTAGCTGTCCTTTTATAGTAGTGAGCGGAGCCAGGCGCTTAGAAATCGGAGTATAAGTCTCCTCGGACAGGAATTCCCGGGCTTGGAATTTCTGTCCGAGGTGCTTATACGGAGATTTCTGCCTGGCGCAGCTGTCCTTTACAACGAAAATGCGTTACTACGGTCCAAAAGTTTAACGATCATCTTGGTTAAAACGCCACCGAAGATGAAAGTTGAAATGTAGCGGGTAACAAAAAGCGCCAATAACAATGGGATCCCAAACTTGTTATAGCCGTTCTTAATCATATCCCAAGCAAAGGTGACGATAACGGTCGTAAAGATCGAAGCGTTCAAGCTGACCCAGTCATAGCGCTTATAACCGGTAAAGGCGAAACCTAACTCTGAACCGATTCCTTGGACGATCCCGGAAATAAAGGCGCCAGCACCCCATTGACCGCCTAAAAAGACTTCAACGGCAGCACCAAGAAATTCGCCAACAAACGCTGAGCCAAATGTCCGAACGACAAAGCCGGTTAAAGGACCTGCCATACACCAGAGCCCCATTAATAGGTCATTTGCAAATGGCGCGCCGCCAATTGGTGTAAGGGCAACGGTCAATGCAGTATATAGGAAACCGGCGCCCCAGAAAATAATTCCAGTAAAAATTGCGATCAAAGCAATCAAGATAATGTTTCGAAGAGTCCATTTGCTTTGATGATGACGATTCATGCTGGCTTGTGTTTTATTATCCATCAACAATACCTCCCAAATACAGATTTCATACAAAATTCAAAGGCTGTCCAAGCGGGCTGACTCCAACAACAGTCAATGTGTGCCGCTTATCAAAGCAATCAAAAAAGCCAGCGCAAAACGTGAAGTTTTACCCTGGCTGAAAAGTCATCTAAATGCAATTAATCCATTTAAATACAACGGAAGTATGCTCCCTTCGCTGGTACTAACCAGATCAGGTTCGATGGGTTTTTCTCAGCCGTTAGGCACCCCAGATAAGTTGTATGATCAAGTTCAGTATACTAAATTTAAAATCAATTTACAAACCATTTTCAGGCATTGTAGAATGGAAGAGGATAGTTGCTAAAGCAGAAACAGGAGGATTTAACGTGGTTAAAGTTATTGCAAGTGACATGGATGGCACCTTCTTAAATGATCAGGGGACCTTCGACAAGGTGGCCTTTCAACAACAATTAAATCAAATGACCCAAAAAAACATGCATTTTGTATGTGCCAGAAGTAATCAATATCAGCATTTGCTTGGGCTGTTTAAAGGAATTTCTGGGCCAATTTCTTATCTTTGTAATAACGGCGCTTTGGTGGTTGATGAGCGGGGCGTGATTGTCCAAGAAGAAGTGATTGACCATTTGGTATTGCGCAAAGCATTGGATTATTTGGAAAGCGATCCTCTTTTTGCCGGCGCAGAAATTATTTTGGCTGGGAGAAACGGGACTTATTGTAACTTGCCAGCTGACTCCAAGCGGTTTCAAGCTTCCCGGTATTTTTATGAGAATATGCAGGCGATGCCAGACTTGCGGCTCGTATTTGATTCGATTTATAAGATTGACATTACTTGGGAAGCCGGCGGGGTCACGAAGCGCCAAGATGAATTCAATCACCATTTCAGTGGCCGGCTGGCGGCTACGTCCAGCGGCATGAACGGCTTGGACGTCATGAACGACGGTGTCAATAAGACTAGTGGTCTTCAGCGATTATTAGACGATTGGCAGCTATCCTTTGATGACGTTGTGGCATTTGGTGATAACGGCAACGATTACGAAATGCTTCAAGCGGCTGGCATTGGTTTTGCGATGAAAAATGCGGCGGCTGATTTACTCGCAAAGGTTGATACAGTAACGGATGCGACTAATAATGAACAGGGCGTCCAAAAGCAGCTGGCCAAATATCTAAGCTAAAAATTGGTTTGTCCGTGGATATTGTTTAATTAACTGTGTCAATGAAAAGCTAAAGACCTGGTTGGAATCGTGATATCGAAAGAAATAGGTCTGATTGGTTGCATCCAGAATTGAGATATAGTGCGTATAGTTAAAACTGGGATGGTTGTTCATGGATGGTGTGTAAGGGATGGCCACAGCATTTAACGTGTTGAAGAGTCGATTTCTAGCCGCAAACTGATTAGGGGCATCGGCATTTCCCAATTTAATGATTGCCGCTTCTAGAAATCGCGACGTTGGCGTGTTGGTGGCTGCAGGAATTCGTTGGGTTAATACCAGTTGATTGGCTTTGCGACTCATCGCGGCCGATGTTGAATTAACAGCTAAAGTTTGCGCGAATCGCTTAATATGGTCTGAATAAGTCGGCGAGTTTGTCAGGACACCAATCGAGTCACTAATGACTTCAAGGCCATTGATGGTTGGCTCAACAATGAGTGTTTGACCAGTTTTATCAGCGAGAATCCAGTGAAAAGCAAAGACTTCGTTGCCTGCTAACCAATTTTTACCAATTAAAGCAATGTGGTTTAGGTCAGACTTGAGCGCTTGAATTGAATCGTGTTCGCCGAGAACCCAAGGGAGAAAATCCTGAGGTGTTAGGTTGAGCTTGTCAGCTACTTGGTGATCTTGATAGTGGGCCTTAATTGGAAACATCAATTCCGCGCAGATAAGGCCGGCAGTGTTTACGCCGTCGGCAACTAATAGTTCATGATCACCTTCGTGGCGGGCGCCGCCAATGTATGGATAGTTCAGCGGGCGCCTGCCAGCCAAAGCGGTCGGATAAGTTGTTGCGTTGACAATCGTTGGATGCCAGGCTGCTCGAACCGGGAAGTCCATGGTGCGACCGAGCAACATATGATGGTTGGTTGTTTGCAAAGTTAAACTGGTACACATATTGATCGCCTCTTTAGTTAAATTAAGCACTAAAACGTATGTTTAAGTTGTTATAATTGACATTTGTTTATTATAATTTATTTTACCGCTTACATTTTAGACCGAAGCGCCTTTTTTCGCACTTGATTAAAAAATAGTGTAAACTGAGAATAATGAACGGTTTTTAAGCGCATTGCACTGCTTAGGACAGCTGCGCCAGGCAGAAATCTCCGTATAAGCACCTCGGGCAGAAATTCCAAGCCCGGGAATTCCTGCCCGAGGAGACTTATACTCCGCTTTCTAAGCGCCTGGCTCCGCTCACTTTATTAGGACAGCTGCGCCAGGCAGAAAGCTACACGTAAGAACCTTGGCGAAAAATTCCAAGCCCGGGAATTTCCCGCCAAGGAGACTTACGCTCCGCTTTCTAAACGCCTGGCTCCGCTCACTTTATTTAGGACAGCTACGCAAAGCAGAAGCTTGCACCTAAGGTATCTTGCCCAAAAATCCAAGCCCGGGATTTCCGGCCAAGATACCTTAGGTTCCAGCTTCTAACCGCTTTGCTCCGCTCACTTTACTAAAAAGGGGAATGATTATGAAATCCGCCTGGAACCTTATCGGTATGGGAATGTGGCTCTTATTGTTAATCTATCTTGTTTGGATGATTCACGATATGCGAGCTCGCCGACTTAAATTAATTGTGACAACTAAAAAGTCATTTACATGGCATAACTTCAGCATTTCATGCGCAGAATTAATTGCCTTTTTATTGGTACTATGGGGGATGTCTTACGCGACATTTTTCCAAGATGTTGCCAAAATGAACAAGAGCCGCGTCACAACCAGTTATCAGTATAAGCCGTTGATTATTCAGTATCAAAACGACCAGTCTGATTACGTCCGGGTTAAAAATGGCGTCGGGAGAAATCCTATCCAACACTATACATATTATGTTGAAGGCCGTAAGTATCAGGTTGATAGCCTAAGTGCCACTGTGGTTTACGGTAAAAGCAATCTAAACTTGCAAGCCGAGACTTACAAGTGGAACAAAGAGTGGCTCAATCATTTAGACGACCGTTATCAAAAAGCTTGGGTAGCGACAGTCACGACAACTTACAAGAAGAATTGGTTTAACGGCATTGGTCTTCATGCTGGCCGGCAAGCTAATCGGTTTAGTTTGATCCGGATTCCGGACAAAACGTTTATGGCAGTTGAACCGACTAAGGCTGATGATTAGTGGTATTTAAAGATCACAACAAACCGGCCTTCACTCGAATTCAATGGAGTGGAGGCCGGTTTGTTGTGATTTGATGTTAAACTGTATTAATTCATTGCCACGTTATCGGCGGGCTTTAATCCTAAGATGGTTGCCGCAATTTTATCGGCAGTTTGGAGATTAATGTCATTGACGCCGGGGCGTGGGCTGGCATTTGTTGCGAACCGTAACCCTTCAAGTGGGACGCCCCAGATATAGAGGCTTTCTTGGCGCGCACCTTCCTGATTGACGAGTTGATCTGAATTAACTTGAACATCAACAGCTGCCAAACCAACGTCTTGGTTATCGACTCTCAAGGTTTTGATTCGGGCGAGGCCTTGATCAACTAAGCTCTCAAGCAATGGGTTAGCCGTTATATCCAAATCAGGCTTTGGCACGCGGGCCTCTAGCAAGGAAGCCGATTTGAAAACATCGGTATTACGTTTAGGCGCGGCGGTTACGTACCAACCATTTTGAGTTTTTAACTGCATCCCAGGCGCTAAGATGGTGACTACGCCGCTTCTGATGAGGGCGGATAGTTGCTCGCTTCGAAGAACTGGTGCGCCAACTGACAGGAAGCTAATGACCGAATTAAATTGACCAAGAAATTCATTGACATAATCCGCATTAGAGAACCGGTTATCGGCAATTAACTTTCGAAAAACTGGGCGAAAATCCCGTAGTAATTCAAGCGCAGAAGATGTTGGCCCGGTTTTGGATCCGGCTTCAGCGTCCGGCATGATTCGGGCTAGCCAATTAACTAGTACGGTTTGGTAATCTTCAGTACGGATAATTTGGACGTCTTTAAATGGATTGACAATGTAATCCCAGTCAAAGATATCTTCTTCTTGAAAGCCAAATGCGGCTAGCAAAGCAGGCCGATTATCGGATTTAACGAAGCGTTCTTGAAACTCACTAGCATTTTCATTAGGAAATTTTTGATTAATTAAAAGACGGTAATAAACCAATTCCAAATCTAATTGTAATAACCGCAAAAATTCTGAAAACGGTAATTTACCATCAATGGAAGCTTTGTCCATGTTTTCATCGGTTAAAAAGACGGGTTGAGTTTGTTCGCCGTAGCCCTTTTCACTAATCGCCTTTGGATAATAAGGAATCCCCCGACGAGAGCCAGCGATGATTCGGGGTTCACGTCCGCTGGGCTGGTAGGATAAACTTCCGTCGCTATTCTTCATATAGCTGCCGCCACGGCCAAGCGTGAGTTCTGAGACATAATCATAAAAGCTTAGCCCCAGCCCCCTAATGATAATTGGTTCGCCAGCTGGCAGCTTGCTGAGGTCGGCATCGCCCGGATGAGTGGGGGAAATATAGGTCAGATTGTTATCTTGAGCATAGGTTGCTAATTGCTGTTCCTCATCATTAAGGTAATTGTCTTGTTGGCCGAGGCTCATCACGACGCTATCAAATTGATACCGTTGTTCGTCAGTTTTAACAAGTAACTGTTGGTTGGAATCATATTTAAGATCGATTACTTCCGACTTCACCAGCTCAATGCTGGCTTGAACCGGGCACTGGCTTTGGAGTTCACCGTAAAACCAGTTAATGTAGGCGCCGTATAGAATCCGTGGTGCGTAGTCGTTGCCGGAAAGGTTGTCAGCCGCAGTCATAATTTCTTCTGGGTAGTTGTTATCCTTGAGATAGGTTTGCGCTTCGGCACTCGATGACCACTCAAATAAGGAAGGGCCGTCGAATACTTTGGCCGACATATTGACCGATGCATCGGTAAATAGCGTGATTTGGTCTGCCGGAGTGTTCATAATTAATCCTGACCACTGGTCTTTGCGCCAGACCCGGCCGCCAATGCCATAAGGATCAAACAAAGTGACGGTTAAATCGTTTGTCTGACTAGATTTGTACTTATACTGATTTAATAGCTGGGACGCTAAGATAACCCCCCGAGGGCCCGCCCCAATGATTCCAACGTTCATAATTCATACTCCTAGTTTTCTATAGAATTAGTAGTCTTTAGGATCCACTTGCAGCGGGCCGAATTCATCGGCGTCTGCGTCTCGGAAATCCCACCATTCATTTTCATAGCCATTAAAGCCGGCGTTTGTCATTGCGTCATTTAAAATATCGTAGTGCTTTTGGGCAGCCGGCGTCCACGAGTCGTATTGTTGCCGTTTTGCCAAACCGGTAAAATCATCAAACGGGGTTGGCATCTCAACATTTTCACCGGCTAGATCAGTCAGCGTTAAATCAAAGGTAATTCCCTTTTGGTGACTGAAGTTTGGATCAGGTTCGGCAACCCAGACTGGATCAGGGTAAACTTCAAATAACTTCTTCTGTGCGTAAATCGGTCGATAAGCGTCCCAAATTCGCAAGCGGTATCCTTGTGGCTTAAGCGCCTTGCTTGCGGCGGCTAGCTTATGGACTGTGTCAATTCTGGCAATTGCTTGATCAAAGTCATAAATGACCTGATGAGTGAAATTATCAGTGGTTGCGTACTTTAAGTCAACAATAATGCTTGGATCAACGTCGTGAACATTGATGTATCCCTGGTCCTTTTTACTTGCCATAATGGCACCTCCTAAAAATCAGTGAGCGGAGCAAAGCGACTAGAAAGCGGAGTGTAAGGCTCCTCAGCCAGAAATCCCCGGGCTTGGGATTTTTGGCTGAGGTGCTTACACGGAGCTTTCTGCTTTGCGCAGCTGTCCTAAAAAAGTGAGCGGAGCAAAGCGGTTAGGGATCGGAGCGTAAGTCTCCTTTGCGGGAAATCCCCGGGCTTGGGATTTTTCGCAAAGGTGCTTACGTGCAGATCCCTGCTTTGCGCAGCTGTCCTAAAAAAGTAAAGCGACAACAAGTTACTACCATAATAGGTTAATATTTATTCATTATCAAATGTATCGCCCTTGTAAATACCAATGTCATCAACAAAGAGCTTGCCGGTGTATGCGTTGGCGCCAGCCTTGACCATTCCTTGCTTGGCGTAAGCGATAGTAGAAGTGGACGTGGCTTTGATTGCCGTTCCCATTACTTCGCCGGTATCGCCGTTTAGGCCAGATGGAATATCAATGGCGTGAATTTTAGCGGTTGCGGCATTGGCCTTGTCAATGACGGTCGCAAAATCGCCGCCAACATTTCTGGAAAGACCGCTGCCGAATAAGGCATCTACCAAAGTCGTGTATTGATTGAAATCAGCATTCATGAAGACTTTGGGGATTTGGTAGTAATCACAGATCTTCTGCTGGTTGACGTGGTCTGGACTGGCATGATCTGGATTGCCAACTGTGAGAATTGACACGTTATAGTTATGGGTAGCCAGCAGGCGGGCCACCACTAGGCCATCGCCGCCATTGTTACCGGTGCCGGCCAAAATTAAAACGCGACTTAAATCAAGATCGGCGTTATGAACCATATCTTCATAGATTTTAAGGCCAGCGCGTTCCATTAAGACCATGGATGGGATACCAATTTGATTGATCGTTTTATCATCTAATTGACGAGATTCTGCTACTGAAACTGTTTGCATGATGACTATGCCTCCTTGTAAAATGAGCGGATCCAAGCGGTTTAGAAGCATTAGGTGGACTAAATATTTCATAGCCATTGGATTGTAAGTTTAATGGGGAGAAAGCACTCAGTTTGCAATGCTTTCTACCAGACTGATGCATAGCTTGCTGCTTGGATGAGTTGTTCTAAAAATAAGAGCAGTGTAAGGTGATTAGAACTCGGTACATAAACGCTACCGGTTGAAATTTTCAGCCTTAGGACTTTACCAGTGACGGTATGCACAATAATCGGCCTTGCACAGTTATCTGATAAAGGTGTAACAATATTATCCAACTATATGTTCATCTAAATGAGCGTGAATTGCAAGAAATAAACTGTTATCATAATTAATGGTAGACTAATGAGATGGGCGATGGAAAGCTTGAATCGATTAGCCGCTGTAGCAAGTGGCTCATCAGATATTGTCAGTCGAAAATAAAATGAGGTGATCAAATGTCGTTAGATTATCCAGAAAACATGCGTGAATTTGAAGATAAGTTCGCAATTGAAAAAGCCCGTCACCCGGAAACAACCAGGGAAGGGCTGATGAAGCAAGTAATTGAGGATGCCTTTCAGGGATATTTGGATGAAGCCGAAGAGGGTCACTACGATACTGGTAAATTAGTGGGCAACCAGATCCAAGTTATTGGCTTGAACAACCAGTTACTCAAAACAATCCAACCAATCGGCGATTCTTTCCAAACAGATTTTGAAAAGGATGGCAGCAAGTTAATGTGGTACTTAGAAGATCAGGCTGACCGGGTCGCCAGGGAATTTTCATAAAGTTGATGGTTGTATTAATATGCAAAATCAACTATAATAAATGTTTGTAAGGCGTCCTTAGTGTAATGGATAGCACATGAGATTTCGGTCCTCATGATCCGAGTTCGACTCTCGGGGGACGCATTGGTGTAGAACGTTGATATGCCGGGTAGTCAGAGACTATCCGAAGCATTTAAAAAGTAAAGATTGATTGGTTCTTGTCTAAATTCATGACGAGAATCATGACGAGTTTATGAGAATACCTTTATTGGTCAGCAAAGCCGCTTGGACTTGCTGGCTTATTTTGAAGGACTTTATCTTTAGTCTGATTTCTTTCTTTGCATTTTTAGTGACATTTTCTATACGCCCGTCATGGCTTTTGCAAACTCACTAATCTTAGTTGAATCAAGAGTGTTTGTATATTCTGTCAGCTTAGCCACCTTTTTAATAGCGACTCTGGCAAAGAATCCACATTTGTTCGGGTCGTAAATTCCTCCGACACATGATTTCGTTTTCGCATGAGCTAAGAGATCTTTAGGGAAATTTTGTTCTAGATATTCTTCCTCGTTATCCGTTTGTAATCCACATAAATAGATTCCTAAAGGTTTTGTCATAAGTTCATTTTTATTAGCGTTGATGAAATCTTTTATACTGGCCTTTACCATCCCAGCCGTCACTGGACTACCAATAATAACTGCATCAAACATACTCACGTCTGGAATTTTCTCTGTCTTTATATTTATGACGTCTGTTTCATCCAAAAGAGAATCTAATTTCTCTGCAACTTCTTTTGTTGCACCATATTTTGTTGCATATAATATTAAGTATTTCATTATCCTGTCCTTTCTCTTACCAAGACATATCTACTTTCTTCTTTAGGTTTCTTAGTTTTTGGATGCCTTTACAACACAATGTCATAATTTCCATTAATCCAGAAGCGATTATTAAGCCGACTATAACTTGTATCACTCCTGAAGCTTTTAGTAATCCAATAAGAAATGATGCATCTGTTATCCCTAGAAGATTTAGTATTGATGCCCCAGTATAGCAATAGCAGATACAAAGAGCATGATTTGACAATCCTAATATAATCATTTCTGATATTCTCATGAATCTAGAAACCCCTAGTTTAACACTATATTATCATTGTTCTTTTCTCTTTCTATTTCAAACCTTAATGAGATGTTAACTGAACGTTATTAGGCCTAACACCTCTAATCGCAAAAACTATATTTGCAAACGCAATGAGGTTAAACGTACCAAAAGCAATGATTTCGACTATGGTTGGCGGTACATTGTTTGCTGTCATTCCAATCATCATAGCAGTGATAGACACAAGCAGTGTCAGAGCTTTGACAGACAGAACTACGGAAAGAAAGTACCCAAGTGGATTCTTTTTTAGTGTAAGAATCCCACCTACTAACATTGCTGGTATCACAATTCCCAAGTCCATCGCCTGTATAATTAAGGTAGTATAATGTTCCAAACTTTCAGGTGTTGTTCCCGAAAGTAATGGCGGTACAATTTTTGCAAGCCACATTAACCCTACAAGGGTACCCATAACAATCATAAATCCTGCTGTGAAATTCAACTTTGTAACAGCGTTAAAACAATTCTTTAATCCGTAGCTTGTAATATCAATACATACAGAAATAAAAGTTACCAAACTACACGTCATCAGCAAAATGTAAACAAGAAACAGATTATTGAAATTTGCTGCAAATGAATAAGACATGTAAGTATATAGAAAGAATGCGAGGGTGCCAGCAAGTAGAAACATTCCTCTTAGTGATTTATTTGCATATAGTAACGAAAACAGAAGCCCAGGAATTCCTAATATCAAAATGACATAATCTTGAGCTATCACCTGAGATGCCATGGAAAGTGACTCATGTTTATATAATCCTAGCCCATAAAGGGTAACAGCTTGACCATCTATGGATGTGATGGTGTATCTACCGTTTCCATCATTTGAAAACACTCCGATTAAAGCGCATAGTGCTGAACCTATTAGTAAGGTTACAACTAGAATCGTTATCATCTTCTTGTTTTTCATGTTGTACCCCTTTCTCCATCCAAGATGCTGTTACCTTACCTAATTTTCCATCTTCTTTTGTTGATTACGTTAAACTATTTCCTGTGCTTGAATATAGAGATAAAAAAGAGGCTCTGCACCATTCGTTTTAAGGGCACGTCCACTCTTTGGAGCCACCCGAATAATCGCTCCCTCCACAACAGTAAATTCCTCATTGTCCACCATAAATTCGCCTGCATCACTTAAAATGATATATACCTCTTTATTAAATTTGTGGCTATGGACAAACGGAGTTGATTCACTCAACGGGACATAATTAAATGATATTTCACAACCAATTAATGCCGGCTGTTCACCAACCATTATTCGTTTATTCTTAACGAACCCAGTTGACAAATCACCAACGGTTATCACTGTATAATTTTTAGCCGTTCTAAGTCCTCATCATTTCGTGGCATTAGTATATCAAATTCAATGTTTACTGAATAGTAATATTTTTTCTATTTTTCCTGTTTTTACCGGTTTAGGGGTAGTGCAAAAATCTATTCTTGTAACTGAGGCTGCTGAAAAACTAAGAAAGCTTCAGGAAGGCCCCATCGAAAGCCTTTGTGTAATTATTTAAGAACTTAGGGATTGTTTTGACTTATAGTTAATCAAATACCGTATTATCCGAATAACAACATCTTGGAGATTGTCAAAAATGCAAAGAATATTTATGGTTGATTTGACGTTGCTAATATCATACAAGATGATGTTCTTCGGAGTTCTAAGATAATAGACTCTGGTCAAACCGATGTCTGTTCCAAATGTTTCGATATGCTTACCGACCTTCGTAAGTTTTTGAGCTGATCGAATAATTCTGATAGCACTTTACCGCTGATAGACCTGGCAAATGTATCATCTAAATAAGCTGCTATTAACCGGACATCATCCCTTGCCTCATACATAGAGGCTTGGAATGTAAATCATCGATTCATGATTTCCTTTTTAACATCGTTTAATGAATGCAAATTACCCTTTCGAGCGTGATCGACAATTTGGACTAATTTATTGGCGATTTGAGTTCGTTCGCATTTTTCGTACTCGGAAATATCAATAATGGCATACTTACCATAGCCGTTTTTGGTGAGAATGACAGGATTTTCAGGGGTTACTTTGTCTAATAGTTTATTATAGGAGCGCAATTCAGAAATTGGTTTAATATTGTTAATTCCAGAACTTGGTAATTTCATTTTGACCACCTCTCACGTAAAAGTACATAGAAACTGCTTAAAGTTTACAACAATTCATTAACGGGATCTTCAATTATTGTCTTGAGGAATTATCTTCCTTGAAGAAGCGTAATGATCTAATTGTCTCTTTTTACAAATGCTTAACACCTATTCAAAGCTCTTTTCAACAATTTCACTATTCCTTAGTGCTGTAATAAGTGTAAGTATAAAGTTTACGGAGTAAAAGCTGGTAATATTGTAATTTCCATTTAGGCTAGCACTAACAGTCCAATTCGATTTCATACTTTCGTTTTTAACTGGTTGAATTTGTTTATCATATTCATACGCGGCTAATTGGGTAGTATACAAAAAGTTACCTGAATCAAAATTGATAACAATACCGTGATCATTACTGCGAACCATTTTACATTTTGGATGATTGAGTTAATTTCAGAAGTATCGGTTATCTGTTGCTTACGCATTTGATCAAGGATCTGAGTGGACATTGATTCAACGGAGTTTACAATTTGTATCGTTTGATAATCTTTTGAGAGTAGTTAAAAATGAGGTGAAGTGAATTATGGAAGCCATTGAGTTTTCATCTGTCGATTTTTTAAATCCTGTAGAGGATATACGAATTGAATATAAGACTGCAAATTATAGTCTACCAAAAACCTTTTGGGAAACGTACAGTTCCTTTGCTAATACGGAAGGTGGCACTATAATTCTAGGAATCTCGGAAAATCCAAAGGGTCATTATCATGTTGTGGGAGTTGATGATCTCCAAGCGATACTAACTGAATTTTGGAATCAGTTACATAATCGAGAAAAGGTTAGTGCCGAGTTGATCAGGGATAACGGAGAAAATGTTCTTAAATATAAGCAATTCGGAAAAGTTATTGTTTGTATTTATGTTCCCAAGGCTACGAGCTATAGTAGGCCTGTGTATTTAAATGGTACTAAGGAAAATGCATTCGTGAGAACAGACGATGGCGATCGGCGAGTAACTGATGAGCAATTTAAGTACTTTATTGTTGATTCCCAAAACTCTATTGATGACCAATTATTATACAACTATACAATTGATGATTTGAACCTAGATGATGTCCATAAGTACAAGGAGGAGTTTGCTAAGAAGAGTAATAATCCTGATAAGATTAATACAAGTGATTTGGATTTTTTGAAAGATATTGGTGTGTTTAAAATTGATCGTACAAATAGTAATAGAGATTATTTTATGACCGTAGGCGGCCTCTTATTTTTTGGAAAATTAAATGCCATCACATCTCGTTTCCCGTTTTTTAAACTTGATTATTTTCGGTATCGAAATGATAGCGATAATGATTGGGAGGATAGGGTGTCTAGTGGTGATATGAATTTTCCGTCCCTCAATATTTATTCTTTTTATAATATCATATCGTGATAGAAAAGCTTCCTTTAGGAATACGTGATTACTTTTCCCAGGACGAAAAATTAACTCGTGGCTCATATATAGCTGATTTGAGACAAGCTGTAAAGGAAGCTCTTGTAAATTCCTTGATGCATCCATACTATGATTCGCACTCACCAATTCGAATTGTCGATCGTAAGAGTTACTTCGAATTTTATAATCCCGGAGACACGCGAATAAGCATTGATTCCTTTATAAGAGGAAATGACCCTCAACCACGGAACACAATCATTTCTACTCTTTTTAGAAAAGTAGGGATATCTGAAAAGGCGGGTAGTGGTGGACCGAGAATTTTTGAATCAGCTGCCCGTAATCATTTACATGTTCCGGATGTGGATCTTGGCTCATTGTCTACTAAAATAAGAATATGGAAAATTGATTTACTCTCAAGTTTAGAGGACGGATTGGATCTGACTGATGATGAAGCCTCGGTAATAAAAATAGTTGCTGATAGTAATAGTATCACCGTAAAAAAACTGGCAAAAATATTCGAGACAAAGTCAGAATACCAAATTCGCCAGTTAATTAACACTTTAATGGGTTATGGGGTTTGCAGAAAGTTGGGAATGGCCCTGCAACGCGGTACATGCTTAAAACAACTCCAGAACAAAACACGCTTGAAGCAACTAGAATGTTTAAGCAACTTGAAGATCGTATGTTTAAACGATGATAAAAATTTGATATGAAAACTAAGTGAGTCACCACCTGTTTAAAAAGTAACCAATATAATCAATTATTGCCGATAGATTCTATACTTAATTTTACGGATAATCATTTCAAACAGCTATTTTTCAGGTGAACTGAAGGAATAGCTGCTTTTATTTGGGCTTGAGGGGCTAACCAATATTGATTCTTTATGGATAGGCAGAGTAAGTATGATCTGAAAATAACTTATAAAATGGTTAAATCCGGCCTTCAAAAAAGTAAAATGAGAGGCTGCAAAATGGTAAAACACAAAATATGATTTTGGTTAAATCCAACCTTTGAATAAGAAAAACTGAAACTTGTTTACAATTAGCAAAGACAACATACAGCTTGGACAATGAAACAATTCGATTAATGTTAAAGGGCGATCCAGATGTCATATTGAAGGATGAAAAGCCAGTCCTATTAGATGAGTGGCAACTTGCCCCGGAACTTTGGTCCTTTGTTCGTCATCAAGTTGATGGGGGATTACCAAGCGGTAGTGTTCTCTTTACGGGAAGTAGTATTCGTGTTAATTCACGAATTCATAGTGGAGCTGGGCGAATTATCAGAATGAAGCTACGGCCATATACGATTGAAGAACGAAGAATGTCTAGTCAATATATCTCCATTCAGAATTTATTTGAGTTATCTAAAAAGGATAAAGTTTCTGGGCAAACCCATAATAATATTAACAATTATTTGGATGAAATCTTTAAGTCAGGTTTTCCAGGTATTCGAACGAAAGCGCCACACGCTAGAGAATTATTACTACAGAGCTATATTGATAATATTATTGAGCATGATTTCGAAGAAAATGGGTTTAAAATACAAAAGCCTGAAAGCTTGGTGGCTTGGCTGAAAGCATATGCGGCTGCCATTGGGACAACGACAAAGTTTCAGACAATTATTAGCACAGCAATGGCTAATAGTGGTGAGGCGCCAAGTAAACCAACAGCAATGAGTTATCGAGAAGCTTTAGAAATTCTCTATATTATTGACGAAATTCCACCATTTTTAGCTGCCGGTAAAATCTATCCTAATTTAGCGAAAGCACCAAAGCATTATATGCTTGATCCCGCCATTGTGCTAAAATTGTTAGGAGTAAACCGTGAGCAATTGGAAACCTATCAGATTCCGAAATATGTCGGTAAATTCAATCAAACTTTAATTGGTCAGCTGTTGGAATCTTTAGTTTATCAGAGCTTAGTAGTATACGCAGATGCTAATGACGTCAAGTTATCTCAGTTTAGAAATCACCAAGGAACCCGGAAAATTGACTTTATTTTGCAAAGAGGTAAATCTCTTGTTTTATTTGAGGTCAAAGCAGATCCAGAAGCGAAGGACAGCTATGTTCGTCACTTGAATTGGTTTGAGAATTTAGTCAAGGATGAATTTAATGTGACTAAGGTTCTTTTAAACACAGGCCATTTTGCATATACACGACAAGACCGAGTACATGTATTACCGATTGCGATGTTGGGAGTATGAGCTTTGTGCAGTCGATACTGAAATCGTGTATTTATTGGATTACGAAGGCCATGGTAAAAAAAGAGATGTGGCCGTCAAGTTCAATTGACCAAAGAGCACACATTAGTTTAGCAGTCACAAAAATAAAAAAGCAAGGCTCTTAGTCTTCGCTTTCATATGTATCTGCCCCGCCCGGACAATTGATTATTTGCGGCATTCTTGCGGCACTATTATTCAAGATAAGTGAAATTATGAATGCACAAGCTAGCAAGAATACTGTTATATCAATCATTCATGAAACTATGTGAATGTACGAAACCTGTCATTTAGTCCTCGGGGGACGCATCGATGTAGAACGTTGATATGCCAGGTAGTCAGAGACTATCCGAAGCATCTAAAAATACAGATTGATGGTTTCTTGTCTAAATTCATGACGAGAATCATGACGAGTTTATGAGAATACCATTCATTGGTCAGTAAAGCTGTTTGGATTTGCTGGCTTTTCTTTCTTTTGCCTTCATCAACTGGCTTTCAAATTTATTAAAAGTTGATAACGTGACAACGGCTGGAGTATCAACATAATCCCTAGTGGTCTTCGCATTAGAGTGGGTAAGCGCCTTTGAAATCTCTTCCATTTTTTGAGATCATTGAATAAATCAATAATTTATCAAAAGGTACGAAGAAATGAAATATCTACTACTAAAGTAATGTTTTAGTGCTGATAGAGCCAACAGCGGCGTCAAGATGAGCGACACCACTGGGATCGTAAAAGGATTAACCCGGTAGATTCACATATTGGAATCTGGACCAGCTACAGTGTTGGCAATGGGCATTTTAGTGCTTTTAGATTGATTTTCTGTGTTGTATGGCAGTCATAAGCGTGCCCATCTGAGGCTGGTATAATTAGTTTTTAAAAATCGGTCAAGCAAGGAGAACTCAATGACAATCGTTTATAAACAGATCACACCTAAGGATTTAAATGCTGCCCGCCAATTTGCCATTAAAGGAATGCACCTTAGTTGGTATGTTAACAATCAAATCGAACTATATTTTTACAGTTGGTATTTCCTGTATTCGGAAATTTTGCAAGCGACCATCGCGATTGGGGCGTTTGTAAATGGAGAACTGGTAGGAATGATATTGGGTAACATGGACAAAGCGCCTAAGTTGTTTAAATCAAGGCGGTGGAAATGTTTTGTGAAAGTTGTTGGATTTATCGTTCGTTATGGCTTCGAAGAGTCTTCAAACCCATACAATGAGGCTAATCAAAAGATGCTGGCGAACTATCAAAATTTATCTAAAATTGATGGCGAGCTAAATTTTTTTGCAGTGAATCCCGATGTGGTTGGCAAAGGAATCGGAACTAATCTGCTTAATGAGTTTGAACGACAAATTCCGGGTAAAACAATTTATTTATACACGGATTCTGGATCCACATATCAATTTTATGAGCATCGAGGATTCAACCAGGTAGGGCAGATGGAGATTGAATTGCCCATTAAAGGTAAGAAGACAGCAATGACGTGTATGTTATTTGCAAAAACAATCCGGTGACTGTAACTGATTTTTTCGAGATTATCTTTTATGAGTCTGCAAATTGCCTAATTAATGATTTTTCTTTTGTTCTCATTAATTGATCTTATGTGCCGTTATGCCGCCAATGGATCGCACTTCTGTGGTCATTGGAGGTAGTATTGGGATCACTTATCTATCCTTGACAAGTAGCATGCTATGTATTAGATTAGATAGCATGCTATTTTTTATTTGGAGGGAAAATATTTGAATACATTAACCAGACGGCTGTTGGTGGTCACAATCTTACTTGGCGGCTTTTTGTCCACATTAACCGAAACGATATTGAATAATGCTTTGCCTACAATCATGCAAGTATTTAAAGTTAGTCAGTCGATGGCCCAGTGGCTAAGTACTGGATATATTATGATTGTTGGCATCATTCTGCCAGTGTCAGGCTACTTTTTTAATCGTTTTCCATTGCGGCCACTATTTTTATCAACACTGGGTGTCTTTTTGGCGGGGACAACGCTCTCAGCTTTTGCACCAAATTTCTTCTGTTTGCTTATTGGACGGATGATTCAGGCAATTTCAGTGGGAATTAGCATGCCCTTAACTCAAAATGTCATGACACTGATTTATCCACCTGAAAAAAGAGGGGCCGCAATGGGGATGGCTGCTGTTGTGATTATTCTAGGACCTGCGATTGGACCAACACTTTCTGGCTGGATAGTGGATCATTATTCATGGCGCGTCTTATTTGCATCCCTCCTACCCGTTACGCTAATCATTATTGTATTGGGATTGTTTGCGTTACATAATATTAATAAGAGGCGTAAGTCACAGCTTGACGGTCTTTCCTTGTTTCTTTCAACCTTAGGATTTGGCTTGCTTTTGTACGGGTTTTCAAATATTGGCTCGATCGGCGGCATTGATTTAACAACAATTATCTCTATCCTAGCGGGGATTATTGGGGTGGCACTTTTTGTGTGGCACCAGCTTAAGTTACAGATGCCAATGCTTGAAATGCGCGTGTTTGCTTCTCCATCATTTACGAAAACAACAATTCTTGCTGGTCTTATTAATATTGCGATGTTAGGAACCGAACTGATTATCCCGCTTTATTTACAGTCGGTTCGTGGTATTTCGGCATTGGTGTCAGGGATTATGTTACTTCCTGGAGCAATTTTAATGGGGATGCTGACGCCAATTGCTGGTCGGCTATTCGATCAGCATGGAATTAAAAATTTGGCTATCGTCGGGTTTGGCATTCTATCTGCGGCGACTTTGCCAATGCTTCAATTTAATGCCACAACTAACATTGTTTGGATTGTGGTGTTGTACGCCCTTCGGATGGGAGCCATTTCTTTAGTGATGATGCCAGTGACGACGTCGGGGATAAATGCCTTGCCGCCAAGATTAATTGTCGATGGTAATACTGTGGTAGCAACGTTTAGACAAATTGCCAGCTCCTTGGGGACGGCTGCTTTAGTGACAATTTCGGCAATCGTATCACAAGGCCAGACAATGCGGACGGGTCTTACTCAGGGGTATCAAGTTGCTTTTGGTGTGACGTTAGCAATTTCACTGATTGGTTGGGGAATTGCCTTTACGCTTAAGAACCGAACCGTAGCCGAACTAGAATAAAAAGGAGTCGGATTACTAGTGATACACGAATATGGACGCAAAGTTAAAGCGCTGGATCTATTGTTATCTAAGCGTTTATCTCAAACCCTCACTGATCTAAAAGTACCATTTACAGACGCGCAAAGTGCACTTTTGATGGTGCTGTTTCATCATCAAGATAAGCCAGTTTACCAGCGTGATTTACCCCGAATTCTTGGTGTCAGTGGCCCCACAGGTAACGGGCTTGTAAAAAGATTAGTTCAAAAGAAAGCGATTCGGATGATTCCTGATGATCAGGACTCAAGACTCAAAAGATTAGTTTTGAGTGATAATATTCGAGTTGATATTGTTGCTCAACAGACGCAGTTTGAACTTGCATTCCAACGTACTGAATCGGAAATGACGAAGAATTTCTCGGATGCTGAAAAGCTGGCATTTGATGAACTTTTACGAAAAGCAATTCAAAATTTAAAAAGTAGTTTTTAAAAGTTGACAAATTAATGTTACATGGGGCAAAGATTGTCCAGCCGAGGTCGTCTGAAGTTCAAGCGGAATTCTTGAAAGTAGCGTCATTCAAATAAATAATTCGGTTAAAGCTATCAGTTATGGCTTTATCAATCCCTTGACTATTATCAATTTTCCTGATAATGGTCTTATTTATTCTGCTTGATTTTCCTTAAGATTCATATCAAGTGAATCGAATTTTGGTTGACCAAGTTTTACTGCGAGTTCGCCAAGTCGACATTCGCTGACGTTTCGCGGATTTTTAAATTGATTTTAAAAGCGAGACGCCCACTTAGGACGCTACTTTTAAAATCATAGCGGCTAAGCGCCTTAATATTGGAATGTCTTTGAGACTTCCACGAAATTATATCAATCTCGATAGCGTTAAAAGCCGGTCAATTTAACTAAAATCAGGCTGACCTTTGTTGAGGGATTAATAATTCGGGTTTGATATTGATCTTGAATTGGCCTTCAAGATCCTTTTGGAGGAGGGCTCGCCTGGTTGTATGACTTTAGAAATTGCTGCAAAGGGAGAACTTTTCGTTGCTTTAATATCCAATAATGCTCTAATTAGATTTTAATAATCACTGCTAGGTATTAAATGATAAAAGGCGAAGCAATTAGCTCAACAATATTCGTATTCATTCATGATAATGCGCCGATTTTTATCACGTTGTGGACTTATTTGTGCAACTACCGCATTATAATAATGAATTATAATGTATATTAAATTTACATATTTACAATTTTTACGTAGACATAGGCACTATAATTAAGCTATAATCATATTCACAAAAGAGGAAGATTCTCATTATAATATCATTTAATTCACATAAATAATGATTCGATTTTCATTTAAAGTTATCATTTTGGGGATCGTCACTTTGTTAGTTGTATACGATGATGGTGCTGTAGCACGGGCAATCTCAAACCAGATTTTGAGTTTTTTATATTATTAAATGTCCATATCAATGATGGTGATCAAATGAAAAACAAATTTAATTGGGTGAAATTATTAAAATTGTTTTTATTGGTAATCATAATAATGATCGTTTATGTGTGTTTGTATTGGTACGGTCGAAACTGGTAGATAGTCATTAAAGCTTATTTACTTGTTGAGCAATTAAGAGAAAACTCAGAAGCTAATCGTCTGGAATGCCGATGTTGTTTACTGCATCGAAGAGAAAGTAATGGGGGGATAAAGCCAAAGACATTGAGACAAAGGGGTAATATTTTTTAGGAAAAGCTGAAGATAAATTGTTAAATATTAACCTGAATCATTTATATCATCTCGTACATCAACGATAGTTACTGGTGTATCGACATTATATGATATTTCCTTTTTCACCATTGAGGGAAAAGAAAATGCGGTGATAGCCCAAGGATCACTTGCGATCGCTTTGTTGACATATTTGTTATTTAATGATGCCAATACTGTTAAAGGGGTTGGGGTTTATGAAATCAGTTTATTGTAATAAGGCATACCGAAAGTGGATAATAGCCATTGTGCTGTGGGTGTTAGCTATTTTGTTCTTAACCGAAACGTCAGCAGCTAGCGCCCAGGCGGTCAATCGGCTAACCACGATTCCGGCAATTCAAAATACACTATCAAAGGCTGTTAGCCATCAATATCAAACGGGATTAACCAGCTCAACGTTAAATAGTCCAGTGTCAGCTTCGTCAGCTATAGATTTGACCAACAGTACAGTTGAGTTCGATCCAACGGTCATTACAGATTCGAATCCCAGCTTTTATCCGAACCAAACCATTAATCTGATGGCCCTAATTGAGGCTCAAGGAACTGGGGAAGCCTATGTAAATGGAAATGTGAAAATTTTTCTCAATAAAGATATTTTTAAGCCTGTCAGTGCCAGTGACGTCTCGTCGAGTGAATTTCTAAGAGGGCAAGTAACAATTTCCGAGACAGACACTGATTATGTTATTAACCTTCCGATTGGGATAGTTCCAAGCGGGGCACACATTGGAATTCCATTTTTGGCAACCCTCAAGCCTGGCAAGATCCATCATAATCAGAATTATCAGATCCCCAGCGAATATTATGATGCCGATAATAACTTGCTGTTTAAGACAAATAAATTTGCGGTTCATACAGTGACTGATCCGCCAACCGCATCTGGGCCCGGAAAAGTTGATTCATTAAATGAGTCGTATTGGGACAATGAGAATAAACTTAAGACACCTCAGAAAATAAGTATTAATCAAGATAGTTCATATTACTACGATGCCAAAACCGAACCGGGGGACTATACTTTCACGGTTCAATTGCCAACAGGATATACGGTTCCCGATGGTGGTAGTGGGGGATGGACCTATCACCCAGACACCAACCAGCTAATTCAGCAGGTAACCATTAATACCAAGTCGGGGTTAGCCACTAACGGGTCGTTAGGAAGCTTTACGTTAACAATTCCTGCCGGATATGTTGCCGGGACTTCAACAAAATTGTTGATGACGGTGACAGGACCGAATGGAGAAGCTTCGGCAACTAGTAAAAGCGTCAGTATTTTTAAGGCACCGACCCCAACTAATTATTTCAGTATAACTGGTTCGAAACGAATTGCATTTGGCACTGGAAGTTGGCAGTCAGATGTTAACAAAATTTCGACTGATACATCTATCATCTCCACGATCACACCATTATCATCAATGACGGTTGGCAAATACGGTGGTCATGATACGATTGATTCGGCTGCGTTAGCCAGCGTAACCGATATACCACAATTTGATTATCCAATCTCCCAGATTGCGTTTAATAATACGACTTCGTTGAGTTCAGATCTCAAGCAAAAACTTGATCAGAATGAAATTGAAGGAGTATACAGCGAAAATGGTATAAGTAAAACTGTTAACTTGGGAAGTGTATCGTTTGATGACCCCCTAGAAATCAATGAAGCGAATCAGCGGGCATATTCAAGTATCAAAATAACATTTGCTTCGCCAGTCCAACTTAGCAAAGCAGGTACTGGTCAATTCTCAATTAAGACTACGGGTCACCTCACTCACGCTACAATTGACCAGTTTAAGGAGAGTCAAAGTTCTTCTCAATCCTATTATAACCGCATGTCCGCTCAGTTTTCTCCTTCAGGTTCATCAGTCTACACAGGAACAACTTCAAGCAGTGATTATATTAGTCTGACGAAGGACATGCCAAGCGTTGGTAGTCCTCGATTGACACTTCACGGTCAAAATGGCACGCAAATGCTGGGTGGGAAACCATTGTTGGTTAATTTTGACTTGAATGCATACAATAATGGAAATGATAAAATTCTCCCTCAAAATGGTAAGGTCATCTATTTGGTTCCGGATGGGGTTTCGTTGGATTCAACCGATACTGGCGACATTAAGAATCTGAAGAACTTAACCGTTCAAAAAAACTATGCTGGCTCTGGTAAGACGGCCATCATCGGCGAAATTACGAACGCGGCAGTTTTTGGGACCAGTAATGGATCGGTAAACTATCAAATTCCCCTCACCGCAGACGCTTCTGTGTACTCTGGTTCATATAATGTCGAGGCCTTCTTCGTTTTCACTAATAATAACGGCAAAGCTGGCAATAAAACTGATCTCAGTGTCGATGAGAACGCCGCTCGTATACCTGACCAATATGGACTGTATGCTTCTACTAATAACCCAAAGAGAATTATTTCTAATGAAGCTTCGTTTACCTACTTACCAGACCGAAAACTAGTTAATGCTAATAAGGTTAAGGTGTTTAATCCGGAAACCAACCAGTGGAGTGAGCCAGTTTCAGATACCGGGGATAACGCATTTACTAACGACAAACTGGAGTACGACAATTCAATTAAAAATGATGGCTTATCACCTTATACGTATCTTGATATTATTGGTGTTTTGCCGTATCCGGATGATGTGAAAATTAACGGGACTAGAGGTTCTAACGTTGCAATTCATCTCACCGGGCCAATCAGTCTTGATAATGACAGGTATACGGTGTCATATTCTACCGCGACTCCAAACAAGGACTTAGTCAAAAATTATGATGCTAAATTTGAGACCACTGAATCCGATTGGTCTAAAGCCACGATGATTCGAATTAAGTCAAAAACCGGAACCACTTTAGGGATTGGAGATTTAATCAACTTTACCTACCCAGCCCAAGTACCAAATATCAGTAAGGAGGCGCCTGATGCAAATAAGGCCCAGGGAATTAACACTTTCATTATCCGAACCAGTGACAATGACGTTAATTTGCTGGAGTCGACTCCAGCCACGGTTCGCGTTAAGCAGCCTTACGTTCCAGTTAGCCTACAGTTTTGGACCAAAGATCAGGATGGAACAGCGCATCAGATTAAGGATCCCCAGACAGTTACGGATCAAAAGATTGGCAGCACGTTTACCAAGAATGCTGCCGATTACCCGGTTGACCACTATGTTCCGGCCGATAGCAGTGATCACTCGATTAAAGTGAGTCGAGCAGCAAATAACAACGTTCTTAAATTGTGGTATAACCCAAAGTCAAGTGATGCGACGGTTAATGGCGTTGTTAAGTTCCAAGATAGCGCTGGCAATTCTCTAGATAAGGACATTTCTTTTAGTGGAGTAAGCGGCTACCGGTACGATGTAACGGCCATTTCCGCCGTGAAAGCTGCTCAAAAGAAAATTCAAGACGACGGTTATCAGCTGCAAAGCACGGTTGGTGATCCAAAGGGGATTTTTATTTTTGAGAAACCGGTAACGGTGATTTACAAATATGAAAAGCCAGTTACTTCACCAACCCCATCCCCTACACCAACCCCAATAACGGGCCCTAACCCGAATCCAATAACGTCCCCAAACCTAACGCCAACTCTACAGCCAACATCTCAACCGATCCTGAATCCTAACAAGTCAATCGCCGCAAAGAATGAAGCTGTTTATGCGTTGAAGAAGATTTATCTCTATCAAAAACCAACCTTCAAGAAATCACAACGCCAAGCTGGCTACGTGTCTAAGCCGCGAGTTCATCGCCCGATGTTTGTCGTGACTGGCTATGCCCGCTCAGCAAATGGGATTTTGCGTTACAAAGTTAGAGACGTGAACCATCTTACCAAAAATCGCCATAAGACTGGTTATATTACGGCAAGGTGGGCTTATATCCGGCCAGTCTATTATCAAAGTACGCACAAAACACTGACGGTTATTAATCCACGCGGTGTTAATGAGTATCGAGCCGTTAATCTAACGGGAAAGGTTCACAATTTTAAGCAGGGGCAAGTTCTTCAGGTGAAAAAATTTGTCCACCATAACTTGACTACCCGCTACGTGTTAGCGAATGGTCACTACATCACAGGGAACCGAAAACTGGTTCAAATGGGGGAAAAAGAATTCCCTAAGTATGTAAAAGCGAAGACTTCGATTAATCGTTATCGAACCGTTAACCTGACACAAAAAAATAAGCACTATAAGAAGAATAAGGTCTTCAAGGTGCGCGCGGTTGACTACTCATATGAAAATAGCGTGATAAATCACGGTACGATGCGTTACAAAGTTGCTGGTGGATACATTACGGCTAACGCTCACTTGGTTAAAGCCGTGAAGTAGCGCCAATCTAACAAATCCGCGAACCGAAAAGTCCGTGGATTTTGTTCTGTTCTTTTTACCGAACAAACGTAGGTCCCACGAACCAACCGGAAATCACTCATTTTAAACGGTTGGATAGATGTTACCCAGGAAGTGCAGCTGTAGCATGCAAGGATTATCAATTATTTCTAGAAAAATATGAGGTTATAACGGGGCGCTAATTAAAAACCGATCATTTTGTGATGGCTTAATGGGGGGGGACTGCAATGACAAAATTTGACTTAATGATGCAACTGCAGTTAACTTTTTTACAGTTTAATAGTTTTGCTATACAAACAAATCAGCCGGCATTTTTTACAAAGGAATTTAATGATACCGTGATCGTCTACACCGTGCCAAATGCTTGCGATTATTTCATACCGACTCACTTTTATGATTTGATCCAAGAGATAAAACGTTACGATGGTTCCAATTTATACTATGCCGACACGCTGTTTGATTTGGTGGAAATTGATATTCAGATAAGAAAAGAAGGTTTATCCGAGTGTAATTAATTTAACTAAACAAGAGATGAAAATATCAAAAGACTCATGGCACGCAATTGAAATGAATAGCGTGATAAATGGACTACGGCTTAATAATAGAAGAGCAATGGGCTTTATATTCGTAAAATGTTTCAGATAAAAAATGCCTCAGATCAATAGCGTTAAAATTCTATATCCGAGGCATATGCCAACAAGTATTTTATTTTGAAATCAGTCATTTACTGGTTTATTTTCAATTTCAATCCCAGCGTTTTTCCCGGCATCCAGGCTAACAGTCCGATCAACGGAGATGACCACGGCAGCGATTGCTTTGGGGAGTTTGTTCACCGATGCATATTCCTGCGCGTCGTCAAATATTTGATCATCTTGGTGAATCGTCGCCCGACCTTCTACACGAAACCCTTTTAAGCCAGGGTAAGGATGAAAGGCAGCCGCAATTTTAGGATTAACTTGAACGTTGTGCCATGACTGATGTCCGGTTTCTTCATTGTATATCAGGTGTTCATCATCAAAAACTCGCAGAGTCCCTTTAGGACCAATTTGGGGATTGCCATTTTCATCAACGGTTGCTACAAAACCAAAGGCATCATTAACTAATTGTTTTTGTTCGTCACTCAAAGTTGCCATTACGTAAACCTCCTATTTTGGATAAAGTAATAGTAGTCAAAATCCGGTCTTTCTTCATCAGGATATGGTCATGAACCAGTGGATTATTTGGCCTTATCGGATTAAGAAGCTACCACCTCCTTAATGTACAGCGCCTGTTAACAATTTGTAAAATACATTATTGGCTCATTTTTAGTAAGTGTCAATAAAAAAGTTTCTAAAGTTATCTTATCGCCGTCAGATTTACTAAAATAAATGTGTGGTAGTTTTATACACTTACACAGGAGAGGGTTACAAAATGGAACGCGAAGAAATTTTTGCATACGTTAATCAAAAATATCATTCCCAACCAGAGTATTTATGGAAAAAGTATCCCAGTTACGCGGTGTTAAGGCATCAAGATAATCGTAAGTGGTATGGGTTAGTGATGGAAGTGGCCAGGAAAAACTTGGCCCTTGGAGAAAGTGGTTCAGAAGACGTGATGGATATCAAAATGATGCCAGACGAAATTGACGCCTTGCAAAAGATGAACGGATTTCTGCCAGCCTATCATATGAATAAAGACAATTGGCTGTCTGTGAGGATTAGCCAAGTGCCAACGTCAGAAAATCACCAACTGATTGACGCCAGTTATCAATTGACTAACAAATAGTTTTAAATAATCAACAGGCCTCATTGCTTCCGGAAGTTTCTCGGAGAAGCAATGGGGCCTATTTGTCTAAAGGATTTTAACTTTTGCTAATAAAACTCATCTGAATCGTCATTGGCTAAGATGTGTTCAATTGATACTTGGTTGATAGTGGTCAAAAATGCCAGTTTCTGTTGCTGCAACTGCTGGATTTCAGGGTTAGCTTGGCGGGTTTTAAGTAGATGACCAAGGAAGGGGGATGTGAAGGACGCAAAAAGCGTCTTTTGTTTAAACAGCGTAAGGCCTCCTAGAGCATGTAGAAGATACGGAGCAGTTTTAGGGAAACCGGTTTCCAAAATGAAATTCAATAAGCGATTCTTTTATATGAGGGCTCATTACCTTGAGCCAAATTGTTTGACAACTTTTAGGAAAGCGTTTACCATACACGGTAATTAGAAACGATTATGTCGACAAATCAAAATCAGTTCTAATCCAATTCTCGTTGTTGCTGTTTCATTTATTGGAGGAATTTATCATGACATTAATTTTAAATACCTGGATTTTTGAAGATGATGTTCAAAATGGTGTCAAACAGGCTGACTTAGTGGATCGGGTTGCCAAGCTTGGCGCAGATGGCATTGAAGTCCGTCGCGAGTACTTTAAGGATTTTGATAGTGAACTATCAGCGGTTAAGAATCGAGCAAACGCTCACAATTTGATTGTGAATTATAGTGTACCAGATGTTGTCTTTGAGCCGGACGGTGCTGTTAATCCAAAGCTTGGTCAGTACTTCGAAGAGGGAAAAGCCATGGGGATTAGCAAAATTAAGTTCAACACTGGAAATTTTGATCACTTTGATGGGGATCTGAAGGAAGCATTAGGCCAGTTCCCAATCGATGATATTGAGATGAACGTTGAAAACGATCAGACAGCAGTTTCAGGCACGGTGGAGGCCATCAAGGCGTTCCTAACAGCTGCGCAAGCGGCCGGCCTTAGTCAACTGGGGTACGTGTATGACTTAGGCAACTGGGCCTTTACGCATGGCGACGCGGTTCTTGCCGCTAAGCAGTTAGCGCCGTTTACACACTACATTCACCTTAAGAATACGATTGATCATAATGGTGAATTAACCACTTCAGATGATTTAGATACTGGCATTTTTGATTGGCGCCAGCTGCTCACATACTTACCGACAGACGTCGCCTTCGCGCTCGAATATCCGATGAAATCTGATGAGCAAATCAAAAAACAAGTTAAGCTACTCAAATCAGAAATAGGGGATTAACTCATGACATCAACAATTATTTCAATCCTACTTTTAATCACGTTTGTTGGGTTTATCTGGTATATCGTCAGAGGCGGCAACCTAATGATTGGGTTCTTCGTGATGGCAATTCTTTGGTCGGTTATTGGCTTGGTACCTTTTAATACCGCCATTCAGAAAGTCTTTGCCGAACCGGCTTTAAATTATGGGCCAACGATTATCTACATCGTCTTTGGATCCTGGTTTGGCCGGGTATTAGTTGATAGCGGAATTGCCCCGGCAATTTCTGAGGAAACAAACGCGGTTGGCAAAAAGAAACCGTTAATTGCGGCAATCCTAGTTATTTTAGTGACAACACTTATTTTTGTTAGCGCTTACGGTGTTGGCTCCGTGATTGCAATTGGCGTTATTCTGCTGCCGATTCTACTTTCAGTTGGATTGCCGCGTGACCTTGCGCTTTCGGTTTTTTCCTTGGCAATTGGCGCGCCAATGTATATCAACGTTGTGCTGTTTAATCAGATTAAAGTTTTCTTTCCTAAAGACGTTTATGGCGGCAAATACCTTGAATTTGGGATAATTGCGACCCTTGTTCAGCTAGTTGCTGTGATCATCATGCTGATTATTCACAGAAAACGGATTAATCCGGCCAACGCGGAAGAAAATCTAAAAATTATCGGTGCGGCAGACGCTACCGAAGAGCAAATTAAACGAGTACCTAAGATTGCATACGTCGTGCCAATTATTCCGGTATTTATGAACATGGTGTTTGGCTGGGATGCAATCCCGGCCTTGACGCTCGCAACTTTAATTGCCATTTTTATTACTGGCAATGGCACAACCTTCAAAAAGTTCACTGATTTTTTGAATGACACGATTAAACAATCGATTGGTGACATTGCTGGCTTAATTATGTTTTTGATGGCATTAATTATGTTTGCCGGCGCCGCTCAAATTAACGCACCACGATTCCGACCAATCTTTGAAGCAATTTTGCCGAATAGTCATTTAATTTTAGCGCTCATGATTGGTGTCCTGGCACCACTCGCACTGTTCCGGGGCCCTTTGCATGTTTGGGGTGCTGGTGCTGCAACGGCTGCCGTACTTTCTGGTACGGGGTTGTTCAGCGATGCCTTCTTATTGCCCCTACTTTATGTACCATCTCTCATGGCGGTTTCAACTGATATTACCCAGTCTTGGAACGTTTGGGGGCTTGATTATATGAAGGTTGGTACCAAGAACTTCTTAAAATTGGGAATTCCGGTGATGTGGCTTGTTTCGATTATTAATGAAGTGTTGGTATTTTACTTCTTTGGTCGCTAAGATGAATTGAAAAATGATTAATGAATAACTTAATGAAAAGAGGAAATGAAAATGAGTGAAGTTATTACAGTTGGCGAGCCCGTTGTGACGTTTGCGTCCACTGATCCAGACGCATCCCTTTCAGATGCAGAACACTGGGTCAAAATCTTGGGTGGCGCGGAATTAAACGTGGCGATTGGTGTTAAGCGGCTAGGACATTCAGTTGAATATATTTCTCGAGTGGGTCAGGATCCACTGGGTGACTACGCGATTAAAACCATTCAAAGCCATCAAGTCGGTAGCCAATATATTTCAACAGACCCAACTTACTGGACTGGGCATCAGTTGAAGCAGTTAGTAACGAAGGGTGATCCGTTAACCTACAACTATCGGACCAATTCAGCTGCTGCTCATCTATCTGCCGAAATCATGGATCAAGTTGATTTGAATGGCGTCAAGATTGCGCATATGTCAGGGATCTTTCCAGCTATTTCAAGCGTTGCTGAAAAGTCGTTTCGTTCGTTGCTTAAGCGCTTGGTTGCCAAAGACATTTTGACCACTTTTGACCCTAACCTGCGGCCATCGCTTTGGAGCAGTCAAGAGAAGATGATTAAGACGATTAATGAACTAGCGGGTGCCGCTACGATTGTTTTGCCAGGCGTAGAGGAAGGTCGAATTTTAATGGGATCGGCTGACCCGGAAGCGATTGCGGACTTTTATCTGCAAGGCGAGCGGACTAAGACTGTCGTTGTGAAGCTCGGGCCAGCTGGTGTCTATGTTAAGAATCAGGATGGATCAGCTTATACGGTTAATGGCTTTAAGGTTGATCAAGTTGTTGATACGGTTGGTGCCGGCGATGGGTTTGCGCTTGGCGTCATTACCGCGCTGTTGGAAGGCAAATCGTTCAAGTCAGCGGTCTTAAGGGGAAATGCGGTCGGGGCTTTGCAAGTCCAAACACCGGGTGACAACGATGGGTACCCAACCCCAGCTGAACTAAACGCTTTTTACCAAAAAGAAGGAGTGTCTGAAGACTAATGAAATTACAAGTTGCAATTGATCGTGTATCATTGGGCGAAGCAATTACTTTGGCTCACAAGTTGGATGGGATCGCGGACGTAATTGAGTTTGGGACATCGTTGGTTAAGGATTATGGCCTGCTAATGATTAAAGAAAATCCCTTGAATCTCAAACAGGCTAAGTTACTGTTGGATTTAAAAACCATCGATGAAGGCCCCTATGAGTTTGAGCGTGGCTTTGAAGCCCATGGCGATATTTTAACCGTGATGGCTGGGTCTTCAGTCGATACCATTAGCAAAGTTTATGAGATTACCGAACAGCATCAAAAAGAGATGCTAATTGATTTGTTGGCAGTCGGTGACGATAAAGTCAACCAAATCGCTAATTTCGCCAACGCCATCTATGGACTACACCATTCAAGAGATGCCGCGGGTCATTTTGACGCAGTAAGCGCGAGTGCTGATTTTCATGAAAAATTCCCGGCGATTAAGCGAATTGCCGTTGCTGGGGGCATCGATCTTGAACAGGCTGAAGGGTTGGCTAAGCAGGGAGTGGTCGATACCGTGATTGTCGGCAGTAAGATTATCGGCACCGTCGACCCAGTTCAAGCGGCTAAGGAATTTAAGGAGGCAATGACGTTATCATGACATTAATTAATGATGTAATGCACGAAGTAAATGAGGTCATGGACTTAGTTAAAGAAGACCAAATTGACGATGCTGAAGGGCTGATTCAAATGGACCGGCGCATCTTTGTTTTGGGGGCCGGCCGCTCTGGGTTAATGGCCAAGGGGTTTGCAATGCGCTTGATGCACATTGGCTATACGGTCTTTGTGATTGGTGAAACCATTACGCCAGCTATCAAAGCCGGCGATGTCCTGGTTGCGGTATCCGGTTCTGGAAAGACTGGCAGCGTGGTTGAGCCAACTGAAAAGGCCAAGCAGGACGGCGTCAAGATCGTTGCCGTTACAAGTAATGCAGACTCGCCATTAGCTCAGCTAGGAGATGCGGTGATCATAGTACCCGGCGCAACCAAAGCTGGTGATGGGGTTCAATCGATTCAATTATTAAGTACGCTATTCGATCAAAGCGTGCACATTACCTTGGACATTCTTTGCCTCAAGCTCAGTCGAAGAGATCACGTTTCAAATGGGATGGCTAAAAGTACCCATAGTAATTTGGAATAAACTCGGGGTGATGAAAAGCTCATACCATGTCACGCCAGACCATTAGATTATGGTAAAATCAAGCTATAATTATTAAATGGGTGAAGGCTGATCGTACTTTTCACTAACGATCGTTGAATTGGGGAAAAGAGAAATGGAAAAGAATCGTCAAGAAAAAGGTCAATCGACTGTTAAGATGCGGGATGTTGCAGCCCTTGCCGGCGTTTCGATTGCAACGGTGTCGCGCTATTTAAATGGCAACTTGGATCGAATGTCGAAAGCCACCGCTGAACGCGTAGCGGATGCAATTAACAAGTTGAATTACGTGCCCAACTCGGCAGCAAGGCAGATGATCACCAAATCATCCGGTCTGGTGGCGGTTATTGCTGGAAATATTGACGATTTTTTTTCGACTGAGATGTTTAAGGGAATTAATGCCATGCTGGAAAGTGAAGGCTACATTGGTGTTTTATTTGATTCTAATTCCGACATGGCACGTGAACGCCACCTGATGCAAATTGTCAGCAACCAAATTTTTGATGGCGTTATCTTACAGCCTTATAACTCCGTTCAGGTAATCCAAGAAACAATTAAGCGGCCAATGCCAATTGTTTTGGCTGATCGAGAAATCGACCAGTCACCTTGGCCACAGATTGTCACCAATAATTATGAAATCTCTCGGAAAACAACGCAATATTATAAGGATCGGGGCTTTGAACGGGTGATTATGATTACGTCGAGCTTGTCCATGGCCGCTAATCGCCGGGATCGATATTATGGCATTCAGTCAGTGATTAATCATATTGATGTTTTAGAAGTTTCAGAAAACTCCTATAATCATCGGAAGGTCTTACAAGAATTAATGGCACTGATCAATGGGTCAAAGGAAAATACGTTGATTTTTGCGTTAAAGGAACGATGGTTAACGGAATTTATTCCACGATTATTTTATAAGGGATTGATTGATAATCAGCACGTGGCGGTAACTGGCTTTTCTGATACTGGGACAGCTCAATATATTGACCCGCAAACCAAGTTAATTGCCCAAAATCCGTATTTAATTGGTGCCAGTTCGGGAGAAGTGATGGCAAATTTGCTTCAAGGTAAACCACAAAAGCCCGAAAAGATTGTGGTTCCGGCAAAATTTGGCTAATAAAGGGTTATAAAAGGCTTGTTAATGGTTGAAGTGAAATAAGCTAAGGATTCATTTGGCTGGATTATGTGTTATGAACAGTTGCGTATCGCAAAAAACAGCACTTGGTTAGCGATCGTTTTGATTGCTTAATCAAGTGCTGTTTATTGTTATGTTATCAATAGAAGTGATGCGTGGAATTTTGCATTGATAGAAGATTACCCAAAATTCTTACTCCAAATTAGCATGTCGCGCTGACATTTCATGTTCACTAATCTGCCACTCTGAAATTAACCGCAAAACAACGGCTTCCAAATAGAGAAAGACGATTTGTTCAAAGGCCGCCCCCAACGGCTGGGAGCTAGTTGAATGGGTTGCGTATTTTTCCTTTCCACCAAGTGGGATGGTCTGATCTGCAATTTCAGCGATTGGGCTGACTGACTTTGTACTCAAAAGAATGGTTCTAGCACCAGTCGCTGCAGCTGTTTGAACAAAGGCATTTGTTTGCGCCGTCTTGCCAGAGCCTGATGCGACTAACAATAAATCATCCTTTTGAATGGGCGGGGCAGTTATTTGGCCAACCACCACGACAGGTTTGCCAAGTTGGGCCAAGCGCATTGCAAACATTTTTAATGCTAACCCAGAACGGCCAGCACCGTAGACAAAGATGCGATGAGCAATGGTTAGCTGATTGATTAATTGATCGTCAATTGTTAGTTGTTGGCTCATTTGTGAAAGTTCATCAATGATTTGTTTTAATGGCGCCAATTTGATTCACCTCGAATTTAGTGAGCTTGCTATTACTTAGGCATCATTTCTTTGATTTTTCGAGCCGCTTGCGTTGGGTTATCAACGGTTGAAATGCCGCCGCCAACAATTAAGAGGTCTGGGCCGGCCTCAATTATTTGAGCAGCTGTATCGACTTTAATACCACCAGCAACAGCCGTCTTGGTATGTTTAACCGCTTGCTTGATGGTGTTAAACGTTTCAAATGGTGTTTCACCAAGCGCCTGGAGATCATATCCCGTATGGGTACCAATATAATCGGGCCCCATTGCATCAATTGCTTGGGCACGGGCGGCAATGTCGTGAATGCCAATCATGTCAACTAACAGCTGCTTGTTAGCATCCCGAGCAGCTTTGACGGCATCTTTAATTGACTGGTCTTCCGCCGCCGCTAAAATTGTGGTAATATCTGCACCATATTGGTAAGCTTGGTTAACCTCATATGACGCCACGTCCATAATTTTAAGGTCCGCAAGCAAAGTAATATCAGGAAAAGCTTGTCTCACCTTAGCAAGGCCTTCCAAGCCAAAATTAATTACAAGCGGTGTCCCGTATTCAAAAATATCGACGTAGTCTTTTGTCTTGTCGATTAATCGAATGGCACCGTCAATGTCTTCGAGGTCAATTGCAAGTTGTAATTTCATCGTTAATGGTCTCCTTTATACTTTGTGAAGTGTCATTATTATGGCGGCTGAATGAAAAGTTGTAAATAAGTATCTTTAAAGTAACCTGGTTAGACCCCATGGCCGACAGGAATAGAAGGGAAGAATTAATTTGACAGATCCAATTAGACAAACGGTGTTAAAAAAATTAACGAACGGGGATTTTAACTGTGAAAAGGAATTTACCCTTTCAATGTTTAGTGGCAAATACAAGCTAGTGATTCTCTGGGAATTAGGGCATGTGAGCGAGATGCACTTCAACGAACTTTATCGATTGATTGATCATGTAACCAAAAAGGTATTGGCCAATCAATTGCGTGAATTGGTAAGCGATCAATTAATTAAACGAACGGCTTATGAACGAAACAATCAAAAATTGGTGATTTATCAGATGACTGAAATTGGGGAATCGTTACTGCCAATTATCGATCAGATGTACGAGTGGGGGAAACAGCGACTTAATGCTTACCAAATTCCAGCAGCCTTTAAGCTGGATGTTGCAGGTGATATCTCAAAGGACGCTTAATAAGGTTGATTGCCGCCGCAAAGCGATAACGCTGGGTAGATTGGAAAAGTTCTTAATAGCTATCTGGCTTCTTGCTCAATAATAGGTGTACAATACAATCAATTATCGTAGTCAAATTTAATAATCCGTTGAGAAGCTCTCTCAAACAGCTAACATTCAGTCGGCCTGAATTGTTGGCTGCTTTTGTTTGCACTTGTTTCGGGGGCTTGATTGATGGTTATTCGAGGGTGGTCGTCATGTTGATGTTTATGTTAATGGCATTAATTGCCGGTTTTTTATTGTCGAACCAGAGTCCAATTAATACTGATTTAAGCCGGATCGTGAACTCGCCGTTTATTGCCGGGTCAATTTCGTTTGTTGTTGGGACCCTCTTTCTAGGAATTTTAGCGTTAACCATGAGTGGGCGGCTTACTCCAAGCATTGGATTTATCCAAACCCAGCCAATGTGGATTTGGCTCGGTGGGGTTTTAGGGGTTATTTATTTGACTTCTAATATTTTATTATTCCCTAAGATTGGCGCAATTCAAACGACAATTTTACCTATTTTGGGCCAAATTGTGATGGGGTCGATTATTGATTGGCTTGGTTGGTTTGGAACGGCTAAAGTTGCGATGACACCATGGCGACTAACGGGGATTATGGTGTTGGTAGTGGGCGTTTTGGTCGCGGTGGTGTTGCCAAACAGCAGAAATCGAGATATACGGCAGTTTGACTCGGCCGTGACTCACAACCAGCGAACGGCTGTGGCTGGTTGGCAAATTTGGGGTGTCATCGTTGGCGTATTTGCCGCGATGCAACAGGCAATTAACGGCCATTTGGGGGCGCTGCTCAACTCCACCAGCCAAGCGGCGTTTATATCTTTTTTCATTGGGACGATTTTGATTATCATTGTGGCCCTTTTAATTGATAGACGGCTGCCAACGATTCGTGAGCTTAAAACCACGCAGCCATGGAACTGGCTTGGCGGCCTATTAGGTAGCTCATTTCTTTTCGTAACCGTTGTGGCAGTTCCACAAATTGGCACGGGGCTAACCATCATGATGGGGTTGATTGGCCAAATAATTGGCTCAATCCTAATTCAGCAGTTCGGCTGGTGGCGGTCAATCAAGCAGCAGATGGTACCGGCCCAAGTATTGGGGATTGTATTAATGCTAGTTGGCGTGGGCTTGATTAAGATGATTTAGCGGTGTTTGGCAGCTATTAATTGATAATTGCTTGGGTTAACCAGACTGCAGGATAGGCTTATAAATTGCTACCTTTCCTCATTAATGATTAAATGAGAAACGATCAATTAAGCGTTTCAAACTTAACTCATCCACTAGAATTAAAAGCGAGGTGCTCATAATGGACTACCAAGAATTAGTTGCCCAGTTGAATCAAAAGCAATTAACGATTACCTGTGCCGAAAGTCTCACGGGCGGTGAATTTCAAAGTAATCTATCACGGCAACCCGAAGCCGGGAATGTCTATGTGGGGGGCTTTATCACGTATGCAACGGCATCCAAAAATAAACTGCTGGGTGTTCCTAAATCGGTCATCGATAAGGCAGGCGTGGTTAGCTCCCTAGCAGCAAAGCAAATGGCTGAACGGGCCAGAACAATTGCTGAAACGGATATTGGCATCAGCTTTACGGGCGTCGCGGGGCCAGATCAATTGGAAGGCAACCCCGTTGGGACGGTTTATATCGGCTTATCAACTGTCAATCTTGAACAAGCCAAACAGTATCGATTCAGTGGCGATAGTCCGCAAATTGTCCAGCAAACGTGTGAAAAGGGCATTGAGTTGTTACATCGTTTATTGACAGCCGATGAGTGAGTTTGTTCTATACAAATTAAGAAGTGGTCTAATGTTCATGTATCAGCAACTTCTTTTGAAGCCAGCTGATAGTCAAACTTAGTCATTAAGTCGGCGCGAATGAAAAGCGGTTCTTCGAAGAAAATGTTCGAAGAGCCTTTTTTTAACCACAGTTCATTCGTAAACCTTAAATCGAAATGATGCGGCCGTAATGGTTGATTTTTTCTAAAGAGCGGTACTATCTAATGGCAGTCTTGTCGGCATGAGAGTACAATTCGGCTAAATTAAAATCAAATGACTATGAAAGGCTGGCGAGCTGACTTCATGCGAAAATTAATTGGCTATTTGTTGTCAATTGCCGTTGCTTTGGCAGTAGTGATTGACAGCTACATTGTATTTTTTAACGGTCATCGAAATAGCTCTGAGGCGAGTGAACCATCTGCTACGACTTCAACAACTGCAACGACTTCTTCAAAGCAATCAGGCGGTCAGTATCGAAACGGTACGTATACCGGCAAAAGTGTTCAAACACAATGGGGGATTGTCCAAGTGCGGGCAGTTATCCAAAATGGCAAGCTCACAAAAGTCAATGTTCTCAAATACCCTGATTCAGAAAATCGCTCCAGGCAAATTAATAGCCAGGCACTACCAGTTTATAAAGCTGAATCAATTAAAGCGCAGAGTGCTAACATTCAACATGTTTCTGGTGCTACCGAAACATACAACGGCTTTAAAGGTTCACTTCAAGACGCCTTAAATCAAGCACAAAAAGATAGTCAACAGAAAGAGAGCAGTAGGTGAAAAGCATGAGAACAATTAACTATCTCTTGAGGACAACTGTCATTGACAAAATGACGATTCCATTCACGATTAGAATTGCCTTAACGCAAGAGCCGGCTTTCTTTGCTGACTTATTTCAAAGGGTGCGAAAAGACATCGACCGTGACTTAACCAGAATTGATGATGAGTTTTCCCCCTTTAAGGCCACATCACTGCTTTCTCAATTTCGAGCCGGCGATTTAAGCCTGCTTGAATCATCCGCGAGGTTTGCGGAAGTTTTTACTTTGGCTCAAGCAGCTCAAGTTGAAACGGCCGGGTATTTCGACCCTAATTTTGATGGCGACTATAACCCAACCGGGCTGGTTAAAGGTTGGGCAATTAATCGAATTTTTGATCAGCGATTGCGGCCGCTGCTTCGCACACCGGAGATTGTTGGTGTCTCATTGAATGGCGGTGGCGATATCATGACCGCTATTAAGGCCACCACAGACTTTCGCTGGGGAGTCGGCATTGCCAATCCCTTGAATGATAGCGAGATTCTTGGCAAATATGACCTGGCAAATAACGGCATTGCGACTTCTGGGCTCAGCCGGCGCGGAGAACACATTCGCCGGCAGGCCAGTTCACTTCAACAGGTGACGATTGTGGATGAAAGTTTACTTTTCGCAGATATTTGGGCGACGGCTGGGATGGCTGCTGGAACGAAGACTTTGTTGAATCTTGCGGCCCGTCATCAGTTGAATGGCGTTCTCGTTGATGAGCAACTTGGGGTTGTTCATTTCTCAAAAGGGGTGAGCCAGCCATGATGAAGCATTATAATTATGCGCTTGGACTTACGTGGACAATCATCTTATTCGTGGTGCCGCTTCCGCTTATCCAAACGCTTGCGGCTGGGTTGCCACTAGCTTATTCTGATGAGTTTCAGGCGATTTACTTTGGTGCCATCGCATACGCTTGGATGTTAGCCGCCATCTATCTCAGTACGCGGCCTAAATGGCTGGATCGATTGATTGGGCTGCCGGATATGTATCTCATTCACGGCGTTATCAGCATTGCAGCGATTTTCTTAGCTTACCTGCATCAAAGCCAAACCCAGTCAGTCGGCTGGATCAAAACAACGGGTGATTGGGCCTACTGGTTATTGTTAGGCCTACTTGGTTATTCGCTGCTTTTTATGGCGGGATGGTTAACAAGTCGAATATCGGTTATCAAACGCATTAAAGCTTGGTTTGAACCAATATTTCGACATGAAGTTTCGGTTTGGATCCATCGGCTTAATTTAGTCGCAACGGTTCTGGTATTTATCCATGTTATTTTGATCAACTACGTTACGGCAATTAAACCGTTTATGATTTGGTTTTACCTATACAGCGTCCTGACGCTTGTCACTTATGTTTGGGCCAAGTATCGAGATTCAATGACGTACCCTCGAGCAACCCTCATTAAAAATACGGAAATTGCGGAAAATGTGCATGAACTAAGGCTTAAATTAACAACCAACTTAGAATTATTGCCGGGGGACTTCGTTTTTATTTCGTTTCCAACGATTCAAGGCCTAAAAGAATTACATCCCTTTTCCCTCGTGAATTCACCCACGAATAATAATGTCATTCAATTAGCAATAAGGGGTGATGGTGATTTTACCAAGGCGTTGGCTAATATCCCCGAGGGGACGCCGGTTCGGGTGGTTGGGGGCTATGGCCGCTACCAGCAGTTTTTAAATGAACGGTCTGAGTTCACAAATATCGTGATTATTGCTGGCGGAGTTGGAATCGTGCCGTTGCTTTCAATGATGGAAGCTAACGCCAATCGTGTGATTTCTTTGTTTTACACGGCTCATCGCGCTGAAGATCTATTGTACCCAGAAAAGATCATGGATTGGCAGCGTCGGGGTAAATTTCAAGCTTATCAGCAAGTTGGCCGCTTTGTAGATTCTGAAGTGTTGCGGCGGCTGCCTAAGGATTTTCAAACCAACTCACTATTTCTCATTGGCGGCCCCAGTGGCATGATGCGTCATTGGAAACGCGTCTTCAAAAAGTACGGGGTTCCAGCAGGCCATCTTTATGCGGAAGAATTTAATTGGTGAGGTTAACCCAATGAATGACCAAGTTGGCGGGTGGCTTGAAGGTAAAAATGCTTTAGTGTGAACCACGTCCTTTCGATATAATCGTTTTGGCTACCAACCAAAATGACAGTCGAAAGGGCGTTTTTGGCTTACCCAAAGTGCGCACCAGACACAGACAAAGCAGTGGATATGCAGTTTTAATTAGCACCGTTTTGCTTACCGGAATCGCGGTAATACTGATAGGGTTGGTTAGGGCGGCGTGGTGAAAAGATACTGTAGGTATCTGGTTTTGTTAAAGATCTAAGCATTGATACAAATATCTGTTGATTAATAACGCTCAAGTTAAATGGGCAAAGTTATAAACAAAATCACAAATATTTACTCTAGTAATATATATTTAGTTTTATTATGGTGCTATAATAATGGAGTGCTTTTGAGCATGTTAAACATATTTGAGGAGGTATTATTTTATGATAGAAAAGGTTCATGATGTGCATCGGCACGTCGTTCGAGGGGCGCTTACGTTTGCCGGAGCCCTCGCACTTGGTCTAGCTGTTGGGGGCGTCACAAATGCTTCTGCTGCAAGTTCGGTTAATCCTGTAATGTCATCTACGGGAACACTTGCTCAACAGCAAGCAACCATGGAAGCTAAAGATTTCACTGTTGCTTATGGCAGTGATTGGTATAAGCAAATGTATAATGGCATTACCAAACTATTAGATGCAAATGGTAAAGCGGTCGATCCAGCAGCTGCTAACGTTGATGTATCATTGGTTGATGCAAAGTACAAGCCGGCTGACAAAGTTGACACCAAGGATGCAGGTGCAGTCTACACAGTTACATACGCCTATCAGGGGATTTCCAAACAGGTTAAAGTAACGGTTGGGTCACGACTCACTGTTAAGGACTTCACTGTTGACTATGGCAGTGATTGGTATAAGCAAATGTATAATGGCATTACGGCGCTGTTGGACGTAGATGGTAAGACAATCGATCCAGCTGCCGCTAATGTTGATGTATCATTGACTGATGCAAATTATAAGCACGCTGATAAAGTTGATACCAAGGATGCAGGTGCGGCCTACACGGTTACATACGCCTATGATGGTCTTTCCGAACAGGCTAAGGTAACGGTTGGTCAAAAGCCAACGCCAGCGCCAACACCAAATAATGGCGGGACTGTAATTAATGGCACTGGCACTAATAGTACAAGCACTAATAGTTCAAGTACTAGCTCAAGTACTAATAATGCTACTACCAGCACAACACCGACAACCAACAGTTCCAATAATTCCGTAACGACGCCAAGTCAAACGAATAAAGCTGCGGCATCAACCGGAACAGTTACCAAAGGTTCTGTCGTATACGCTGTTAAGCCGGTTTACCTGTACAAGACTGCTAACTTCAAGAAGACACAACGCTTAGCTACTTATCCCAAAGCTAAGCGCGTTAACCGGCCAATGTTCGTGGTTCTTGGAACTAAGCGAGCCAGCAACGGGGCATTAAGATACAAAGTTCGCGATGTTAACCACGGCAAAAAGACGGCTAATAAGGTTGGCTACATTACCGCCAACAGTAAGTATGTTGTTAGCGTTTATTACCAGACCATGCCTAAAAACAAAAAAGTTACTGTGATCTCTACCAAAGGGGTTCACGCATACAAAAATACGAATTTAACCGGCAAAGCCAAGACTTACAAGAAAGGGACCCGACTTACGGTTAAGAAGATTGTTAAGCATAATCTAACCACTCGTTATCAATTGAGCAACGGTTATTATATGACAGCTAATAAAAAACTAGTTATTCAAGGTAACTACTAATTCAATAGTGAATTAAAGAACCCTCGGTGTTGATTCAATGCCGAGGGTTCTTTAATAAGCTCAGTTCAACTGTAAAAGCAAGGGGTAGTTTTGCCTAATCTTCATCCATAATGTCAATTAGCTTCATAAAAGCATCAATCAATCGATCTCGCTTTGTGTCCTCTATCGCATGTAATTTTTTCAAAAGCAGTTGCTCTTGAGAGGACTGCTTAGTCCCAATTACCGTTGGAACGCCTTTCAGTAAGTCGATCGGCTCCAACCTTAAGGCATCAGCGAGTTTAAGCAAAGTGGTGACACTAATATTTTGCTTACCTCTATTTTCAAATTTTGAGAGAAAGTTGATTGATAGTTCACTTAATTCTGCTAATTGATCCTGGGTCATTCCTAGTTGCTTGCGTCGTTGCTTAACAATGTCGCCGATACTAAATTTATTCATCGTATAATCTCCTCTATCGTTGTCTACAAGCGACTTTAGAGGAATTTTGGGCTTTGCAGAAGTGCTTCTTGTAAAAGTTTACACATTGTACTAGAGTATAAGTTAAGGCTAACATGAGGGTTAGAATCCTCAAAAACCATTGAGATAGAAGTCATGAGCAGGGGCGATTTGGGCAGCTGTTTTTGTGATGGGGTGTTGCCGGAGTGGTTGATAGTTAGTGCTCGCAAGATGCTTATGTAGCGTATAGCGAGTGCTACGGCGACCATATATCTAAGCATCACAGTCATTATGCTTATTAGTTGAGACGGAAATTGAAATGATTAACTGAAGCTATTGGCACTAAATTAAGTCGGTGGCGTGGTTGGTATTATCATATCAATCGGATAATTACGCGCCCCCTTAAAAGGCTTAGCTAACTATGATACATAACATTCATACGAGGAGTTTACGATGGAAAAAAGAAAAAGTTGGGTTAGTATTTTAGCACTAATCATTACAATAATTAGTTTGGCCGGTTGTGATAATGGCGGTGATCGCGCTAACAATGATACCAATGAGACGCCGCCACAGTCCTATAAAGGTATCGATGATGCGGTTTCAACTGTAAAAGAATCCCAGTCTGTGGTAAATGCACTTGGCGGGACTGGTACGTCCAAGGTTAAGGTTTATCTACTTGGAAATACCGATAACGATTCAACAACCTTTAGATTGAAAATGGACGATGGGAATACTTACTGGTTTTATCTGTACAAGATGTATTGGGAAAATGAATTGGATAATCAAAGCTACTCCAAGTATTTTATATGTATTACTTTCAAAAAAATGCCGGGATATGACAAGCAGAATGTTGGTGGGTTACTTGTCAAGCCAATTGATACGGCGACAGTGGAAAACTATTTGAATTATAAAACAATCCAGAAAATTGATGGCTGGCGTTCGGCGTGAGGAACTGACCATTTTTGGGGAGGGCAATGTAATGAATGGATGGGTGAAGTTCGGAATAGTTTGGCTTATTTATATGATGATGCCGGATTATGGTTTTGTTATGAAAACCGTTGTTGGAATGGTCGCTTTTTTAATCTTAGATGTGCTGTTTCCTGACAAAGCTAAGAAGAGTGAACAATCTTCTAATCAAGTTATGCCATCTTCTTCAACTCACAAGCCCCAATCTGAGCAACTTATTGTTGATGGGAAACACATGAAGGTCTGTCCATCATGTAATGCTAAAGTGAGCGCAGATGCTAATTGGTGTCCCCAATGTGGTCATCAGTTCAAGAAATGAGGGAGAAGCAATGTTTAAGAATTTAAGTACGGGGTGGAAAACCATTATTGTTGTTGCCTTGATTGGGGCTTTCTTTATTATCAAGGAGCGGCCATGGCAACCACGGGGGTATCAGGATGCTGATTCAGTGATGGGTTATGCGCTGGTAAATGACGATAGTATTCCAGCTGATATGGAACTTGCTTCCGTTCGTGAAGATAATAACGGTGACTACACGGACACTAATGTTGAGCGAGTATTCGTCATGAAAAACAAACGTCATGGCAATTATGTGTTCAGGTTCAAAAATCATTACGTGTACATAATTAAGACTGATGATTTTTCCAATAGCTCGTATTGGTTAGAGGCAATTGGAGTGCATAAGGATGACAACGGCAACATATATCAGCACACCCTAGACTCGAAATCTGATAGTGCCATGTTGAAATATTGTACCGAAGATAAGGGGTACAGTATTGATGACCTCAAATCTAATTACAGTGGAGCTCAAGCTGCTTTCGATAGGGGACAGCGAGCTGTCGTAAATGGCGACTTTAATTAGCTATGATGTCCGATGTTTTAAATGTTTAATTGAAAGGGGTAATCACATGAAAACTAAGACAATTATTGCAACAGCTTTATTGACCGCCGGACTTGGATTGGGAGCTTCTAGCGCAGCTGCTAATGCATCAAGTTGGCATAAAGGAACTCCTGGATTTTTACGAAATACATTTTATAGGACTAAGTTGGGTCCTAAATATGTAAAAATTGGTAATCAGTGGGGTAAAAATGGTCTGCATCGGTATGAGGGCTTTAAAACTTATCGGACTCAGGTAAAATTTTACGGTTATCAGTATAATTTGAAATTGAAAAGTTGCCATTATAAGCATTCTGGGCATACCTATGTAGTTCGAGGAAAGTATGGCTATGCACTTAAGATTGTTAGGACTTCTAAGAACCACCTTTATGCAAATACCGGAAACATTGATAGCTCTGGGAAAGGATATTTCACTAAGCTAGAACATATGGTTCGAATTTACTAAATTGTTAACTTGTTGGAGGATAAATCACATGAGAGGACTTAAAACAGGAATAGCAACACTGGCAGCAGTGTCAGGATTGGCAATGATTGGATTAGCGCCCAAGCCGGCCTATGCATATTGGGAAGAACATTATGTTGGTCACGAATACAAAGTTCGAATAGTTAAGCCAACAGAAGTTAACATGGTAGTCTTTGGCAAGTATTCTTATCAGAATCGTGAGTACCCATATTCAACCTTACACAAAGGTCAGGTCGTTAGGATTTTATATGGCGGTACGAGTGGCTTTGATTGGCACGTGATGGGTGGCAGATATGGTCATTATGGACAGCCTTATTACCAATTTAGTGCCAAGTTCAAATCACACAAATCCTTTAAGATTTTGAAAACTTATCACGGGACGAATTGGTTCTAGGAGGTATCAGTCGGGCAGATAGCACCGCAATTTTTGAACCTGATTTACCGCAAGGGCTGAGTACACCTTATGCGTCAGATGAAACGCCAGTTGGTACAACCGCGGAAATTACTCAAACTTATGAAAGGGAAACTGGGGGCGAAGACGATTCGGATGAAGAAGATGGCGTAGAAATTATTCAGAATCCCCAAACTAAGCGATACGTTTTTAATTACAAATTTAGAGGCCAATATCTACCAGTTTATGTCGTTTATGCCAGGAATTCCCCTAATACGACATATTTAGTTTACCTCGTTCCGGTTGGAGGCAAAACTAAATATCAGTGCTTAACGACGTTTCATCCAAGCCTAGTTGAGGATCAGTTAAGTTTCAGTAGATACGTGGGCTTTACGCAACAGGAGTCCATCGATGTTAGTGATTTTCAGCCTAAAAAAGGTCACATAAAGCAATATGGCAAGTGGTTTGCAGCATATCGATAGAACTTGAAAGTCTTAGAAACTTTGGATTTGAGGTAGTCAAAAGCAATTTGAAGGGGGTTACAAGATGAAAAGCTTAAAACTAGTATTAGCAACGGTAGCATTAACCTTAGGGTTGGGATGGGGATTTGCCAGCACGCCTGCAACTGCGGCAACTGAATTAGCAACGGTTCCCAAAAATATGCGGGGCGCGTGGAAGGAATATTCAGCAAATGGCCGCCAATATTATGACACAATTCATTACACGGCAACGACATCTTACTACTATTATCACAATAAGCATCACCAGTTAAAAAGAAAGTTGTACAATTTGGCAACTTGGGCACCGACAACTAAGCGGGTTCGGATTTCGAATCCAATTTATAGCGCTGGCCATGGTCGTTATTCAATTTGGTGGCAACTACATGGGGCAGCTGGTGCGACAATGCATCCAAATTATTATCGAATAACAACTAGAAATGTTTTGGGACATAGGCATAAGGTGCTAATTAGTTACAGCGGACCGCAATTTGGCGGACTTTATTCTATTGCGATCAAAAAATAAATAACGAGGGTCTAATGCAATGAAGATACTTAATTTGAAAGCAACACTAGTTACAGGGGTAATGATGACATTTGGAGTTGGCTTGATGATATTAGGTGATAGCACTCAAGTACAAGCTAGTACTTATACAACTGCCAAGAATATTAGAGGGCGTTGGTATCAATATCAGGGGAGCTATGGATATTTAGTTATGAATATTTGTGCGCATTCAGTTTCAACCTATCATGAAAGTTTAGCTAGAAAAATTGATAGTTATCGAGTCTACGCGCCACATATGAACGGATGGCATCAATTAGCAATAAAAATTGTAAAAAAAGGTCGCAAGGGTTCTCATAATGTTTATTGGTTGAATAGTAAATCCAAGTACGATTACTTATCAATTCCACAAGTTTGGTCAGCACATCTATACATTTTTGGTAAGAAAACCCATGTATTGAAAACCTATTACAATGGTGGCAATTTCCAGGTTTATTTGCATCAAAAGATGAGACACAGCTATGATTACACTCGAATTAAGCACTGGGAATATTTTTTGGGTAGGTAACTAATTTTAAAATCTCAATTGTCAGATTAAAATAAATAATTAATAGGCCCATCAGAGCTTTTGCTGACTTGGTAGCTTAACGTTCCACTCATTGACCAAGAAAAAACTTACGGATAGTGTGAATGAAATGTTGAATTGTGAAGGAGGGGTTAGGTTGGACAAGAGAATTCGAGAGTGTCCTCGATGCAACGCACAAGTTGATAGCAGTGCCAATTTTTGTCCGCGATGTGGGTTTAAATTTAGCGATAATTTTCAATCTAAAGGTGAACGGCATGTTGAAAAGGATGTGAAGATGAAAAATGCAGATGATGTAAAGCAATCAATGGATGAGAAACCTAACGTTTCGAAAAAAGATCAATCTATCTTTCAAGGTGAAAGCAAGGGGAAAGTCCCATATCGTGTGGTATCAGGGCCCCGGATCAATTTTTCAACGCTTGGCATGATTTTTGTTGAGCTTATCGTTAGTTACTTTGTAGTTATAATACTTGTTACAATTCTTGGCTTTTTCCCCGGAGACTTGTTCTATGACTTGACCAGTGGAAATTTTATGATGTTTAGTATAGTTGCCATAACCGTATTTCTTGAATATAAACGTGAAGTTTGGCTGAATAATAGCGATACTGAAAACAATCGTAATAGGTATTACTATGGAGCTCAAAATTATTCAAAATATGAAGATGTCATTGATCGATATGTGTATGATAATGAGATTATCAATATGAATGATCCTCTGTTTTCATTGAACAGTCACGTTAATATGGATGGTGAAGAAACTGCATATTTGCAACCTGATGAAGTTGTTTTATATTGTCAAACAAACGTTTTATATTATTCAATTCGCGAGTGGCAAGAAGATCCCGTATATATGACCCAACAGTCGGGAAATACAGCCGTGACTTTTAATGTTTCAGACGATGAGATTCATAAGGACTGGTCAATATTTGGAAACGGAACTCTTTATGTCACAAACCATCATATCTTCTATTACTCTCCTGCACGAGGTAAATATAATCGTAATATGATTGCAATGTCTCTGAACCGAATTAGTTTCATTAAAGGTCATGATGACTTAGGAAATGCCGTGAACTGTATTCATGTTCGTTGGAACGGAAATATTAATGAAAATATTCGCGATATGTATTTCGGCCCTGCAGAGTCTAATGATTCTGACACTCAACTCGTTGATATCTCCTTGGGACAAGAATTTGTTAAAGCGGTTCGGCAGGCGATTGCAAATGATATGCATTTTAATTCGAACAATTTGGCTTACATTTAATGCTTTTCATAAGGACAGTGTACTTGTGAAAAAAAGCACTAATTTGCTTTTAGACAAGTAAATTATGGATTAACTCACCAAAATATGTGACAGGAGATTGGGATCTTAAGGTTAGTATAAGTTTGAGCACTAAAATAGTGAAGCTAGCCTTTAAGGGAGATGAGCTTTAATCCTAAATCATTGAAAGTATTAGATCGTTGTACTAGAAGAAGTTAGTTGTGAAAAAACTTTTCGGAGGGGTAACAATGACAAAATCAACAAATTCAAAAATGACATACATAGGACTATTAGCTGCATCAATGGCGGTAGGGATGTTTGTGTCTCCTAATGGCTCAAATGCTCAAGCGGCCAGCAAAGTCAAAATCGTCTCGTCAAAAAAGATGGATAATACGCAACCTTACAATATTACCCAAGGGTATCTTTACAGTTCACCGAAGCTAAAAGTTCGTCTTCACAACGGCAAAAATTATATCCATACAACCTTTTACACCAATAAGGCGACGACCGTTAAGAAATCCTATGGAGTTAAATCTGTTTATTACTACGTCTTTAACAAATCCAAGACTGTATCTGGTTGGACATGGCATGGGAATTTGACTAAGGCTAAAACTTATGATCAAGAAAAATCAGACATTAGTGCCATGATTGGCATTATTAATACGATGGATTCGACTTCTAGAGGGGAATATTTATCGAAAATGAATGACGTAAGTGTACAAAATGCATACCGCGATATTAGTTCGATTATTAGAGAAATTGGTAACGATTATGTAGATCCGGATGATCTGAGTTTAACGGATGAAGCGACAATCGGAAAATTCTATGATTTGTTTAAGGATCGTTTCAGTTCATTTGATAGAGAAAAATTGGATTCCCTATACGATAATTATCAAGATACAATGAATAAGGCCGTTGCTGCAAGCAACAACCCTGATGATACCCAAGATATGCATGTTGGAAGTGATGATTGGTTGTATGGGTTGAATAATAATCCGAGTGAGCAGGATAACGTTGATCTGCATTTTGCGGCTTCTAATTTTGCCGATACATTAGCTAAAGATATCACTAAATTACAGGAGTAATTATGGTAAAAAAGGTGAAAAGAGTTTTAGAAGCTTTTACACTTAGCGCGGTGATCCTTTTTACGAATAGCATCCCTAATAATGCAAGGGCCGCAACATGGCACAACGGCACCCCTAAATGTTTCAGGGGAAATTGGCACGAAAAGCGGGTTCATTTTCCCTTTGGCCAAAATGACCCGAAAGAATATTGGCACTATGGGACTTATTCGTTTACCAGGTCCACGTTTCGATATGATATGAACACTGCATATCACTCAGGTAGGGTTTCTTGGACAACTAAGAAACATCGAATTACAGGCGATGGCGGCTATCATGCTCAGTATAAGAAGCAAAATGGTTTGTACTATTTTCGAGCTAAGGCAATTGGCCAAAAGGGATGGATCTATAGTTATTTCAAGTATCAAGGATATCGTTTGCAGCCTTGGTCGACGCCGACTGAATCTACTACTGCCTACGTTTATCGATATGGTATTCACTCGACGTTTCCTTCTTATGCACTGGGGTACTGGCACACACAAAAAAAGCATGGCGTAACGCTTTGGCTCCATGGAAAGTATTTTGAAATGCGTAACAGTGGTTGGCAAAACCATGGTGGTAAAAAGACTCGTTACGACTGGTACTATGGTCCAATTAAAAGAAAGCGATTCAGTAATCGTGATGTGGTTTGGGTTGCAGGGCGTAAAGGTGTCAACTCAATATCATTCGCCCTTCATTGGTCTAATAAAAAACATGCGCTTTATTCTGGTCATTCGAATGGTAGTAAATGGGAACGACTGTATCCAGGCGTGGGATAGAAAGTTTGGGCGGTGGCTATTCTTTCATTCTAAATCTGAGATTAAGTAAGAAAAAGTTCTAACTGAGGAGAGAGTGATGGTGAAAGTCAAAAAAGCATTATTTACAATATTAGTCACACTCGGCCTACTAACGGGTTTTGCGACCACTTTTCAAGACCCGGTAATGGCAAGTTCTTGGCGTACTGGCACCCCGGCAAAAATCAGAGGTCACTACATCACGACCAACCAATACCCTAACTTGCCAATGAAAATTACCAAGTACACTATTCAATGGAAATCTTCTTTGCGAGTTTGGCATGGCAGCGATCGGGGCAAATATAGAGTTATTAAGCCTAACTGGTACCAGTTAAAATTCATCTTTTCACAGACTGGTCAACCAGATTATTATATTGTGCATTATGTGAACAAACATCGACTGCATTTTAAAGAGCGCCAATCGTTTGAAAAGCACTATGCCCGGATGACAATTCTGGCGAGATAGGTTAATGCTGCTGAAGTCTCAGAGGAGATTAGCGGCATACATATAAGAAAATTTTCAGTGAAAATGGGGGATACTGATGAATTTTAACAAAGTTTGTACGCTATTATGTATTTCCACAGGAATCGGTTTAATTGGGCCTGCTGTTAAAAGCATTCCTGCGGCTGCCAAAATTTACACCAATCCGAAAGTATTGCGGGCTCAACAATTGGTATTCTAGGCATACTGGTCCGTTTGGTGGTGAGTACTACTACAAGCTGCATTTCACGTTGCACTCGGTTTATGAGTATAGTCGCAAGGTTGGTAGCCGGTACTGGTATCGCCAAGACTTTGTGAATGACAATTATTTCATTCGGCCAGCAAATGTGAAAGGGGCTTACACCTTTGGGCCGCAAGGAGAGGCTAATCTGTTGAAAGTTGAGACAGTCAGGCCGCGACATTTCGTCCTCTCTAATCATAAACGGTATTGGGGATTGGAATATTTTGATCATACCGATCATCAAGGCGGCATCGATAAAACGCCGCCATTTCGGACTTGGTGTTACTTTACCAAGATGAAATATGTGACAGGGGATTGGGGTTCGCAGGTTGATAAGTGGGTGTATTAAAAATGACCACCGATTTTGATTGAACGGCCAATCTTTCATAGGTAACCCGGAATATTTCAGTCATCACACGTTAGGAGGCGTCAGCCATGAAAAATACAGAAGAGTTAACCGGGACAATATTTTGTCCTCACTGTGGTCAAAAAGTATCAGTTGAGACAAAGTTCTGCCCTAATTGCGGGGCTCCGTTAAACACTACTCGGTTTGCCCAAAAACGCGATTCATCTACCGATCACACTGATTCAGGCTCAAAGTCATCGCCACAGCAATCCAGTAGCCGCAGCCAAACAAATGATGGCAATCCACAGACCACAAAGGCGCCGTTAGATCATTTTGCCCTCCTCGGAGTCATTTTCGGCGGCATTTCTTGGCTGTTGAACTTCTGGGGGGTTGTTGGCATTTTAGCGGTCGTATTCTCAATTTTGGCACTCAATCGTCATTTGGAAGGAACTAACAAAACAATTGCCATCATTGGGTTGGTTTCTGGGGTGATTAATATTCTTTATGCATTGTCGATTATAGGTAGCTATTAGCTAAAAAAATGCGCTGAATTGCGGCACCACTAAGATAATTCTTAATAATTAATCTATCAATCAAGGATAAATCTCTTTCTTAATAATGCAAGCAGCTTTCGATTGCAATCAACCTCCGCATATACTTTCGATTGCAATCAACCTCCGCATATAATAGTTACAATATTGATTCAATTCTTTCTTATGTTTTCAACCTGCTCCCAAAATATTTTCACTATTTTTACGAATTTTCAACACCAACTTTACATCCGTGCAGTAGCCTTATTGGTGAATAAGAAAGCATTGATGCGTTCTTATATCACTTGACTACATTAGGAGGTAGATTCATGTTGAAGAAAAGGTTGGGTTTTAGGATCTTTCATCGGTTATCATACTGGTTGATGGTTTCAACTTCGTTATTAGTAATGGGGTTCGTGAGTTATCAGCCGGCGTTCGCCGATGGCACTGCTACGGCAACCCAAACTGCAAAGACTAATTTACCATCAGTTGCCGATATTCTAAAACAAACTAACCAAAACAATCCGCTCATTTTTTCGCACCGTGGCAGTCCGTCAACCAGCCCGGAGCACAGCTTTGATGGCTACGATGAAGCAATTAAAGACGGCACGAAATTTATCGAACAAGATGTTTGGTTAAGCAAAGATGGCCAGCTCTATGTCTCTCACGACGATAATTTGGAGAGAACAACCGGCGATTCGATTAATATTAGTGATTCGACCAGCAGCCAATTGGACCAAGTTAAGCTGTTAAATGGTGAAAAGTTACATACTTTGGATGAAGTTTTTCAGCATTACGGCCGCAATATTCATTACATTATTGAAACGAAGAAGGATACAAACGACTGGTCAACGAATACTGAACAAGCTTTGAGTGACAAGCTGCGTCAGTATCATATGGAAGACAATGTCATTATCCAAGATGTGGATCTGTTTGGCCTCAAGAAGATTCATAGCTTAGATGGTGACGCTAATATTCCGCTGCTCTGGCTGGTTCCTGGTACGGATGACACCTCTTATGAATCTCAAATTAACTTAGCCCCAAATTACATTACGTTCTTATCGTTTAATGTCGCTAAAGTATCTCCAGCTGTCATTAATCTGGCGCACAGTCATGGTTTCTTGACGGATGTTTATACGTTAGATGGGTATACGGATAATTATGACGCTTTTAATAAATTACACGTGGATAGCGCCTTTACAAACAATACTGCCTTTACGAAGAAGTATCTTAGCAATAACTTGTCTTCGGGAAGCCAAGATTCAGCTAACCAGACAAGTACCGATTCAACAACCACAGCAAGTTCTAGCGTAAGTTCAGCTGCTTCATCAACTACGAAATAGGCTGCGAGATAACGCTAGGCTGCTTAATTGCCGATTAATTAAACAATTTCTATGACAGAGGGTCAACCACAATTAACGGTTGGCCTTTTTCGATTAGCTAAATTAAGAGCTAACCCGCTAGGCTTCCTAAATAAAGCCCAATGACAATCGCTGATAGTCCTAAGCCAATAGTTCCCAGGTAATAAATAATCGCTAATCGCCAACGCTTATTTCTCAGCAAAACGAAGGTATCAGTCGTAAAGGTTGAAAATGTGGTAAAGCCACCACAAACACCAGTTAACCAAAATAATGACCAGTTGCCGCTAACCTGGGTGCCTGCTAAGAAACCGGCAAATAAGGAGCCGATAACGTTAATGATCATGGTAGCAAAGGGCAGCTTGGGCCAATAATGTTTGCCAATCATGGTCATTAAATAACGCATGACCGCGCCGACGCCAGCTCCTAATGCAACTTCTAAGATTACCATATGCCTTTACCTCGATCCATGAGTCGGGCGGCCAGGTAACCAATTAGCGCGGTTATGAAGCCGCCAACCAGGTTAAGAAGTAAAAACAACCAAGTTTGAGTGGGATGTTGGAAAACCTGTTGCATGAATAAGAGTGCAAACGTTGAAAAAGTTGTGAAGGCGCCTACTACGCCGGTTCCAAATCCCAAAATCAACCACTCGGGCAGGTCGATCACCAAGTCCAAACCATAAATTGTGAAAGTTAAACAAAAGCAGCCGATAACGTTAGCTAACGTCGTGCTGGTCAAGGTATTCACATTTAACCAATTACCAACTTCATAACGCAGTCCGCCACCAAGCATGCCGCCGCTAAAAACGGCAGTCACTTGGCTAAGTTTATTCCAATTTAAATGCATCAAATGACTCCTTTTTGTATAAAGTGTGTGGCTCCGAGGACTTAGAAATTGCCGTATCAGTCTTGGCAAACATGCACTTCCAAGCTTAGCCAATTGACTGTAACGCTTATTCGATGGCCTAAGCCCAATAGAAAAGACGCCTACCCCAGATTGAATAGAGGTAGACGTCATCAACTCATTCGTTATGCGAGTATTAGGCGAACGTCATCGCCAAATTATTAATTTTAAGTATATCAAAAACAATGAAAATCAGCAATCAATTTCTCGAGGGGAGGTTCATTAGTTAATAAGAGGGTTCCAACACCAACCCATAACTTTTCTATGATAATATTAAATTGAAGATATGGATGGGGGGGTCATCGTGATGGTTAGTAACAAAAAGTTAATTGTTGGTCTACTGGCAAGCATGCTGCCGCTTTTTTCGATGGCAGTAGCTGGTATTGATACGCGTTATCCGGTGGCAATCATTGCCCGAGCGAACACGGCCGCTGACCAGCAGGCAATCAACGAGATAATGCCTAATCAGAAATTACAATTGTTGGTATTGCTAAATTTAAAGCGTGAGGGGATTGTCTCGAATGCTTTTCAACTGAGTGATTTTACGCTTGAGAGTTTTAAAGCGGATCTGGCGCAATTGAAAGCACTCCAGTGGCCGATTGGGACAAAAGCAGACAGCGACGCCACTGAACCGGTTGACGGCGGTAATGGCACCTTGGGACCAATCAATCCCGGCAACTATTCGCTAAGGGGAATCGAATACGCCACTAACTTAACCAAGCTAAGCATCAGCGTCAATTATGGCTATGGTCATCGATTTTATCACAACGATATTACTGACCTTTCACCGCTCAAAAACCTAACGAAGCTCACTTACATCGACTTAGTCGGCAATCGAATTTCGGATATTTCGCCAATCGCGGAGTTGCCAAACGTGACAACTTTATACATTAACGAAAATTGCATTACAAACCTGAATGTCTTGAACGCTAAGCAATATACCAATGGCTTTAATTATTTGAATCAAGTGGTCGTGTTACCGGCCGTGGATTTGCCAGACAATTCATACACTTGGCAAGCACCGTTCAAAAACGCACTGCCACAAAATACTGAAACTACTAATATCAAGCCGTACCAACCCTATGATCCAAAATGGATTGGCACGGGCACGACTGCCAGTGGGTTTCCCGTGGAAGCAAGCTCGCCTTACCAGCATATTCAGGTATTTCGCAATGGTATCTTTGGCAAAAACGTTCCTCCGGGCAAAGCGACTATAAATGGTGATGATATCGACTACAGTGGCTTGGCGCCGCAAATTCAGCCCAGTATGGACACGACTGATCCCTGGGGGTCATCGGCCACGGTTGTCCGTAATCCAGATACCTATTATATGATTGGTCAGTACCGTTATTTCTTGGGCAACAATGAAAGTAATCCGTTCCCAGTATTGACGTACTTTCTGCCGTACACAATCACACCGCGGGTAGCCAAATCGGTGACTGTCAATTATGTAGATGAGCAAGGTAATCAAATTCATGCGCCGCAAACGATTACCGGCTCGCTGGGACAAGCGTTTGATTTGTCAACCAGTCAATACAAACTCGCAATTGCGGGCTATACGTTTAAGGGATATGAACCAGCAGCGGTCGGTACGATTAGCGATCAAGCGCAAACGTTCAGATTGATTTATACTAAAAACGCCATCCCGGAAAACCCAACTGGTGAGATGACGACTACTGAATCAGGAACCCAGCCAACCGTCTCAAGTCAACCGCAAATACCGTTGACGCCAGCTCAACTTGGGGAAACGACGACTCAAGGTGCTGCGGCAACCAAAACGGCGGTGTATGCGTTAAAAAAGATTTACTTATATCAAAATGCTGATTTTAAAAAGTCTGAGCGAAAGGTTGGCTACGTTAAAAAGCCAAGAGTCTTTCGGCCGATGTTTGTCATCGATGGCGTACAGTATTCAAAAGCTGGTCGGCTGCGTTACCAAGTTCGTGACGTGAACCATGACAGTTCAAGCGCGGGAATGACCGGCTTGATTACCGCTAACGCTAAATACGTTCGCCCAGTTTATTATCAGACAAGCCATTCACGGCTGACGGTCATTAATCCAAAGGGCATTAATGCCTACCAGGACCAGAATCTAACCCGCAAAGTGAAGCATTTCAAGCAAGGACAAGTTCTCAAGGTTAAGGGAATTGTTAAGCATCGTTTAACCACGCGCTATCGACTAGCTGACGGCAATTACATCACTGGCAACCGTAAGCTGGTCCAGATGGGGCGCCAAAAGATGCCTAAACAAGTTGTCGTTAAACGGCCGATTAACCGGTATCAGGACGCTAATTTGACTAAGCGGAACGGTTCATTCAAAAAGGGTAGCCGAATAAAAGTGACCGGCTATACGTACAGCCACCCAACATCACTGAGCCAGTCAGGGACGAAACGCTTGCAGGTGGCGGGCGGCTACATGACCGCCAATAAGCAATTCGTGAAGGTTACTTATAAATGAAGCAGGGTTTCTTGATCGCTGCCAGTGAATCTTGGTTGAATAAACATTAATAACTAACGTAATAAAAACGCACGTAACTTGGACTAAGTCAGTTAACCAAAACATTAGTCCTAATTTTACTATGGAGGCAGCACATGAATGAGCGACAACGAATGCTAGCTGGAAAGCTTACCAATCCTCGCGACCCGGAATTATTAGATCGTCAGCGATTAGCCCACCGGCTGTGCAAGCAATATAATGATACGTTTGATGATGAGGATGATAAGCGCCATGCGTTACTGAAACAATTGTTGCCACATACGACTGGCCGTATTTATTTTCAAGGACCGATCTTTTTTGATTATGGCGACCACACAACGATTGGTGAACGTTTTTACGGCAATACCAATATTACAATTCTTGATAGCGGGCCGGTCACGATTGGGCACGATGTTTTGTTTGGCCCCAATGTCACGTTGGTAACCCCGATGCACCCACTGCGGTATCAGGATCGTAATTTTGTTCCCGACCCAACGTTGCCCGGCAAAGAGTATGCGAAGGCGATTACGATCGAAAGCAATTGTTGGCTTGCCAGCAACGTAACCGTGATTGGCGGCGTGACCATTGGTAATGGTTCGGTTATCGGAGCTGGTAGTGTTGTCACACGCGACATTCCAGCGAATTCGTTGGCAGTAGGCAATCCTTGTCGGGTAATTCGCCAGATTACGGCGGCCGATGATATTCGGCTGAAGCGGGAACTGTTTTGAAGTACAGTGCGAGGCTTTTTAAATTCAGGCAAGAATGGTGCTTCTTTTAAGCGTGGCGCTTCCTGCCTGAATCTAGTTATCTCTCAAGTACGGCATGACATTGGTTTATTGGCAAATTGTCTTGGGACTTGTACACTATGTATCAAAGGAGTGGTCAACAATGTGTACAAGTGTCACATTTTTATCAGAAACTGGCGACAATTTCTTAGCCCGGACGATGGATTTTGGGTTTGAATTAAAGGGGCGTCCCGTTGTGATGCCCCGTCATCAAACGGTTCCAAGTGATGTGGACGGTTTTGAGTATTCAATGAAGTATGGTTTTGTGGGGGCTGGTCGAGCGCTTGGTAACTACATATTAGTCGACGGCGTAAATGAAAAAGGGGTGAGCGCCGCTGCCCTTTATTTCAGCGATGAAGCAAAGTTTGCTGACAAACCTCAAGCCGGTAAAGTTAACATTGCCCCTCATGAAGTCCTTAATTGGATTTTAGGGAATGCAGAGAGTTGTGGTTCTTTAGCAAGGCTGGTTGAGCAACTGAATATTGTTGCTGTATCGGTCAAGGGGCTAGGGATAAACGGACCCGTGCCGCTTCATTGGATTATTACCGATAGAAGTGGTGACAGCTACGTGTTGGAAGTGATGGCCGATGGGGTTCACTATATGAAGAATCCAGTAGGCGTGATGACGAATAGTCCAGACTTTGGTTGGCATTTGAAGAATCTAAGTAACTACACCGAACTTCAGCCAACCCCACATCCGGCTAGAAGTTTTGATGGCTATCAGGTATCTTCGTTTGGCCCCGGTAGTGGTGCGCTTGGGATGCCAGGCGATTATACGTCCGTTTCACGGTTCGTCCGAACAGTGTATATGCGAGAATATACGGATCAAACATCAACTGACCAAACCGTCACGGAATTAAGCCACGTGCTAAACGCCGTTGAAATTCCCAAAGGTGTTAAAATTAAGCAAGATGGCAGCGAAGATTATACGCAATACCGGGGCTATATGGATACCCAAAACCTGACTTACTACATGCAGCCATATCATGATCAAACGATGTACCAAGTGACGTTGACTGAAGAGTTGATGAATCGGCCAAAGCCAACGGAGTTCCCACTTGCCGATCAGCAGCAGTTTCAGCAGTTGAATTAATTCATGAAGGCCTACCGTAAAATTAATTAGGCAATCTTAAAACGCCAATTTTCTGAAAATTATACAGAATGATTGGCGTTTATCAGTATCAATGTGGTAATAATTGTTTAGAAGTGGGAGATTATCATGACCAGATCAAATTAAGTTTCCGATTTTCGTGGGTCATTAAATTCCGTATCAGGTGACTCATCATTCCAAGCCGGTGACTTTTCTTGATCGTCATCCGTTGCTTCTTGGTTAGGAACGTCAATTGATTCTGGTTTGTGGCGAGGTTCTTCTTGAACTTGCTTTTGGTCTTCTTGGTTATTCAAAGCCTTCTTTGAGTTGTCAGATGTCATTGGGTTTCCTCCTTGTCGTAAGTAAAGTGGATAGCGACGTCTGCTTTGCGTAGCTACCGTTTCTTCTTAAACGGGTTATCTTTGCCCTTAGGATGGCGATCCTTATACCATTGCTTGGCCTTATCAGTTGCAATGGCAATCGCTTTTTGATCAGAAGCGCCTTCATCTTTTAAGGCATTAGCAATGGCGATTGCTTTATTTCGAACGACTTTTTTGAGATTCTTGAGCGATTCGGGATAATTGGTTTCAGTCCATGGCATTGAAAACCTCCTTTATACTCCTTTATAATTGAAGCGATCAATTGGTAAAACTTTCGCCGAGACACCAAGGGACGATCATTATACTGAATAAAATCGACCACCTTAATTTAGGCTTGATGATGTTAAAGCAAAATCATCTCAAAAAGGATCGAATTCGAAGCTTCTGGGATGATTTTCATTTAGTATATAATCACTTAGTTGCCTTGGTCAAAATTAATGATTGCTATTTAGTTATGATTTAAAGCGATTAGTTAACAATTATGATGTAATGGCATTCATATTTGAAATACGGATCGCTTTAGTTGAATAAATTTGGTAAACTTTACCGTATCTAATTGATATAGCGAGTATTTAGAAAGGTAGATTCAAGCATGACCCCTCAACAACTTCTAAAAACAAAATTTGGCTACGACAGCTTTCGGCCGGGACAAGAAACCGTCATTAACGATATTTTGGCTCATCGAAATGTGTTGACAATCATGCCGACCGGTGGCGGAAAGTCCTTGTGTTACCAGATTCCAGCTTTATTATTACCCGGTGTCACGCTGGTAGTCTCGCCATTGATTGCCTTAATGAAGGATCAAGTTGATGCGCTAAATGAAAATGGTATTGCGGCGACCTTCATTAATAGTAGCTTGGATTATGACGAAATTGACGAACGGTTCGCAAAAGCCGCAAGCGGTGAGGTGAAGCTTCTCTATGTTTCACCGGAACGACTAGATTCGGGGGCCTTTTTTAAGCTGGCCCAGCTACCGATTGATTTAGTGGCGGTTGATGAGGCTCATTGCATTTCACAGTGGGGCCATGATTTTCGTCCGAGCTATTTGGCCCTCACCGATCATTTGAATCAATTACCTTCAAAGCCGACGGTAGTTGCGTTAACGGCGACGGCTACCCCGCGAGTTGCTGCGGACATCAAGCAGCGCTTAGGAATGAGCGAAGAGGTTAAAACTGGTTTTGAGCGCGATAATTTATCCTTTAAGGTCGTTAAAGATCAAGATAGTGACCGATATTTGCTGGACTATTTAAAGCTCAACGCTAATGAATCAGGAATCATTTACGCTAGCACGCGCAAAGAGGTGGAGCGGCTAACTCATTTACTTGAGAAACACCATTTTTCGGTCACGATGTATCATGGCGGTTTATCAAAGGAAAAGCGACGGCAAAACCAAGACGATTTCTTATATGATCGAAAATTAGTGATGGCCGCAACTAATGCGTTCGGCATGGGGATTGATAAGAGTAACGTCCGGTTTGTCATTCATGACTCAGTTCCTGGTAGCTTGGAAGCTTACTATCAAGAGGCTGGCCGGGCTGGTCGAGACGGCCTTCCCAGTGAAGCAATTTTATTGTTTAAGATTGGTGACGTTCAAACGCAACGGTTCTTTATTGATCAATCGGAACGTGATGAGCAAAGTAAGCGCCGGGAATATGAGAAGTTACAGGTGATGACAGAATATGCCAACACGGAACAATGCTTGCAGCAATTTATTCTCAATTATTTTGGCGAAGAAGGACCCAAATGCGGTCGTTGCAGTAATTGCTTGGACACCCGCGAGTCGCAAGATATTACGATTGATACGCAAAAAGTGCTGTCGTGTGTTTACCGGATGCATGAACGCTTCGGCAAAAGCTTGGTCGCCCAAGTCTTGACTGGCTCTCAGGGACAAAAGGTGCGAAGCTTTCACTTTGATCAACTTTCTACGTACGGCCTGATGAAAGGACAATCGCAACGGGCAATTGTTGGACTGATTGATTATCTCACGGCGGCTGGGTATTTACTGGCGACAGGTGGCCAATTCCCGGTTTTGAAAGTATCCTCACTTGGCTTAGCCGTTTTGAAGGGCCAACAGAAGGTTTCTCGGAAAACGTCGGTTAAGGCAACCAAGAACCTTCCTGAAAATGACGATTTGTTTGAAGCGCTTCGAAAGCTGCGACGACAATTTGCCGAGGATCAAAGCGTCCCACCGTTTGTTATTTTTTCCGATAAAACCCTTCACGAGATGAGTGCGGTAATGCCAACAACGGCTGCTGAAATGTTGGATGTGAAAGGCGTTGGCGAAAATAAGATGGAGAAATATGGACAGGCATTTCTGCAGGAAATTGCGACGTTTAAGGAGAAGGCACTTAGTTCGACGACATCGAATGAGCGTTGATGATTGTCCAATGTCAAAAACCGGTTTGACAAGATGACTTTTTTGCAAATTAAAGAATCGCATTAAATTTTCTATTTTAACAAAACGGTACTTTGTTAAAATAAGCGTTAAGATAGATAGTCACAAGACCTTAAAGTGCTATTGGGGACGATCATTGACTAACACAAAATTAACTGTTACCAGTAATTTCCAACTAATTTTCGTGTATAATAAAAAGGCAGTTTTAATTAAATATAGATAACATTAGGGGAGCCATTTGGCTGAGACAGAGATTTCTGGACCCTTCGAACCTGATCTGGTTAGCGCCAGCGTAGGAAAGATGTTAGAAGCCAACTAGGCCTCCTGTTGTTATCTCAACAAATTGGAGGCTTTTCTTAATGAGAAAGAGTTCGACTTATCGGTTAGTATTAACAGCAGTACTATCAGCTGTTGGGGTTGTCGGCGGTAGTTTGTTTGAATTTACAATTGGGGTTGCCAAGGTAGCCCCAATGCAGCATTTGATTAACTTGATTTCAGGGGTCTTGGTTGGGCCTTGGTGGGCCCTGACGCAAGCATTCATCACTTCTTTGATTCGTAATTTGCTGGGAACCGGTACTATCTTGGCATTTCCCGGCAGCATGATTGGGGCATTTTGCGTTGGTTGGATTTTCCAAAAAACGCAGAAGCTGATCTTAGCCGCCTTTGGTGAATTGATTGGCACTGGCATCATTGGGGCAATTGTGGCTTATCCAATTGCAAAATGGCTGATGGGCGCTACTGGGGCGATTTTTCTGTTCATCCCAAGTTTCTTCATGAGTGCCTTAGTAGGGGTTGTTTTTGGTTACATTATTCTACAAAGCATCTGGAAGCGAGTTGTTGTACCCCAAAAAGAAAAATTGGGTATCGGCAATCAATCCGATCATGAGTGACTTTTTTAGCCATAAGCGTCGTTACTAACTTTTATCCCGTTTGGTGTTATAAATAAACGTGTAAAGAGTTAGGAGGGGTATCATGGATGCAAGTAGGGGGAAAAATCTGTCAATCATTTTTGTATTGGGTATGTTCTCGTTTCTGACATCTTTGTCAGGGTCGAGTACTAATTTGGCTATTCCCAAAATTGCGATTTCAATGGATATTTCAAGTAGCATGGCAACTTGGATTGTCCAAATCGGCTTGATTACAACGGCCATTTTATTGGTGATGTTTGGCCATATTGGTGATATTTTATCCAAAGATGCTGTTTTTATGGCTGGCGGGATTGGTTTTTTAATCGGTTCAGCAATCACCGGGTTTGCGCCTGATTTTGCGATTATCTTAGTTGGCCGGGTCATTCAAGCAATTGGTGCTGCGATGATTATGGCTAATTCAATGGGGATTGTGACCGAATACTTCCCGGATAAGCGCCGGGCTGAAGCACTAGCGATGATCTCAATGTTTATTTCAGTTGGCTCAATTTCTGGACCCGGAATCGGTGGGTTTATCATTTCAGTTTCTAGTTGGCGCTGGATTTATTGGATTAATATTCCACTGGGCATTTTGGTACTATGGTTGGGGTTTAAATTTTTGCCCGTGCCCCGTGAATCATGGGGGCACATTCGGCAAGTGACCAAAGGGGCCAATTGGACAGGTCAAAACTTGTTTACAGTTGGCATTATTATCTTCTTCTTAAGTGGTTCGTTCTTTCAAAGTGGCCGATCCCAATTACTAATGGGGTTGTTATTCTTTGCCATTGGAGGTGCTATTACGGTTTATTCATTTATCCAAGATGATAAAGCCAATTTACCGTGGATTGCGCCAGAAGTGCTTCATAACCGTGGCTTTATGACATCAATTCTTGCTCTGATGCTGGTTATGATGGTTAATTCATTTTCTAATATTTTATTGCCATTTTATTTGCAAAGCTATAATGGCATGAGCCCGTTTACCAGCGGGTTGGTGATTATGCTGCAATCCGTTACAATGTTGATGACAACGCCATTTGCTGGGGTCTTAGCTGACCGAATTAATCGAGAACTCATGACGGTGGTGGGGTTATTAATTTTGATGATCTCCCAAGTGGGGTATGCCTTTTTTCCCCAGGGACTTGATATGTGGAAAATTATTCCGCCAATCATTTTAAACGGGATTGGGATGGCGATCTTCCTGTCACCGAATAACGCGTTAACGATGGGCATGGTCGATAAAAAGATGTCGGGGATTGCCGGTTCACTGAACTCGTTTGCCCGGACACTGGGCATGACGGTCGGCATTAGTTTTGCTTCATCAATGTTATTCTTCCAGCTGCCAGGGGTCACGCGAATTAGCCCAGCGGTCGGGGATCGATTTGTTCGTGCATTTTATAACGTTTTTTGGTTGGCAACGGTCATATCAGCGATTGCCCTCATTGTTGTTTTAGTCAGGTATTTAGGCTCAAAAAAGAATTCGAATAAGGCTACTGTAAAGGAGTCCAATTAACGGATTCCTTTTTTCGTTTGCTTATTTTTTCGTATTTAAAGCTGAATTTGATGTATGATAACTAAGGGGAGGTGATGATAATGCCCACGACTTCCACTGAAGATCTGATTCTTTATAAACAGCTGCAAAAGGATAAGCAAGCTGAACAGAAACAAGCTACCGTGAAGCTGTACGGAATGATTTCGCTGATGTATATGTATTTAGGGGCATAGAAATGATTATTAATTATATTGTGGTAAATCACAAGTTTGTTTGTGGCTAGAATAAAATTAATAATCGGATCGTTGTGAAATGGGGATACCAAGTCGGTATTCCTTTTTTTGCTGCTGATTTCCTAATCCACTATTGTAATCAGTATGGGAACCCGTTTTGATTCCTGATCAAGTTTAGAAGGGCATGGTGGTGTAGCTGGTGAGAAATGGTAATTTTGATTAACCTCAATAATCTATCAGGTAAGCGACATAACTGCTACTAAAATAGCCAGGCCAAATCGCGCCACAAAGTGAAGCGGCATGTTAAAATCAAGCCAATAAATGAAACCGATTACAATTCATCGAGTGAAAGAAGTCCTTTCTATGGCCCGCCACACAACTACTAAACAACTTAATTTTCTCGGCGTTTTCCTATTAGGCGTTGATGGAATTATCGGCTCGGGGATTTTTCTGATGCCTAGTCGGATCTACGCTAAGCTTGGGGATTTGAGCATGGTTCTCATGCCACTGGCGGGGATTGCAGTGCTTATGATTGCACTATGCTTTGCGAATCTTGCCAGCAGGATTCCAGGTGATGGCGGTGCGTGGCTGTACACATATACAGCGTTTGGCCGGTTTGCCGGTTTTGAAATCGGGATTGATACTTGGTTGCTCGGCATTATCACGATGGCGACCGAAATTTCTGCGTTTGTGACGAGTTTGCGAAGTGTTTTTCCAAGCCTGAATAATCACACGGATTACCTGTTAGCGGCGCTTGGCATTCTAGTTGGGTTGACTGGTCTTAATTTAGCTGGCACGAACTTTATGGATTGGGTGGATAACATTTCAACCATTGCTAAAGTTGGCGTGTTAGTTTTATTCGTTGCCCTCGGGATTTTTTTCATTCATCCTGCCCAGTTTAGTGACGTGAGCGGCGGCCTTACCAACCAGTCGCCATTGTTCGGTAGATTTAACGATGGTTTTGGGATGGTCTTTTACATGTTTACCGGTTTTTCGTTCTTACCAATTGCGGCGTCTAAGATGAAGAATCCAGAAAAGACGCTGCCCAAAGCGCTGGTTAGTGTATTGTTAACCTCGGCGACACTATATTTAATCGTGCAGTTGACGGCAATTGGAGTAGCTGGAACCAAATTGGCAACGGCTAACGTGCCGGTTGCCACGGCTTTTTATCAGATTGCCGGGAACCTAGGCTATGATTTGGCTTTGGCCGGGATGTTAGTTTCGATTCTGGGAGTTGCATTATCAGTCTCGTTTTCAACCCCGACGATTGCCGCTTCACTGGCCTCCGAACATCAATTATTACCGCGAATGCTAGGACATCAAAATAAGCGAGGCGTTCCGCTGGCTGCTTTATTGATTTCGTCAGCGGTGTGTGCGTTGATGCTCTTTTCGGGGAATTATCTTTTCTTGGCATCCTGCATTGTTTTTACGTCATTTGTTCAGTACGTTCCCACCATCATGGCAACGATCAAACTACGACACCACAGTAAATTACCTCAAGGATTTAAATTGCCAGGCGGCCTTACCATCCCGGTCATTGCTTTATTGGTAACAGCGTACTTAATCCTAAGTTTTTCTATTAAGCTGATTATTGCCGGCATGGTTGTTTTTAGTTTAAGCGGCCTTTGGTATGTCTATGACGATCGCGATCGTCAAGCCAATGGGCTGGAACGCGACATTGCGGCTAAAGATCGACCATTTTAATCAATTGGTTAGGAATAATCAAAACTATTTTAATCATCGATCCTAAGCCAAGATAATTCAAGTAGACGACTATTATGATTTTATATTAGTCGTTCCTTTGTGAAGGCCAATAGAAATAGAAATCAAATTGATGAGGACGACGCCAATCAAGTAAATAAAGGCCAATTGGGCGCCATTAGTAGTGTTGGCTGCGTAATTGCCAGCGTTTCTTTGAAACAGACCGAAAATGACTGAAACAATCGAAGTCCCGACCGCGCCGGCAAATTGTTGGAGAGTGTTAAATAAGGCGTTGCCATCTGCATTTTGCTGCTTGGATAGTTGATTGCCGTTGGTCATGATATTTCCAGCAGCAAAGCCAATCCCAAGCATTGTCAAGGTGTAAGCAATCAGAATTAAAATAGTTGTCGCGTGGTCAGCAACAATTGCTAGGAGAACGACTGAAAGTAATTGAAGCACTAAGCCGAGTAAAATGGGCTTTTTAGGACCGAGCTGATCATAGATTTTACCGCCAATTGGCGCGAGGCAAGCGCCGATTAACGCTCCTGGCAATAATACCAAGCTAGCAACAATCGCCGTCGTGTGACTCACAATTTGCATGTAGTTGGGGAGAACAAAGGCAACCCCGACGACTAAAACTTGAATTAAGAAAAAGCTAAACAGATGGGCATTAAATTTTTCAGCGTGACGTGGAGCATGAATTTAACATTCAAAAATCTTCGGCGACAACGTTATTGGAAATGAGTTGCGTAGACGCCAACTCATTTCTGGATTATGATAAAAGTTATCTATGGATAAAGAGATGATGTGCGTTGCTGACGGAATTTTTAGTAGTATGTCCACTGGTCTTTTTGGCTGGGTTTGTCGATGCAATTGGTGGTGGGGGCGGGCTGATTTCACTGCCGGCGTACTTGATGGCTGGCATTCCAGCGCATTTTGCAGTTGGCACCAACAAGCTCTCTTCGGCAATGGGGACGACGATTTCGACGCTTGAATTTGCTCGCAGTGGTTATATTCGCCTTAAGCTGGCGGCATTTTCCGTGTTCGCCGCAATTTTTGGGTCATCACTTGGTGCACGCCTAGCATTACATATTGCCAACCATGTGTTTCATCTCATCTTATTGATCATTTTACCGGCAACCGCGCTGTATCTGCTGCTCAATCGACACGCCCTGAAGTCGCCGTTAGTTGAAAAATCGGTGTCATCATCCCAATTTATCATGACGCTGGCTATCTCCCTCAGCTTAGGGGCTTACGATGGCTTTTATGGGCCGGGAACCGGGACGTTCTTATTGATTACGTTGACTGGGATTGCCCATTTGCCGATTAACTTAGCTGCTGGCAATACCAAGATGATTAACTTGGCGACCAACGTCACTGCACTGGTCGTTTTCTTAATGAACAGCAAAGTTTTGATGTTGCTGGGATTAGTCGCCGGTTTATTTAGTATTGTCGGTAATTTCTTGGGAGCTCTATACTATAAGCGCTTCGGCAGCCGAATTGCCAGGCCGATCATTATTATTGTTCTGCTTATTTTTTTAGCCAAAACCATTTGGGATTTAGTTGGCTGAACCGCTAAATTGGCGTATGATAAGGGTACCTTGGCAGGGGCACTGATGTGTTCGTGGCGGCTGAAATAGGCAATTATTAAGCCTGTTTTTAGCCGCCTTTTTAAGTAAGGTGCTAGGGATAAATGGCGTTTGTAAACGCCGGCTATCTAATTTACAAGCTAATTCTTTGCTGGTATGATTTAGGAGAATAAAATAATTTGGGGTGCCAATTTTGGCTGAGATGATACTCATTGAACCTGATCTGGTTAGGACCAGCGCAGGGAAATTATTGCAGCAAAGAGCCGGATTACGCTGGTTATGCTGATTGCAATTATTGATGGCTAATTAATTTCACGACCTTGGTACCCCCAAATACATGGAGGGCTTTTTTTATGCGTAAATTTACGTTGAGAAACATCATCACGCTGACGTTAATTGCCCTGTTTTTTGGGGTGATTTATTGGATTATTGGACCAATTTATACGGCGTTAACGGCTGCTTTGACGCCATTTGGATTAGCGCCGGCAGCTAACGATATTCTAGAGGGTATCTGGGTAATGGCCGGGCCGCTTGCTGGATTGCTGTTTCGAATCCCCGGCTCTGCCACGCTGGTTGAAACGTTGGCATCAATTGTCGAAATGTTTATTGGCGGCCAATTTGGTGCGGCAGCGGTTATTGCCGGTATCGTCCAAGGTGCTGGCGCTGAGCTTGGATATCTAGTAACCGGCTATAAAGTTTGGAATTGGTTGAGCTTAAGCCTTAGTGTGGTTTTTGTAACCGTTGTGACGTTCATTCGGGAAATGATTTTCTATGGTTATTCGAAGTATTCGCCAACGCTTTTGATTGGCCTATTTTTGATTCGATTAGTTTCAACCTTTATTTTTAGCGGTGTCATTAACATGCTGATTATAAAGATGCTGCAAAGAAGTCACGCGGTTGATTAGGACAGTTACACGTACAAGCACCTCGAACAAAAAATCCAAGCCCGGGATTTCTGGCCAAGTTAACTTAGGCTCCGCTTTCTAACCGCTTTGCTCCGCTCACTGATGTGGGACAGCTGCGCAAAGCAGGGATCTGCGCGTAAGCACCTCAGCCACAAATTCCAAGCCCGGGAATTTCTGTCTGAGGAGCCTTACACTCCGATCCCTAACCGCTTTGCTCCGCTCACTTGTATTACAAAAGGAGAATTAACATGACAAAAAATATTCGTCTCGCCTTGGAATGGATTCCTAACACCAATCACACCGGTTTTTACACAGCAATTGATAACGGTTATTATGCCGATGAAGGTCTGAACTTGTCAGTCTTTATGCCAGATGATCACGGCGATGGTCGCGACTGGCTGCTCTCCGGGAAAGCTGATTTTGCAATCACCGAACAAATGTCGCTATCTGATATGTTTGTAAAGGACCAACAGACGCCATTAATTGCAATTGCGGCGTTGAGCGATCACAACCTATCAGGACTATTGACAAATCATAAAATTAACCGGCCTAAGGACTTCACTGGTCAAACTTACGCAACTTTTGGCTATCCAACTGAGCAGGCAATTATCCGCGACACGATTAATGCCGATGGCGGTGATTTCAATCAGGTCACGATTGTCCCTAATGACATGATTTTTGATCCAGTCAAGGATCTGGCGACTGGTAAATATGATGGGATCTTCGTTTACCATCACTGGGAAGGACTAATGGCTAAATTAAGTGATGAAGATGAAGACTACCATTTCTTTTATGTAAAAGATTATGTCCCGGAATTTGATTACTACACGCCGGTTCTGGCGGCTAACACCCACTTTTTGAATGAACATGGCGAGATTGCCCGCAAGTTCTTGCGAGCAACGCGGAAGGGGTTTGCGTTTGCCGAACAATTTCCGACAGCGGCCGCTCAGATATTGATGCGTTACGTTCCTGATCGGCGCCTGCAAGAAAAATTGGTGCTAACCAGCCAAGCTGAGATTAGTCAGCATTATCGGTTACCAAACGCGCTTTGGGGAGCGATTGATCAAACACGATGGCAGCAGTTTTATGAATGGCTCAATCAACAGCAGATGGGCAAGCCCATTCCAACTGAGATTGGGTTTACAAATCAGTATTTAGATTTATGAAAATAAATGAGCCTCAAGAAATCATTTAATGAAATAGCTGCTTAAAGGCCCCGCCGACTGTAATGTTGACGAGGCCTTTAAGCAGCTAACTGACTTTTGAATTAAATGGTGCCTACGTTCAGAAATCGCTTAAAGCTCTGGCGTGATTAATTCAACTGGACAATGGTCTGAACCAAACACGTCAGTCAAAATCTTAGCATCATTAAGCTTATCAACCAATTGATTACCGGTAATAAAGTAATCGATTCGCCAACCAGCATTGCGATCGCGGGCGTGGAACCGATAACTCCACCAAGAATAAATGTTGGTCATGTCCGGGTAAAAATGACGGAAGGTGTCGGTAAAGCCCATGCGCAAGAAGCGGCTGAATGATTGACGCTCTTCGTCGGTGAAGCCAGCATTATGGTGATTGGATTGGGGATTCTTAAGATCAATTTCTTGGTGAGCCACATTTAAGTCACCACAAAGAATGACCGGCTTGTCTTGATTGAGACGAGTCAAATAATCTTGGAAGGCCGCATCCCAACCCAGCCGAAAGTCCAGCCGTTTTAGTTTGGCTCCCGAGTTTGGCACATAGCTATTAACCAGGTAAAAATGCGGGTATTCCAAAGTAATTGCCCGGCCTTCATGGTCAAATTCAGCCGATTGAATCCCGTAGGAAACGGTTAGGGGGACCCGTTTGGTAAAAATTGCTGTCCCAGAGTAACCTTTACGTTCGGCATAGTCGAAATATTGGTGGTAGCCGGGCAATGCTAATTCGAGCTGGCCGGCTTGCATTTTGGTTTCTTGAATACAAAAGAAATCAGCGTCCAAGTCGTTAAACGTTTGTACAAAGTTCTTCTTAACGACGGCTCTTAAGCCATTTACGTTCCATGATATGAATTTCATCCTATCAGTCATCCCTTACTGTTTGTTCATACTCTAATCATACATGATTATGCGAAAATGTGGTCCATCATGACAATAAAAAGAGCTGGAACCGGCCTGACTTATATCTATGGCTGTAGCCTAGACTGCTACCCATGTTTGGAGAAAAAACGACGATGGTTGCCAAACAGCTAGCTTTCTTGGTAAATAGGCGCTGATGCTTACCACGGTGTCAGTCTGGCTAGCGAGTGCGGACTAGTCCTCAATTTTGACAGTATCGTTTAATTCCTTGGCTTGATAAAAGTCGGGGAAAATCCGGGCTGTCTTAATTCCCCAATAATAAAAGCCCAGGGAAGCAATAATGATAATTCCAAAATCATAGGGATAGTGAATCCAGTTGATTCCCTTAAATTGTTCACTGCCGATGTAAGACATGATCGAAATAAAAATCAGATAAACAATCATCCACATGCTTGAAAAGAACGCTTTTCGGGTATCCACAAAGCCGGCTTGGTACTCGTAATAAAAGTAAAATGGTAAGCCAAGTAAAATGACTAAAATGACTTCAACGGTGGTCGGCCACATTGCCCAATAAACGGCTAATGAGGCCAAAACAAATGATAATGGCGCCATCCAGCCCAAATTTTTCAATCTAACCGGCCGCTTGAAGTTGGGCGCCATCTTGCGAAAGGCAACGGCAGTCACTGGGCCAGTGAGGTAAGCAATTAAAGTTGAAGTGGAAATAACGGTCGCTAAAGTTGACCAAGATCTGAATACCGAAACCATTAGCATACTTAAAAGTAAATTAACAACCATCGCAACCCGCGGGATGCCATACTTTTCATTTACTTTACCAATAAAGCTGGGAATGTGCTGGTTGCTTTGCATCGCATACAAAGCACGACCGGTTGAGGCAGCGAAAGAGACACCAGTCCCAACCGGTGATACAAAGGCATCCATGTATAGTAAGACGGATAACCAGCGAATGCCCAACATGATGGCCAAGTCGGCAAACGGCGAATTAAAGTTAATGCCGCTCCAACCATATTGAGCCAGCATCGAAGGCTTTAACGCCGTAATATAGGTGCTTTGGATCAGAATATAGATAATGCCACTAATGAGTAATGAAATAAAAATTCCCCGGCCAATATTACGACGGGAATTCTTGATTTCACTTCCCATGTTAATGACAGTTTGAAAGGCGTTAAATGAAAAAATAATTCCGGCCGCAGACGTTGCCGCAAAAATGGGGGCTGTTCCATATGGCATAAATTCGTGAAGCGTGTGACCGTAATTTTGAGGTGAAAATCCTGAAACCGTCAGCATGATAATTGTCAGTGCTGGTACCCCAATTTTGAGGATCGAGATTAAACTGGTAAAGCTGGTTAACAGTTTCACTGACCAGAAGTTTAACAGCGTAAAAAGGATGATAAAGATGAAAACAACTAATAGTCCAAGTGTCGTAATCGTGCCGTTTTTCAAGAAAACGTGTGTCCAGTTGGCCCATGCCCAAGGCCAAGAACTCATGTATTGAACAGCCGCGACTGCTTCAATCGGAATTAAAGTAATTAAAGAAATCCAGTTCGCCCAAGATGCAATGAAGCCAAGCAAAGGGCCGTGAGAGTACTGTGCGTATCGGCTCATCCCCCCGGCTTCCGGGAACATGGCACCAATCTCGACATAATCATAAGCGACTGCCGCAATGACGGCGCCACCAATGACCCATGAAATAATGGCGGCTGGTCCGGCAATCTTGGTGGCTTCCCAAGAACCAAATAACCACCCGGAGCCAATCAACGACCCCAGTGTCAGCATAATCAGTTGAAAAAGTCCAATCTTTGTTGTGTTTTCTGAATCCATTGTGACCTCCTGTTTAGCGTTGACAACTAGTTTAACAAAGATAGCAATGAATGCAACTAAAATGGGGCGCATCGATTGGCCGTATTTCCCAGTATGGCGGTGCTAGTCAATTAATTTAATCATTTATAAGATACCGCTTGCAAAATGGCTAGCTTTCTTTTAAGATAATGAGTGAGAACTCACTTATTAAATGAAAAAAGGTGATCAGAATGACCAATACAATTCAAGTTTCGAATCTCGAACAGGGTTATGGGAGGACCGTTGTGTTAAAGGATATTAATTTAACGGTAACCAGCGGTGAAATTTTGGCGCTAATCGGTCCAAGTGGTGCAGGAAAGACCACCTTGGTCAGTACGATTATGGGGATGTTAAGACCAATGAGGGGACAAGTAGCAGTTTTAAATACGCCGATGCCCAATCGACCGTTACTTGCCAAGATTGGGTTTATGGCACAAACTGACGCGCTATATAGCAGTTTAACTGCTCAAGAGAATTTACTATTTTTCGGTGCGATGCAGGGAATTTCACGAAAAAAATTACGAGAACAAATCCCTCATGCGGCCGGGATTGTTAACTTAGTTTCAGACCTTACAAAACAGGTGAGTGATTATTCCGGTGGGATGAAACGGCGGTTGTCGCTAGCAATCGCGCTGGTATCTGATCCGGAAATCTTAATTTTAGATGAACCAACGGTCGGAATTGACCCGGAATTGCGCCAACAGATTTGGCATGAACTTCATCAATTGGCGGCAGCTGGGCGAACGATTTTGTTAACCACGCATGTAATGGAGGACGCAGAAGAAGCCGATGAAGTCATGATGATTCGAAACGGCGAAGCAATCGCGCAGGGGACACCAGCCGAGTTAATTGCTAATTATGGCGTCAGTTCCGTGGAAGAAGTCTTTTTAAAGGCAGGGAGGCAGCAAGATGCGACTACTCACAATGATTAAACGAATTCTAATTGAAATGCTGCGAGATAAGCGAACGTTAGCATTGATGTTTATTGCACCGCTGTTTATTTTGTCGTTGTTGTACTTTTTGTTTCAGTCCAATACCAACCAAACGGCAACTTTAGGGGTGCGAAACGTTAACTCAGCTTTGGTCAAAGCCATTGATAATAAGCATGTTAAGATTCGTCAAGTAACTTCTGATACAAGTGCCAAGTCAATTATTCGTGACGATGATTATGCTGGAGTGCTGACGCAAAAAGGTAACCACTTGACCCTAACGCTTCAAAATAGTGACCAGAGCAAGAGTGCCATTCTCAAGCAAAGTTTACAAAAGGGACAGATTCAATTAAAGTCAAAAGCAGCTGCCACTACCATCAAGGCCCAGGCCGCAGCGCTCAACAAAATGCAAAAAAGTCTTGCGGCCGTCACTCGACAAATGGGTGGTGCCAGCAAAGCAATCCAGCCAATTCGTGGTGAACAGAAACTAGCAGCACCAAATTATCACTTAGTAACCCACTATTTATATGGCAGCCAAGATTCCACGTATTTTGATACACTGTTGCCCATCCTCATTGGCTTTGTCGTCTTTTTCTTTGTTTTCCTGATTTCTGGAATCGCACTGTTGCGGGAACGGACGACTGGGACGTTGAACCGATTGCTGGCGACGCCGATTAAGCGAAGTGAAGTGATTGTCGGCTATTTGTTGGGCTATGGCATTTTTGCTCTAATTCAAACGATGCTGGTTGTTTTATTTACGATTTACGTGTTCAATATTCAGATCATAGGGAGTATTTGGAACATCTTTTTGATTAACATTATGCTGGCGGTAGTGGCTTTAACCCTGGGGCTATTAATTTCCACCTTTGCGTCATCGGAATTTCAAATGGTTCAGTTTATCCCGATTGTCGTGATTCCCCAGATCTTTTTTTCGGGCATTATTCCGGTTAACCAAATGGCCGATTGGCTACAGCCGGTTGCTAAAATAATGCCATTGTATTATGGTGCTCAATCGATGAGCAATGTGATTGAAAAGGGCGCCACATTTGTTAATATTGCGCCTAGTTTGGGAGTCCTATTGTTGTTTATGATCGTCTTTTTGGCGCTCAATCTATTGGCAATGCGCCGTTATCGACAGGTTTAGGTTCTAAAGCCTGCCCGATAAGCATCAGCAACTAATATGCCCCATCCGGAAATTACGGTTGATGGCGATTGGTTTACTGATTTTATGGGATGGGCCGGTTGGTGTAGGACAGCTGCGCAAAGCAGAAAGTTGCACCTAAGTCAGCTTGGCCAAAAATCCAAGCCTGGGATTTCTGCCCGAGATGGCTTAGGCTCCAGTTTCTAAGCGCTTTGCTTTGCTCACTGTTATTAGGACAGCTGCGCAAAGCAGGGATCTGCGCGTAAGCACCTCTGGAAAAAATTCCAAACCCGGGAATTTCCTCCAGAGGAGCCTTACACTCCGATCCCTAAGCGCTTTGCTTCGCTCACTGTTATTAGGACAGCTGCGCAAAGCAGAAAGCTGCACCTAAGTCAACTTGTCCAAAAATCCAGGCCCGGGATTTTTGGACAAGTTAACTTAGGCTCCGCTTTCTAACCGCTTTGCTCCGCTCACTTATTTTGGAGGTAACTTAATGGCAAATAAAGATTTTCAGACACTATTTTCAGAAAGCTTGGGACAATCCGATTTATCCGTAAAGCAACAAGCTGTTTTGCGGGCGAGCCTAGAGCTATTTTCAGAAAAAGGGTTTGATCGGACGAACACTCGGGATATCGCTGATCGCGCGAATGTTTCCGAGGGAACGGTTTATAAGCAATTTAAAACTAAAGAGGGGATTTTATCCGCCATCTTGGATCCCTTCATTCATCAGGTTATTCCTAAAGCGATTGCTGAGTTTTTAGAGGACATGTCAAAAACGGCGACGCCGACGATTGAGGATTTTTTATTAGTTGCCGTGCAAAATCGAATGAAATTTGCATTAGCCAATCGGCTTCAGTTAAGGATATTTTTACAAGAGGCTACCCGAGACCCCAGCTTGTTAAATGATTTGGGGGCAGAAGCCGTCAAAATTCTAGATAGCCCGATTGTAGATTTTTTGAGAAACTATCAACGAGAAGGACAATTGATTGACTGGCCGCTGCCACGAATTGTTCAGTACATGCTTGGGACGGTTTTAACGTATATCTTGCCTAAAGTTCTCAATGGCGGCGACTTAGATGTTAATAAAGCAAGCCACGAGACTGTTGAATTTGTTTTAAACGGATTAAAGCCAAGGAAATAAAAAAAGCGCGGCAAAACGACCTCACGACGGTCATTTTTGCTGCGCTTTGTGTGATTATTTCAAGATCTCATCAATTCGAGCTAATTCTTCTTTGGTAAATGTTAAGTTGGCTAACGCCTTTACGTTGTCAACAACTTGTGCTGGTCGGCTGGCCCCGACTAGGACACAAGCTACCTCCGGATCTCTTAGGTTCCACGCTAAGGCCATTTCGGCCAAAGATTGGTGCCTGGATTGGGCAACTTGGTTCAATTTTTTGACGGTGGCTAGGGTTTGCTCAACCTGATCTTCATGTAAAAACGGGCTGGTTGATTTATGAGCACGAGAGTCTGCTGGGATGCCGTTCAAATAACGGTCACTCAACAATCCCTGAGCGAGTGAGCTATAACTAACAGCCGCTTTGTGTTCTGCCCGAAGCACTGGGAATAAATCCTTTTCAGCTGTTCGATCAAACATATTATATCGCGGTTGATGAATGACAAATGGTGTCTTCAAATCGTTAAACACCTGCGTAATCGCCTTGGTTTGTTCGCCATTATAATTTGAAATGCCAATGTAGAGAGCTTTTCCTTCGTGAACCAATTCGTCAAGGGCAAGGGCAGTTTCTTCAATTGGCGTATTTGGGTCTGGCCGATGGGAATAAAAAATATCAAAGTAATCTAAGCCAGTTCGCTTAAGGCTTTGGTCGGCACTAGCAATAATATACTTTCGAGAACCCCAATCACCGTAAGGGCCAGGCCACATCGTGTAGCCGGCTTTGCTTGCGATAATCATTTCATCCCGGTAAGGCTTCATATCACCAGCCATAATTTGACCAAAGTTTTCTTCGGCGCTTCCCGGAATTGGCCCATAATTATTGGCAAGATCATAATAAGTAATACCGAGGTCGAAGGCTTGGTGAATAATAGCTTTTTGCGTTTCAAACGAATCAACGCTGCCAAAGTTATGCCAGAGTCCAAGACCGATTGCCGAAAGCTTCAAACCGCTTCGACCCACACGTTTGTAAAGCATTTTGTCATATCTTGTTTCTAAGGCTTGATACATATATAATAATCTCCTTTACGACTTCAATTAAGGCACACTTATAGAATAACACCTCAAGTGCACTAGAGGTAAAGGAATCAGCGACATGTCACAATCGGTATTTAGTTGTGGACAAACTAGCTGACTAATTCACGGTTGGCGGCTAGGGGATGGTTAATGGCGTTATGATTCATCAATGATTGTCACATCGTAACCCTTGCCCGCTAAAATTCTTGAAGCATTGTAAGGGGCGATGCCTTTTCTAAAAGTGATGTAAATTTTTCGATCCTTAGGAACTTCATTGATTCGCTCCCGCAATTGCGATAACGGAATATTAGCAGTCGGGGCGATAGAACCCGCTGTTGGACTATTGGGTTCTCGAACGTCTAGGAAAAAGGCGGTTTGTCGATCGGCGGCAGAAATATCGGCAGCCTTAATGGTTTTAGTGGTATTGGTGAGTTCTCGAATGGCAACGTAACCGGCAATGTTTAAAACGTCTCGAGTAGATGAATAGGGCGGTGAATAAGGAATTTCCAGGGATGGTAAGTCAAAGGCAGATAAATTACCGGTAATGGCGACCGAAAGTTCCGCAATGCGTTTATCGATACCAGAACGACCAACTGCTTGACCGCCGAGGATCTTTCCAGTTTTTTCTTCATAAATTAATTTAAAATTAACCCGGTCAGCGTTTGGAAAGAAGTAAGCTTTGTCATATGGCGTGATGAACACTGTTTGATAATTAGTAATGCTAGCCTGTCGGAGCATGCTCTCTGTATAGCCAACGTAGCTAGCAGTGAGGTCAAAGAACTTGGCAACCCCTGCACCAATAAATCCTTTGTATCTTACTGGAGCACCGGTCATGATGTCTGCCAATAAATGGCCTTGCCGGTTAGCAGGGCTTGACAACACACTTGGAATTGGCCTGCCAGTTATTAAACTGGTTGTTTCAATAACGTCTCCAATTGCATAAATATCGGCAAGGCTGGTTTGTAGCTGATCGTTAACAATAATGTGGTGATCAGCTGATAAGGCAATCCCGGCCCTTTCAGCAAGCTCGCTATTAGGATTGACCCCGGTACCCAAAAAGAGCATCGCGGTTTGGTGGAGGCTACCGTCTGCAAGAACCAAAGTGTGCCCATTATTGCGAACTTCTTTGATCCCGTTGTTTAAAATTAGGTGAATTCGCTGATTTTCTAGTTCTTTGGCGATAATTTTGGCAATTTCTGGATCGTATGGAGAAGCAACTTGAGGGGCTTGATCGATAATAGTAACGTCCATTTGTCGTCTGGCAAAAGCTTCGGCAACTTCGATTCCGATAGCTCCGGCGCCTAGAATAGTAACGGTTTTGGGGTGCTTGTCGTCTAAATAAGCTTTAATTTTGTCAGCGTCTGTGATTGCCCGCAAAACAAACGCGTTAGAAGCACTTTTAATCCCCTTGATTTGTGGGATGGCGGGGCTGGCACCAGTCGCAATCACAAGCTTATCATAGGTTTCTTGATAGATGTTATTGGTTTGGAGGTTTTTAACGGTGACCACCTTTTGGTCAGGATTAATATCGGTAACTTCATTGAATAAGCGAACATCAATGTTGTTTCGTTGTTTAAGTACTTCCGGGGTCCTTTCAATTAGTTTAGACCGATCGTCAATAACGCCGCCAAGATAATAGGGCATTGCACAGCTGGCAACTGAAATAGCTGCTCCCCGTTCAAACAGAATAATTTCGTCATCTTCATTAATCCGACGAAGACGCGTCGCAAATGACGGTCCCCCGGCAATACCACCAATTACTAAAACTTTCATTTTGTGTCCTCCTTGTTATAAGTGAGCGGAGCCAGGCGCTTAAAAATCGCCAGATAGGCTAGGCGCGTAAACACGGCCGTCGGAGTATAAGTCTCCTCTAACAGAAATCCCCGGGCTTGGGATTTTTGTTAGAGGTGCTTATACGGAGATTTCTGCCTGGCATAGCTGTCCTAGAAAAGTGAGCGGAGCAAAGCGTTAGAAACCGGAGTGTAAGGCTCCTCAGCCGGAAATTCCCGGGCTTGGAATTTTTGGCTGAGGTGCTTACACGGAGGTTTCTGCTTTGCGCAGCTGTCCTAAACCGCCATTTCACAACATTCAACTAATAGTATAACGCTTTCATTCGCGCTTTTAGTTTACCATAATCTGGGCGGCTAGGTTAGTAAGTCCAACAAGCATCTAACAATAAACGTTTTCAAGATTCAAAATACAAAAATGCCACCAAAACTCAATGATGAGTTCTAGTGGCAATTGTGTTATTGATAGCTTAGTCTTTAGGGAATGGCATATATGGCTTGTTCTCTTTGTTTGTTCGAACGACCATCACGTCACAGTGAGCACTGCGGTTCACAAACGATGACACGGATCCTTCCAATACCCGTTGTAAGCGACTCATTCCAGTAGCTCCCATCACAATTAAATCCGATTTGTGATCTTTGGGGAATTCGAATGCGATAACCGTTTTGGGGTTGCCAAACCGAATGTGAATTTGAACATCGTCAATTTCGGCTTCTTTTTTAATCTTTTCAACCAGTTTGTTCAAATAATCTGTGGTATCTTCAACCAAGTTATTAATGACGTCGCCGTCAACCATACCACCATAGTTATAGCCGTATTGTTGAGTACTCAGAACGTGAAGGACGTCTAGGTGGGCATTATTATTGTGAGCGATGAGTGCTCCCTTGGCTAAAGCGTCCTCTGATTGGGCTGACCCATCGACTGGGACCAAGATATTTTGATAGTTGGATTCCATGAAGCTGCCTCCCTTGTGGTAATTATGTGTTCATTATATCACTAATTAAAAATCAAAACTTGCCCCTTCCGGCATATTAAGCTTATGCTCTGGACGGAACGATAAATTCTGCAGTTTCTAGAATATGACCACGCATGGCGTCTTGTAATTCGTTTAGCCAAAAACCATCTTTTAATGGTAACTTGGAATCCAGTGCAAATACTGATAAATGGTAATTATGAGTTCTGTCAGGTGGGTTAGGGCCGTTATAATGCCAGGCAGTCTGGGGATCGCTGTTGCCGATTAAACCGCCAGCAGTACTATTGCGGCCTTGGATCATCTCAACCTTTAAGCTTTGACTGTTGTTTTCGGGAATTTCGGTAATTGTTGGGGAAATGTTGGCAGCGGTCCAGTGAATCCACATAAACCCACTAACGGGAATTGCATCCCAATCAAGCAGGGTTAAGGCAAGTGACTCGGCGCCTGTAGGAGCGCCAGTAATTTGAACCGGAAACGAAATGAGTGGTTTATCGCCTTTTTTATCCTCGGGTGCCGCATATTTACTGTATTTATCTGCTAATAAACCCTTTGTTAATGGTACTTGAACCTTCATATTGATCCCTCCTCGTTAATGAAAAGTGAGCGGAGCAAAGCGGTCAGAAAACACTCAGCAGGCCAGGGCTTTCACGGCCGCCGTAGCTAAGCATTTATTTGAAGCCTTCTACCTACTACAACTCTCTAAACTCAATCATAATATCTTTTAACTGCATAATAAATCAAAAACACGAGCTTACTTAATAAACTTTAAAATATAATAGCCTTGGCCGTTAGAGGTAATCGTGTAATTGACGTAACCGTCTTTGAGCCATTGCTGTTTGGTTGCATTAGCCCAATTTTTGGCGTCGTTAATTGATGAAAAGGTATGGGTCGTTGCAAACGGGTCAGTGGTTTTAGGCTTGGCGGGCTTAGTTTGTTGGCTTGCCTGATCAAGGAGTTTTTGCTGCCGGGATTTAACGGTTTGATTTTTTTCGGAATTAATCGCAGCTTGAAGTTTGTTGCGTTCCTGTAAGGTAAACCCATTGGATTTGGCTTGCTTGAGCTTGTCATTAAAGGCAGTCACTCGGTTGTCTTCAACCTTTTTAGTGAGGCTGCCTTTTTTTGTATGATCTTCAATTGCTTGCTTAGACTTGTTAATCGTTTTGCTAATGGAAGCCGTCGACGAGCTCGACTTATGGTCATTTCGGGTAACCAACCAATTAATTGAGACGGCCAGACCAATTGCGACAATTAAAATGAGCAGGGCAAACCACCAGCCGCTATACTGTTTTTTATGCCGGCTGCGGCGACTTTGCTCGGAATTAAAGTCATATTTTTTATATTTTGGTTCATCGTCATGCCTGTTCACATTAATACCCCATTTAAATCGGATGATTGCATATTAACCTGATTAAATATATTATAACAGAAAGCAATCAGGTTGTATTTTTGAAAAAGGTGGATTTCAATGACCCAAGTGGACGTGAAAAAGTTTTCAGAGTTGTCGACGCAGGAATTATTCATGATTTATAAGTTGCGGGTGGCCGTTTTTGTCGTTGAACAAAAATGCTACTATCGGGAGGTGGATGATGACGATTTGATATCAGTCCACGTGATGTTTAAAGGCGAGGATGGTCACCTCATGGCTTATGCCAGAATTATTCCGGAGCCAAGCAATCATGCGGTACGGATTGGCAGGGTGGTGGTTAATCCAGCCGACCGCGGGAATGGTCTAGGGCGGAAATTAGTCCAAACGACGATGGAAAAAGCCCAACAGCGATTTCCCAAGGCAGGCAAGATTGTCTTGGCTGGTCAAGAATATTTAAAAGATTTTTACCATTCATTTGGTTTTGTCGACGTATCAGCCGTTTATTTGGAAGATAACATTCCCCACATTGATATGGAATTGACGCTTTGAAATAAGATTGACATGCTTGTTCAATTCATTATACTTAATAGCAATGAAATGAATCTTTAAATCTGGTCCAGAGAGGCTGACAAGACGACGATATTGAACTGGGAGAACCCGGGAAAAGAAAGCTCGCCGATTGTTGGCGGGCTTTCTTGCGCTGTGCAGCAAATGTTTAGATAGATTAGATGGTTGTCGTTGTCAGAACACTAGCTGGTTCGACTGCTCACTAAAGTCGACTCTAAGATTAGTCAGTTGCGCTCTTGCCAAATTGGGATTCAAAAAGGAGTACACATATGGCAGACAGAAACGAGTTTCATGACGATCGGGCAATTTTGGATATTCATGATATGCCTAAATTTTTCCCATGGGTTGGCTTATCACTGCAGCACATGTTTTCAATGTTTGGGTCCACGGTGATTGTGCCGTTGTTGGTTGGTTTAAGTCCTAGTATTGCGTTGTTTGCTTCCGGAGTCGGTACGTTGTTACATATTATGATTACCCAACGGAAAATCCCGGCGTATATGGGCTCTAGTTTTGCATTTATCACGCCAATGCTGGCACTGATGAAAACAACGGGTTATCCGGGAATCGCCCAGGGCGTTATTGGTGTCGGGATTGTCTATATGATTGTAGCCGCAATTATTTGGGGGATTGGTTCGGCTTGGGTAGATAAGATATTGCCGCCAATTGTGGTCGGGCCAATTGTGATGGTGATTGGCTTATCGTTGGCCGGCAGTGCGGCTCAAGATGCAATGATGAAAAATGGTAAATATAGTTTATTGTACTTTAGTATTGCTTTAGCGACTTTATTTTTAGCCATTATTTTTAACATGTTATTTAAAGGTTTCATTGGCTTAATTCCGGTTTTACTCGCCATTGTTTGCGGCTACATTATTTCGGTTTTTTGCGGAATTGTCGATCTTCACACGATTGCTTCGGCACCCTGGTTTAAGATTCCGGCATTTGATATTCCCGGGATTGATTACCCCTTTAAGATTGACTGGGCAGCGATTTTTGCGATCACACCAATTGCTTTTGTTACGATGACGGAACACATGGGCCATATTATGGTTCTAGACGAACTGACCGGCCGAGACTTTTTCCGTGATCCTGGATTGAATCGGACATTGGCCGGCGATGGAGCCGCTTCGCTGTTTGCCGGCTTAGTTGGTGCACCAGCGATGACTAGTTATGGTGAAAATATCGGCGTTATGGCGATTACCAAGATTCACAGTGTTTATGTTTTGATGGGCGCGGCCATGTTTGCGATTTTATTTGCCTTTGTAAATAAATTAAACGTTTTAATTATGCAAATGCCGATGCCGGTCATCGGCGGGATTAGTTTCCTATTGTTTGGTACGATTGCAACGGCAGGAATCCAGGTTATGGTTGAAAATAAGGTGGATATGAATCTCAAACGGAATTTGATGATTGCTTCAACGGTTATGGTGATTGGGGTTGGGAATGCTTATCTGCAAATCAAGAGTTTTCAATTTACCGGCTTGGCTTTTGCAACGATCATCGGGATTGTCCTGAACCTGGTTTTACCGCAAAAAGCTGCCAGTGAAAGGGAACACGAAGCACAATTAGCCGATGAAAGAGCCGAAGAAGCCGAAAAACAGCGACTGTTGCACCAAAAACATTTGCGCGACAAAAAATAGCGGGTACAATAGTTGGTAACAAATTAGACGGGAGGGATTTGATGCAAGCACAAGTGGATCATAATTCGAAGGTTTGTTATCAGCATGCCAATAGTCAAGCGGATTTTCAAGCTGCTAAACAGCTCTTCATGGAATACGCACATTCACTTGACTTTGAGTTAACCTTTCAAGATTTTGCGGACGAATTGAACGATTTGGCAACCCGCTATCATCAACCTAAAGGAGATCTGATTTTAGCAGTCGTTGACCATCAACTAGCGGGCGTTGTGACTGTTCACGAATTTGAACCAGGAATTGCTGAAATGAAGCGGCTGTACGTGAGGGATGCCTACCGTCGATTAGGAATTGGCCAAGAATTAGTTGCCCGCATTTTAGCGAGTGCTAAGGCGTTGGGGTATCAGGCCATTCGCCTTGATACCCTCAAATCAATGCAAGGGGCCTTAAAAATTTATCGGGCAGCCGGGTTTCAACCGATTGCTCCGTACCGGTTTAATCCGCTCAAAGGGGCAATGTATTTTGAGTTGAAATTTCGTTAGCATTTAAATAAGAATCAATAACATTAAAATGATATATGAGATTGCGTTTCCCAAAAAGGCTTGACATCGAATTTGGATGTCAAGCCTTTTTGAGAAATGCAGTTAAACGGATGAACAAACTTTAAGCTGGGTAGTCGTCAAGATAAACACCTTGCCGGGAGTTTAAAGCTGTTCGGACTGGTTTTTCTAAAGTGACTAGAATGAGGGGAATTAAAACGGTGATGACAATTTGAGAAACCACGTTTGTAATTCCGGCTCGTTCAGTCAAGTCTAAAAGTGCATTGTTCAAGTACATAATAATCATGGTGTGTTTGCCAATCATTGATAAAATGAAGCCTGAAGCCATTTGCGTGGTGAGATATGAAAGACCCATGACTGTGAAAGACAAAATCAGTGGGATGGTTGCCAACATTAACACCTTGGGACCTGATGCTTGAATAAGATGTGACTTCATTGATAATTCAAAATTGAACTGGTGATTCAAGTACAGGCCAATGATGGTAATGGATGAAAGCGTGAGGCCAATAATTGGCAGCGGCTTTTCGATCCATTTCCAGTTAGTGTGGAAGAATAGGTAGCCCACATACGTGAAGAACGCGGCAATCAGGACAATATCGACATTCCACGGGAGGCCTTGATAATGATAAAGCGTTGACCACTCAATTTTGTCGTAACAAGTGGCAATGAAGAGTCCGCCTGAGACAATCCCCAGTTGTAAGAGCCGGGATTTCACGGCTGAAACTAATAGGGTCACAGCGGTAATCGATAACAGGTAAACGTTAACGAACCAAAAGGTGCTGGTATAAAGGTTGAGCGTTCGGCCACCGACAATCAAGCGAGACAAGTGGTTGACGACATAATCCCAGTCTTTGCTATAAAGAATGCTGTAAGCCAAGATAAGAAGAATGCCGGCGATAAAGTAAATTCGTAAGTCTTTATAAATTCGCTTATTGAAGAACTTTTTCCATTCGGATATCTTTTTTGAGTTGATCGGCTTCAAGAAAAAACCACCAATGATAAAGAATAACGGCATATGCCACCAGTAGATAATATTAGTTGAACTACCGCTAGCCAGGGCATGGCCAACTACAACGGCGATAATTCCATAGGCTTTAGCAATATCGATCCATTCAATTCTCTTCTTTAGCATAATAGTTCCACGATCACCTTCCATTATTGTTTATAGCATGATTGAGTGGGTTAATAAAATAAAATACCCATGTTTAGTTGTACAGGAGCAACCTTAAAACAGACTTAAGTGAGTGTTCAAAGTAAAGACATACGGTTTAGCCGGCGTACAGTTGTTAAGCTACGGCCTGGTTTGGCGGCCATTAAACGCAAATTGTTAATTTTAATTTAAGCTGGCAAAGTGCTCTTGTCATGAAGATACTGTAACTGATCGGCGTTAATTGACGCAATTTTGATGCTTTTGTCCTAGTGATAGTTTCGTGGGCTCATACTGACTAAATACGGCAGTTACGCATTATTTTGTTAGACAACAAAAAAAGGCTGCATACAATTTGTATGCAGGCCAATTGGTGACTAATGATTAGAAACTTTTGGGGCCATGAAAGCCACGATGCGGGCCGCCAAATGGGCCGTGATGGAAACCGTGGTGGTGACCACCAAAACCGTGAGGGCCAAATTCTCTGTCAGGCAGCTTGTCTTTGAGTGATGCATTGAGCTTATCAAATAGTTGACTTAACTCAGTAATTTCATCGTCGGATAAGCCGGCGAACAAAGTATCCAGCATTTTATCGGCTGAGTCATCGTCGTTTTCGATGATTTTTCGGCCGTCATCAGTAATCGAAACGTTAGTCACTCGCTTATCGTCTTCATCAGCAGCACGGGAGATCAAGCCGCGATCTTCTAATTTAGACAATAATTCAGTCATTGAAGCAGGGCGAATATCCAAGATTTCAGCCAGTTGTGACTGTGTCAAAGTGCCTTCTTTTGCCAAAACAACCAAGGCACGATGCTGGCCATGCATGTGATAGGGCCGATCTTGCATCTGAGCGAGCCGCTGGGTTCCGTGGATGTAACGGAAAATTTTTCTAAGAACTTCTGCTTTAGGATTGTTTGTCATCTTAATTCTCCTTTAAATTCTAAAAAATATAATTAGGTACCTAACGACAAGAAGTATACACCGTTTTTAATTGAAGGCAAGCAAAATGATTCGGTACCTAAATATGCTTGGCCAGCAGTCAGAACAATCCGTATTAAATGGGTTCAAAACTAAAAATGTAAATCCTTGAATAATTATTCTAATATTTTTACACTTAAAACGATAACTCAAGTAATAAAAAGAAGCTGATGGTTGTTTAGACTAAGCAATTAGGAAATGGTGGGCGGCTTGATTAAGTGAACGGGCCAACGATAAACTATTTCCTTTGCAAATTGCATTTTCAGGGGAGGGATTATTTTGAGAGCAAGACATTTAAGTACTTTCTTTATTTTCTTCTTTGGTGCATTAGGTGGCCTTCTTTTTGGTTTTGATACAGGGATTATTTCAGGCGCCTCACCACTGATCGAAAGTAATTTTAATTTGGGAACTGAGCAGACTGGTTTTATTGTGTCATCGGTTCTAATTGGGTCATCGGTTGGTGCATTGTCAATTGGCTCATTGTCGGATAGGTTCGGGCGAAAACGGTTGTTAGTTTTGGCCTCGATTCTCTTTTTAATTGGTTCCAGCCTGTCGATGTTTGCGGTTGGGTTTATCTCAATGGTCATTGCCAGAATCATTTTAGGCTTTGCCGTTGGGTCGGCTTCCGCGCTAACGCCCGCTTACTTGGCTGAATTAGCCGACGCGCCTCATCGAGGGTCTCTGGGTACCATGTTTCAGTTGATGATTACCCTCGGCATTTTATTGGCATACGTATCTAACTTATCATTTTTACATCATAATCTATTAGGATTGCGTGACTGGCGTTGGATGCTTGGATCTGCTTTGATTCCAGCATTACTGCTATTTATTGGTTCAATTATTTTGCCCGAATCACCTCGTTATTTGGTTGAAAAAGGCAACGTTGATGAAGCCCGGGATGTGCTGCATGAGTTGAGAAAGAATACCGATCAAGATCCTGATAAGGAATTGGCCGGTATTCAAGAAGTTGCCAATCAGCCGCGAGGTGGCCTCAAGGAGTTATTTACCTTCGCTCGGCCAGCAGTGATTGTCGCAATTTTATTGATGCTGTTACAGCAATTAGTTGGGATTAATTCTGTCATTTATTTCTTACCGCAAGTCTTTATCAAAGGCTTTAATTTCCCAGAAAGCAACGCCATTTGGATTTCCGTTGGTATTGGGATTGTTAACTTTGTCTGCACGATTTTGGCCTATAATATTATGGACAAATTCAATCGAAAGACGATTTTACTTTTTGGGTCGATTGTGATGTCAATTTCAATTGGCGTGTTATCCGTTCTAAACTTTACGCTGAACGTTCAGGCAGCAGCCGTGCCGACCATGATTTTGATCGGATTTTATATTTTTGGCTTCGCGGTTTCCTGGGGGCCGATTTGCTGGTTGATGATCGGCGAAATCTTCCCACTAAATGTTCGTGGTGTCGGTAACTCAATTGGCTCAGCTGCCAACTGGATTGGTAATTTCATTGTTTCACAATTCTTCTTGGAGTTACTGCACATGTTTAATAACAACGTTGGCGGACCATTTGCGGTCTTTACATTTTTCGCAATTGTGTCAATCTTCTTTGTCATTTACATGGTTCCAGAAACTCGAGGTAAATCACTGGAAGAAATTGAAATGGAAATGCGACAAAAGGCAGCGCTTAAAGCCGCAGCCAAAAACGCACCAAATGCAAAGTAACTTGTGATAGTTATCAACAGTTGCTTTAAATCGTATGAAAGGGACCTGATAGCCACAATTCAGCTGTCAGGCCCCTTTCATACGATTATTTTAATCTGTGCAGAGTCGTTTAATTGCTTCGGCGTAAATATCCATTGCTTTGAACATGCTCTTTAATTCCCAATTCTCATTAACCTGGTGCATGAAATCAGGTACTCCCGGCAGCATGGCACCATAAGCCACGCATTGATTCATCGTCCGAGCATAAGTTGCGCCACCAGAAATTTGGGGCTGCGTGTCATCGCCAGTTAGCTCTTGATAAACGGCCATTAAGGTTTTAACCAAATGACTGTCAGTTGGGACATAGAGTGGGGCAAGGTAATCAAATGCTTCATAATGAAGGTCGTAAGGCGCTACCGCCTGTTTGAGTTTTTCGATTAAGTCATCGCGATCAACGGTGACTGGAATTCGCATATCAATCTGCATCCGGGTTTCATTTTGATCAATCTTCAGGCTGGAAATATTGAAGGTCAGGTGACCGGATTGTTGGTCGCTCACATCTCCCAAGACATTGGTTCCGGTGGCGTCTTCTTTGAATAACTTGCCGATAAAGTCGAGCGGCTTACCTGCAAACACATCGTCTAATGCCATTGCAAGGCGCAACACGGCATTGGTTCCCTCTGGCGCGTTCATAGCGTGAACGGATTTGCCGACTACGGTAATGCCATCCTCGCCGTGGTCTTCATAAGCAAAACCGTGGTTATCTAAAGCCTGTTTGACCGCTGCTAGCTTAGGACCGTTGTAGGGCGCCTTGGCTGGGACGGCGTTAAAAGCATTTGCCAAATCAATTGATAAATCTGTCCTACCAGGCCCGACCAAATAAGCTTGCTCAAGTCCCTTTTCGGCATAGATTAGGGGAAATTCAGCATCCGGGGCAATCCCAAAATCGATTGGCGCTTCTTTTTTATTGTAAACGGCAATACCTCGCCAAAGCGTTTCCTCGTCGGTTCCAAAGATGAAGCGGATCCGGCAGTTAAACTGATAACCTTGATCAATCAAGGCTTTAACGGCAAACATCGCTGCCATGGATGGCCCCTTGTCGTCTTGGGTTCCACGGCCGTAAATGTAGCCATCCTTGACAGTCGCGGTAAACGGATCGGATTGCCAATCATTAGGGTCACCAGCTGGAACAACGTCTACGTGGCCGATGATGCCAAAGATTTTATCGCCCGAACCGACTTCGGCATAGCCATAATGACCTTCAGGATCTTTGTAAGTTTGAAAACCATTTTCTTCAGCGATTTTCAAAACTTCAGTTAAAGCATCGTCAATTCCCTTCCCAAACGGGGTGGTAGCTGATTGAGTAGCTTCATCGTTGACAGAAGGCTTACTGACAAGGCGTTTAAGGGCCTCAACCGCTTCATTCTGTTGCTTTTCAGTTACAATTTTGGTCATGATTGAAATTCCTCCCTTTAGATAATGAGTTGCTTTGTTAACATTATAACAAAGGACAATTATTGATGGGCATGAGCACGCAATCTCCCTTAGTGCAACCCATCGTTTAAAGTTGGCACTAAGGGAGACTTTGAGATGGCAACTAGTCACTTGGAGACGCAGGCTTTACATAAGTGCCAACGCTCCCAAGAAAATGGCTGTTGCTAAGAACAGGTAAATCATGAGTTTGAACATGAATTTCCACCAAGTCGTAATGTTGACATGGGCAATTGCTAATGCGCCCATTACAACGCCAGAGGTTGGGGTGATAAGGTTTACCCATCCGGATGCACTTTGATAAGCTGTGACAACCAGGCTTGGGTCAACGCCAGCGAACTTGCCCATTGGTCCAATAATCCCCATTGTGGCTGCGGCCAGACCTGACGTTGATGGAATCAGGAATGACATTGGGATGTAGAAGATATAAGCCAAAATAATGAACACAACGGAGCCTAAGTTTGACAAGCCCATTTCGCCCCAGTGAAGAACGGTTGCGGTGATGTTACCATCATTCATGATGACTTGAATCCCACGGGCGACTGCCACGATAATGGCAACACCCAAGAAATCGCTCATACCGTTTAAGAATGACTCGACGAAGGTTGATTCCTTCATCTTGAAAGCAAACATAATAATGACGGCCATCAAGAAGAATAGCGTGGTAATTTCAGTGAAGTACCAAGAACCAAATGGTATCAAATTAGAACCGAGTAGACTGCCTAAGAATGGGATGTTCTGAGCCCACTTTGTAAAGCTAACGAAAAATGTCCACTTGGAATTGATTTGATCCCATGGAATCAGCCCCATAATCATGATGAGGAAGGTTAAGCCAAACATCCAAAGAACGGCTTTTTGACGTCCAGACATTTTGGTACCCGGTTTGTCTTCGTGGTTTAATGCAAATCGCTTCAGATCAGCTTCTCGTTGTTCGAAAACGTAAGATTTAGCTGGGTCCTTTTCAATCTTAGCTGCGTAACTATAAACGAACCAGATACTAATTGCGACAACAATGACAAATAGGACAGCTCGTGAAAGAATACCATCACCTGGTGAGATGTTCAGTGTTTGAGAAGCCACCCCGGTTGCAAACGGGTTAACGGTTGAAGCCAGGCACCCAACTTGTGATCCCACTAAGACAATGGCAACCGCAACGAGTGAGTCAAAGCCGACACCAATCATCACTGGGATAAGCAATGGATAAAAGGCGATGGTTTCTTCGGCCATCCCATAAGTTGAACCGCCTAAGGCAAATAGAATCATCAGCAACGGAATGAGCACTTTTTCTTTTCCTTTGTAACGCGAAACAACGCTGGCGATCCCGTCATCTAGCGCTTTGGTTTGGTTGACAACGCCTAAGAAACCACCGATAACTAAGATAAACAGCGAAATTGAAATGGCGCCTTCAGTTGTGTCGTTACCAATCATGCCATAAATTGGGGCAGAAAAGACGTCCCAAATTCCTTGTGGATTGGAGGCAACGGCCTTATAAGTATGGGCAATAATGTTGCCCGCCTTATCCGTCGAATACTGACCAGCTGGAATAATCCAAGTTAAAATTGCAACGAAGATGATAATCAAAAATAGGATTGTATACGCGGAAGGCATCCTAAATTTCTTTTTTGGAGTTGTTTGCTGATTTTGCATGATGTTCACTTCCTTTTCTTTTTCTGATTAAATTTTACAAAACATCTATAAATTTTCCGTGAATAATTAGCGAAGAATTATATTAATCTTCACAATACGAAAACGATATAAACGTTTTGCATACCCTTAGTATAAATATAACGGCATGATTTTTAAAATGAATGCACTTATTAATCAATAAAAAATAGTTAGTTATTTGTTAAAGGTATTGTGGCAGTTGACATTCAGCACCTTGATCAAGTTATTAAACTAAAAGAAAAACGCCTTAATTGAGATGATTTTTCTCAGTTAAGGCGTTAAAGTTAAAATTCACAAGCGAGAAATAGCTTAACCGTCAAGATCGTTAAAAAAGCTGAGTAATTCTTCCTTGGTTAGGTTGTCCTTTTCATCGCCGGCAATATCATAAGTGATTTTCCCGTTGTCTAACACAATCAAGCGATTGCCATACTTTAATGCATCATCTAAATGATGCGTGATCATAAGACAAGTTAAGTGGTTACGAGTGATTTGATCGTTGGTGGCCTGCATCAATTCCTGTGATGTTTGCGGATCTAGTGCGGCGGTATGTTCATCCAAAAGCAGAATCTCAGGTCGCTTGATAGTGGCCATTAAAAAACTAAGCGCCTGTCGCTGGCCGCCGGATAGTTTACCAGTCGCCGTATTTAATCGCTCTTCCAAACCGTTATTCATAACCGACGTAATTTGCTTAAACTTAGCCATGTGCGTCTTGAGGTGGCGAGAACCCAAGCCACGATTTTGGCCGCGCTTTTCTGATAGCAGGAGATTTTCGGCTACCGTCATTCTTGGCGCAGTTCCCATTTTGGGATCTTGAAAGACCCGGCTAAGAAATCGAGTTCGCCGTTCGACTGACATGCTGGTAATATCTTTTCCGTGTAATAGGATCTGGCCGCTGGTGACTGGAATGTTGCCACCGATTACGTTGAATAGGGTCGATTTACCGGCACCATTGGAACCTAGAATCGTAATAAAGTCCCCGGGGTAGATGGCCAAGTTCACGTGATCCATAATGTTGATTTGCTCCGGAGTGCCGTGATTAACAGTGACAACGATATCGTTTAGTTCAAAGATTGGCTCAGTCATGTTTGGTCATCCCCTTTGCTAAGGTGTGGCGGATTCGGAAGCGATTTTCTAGTACCGGCAGCATCATAAAGATGGCCAGGACAATGGCCGAAATCAAGTTTAAATCATTAGCGTTGAAGCCTAATTTAAGGACAATCAAGATAACAAATCGGTAGAAAATACTCCCGATGGTCACGGCAATGAGTCGTTGATTCATCGTTAAATCGCCGAAGACAACTTCACCAATGATGATGGAAGCCAAGGCGACAACGATAACACCAATGCCCATATTGACGTCCGCAAAGCCATTGTTTTGAGCAACCAGTGCACCGCCTAACCCAATTAAGCCGTTGGAAACGCCAAGTCCCATAATTTGCATACCATCAGTACTAATACCTAGTGAGCGGGCCATGTTAGGGTTGTCGCCGGTTGCGATAAAGGCTTGCCCTAAGTTGGTCTGCAAGAAGTAAATAATGAGGGCAGTAACGATGATGACAACCACGATACCGAGCACGACACTGTCAAAATAAGGTGGCAGTGACGCCAAAAAATGATTTTTTAGCATTGTCGGTTTGCCAAATAAGGATAGGTTGGCGCGGCCCATAATTCTTAAATTAATTGAGTAAGCGGCGGTCATCACTAAGATGCCAGCTAATAAAACCGGAATTTTGCCTTTAGTGTATAGCAGGCCGGTTACCAAGCCAGCCAACATGCCAGCTAAAAAGGCGATTAGAGTGGCGACTAGCGGCGAGGCACCCGAATAAATCGCGGCAACACAGGCCGCCGCCCCCATTGGAAAAGTGCCCTCAACGGTCATATCAGGAAAGTCGAGGATTCTAAAGGTTAAAAATAGGCCGATGCCAACGATTCCCCAAGTGAGGCCTTGGCCGATGGCTGATACAATAATACTCATTTAATCAATTCTCCTTTTTGCTGGGCTTCTCTCAACAGAGTCGCTGGAATACGGATCCCAAGGTAGCTAGCTTGCTTTTCGTTGATAATCAATTTTCCATGACGGAAGAATTTAATTGGGGTTGTCGCTGGCTTGCGTTTACCTTTTAAGATTTGCGCACTCATTTTGCCAGTGGCAACGCCTAGTTGATACTGATCAACGCCATAAGTTGCGAGGCCACCTGCTTTGACCATCGTGTCAACGGCTGGGAAAACGGGAACCTTAGATTTATTGGCTGCACCGACTAAGGTTTGCATCGCCCCGGCAATGGTGTTATCGGTTGGGACATAAATTGCGTCAACTGAACGAACGGCTTGTTCGGCGACTTGGGTTAAATCGTTAGTGTTAGCGATTGAATAGGCTTTAAGTGGAATCCGTTCTTGTTGACATAATTTAGCAAATTTCTTGTATTGAGCAACGGCCGAATCATCGCTTGACGTGTAAATAATCCCAAGGGTCTTGAGCTTGGGCATTATTTGTTTAATTAAGCCCAGCTGTTCTTTTAGCGGTGCTTGATCTGAAACGCCGGTGATGTTGCCACCCGGCTTTTGATTGTTTTTAACCAGGCCAGCGCCCTTGGGATCGGTGATTGCGCCTAGGATAACCGGCTTTTTGTTGATAGTGTTGGCTAATGCTTGAGCTGATGGTGTCGCAATGCCAATCGACAGGTCGGCATCTTCATTGGCAAACTTAGTACTCATTGTTTTGAGGTTGCTTTGATCGTTTTGAGCGTTTTGAAAATCAATTTGAATGTTCTTGCCAGGCCGATAGCCCTCTTCTTCTAGGCCGTGAATAATGCCGCGATGAATTGCGTCCAAAGCCGGATGAGACATTAACTGTAAAATGCCAACGGTGGGTTTGGCAGGCGGCTTTTGGGCTTGTTTTTCTTGGAAAAAGGCGACGCCTAAAATGGCGACAAGGACCAGGATAACACCGGAAATTAAATAATTTTTCTTCATATCTATAGCTAACTCCCTCGATAATCAAATAAATGAATTAAATCAACGACCACAAGTAAAAACGCACACCCGGCTTTGACCGAAGCGTGCGTTTTTAAGTCGGCCTGTCGAGATGCTCTGTCCAGGCCGTTTCTTCGTGAAAAGATTGCCAGTCCAGATGCGTTCATGATCGCATACTGAAGATCAAGTCGCATCTGTCTGAGACAATGTGACTTGTTACCGGCTTTGCCAACTTCTAATAACAAGTGAATTCATTGCAATCTTTCCCTTCGTTTTGAATACTTTTAATTTTAAGGGATTGGTGGGAGTTCGTCAAGATGGGGGATTTAAAAAATGATTGATGACTACCTCGGATTTGGTGGGAAAAGTTTTGTGAACGCAAGGGGAAAGGTAATATGTTGACTAACTTAGGGAAACCAAAGGACAGTTTAACAGCACAAAGTAAGGCGTATTTGAACGTAATGAGGCTTTTGCCACGGGTTAGAAGGCATCACGTCACTTGCTCAATTCCTTCGCCAGCGCATACCCAAGCTTCTGGGCGGTTTGCGCCGTCGGGTGGATTTCGGCATCTTGCAAAGTGAGATCTTTATTTTGGGCGGTGATAATGTTTGGCGCAAATCGCTGGAAGTTGATCACCGTAGCGCCTAATTTACGATAAACAGCCGCCTCGGCAGTTCTTAGCTGGCCATAAGTATAGCCATACTGGTTATACATGTGTTCTCTGCTGGCACCTAGTTCATCATATCTAGAAATTGGTAAAACACCATAAATATGGGCGGTTGGGTTGATCTTCTTAATGAGTTTCACGTCTTGATACAAATGGCGGGTGACATTCTGCAAACTACCCGAGCCAGAAAGATTCGTGTAATCATTTGTACCCATGTGAATGAAAATCATGTTCATCTTTTTAATCTGAGCTTCATGATATTTAATCGCAACTGGCAAATCTTGGGCAACCCGTTTAGTACCCACATAGGCAAATCGGTGACCCACAATCTTAGCACTGGGAACGGCGTAATTCATCACCCGGTTATTCATCCCGAGGTATTTAGCAACCCAATCGAAATAGGAATTATTCAAGTAGAAGTGATAACCATCCCAACCGGATGGAATGGAATCGCCGAAAACGCCAAGCTGTTTGTTAGCAAAGCGGTTTCCTGCTTGTGGAAGTTTGACATTAAAGGACTTGCTTAAAATCCCTTTGATTTGGGAGTGAAGCACCCAATAAGTGTGGCGGTCGTTGGCACTGGTTAGCCGATAAATAATGACATTTTTACCATTGACGGTAATGTCGGCGACTTTATTACGATACCAAGTGGTGGTTTGAAAGGGCTTGCTGGAGACGGATTTTGTTAATTGTGGTGTCGTGTAAAGGACAGCACCCCTTTTTAGTGCATAGGCATGGGAATGGATTGGAAACTGAAAACGGATACTAACTTTGGCAGCGCCATCATTAGATGAAGTGTTGGCAGTTGAATGGCAGCCAGCACCAAAGCCTAAGGTGGCGACTACAAAAGCCCCCACTAAAATTGTTAAGCGTTTGTTGATTGAAACCATGTTATTTCCCCCGATTAATAAAGTGAGCGGAACGGAGCGTTTAGAAAGCACCAAGTAGACATAGGGGTGTCCTAAAAATAAGCATGTCATTGTTTTAAGAAGTGTTTTAAAACAATGAACAAACCGCTTACGCTTAGCCAGCTTACTTTTAAAATATTGATACATGTGAATTTCAAATCTATAGATAGCAAATTAACCTTTACCAATTGGTTACTATACGACAAAAAGCTAAAGAAAGTCATAAAAAATTGCTATAAGAGTATAAATTAATCAAATAAATGCGGTTAAGGCCGGATTAACAAGGCTTGATTTGAAAATTACTTAAATTGATAATGGTAATTTCTTCTTGACCAACTTATGATAGTAAGTGAGGTGATCGTATGGATTTCAAACAAGTTGTACTAGATGAAGCAAACGGCACTAAATTAGACATTTATAATAGTGCTACTGACGTTGATTTACCTGGAATTGTGATTTTGCCTGGTGGCAGTTACAAGCCATTCAAGCAACGGGACTCCGAACGCGTAGCTCTGACGTTCTTAACGCAAAGTTACCAAGCATTTGTTCTCGAATATCCAATTAATGAAAAGAAAAACTATCAAGTGGCCAAGCAAAGCATTACGACGGCGTTTGACTACATTATTAAACATGCAAACGATTTGAAAGTCAATCCTCAAAATATTGGCATCATCGGCTTTTCAGCTGGTGGTCAACTTGCAGCAGCTTATTCTTGTGAAGCTAACAACCATGCTCGCTTCGCTATCTTGGGTTACCCAGTGATCAATCAAGCTTTGGATGAAAAAATTGGCATTCAAAGTGAGGATGTTTCAAAGCTCGTCACCACAGATACTGCGCCAACCTTCATTTTTGGTGCCAGAGAAGATGGGCTGGCACCGTATGTTGATCACATTCAACCATACACAACGGCGCTGTTTGAAAATGAAGTGCCATTTGAACTGCATGTCTTCGGCTCAGGTGGCCACGGCTTTAGCTTAGGCAATCAATATACGGCAATCGTGAACCGCGACCGGGCGGATAAGCATTTTGCCAAGTGGTTCCCACTTTGCTTAGAGTGGTTGAAACAATTCAAATAAATCGTCATAAACCTGAAAATGCCCCCGACAAAAAATCATTTTTGCCGAGGGTATTTTGTTCTCCAAATAAAAGTGGCGTTTTTATAATGATCGTCAGTATTCAGGCATCGTAATTCTTATCAAACAAGAATCGCCGGGATAGTTCCATAAAAATAGGGGTCATCGGCGTTGAGAGTTCTTGCCAATTACGTTGAACAAATGGTGAGAATTTATTGAGGGCGCCACGTTCGAGCTTCTTGTTATCAGTGAGTAAATGGCGAAGGTCTAATGAAAATTCTTGAAGGGTAACTTGGTCCGCCTCAGTTTGCATTGCCGTCTTTGCAGAAATCAATTGAGCAAGGTAGCCATCGTATTTTTGCGCAGCCCGATTTTTATTGTTGGTAGATAGCTGGATAGTCGGTTGGCTGGCGGAGCCGTGTTTCAATTCTTGAAGATAGTTGATTCCCTTAGGGGTCAGCCAACGAGTAGCCTTGTTATTGAATAATTTAACCCCATCTACAAAATCAACGTCAAAAGTCGCAGTGAGAATGGCTTCATGCTTTTGATCCATCACCAACAGTTCATTTAAGATATTTGGCGCGCCATAATCATTATTCTTGCCATATCCAATTAGTTTACGGACGGTTGCAAGATTAACTTGATTCGGTTGGGTCTCCAAATAGCTTAAAATGAATTCTCGCATTTTATCAGTTTGACTCATGAGTTCTACCCTCTTTACGTAATTTATCGATTAACTATGAAATAACTTCATTTGGATATCCTGATCATAATTGCCAAAGCCAGCGCCAAAGATCGTGCAGCCCCCCTTATGCTTAGCATCTGCCTTAATGGCAAACCGAACGGTGATTGTGGGATCGTGCCAATTAATATCATTGATCGAAACGTCGGTAAACGGTTGGCCATCTAAATAGCTGCCGTGGTCGGTTAAACGAACGACTTTTAATTGGCCGTACTGATTGACGTTATCAGGCACCCAAGCTGGCGTGTACTTACCTCGAATATCTGAAAAATCGCCGGGACTCGTCCACGTGCCAATTTCAACGTTATTGATATAAAAAGTAATGTCGGATGGCCAAACGTTGTTAGAAAAGGGAAATTCGGAGCCAAGTTCCATTGAAAGATCCAGCATCTCCAAGGTATCTTTTTCTTCTAAATAATTAGGAAATTGATATTCGACAAACCCCTCGGTCCACCAAATCATGCCAGCCTTAATTCTATCTGGACTCATAAAGTAGGTTGGGTTATCGACCTTGCCAATGTAATCATTTTTGCCAGCCAAGCCACAAGATGGCGTTACCGAGTAGTTGGTAAATTGACCAACTGGCACGGCCGTATCATATTCGGCAAATGCCGGATAAATGGTACTTGGAAAATGAACATTAATGTTGTCGACTTTAAGGTAAGATACTTTTTGGTGCCCATGACGTTCAAAGCCGATAATGCCGGCTTCGGCAAGTTTACTTAGGTGCATCAAAACAATTGTACTGCTTAAATGCAATTGCTTTGATAGCTCCTGAACGCTGGTTCGCTTAGTTGACAATGCTTGAATAATCTTAATTCTGACGGGGCTGGCTAACGCTTTATAAACTTTTAGAGAATCTTGAGAGATATCTAGTTCCATAATTTTTAACTCCTAAAAAGTGAGCAGTTCAAAGTGGTTAAAACTACCATTGGTTAGATGTATGTGCGGCGTTACCAAGTAAAATTGCAAACGAATATCTAATGTGATTTATCCACAAACTCTGGTTTGGCACTACTCTCTAACAATAAGATAGCACTTCTTGTATAAACATTCACTACTAGAGTTGATATTAAAGCAATGAAAACACTTTAATCAACATCTTTATTGATCTTTAAAATTGTAACCGTTTTATTGACCCACTAATATTAGCAAAAATGTTTATTTAAGTCAAAAATATCCAAACCACTCACAAAAACCATTGTAATCGGTTTCCGTAAGCCATAATATAAAACACGTGCACAAGGACATAATAAAGCTACGTAGTGGAAAAGGAGCGTTTACATTGACTGAATATATTAACCCGTTGATCGTTCAGCGGGCCGATCCGTTCATTTATAAGCACACGGACGGTTACTATTATTTTACTGCTTCAGTGCCAGCATATAACCTAATTGAAATTCGGCGGGCCAAAACATTAGCCGGCTTAGCTCATGCAGCCCCGCGGACAGTTTGGCACAAGCATGAAAGCGGTCCCATGAGCCAACTCATTTGGGCCCCGGAAATTCATTACATTGACGGTAAATGGTTTATTTACTTTGCGGCAGCCGAAACCACTGCTTTGGATGAAAATGGGATGTTCCAACACCGAATGTTCTGTATTGAATGCGATAATGCTGATCCAATGAGAAGCGAAGACGATTGGTTTGAACATGGTCAAGTTGAAACAGGGATGGATAGTTTCTCACTTGATGCCACTTGTTTTGAGGCCAATGACACGCTTTATTACGTTTGGGCACAAAAGGATCCAGCCATTCGCGGTAACTCTAATATTTATATTGCTGAAATGGCAAATCCATGGACGTTAAAAACTAAACCAGTAATGCTAACAAAGCCAGAATTTGATTGGGAAACGATTGGTTTTTGGGTTAATGAAGGGCCGGCAGTGATTCACCGCAATGGTCGTTACTTCTTAACTTATTCAGCAAGCGCGACCGACGAGCATTATGCGATGGGGATGTTGAGCGTTTCGGATAACGCTGATTTATTGGACACTGCTAACTGGACAAAATCAAAGGAGCCAGTCTTTAAGAGTGACATGGCGACTCATCAATACGGCCCCGGTCACAATTCATTTACGGTAGCAGAAGATAATAAAACCGATATCTTGGTTTACCACTGTCGTGATTATACCGAGATTAAGGGCGATCCATTGTATGATCCAAACCGTCATACAAAAGTTCAAGCCTTTACCTGGAATGAAGATGGCACGCCTCACTTTGGCAAGCCGGTACCATATAATTACGATTAAAAATTTAATAGGACAGCACCGCAAAGCAGAAGCCTACGTATAAGCATCTCTGTTCAATTTCCAAATCTGGAAATTTGAGGCAAAAAAGATGTATCCTAGAACTTCTAATCGCTTTGCTGTGCTGACTTACTTGGAGGCATATTATTATGCAAAATGATGCACAAGCACCACAAAAGGAGAGCAAGCATTTCTGGGGATTCCCGTTTACCCACTTTACTTACTTCTTTATGTGGCAAATTATTTTTGGGTATTTAACCCTTTGGATGGAACAAGTTGGCCACATGAATGGTGCCGAAGCCGGGATTGTGTTCTCAGCTATGTCCGGATTATCACTTTTGTTCCAACCTGCATTTGGTGTTTGGTCAGATAAATTAGTCTTTAAAAAGAATTTGTTATTAATGATTTCCGTCGCTGCCATGTTAATTGGACCATATTTCCAGTGGGTCTTTCTACCGTTGATGAACATCAACTCAATGTTGGTTGCCGTCGTAACTGGAATTTATCTTTGCTTCATCTTCAATGGTGGGGTTTCAGTTATTGAACAGTACGTTCAACGGGCCAGCTTAGCCAATGGCTTTGAATATGGTCACTCACGAATGGGTGGTTCATTAGCTGGGATGGTTGCTTCATTTGTTGGTGGTCAGATTTTCTTGTGGCAGCCAAATTCAATCTTTTGGGCATGTACAATTTCAGCAACAATCTTAACTGGCTTAATTCTATTCAGCGATAAAATTGATATGGATAATGCCGCTGCTGCCGGTGATACTTCTAACTCACTTGACCTGAGTATGATTGGCAAAATCTTCAAAATGAAGAACTTCTGGTATCTTTCAATTTTCTATATTGGTACTTCAGCTATTTATGATGTTTTTGATCAACAATTCATTATCTTCTTCAAGTCATTCTTTGATACAGCCGCTGCTGGAACTCAGGCTTATAGTTATATGACAACTGCCCAAATTGGGTTGGAATTCTTACTGATGTTCCCAATGCCATGGATCATCAACCGAATTGGTTCACGAAATGGTTTGATTGCTTATGGGGTCATCTTGGCAATCCGGATCATTGGATCAGCATTATCGCCAAGTTTAATCTGGGTCATCTTTTTACGTTTATTAGCCGGATTCGAAATGCCTTTGGTACTTGTTTCAATCATGAAATACATTGCCGGCGCCTTCGATGTTCGGGTTTATGCCACAGTTTACGCACTGGCGTCGAACTTTGCTAAACAGATATCTGTCTTCATCTTCTCAGCATTTGCAGGTAGCATGTACGATTCCATCGGTTTCCACCACACATACTTGATTCTTGGTGCAATCGTTGCGGTTGTGACTATCTTTGCTGCACTTGTTTTGAAGAAAGAAAATCCACTTCAAGCTGGTGAACGTGACGAAGCAGGTAAGCCGAAAGCATAGCGATTAGACTAACCATTTGGGATTTAATGGCAACTAAATAGGGGGATGGACTTGTCATGATGAAGTGGCGGGTTGCATTCCCTTTTGTTGTGAAGAAAATGTAAGCGTTTGTTATAGTTGAGGAGGGATTTAATGAGCCTGTTAATTGAAAGAATTATTCAAATAGTAATTGGAACCGTTGGAATCGCAGTTCTTGGATTAAGCGTGGCGTCAACACTATTCACCAAAGTAAATGCGGCTGCAAATAGTGACAATCAAGTGGTGACTATCGCAACTAAAGATCAATTACCTGGGACTAAAGGACCTAATTTTTTGTACGGTCGTGGGATGGTTACGACTCATCAAAGTGATTCGTCATATAACGGTCGCCTGTACGCAACTTCAGAAAATTACGTTACTGGTACTCCTACTTTTAAAATTTTTGAAAGTACTAATCACGGCGCAACTTGGAGTAAAGTAAGTGAGGTTCAAGATACCCAGCATGGTTGGGGAATGCGATACCAACCGTATTTGTACGAATTACCCGAACAAATTGGCGATATGCCAGCAGGGACACTCATTTGTGCTGGAAATGCGATTCCAAGTGATATGAGTAAGACGTCAATTGATTTATACAAGAGTACTGATCATGGTCGGACATGGCGTTATTTGAGTACAGTTGCTCAAGGTGGGACGGCAACGACGACTACAAAAGGGAATGGTCCGGTTTGGGAACCATTTGTTAAAGTGATTGATCACCAACTTGTAACCTTCTACTCGGATGAGCGGGACAAACCAGCGCACAGTCAATTGCTGGCTCATGAGACTTCCACTGATGGCATCCATTGGAGCAGCCAAGTAAATGATGTCGTTGATTCCAATCCCGCAGGAAGGCCCGGGATGGCTACCGTTGCCCAAATGGCTAATGGCAAATATATAATGACTTATGAAGTAGCTGGTGAAGGTGGTAATCATTCAAACTTTAAAATTTCAAATGATGGACTGAACTGGAATGCTTCAGATATGGGCACCAAATTTGCGGACGGCGGTTCACCATATGTGACAACGCTAAACGATGGCACGGTGGTTGCCAACAGTACAGGTGGCAATGTTTATGTCAATACAAACAACGGGGTTGGTAATTGGACAAGCGTTAATACGCCAATGGCCGGTGCGTATTCTCGTTCACTGACACCATTAGCAAATGGTCAACTATTGATGGTAAGCGGTGGTGGTTATGCAGGCCCAACGTCTAACGCTAACCATACGTTGACTTCCATGGTGTGGGATCTGCCAATGCAATATCATCGTGCAACGGTTCAGTTTGCCAACCAGCCAGCATCTTTGGCCGCCGGTGAAACAGCCAATTTTACAGTTAAATTGTCCAATAACAGTGCTGGCGACTTTGATGTTACGACAGATGATCTTCAAAATGTCACCGTTGAAAAGCAATCGGATGGTAGTTACCGGCTAAGGGTCAATGCAAACTTTGTTGGCCAAAAAGAGGTAACTGTGACGGCGACAAAGAAGGGGGATTCATCGCTTAGTGCTAACTTTAAAGTTAACATTACTGGTCAAGCACCAACACCTGATCGCAATTCAACCAACGCGGCTGCGACTGGTTCAATTACCCCGCCAAGTTCAAATGAACAAGGGGCAACAACGACTTCAAGTGCGCCTGAATCAAACAAGACGAAGCAACCGACGACTAAGAAATTCAAATCCTTCAAAGTTTATGCCAAGCGCGCAATTCGCGTTTATCAAGACGTTAACTTAAAACGGGTTGTTAAAAGTTATCATCAACAAGTTCGGATGTATGCGCCGGTCTTTACGGTTATTGGCCAAGCAACTGCTAAAAATGGTGCCTTGAGATATCGAACAACTGCTGGTTATATAACCGCTAATCGGCGATACGTTGCGAAGCTTTATTACCAAGCTACTCCAAAAAAGGTAACTATTTTGGCAAAAGCGGGGGCCTATGAATACCCCAAACCAACTTTTAGTAAAGCCAGTCGAACAACTCATCTTAAAAAAGGTATGACGGTTAAAGTAAAGAAATTGGTTAAATTAGGCTCTGTGACTAAGCTTGTTTTGAACAATGGTCATTATCTAACAGCTAATAAAAAACTAGTCCTTGCTAAACCATAATTAATGATTCAGTTTGCTAAAACGACACCCGACCTATAGAAAAATAGGTTAGGTGTCGTTTTGATGGTTACAATCATTTTACTGTTAGTTAACCCAAGAGATAGCAAGGGGCGTTGTGAAATTGGTTATTTTCTTATCAGTTGTTTCAAAATTAAAGCTTACCCAAAAGCTTTTTGACCATTTAGCCAGGTTTCTTTGATTCTGACATCCTTGAGTTCTACTGCCGGAATTGAAAAGATATCTCTGTCCAAAACGACAAAATCTGCTGCCTTTCCGGGTTGCAAGGTGCCGTTATGAGTGAAGCCGCCAATTTCTGCTGGCCATTTTGTATAGGCCAAAACCGCTTCTGGAATCGTGAGCGCTTCTTCAGGATTAACGACATCACCATTAGCCGCTTTTCTAGTAACTGCCGCATAAATGTTGACAAATGGGTTATCAGGTTCGGCCCATGGGGTGCATGGCGCGTCTGAACTTAGCGCAAAGGCTGCGTTGGTTGCCAGCATTGATTTATCACGGTAAATCAGTTTAAACTGGTCAGGCGATAGATACTTACGATAAGATTCGTCTTCAGCAAAAAAGAAAATCGGTTGGGTAACCAATGCATAGGTCATCGTGGCATCGTTAATTTCTTTCAGCATCTGATCACTTAAAATCGAAGCGTGTTCGATTCGAATTGATGGCCGATCGGCTAACCAGGGAGTCAAATCATGGCTGACAGCTAAAACAAGTTGAATGGCCGCGTCCCCCATTGCATGAGCGGCGACTTGGAGCTGGTGCTGACGGGCATAATCGATGGCTTGGCGGAGTTTGGCGGCATCTGTCAGTGCCACCCCGCGGTTTCCACTGGGGTAGGGGGCTTGGTTATAGGCGGTTTCACCAGAGATACTACCGTCCATGAACACCTTGATGCCAGCAATGCGGAGCTGGTCATCATTTGTTGGCTTGAGAGTGGCATTGTTAGCCACTTCATCATAAACGTAATAAATGGCCACTTTGGGCTTAAAACCTTCCTTAGCGGCGGCTTGGTAAAGATGATAGGAGTCAGCAGGTTTCATTCGGCCCATTAACTCACCAATTGCGACAATGCCGTTTTCGAGATAATGAGTGGAGCTAGTAGCCATGTTTGAAACGTCGCCAGCGAAGCTTTGAGCTGACTTGGCCCGAATTAATAGTTGAGTGGCCGCGACTTCCTTCATGTAACCGTTTGGCCGGCCGTCAGCAAAGTGGCCAATAAAGCCGCCTTTGGGATCTGGGGTTGTTTGATCAATGCCGGCTAGTTCAAGCGCTTTGGAATTGCCGACCGAGGAGTGACAATCAGAACGGTAAATGAAAATTGGCTGGGTAGTTGAAACCGCATCTAAGTCATCAATTGTCGGCGTTCGATGTTCAGCGAGTTTAGTTTCGTCAAAGCCCCAGCCTTCAATCCAAGTTGTTTCGCCCTTCCCAAATTGAGGGGATTGGCGCAGGGCGGCTTTCATTTCTGTAATGCTATTCACATTCGGTGGCGTGCAGGCCACCCCATGCAACGCATCGGCAATGTATTTTGGATGGGTATGAACGTCAATTAGTCCGGGTAAGACAGTACGACCGTGTAAATTAATAGCGGCAGGATCGGTGACGTCATTTGCTGAACCGACCCAAGTAACTTGACCATTCGACGTTGTCATGGCTGTCGCAAAGCTATTGGCATCCGTTCCTAAAAATATTTTGGCGTTTGTAAATGTTGGCATTCGCTTGGCTCCTTTAGACTTTTGATTATATAGTAGCTGGTGGCGGGGCTAGAAGCAACTGTTCGTTGCAAGCACATTGAGTTATGATAAAAGTACGACTTTTTACCTTGGAGGTTAACGATGCAATCATTGGAATCCCACACGTTAAATGCGTTTTCAAAAAATGTGCAGCTCACGCAAAAGCAAGAGCAGGTGTTACAGACCATTAAAGCCTTTACCCGCGAACATTTAGAAAAGGCTGACCACGCGGTATTTGTCCTGATGGGGGATGCCGGAACCGGCAAAAGCCTTATTCTCAATCAATTGTTTACGGATTTGGCGCAACAGGTAGCCGATGCTTATTTTTTAGTCAATCATCCTGAATTGCTGAAAGTATACCGAGAATTGGCTGGCCAGACACCACATATGCTTAAAAAGTATTATCAGCGGCCAACGAGCTTCATTAATCAATTACATAAGTTGAATAAAAAGGTCAATTTGACGGTCGTTGATGAAGCCCACTTATTATTAAGCAAACCAGATCATTACAACAATTACTATGGCAACAATCAACTTGAAGATATCGTGAATTTAAGCAAGGTCACGATTGTCGTGTTCGACCCGCATCAAGTCTTGCGCACTAAAAGCTTTTGGAATAAGCAGCGGCTGCTAGACCTGATTGCCCCGCACCCCCATCAAGTGGTTCACCTCAAGCAACAGTTTCGAATGCAGGCCAGCCCTCAATTGATGGCTTGGCTGGATCGACTAGTTGATGGAGAAGTTATTCAACCGCTTCCCGAAGACATTGGTGACTATGATTTGCAGGTGTTTGCGGATGCTCAGCAAATGTTTCAACTGATTATCAAGAAAAACAATCGGGATGGGCTGGCCAGAATGACGTCGACCAGCGGCTATCCTTCAACTCTAGATGGTGGTAAGCACTTGGTAAACGAAGGCAACTTTCATCTGCCTTGGGATCAGTATAATTTTACCAGTACGCCATGGGCTGAACAGCCTCAAACAATCAATGAAGTGGGGAGCATTTACACTGTTCAGGGATTCGATCTGAATTATATTGGGATTATTATTGGCCCGCCATTTTATTTGACTAGTGACCATCGCTTGGGTGTTGATCCTAGTAAAGTGACTGATGTTGAAATTTTCAAGCATCGTGCGGATATGGATGAAAAAGCCTTTGAGCAAAGTAAAGAAGTATTATTACGTAATTCGCTGAATGTGTTGTTGCGCCGCGGGATTAAGGGGATGTATTTGCACGCCCATGATCAAAAGCTGGAGGCTTATTTGGAGCAAGTATTTGCCAAAGCGCGTATAAATCATTGACTTATCGTAGTTAACAAGATATAGTTACTTACATGAGTAACTAACCAAATAACAGGGGAGCGTAAGTCATGAAAAAGGGAACAATTATTACATTAATCGTGGTTGTGGTGCTAGCGGTTGCTGGCGGTGTGTGGTATCAATATGCTTACGGGAAGACTTGGTATTATGGTCAGGTTGGCAATATGGAACGTTACGAAAAGCAACCCGATGGTAATCCAACGACTTACTATTACATTATTAATGGTTGGAATAAGGATGGCCAGCATAAACGAATGGAAGTTGGCTCCGTTGGCGGTCATCGATTCGTAAAGGGCCGCTATATTAGAGTGGGTTGGTCAAAGGCCAAAGACGTTGTAACCTACGAACAGGTGCAGAGAAATGAAATCCCCAAGAAAGCACTTCGGCACATCGATCAACAAGCCAATCGTTAGCGCACATTGAACCAGGGATTAAAGATCGTATCAACCAATAGAAGCCCGTCATCCGAGTCAATTCGAATGGCGGGCTTCTATCATTAAATAATCGAGATTAAATTATTCATCATGTGTAAGGCAATGCTGTAACGGATGTCTCGAAAATGCATGTAGGTATACGCTAATAAGCTACCCAAGGCGGAATACATGAGCCAATTGACATCAAAGTTCATATCATGTAGGAAGCCAAATACTAATCCACTGGCAAGAATTGCCAACCAATTGTTCAACCGAGTGTCCCGATTAAAAAAATAATTCATGAAGATCCCGCGACAAATTAGTTCCTCAAAGATTGGGGCAAGAAAGACGGCAAAGAGATTATTCCAAAGTGGTAGGCGAGTGATTGCTTCATTAACTGCCTGCTGGTTGGCGGGCAAATCCAGGTAGTGGTGGATGACCAGCCAACCCCAAGTTGATTGAACCGCTAAAATAATGGCGAAAATGATGATTAATTGACCAACTCGCTTTAAGGTAAATGGCAATCTGCCAAATCGCCGGGGATTCGATAAGGTTAATTGGCGACCATAGCGCCAGCCGATAAAGCCTAACGTCGTGGCAATCATTAGCAACGAAATGCCAAGGACTTTTTGCAACTGGCTTAGGGCAATATAGCTGCCGGCAACGTCTAAAGTGCCGGATGCAACTAAGTAAATGAATAAAAAGCCGATCCACTTGATGATTTGAAGAAGTTTTTGGGCACCGTAACGGATAATATGAGTGGATTTCATCTTATCTAAATTCGTTGACTTCAATTCGATTCTGATCAGGGTCTAAAATCGTAATTGAGTTAACTTTTCTCCTTACTTCAGTTTTGGTTGTGGGTTCATCGACAATATCGACAAAGTAATTGATGAGGTGGGCCTTAATTGCCGCCATTGAATCTTTGGCAATCAACCCAAATGAAATCGGGTGGTCAACTCGATCCTCTAAGTGGAAGTCCAAAAACATTTTACGCAAGTCGGCTCCTTTATCACCATTTGGCAGATCAACGATTCTAAGGTCGAAGACTTCGTGGTAAAAACGTAAGCTGACCTCTAAATTAGATACGGGAATCGTAATATATTCTATTTCTCTGATATTCATTTCAACGACATCCTTTAAAAAGTAATGGGTATATTATATACCATTAGCTGGATTTGCAAACGGGTGATTGACTTGACCAAGGCTTTAATTAAGAGTAACGTAACAAAATGTATGTGTTATTCGAATGGGAGGACTGCTACGCAAAGCAGAAAGCTGCGTGTAAGGCGCCTTGCTCCGCACACTGATTAGGACTGCTGCGCAAAGCAGAAAGCTTCGTGTAAGCACCTCAGACAGAAATTCCAAGCCCGGGAATTCCTGTCTGAGGAGCCTTACACTCCGACGGCCGTGAAACGCCTAGCCTACTTGGCGCTTTCTAAGCGCTTTGCTCCGCACACTTATTTAGGACTGCTGCGCAAAGCAACAATCTGCGCGTAAACACCTTTGTGAAAAATTCCAAGCCCGGGAATTTTCCCCAAAGGCGCCTTACGCTCCGATTGTTAACCGCTTTGCTCCGCACACTTATTTAGAATAGGAAGTGAATTTTTTTGCCATTACTATCTGTTTCAGACCTTTCGATGAGTTTTGCTGAAAAGGATCTGTACAAAGACGCCGAATTTACCTTAGAAAAAGGCGAACACATGGGGGTTGTCGGCCAAAATGGGGTCGGTAAGTCAACGCTCATTAAAATTATTACGGGAAGCGAACTGCCATTATCTGGAAACGTTAAGTGGCAGAAAAATATTAAAATTGGTTACTTGGATCAGTACGCTGATATTGAAGATGATTTAACGCTTACGCAATTTTTACGGACAGCGTTTGCGGATCTTTATCAAAAAAGTGAACAATTAAATAAACTATACGCCGATTATGCCAATAATGGCGATGACAAATTGATGGAACGTGCCGGTCAATTGCAAGATGAGCTGGATTCTAATGATTTTTACGAAATTGATACGCGAATTGAGCAGACAATTACCGGTTTGGGACTGGATAATATTGGCCGGGATCATCTAGTCGGTAAGATGTCTGGTGGTCAACGCTCCAAGATTATTTTGGCAAAAATGTTATTGGCCGATCCTGATGTCATTTTACTTGATGAACCAACGAACTATCTTGATACGGCTCAGATTAACTGGCTCATTGACTATCTAAATGGCTTTTCCGGCTCTGCGTTAGTGGTTTCCCATGACTATGACTTTTTGGAAAAGATTACCAACTGTATTATTAACATTGCCTTTGGGAAAATTACGAAATACCGGGGCAGTTTCAAGCAAGCGATGCGTCAACGAGCTGAGCGCGAAGAATTTCAGCAACGGGAGTACGATAAACAACAAATTGAAATTGACAAAGCCGAGCGGTTTATCAGAAAGAATAAAGCCGGCTCCAAAGCAACGATGGCTAAATCGCGGGAGAAAAAGCTGGCCCATATGGATAAGATTGACCCGCCTTCGACTAACATCAAAGCTAGTTTTAACTTTCCGTATGAAGAAACTGGCTCTCATGAAGCCTTAACGGTTGATCATTTATCAGTTGGCTACAATAAGCCGTTATTAAAACCGGTTACCTTTACGATCTCAATGGGTGAGAAATTTGGCTTTGCGGGCTTTAACGGCGTTGGTAAGTCAACTTTGATCAAGTCGATTTTAGGTCAATTACCAGCTAAGGGTGGAACCGCAAAGTTCTCGCCGTCTTCTAGGGTGAGTTACTTTAGTCAGGAATTGGAATGGGATAATAACCGGATGACGCCGATGCAAATTATTTCTGACAAATTTACCAAACTGAATCAAAAGACAATTCGAACGAAGCTGGCAAAATGTGGCTTGGATTCGGCTAATGCCATGAAACCAATTGGCCAACTTTCCGGTGGTGAACAAACCAAAGTTAAATTGGCCATGATGGAATTTACGCCATCTAACTTTTTAATCATGGATGAGCCAACCAATCATTTAGACGAAGAGACCAAGGAAGCTTTAAAGCGGGCCTTGGATCGGTTCCCAGGCAATTTGATTATCGTCAGTCACGAGGATAGTTTTTATGATGGCTTGGTTGATAAGGTATTAAACGTTGAGCAATTGAGTTTAAGAGAAAAGCCCGTTATTAGAGAAGAACCTTAGGAAACGGGATCAAGCAAAGAACGTTTGAAACATAAGGTTTCATCGATAGCAATTCTCTGGCTTTTATTGTGCATTCTTGCCTTCAAATATTTTTGAAGCCTAGCAGGTTTTGGATGTTAGGCTTTTTGTCTGCGCTAAATTTAAAACTAGCTCTTGACATAATTATTCGAAGTGGTATTCTAACACCATCAACAAATTAAAAAACAATAATAAATATGAAGTTATGATTAGAAAAGTAATTGTTTGTATCACATAAAGAGAGCTTCGCTGGTGAGAAGAGGCTGTGATCAATGATGAAAACACATCTATGAACTGAGTGATTGAACCAAGTAGGTCACTCCGCTAGTGAGCGTTACCACGGCTACTATAACTGTTCTCTAATTTATTGGACGACTAGTTATTAGCAGCGTAAGGTCGTTTCATCGTGAGGTGGCGACGAAGATGAGGTGGAACCGCGACAGATCGTCCTCAGCTATTACAGATTGTAATAGCTGAGGACGATTTTTTGCGCTCAATCACAATTTTAATCATAAGCAACACATTTATAGAAATGGAGCGTGGCATTTATGCAAATTATTGAAGATTCATTAGATCAATTATTAAAGCAGGTTGCGATTCGAACCAACAAGGTGGCTAATCGCGCTGAGGTTGAACAAGCTGTCGACGAAATTATTGCCAACGTGATTGAAAATGGGGATCAGGCAGTTAAAGATTATGAGAAAAAGTTTGACGGTATTGATTTACAAGAACTCCGAGTTGGCCAAGCAGAAATTGAAGCGGCTTATCAGCAAACAGACCAAAAAGTTATCGATGCCTTGGAGCTTGCTAAAGAAAACATTACTTCCTTTCAACAAATGGCGGTTGAAGAAAGTTTCATTGACGCCAAGAAAAAAGGCGTTATTCGTGGTGAAAAAATTCAACCACTGGCTGCCGTGGGTCTCTACGTTCCTGGAGGGACTGCCGCTTATCCGTCGTCGATTTTGATGAACGTGATTCCAGCTAAGATCGCGGGGGTTGGTCGAATTGTCATGGTAACGCCGCCGCAAAAGGAAGGCTTAAGCAAAGCCGTTTTAGCTGCCGCCAAGATTGCCGGTGTTGATGAAATTTACACGGTTGGTGGTGCCCAAGCAATTGCCAGCTTGGCGTATGGTACTGAGACCATTCCCCGCGTAGACAAAATTACTGGCCCCGGTAACGTTTTTGTTGCCACTGCTAAAAAGAAGGTCTTTGGTCAAGTTGATATCGATATGATTGCTGGCCCTTCAGAAATCGGTGTCATCGCCAGTTCTCAGTCAGAGCCTAGCCAAGTGGCAGCCGATTTACTTTCACAAGCAGAACATGATAAATTAGCCCGCCCTATGTTGATAACGGATGATCGTCAGCTGGCCGAAGCGGTTAACCAAGAATTAGCTCGCCAAGTGGCCTTATTGCCGCGTCAAGCAATTGCCCAAGCAGCAATGGATAATGAAGGTTTCATTGCTGTAGTTGATGATATTGATGATGCCTTTACGTTGATGAACGCGGTTGCCCCCGAGCATTTGGAAGTTCAACTACCGGATGCAATCGATTACTTGAGCCAGATTAAAAATGCCGGCTCGGTCTTCTTAGGTTTTTCGGCATCTGAGCCGGTGGGTGATTATGTTGCCGGGCCTAACCATATTTTACCAACTGGCGGAACTGCCCGGTTCTTCTCACCGTTGGGCGTCCAAGATTTTGTTAAACGCACCCAGTTTGTTTCTTATACGAAAGAGGCGTTGGCAAAAGAAAAAGAAGCAATTACAACCTTAGCAAGGGTGGAAGGCTTAGAAGCCCACGCAAGGGCAATTGAGAGCCGGTTTAAGTAATAGTGAGCGGAGCAAAGCGGTTAGAAGCTGGAGCCTAAGCCATCTCGGCCGGAAATCCCGGTTTTGGATTTTTGGCCGAGATGACTTAGGTGCAAGCTTCTGCTTTGCGTAGCTGTCCTAAGAATAGTGAGCGGAGCAAAGCGGTTAGAAAGCGGAGCCTAAGGCGACTTGCCCGGAAATCCCGGGTTTGGATTTTTGGACAAGTCGCCTTAGGTGCAGCTTTCTGCTTTGCGTAGCTGTCCTAAGAAAAAGTGAGCGGAGCAAAGCCCTAGAAAGCGCCAGGTAGGCTAGGCGTTTCACGGCCGTCGGAGTGTAAGGCTCCTTGGCGGGAAATTCCCGGGTTTGAAATTTTTCGCCAAGGTGCTTACACGGAGCTTTCTGCTTTGCACAGCTATCCTACCCTACGTAAAAAGCCCCAAAATAAGAAAACAATGCTCAAGGAGACAATCCAATTACAGGTCTCCAAACCAATATTGCAGCAAACTAGAAATTTTGGACTTGCTGATTCATGGAAAGTTTTACAGAAGGAGCGTGGCTTATGAAGAAAATTGCAACCAATAAATTAACTTTAATGAGTGTCATGTTGATGATCTTTACTTCAACGTTTGCCTTTGATAATACATCGATTGCTTATTACACCATGGGGTATGCAGGAATTATTTGGTACGTCTTGGCCGCGCTGCTGTTTTTTGTGCCATCATCACTCATGTTCTCGGAGTATGGCGCGTCCTTACGGAATGAAGCCGGTGGCGTTTTTTCGTGGTTATCCAATTCACTTGGTACCAAATGGGCGTTTGTTGGCGGTTTTGTTTGGATTGCGTCATGGATTATTTTGATTGTGTCGACCGTTTCTAAAATTTGGATCATGTTATCCACAACGATTAGTGGTTCTGACCAGACGGGGCAATGGCGATTGGGGAGCCTAGATTCAACGGAGACAATTGGTTTGCTAAGTATTGGCTTCTTTTGCATCGTCACGTTGGTTGCCACTAAGGGGTTGACTAAGGTTGCAAAGTTGGCTGCTGTCGGTGGCATTGCTGCGGTTGTTTTGACCGTTTTCTTCTGCATTGCCAGCCTCATCTTGCTGAGCCTAAATGGGTTTCGGCTTGCAGAACCAATGAACTTGCCGACGAGCTTATTGAAATCGCCACGATCAAGTTATCAATCCTTAAGTTCAATTGTGTCGTTTCTAGTATTTGCGATTTATGCTTATGCCGGCATTGAGGCGATGGGCGGCGTTTCTGACAAGATGAAGAATGCCAAACGAAACTTTCCGTTGGCGATGGCACTGGGGGCGTTCTTAATTACGATGATTTATGCCTTATTTATCTTCCTCTGGGGAGCTTCAGCTAATTGGTCAAAGGTATTTAACGGTGCCGGGGTTAATTTGGGAAACACGACCTATGTCTTGATGAGTAACTTGGGTTATAGCTTGGGTCAGCAATTTTCACTGGGGGCAGCCGGTTCGCAGGCGTTAAGTTTTGGGTTTGCCCGGTTCGGTTCGTTTACGATGCTGATTAGTTACCTTGGCTCGTTTTTCGTGATTGTCTACATGCCAATTAAATCATTTATTTTAGGAACGCCCAAGGAATTGTGGCCAAAAGCATTACCAAAGCTAAATGCGTATGGGATGCCAGCCAATGCCATGTGGATGCAGGCTGGCGTTGTCAGTGCGCTAATTGCTATGACCTCGTTTGGTGGCAAGTCGGCCGTTGACTTCTACAATGTGTTGACGCTGATGGATAACTTGTCGTCAACGCTGCCTTACCTGTTCTTAGTGACGGCCTTTCCATTCTTTAAGGCCAACTCGACATTGGAAAAGCCGGTTGTCATTTTCAAACGTAAGTGGGTTTACCTGACAATGACCGTTGTCGTGGATTTGCTTTTAATGATTGGCGTGTTTTCAACGGCGATTTCAGCTATTTCTGAGAATCAATATTGGAACTTGACACTAGAATTAATTGGCCCCATCTTCTTTGGGCTGGTTGGTTATGTCTTGTTTAGGTTATATGAAAAACGAAGTGAACGGCTACTCGCGAACAGTGATGTTTCTGGGAGCTTGATGAAGTAAAGGAAAAGGCCGCTGGGAATTCATTTTCTCAGCGGCCTTTGTTAGGACGGACTATTGATTCGATTTTTGCTGCGGCACATCGATTTGATGACGAATACGGCCCTAAAGTGGTGTTTGGGGCCGTTAATTTGGGTATGACTTAACTGAGCAATGATCTAACGAAAAGCAGGAAATGGACAGCCAATTACTTGGCATGGCGGGGGGACACAGTCACTTAAAGAACAGGACGTTTATCCTAAGACGGATTATGGTGGCAGCAAAGCCTAAAAGAAAGATGCTGCAAGCGGACTATTGTTTCAATGACGGTAGCTGGGATTGCTGTACCAGCGCTTTCACAAACTGTTAGTGCCAAAGCAACGACTCCTTGGTGGGACAAAGTAGGTAACGAAAATGCCAAAGATTGGTAATAAGCAGGCAAAACGAGACGGCTTTATGGCCAAACATCCTGCTACCAAGCTTGGCAAGAAGAAGGCTGCCAAACTCACTTCTAATCAAAAAATGGACCCTAAAACAGTTCGGCTGATCAATAACGGCTATATTTATCGCAATCGTAATTTATCTTATGCCAGCCATTTTATTGTTAGTTTTAATGGCGATAAGTTTACGGCTAATCGCAAAACAACGGTCATTAGCCGCAATGGGAAAAGAGCTGTGTACTATCATGTTACCAATTCTAAACTTTCTGGATGGGTCTGGCATGGCAATACTGATAAGTATTAATCATAGTTAGATTCAAATAAATAACCGTCAAAGCATAAAAGCTAAGACGGTTATTTTTACCCTTATAAGAGCGGTTGTGAGATAATAATCTTTGTGGGAGTGATGACATGAATGCTGAACGAATAGAAAAACGTTTCTTGGAAGAATGTTTGTTAGTACGGCGGGCATAATTAAAGCGTTAAACCAATTACTTCACAAAATATCATGCGATCCAGTATCAATTAGGGTGAGTACGATCACTTCTTCATCATTCACCGTATAAATGACAATCCAGTTGTCCAAAACTTGATGGTTCCCCTTCGCTAACCGTCCGGGGTGAAAAGCCCGATAACCTTGCCAGTTATTTTTCAAAGGATGGTCGTTGGCCTTTTTTAGGAGCCGTTTATCCTGAGCTTCAATGGCATCGACAACTTTTCCGATAAGCTCAATTGGATAATGCCTTTTTGCCAACCTCTTTAAGGAATGCTTGAACCGGTTAGTTTGTTTCCTAATCATCAGAAGTTTCACTTTCTAATTTTTTGAGATATTTTTCAAAATCGGTGGCCGAACCATCACCGATCGTTTCAACTTCACCGTGTTCAGCTTGATATTTGGCTTCCAAGGCACTGGGAGAATTTAAGAAATCACTTTCGCCAGCAGCTAAGTTAGCTAACGCCATCTGAATATAATCAGATAAATTCAAGCCCACCTTAGCGAGTTGTTCTTTAGCGGCAAGTTTTACTTCTGGCGCAACCCGGACACTAATTCGATCAATCTTCTGCTTAGTCTTTGGCATGTTGCATCCTCCTCGTCATACGTATGTCACCCATAAAATCTACAACCTAAGTATATTTAAATGATTCGAGGTTGTCAACACTGCCAGTTTTTAACTTGCTGTGTTTAGAGTTGAATGGTACAATTTTCTTTGCAAAGAATGTCAATGATAACTCACCGTTCGTTTGACCTAGTCAATCAAATGAGCATTTCTGATTCATGAAGATCTTCAATCAGATAAAAAGCTGCTAGCCTTCGGATTGGCAGCTTTTTTGTACTCAAAAAGTAAAGCAGTCTTGCTAGAAACTATTCTATGGATTATTGGATGATTGTGAGATAATGCTCTTGAAAGGAATGATGTTATGAATGCTGAACAAGAGGAAAAACATTTTCTTAAACAATGCTCGTTAGATGATTCAACCATTATGGGCATTCAATTTAGCAGTGCTAATCATTTCTGGGAAACCAGAGATAGCATTATCTCCAGTATCTACGAAGGTGACCATCCTACCAAGGCTGATGTTAACGATGCTTATCAACAGTTGGAAGAACATGTTCCAACTGAAAAATTAATTGACCAGTTAGTCCATGAATATGGTGGTCATCAGTGAACACAAAAAAAGAGAGCTGCATTTTTGCTCCCTTAGTAAAAAAATATCTGCTGTGCTGAAATACGTTTGCTGATACTCATACTGAATGAATTATATATCATAATGAACTGATCACAGAATATAATTTAATCAGGTAAAAGAAATCAGTTTGCGTGCAATTGTACCACGTTATACATATATCAGAATTCGTAAAATAAATTGTGCCGTTTTTTGAATTCAAAATAGAATTGGTTATGTTCAAAAATATATTTTTCTTCCATATACTAATCACCTCAGTATAAATATACGTGAGAATGTATGGTAATTGTTCAAGTGCTTTTTTGTGAGTGTTCTCAGTTTATTTATTTTCTAGTGTTTTTTAATACTTTCTATGAAGCAGAATGCTGGTATATCGGTAATTGTTGTATCTTATTTATACTTGTTAATCTTATGTTGGGATTTACGGATCACCGAACCTAAGGACAAATCATTTCATAAAAAGGCCAGTGCCACAAGACGTCTAGTAATCTCATGGTACTGGCCCTTTTGCTATGGTAGGAAAGTGTCGCGGGGTCTCCCCCGCGTGAATCTATGAAACATTCAATCGAAGAAGTGATCTTACAAGTTATGCTTTGGGGCCATTTTATCATCATGAATTTTATATGGTTCTCGGTTAAGCAATGACTCATCGGCAGCCACTACAATCGCGGTGGTGGTATCGCCAACCACGTTAAGGACCGTTCGAAACATTCCCGAGAACCAATCGATTCCAGCCAAAATGGCAATACTTTGCAATGGCAGTCCCAGAGTTGGGACAACAATTGTCAGGGCTACCAGGCCGCCGCCAGGAACAACCACCGTTCCTAGGCAAGCGATGACCGATAGTAAGACAATTTTTACCATCGACATTGGCGAAACAGACATTCCATACAGTTGAGTGAGCGTCAGGCATGACAGCGACAAATACATTGCCAGGCCGTTACTATTTAACGCCATTCCCAAAGGTAAGACCAGTTGGCTGATTGATTTTTCAACACCCAGCCGGTTTTCTGCATCTGCCATTTCAATTGGTAATGAGATGGCAGAAGAAGTCGTTGTAAATGCAACTAAAATAATTCTTGAAAAGCCACGGACCAATCCTTTCAGCGGTACTTTGGCGTACCAGCTGATAAAACCAAACAGGACAACTAAGAAAATTACCGACCCGAAACCAAATGCCGTTAGAAACTTGAGCAGGGGTAAAATGACTTTAATTCCGCTGGTCGCGGTGACCCAGGCCATCAAGGCAGCAATTCCAATTGGGGCGAGCTTCATCACCAGCATCACCAGCTTGACAGTTAGCTGGTTCATCTGTTTAACAAAGCTCAATACCAAATTGAATTTACCGTCAGAATTGGCACGGTTTAAAACAATCCCGAACAGAATCGCAAAAATAATGACCTGAATAACATTCCCTTTGGCGAGGGCATCAAAGATATTTGTCGGGAAGAAGTCCAAAATAGTTTGGCTGAAACTAGTTCCCGCCTTGGCGACCGTTGTCGATGTACTAACCGAAGCTAGCTTGATGCCACTGCCCGGATTGACCGCGTAGCCAATTGCCAGCCCGAGGATCGCTGCAATTAACGTTGTGATCAAGAACCACATGGCAGTTTTGCCACCCAATCTTCCCAGTTGATCGGATTTGAGACTACCGAGGGCCTCGATAACAGCGCCGAAGATTAGCAGAACGACGGCCATTTGAATCAGACGGAGAAAAATATTTCCCAATAATTGGACGCCGGCAATTTTGGGACCAAATGCCAATCCAAGAAGTGCCCCGCCAAGCATGCCAATTCCGATTTGTGAAGTGATACTAATGTGTCTCACAAGGGTTCCTCCAGACTTAATAAGCTTGTTGATGGAGGCTTGCTGATAATAATTCAACGCCACGAAGTAAATCCGCTTGACTTGTGTTTTCTTCTGGCGCGTGACTAATACCGTTAATACTCGGCACAAAAATCATTGTTGTCCGAGTTACCTTGGCCATAATTTGGCTGTCGTGACCGGCACCCGAGGCAAGCTGAACTGATTTGAGGCCAAGCTGGTCAGCAAGCAGTTGATTATTCTGGGCCAATTGGTCATCTAAATGGGTGACATTGCTTTTAGCCCAACGGTTCACTGAACTTGATATCTTGGCGGCCGCTGGCGTTTCAACGATTTGATGAATGATGTGTTCAAAGCGATCCAATACAGCTTCATCGTTATTTCGGCAGTCAATGGTAAACGTGACCAGGCCCGGAACAACGTTAGACGTGTTGGGTGAAATGTGCATTTCACCAACCGTGAAGGTTAAATCTGGCTTTAACTGGTGAGCTGCATTTCGAAGCGCCAAGATGAGGTCAACTGCTTGTTGAAGGGCGTCTGCCCGGTCATTCATTGGCGTTGTGCCCGCATGATTGGCAATTCCTTTGACGGTGACCGTATACCGGCGCTGACCGACAATAGCGGTGACTAGGCCGATTTGAAGGCCTTGATTAATTAATCTTGGTCCCTGTTCGATATGCAGTTCGGTAAAGGTAGCCGGCAGTTGCGGCAATTCATGATTAGTCCCCGGAAGCATTAAGTTAGCAATGGCCGACTTTCTGGCATCGTCAAAATGGATGCCAGCAGGGTCTTGCATGTTCAGGTCAACGGGCTGACCCGTATAGTGTTTCGAGCCAGTAAAGGTGTCCGGGAAGCGGCTGCCTTCTTCTTCGCTAAATGAGATTAGTCGAAGGGTTTTCTTCGGCTGGCCGAATGCTGCTACCAGATTCTCAATTGATTGAAGGCCACCGAGAACCCCGTATAAGCCGTCATATTTACCGCCTTGAGCGACAGTGTCAATGTGGGAGCCCGTCGCAATGACATTTTTGGGCTCAGTTGTTCCCGGAATATCCAGATAAGTGGTGCCAAAATCATCAACGTTTACTTGAAACCTAAGCTCGAGCCCCCACTTGATGAGTTGCTTTTGGGCGTCAATCCAAGTTGGCGAATAAACGAACCGATTCTGACCAACCTCATTCGTCTTAAATTGATTGATCGTTCCCAATCGATAAGCTAGCTGTGTTAATTGGGGTGTTATCATATGACCGCCTCTATTTCACCGCGCTGACACCGGTAAGTGGGGATGAGGCAACCGCCCCGTGTTCGATAACCCGGCCTGGTTTTGCCAAATAGGCTTTGCGGCCGGCTTCAACTGCCAGTTTGAAGGCTTCGGCCATTAGAGGAATGTTTCCGGCAGTGGCCATTGAAGTGTTAGCCATGACGGCCGCAGCACCCATTTCCATCGCTTCAGCAGCTTGGCTTGGCCGGCCAATCCCGGCGTCGACAATGATTGGCAGGTCGATCTCATCGATTAAAATTTGGATGAGATCCTTAGTTGACAATCCCTTATTGGTCCCAATCGGGGCACCTAAAGGCATCACGGTTGCGGCACCGGCGTCCACTAACTGGTGAGCAACATTTAAATCCGGCAGCATGTATGGCATGACGATGAAGCCTTCATTAGCTAAGACCTCGGTTGCCTTGAGGGTTTCATAGTTATCCGGCATCAAATATTTCTTGTCGGGAACGACTTCCAGCTTGATAAAATCGCTGCCGCTGAGTTCACGGGCGATTCGAGCTGTCCGAATGGCTTCTTCAGCGTTGGTTGATCCGGAAGTGTTAGGTAAAATCGTAATGCCCTCAGGAATGTAGTTTAAGATATTTTCCTTACCGGTTTTATTCCGACGGAGCGCCATCGTGATGATTTGGGCCTTGGCATTGTTAATGGCTGAATCAATTAAATCGTATGAATATTTTCCTGAGCCTAAAATAAATCGAGATGTGAAGGCGTGACCGCCAATCATTAACGCATCTTTTTCATTTGCCATGAATAAATCCTCCTCAGATTTCTGTATCTCCTAAAATCAGCCGGGTAATCATATTGGCTTCGTGGCCGGCTGCAATCATAACCCGAGGGGCCATCAAACCTTCAGCCCCCATGGATTCGCCGTCACCTGCGATGTATAAATTCTCGCGGGGATGCTTGGTGGTAATCGTGTTGGAACTGTGAACACCGGCCATCCCGGTACCCATCACAATGGGTTTATCGGGATAGAACTCGGAGGCAGCATCCAGTAGCATGGCCTTGGCAGCCGGATTATCAAATGCTTCTGTGATGATGTCAGCGTCCGCAAACAACTCCTTCACGTTGTCATGGGTGACTTTTACCTGGTGAATTTTAATTTCTACAAATGGGTTGAATTCCTGCAGATTTTGCTTCAAAGCAACCACTTTTGGCATATCTACCTGGCTAAGCTTAAACTGTTGACGATTGAGATTGCTTAACTCAACCGTGTCAAAGTCCACTAGTGTCAAATGCCCAATCCCAATCCGAGTTAAAGCAATCGCAATGTTGGACCCCAAGCCACCAGCTCCAGCAATGGTGACATGAGCTGCCGTCAATTTATCAGCTGACCCTTTGACGTTCCGCTCTTTCATACCAAGATAAACGTCATCGTAACTCATTCCTTGAATCTCTGGTTCTTGCATGTTGTTAATCGACTCCTTTATAAAAGTGAGCGGAGCAAAGCGGTTAGAAAGCGAAACCTAAGTTAACTTGACCGGAAATCTCAGGCTTGGATTTTTGGGCAAGTTGACTTAGGTGCAGCTTTCTGCTTTGCGCAGCTGTCCTAGAAAGTGAGCGGATCCAAGCGGTTAAAAGTCGGAGTGTAAGGCTCCTTGGAAGGAAATCCCTGGGTTTGGGGATTTTCTTCCAAGGTGCTTGCACGCAGACTTTTGCTTGGAGGAGCTGTCCTAGAAAAGTGAGCGGAGCCAGGACGTTCCTAGCCACCACCAACAAACGAGATTAACTCCAATTTGTCGTTCTCACCAATTTTGGTTGTGTCAAATTCGGAGCGGTGGACGATCGTGCCGTTCTGTTCGACGACGATGTTGTCAATTGGTGCGTTTCGTTGCTTTAAAAACTCGGCGATTGTTTGACCAATCACACCGGATTCTTGTTCACCGTTAACCATTACCATACAAAAAGCCCCCTTTCTTCAGATTCCGAAGAAAGAGGGCATTAGCTGTCACTTCAACGTTAAGTTCCATTTACAGAAAAGAAAAGCCTTCTTTTCTGCAAAAAGAAGGTTTAAAGTCAAAATAAATTTAACAATAAATTCGCTCTTCCTTCGGCAGTACAAACTACATCAGGTTCGATGGGTATAATCTCAGCCATTTCAGGCACCCCAGACGAAATATTTAATTAGGCTTGAAACTTTGCTCAAGCTCGTAACCTATTTATAACTGCTTACAATCTGAAAGTCAAGTCAGAAATACGACTATACTTTTTTTCGAGGTTCATTTACACTGATGGCAAATGAAAAAATATTGGGGGAAATCATTGTGAAACTGACAAATCGACCACTATATTTGGTGACTGATCATACTGGCTTAACGGACAAACAATTTTTTGACGCGATTGAAGCCGGCTGCCAAAATGGGGTTGGCTTCGTTCAACTCAGGCAAAAAGAGGGCAGCAGTCGCGAAATCTTTGAACTAGCTCAAAAAGTGAAAGCGATCACCGATCGGTATAAGATTCCTTTGATTATCGATGATCGATTAGATATTGCTCAAGCTGTTGATGCAGCTGGGGTCCATCTGGGGCAAAGTGATTTGCCGGTGGCCGTTGCTCGGCAAATCTTAGGGCCAAAGAAGATTGTTGGTGCAACGGCTAAGACACTGAAGCAGGCCAAAGCAGCCGAAGAGATGGGAGCAGACTATTTGGGAACGGGCGCCATTTTCCCAACCACGACCCATGTTAAGACCGTTCATACCTCTGTTGAAACCCTTGGTAAGATCAAACGGCTGGTGGGGATTCCCGTGTATGCGATTGGCGGCTTGACGGCTGATAATGTTGAGGCAATTGATGGTGCGCACGTTGACGGGGTGGCCGTGGTTTCTGCGATTATGAAAGCTGAGGATCCAGCGGGGGCTACTCGGGCGTTGCGGGCGGCAGTTGAGGAAGTGATTGGGTAAAAATGCGAGGCAAGGTAATGGTTGATAAAGAGCTACTTGAAAGTAATGAAGCACTTAACAAATTTGATCATGGTGATGATTCTGAAGTTGAAGTTCAAAAAGTGTCCCTGGAAGTCCCGCAGACTAAGTAAAGTAATGTTAAGGAGCTTAGAAAAAGAGAGGCTCTTATCTAACAGTCATTCATTGCTTTTCTGGGAGTTGTCCAAAAATTATTAATGAATCTGAGATTAAGCGTTAATAAAAGCTCTCGACATTTCGCCGGGAGCTTTTATTAACGCTTAAGTTCTATTCATTATAATCCATCCGAATAATAACCGGATCCTGGGTCAAGAAATCACCAACGCCAGAAAGGAAGGCTTGAAAATGCGGGGTATTGTTGTGAAACGCAATCGCATCCGCGTCCTGCCAATGTTCAATAATCTCATACTCATTGTCGGAGCCGAGCTTTTTGTAATGATTGTAGCTCAGGTTGCCTGCTTCTTGGCGGGAGCCTTGAACTAATTGATCGATGAATCGTTCGTAATCCGCTTGTTTTCCTGGCTTCACCGTTAACTCAACGTTGATAACTTTCATGCATATCATTCCCCTTTTGTCCATTGCTTATAACCACTTTTAGTATAAGCGTTAGCGAAAGGGGAGACAATCGAAATTTCAAGTTGATTGACCGATTAGCAATGACAGGAAGGTGATTATTTATTATCCGCCACTTTTAATCGTTGTCTGAATCAGCGATTATTGGTTGAACGTCCCAGCTTCCACTTCGCGAATAAAGGTTGCCAAGTGATCGTAATAAACATCCGGGTTGTCAACCATATGATGGTGGCCGCCTTCAGGAGTTGAAACGAATTGCGCATTTGGAATCATTTTGGCCATTCGCTTACCAGTTTCCACTGGCATCGTTTCATGCTCACCAAAGGTTACTAAGGTTGGCACCTTAATGTCCTTTAAATGATCAGTAAAGTTCCACTCGGCTAATTTACCAGTGATGACAAATTCGTTGTCACCTTGAAAGGCACCATAAATATCCGTGTTAGTAACGTCGATTAAATGCGATAACTTGGAAGGTTGTTTGCGGTCAATATAGCCTTTGTTCAAAATGTCCACGTAGGATTGATACTGATCATTGTCATAGTCGTTGTTGGCTTCACATTTCTTCATGTAAGCCACTTGTTCAGGGGTTAAAGCTGCTTCACGAACCTTTTCGAGATGTTCCGTGTAGTCGTCAATTCGATCAACCATGGATGAGACGATGGCGCCCTTTAAATGCTTGCCGTATTTGGCCGCGTATTCTTGAACTAACAGACCACCCCAAGATTGGCCAATCAAGTAGAAGTTATCTAAGCCCAGCTTGTCTCTGACTTCATCGACTTCATCCAAGAAGTAGTCGTAGTTCAAAATGTCCTTTCGAACTTGCGGGTCACTGAAGTCAGGGCTGTCTGAGTACCAAGAACCTAATTGGTCGTACATGGTTACTTGAACGTCTAAGCCCTGCTTTTTTAGTTGTTGAGCTGCGTCTTCCCAGTATTCATGTTCGCCACCAGGGCCACCATGAAGGGCCAACAAATGGATATCGCCGACACCTTGGGTATTGGTCCACAAATGATAACCGTTATCCAGGGTAATGATCTTTGTTCCTTGTCGCATGTAATCACCTATCCTTATACGTATTTGTAAATAATGATACCACTTTTATTCATGATTGGCATCGGCACGCAACAACGGTAATTCAATGTTGGAAGCGCCTAAGTCAATTGCGTAAGTAATGTTTTGGTTGCCACGAATGGTGTAATCCATATCGGTTGCGTAAATGACGATCCCAAATTGATGACCAGCTAATAGCCGCCAAAAAGTTGGTTGAAAAAGCATTTCAAACGTGTATTTTTGGCTTGGCTGTAAGTCGTCGACTTTATAACTATTGGTTCGATTCTGCATATTCATGTGGGCATCGGTGAATTTCTTATAAGCCGACGCCTTTTTTTCAGGCAAAAATTCCTTGAGATCGTCTTTGCGCCACTGGTAGCCAGTAATGATTTTTTGTGCTTCAAGGACTTGGGGAACCGCGGTTAATCGTTTGGCCTTGCCATAATCGACCAGCGCAACGCTTAACAAGCCGACGTTAGCGCTGCTGGCAGCTCGCAGCGAAATCTTGGCCCGGCCGTCAACGATGAGGTCATGGCTGAGCGGCTCGGAAACCAGTTTGATGCAGTGTTGATCCATCTTGGTATGCCCCTTGGTTAATAAATCGTGGCGCCACTTGGCAGTGTTGGCCGTGTAATGTTTGAATAGATCGTCATCGAGATGATCGGAGAAACTGTTGTTTTCGTTTAGATCCGTGAAGCGTTTATCTGCCAAGGAAATCTTTTGGGCAGCGGCATCGCCCCAATCTTGATAAGGGTGCCATGTTTCTGGCGTTGCGTTATCTTGGACTAATACATCTGGGATAATTTGATTGGCTTGATTGTTAGTTCCTAGTAATTTATTAGTGAGCCAGAGGTTGACGATATCAGTAAAATCTACTGAACGAAAGTTGTTAAGGTACTCATGTTGACCTTGGTGAAGGACTAGTTTTTGAGTAATTGGTTCTTTTTTAAGCCGATTTCTAAGGTTATAGACATGGGAGAGCTTAACGTTCCAATCGTTTAAGCCATGGACGAGCAACATGTCGGCTTTAATGTTGACTTCTTTGAGCAGATTTCTGGCATCCCAAAACGAATTATAGTTACCGGACTTTCGGTCTTGACCACTGGTTAATTTCTTAAGTTGGGCCAACCAAGTGTCTTTGATTTTAAGATAGTCGGCAGCCGTTTGTTCCCGGCTGAAAGTCAATTCGCCAAGGACATCAGTGTCTTCGCCCTGAAAGCCGCCGGGGGCAACGACCAGGCCATTTTCTCGATAATACTCGTAATAGTTGGAAATGCCGGCTTCGACAACGGCAGTTTTTAATCCGTCAACCCCAGTTAGCGCGGCGGCCGTCGATAAAGTGCCCAGATATGAGCGACCAGTCATGCCAACGTTGCCGTTGCTCCACCACGCGCGAATAGCAATCTGGTCGTGTCGATTGGTGAAGGCTTGACGATCACCGTGCAGCCACTCAATGATTGCCGTAGCGCTGATTGTTTCATCTGGCGTGCCAGTTGTGCGAACACCATCAGAATCTTGAGTACCAATTCCCGATGAGTAAACCACGGCAAAGCCCCTGGCTAAAAAGTAGTCATTTAATGAATACGTCCAGTTCTTAACAAAGGTTTCCTCAGCAACTTCCGTAGTGCTTTTGGCTGACCGGGGGTTGGGTAAGTGATCGTTATGGTAAGTCACTTTCACGTCGTCATATGTAAGGTCATTTGGCGTCTTGCGGGCTAAGGGTTGATTGACTTGATGGGTCAAATCGTCGGCCTGCTTGTCATTGACGCCTTGATCGTAAGGGCTTTCGGTGAAAACAACTGGTACCTTTAGCCCAGCTTCGGTTTCAGCAGGGCGGATGATTTCGGCTTTTAGCAGGTCACGCTGGCCATCGTGGTCAGTATCCAGAGGTGCTTCAACGTAGACAACTTCGCGGATGAGTTTGCTGGTATCAAAGACAGCCTGGGCCTTGCCATTGAAGATTAATGGCCGTTTGAAAGACGTGTCTTCGATGAATTGATGGTAATAACCTTGCCCGGCCAGATAATCAATGAGTGTTTGCCCATATTTGGTCCGGGTGTTTAAAAGCCGATACCAAGCATCAATTAAGTGATCGCGGTCGAGAGTCCCGTCAATATCTGTCTTCGGTAAGTGATACTTAGTAATTGCTGCCAATGGCTGGTCAAGTTCAAAGTCTAAGCCAACTTGAAAGCCTAACAGCTGCAGGCCAACGTTATAGAACGCAACTTTAGTGACAGTGCTTTGGGTTGCCGTATAGTCGTAAGCGTTGAGATCCTTGGTTGCCATTAAGTTGGCAACTTTTTGAGTTCGGGTTGAGAGTCCCTGCTTTTCTAAATAGAACTTCAGTAAAAACTGGCGAAACAACATCACTGGGTCAGAAATCTTGGCTGTCCGTGAAGATAAAAAGCGGATATCCGCGAGTTCTTTGACAATTTGTTGGTGATTCGTTGGCACGTATGCGAATTGATTGATTTTCATTTAAGTACCTCCTGTTGATAAAGTGAGCGGAGCCAGGCGGTTAGAAAGCGCCAGATAGGCTTAGGTGCAGCTTTCTGCCTGGACTTGCTAACCTAAAAAGATTAGTTACAGGTATTATACATTAATTTGTGGGCATGAATGGGCTTAGACAAAATTAACAATCAGCTGGTTGGTTATTTTAGTCTTTGCCTTGGCCCACCTCGTTTCGATAATGCAGCGGCGTTTTACCAACCAATTTTTTAAACACCTTAATAAAGTAAGGGACGTTATTAAACCCGGTCATAAAGGCAATCTCAGTAATTGATAACGTTGGCCTTGCCAGATATTTTTTAGCTTCCGATATCCGACGCCGGTTCATATAATCGGTCACACTCATACCTACCTCCTCACTAAACTTTCGGGATAAATAAGAAGGGTTCGTCCCAACTTGATTAGCTAATTGGGAGAGCGACATTGCGTGGCCCAGATTTAGTAAAATCGTGTCAATCGTTCGCTTAATCATCGGCTGGTAACCGCTAGTTGAAACGGCGATAACAAGCTCGCAGTATTCTAACGCCATTGTGGCCGTTAATGTTCTTAAACCAGCCAGGGTAGTTTGCCGTTCGATTAATAGTGCATACTTTTCTGAAATGTCATTTAAATAAACCGGCTGGACGCCACCACGGTGAGCAGCAATTCGACACAATGTATTATAGACAAAACAGATGTTTTTTGTGGAGCGTAACGGTTGACCAGGGATGCGGCTGGAAAATAAGTCGGTGATTTTTGCAATGGCAGCAAATTGCTGCTTGACGCCGGTTTTATCTCCGGCGGCGATGGCGGCCATCAAGGCCTGTTCTTCTTCATAGCGCTTTTCAATTGCCGCTTGGCTAGCCGCGTGAATGCTCGTCACGGGTCGGCTGACAGCAACTTGCTGGTGGTCATGAACTTCGACTAGTGTCGGCGAAATGGGTGGTTGGTGGCAGAGGTTCACCAGTAAGGAGCCAAGGGCGGCCATTTTTTCGGTCGATAACATGGGGAGGCCTTGATAAAACTGCTTGAGATAGTGGCTGTCACTAACCGTTAACGATTGGTTAATCAAAATGGCGTTTAAGTCATCTGGCGTTAACGCCGCAGTTAAAAACGGACCAACAATGACGATGCCAGTCATTTGAGCATTACTGATTAAGTTAGCTGCCAAGTATTCAAGCTTTGTGGTGGTGACATAGTGAAAGCAGTCAGCAGCTTTTGCAGTTGCTAACTTGTTAATTAGTGACGACATTTCCAATGGATTGATGATCCCGGTAGTTGGTGGGGTGTTGTCGACACTGGCGATCCTTTGACCAGCGCGATCAAAAGCAGTGGTGTCGATGCCAGTGGCTGAATGAAATAAATGGGCAATTGCTTTAATTGAATGAGGTTGCAAGAAGCTCAACTCCTTTGGATGGGTGTTAGCGGTTACATAAAAGTAATCATACAACAATTTATGTAAAAATAGTAGAAGAAGGCAGGAAAGAATTCCGCTATTCTGTAACTAACTTAATGAATGATAACTTTGAATGGAGGAATTAATCGATGCTATACCCAATTACAACCCCTAGTCGGACGATTTTAGATTTATCTGGTCTTTGGAAATTTATGATTGATAAAGAAGTGGTCCCAATCGATGTCACGAAGCCGTTGCCAACTGAGAACGTCTTATCGGTGCCGGCATCGTTTAATGACCAAACGGCTTCTCAAGAAATTCGTGATCATTCCGGCTATGTTTGGTATGAAACGACTTTTAATATTGCCAAAGCTTTGCGCAACCAGCGGCTGGTTTTGCGGTTTGGCTCTGCAACCCACGAAGCTTGGGTTTACTTGAATGGCGTTGAAATTACGCATCATAAGGGTGGCTTTACACCATTTGAGGTTCAAATTAATGATTACTTGCAGGATGCCGATAACCGCTTAACGGTTAAACTCAGTAATTTGCTCGATTATACGACACTGCCGGTGGGCCATTACAGTGAATCAAAAGATGACGCTGGCCACATTGTTCGCAAAGTTGATGAAAACTTTGACTTTTTTAACTATGCGGGCTTACAGCGCCCAGTTAAGATTTATTCAACCCCTGATGCACATATCGAGGACATTACGCTTGTCCCCGATGTTGATTTGGCAACTCAGGCAGCAACTGTAAAAACGACCGTGAAGGCAACTGGTGAATTTGATGAAGTCAGAGTAGCCATTTTGGATCAAGCTGGCAAAGAAGTTGTCAGGGGGACAGGTGCTAATCAGGAGTTACAAATAGAGCAGGTTCATTTATGGCAGCCGCTGAATGCCTACCTATATGTTGCAAAGGTTGAGATCGTTAACGACGGTAAAGTGATTGATACTTATTCTGAGCCGTTTGGGGTTAGAAAGATTGAGGTCAAGCACGGCCAGTTCTTATTTAACGGTGAGCCGTTTTATTTTAAAGGCTTTGGCAAGCATGAAGACACCTATGTGCATGGCCGTGGATATAATGAGCCGGTAAACGTATTGGATCTCAATATCATGAAAGATATGGGTGCCAACTCATTTAGAACTTCCCATTATCCTTATTCAGAAGAAATGATGCGGTTGTGTGATCGAGAAGGCATTGTGGTGATTGATGAAACGACGGCCGTTGGCTTGATGGTCACGTTTGGCTTTGACGTGAATATGTTTGCTGACGATGATTATGAAGACAGTACGTGGAAAGAATTGAAGACGCAAGCCGCTCATCGGCAAGTCATTCGGGAATTAATTGATCGTGATAAGAATCATGCCTGTGTGGCAATGTGGTCGATTGCAAACGAAGCGGCAACTTTTTCGAAGGGCGCTCATGAATACTTTGAACCGCTATTTGAAGAAGCAAGAAAATTGGATCCGCAGAAGCGGCCATGCACGTATACCAGCATTATGATGGCAACCCCGAAGACGGATAACTGCATTGACTTGGTAGATGTTATTGCTTTGAATCGTTATTACGGCTGGTATATTGGTAATGGCGATTTAAAGACTGCTGAAAAAGCAACGCGTGATGAGTTGAAGACTTATCAAGATAAGTATCCCGATAAGCCAATCATGTACACAGAATATGGCGCTGATACGGTTGCGGGCCTTCATAGCAAATACGGTGAGCCATTCTCAGAAGAGTTTCAAGAGGACTACTATCGAATGGCCAGCAAGGTCTTTGATGAAATTCCAAATTTTGTCGGCGAACAATTATGGAATTTCGCTGATTTCCAAACCAAGTTCGGTATCCAACGGGTTCAGGGCAATAAGAAGGGAATCTTCACGAGAGCCAGAGAACCTAAGATGGTTGTGCGCTATCTAAAGCGAAGATGGACGAAGATTCCGGATTTGGGGTACAAAAAATAGAGTGCAAACCTAAGCGTTTAGAAAGCTGCACATAAGCGGCCCCACCAGAAATCCCCGGGCCTGGGATTTTTGGTGGGGCCGTTATGTGCAGCATTCTGCTTAGGTTTGCACGTTTTTAAATGGTCGACTGCCGCTTTTAGTACCAAGGACCACGCTGCCTATGGTAAACTAATGACAATATGATAGTTGATTTTAATGACTTAGAGACACGATAGATAGGAAGAGTTGAATGGGGTTTATTGGACAAATTGCACTAATTTTGATTGCGACATTGTTTGCGGCCGCGATCAGTCAGCGACTGGGGATGCCAGCAGTCATCGGCCAATTGGTTGCGGGCGTCATTCTTGGGCCGGGGATTTTTGATGTACTCCAAAATACCCACTTGATGCAAGCTGGTTCGGAAATCGGCGTCATTATTTTAATGTTTATTGCCGGAATCGAAAGTGACTTGGATCTCTTGAAGAAATATTTTAAGCCAGCGATTAGTGTTGCGGCCATTGGGGTTTTATTCCCGATGATTATTTTTTATGGTTATGGGGAGTTAATGGGTCAGGGATTTGAGCGATCGATTTTTTGGGGTGTCATTTTTGCGGCAACTTCGGTTTCAATTAGCGTGGAAGTTCTAAGAGAATTTAAAAAGTTAAATACAAAAGAAGGCGCAACGATTCTTGGCGCTGCGGTCGTTGATGATATTATTGCCGTTATTTTATTGAGTATTTTTGTTAGCTCGTTTGGTGTCGGTGAAACTCAAGGACCGAATTTGCTGGTTGCAACTATTTTCCAATTGTTATACTTTTTAGGTGTTGTAATTTTGGTTAAATGGGTTGCCCCGGTTATTTTACGATTTGCTGAAAGAATTCCGTTCACGGCTCGGTTGCGATTACCTCGTTATTTCTTTGTCTCTCGATGGCTTGGTTGGCCGATGTGATTGGGTTGAGTTCGGTCGTGGGGGCATTTTTTGCCGGGGTAGCCGTTTCGCAAACCAAGTTTCAAGATGAAGTTTCCAGTAGTGTAAGTTCAGTCGGCTACACGTTTTTTATTCCAATCTTTTTTGTAAGTATCGGCCTTGACATGGAATTTGGTGGCGTCATCAAAAACTTGGGGTTTATTGTCATCATGACGTTGCTGGCAATTGCAACCAAACTGTTTGGCGGCGCGGTGGGCGCGGCAGTTGCCAAGCTCGACTGGCCCAGTGCGTTTGTTGTGGGGTCCGGGATGGTTTCTCGAGGAGAGATGGCCCTCATTATTGCTCAAATTGGGCTTTCGGCTAATTTGATGGCCAAAAACCTCTACTCAGAAATTATTATTGTCATTGTATTGTCAACGATTGTCGCCCCCTTATTATTGAAACGGACGTTAAAGGTATAATGATTATAGGAGCAAAAGGAGCTTAACGATGATTACAGAATATGCAAGTGGTGCAGTTGTTTATGAAGTTAAGGATGGCGGCATTCGTTATCTATTATTAAGAAGTGCAACTGATGACTTTTGGGGATTTCCCAAAGGGCACGTTGAAAAAAATGAAAATTTAATTCAAACAGCGGTTCGAGAAATTCGCGAAGAAACCAATTTGAAGACGATTATTGACAGTAACTTCAAAGATAAGCTGGAATATGATATGAAAAATGGCCACCATAAAGACGTGACCCTATTTGTCAGCAAGGTTCACCCAGATGTTAAGGTTACCAAACAAGATGAAGAGATTAATCAGTACGGCTGGTTTACTTATCAAGAAGCACTTGCCACCTTAACCTATGACAACTTAAAGCAGCTCTTAAAACGGGCAGACGACTATATTCGCAATAAAGAAAATATTGGAGAATAGTTCATGACAAATCGAATCTTTGTAATTACCGGTGCAGCTGGTAGCGGCAAGACGACCGTTCGTAATTATTTGCATGATAAATTTCATATGACCCAAGTGATTACCCACACGACGCGAAAGCCGCGTGAAAACGAGCGAGATGGGGTTGATTACTACTTTGAAACGCAGGAATCATTCCCTAAGAATCACTATTTGGAGTCAGTTGTTTACGCGGGTAATCGCTACGGGTCATCTTATGAAGGGCTGCAGACGGCCTGGAAGAAGTCCCCGTTTGCCTGTATTGTACTGGACACGGCAGGAGCCATTACATATAAGCACCAGCTTGGTGATCAGGCAGTGGTCATTTATTTGAAGGTTGGCGATGTGTACGAATTGCAGAAACGAATGGCGACTCGCGGTGATAATTCAGCTTTAGTAACGGAGCGAATTCACAGCAAAGAATATTTACGCGATTTGGAAATGCCGGAGGAACTCGCTGGGCAAGCCTATGAAATTGTCAATACGGACTGGCAGAAAACAAAGCGAAAAGTAGACAAGGTCGTTACTCAATACCTTGTTTGATGGTGATTAGTTGTTGCAGCATACTAAGTGTGGTAGCATACATTTAAATAGTAATAGTTACTAATGTTGATTAACGAATTTTCGAGGTGAAGAATATGCCGTCAACAGTTGAAGAAGCAACAAGCGTATTAAAAAATAATCATCTAAAGATCACAAAGCAACGAACGGCGATGCTGGAGTTCTTGTATAATACTGCGACCAGAAAGTTTGTAGACGTGACCAGTATTGATAATTTTATGCGTAAAACATTTCCCAACATGAGCCATAACACCATCTATCGCAACATTTCAGAATTTGCCGATTTGGGAATTGTTGAGCGTCAAGTTCAAGGGGACCGGGCATCGGTTAAGTTTCAATGCGATTTTGAACATGAGCACCATCACCACTTTATTTGTAGTAATTGTGGTAAAGTGATTGAATTAAAGGATTGTCCACTGAGTAAAGAAATTACTGACCAGCTCAAGGGCTGTGAAGTCAGTGGCCACTTATTTCAAATTTATGGCTTGTGTCCAGAGTGCGCTCAACTTAACAAATAATTAATTAAAAATTTACCAATCGTTCAAATTAATGTGCGATAATTGGTCTACCAAATCTCAATAAGGAAGTTTTTGTGAATGGATAATAGAATTCCGCCATTAATAACACCGTTTGCGATTTTGTCAATTTCTTTAGCACTCGGAGCTACAAATGTTGTGGTTAACAAAGTAACGTCCACGAATGAAGGAACGCCTACTACCACTCAGACAACAAATCAAAAAAATACATCCAATCGAATATTTGGTACACCTAATAAGAAGAGCAGTTCAGATACTGACAAGCAAAAAGAAAAAGCCAAAGCCTCATCTGAAAAAGCTGCTAAGGAATCTTCTGAAAAGAAGGCTGAAGAGGAATCTAAGAAGAAGGCATCTTCGGCAAAGGATGCGTCATCCGACAACTCAACAGATGATACTGATACAGATACGACTACTACTAATAAAACGACTGGAACTAAAAAGTCAACTGGCACGGGGACTTCCAAATCGAAGAGTACTGCAAATAAGTCGACAACCAGTGGGACAACCAATAATAATTCGCAAACTAACACCAACGATGATACTCAAACCGACACGAACGACGATAATTCCGATACGACGGCTGGTAACCAAACAACCGGTACGACTGGGACGACAGGCAACACCGGTACCACTGGTAACACGAATCAAACCGGCAGTCCGACAACCACGCAAGGTGGCGGGCAAGGAGGTAATCAATAGTGTTTAGTTTTTTGGACATGATTAATCACTACCTTGGCTATTTTAATATTAACGTCAAGCTCAAAAGCCGAATTTATACGATTTTAGGAGCGCTTGGCGTCCTATACTTGATTTATATTAGTTTTCGTTTCTTAAAAAATGGCTATCTTAAACAGGGATCGCTAATTTTAGCGGTTGCGATTATTTTGTTGTACTTTACGGTCTGCAACTTCTTTTATTACTTCACTAAGCACCAGCCCTGGTTTGATATTTCGCCTAAGCTGGCTAAGTGGCTGCATATTCAAGAGCATACCCAAGAGACCCAGGTTAATTCCAAGATGGGTTCGACAGTGATTCAAGAACCCAGAAATAACATCGCGGCCAATGGATTATTTGACGATCAGCATTTATTGCCAGCTAAGATTGAGGTAACGGCCTCGGAGCAACAAAATATTAATCGACTGGCAGCTCAAATGGAGCACGAGGGCTTATTTAGAAGTGATTACGATGGTTTGGATGACCGCAAGCTTTATGAGCTGCTAAAAGTCAATGATGGCAACCCGATTTATGCGATTGGTAAGGGCATGACGTTACCTTATTTCGAAATGCGTCAACAGGGATTATCGTTGATTGTTTATTGTGGCATGAATCAGGCAGAAGTTTTTCCAGTAGGTGAAATTAAGCGAGTGGGTTTACAGTCAGTCAGGTCACTTGACCTCTCAGAGTTAAAACTGTATCTGGCATCGGTAACGTTAGTTGGTGGCGCCTATAAGCAAGTTGGCAGAGCTAGTGTTATTGAAGAGCAACAGCCTTATACGGTGCGGGCAATGGTGGCGTACAAACGAAAGTAAGGAACAAACCAAAAGGGCTTCTAAGTGACTATCTTACAATTAAATTATCAGTAGATACCAATTCAAAATAATGGGTTGGTATTTTTGTTTGCGTTTTATAATTATTCACTTATGTCAATAAACTTGATTACATTAGGGACTAATTTGAATTATCATGAATTATTAGATATAATTATTCAATCGATATTTAAATTATTTGCCAATTGAACGGGTTGACAGAAAACATGACATTACGATAAAATTTTTGTTACATTTTTTTGACCAATTAAACTTTTTAACATAGTATGGAATTAGTATTATTCTAAGACTTTTTTAATTTAAGCCTAGATATTGGAGGAAAATGATATGGCAATGATCGAATTTCAAGATGTCCAAAAGTACTATGGTGATTTCCACGCGCTTAAAGATATCAACTTAAAAATTGAAGCTGGCGAAACGGTTGTGTTAATCGGGCCTTCTGGTTCCGGTAAGTCAACACTGATTCGAACTGTTAACGGCTTGGAAACAATTCAGGAAGGCAAGTTGATTGTAAATGGCCAAGACCTAGCTGATCGTAAAACGGACATTAACCGAATTCGTAAGAACGTTGGCATGGTGTTCCAGCATTTTAATTTGTATGCGAATAAGACGGTTCTGGAAAATATTATGCTGGCCCCTCGAATCGTATTACACCGGCCTGAAGATGAGAATAAGCAAGTGGCAATGCAGTTATTGGATCAAGTTGGCCTTCAAAGCCAAGCTAATAAGTTGCCGGCGCAGCTTTCTGGTGGGCAGCAACAACGAATCGCCATTGCCCGATCACTGGCAATGAAGCCTAAATGCCTATTATTTGACGAACCAACCAGTGCTTTGGATCCTGAAATGATTGATGATGTGCTCAATGTTATGAAAGAAATTGCCACGGATTCAGATATGACCATGCTGGTCGTTACCCACGAAATGGGATTTGCGCGTGAAGTGGCCAACCGAGTTGTCTTTATGGATGACGGCCGCATTTTGGAAGATGACACCAGCGAGAAATTCTTTGATGGTGAGCCCACTAATGAACGTGCCCGACAATTTCTGGGTAAAATCATTACGCACTAATAAATTGGCTATTGGAGGGTCACATCATGAAAAAAATCTTTTCGAGGATTGGGTTATTAGTAGCCCTGGTCGTCATGGTCGTCTCACTAGGTGCTTGCAGCAGCTCGGCATCAAAGAAAAACGTATTGCGTGATGATCAACAGTCAAAAACCATTACTTGGGGTGTTAAAGCCGACACCAAATTGTTTGGTTTGATGGATGTGAAAGACAATCAGATTAAGGGATTTGAAATTGATTTAGCCAAAGCAATGACGAAGCAAATCTTGGGTAAAAACGGGAAAGCCCGTTTTATCCAAGTTACTAGCCAAACTCGGATGCCGCTCTTGCGAAACGGCAATATTGATGCCATCATGGCTACCATGACCATCACGCCTGAACGGGCCAAACAGGTCGATTTTTCACGATCTTATTTTGATGCCGGTCAAGCAATCCTGGTTAAGAATGGCAGCCCAATTAAAAACGTTCGTGATTTAAATAAAAAGGGTGCCGTGGTTCTGGGTGTCGTTGGCTCTAACTCCGTTCAAAACATTAAGAAGTTTGCGCCAAAAGCGAGGGTGCTGCAATTATCAGATTATTCACAAGCTTTAACGGCTTTGAAGTCTGGCCAAGGGGATGCCTTAACAACTGATAACGGGATTCTTTATGGGATGTCCATTGAAAATCCTGGCTATTCCGTTGTGGGCGGCACGTTTACTAACGAACCTTATGGGATTGCGGTCGATAAGGGTCAAGTCGGCATGCGAAACGCGATGAACAGCGCGTTAACCAAGGTTGAGAACTCGGGCGAGTATAACAAGCTTTTATATAAATGGTTCCACAAAGTTAAAGGCTTTGACTTGAAGGGGGCAGAACGATGATTAGTATCTTTCAAAATTACGGTGGCGAGCTCCTATACGGTTTGGGGCAAACCCTCTTGTGCAGTATTATCGCGTTGTTTTTTGCGTTGATTATTGGATCCGGGTTTGCCATCTTAGAAGTTGTACCGAACAAGTTTTTTAGAATTATTGCCAGAATCTACATTGAAGTCTTTCGAAACATTCCCCTGCTGGTTATCACGATGTTTTTCTATGTCGTGATTCCAATGTACATTGTCGAAATTAGTGGCTTTGTTTCCGGAACAATTGGGCTAACCCTTTATTCATCGGCGTTTATCGCTGAAACTGTTCGATCAGGTATTCAGTCAGTGGATCCTGGTCAAATGGAAGGGGCCCGCTCCACGGGATTAAGTTTTTGGCAGTCGATGAGATACATTGTGTTACCGCAAGCTTTTAGGTATGTCATTCCACCATTGGGCAATCAATTTATCAATTTGGTTAAGAATTCATCAGTTCTGGCCTTTGTTGCTGGCTTTGATTTGATGTATCAAGGCAATGTAATTGCGTCCGATTCATTACAAAGTATGAGTACGTATCTATGCGTCGGTGTTTTATATTTAATCTTAACCTTGCCGCTTAGTTACTATATGAGATATCTTGAAAAGCGGTTGGCTTAAAGGAGGAATTTAATATGTTAACAATTTTGGGTGCATATTCGTGGATTAACATCCGGTTCCTTCTTGAGGGTGCTTGGGTAACGATTCTAGTATCTGTTCTTTCGATCATTCTCAGTTACATATTTGGCGTGATTTTGGGAGTGATTCGATATGTTCAAATTAAGTACTTCTCAGCGATTGTTGGTTTCTTGATTGATATTATCAGGAACTTGCCGTTAATCCTCATTATCTTCTTTACGTATTTTGGTCTGCCGAATATCGGATTTAAACCAGACCCAATTTGGGCTTCGGTCATTGCGATGGCGGTCTTTGAATCGGCGATGGTGGCCGAAATTGTCCGGGCCGGGATTGCGTCAATTCCGGTTGGTCAAATGGAAGGCGCCCGAGCTAACGGCTTGTCCTATTGGCAGGCATTGCGTTATATCATCTTGCCACAAGCCATTAAAAACATGATCCCGGCGATTGTCAGTCAGTTTATTTCATTGGTCAAGGATACGTCGTTGGCAACCATCATTGTTTTGCCGGACTTAATGAACCATGCACAGATTATTTACGGGCAAAATACAAATTATACAATTCCGATGTTCATTGCACTGGCGGTGATGTACTTCATCGTTTGCTATTCGCTGTCGCTTTTATCGCGGTACCTCGAACATCGATTAGGAACTGCGAAGAACAAAGGAGCCGAAGAGGCCGAAATTGTGGCGCAAGAAACGCAACGGTAAAAAGCCGATTGTGTGAATACTAAAAAGAGCGAGCAACCTTCAGTGAGGCTGCTCGCTCTTTTTAGTATTTAAATTAAGCAGTAATTGAAATGATAAATTATCAGTCAGTTTTTGAAAGTTTATTATAAACGCAATTAACGCAAACGCCGCCAAGCTGACAAACGAATTACGCGTTTATCGGTTTGGCGGCTACCAGCGCATCCGAAGATTTTCCAGATGAACTTATTATTGATTCTAAATAGGATAGGGTCACTTGAAATTATTGAAAAGCGTATCCGTTTCCTCTTGAGAAGATACTCAAAAGTTGCCCAAAGGAAACTATGGCTTTAAGGATCAATTGTATTGTTGATTACAAAAGCGCTAAATTCAGGTCATCATTCATCAATTGGACCTCATATAATTCATCGGCTTTTTACGCCTTCAATCCAACACATCAATTTGCTTTACATCTGCCAAATTACTCATCTTCATAATAAAATCATCTGGATCAGCTCGGCGGACTAGTTTGATTTGCATTTCCAATGAAAATGAGTCCGGTTTATATGCAAGAATCCGCATTTTAACACTACTACTACCAATAATCTTGAGCCGATCAGGGAGGGCATCCATGTCGTTTAATTTACCTGTTAAAGTGACTTGCAGGCGAATCATCGATCGATTGGGATACCGTTTGAGCGCCCTGATTCTCCTGACAATGGTTTGGGTAATCAGGATGCACAGCGTCCCAGCGATGCCGATGACATACATGGCCGCGCCAATTGCCAAGCCAATCGCCGCAGTTGCCCACAAACCGGCTGCGGTGGTCAGGCCATCAATTTTATGGTTGCGGGTCATAATTGCCCCAGCGCCAATGAACCCAATTCCGGTAACAACTTGTGACGCCACCCGTGATGGGTCAAGGCTAATAGCGGTTGCGTGACTGGTTAAATCAAAGAAACCGTACTTCGAGATAATCATGAAGAGAGCGGCGCCGACCGCAACCAGCATGTGGGTTCGAATGCCAGCCGTCTTTAAGCGGACTTTGCGTTCGTAGCCAACCATACCACCACAGATAGCGGCCACGAATAGCCGTAATACCCATTCTAATTGATATAACCAGTAGTCCATTGGCAAACACTTCCTTAGTCGAATAATGATACATTCCTCATTATACCGCGGGAAATTTTGTGAGTAAAAATTCAACTTTTAACAACAATAAAACGCCCTATTATCCAGCTTTTACTGAATAGTAGGGCGCTTCGTTAAAAATGTGATTCAGTTAAACAGATATACTTTGCTTTCATATGGCCTTAATGTAACACCTTGGTCATTATCATAATTGCTAAGTACCAATTTAGCGGCCCTTGCCTGCCTATAATTGCGGGTAAGCGTCTTATCAGTAAAATTACTCATAACTAACAGCGTATCACCTTGATAATGACGGCGATAAGCAAACACCTCAGCATCATCCGGGTCAATTTCGTCGTAATTACCAAATTTGACTAAATCCGAATCATGCCGTAGTTGAATGAGTTTTTGATAATGATAGAAAACCGAATCTTTATCAGCCACCGCTGCCTTGGCATTAATCTGTTGGTAGGTTGGATTTAACGCAAACCAAGGCGTTGCATCTGAGAAACCAGCATTTTGGCTATCGTCCCACGGCATTGGCGTTCGGGCATTATCCCGGGAAATATTGGCTAAATATTTCAGCATTGTTGGCCCATCAACCAATTTCTTTTCATCGACTAATTCATGATAGGCGTTGATTGATTCCAAATCCTCATATTGATCAAGGTGGGTGTAATGAACGTTAGCCATTCCCAGTTCTTCGCCTTCAAAGACAAACGGCGTTCCCTGCATCATATGGAGGGTAGTGCCCAACATCTTAGCGGCCCGGACCCGATATTTTGGGTCATCGTTAGCGAAGCGTGAGACGGCTCGTGGTTGGTCATGATTGTTCCAGTATAAACTATTCCAACCTTTACCATCTAGCGCCTTTTGCCACCGGGACAGCGCCTTTTTGAGCTCTGGTAGCTTGACTGGCTGGTCGTTCCATTTGCCCAACCGCTTGTCTGGATTAGGTTCCAAGGCAACGTGCTGGAATTGAAAGACCATGTTAAGTTCGTGACTGTTGAGGCCGGTATAGTTGATCGCATCTTCCGGCTTGGAACTTGGCATTTCACCAACCGTCATGACATCGTAATGTGAGAGGACTTTCTCGTTCATTTCCCGCAGATAGTCGTCTAGCTTTGGGCCGTCTGCAACCAACCCTTCTGTTAATGGATAAGTACCGGGCTCGGGAGCGTCAGGTAATCCGGCTGGTTTGGAAATCAGGTTGATGACGTCCATCCGAAACCCATCGATCCCTTTGTCCAACCAGAAGCGCATGATGTTCCAAACGGATTCGCGGACGGCTGGATTTTCCCAATTCAAGTCCGGCTGGCCAGGAGCAAATAAGTGCAGGTAGTATTGCCCGCGTTCCGGAACAAATGTCCAAGCACTGCCGCCAAAAGCCGCGTGCCAGTTGTTGGGTTCATGGCCGTTAACTGGATCACGCCAAATATAGTAATCAGCGTATTGATTATCTTTAGACTGCTTGCTTTCTTGGAACCAGCGATGTTGGTCGGAGGTGTGGTTGACAACCAAATCCATCAGCAATTTCATTCCATGAGCATGGATTTGCTTGAGTAAATTGTCAAAGTCAGCCATCGAGCCATAAACGGGTAAAATCTTTTTGTAATCGGCAATATCATAACCGTTATCTTTGAGTGGAGATTGGTAGATTGGATTAAGCCAAAGGACGTCAACCCCTAATTTTTGAAGGTAGGGGAGTCGCTTGACAATCCCAGGCAAGTCACCAATACCATCGTTGTTGCTATCTTGGAAGCTTTGTGGGTAAATTTGATAAATTACGGCATTTTGCCACCATTTGTGTGTCAATGAAATTTCCTCTTTTCTAAAATTAAAGTGAGCGGAGCAAAGCGGTTAGAAAGCGCCAAGTAGGCTAGGCGTTTCACGGCCGTCGGAGTGTAAGTCTCCTTGGCGGGAAATTCCCGGGCTTGGAATTTTTTGCCAAGGTGCTTACACGGAGCTTTCTGCTTTGCACAGCTGTCCTAATAACAGTGAGCGGAGCCAGGCGGTTAGAAACCGGAACATAAGTCTCCTCTAACAAGAATTCCCGGGTTTGGAATTTTTGTTAGAGGTGCTTATGTGTAGGTTTCTGCCTGGCGTAGCTGTCCTAATTTCGCTTACATCTATTACCATACACTAAAGAACTTGTTGACTTAATTTCGAATGAATAAACCGAACTGAAAACGCCCCTAAAACAAGGGAAACGCCGCCGACTAAGAACATTGCTGGCATCGAGTGACCAACCATCGGGAAGATGAAGAAGCTGCAGAGCGAGGCAGCAATTTGGGGCAAGCAAATAGCGCAGTTGAATAGCCCTAAGTAGGCACCTTCGTTTTCACCGTTCAAAGCTTCGGTTAATAGTGAGAATGGTTGCGTGTTCATCGTAATGTAGGTAATCCCAATCAAACAGAATGGCAGAACTAACAACCACTTGCTGTGGATGAAGAAGATCAGGATGAACCCAAGGGCTCCAGCCAGGAGGCCAAAAACGTACCAAGCTTTTCGGTGTTCTGGCTTAGTTCGGGCTTGAACTAAGAGACCAAAGAGAACGGAAGCAACGGCTTGAATGCAGGTCAAAACGCCATACCAGTTGCCAGCAGCTTGATAACCGGCAGAAGAGGGGTTGGCTGTGTGCCAAACGTTTAGAGCAATGGCACCGGTTGCATATGTCCAGGAATAAAGAATGGCAAACCACGTAAAGAATTGAACAATCGAAATTTCCCAGAATACGCGAGGGGCTTTTTTAGTCAACGTCCACAAACTCGGCTGCTTCTTTTGGTCAGCTAAATCAATATTGTGATACGTCGCATATTCTTCTGGATTATACTCGTGAACCTTTGCAATCGTGTAAAACGATGTTAGTAGAAGAATAGCGGCTGCTAAATAGTAAGCTAATTTAACGGTAATTGGCACTTCGCCTTTTTGAGCGACGTTTGAAAGACCAAGAAAGGCCAAGAAGAAGGGGACTAGGCTAGCTAACACACCACCTAGATTAGAGAAGGATTGTTGCCAAGACCAAGCCATATCCTTTTGATCTTCGTTGACCATGTCGCCGATAACCATCTTGAACGGCTGCATGCAAACGTTGGATGAGAGGTCCATAAATAAAGTGGCGACCGCCGCGAACCACAGCGCGGCCGCAGAACCATAACCGAAACCGAATGACCCGGCATTTGGCAATAGTACCAGTACGATGGCAGCGACTGGCGCGCCGATGAACAAATATGGCATTCGGCGACCAAATCGTGTCCAAGTACGATCTGAATATTTGCCAATTAATGGCTGAATTACCATCCCGGCCAGTGGCGGTAGGATGAAGAAAAAGCCTAAATTATTGGGGTTGGCCCCAATTGTCTGAAAAATCCGCCCCATTTGCGATTGTTGCAATGAAAATGCCATGTTAACCCCGAAAAAACCAAATGTCATGGCAAAAATGGTGCTAACTTTCAACGTTGGTAGGTGTGAACCAAAACTTTTTGGTTCGGCTTGGGTGCCAACGTTGTCAGGTTTTGCTTTTGCGTCCATAAGTATTCCTCCTCGAAAAAAGTGAGCGGAGCCAGGCGCTTAGAAAGCGGAGCGTAAGTCTCCTCTAACGGAAATTCCCGGTTCTGGAATTTTTGTTAGAGGTGCTTACGTGGAGCTTTCTGCCTGGCGCAGCTGTCCTAATAACAATGAGCGGAGCCAAGCGCTTAGGAACCGGAACGTAAGCCTCCTTCAATAGAAATCCCCAGGTTTGGAATTTTTGCTGAAGGTGCTTATGTGGAAGTTTCTGCCTGGCAGAGCTGTCCTAAAACAAGCAAAACAACTACCAACTCCCAAAAGTGAACGATCCCCATAATCTTGGCCAAGAAATATTCTAAGGAAACGTTTACATCGATGATGATAACACTATAAAAAATCGCTTGCAATCCCTTTATAACGCAATCACAAACGTTTGTGTATTTTAGTAAAACTAAATATGGTAATATTAAAGGTAATAATCACTTTGTGAACGCTAATTGATGGACAAGTTTTTGTAGGCTGTATAAATTAAACTAAAAAACGGTCGTTGACATGTTCAGCTATATGTTATTGAGATTGAACTCAAACCAATTACTTGGAAAAGGGGTGAGTAAATGGCCGCAACTATTAAAGACATCGCCAAAAAGGCGGGAGTTTCGCCGGCAACCGTTTCTCGTGTTTTATCCAACCAAACGGCTTTTTATTCGGAAAAAACAGCTAAAAAGGTCAAAAAAGCGGCTAAGGAACTGGGTTATCAGCGAAACACCGCTGCCGTCGAACTAGTAACTCAACGGAGTAAAGTTATTGCAGCGATTGTCAGTTCAACCCAGACTAACTTTTCCGATCAGATTATCGATGGGATTCAACAAGTCGCCAACCAAAATAACTTGAATGTGATTATTTTGTACGCCGGCGAAAAAGATACCCAGATGCAACGAAAGGCACTTGAGACTGTGATTGAACGGTCAGTGATGGGCATTTTACTGATTGCTGTGGACCTTGATCCCAGTAACGAAGGCCTGTTGACATCCGCAAACATTCCCTATCTCTTTTTATCGATCACGTTGAAAAATCGTGAGTTACCATTCATTACTTCCGATGATTTTCAAATTGGTTATCAGGCAACCCATTATTTGATTCAAAAGGGGCATTCAAGAATTGGTCTGGTAGCCGCTGATTTGGAGTCGGTAACCGGCCATCTTCGACTGGAAGGCTACAACCAAGCAATGCATGATCATGGGCTGGTTATTCATCCCGAATGGGTTTGCGATGGCGACTTTGCATATGAAGACGGCGTGGTCGCGATGAAACAATACGGGCACAATCCCCCTGTCACCGCGGTCGTTGCTTCAAGTGATTTGGCTGCGATTGGCGTGATGAACCAGGCTCAAGAATTTGGTCTGAAGATTCCTGATGATTTGGCGGTTATCAGCGTTGATGGCACCAAACTCTGCCAGATCGTGCGCCCACAGATAACGAGCGTGACCCAAGCATTCTTTGAGATGGGCGTCCGCGGGATGAACCGGCTGATTAATTGGCCAGCGGCAGATGAAAAGCCCCTCTATACGCCGATTAAGATTGTCGAACGCCAAAGTGTTTAACTAAAAATGAAAGTAAGTTAATAAAAACCATTGGGCACATTGATTAAATGGATGAATTAATTGTCATTAAAGCCAGACAAAACGGGCACCATTATCCCAGCTGAGATAGTGGTGCCCGTTAACATGCCAACTAAATTGATTGTTTAATTTTCATCTTTTAACTCAGAGGAGTTTTTTAGTTCAGCCTGAACTTTAAAAGCTTCCCGGTTCTTCTTAGTTTCATAATAAAAGATTGGAATTCCAACACCAACCAACACAAATGACGTTAAAACGCCTGGCAGGTCTGATAAAATTTCACTGACAATCACGAACAATGAGCCGCCGATGGCGAGGATTGGTGTGATTGGGAAAAGTGGTGTTGAGAAGACCCGTTTTTGGTTCGGGTTGCGTTTTCTCAGCAAGAAGACGCCGACAAACGCCATCACATAGAAGCAGTAAACTGTGAAGATACATAATTCTGACAACCGATCAGCGTTGGAGAAAATAATCATCAACGCAACAATGATAAGTTCAGCGATTGTTGAAAAAATCGGGGTGTGTGACTTGGGATGTAAGTATGACAATGTCTTTGAGAACGGCAATTGACCACGCTTAGCCATTGCGTACATGATCCGAGGGAACGTCATAATTTTGCCGTTCATACAGCCGACGATAGAAATAATAATGCCAATACTAAGAATTTTACCGCCAATTTCACCGAATGCTTGGTTGGCAATGTATGGAATTGCGCTGGTGCCGAGCTTATGGATTTGTTCGGCAGGTACAGAACGGTACACGCCAAAGGAAACCAGCAGGTAAATGGCCATTACGGCGAGAATTCCAAACGTGATTGCTTGGGGCAGCCGTTTACGCGGATTCTTAATTTCACCACCCAAGTTGGCAACTAAAATCCAACCATCAAAAGCAAACAGAGTAGCCAAGATTGCCACTCCAAAATTGCCAGCGGTTTGATGAACGGTGACTAAGCTTTGGCCAAAGGCACGTTCATTGCCAAAGAAGAGGCCGAAGATAATCAAGGCTGCAACTGGTACTAACTTACAAATGGTCGTCACAATGGCAAAAGTTGCTCCGTAGCGGTTGGAAAAGAGGTTTAAGACGCCGACGGCCACAATGGTTCCAATGGCAATATAAACGTTATATTTACTGGAAAAACCAAAAAAGTCAGAAAGTAAAATAGCTAAATAAGCACCCAATGAGGCAATCATTGCTGGACCATAAAAAATAATCTGCATCCAACCTGATAAAAAGCCCCACATTTTGCCGTAAATCTTTTCCATGTAAACATAAAGCCCACCGGTTTCTGGCATCTGGGAAGCAATTTCTGCGATTGTTAAACCAGCTGTAATGGTTAAGAGACCACCGGCGAACCAAGCCAATAAGCCCATTGTGGTTGAGCCGGCGTCATCTAATACGGCTGATTGACGGACGAAGACACCGGCACCAATTATCGTTCCGATAACCAGCGCAAGTGCCGACCAAAGACCAAGATCGCGGTCAAGTGACACTTCTTTTTGTTGTTTCATAATTTTCAATTCTCCTTCTTGTAGTGAGCGAAGCAAAGCGGTTGGGATTTTTGTTAGAGGTGCTTACGCGCAGATCCCTGCTTTGCGCAGCTGTCCTAAAAATAGTGAGTGGAGCCAGGCGCTTAGAAAGCGGAGCGTAAGTCTCCTTGAACAGAAATTCCCGGGCTTGGAATTTTTGTTCAAGGTGCTTACGTGTAGCTTTCTGCCTGGCGCAGCTGTCCTAGACGTAATAGCCTATAAACACCTAAGCCAAAGTGATAACTAACTTACACGCGATACTTCGCTAAGCGTTTGACATCAGTTTCGTTCAATTCACTGGTAATGAGGGTCCCGTCGTCTTGGTACTCAGTCTTTAAGATGTTCGTGTTGTCATTGAGGTAAGAGACGACGTTTCCTTTACTAAACGGGATTAGCAACGAGACAGTTTGATAGTTTTTGAAAACTTTTTCTTTAATCATTTCAACGAGTTCGTTGAGGGAAGCTTCATCCATTGCTGACATGACCAAGTTATCGCCTTCTCTGGCAGGATAAGAAACGTCCAGCTTATCAGCTTTGTTCAACGCAACGATCATCGGCATGCCAGCAACTCCAATTTCGTTTAAGGTAGTCTCAGTTGTCTTCATCATTAGTTCACGATGGGGATCAGAATCGTCGACAACTTGAATTAACAAATCGGCGTTGGCAGCTTCAGCCAAAGTTGACTTAAAGGCTTGAACTAATTGGTGGGGTAATTGGCTAACGAAGCCGACGGTGTCACTTAATAGGAACGTTTTTTGATCAGGGAGGGTTAGTCGCCTAATCGACGTATCCAACGTGGCAAATAACATATTCTTGACCAAGACTTGTTTATCCGCGTCTTCGCCAAGCAGTTTGATCAACCCGTTCATCACCGTGGATTTGCCTGCATTTGTATAACCAACCAAAGCAACCGTGGGGATGTCACTGCGATCACGTTGCTTGCGTTTGGTTTGATCCGCCTTAGCGGCTTCCTTTAACTCTTGGTTAACGTGAGTGATTCGCTTTTCAAGGGTCCGACGGTTTAATTCATACTGAGATTCACCGGCCCCTCGGTTAGTGGCACCACCAGCCCCACTGGCAGTGCCCGTTTGCTGGTCAAGGCGTTGGCTGGCGCTGGTATGCAGCCGGGGCAGTTGGTACTTGAGCTTAGCCAGCTCGACTTGGAGCTTGGCTTCCCTTGATTGAGCCCGGTTGGCAAAAATCTCTAAGATCAAGCCGGTTCGGTCAATGATCCGGGCGTTGGTCGCTTTTTCAATGTTTCTGATTTGGCTGGGTGATAATTCATCATTAGCCACGATGGTGTCAACACCATCATCGATAACAACTTGTTTTAATTCTTCAATTTTTCCCTTGCCAAAGTAGGTGGCAGGATCTGGCTTGTCGAGCTTTTGAACCAGTGTCTCTGCGACCTGCATGTTGTTAGCTTCAACCAGGTTATTGAGTTCAGTCATTGAATAATCAAAACTGTTTGAGTTCCGGTTGAGTCCAATCGTGACAACAGGAGTGAGTTCGTCTGTTAAGTTCATAAGTACCTCCAAAGTGAGCGGAGCAAAGCGACTAGAAAGCGAAGGGTAAGTCTCCTTGGCGGGAAATTCCCAGGTTTGGAATTTTTCGCCAAGGTGCTTACACACAACTTTCTGCTTTGCGCAGCTGTCCTAAAAAGTGAACAGAGCCAGACAGTTAGAAACCATAGTCTAAGGCTTCTTAGCCAGAAATTCCTGGGCTTGGAATTTCTAGCTGAGGTGCCTATATGGGGATTTCTGTCTGGTACAGCTGCCCGCTTAAAATTACGTGTTCAAGTATAACACACAAGTGTAAAAAAATAATAAACAAATACTCTTTCGTTCAATTTAGCTTAAGTTGGACATGAAGGTTAAAATGATAAAAATACAAACTAAACTCATTGTTTATTAATGAATGTAATCGTTACTACAAAAGCAATGCAATGCAACGTGCAATAAACGAAGACTTTTCGATTATAAAAATTATGTTGATTTTAATCAAAATTTAATCTAAAATCTATCTGTTGCTGCGTTAAAGATCAAACACATTATTGAAGGGATGAATTCAAACATGAAGTTAAGCTCATTAATTAAGATTGGTGGCGTTGGACTGTTGTCGGCTGTCGTTCTGGCGGGTTGTGGCAGTAAGTCCTCACAATCGGGAGCCAAGAAGCAGACAGCTAATTGGATGGTCAATGCAAATATCAACACGATGGATGTCTCCAAGATGACAGATTTGATTTCCAGTCAAAATGTCAATGCGACCAATGAAGGGTTACTGCGGATGACAAAGAATAATGCCGTAATTCCCGGAGTGGCAAAGAATTATACCGTTTCAAAGGATGGCAAGACGTGGACGTTTAATCTGCGACAGTCAAAATGGAACGATGGCAAGCCAGTAACTGCTAAAGATTTTGTTTATTCATGGCAGCGAACGGTTAACCCCAAGACGGCTTCGCAATACTCTTACATCTTTTCAAATATTCAAAACGCCAACAAAATCATTGCGGGCAAATTGGCACCAACTAAGCTGGGTGTCAAAGCCGATGGCAACTATAAATTGGTTGTTCACTTAGTGAAGCCCCAAAGTTACTTCAAATATATGGTTTCGCAAAGCTATTACTTCCCAGAAGAAATCTCGATGGTTCAAAAGTATGGCTCGTCGTATGGGACGGACGCCAACAAGATTGGCTTTAACGGGCCATTTGTGTTGAAGGGCTGGAACGGCACCAATGATACTTGGAAGTTGGTTAAGAATGCTAAGTATTGGAATGCCAAGAACATTAAGTTGGATACGCTGAATATGCAAGCAGTTAAGGATCCCGCAACGGCGTTGAACAGTTATAACAGTGGCAAGCTTGACTTCACGACGTTAAGTGGCACTCAGGTGAAGAACTACAAGAATAGTAAGAACTATCATGTTTATAAACAAGCGTCAATCTACTACCTAGAAATGAACGAAAAGAAGTTCCCGATGTTTAAGAACCGAAACATCCGCAAAGCCTTCTCACTGGCAATTGATAAACAACAGTTAGTCAATAAGGTGCTGGCAGATGGCTCGCAGGCACCTAAAGGGTTTGTGGCCGATGATATGTCGAAACGTAACGGCAAGGACTTTGCTGACCAGTCTTATGTGAAGTCAGCAGTGGCTTACAATTTAGCCGAAGCCAAGAAGTATTGGGCAAAGGGCTTGAAGGAAACTGGCAAGAAATCCGTTAACCTAACGTTATTGTCTGATGATACGGACATTGCTAAACGCACGACCGAATTTGTTCAAAGCCAATTGACGAAACTGCCGGGCGTTAAGATTACCAATCAAAATGTCCCGTATAAGACCCGGTTATCCCGATCAGCAAGTGGCCAGTTTGATCTGGTAATTACTGCTTGGAACGCTGATTAACCAGACCCAAGCAACTTCTTGGATATTTTGACATCCAAGAATTCCTATAATAACGGTAAGTGGGCAAACGCAAAGTACGATGCATTGGTTAAGAAGTCAGAAAGTACGGATGCTGCCAATGAAAATGCGCGTTGGAATGACATGGTTCAAGCTGAAAAGATTTTGATGAATGATCAAGGCATTGTGCCATTGTATCAACCAGCCATTTCAACATTGATGAAGCCAAAAATTCATGGTGTCGAATTCTTCCCGACCGCACCACAATGGGACTGGAGCAAGATTTCGGTAAAATAAAGCTGCGTCTGCTAGCTCGACTCATCTAAAAATAGAATCTCAAAAGGTGGCTCAAATTACTGTGAAGCCACTTTTTTATACATAAAAAGGTGCATAAATCAAACTGACACTAACTTCTTATTATGTTAATAGGCTATGTGAGTCATTCGTAAATCGCCTTAACGAATTTTAAACTTAGCTCATTTATAATCAAGTATGTAAAAAATCGAAATATAATTTGTAATGAATCGGTAAGTGAACAAAAGTAAGCAAAAGCTGATGCTGCAGGTGATTACTGTTCACAAATCTGTTTCAACCAGTTAACTTCAACCCGTCAACTTCAAAAAAGTTGGACTGTGCATTGCTTTTAATCAAATTTTAATTTAAAATAGGTGCATCACAAAGGTTAGTAATTATTTTGAGGAAGGAAGTATTGCGACATGAAATTAAATTCATTAGCAAAACTTGGCGGGGTTGCTCTCTTATCGGCAGTTGTCCTCGCTGGGTGTGGTAGTAAATCTTCACAATCGGGTAGTAAGAAGCAAGAGATTAGTTGGATGACACCACAAAGTATTTCGACGATGGATACATCTAAAATGATTGATTTGTATTCAGCTCAAGTTGCCAACGGTACTAATGAGGGATTACTCCGAATGGCTAAGAACAACAAAGTTGACCCCGGAGTTGCCAAGAGTTATAGCGTTTCAAAAGATGGTTTGACATGGACATTCAACTTGCGTCATTCTAAGTGGAATGATGGGACTCCAGTTACTGCCAAAGACTTTGTATTTTCTTGGCAACGAACTGTTAAACCAAAGACTGCTTCACAATACGCTTACATATTCGCTAATATTAAAAATGCCAACCAAATCAACAAAGGAAAGATGTCTCCTTCAAAACTAGGGGTTAAAGCAGAGGGAAATTACAAGTTCGTTGTGACCCTTGATAAACCTCAAAGTTACTTTAAGTATATGGTTACCCAGCCTGAATTCTTCCCACAAAATTCTAAAGTGGTTAACAAGTATGGTGGCGATTACGGTGGTAATTCTACTAAGAATAGTTACAATGGACCGTTTATTCTTAAGGGATGGAACGGAACTAATGATACTTGGAAGCTTGTAAAGAACACCAAATATTGGAATGCTAAGAAAGTTAAGTTACAAACAATTAACTTCCAAGCTGTTAAAACACCGTCAACCGCTTTAAACAGTTATAACAGTAATAAACTTGACTATACGACATTAAGTGGTACATTGGCTGCCAATAATAAGAATAACAAGGCATATACGGTGTTCCCACAAGCTTCTACCACGTACTTGGAGTTTAATCAGAAAAAGATTCCTGCACTTAGAAATGTCAACATCCGTAAAGGTATGGCTTTAGCGATCGATAAGAAGCAAATGGTTAATAAAGTTATGCAAGGTGGTGATATTCTTCCTAAGGGGTTCGTACCTGCAAGCATGTCTAAACGCAATGGCAAGGATTTTGCCGATCAAGCGTATGTAAAATCAGGAACTGATTCGAACTTAACTGAAGCAAAGAAATACTTTGCAAAAGGCTTAAAGCAAGTCGGTAAGAAATCATTGTCACTTACTTTAATGGGAGCGGATGATGATGATAGTAAGCGAGCAACTGAATTTGTTCAGAGTCAGCTTACTAAACTTCCAGGGTTGAAAGTTACTAACCAAAACATTCCATTTAAGACGAAACTGACCAGAATGGAAAATCAACAATTTGACATTGGCCTTTCCGCATGGATTGCTGATTACCCAGATCCAAGTAACTTCCTTGATTTGATGGTTACCAACAACTCCTATAATGATGGCCGTTGGTCAAACAAGAAGTACGATGCATTGGTTAAGAAGTCTGAAAATCAAGATGCCAACAACGAAACTGCTCGTTGGAATGATATGGTTCAAGCAGAAAAGATTTTGATGAATGATCAAGGACTCGTTCCACTTTATCAACAAGGCCAAGCTGCATTACTTCGACCTTCTGTTAAGGGAGTTCAAGCCTTTACGACTTCACCACAATATGATTGGGCTAAGGCTTCAGTTAAGTAGTAATTTAATTTTACAGTTCAAAGTATTTGAGGCTGGTTATTGAATTCCAGTCTCTTTTACATTATTATGGACTTTATGAGAAAACAGTAACAACATAATTAGAATGTGAGGAACTCATATGGTAAAGTACTTGGGAAAGAGAATATTTTATATTATTTTGACCCTGTTTATCGTTAGTACGATCACCTTTTTTCTGATGAAGTTCATGCCAGGGACGCCCTTGACTAACCAAGCCAAGCTGACTCCTAGCCAAATTCATCAGATCTATAAGCAGTACGGACTTGATAAACCAGTCTGGCAGCAGTACCTCGTTTACTTAGCCGGTGTTGTTCACGGTAATTTCGGGGTATCCTTCCAATTTAGTAATCAAGCTGTTTCTTATTTGATCGGTAGCAGAATGGGGCCATCATTGATCATTGGTGGCCAGGGAATGATTGTCGGTGTCCTTTTGGGATTAGTTCTTGGATCTCTTGGTGCCGTCAAAGCTAATACATGGATTGATACGACTTCAACGATTGTTTCAATTTTGTTAGTGTCTATTCCATCCTTCGTTTTGGCAGTGCTTTTGCAATATTATCTGGGATTAAAACTGCGGTGGTTCCCAATTGCCGATTGGGGCGGATTTATATACACAGTCTTACCGACCATGGCACTAGCGGCTTCTCCTTTAGCTGAAACTGCACGATTTATGCGAACTGAAATGGTTGATGTGTTAAGCTCAGACTACATTGAGCTTGCAAAAGCTAAAGGACTAGGCAAAGTGGGAATAATCTATCACCATGCTCTACGAAACAGTTTGATTCCAATTATTACTATAATTGGACCGCTGACTGTTAATATCATGACCGGTTCAATGGTTGTTGAAAACATCTTCTCAGTGCCAGGAATTGGTGAACAATTTGTTAAGTCGGTTTTGACTAACGATTACCCAACGATCATGGGGCTCACAATTGTTTACTGTGCAATGCTTTGCGTTGTGCTGTTAATCACCGATATTTTGTACGGATTGATTGATCCACGAATCCGACTTAGCGGCCAAAGTAATTAGGAAGGAGAATAATAATGGCAGATAATGCAAAACCAATTTCGACTGGTGATTTTAAACCAGTCACGGCAGCTGACCGTAGTCATTTAGACAGTGAAAAAATTTCAGCGCCATCATTAACTTTCCTACAAGATTCGTGGCGCCGATTACGAAAAAATAAAGCAGCGATGATTGCTTTGATCGTTTTGATCATTTTATTTATCTTGGCGTTTGGGTCTGGCTTCTTTGAGACCCATAATCCTAACGCCACTAACCCCAACTTGGCAAACTTACCGCCAAAAATTCCGGGGATTGATATTAACGGGTTTAACGGGACGATCATGCAGTCCGGCACCCGAGTGAATGCTTATGCCCAAGCGCATGCTGGCAACGCCTATTATCTTTTAGGAACCGACTACCTTGGCCGGGACCTCTTCTCCAGAATCCTTTATGGAACTCGGATTTCGCTTGAAATTGCCTTGATTGCCAGTTTCTTTGACTTGGCATTTGGTGTGGTTTACGGCATTGTTTCCGGCTGGATGGGTGGTCGAGTAGATACCATCATGCAACGGATTATTGAAATTATGTTGTCAATTCCAAACTTGGTTGTCATGGTCCTATTAATCTTGGTCTTAAAACCAGGAATGTCTGCGATCATTTATTCCATTGCGATTACCAGTTGGATTAATATGGCCCGGCTGGTTCGAGCGCAAACCTTGGAGCTCAAGAACCAAGAGTTTATCTTGGCGGCCCGAGCGCTAGGCGAAAGTTCGCTGAAGATTTCGTTTAAGCACTTGCTGCCGAACTTAAGTAGTGTCATCATCATTAACTTGATGTTTACGATTCCAACGGCGATCTTCTTTGAAGCCTTCCTGTCTTATATCGGAATTGGGATTAGTGCCCCGCAAGCTTCCCTTGGTACTTTGATTAACGATGGGCAAAAGAACTTCCAATTCTTACCATATCAGATGTGGTATCCAGCCATCGTGTTGTCAGTCTTAATGATTGCATTTAATATCTTGGGTGATGGATTACGTGATTCATTCGACCCCAAGAGTAGAGAGTAGGTGTTTTGAGATGGAAAACAATCAAAATGTGCTTGAAGTCAGAAATCTCAAAATCAACTTCAATACTTATGCGGGTACTGTTAAGGCAATTCGAGATGTTTCCTTTGACCTTCGCAAGGGCGAAACCTTAGCGATTGTTGGGGAATCTGGCTCCGGCAAAACCGTTACCACTCGCAGCATTATGGGATTGAATTCACCAAATGCCGTGATTGCTGGTGGTAGCATCATGTTTAAGAACCAAGATTTACTCAAAAAGAGCAGAAAACAAATGGACGCAATTCGGGGCAACAACATTGCCGAAATTTTCCAAGACCCAATGACGTCACTAGATCCAACGATGAAAATCGGCAAGCAGATTGCTGAACCCCTAATCATTCATAAAGGAATGAAACGGGAAAAAGCCTATGCTCAGGCTTTGGAAATGATGAAGCTAGTTGGGATTGAAAATGCCGAACAGCGAATCAATAATTATCCGCACCAATTTTCAGGCGGGATGCGGCAACGAATCGTGATTGCGATTGCCTTGGTTAACTATCCGGAAATCCTGATTGCTGATGAACCAACTACGGCGCTGGATGTGACGATTCAAGCCCAGATCTTGGACTTAATGAAGGAATTGCAAACTAAAACCAACACGTCAATCATTTTTATCACCCATGACCTGGGTGTCGTTGCCGGAATGGCGGACCGAGTGGCGGTCATGTATGCCGGCAAGATTGTCGAATACGGGACGGTTGACGAAATCTTCTATAATCCAAAGCACCCTTATACTTGGGGGCTATTGAATTCAATGCCGACGATGGATACTTCCGGAACCGAATTGCCTTCGATTCCGGGAACACCACCAGATTTACTGGATCCACCAAAGGGTGATGCCTTCGCGGCCAGAAATAAGTATGCCTTGGAGATTGATACCAAGCAGCAGCCACCGTTCTTTAAAGTATCTGACACGCATTATGCGGCCACTTGGTTGCTTGATCCAAGAGCGCCAAAGATGACGCCTCCTGAACAAATCATTGAGCGCCAGAAACATTACGCTAAATTGACGCACGAAGCGATCGATGAGCACAAGGACAAACATGTCGAAGAACAGGAGGAACAGCTGTGATTGACTATTCCGATGAAAATAAAGTTTTACAAGTTGAGCATTTAAAACAGTATTTTAATATGGGAAAGCCCAATGAGGTTCGCGCCGTTGATGACATTTCCTTTGACGTTTATCGCGGTGAAACCTTTGGCCTAGTTGGTGAATCTGGTTCTGGGAAAACCACGGTTGGCCGGGCAATCATTCATTTGTATGAGCCAACTTCTGGCAAAATTATCTTTGATGGTGATGATGTTTCCAAGTTAAAAACCAAACAGCAGAAGCAACACTTCCGACGAGAGATGCAGATGATCTTTCAAGATCCCTATGCCTCATTGAATCCTCGGATGAAGGTTAAAGATATTGTGGCCGAAGGAATCGACATTAACCATTTAGCCAAAGATGACGCTGATCGAACGAATCAAGTTGAAGAATTGTTGGAGACCGTTGGTTTGAATAAGGATCACTCGAGTCGGTACCCCCACGAATTCTCTGGTGGGCAGCGACAACGAATCGGAATTGCCCGAGCACTCGCGGTTCAACCGCAATTTATCATCGCTGACGAACCGATTTCCGCGTTGGATGTGTCGATTCAAGCGCAAGTGGTTAATTTATTAAAGAAACTGCAGCGTGATCGAAATTTGACCTATCTGTTTATCGCCCATGACCTATCAATGGTGAAGTATATCAGTGATCGGATTGGCGTGATGCACTATGGCCGAATGCTAGAGATTGCCAGCTCAGATGAGATTTATGCCCACCCGCTGCATGATTACACGGCCAGCCTATTATCAGCTGTACCGGTGCCGGATCCTGAATACGAACGGGCTCGGGTTCAAATTCCCTACGATGCCAGCCAAGAATTTGATGGCAAATCGCGCCAACTAGTTGAAATCACGCCACATCACTGGGTAAGAGCCAGTGAAGATGAGATCCCGATGTATCAGAAACGGGCGCAGGAAAAGTCGCGGCTGAAGCAATAGGAAAGGTTAGAAGGTTTAATCAGTAGTTAAACCAGTTACAAATAATTTAAAATTAATTTTTAAGCTTTGGATGATTAAATGCATCTAAAGCTTTTTTTAGTAAATTAATTTGAGAAAATAAGTTGTGATTTTCTTTTCCTTACCGCCATCCACTAAGCCCCTTCTGGTAACCAAATACAAAATAAAAGTTAATTTTACGTAGTTAATATTTATCAGAAGTAATCATCAACAGTTCTGAAATAAGTCACAATACGAGGAGTAAGGAAATGGTCACTCAAGTTATATACCATGCGACGACTAGTATTAACTGGATGAAGATAAAAAGAAGTGGGTTTAAGCTTCCTATTTACAATCTCGGTGATTTCTATTTAGGGCAGCCTCAAAAGAAGCCTGGAAGTTTAGGGTATGGAATATACGGTTTTTTGGAGGATGCTCAATTAGCAAGTGAGTTTATAACCAAAACCACAAATGTACGAAAATATGCTACTATAATGCTAATTATCGAAGTAACTGAAGAACACTCATTGAATTTTATAGATAACTTAGCTGATATGAAGCTATTTAAAAGATTTTTGACGAGATTGAACATTCAAAATCGAATTGATACCTTCAACAGGGTTTACCATAACAGTTTCAAGCAGCACGCGCTTGATGGTGCATTACTTGAGTATTTTATTTTACAACTTCAGAAAAGTAATCAATTTTCTCGGATTGATTGTGTGTAGTGTGTGACGGCAACGAATATATACGGAAGAATTCATGTGTTTATTCCTAATGGCGTTGAATACTGTATTCGCAATGAACAAATAATTAGTAATTATGGACTGGGGTGATAAGTATGGTAAAGATTATTGGTTCTAAAAAAGAAGCATATGCCTATATTGATAAGATCGCTGACAATTTGACAGTAGACGATTTAGCTAAAATTATGGGATTACCACCAATTGCTGAGATGGAAAAACGGACGAAAACTAGAAATGAGCCACGAGTAGTATCGAATAAGAAAATTAAAGAATAATGTGCGAAAACACCCATTAATGATTTAGAAAGCTAATCAACATTTCTGAATCACTAATGGGTGTTTTGTCATAAATAGTCTGTTTGACTATCCGCCATAAGTATCACTCACGACGGTCCAATTGCCGGTCGTCGGGTTCATCTCTTCTAATTGGCCAGTTGAATTGACTCTGAAACTGGCAACTTTTGGATTAGTGTTTGGATCAACTTGATGGTTTTTAAAGATCGTCGCACTGTGATTTTCTAAAACGTCAAGGTACAGCATCCCAGCTCGTTTTTGTGGTAAGTAAGTGAAGTCCGTTGATTGGACGTTGGTATTTGGATACAATGCTTTTACTTCGGGCCAAACCCAATTAACCAGTTGCTGGTCGGTTAATTGAGCTGAATGACTGCTAGTTGTAGCGGCTTGCGATGATGAACTGCTGCTGTTAGCGGCACTTGACTGTGAACGGGTAGTAGAATTTGAATTCTGGTCAGTAGTCGGCATCGTGGCTGATTTAGAGAGGGTTAAAGGTGTGGAAGTCAAACCGGACACGCGAATTTGATTGCTGCTTAAAAGGGTCAATTGATAAACCGTTGGCGTGTGGCCGCTCGAATAGGATTTCAGCAGGTAAGTGTCTTGGCCGGCCAGCTGGTATGAAACTTGGTCGTTGTTAAGGTCGGTGCTGGAATTGTATAAGCGATGGTTTTGATCATACTGGTTGGTGACACTGCTAGTTGTCGATTCGGTGATCATCAAGAACCGTTTGGTATACGGTGTTTGCGAACTGCCAGTAGTCGTGTAAGCGGTTGCCCAAGTGCCTTGGAGTACTTGGGGAGCTCCGTCTTGCCAAGCATCAGTTCGCTGATTGGCATCAGCTAGAATAAAATTGGCATGGAAGTTGTGGTAGTTTGAATCAATGGTATAAGCTTGGTGGCCGCCGTTAATCCAGTTGAATTTGAGGGTATAATGTTTGTTTTGATGACTCTTTAACTTAAGTTGATAAACGTACTTAGTGCCAGTTGATTTGAGTGAGTTAACCTGGCTGTCGTCAATGGTGCCAGATTGGCTTGAAGACAGTTTCCAGTGCCAACGGCCGCCGGATTGATAAAATTGTGAAATTAATGATGACTGATTGCTTGAATCATCAGCCGGCACTTTCTTTTCTGCCGGAGAAAGTAATTGGTCGAGTTTTTGAGACGAATTGTTGCTCTTTTTCGGGGTATTATTTAAATCAGCTTGGTTACCCTTGCAGCCGGCAAGCAGCATTAAGCCGGCAAATGAGACACTGATAGCGATTAGTAATTTCTTCATTTTAAAGGCCCTCCTGGGAAGTGAGCGAAACAGCTTATTGCTTTGCACGGCTGTCCTAACAATTTTATTATACCAGAATGGTTCGTGGGGGAGCTCAAAAGAAGACATGAATTGTTTAGATAATTTTTATATTTTTATCACATTTTCTTCAAACTCAAGTTGTTATAATAAATAAGACGATTAAAAAAGAACTTGTGAGGCGACTATTACGAACGTTAAAAGATCTTATTGGAAATATTCTGTTTTAAGCTTAATCTCTTGTGCCTGTTTAATAGCGATTGAGGTGATGCTGTTTAAAACCACGACATTCGTGGACCGCATTGCCTTTGCCCTAAGCTTAATGGCGATTCCAGGCTTTTGGTATGATTTTGTATTTCGGTTTGCGGACACCAAACAACATTTGATTAGCGTAACGGAGCTGTTTCTGGCGGTCACGGCCCTTGTCGGCGTTTTGTATGCCGGAACAGCGGTGATGGTGCATTTGTCGTGAACGAAGGACAGTCATTATAAAGTTGGCGGTGGTTCCAATCGATCAATTTTGGATAAAGTTAAGCCGGTTCCCTCGGTTGAACATTTGGCTGTTTTTTACCGTGGCCTTTCTGGTTGGGAACTTTATTTGGACGACTATAATTCAGGGAGATTATCTTAATCAATTTTTAGGAGAGAGTGTTTTTGAGAGTGCAGTCATTGGACTGTTGCTGCTTGTGGAGTGGGGGTGGCAGGTTAAAAAATCCCGGAAGCAAAAATAAAATAGATTATGAAAATTGTCCTAAGGGTTGATGAACTTTTAGGGCATTTTTGCTGGACACATCTATTTATTGTCTAATCTTTCAATTACGCCTAAGATAAAGGTGTTCTTAGAATACGATCCAATTAGACCAACCCAAAAGGAAGTTATCGTCATGGCAGACCCATTGAATATCCTCCATACCATTGATTTAGAGACGTTGTACCCAATTGTTCGTTGCGAAATCACGTTAGCCCATCAGCTTGACGAGCATCGATTAGAAATGGCAGTGAAGCTTGCCGGTGAAGTGGTGCCAGAAATTTTTGCCAAGTATCGAATCGCTGATAATCACTTTGTATCATTGGTACATGATCCCAAACTGATTGTGATGCATGCCAATTCAGTTGACGAGAATCAAGTATCAAATTTTGATTTACTGATCGGTCCTCAATTAAGAATCATGGTCGTTGGCAATCAACTCATCATTTATTTGAGCCATATTTTGACAGATGGCGCCGGCAGTAAGCAGTTTCTCTATCTGTTGGCGGCTTGTTATAATCAATTGAAAGTCCCGGATGGGCTGGTCAACCATCAGGATATCGAAGAGATTAAGGCGCTCATTCACCAAACACCCGAACCAGCGTTAACCAATGTTGATCACCCCAGTCGGCCATTGTTTCTGCCTCAATTAGCGGATCACCAGCCAGCAGCCTACGAAGTGATTAAGATATCATTGGAGCCGGCGGTATTTGTCCAGCTTCACGAAGATACTCAAAAACTGGGATTCACTTTAAACGACTGGTTCATGGCCGCTTTTGGCAAAACGATCCAGCAATATTGCGGTGTGGCAACGATTGCGCTGGCTTGTCCGACCGATATGCGCCAATTTTTATCATTAACCGCAAGCAGCCAACTGCGAATCCAAAATCTTACGGCCCGGTATAATTTTGAGGTAACGTCTGACCCAGCCGAGTCGGTTAAGCAAACAGCCCAAAAAGTTCACAAGCAAATGCAGGCCAATAAACAAAATAAGCAATTCTTGCAATCAATTCGAGCGCTGGTGAAGGGGGTTGACCAGGGCAAATCGATTGAACAATTACAAGCGACCGTTGAAAGTAACTATCACGTTCGCCCGATTGCTTACACAAACTTTGGCGTTATCAGTACGAAACGACTGAAGTTTGTTAATAACATCGTTCAAAGCTGTGTGATGACCGGTTCGTTTAGACGGTTCCCGATGTACCAAGTAGCGGTTAGTACGTTTGGTGGTCAATTAACTTTAGCTGCCAATATGATTGGGAGCCCGGCTGAGCGTCAGTTTGGTAGGGCTGTGTTGAATCATTTGAAGTTGGCGCTATTAGCAACGTTGGATAGAAGTTAGCGATAAAGAATTTGTATCATTGTAAGGCTAAAGCATGGCTGAAATGGTTGTAGTTCGGATGACTATAAGTGCTTGTCTTGTCAGAAAAAATGAACGCATTATGGCGTTAAGTAGAAAATAAAGCCATCGCGGCAACTACCATCCTTGTAAGAGAGTAATGGCCACAATGGCTTTTTAATTTTTAGAGTTTATCGCTAACGTTATTATAATAGTCAATTGAAAACTGACCGTTATCGTAGTTCAACTTGGTGACACTACCGTTCTTGGTAGACACATTCACCGGGATATCACTCCATTTGCTGACGACGTTTCGAATGAGCGTCCCATGGGTTGCCATGAGAATTTGATCACCGTCGCTTGCGTTGGCAATTACTTTGTCGATTCCCGGTTGTAGGCGACCCCAAAAAGTTGCGCTGCTTTCCGCATCACCGTACGGGTCGGCTTTTGAAAACATGTCTTCGGCTTTATCAATTCCGTATTCGCCGATTAAACCGTGAAAGGAATTGACCCCAATTGGCCCGCCAATCGTATGCCAAGTTTTAACGTCGTCTTCGCCTTCATAATAGCCAAAGTTAAGTTCACGAAAGGCTGGATCGGGCGTCACTTCGTTAACCGTGCCCGAATTGGCCTTGAGAATCAAATTGCCAGTTTGGACGGCTCGGGAAGTATCACTTGAATAAGCAGCGGCAAACGGAATTTGGGCGAGTCGTTTACCAGCATCAACGGCATCGGCAATCCCTTTGTCAGTAAGCGGTGAATCCGACCAGCCTTGAATTCGATGGTACTTATTTAAGTAGGTTTGACCGTGGCGAACAAAGTAAAGTGAAATTGTCATGTGAATCCTCCTAAATATAGTGAGCGGAGCAAAGCGGTTAGAGTCTGCCAAGTAAACTAGGCATTTTATGACTGTTGGAACTATCCTAATCCAGATAACTAAGTAATTCCAGTCTTAACTTTTTAGTCGGCCAACACCACCCGCAAATTTCCACACACTCTAAGTATACAATTCTTAAAAACAACCCAATTATACCATATGATACCCAATTATTTGAACCTATACCAATTACAAATTTAAAAATAATTATCTTTTTATAGCCAAATTAACAGGCACATTTTTGAATTGATAACCGTTTTATGCTAAACTGTTAAGTCAAGTTGTAGGGGGTAAAATATGGCTGATAATATCAAAGTACAAGAGCAGCGCCATTTAGACGGCGTTATTAAAAAAATCAAGGTTGCCGAAAATAGCCTTCAAAAGAAGATTCAAGCAACCAAACGAGATGTTAAAGACATTAACGCCAATTTCAGCAACGATGTCCGCTTAAAGACCGAGACGTATAGCGGCATGATGGAAACGGCCATGTCAATTCGGCAGCAGCAACAGATGCTCTCTGAACGGGAAAACCGCCAAGAACATGCTGCCAGAGAATTAGGGACCCTGCAAAAGCTGGAGGTGAACCCTTATTTCGCGCGGATTGATTTTCGTGAAGGCGATGAAAAGCGTGATGAAACCATTTATATTGGCATGGCATCATTTACCGACCGACCTGATCACTACTTAATTTATGACTGGCGGGCACCAATTTCTAGTATTTACTACAACGGTGGCATTGGCGATGTCACTTACCAAACACCAGATGGCGAACAGACGGTTGACGTTAAATTAAAGCGCCAGTTCCAAATTGAACATGCCAAGATCAAAACGGTCTTTGATACTGAAGAAGTTGTCGGTGATCAAATGTTGCTGGATGCACTGAGCAACCGTTCAGATACTAAGATGAAGAGTATCGTAACAACGATTCAAAAAGAGCAAAACCAAATCATTCGCGATACGGATTCGGAATTGCTGTTTGTCCAAGGAGCTGCTGGTTCTGGAAAAACGGCCGCCGTTTTGCAGCGAGTTGCTTTCTTGCTTTATCAGTACCGGGGCAATCTGCATTCTGGCCAAATTATCTTATTCTCACCGAACCAACTTTTTAATGATTATATTAACCAGGTGTTACCAGAACTTGGGGAACAAAATATGGTTCAGATGACTTTTTATCAGTACAGTTCTCACCGACTGCCAAGTATTCAGGTTGAGACCCTGGCTCAGCGTTTTGACGAACAGTTCGAACCCCATGCTCAAAAAATTAACGATATTAAGGGTAGCCTGGATTATTTCAAGGCCGTTAGCGCGTATGCCAACCACTTAAATACCGAAGATATGCGTTTTCGAAATCTGATGTTCAACGGATCCGTTTTAATTCCAAAAGAAAAAGTTGAAGATATTTATTATAGTTTTAACGAGAACTACAACTTGAGGAATCGACTGGATGCCACCAAGGAACAGCTCTTAAAGATTTTAAACCGCAAGATTCATGTGGAAATGCGTAAAAAGTGGGTTGAGGATGCAGTCCAAAACCTGTCACGAGAAGAAATCCAACAAATGCACAAAGCGGGCGAAGAAGAAATCTTGAACTCTGATAAGGAATTTAAGTTCTTAGCCCGTCAAATCGTGGTTAAATCATTCCGGAAAGTGCAGCGCCAGATTGTTCGTAATCATTTTTTGAGCATCAATAATCAGTTTGTTCACATGCTGCGAAACATTCCTAACATTATTCAGCTTAAAGATTTTAACATTGATGATCAGGATTGGAACGCTGATATTAAGGCAACCGTTGGCCGACTTAAAGAGGGCCGGCTGTCTTTAGCCGATGCTTCGGCTTACATTTACTTATATGATTTAATGACCGGCAAGCGTGGTGATCGTGATATTCGCTATCTCTTTATCGATGAAGTACAAGATTACTCCGCGTTCCAATTAGCCTTTTTGAAATTTAGTTTCCCCCGGGCAAAGTTTACTCTATTGGGCGACTTAAACCAGGCCATTTTTACCCACGAGAATAGTCGTAAGTTATTGGGCGAATTAGGCAGCATGTTCCCACAAGACAAAACGCGGGTTGTTCAATTGACTAAGTCGTATCGTTCAACTGCCCAGATCACCAATTTTACCAAGCACCTGCTGACGAATGGCGAAGAGATTATTCCGTTTACCAGACAGGGTGATTTGCCACAGGTTTACGTTGAGGCGGGAATTGACTCAGCGGTTGAAGTTGTTAAACACCAAGCAGAGACAAACCTGCAAGATCATGAAACCACGGCGATTATCGGCAAAACACTTACTGAGTGTCAAGAATTGACCGATAAGCTGGGCGAAGCAGGAATTTCCGCGACCCTCATTAGGACTGAAAACCAACGTTTGGTCAAGGGGGTCATTGTGGTGCCGTCTTATCTGGCAAAGGGGCTGGAGTTTGATAGCGTCATTATGTGGGATGCGTCCAAGGCATGTTACGGTGAAGAACGTGACCGGCAACTGGTTTATACTATTTGTACCCGGGCAATGCATCGACTAACAATTGTGGCCACTAAGGAATTATCACCAATTTTTGATACGGTTCCAACAGAAGAGTATGAAATGTGTGAAACACCACAAAACAATTAAGTAAGTTTGATTGGCTGGGATAAAAGCGTCTCAGCCTTTTTAGTAGTCAGAATGCTGGAACGGTTTTGATGAGGGCGATAACGACTAGTTATAATGACGGTGAGCCAAACGAGCGCCTTGATGGTATAATAACGGAGACATTGATATTTTTGGAGATAAAATGGTAATCATGGATGATTTAATTAACTACTATTCGTTCACTAAGGAAGAATGGAGACATTTCCATAACGAGAGCGAAGCAAATTTGCCGCTAACCCCCAGTGAATTGAAGCACATCAAGGCTTTTAACGATCAAATTTCGATTCAAGACGTCGCTGACATTTACAAACCGTTGGTGCATATGATTCGCTTACAAAAAAATAACTTTGATGAGTGGCAAACCACGAAGGCAAGGTTTTTGCGCAAGCAAGTTCGAGCAGTGCCCTTCATTATTGGAATTTCTGGCAGTGTGGCGGTTGGTAAGTCAACGACCGCCCGAGTGTTGAAAGAATTACTGACTAACTATTTTACTGGCGAGCACATTCAATTAATCACCACCGATGGCTTCTTATATTCCAATGCCGAATTAAAGCAACGAGGTCTTTATAATAAAAAAGGGTTCCCGGAAAGTTACAACATGCGGGAATTGATCGCTTTTTTGAACGAAGTTAAGTCCGGCGTGGCGGTAACCAAATCGCCCGTCTATTCTCATCAAAGTTATGACATCATCCCTAACCGTTATGATATTGTCGACCGGCCGGATGTACTCATTATTGAGGGAATTAATACGCTACAGCTGCCAAGTAACGAACAAATTTATGTCAGTGACTTCACGGACTTTTCGATCTACATGGATGCCGATGTTCATTTAATTGAAAAATGGTACTTGGAGCGGTTTGGCCGCTTGATGGATACGGCCTTTCAAGATCCGGATAACTATTACTATGACTATGCGATGGGCGATCGGGACGAAGCATTTGCAATGGCACGGAATGTATGGAATACTGTTGACTTACCGAACCTTAAGGAAAATATTTTACCGACCCGGTCCCGGGCAGATATGGTGATGCATAAAACCGATCACCATTTAATTGATCGACTGTACCTTAGAAAGTATTAAATGTTTGGCTTTTCAAGAAAATGTTGACCAATGGCAGTTGAATCGTTTATTATTTAGGTAGTAACTTTGAAAGGGTGTATGATTTGGCAAACGTTGACTTATCAAGCTTTGATAAGATTTTGGTGCTGGATTTTGGTAGTCAGTACAACCAACTGATTACCAGACGAATTCGCGATTTAGGCGTATATTCCGAACTAAAGTCCCACGCATTGTCCGCAAATGAGATCAAAGCGATGAACCCCAAGGGAATTATTTTCTCAGGTGGTCCAAATAGTGTTTACGAAGATGGCGCGCTTAAGGTTGATCCAGACATCTTCAAGTTAGGAATTCCAATCCTGGGAATTTGCTATGGTATGCAAATCATGGCCTATACTCTGGACGGCGAAGTCGAGAAGGCAGATGATTCTGAGTATGGACATGCTGATATCCAAATCACCTCAGATGATGCGGTGTTGTTCAAGGGCACCCCAAAAGAGCAGCCGGTTTGGATGAGCCATGGTGACTTGGTCAACAAGGTACCATCAGGATTTACAACGGTGGCTACCAGTCGGAATTGCCCAATTTCGGCCATGCAAGACGTTGACCGCAACTTTTATGGGATCCAATTTCACGCAGAAGTTCGCAACACTAAGTATGGCAATGAGATTTTGAAGAACTTTGCCTTTAACGTTTGTCATGCGAAAGCTAACTGGTCAATGGATGATTTCATTGATTTGCAAATTGAACATATTCGAAAAGAAGTCGGTGACAAAAAGGTTCTGTTGGGCTTGTCCGGCGGAGTTGATTCCAGTGTCGTTGGAGTGTTATTGCACAAGGCAATTGGCAAACAGTTAACCAGTATTTTTGTTGACCACGGCTTGTTGCGGAAGAATGAAGCCCAACAAGTCATGGATAGCCTGGTTGGCAAGTTTGGTTTGAACATTATCAAGGTAGACGCGCAGGATCGCTTCTTATCTAAGCTAAAGGGCGTTGTCGATCCAGAGAAAAAGCGTAAGATTATTGGTAACGAATTTATCCAGGTCTTTAACGATGAGGCTCGCAAACTAGATGGCATTGACTTCTTAGCCCAAGGGACACTGTATACCGATGTGGTTGAGAGTGGGACAGATACGGCGCAAACGATTAAGTCTCATCATAATGTTGGTGGTTTGCCAGAAGACATGAAGTTCAAGCTGATTGAGCCTTTGAACACATTATTCAAGGATGAAGCCCGAGAAATTGGTGAAAAACTAGGGATGCCTGAACAGCTTGTTTGGCGCCAACCGTTCCCAGGCCCCGGTTTAGGCATTCGAGTTCTTGGTGAAGTAACCCCCGAAAAGTTACGGATTGTCCGTGATAGTGACTGGGTGCTTCGAGACGAAATTGCCAAGGCCGGCCTAGATCATGACATTTGGCAATACTTCACCGTTTTACCAGGCTTTAGAAGTGTTGGTGTCATGGGAGACGGCAGAACGTATGATTATACCATCGCCATTCGCGCCGTTAATTCGGTCGACGGGATGACCGCCGATTTCGCCAAGATTCCGTGGAACGTCTTACAAGATGTTTCAACTAGAATCGTCAACGAAGTTGATGGCATTAATCGCGTTGTGTATGACGTAACGAGCAAGCCGCCGGCAACGATCGAGTGGGAGTAAAGAGACATTGTTAGTTAGTATTGGAACACGTTCAACAGGAATAAAATTTACATGAAAAGGCATTAATTGACATGAAAGTATGCCAAAAAGAGAGCTCTCAGTTATGTTAAACTGGGGGCTTTTTTTTAAATAAATATAGATTATTGATTTAATGAATTTCTGAGTTTTTCTAGGAATAGATTACCTAAATTAGAAAGTTTGCGATTCTTTTTCCAAATAACGATATTAGGATCAGTAATCTTAGGTGAAAGGGGACGAGCAGTTAAGTTTTCTAAATCTTTATCATATAAGTTATTGTAAGTAACTTGAATGGCATGCCCTTCACTTGCTAGAAGAGAAGCAGTATATGATAGATTGCAATTAGCTATATTATTAACTTGATCATATAAGTTGCCCCACCAATCCCTAAATTTATTGTTGACTTGACCTTGTGCAGAAAAGATAACTGGATACTTAATTAGGTCCGCAGGGATTATTTTATCTTTTTTAGCTAAAGGCAAAGCCCGGTTAAAGATAGCATAGAATTGATTTCTTTCAGGCAAAATCAAGCTTTCAAAATCTTTTATTGGACGATTACCCATAATAATTCCAAAGTCAAGTGAACCGTCATTTACCTTAGCTTCGATATCATCGGCATAACCATCGTAAAAGTTAAAATGAACGTGAGAATTATTTTGAATAATTTGATCAATGATTTTAACTACTGGTCTAATCTCAAAGGACTGTCCCGTTCCAATGTTTAGATTTCCAATGACAATTTTGGAGCCGGTTAAAGCTTGTGTTGTTTGCTGCTCCATATCAATCATTTCCTGAGCACGGTCGCGTAAAAAATAGCCTTCTTCAGTTAAGGAAATTTGTCGATGACCACGAGTAAATAAGGTAACGCCAAGTTCATCTTCTAGATCTTTCATTTGCTTAGATAGAGATGGCTGAGCTATGTGTAGTCTTTCGGCGGCTTTAGAAATATTTTTTTCTTGGCAGACAGCTAAAAAATAGCGTAATACTCTAAATTCCATAATTACTTCCTTCCATAGGTGATAACTATACTTCGGTATATTTATTTAGTCTTTCACATAGCTAATCTTTTTGTTTATATTATAAATGTAAGTTAACTTACGAAAAGGGATGGTGAAGTAATTGAGTCTAAAAGATAAAGTAGTTATTATTATGGGTGCTTCAAGCGGTATTGGAGCAGCAACAGCTAAATATTTAGCAAGTCATGGAGCCAAATTAATGATAACTGCTAGAAGAAAAGACCGCTTAGATGAAATAAAAGATTCAATGCCTGAGAGTTGCATTAGTACACTTAAGGCAGATGTGACAAATTTTGAAGATGTTCAAGCAGTTGTTGATTACACTGTTGATAAGTTTGGCCATATCGATGTCATGTATAACAACGCTGGGGTAATGCCAGTTAATTCATTAATTAAAGGACAAAGACAAGAATGGCAACGCATCTTAGAGGTTAATGTTATGGGAGTTTTGAATGGAATCGCAGCTGTTTTACCAGTCATGGTTAAACAAAAGTCTGGTCATATCATTGCAACTGATTCAGTGGCAGGGCATGTTGTGGTGCCTAACTTGGCTGTTTATAACGGTTCTAAGTTTGCTGTTCGAGCAATTATGGAGGGTCTGCGCCAAGAACAACGCGTTAATGGCATTAAGACGTCAATTGTTTCACCCGGTGCGGTTCATACTGAATTATACAATACAATCAATGATCCTAAGAATAAAAAAGCAGAAATTGAAACTGAAAAATCCATCGGTCTTAATCCAAATCAAATTGCTAGGGCTGTTGCTTTTGCAATCGATACGCCAAAAGATACTGATGTCAATGAAATCATTGTTCGTCCAATGAAACAAACTGTCTAAGAAAGGAAAAATTAATGAGTAAATTAGCTAACGATACTAGAGTATTTAAAATAAATCCAGAAGTAAAAGTCCAAAATGTTCGCTTTGAAAACCGCTATGGTTTTATCCTAGCTGGTCATTTATATTTGCCTAAAAATTTTGAGGAAGGTAAAAAATATGCGGCTATTGCAATTTCAGGGCCCTTTGGTGCTGTAAAAGAACAAGCGAGTGGCCTTTATGCCCAAACATTAGCGGAACGAGGCTTTATTAGCGTAGCCTTTGATCAATCAATGACCGGTGAAAGTTCCGGTGATCGTCGTAATGTTGCCTCACCAGATATTTTTGTTGAGGACTTTAGTGCTGCAGTTGACTTCTTAGGTTCACAAAGATTTGTTGACCGTGAAAGAATTGGTGCCCTGGGCATCTGCGGGTTAGGATCACATGTATTAACTGCTGCTTCAATCGATGTCAGAATCAAGGCAGTCGCTACCTCAGTTATGTATGACATGGCCGAATCTATGTGGAAGGGCTTGAATAATTCTAAGACCGAAGCAGAACGCAATAAGGAAAAAGAATATCTGGCTCAAATGCGTTGGGAAGAAGTAGATAAGGGCAAGCAAGTCGGCGGCTTCCACGAATTGCCATTTGATGAAAATGATAATCCAGTTAGAGCTAACAAGTTGTTCCCTGACAAATTGCCAGCAGATGCCGATCCCGTTACTACCGAATTCTTTAACTACTATGTTGGTCGTGCTTACCATCCAAATTCAATTAATTCGACTGCAATCTGGGATGCAACTTCACCATGGGGTTACTACAACTTTCCACTGGAACAAAGAATTGAAAAGATTAAGCAACCTAAGTTGATTGTTGCCGGTGAAAAGGCTCACTCACGTTACATGTCAGAAGATGCCTTTGAACGCATGACCGATCCTAAGAAATTAGTCATTGTTCCGGATGCAACTCATACTGATTTGTATGATCAAATGGATAAGATTCCATTTGATAAGTTTGACGAATTCTTCAAGGAAAACTTATAAGATACTTAATGAGGTAAGAGATGAAACGTGCAAAGTTTATCGTTCATATGTATGTTTCAATCGATGGACCATATGGTGAAAATGCGTCGGGTGATTAAGATAATTAAGAAATTTTTAGGTTTAGTCGTGCCAATGCTAATGGGGCCACGACAGTAATTGGCTATGCGGCTAAAGGTAAACCAGATTTATCTAAATTCGATGACACCGGTACTAACTATGAGTTTTTTAATGATTTGGCAGCCTAAGCACCAACTAAAGCCATCAATAGTCGAAAGTGTCGTCAATTAAAAATTAACATTTGATTAATTTTTTCTTCATTTTTGTTAATTAAGAGAGTAAGCTTAGTGGTAACAAATTTGAATAGTGGGTGATTTTATGAAGAGGCGAGGAACTTTTTTATCTGTCATTATTTTCTCATTTTTACTTTTATTTTGTTTTAATATCAAAGCAAAGGGTGATACGGCCGGTGATTTACAGTCTGACTTCTCTCAGGCCGCAGCCAAGTATCAAGTCCCAGAAGCGATTTTAATGGCGGTTGCTTACAACGAAACCGTTTGGAATAATCATCAGTTTGAGCCCAGCATGAACGCTGGTTATGGGATGATGCACTTGACCGATGCCAAGGGGCTGGGCGATGACACAGACTCAGCGGCGTTGGAGACGGCCGTTGATGCTGCTAATTTAAGTGGGGAAAGCCTGACAGCAGTGAAGTCAACCGATGCCGGTAATATCAATGCCGGAGCGGCCTTACTTGCCAAATACCAAGCGGCGCTGGGCTTACCTTTAAGTTCGGATATTAATCAGTGGTACGGATCAGTGGCTAAATACAGTCAAAATACCGAACAAAGCGCCGCAGAACAATTTGCCAACAGTGTTTATGCAACCATCAAATCTGGTGCGAGTGAAAAGTTTACGGATGGCACAACTTTAACATTGACCAAGCAAGATACAGATCCCGACGTTACTCAAATTACGAAGTTGAATTTACAAAATACCGGGACTCAGGACCCTAACTACCCCAGTGGATTAAACGTCCAATATATTCCTGGCCTACACGCCGCGTTTGATGATAAAGGTGACTATGGTAACTTTGACCGGTCTAATCGACCCCAAAACGGGCTGGATATTCGCTATATCGTTATTCATAACACTGAAACGACATATGAGGACGCCCTCAAACTCTTTCAAGGTAAGAGTTATGCAGCAGCGAATTTTTTAATCCGCTCCAATGACGGGCAAATTGCTGAAGTTATTCGCCCAGAAAACGTTGCTTGGCATGCTGGGAACTGGTTTGTTAATTCCCATTCAGTTGGAATCGAGCATGAAGGCTTTGCCGTCGAGGGCGGTAAGTGGTTTACTGAGCCAATGTACGAACAATCGGCTAAGCTCGTTAAGCTGCTTGCTAAACGCTATAACGTCCCCCTTGATCGCCAACACATTATTGGCCACGATAATGTGCCGGGACTCGAGGCAAAGAATCAATCTGGGATGCACTGGGATCCGGGTTCGTATTGGGACTGGAATCACTATTTCAAGCTTCTTGGCGTGGACCTCAAGCACCCAACGGCTAAAAAGTCGAACATTGTGACAATTACGCCGAACGCCAAATATAATCTAAAGGGGAAAACAGAAAAACTTACTAATCAAGGGCATGAACTGACCGAGGTGGGGGCTAATTTTGTTTATCTTCATCAATCGCCTTCATTTTCGGCTAAGTTGATGACTGATCCTAACTTTAAAAAAGGTAAGTCTGGCACGACTGAAGAGGATGATTGGTCTGATAAGGCAGTGGCTGGTCAGCAATTTGTCAAAGCTGGTCAAAAGGGTTCTTGGACTGCGATTTACTACGACGGCAAACAAGCCTGGTTTTATAATCCAGCCAATCGGAACACAACTGTTGCAGATGGGGCAGAGGTCACTGCCAAAGGGAAAACGGCTAGCGTTTACGGTGCCGCTTATCCGTCCGCTTCAGAACTAACCAGCCATGGATTTAAAAACGCGGCTATTAAACCATTTGCTACGATTAAGTCTGGACAAAAGTACGTCGTTGGGGGGATCTATCTCGCTGATTATTACAACTCGACCTTTAGTGATCAGACACAGGAGCAATTTTTCACTGGCAAAGACCACTATGTGCAAATTCAATTTAACCATCGAATTGCTTACGTTAAGCAGAGCGAAGTTGAATTTACTAAGTGATCTTAAACTGTTAGTTATATCATCGGGTTTAGTAAATAGTGTGAAAGGCGTTTTGAGACTTTGTGATTAATAATTGGCTGCCGAGTTTACAGTTAAATATAATTAAACAACACTGACCTGTCTGGTAATCAGTGTTGTTTTTAATTTGAACTCTATAGAATTGAGGCGCAGGTCGAAATTCGAATCGTTATCAAGATGAGATAGCTAAATTATGCCCTTTTGAAAAAAGTAGCCCCAAAATTTGAATTACCGGTATAGTTGCCCTTCAAATGCCAGAAATGTTGATGCACTAGCCAGATGGTGTTTTTCGACCGTAATTGGATTTTTACGGGGTATTTTTTACCGTGATTGGTGGTCCTAAAATTAGCGTAATATGTGTGCGCGTTGGTCTTTCTTAAATTGTAAAAACGCCAAGTTTGAGTTCCTAAATATTTATTGTGAATAGTTGCCGTGCGATTTGTGAACGTAGTTTTATCGTGGTAGCCGCCTTGGGTGCCATCGGTAATTCTAACCCATTTATGACTTTGAATGTAGCGCGAGAATGTAGCTGCCTGGCTGGGACCAGATTTGGAAATTCCTAATATTAACCCTAATGTTAACGCAATCGTGCTAATTAAAAATGATTTTCTTAATGTCATGATTCCCTCCTGAAATTGAGTTTTTGTCGAGTTACCTAATTATTTTTTTGGGGGTATACAATGAAGCCCTACAACCTCATTTACGGCCGCGCATACTGGTTTCCCCGCGCTGCCCGAGTCGCACCGCTAGCCTCGGCCTTTGTTTGGCTCATGTATTGGTAATTACCCGGATTAATGACCTCTGAATAGAATTTATTACTGTCGGACACGAACACCATGCCAGCCCCGGCAACTGTCCATTGACCCTGCTTGGTTTGCGAATTGACTGTTTGATGAGCGGTTGACTGATGTTGATGGCGGCTGCTGGTAACGTTAGTGGTTGAATGATGGTAGGCTACCGAGTGATGGGTAATTGGTTTGGCATCGCTCGTCCCAGTTTGATAGTTAATTTTGATGCCTTCAACTGAGTTAAGCACAACAATTTCTGTGTTAATGGCGTCATCAGATGACTTAATATTCACCACGGAGCCACGCGGGATGGTTTCGGCCCCTTTATAAAGAGGGGTAGTTTCGTAGTCAATCGTGTGCTGGGTGCCGGGGTGGGCTTCCCAGTAGTTTTCGGCGGTTTCTTCAGCGTAGCGCATGCCGCCATCCTGGTTGGCGCCAACGTTTTGCGGCCGGGTGCCGGTAGTGAAGTTATATTCTGAAGTATACGACTTGGCTCCCAGTAAGCTGTCCGCAATCGAGTGACTGCGATTAAACAAATAACCATGGTACGTGCGACCGGTTAAACTGTAATGAATGGCGACTTCTGGATTGGTGGCTGGCCAAGCAGGCGGCGCAAGTGGCTCACCTTGGCGAGACCCCTGCGATGATTGATACTCTGAATAAGTCAAAACGGCGCGGGCAGTTGCCGATCGACCCTGACTGTCGCTAGAAAAGTGATAGTGACCTGCTTTGAGGTGGCGAAAGCCGGAAAGCTTTGCGCGGCCATTGACATAATAATAGTTCTGGGTTGGTCCGGCAGACTCGTGGTTCGTGTAATAAACGAGCCTGCTTAAGATTGTTCGACTACGTTGCGTTGCGGCCGCTTTATGGGCGGTCGCTTTTTTGCTTGGTTGTAATGATGTCGTACTGGATTTTTTAAACTTGCTGGTTTGGCTTGAGGCAACTTTTTGTGAGTGATGCTGCGATGCTTTTTGATGACTACCACTGCCGCAGGCTGCCAAACTTAAAGTGGTGAGCAAGGTGATGCCGATAGTCGCTATTTTTTTGAATGTCATGAATATCCCCCAATGATGAGACGTTACTCCATATCTGGTGCGGAGTCGTAGGTGTTAAAATGAGTTCACTTACGGTTCTCAAATATGTATACTTTAAATCTATCATGCTATTAGAAAAGTTCAATAGAAATAATTGGTAATGGTCATCATATTAGGACTGGATCGTTATGGTTTGCCCGGTGACTGATTTTGAGAGTCAGAGGAAGTAATGCTGTCTGCCATACTTTCAAAATGATTCGCGTAATCAAATAAAACGAGCCCTCGACATTGTAAAGTCAGGACTCGTTGCGTTTTGTTCAATTTTTCAGTTTCGTTTAGGGCGCGCCAGGTTGTTATGATGAGCCTATGCCTGGGAATGCTGATAAATGACGTAGATGATGTAGCCGATGACTAAAAGAATAAGTGGTGAAAACGCCACAGCAACGGTCATCGTCATGATAATCAGCAGAATTGTTGAAAGAATACCAACGACTAGCTTAACTAAGAACCAACTGGTTTTGAAGATGGCTGCCCCAAACAGGATCAAAATTAGCAATAACAAAATCATTTTTAATTTCCTCTCCATTGAAATTATCAGCAAACTTGGCCGGTAATTACGTGATTGAGTTCATCATACTAACAAAACGCGTTTGGCACAATTGTTTTTTTAAGTTGTGATTCAATCAGTCATCATCTATTCAAGTTAGTTTAGAACCGCGACGCCGGCAGCTAGGTAAGTGGCAAATGCTAACCAAAGTAAATAGGGAACTAGTAACCATGCGGCTACCGGATTGACTGGATGGACCTTGATCATCAACATGGAGACAATGATATCCATTATCACGATGATAATCAGCCCAGTTATTAATAAACTTCCCGAGAAGAAAACGATTGTCCAAATGAAGTTCAAAAAAAGCTGGGTTAAAAAAAGCCATAGCAGCTCTGGGTGAGCCTTTCGCGAATTCCAAATGGCGTATCCGGAAATACCAATTAGCACATATAAGATTGGCCAAACGATCCCGAACACGACTCCAGGTGGCGAAAATGCTGGCAGGCTGAGTGATTGATAAACTGCCCGAATATCGCCTGATAGCTGCGATGACAAAAAGCCAATTGCTTCGACGAGAATAACCCAGAACACTAATTTGACATAATTAATCCTTGTTTGAATTGCCATTGGTTAGAACCTCCCAGTATTAAATGAATTGATAATCGGCTGGGTAAAAGAATTGTTAAGTTACCGACAGATTATCATTACATTTATGTTAACAAAGCAATTCGAAAAAAATTAAGCTAATGCTTGAAAGTTTTATGAAGAGGTTTAAAAAACTGATTGTAATCAAAAGATTAATCTTTGGATCAGAGAAATCATCTGTGTTTATTCATCTGATGACCGTGAAACTGGACGATATTTTAAAAAAGGCGCGATAGGTACAAGAAGATTGATGATCGTGATGCCAACAAAAAGTATTAGAGCTGCCAAATGGACATGTTTTGGTCGTTAACGGATAAAAACAAACTAGTTAAAACTAAAGCCACGCCAGAATCTAATTAACTGGAGTGGCTTTAGCTTTAAAGTGGATCATTGTTAAGGTAACCATTGGGAAAACTAAGGTTACTGCTCGTGAAAATTGTGAATATTGAGAGCGAGTGTCATGACGTTTAAAAATAGTGAAAGTAGTGAGAGACTTAAAATAAGATGAGACATTGAATGCCGCATTGCTAATCGCCTTCCTTTAGAGGTGAGTTTGCTAAACTAACAACTAATACCAACATTAATTTATCACACTAATGACAAAATGTAACGTTAATTGTCGGGGAAGATAGGCTTACTTCATAGGGCATCCGCTAATTATTTATTAAGCGACAAGTCCGATAATTTGATTGTTCTTATTTATGGATATTTTCTGCCAATTCCGGCATATTATTTAAGTTTAATTAACGCAAACTGTATAATAAAGTTAGGTCTAGTTAAATGCGAATGATTGCCTTTTTTGAAAGGGGAGTTGGCCATGGCGATGTACGATAATATTTTGGTTCCACTGGATGGTAGTGCAAACTCCAAGAAAGCCTTGGATGTTGCGATCGAATACTCTAAGGTGTTTCACGCGCAAATCATTGCGCTGTCGGTAGTTCATCATATTAAATATGATTCTGATGCATTGTCGTCCGATATCTATAAGGGCCTATCAACAAATGCACATAAAATTGTTGAAAGCTGTCGGGATCGAGCTTGGAATCAGGGAATTACTATCAAGGGGGTCGTGGAAGACGGCAATCCCAAACAACGGATCGTTGAATTTGCCAAGGAAAATGACGTTGATTTAATTATCATGGGTAAGTCGGGGATGAACGCGTTTAACCGGCTCGTTTTAGGATCGACGACTAACCATGTTGTGAGGGATTCAGGCACCCAAGTGTTGGTTGTCAATGCTTGAAAACGATGATTATTTGCAAGACTTAGACAAAATTAGGTTGTCTGGGTCTTTTTTTGGTTGTAAATAGTATAATGTAGATAATTGTATGTTTTAGGACAGCTGCGCCAGGCAGAAAGCTGCGCCTAAGCTTACTTGCCCAAAAATCCAAGCCCGGGATTTCCGGTCAAGTAAACTTAGACTCCGACGGCCGTGAAACGCCTAGCCTATTTGGCGCTTTCTAAACGCCTGGCTCCGCTCACTTTAACAGGACAGCTGCGCAAAGCAGAAAGCTACACCTAAGCTCCTTTGTCCAAAAATCCAAGCCCGGGATTTCCGGCCAAAGAAACTTAGGCTCCGCTTTCTAAGCGCTTTGCTCCGCTCACTTTATTTTTAGGAGGCAATTCAATCAATGGCAGAATTAACCCATTTCTACGAAAAATTCCAACCAACTCATTATGACATTTATCTAGATATTAACCGCCAAACCAAGCAATTTTTTGGTAAATCAACGATTACCGGGAATGCTAAACAGCAGACCGTTTCAATTCACCAGAAATTTTTGACGATTGAAGCCGTTCAGGCTGATGGTAAGGATGTTTCGTTTCAAGTCGATAACGATAACGAGGCAATTAATATTGATTTGCCTAAAACTGGTGAAACCACGTTGGCTATCACCTTTAATGCCAAGTTGACTGATACGATGATGGGCATTTATCCGTCCTACTATGAGGTTGATGGTGTTAAAAAGCAACTCATTGGAACACAATTTGAAACTACTGCTGCTCGCCAAGCGTTTCCGTGCATTGACGAACCAGAAGCTAAGGCCACCTTTGATTTGGCAATCAAATTTGATGAACACCCCGGCGAAACCATTATCAGTAACATGCCTGAAATTCGAAGCGAAAATGGCGTTCACTATTTTGACACAACGCTACGGATGTCAACTTATCTCATCGCCTTTGGTTTCGGCGAACTACAAAGTAAGCAAACTGAAACTAAGAGTGGCGTTAAGATCGGCGTGTTTGCGACTAAAGCCCATAAAGCTGATGAATTAGACTTTGCTTTAGACATTGCCAAGCGCTCAATTGAATTTTATGAGGACTTTTATGATACGCCATATCCGCTGCCGCACTCTTGGCAACTGGCATTGCCAGACTTCTCAGCTGGTGCCATGGAGAACTGGGGCCTAGTTACCTATCGGGAAGCCTACCTATTATTAGATCCAAAGAATACGTCATTTGAAATGAAGCAATTGGTTGCCACGGTCATTGCCCATGAACTGGCGCATCAATGGTTTGGTGATTTAGTCACGATGAAGTGGTGGGACGATCTTTGGTTAAACGAAAGTTTTGCCAACATGATGGAATACGTTGCCGTTGATGCGATTCAACCAGATTGGCACATCTGGGAGGTCTTTCAAACTTCCGAGTCACCGGCGGCCCTGCAGCGGGATGCAACCGATGGCGTTCAACCGGTTCACGTGCAAGTTGAAAACCCGGCTGAAATTGATTCAATCTTTGATTCAGCGATCGTCTATGCTAAGGGAGCACGGATGTTGGTCATGGCCCGAGCGTTGGTTGGCGATGACGCACTTAAAAAGGGGTTGAAGCACTACTTTGACGCCCATAAATTCCATAACGCTACTGGGGCTGACTTGTGGGCCGCATTGGGCGATGCTTCCGGTATGGACGTTGGCGCAATTATGAATTCCTGGTTGGAACAGCCGGGCTATCCGGTTGTGACCGCTAAAGTTGTTGATGGCAAGCTGACGTTGTCCCAGCAGCAGTTCTTCATTGGTGAGGGCAAAGACGTTAACCGAAAGTGGCAGGCCCCACTGAACAGCAATTATGATGCCGTCCCAGAAATTATGGCTGATAAAGAACTCATCATTGGCGATTATGCCGAACTGCGGCAAAAGGCCGGCAAGCCATTCTTGCTTAACGTAGGTAATAATTCCCATTTCATCGTTCAATATGATGAAACGTTAATGACGGATATTTTAAATCATGTCAAGTCATTGGACGCCATCTCCCAGTTGCAAATTCTCCAAGACTTGCGCTTATTAGCGGACGGGCGTCAAAATTCTTACGCCACCCTAGTGCCACTGTTGCCGAAATTTGCGGGTAGTCAGTCAAACATTGTCAATGCGGCCTTATATCGGGTAGCCAATAATCTGAAGAAATTTGTGACGCCAAAGTCGGCTGAAGAAAAGCACTTACAGGCTTTCTTTGATCAATTGAGTGCTGATCAAGTTAACCGATTGGGCTTTGAGCCAATACCTGGCGAGTCAAATGATGATCAATTGACTCGACCATACGTTTTGAGTGCGGCGTTGTATGCTAAAAACGCAACCGCCATTCAGTCGGCCCATGATTTATTTGTCAAGAACCAAGACCACTTAGCTGCTTTATCAGCTGATATCCGGGTGTTTGTCTTGCGCAATGAAGTTAAAAACTTTGGAAGCGCGGACCTATTTAATCAACTACTGGCCGCTTATCGACAAACCAGCGATGCCAGCTATAAAGCTGATATTTGCGCTGCTTTGACCAGTACGACCGACTCCAAGCTGATTGCCCAACTAGTAGCTCAATTCGAAGATGCTGATACGATTAAGCCACAGGATCTGCGAGCTTGGTTCCGGGGCGTCCTGGCTAACGACGATGGGCAACAAGCTGCCTGGGATTGGATTCGCAAGGAATGGCAATGGCTGGAAAAGACTGTCGGCGGCGACATGGAGTTTGCCACCTATATTACCGTGATTGCTAACATTTTCCATACTGCCGATCGACTGGCAGAATTCAAAGCCTTCTTTGAACCAAAAATTAACACGCCAGGTTTAACCCGTGAAATCAAGATGGACATTAGCGTCATTGAAAGTCGGGTTCATTTGGTTGGAGATGAGAAGTCAGCGGTTAATGAAGCGGTTGAAAAGGTCGTTCAATAAATGAATCGGATTAGTTAAAACAAACAAAGAGCATGAACAGAGTTGAATCTGCACATGCTCTTTTTTGTTAGGACATGGCGTTATCAATGGAGTCGACTTTGATAACGTGACTGAAAAGGGGGTCGATACTATTCTAAGTAAACAGAGAATTAAAAAAATCATCATTGCCAGTATGATTGCCGATGCTTGTGGTGTTCCAGTGGAATCGATGAAACGAGGGACTTTTCAAGTAACGGGGATGACTGGTGGGGGAACTTATGATCAACCGGCTGGTAGTTGGTCAGACGACTCGTCGCTAACCTTGTGTCTAATGGATAATTTGGTAACCGGCGGCTCCTTGGCCGATTTATTTCAGAAAATGATTGCTTACATGATGAACGGTCGTTATACGCCGAGTGGCCAATTATTTGATATTGGCAATGCTACCCGTAAAGCGGTTTTTAACTTTGCTAAAGGAAGGCCACCCTTAAAATGTGGTGATCAGTCAATTTATGCCAATGGTAATGGCGCACTGATGCGAATTGCGCCCTTGGCAATGACACTGCTTGATGAAGCTAATTCAGCAGTTCGAATCCAAACAATCGTGCAATATACGCAAATGACACATGCCCACAACATTTCAATTGTTGGAAGTATCTTATACGTCGAATTATTACGAGCACTTTTAGGTGGTGCTGACTTGCGATCGGCTCTGGAGCCACTTTACCAAAAGGTTGCTGAAATGCCGGCTTATGCAAAGGATAGTCGTCAATACAAGCATTTGGCCGATCCTAATTTTGACCAGCAGCCGATTTCAGCAGTCAAATCAACGGGTTACGTGGTTGATTCACTTGAGGCTGCCGTTTGGGTTAATGAGCAAGCAAAGACATACCAAGAAGTCGTGCTTACCGCTGTTAATCTTGATGATGACACGGATACGATCGCCCAGCTGGCGGCATTTATGTTTGCTTGCAGCCATGAAATGATTGATATTCCAGCCGACTGGCAGCAGACATTGGTAATGACGGCTGAGGCTCGCCAAATTATGACTGCTTTTGCTGAGAAATTTGGCGAATAGGCAACCAATCGCATAAGTTGATTAGTAGACTAGGCAAAAATTGCTTGTTACAAAAACATAACACACTTGAAAAGAAACGCGTGAGGGACTATCTTGGCAGACTTTTGAAATGTAATATTTTTTGAGCCAGTGCCACCTCGTATTGTAACCTGAGCTAATTTATCGTAAGTTAGTACAGTGTTAGATCAACATGAACTTGATATGCGGAATTGCTGATTCAAAATGGTGAGTAATTGAATACATATCGCACGGAATAAACAATTAATATGAGGTGGCTTTTAAATGCAGACAGGAAAAGGTAAATTTAGAGTTGTTTTGCTATCGATACTGACGGTGATTCTTTCGTTCACATTATTTGGACAACTTAAGGCGTCAGCCAGTTCGACAATTATCCCTGATATTTCTGAATGGCAGGGAAAGCTAACAGACTCGCAGGTATCTCAGCTTAAGGGCCAAGTACCCTTCATTATCAATCGACGTCAATATGGCGCCAACTATGTTGATAAGTACGCTACTAGCAACACGAACTTATACGTAAAGTATGGAATTCCGTTTGGGGAATATGATTATGCGACCTTTACCAGTGCTGCCAGTGCTAAGAACGAAGCTAAATTGTTCTACCAACGATCCAATAAGAATGCCAAATTTTATGTACTGGATTATGAAGAAAATGACGTAACTTCTGGATCAACTAATTCAGCTGTTAAAGCATGGTATAATGAGATGCGGTCGTTGACTAGTAAAAAGTTAGTCTTTTATTCTTATCAATCATTTGCAACAACTTATGCTAATTCAGCTAGGAAGTCCTTTGATGCGCAGTGGATTGCCAATTATTCATCGAAGCCGACCATTCAAACTGATTTATGGCAATATACTAATAAGAAGTATATTCCTGCCCTTAAGGAATCCGTTGATGCCAGCACCATCCTAAATTCCAGCAAGCCAATTACTTGGTGGGTGGGGGGAACCCAATCCACAGCTGTAAAAGCCACGTACTTCTCTAGTGCGGTGACGTCGGTTACAACGACTAAGAAGATTTATCTATACGATTCAACTTCCTTTAAGAAGGCCAACCGGGTTACGGAAGTTGAGCCGGGCACCACTATTCAAGTGAGCGACTTAAAGCAACGCTCAACTGGTTCGTATTATTTTGTAACGGCTGATGGCAAATACCTAACTGCCAACAAGAATTACGTTGAATAGGCTCAACAGAGAAATGAACGACGGAGGTAAACAATGAAGTTATACAAATTAGGTGGCGTTTTATTACTCAGTCTCATCCTCGTAGGTTGCGGCAATAGCAGTAGTTCCAGCAAAGGAAATAATAGTGAGTCCAAAACGGATATGCAAAACAGCAGCTCTAAAAGTGCCAGCAGTTCTACTTCCACTCAGAGTAGTTCAAGCTCAAGCAGCCAGGCCAGCACGGCTTCAAGTACCATCCAATCCAAAACAGGTCAAAACCCGCAGACAACTAACGGCCGTTATGACTTTGCTTCATTAACGAAGCAGTTGGCTGCTAAATTGCCAAATACGTTGTTACCACAATCAACTGGTCTTGGGCAAACTGCTAAGGCGGTCCATATTCGTTATGAAGGGAACGCTACTAACAGTACCATTTATTATAGTTTAGGCAACAAGCCGCTCCAGTTAAATGATTCAAGCCTCAAGTCAGAGCAGCCTTACGCAACGTTAACTAAGAAGTCGTATGCCTCATCAAGTTCGGCTCAAAGTAACCTAGACTATACAAGCGCTAAGGAAAATGCCAGCTTGCCAAAGATTGACCTTGGTCACTCGATTACCGGCCATACCCAAGGTGGTGCTGGTCAGCAATACATTTCTTGGAATGAAGGTAACTGGTCGATCAATGTTCACGGCAGCAAGCTTAACAATACGTCACCGAAGCAACTGGCAACGTCAATGGTAACGATGTTTGAGAGCTATTCATTACCAGCGCCAAAGACTCAAGGAAGCATTAAGTTTAGCGTGGGAACGGGTCAAGACCAAACCATCTCATGGCAAGATAATAATGTGATTTACACGTTGAAGACTAATGACCATGCGGTTGGCATTCGAATGGCCGCAAGTATGAAATAACAATGATTGTTGAAAAATACTGGTAGATTGCCAGTATTTTTTTATAAGCTTCTGGTTTACATTTGTAACTTGATGGTTTACAATCGTAGCCGATAAGTGAAATTAATATTATTGAGTGAACAACAAAGATGGTATCCGATATGTGCCGATAATTAAAGGAGCATAATAATATGATTGATGCAAAAAACGTGACAATTTCAGATTCTGAATGGGAAGTGATGAGAGCCCTTTGGACAATGGGTAAGCCCACCAGCCGAGAGTTAATTGACGCGATGGCTGGATTAAAGGGCTGGTCTGCATCAACAACTAAAACGCTCCTTCACCGGTTGATTGAAAAGGGAGCGGTTAATAAAATTGGGGCGGCCCGTCCGTTTGTTTATCAAGCTGAAGTAGGGGAAGCACCCTCAATGGTTGCAGCTGCTAACGACTTGTTCGACCACATGTGCGCAATGCGGGCCGGCGCGACCATTGCCAGTGTCATTGAAAGTCGAGAGTTATCGAAAAACGACATTGCAAAGTTGCAGTCGATCCTAGCTGAAAAAGCCAAAACGGCACCGGAAAAAGTTGAATGTAATTGTTTGCCTGGACATCACATGTGTAAGGAGGTTGATGACGATGGCTAATAAGAAAGATCAACACAATCAGATGAAGATGAAGCATCCAAATCAAGATGCCGATGACCATGAGATGGCCGATGAAATGAAGCGTTCGAAATTAGAAAAACCGGTTCATCATCAGGCTGACCAGATGCGCCAAGGTGGTATGGATATGAACCATGCTCATATGCAGATGCATTCGGAAATGAATATGTCCCATGACGGCCAAATGCAAACAAAAGATCATCACCAAATGCAGATGGCTCACCATGATATGCAGATGACCGGAATGGATCACTCAATGAACATGGATGATAAGATGGACATGAGTAACGACATGATGATGCATGGCGGCTCGATGATGCATATGGGGAATTTGAAGCAAAAATTTTGGATTTCGGTTGTCTTGGCAATTCCAGTTTTGCTGTTAGCCCCCATTATGGGATTGAATGTTTCCCTACTAAACTTTAACGCGCCGCTTATTGAAGGGATCATCATTATTGCGTTTGATTCCGCCCTTTACTTTTATGGTGGCATGCCGTTTCTAAAGGGAGCTAAAGCAGAGATTCAAGATAAATCACCTGAAATGATGACTTTGGTAACTCTTGGCATTTCTGTTTCTTATTTTTATAGTTTATACGCATTTATCGCAAATAATTTCTTGAGTCCAACTAACCACGTCATGGACTTCTCGTTTGAATTAGCCACCTTGATCCTGATTATGCTGTTGGGACATTGGTTGGAAATGAATGCATTAATGGGCGCCGGCGATGCTTTACAAAAGATGGCGGCACTGTTGCCTAAAACGGCTCATTTGGTAACCGAAAATGGTCAAACTAGAGATGTTAAGGTGTCAGACCTTCAAGTTGGCCAATCCTTTCAAGTTCGTTCGGGCGAAAGCATTCCAGCCGATGGGACCATTACCGAGGGGCAGTCAACCGTCAACGAAGCGTTAGTGACCGGAGAATCTGCGGCAGTCGTTAAAAACGTTGGTGATCAGGTAATTGGTGGTGCCACTAATAACAATGGCACCCTGACTGTCAAAATTAGTGGTACGGGGGATTCCGGTTATTTGTCTCAAGTCATGAAGATGGTGCAAAGCGCCCAACAATCTAAATCTAAAGCGGAAGATAAAGCCGATCTAGTCGCCAAATATCTGTTTTACGCGGCCTTTCTGATTGGCATCGTGGCCTTCTTTGGCTGGCTGCCGCAAGGACTTGAAACGGCAATGACACGAATGGTGACGGTATTTGTGATTGCTTGTCCCCATGCACTGGGGTTGGCGATCCCCCTGGTCGTTTCACGATCAACATCAATTGGTGCCCAAAATGGCCTATTGGTTCGTAATCGACAAGCCATTGAAGCCAGTCAGCACATTAGTCATGTGTTATTGGATAAAACGGGCACGTTAACGGAGGGCAAATTTACCGTTAACGCATTGATACCAGCCCATGATGTTGACGAAAAGACGTTACTCGGTCAATTGGCAGCTCTGGAAAGCAACTCAACTCATCCGCTGGCCCAGGCAATTATTGCAAAAGCCCAGGAGGAGTCAATCACGTTTGCGGCGGCTGCCAACTCGAAAAACATCCCTGGAGTTGGAATTGCCGGGGACATTGACGGGCAAACTTATCTGATTGCTAATGGTAATTATTTGACCAAGCAAGGGATTGCGTTTGACCAGGCCGCCGCTGACCAGTGGGCTGAAAAAGGCAATTCGGTCAGTTTCTTACTACGCGATCAACAAGTTCGAGGGATGGTAGCTGAAGGTGACACTATCAAAGACAGTGCTAAAGCCTTAATTAATGGGCTTAAGCAGCGTGGTATTACCCCGGTGATGCTAACTGGAGATAATCAAAAGGCGGCGGATCATGTTGCGGCTTTACTGGGCTTAAGTGACTTTCACGCTGGCTTATTGCCGAATGATAAACAAAAAATTGTGGCCGACTACCAAGCCAAAGGTAATCGGGTCATGATGGTTGGCGATGGTGTGAACGATGCGCCAAGCCTAGCTGCCGCTAATATTGGTGTCGCGATTGGTGCCGGCACTGATGTTGCCATTGATTCTGCCGATGTCATTTTGGTTAAATCAGAGCCGAGTGATATTTTACACTTTTTGGACCTCGCCAAATTAACGAATCGTAAAATGGTTCAAAATCTTTGGTGGGGAGCTGGTTACAATATCGTGGCAATTCCGCTGGCTGCTGGAATCTTAGCCTTTGCAGGAATTGTTCTTGACCCAGCAGTGGGCGCTGCCGTGATGGCAATGTCAACGATTATTGTGGCGATCAACGCAATGGGTCTGACGGCAAAGAAGGTAACGACGGCCTAAAAAAGTGAGCGAAGCAAAGCGGTTAGAAAGCGGAGCCTAAGGCGACTTGGCCGGAAATCCCGGGCTTGGATTTTTGGGCAAGTGGCCTTAGGTGCAGCTTTCTGCTTTGCGCAGCTGTCCTAGAAAAAGTAAGTGAAGCAAAAGCCCAAAAATTGGACGAGACTCCAAGGATTAAATTATTTCGATCCTAGGCGGCCATTAACCATGTAATATTGCGGACAATTATGGACGCACAAAATCTGCGATCTGCTGTATCAAGAAATTGATCACAATTTAAAGCGGGACTATAAAGTTGATGATTTTAACTTTATAGCCCCGCTTTAACTCAAGCATTTTCCTGCTTCTTGGAAGTCTGCTGTGACTGTTTCTTCAACTTTTGGTGCAAACGAACGTCATATAGTCTGGTGATAGGCATTAAGGTGGCGATGATTCCACAAACCGCGGCGCCAATCCCAGCAATGACAAATAAGCGTTCAATTCCAATGATGTCCGCCAATGGGCCGGCGAAGACTAAGCCAATTGGTCCCGCCAGGTTTAAGAGAGAATTTAGAACACCAAGGACCCGCCCCAATTCTTTTGGCGGATAACTCTGCTGAATCATCGCCATCAAGAGGGTAGTGAAAAATGGGGTCGCGATTCCTTCAATCACGTTTAGCAGGGCGAACCATAAAAAGCCAGTTTGATTGCCCGGGAGAATCCCACTGATTCCAGTTGGAATGCCCACTAAGAAAAAGGCGATAATAACTGGTTTCATTCGGTTCTGCCACTTGCCAAAGACGCCAATAATTGCACCGCCAATAAACATGCCGCTAGAGTAAATGGCCTCAATCAGACCGGCTTGGCTGACGGTACCTTGGAAGTATTTCATCGTCATAAGTGGATACATGCTGGCTGCTGGCATGTAGGTGAGGGTAAATACCGCCCCAATCAACGTAATGTACCAAAGCCCCTTATTACCGGTTAGCTGTCGAATCCCCAATTTGGTGTTATGCAGTATTTCCATCGGCTGATCAATTTTTTCGTTATTGGGAATCTGAACCCAAACCAAAATGCAAATCCCGATGAAGGCGCCTAATACGTCGAGTAAAATTAAATATTGAATTGGGATAAGCGCAAATAAGAACGCGCCAAACGCCGGAGCGATAATCATATTGGCGGATTGAACCATCCCCAGCTGACCATTCATGCGGGTGAGTTCTTTGTCCGGGACCATGGTGGGCATGACTGATTGAATCGTTGGCATTTGAAAAGTTTGGGCACAGGAGCGCATTAATAGGGAAATAAAAATCAGCCAGATTGGAAAAACGTGAAAAACCGTTGCCGAAACTGACAGGATGATCGCAAAACAGGCAGCGAATACATCAGGAAAAATCAGTAAGCCCTTTTTGTTCCAGCGGTCAACTAACGGACCCACAAATGGGCTTAGAATAACCATTGGCAGCATGCCTAAAATGGTTGCGATGCTTAGAATTGTAGCGGAGCCGGTCTTTTTAGTGAGATACCAGATAATTGCGTATTGGACAATCATACTGGTGATTCCAGTTAGGAACTGGCTAGCTAAAAACAAATAGATATTACGTCGCCAATGTGCTTGATTGACTTTCATTTTAATGTTACCCCATCTTCGTGAAAATTTATACAAGTCAATTCTAACGTAATTGCGATCAAAATTGTTGATAAATCACTTCTTTTTCGCTGACTTTCCAAGGCAGGTATGATAAGCTTTGTCAGTATGTAAGAATGAACCAACAAAGGAGAAAAATAATGACGTTACCTCAATTAGACTTAGAACATGCGAAGGGCCCCAAAGCAACAATTGTCACCAACCATGGTGAAATTGTGGTGCAGTTATTTCCGGAACAAGCCCCCAAAACCGTTGAGAACTTTGTTGCCTTAGCTGAAAAGGGCTACTATAACGGTGTTACTTTCCACCGGGTAATTCCTGATTTTATGATCCAAGGCGGCGATCCAACCGGAACTGGCGCTGGCGGCCAAAGCAGTTTTGGCGGCAATTTTGCTGACGAATTTTCGCCCGAGTTATTTAATATTAATGGCGCTTTATCAATGGCCAATGCAGGTCCTGATACGAACGGCAGCCAGTTCTTTATTGTAACGAATGAACACGTTGACGATGGCATGGTTCAGCAAATGAAAACAGCCGGTTATCCAGAAGCGATTATTGATGCGTATAAGAATGGTGGCACGCCATGGCTTGATTTTAGACACACGGTCTTTGGCCAAGTGATTAGTGGCATGGATGTTGTTAAAGCAATTAGCCAAGTTGATCGCAATGACGCTGATAAGCCAAAAGAAGATGTGGTAATGGAAACTGTAACAATTGAAAAATAACCTGCAGTTTAAGTAGTTGCATTAACTCAATAATCCTAAGGTAACCTTGAAATTAATGAGGTTGTCAAAATGGCTCTCCTGACTATTGGGAGAGCCATTTTGTGTCCATCTGTCCCTAATCGCGTTACGATAAGAACATGGAATGGGGGAAGTTTGATGGCAAAATTTGATAAAGCATTCAGAAAAGAAGTTAACGAGGTCCATCCATATATTCAAGGAGAAACCGAGGCTGAGGTTAAACGGCGATACGGCTTAAAGGCAGTGATTAAGTTAGGCTCTAATGAAAATCCCTATGGCCCGTATTACCACGCCAAGCAGGCAATGATTAGAAGCGTGACGACATCAAATCGTTATCCAGAAGACGATTTTATTCAAATGAAAGCAGTGATCGCCCAACATGTCGGCTTGCAGCCAGAAAACGTCGCGTTGGGAAGTGGCGCGGGTAACCTGATTGAAAATATTGCCAAGATGGTCTTGAATACTGGCGATGAAGTTTTGATTGCCAAGCAGTCGTATCGTTTGTATCGAGAAGCTTCTAAATTAATGGGGGCCAAAGTGATTGAAATTCCATTAACCAATCACTTTCAATTTGATTTGGACCAATTTGCTGCTAAAGTGACTAAGCAAACCAAATTAATTTGGTTATGCAATCCCAATAACCCAACGGCGACAGTGGTTAATGCCCAAGAGCTTCGACAATTCATTGACCAATTACCCGATCACGTGTGGGTAGTGGTTGATGAAGCATACGCGGAGTTTGCCGACGAGGGGGCCATTCCAGATCTCACGAAATTGATTGGCAACAAACGCCTAGTTGTGCTGCGAACCTTTTCGAAATTCTATGGTTTGGCAGGGGCACGGCTGGCTTATCTGTTAGCGGCGCCGAAGGTCATCCAAGCTTACGATACTGTGACGGAACCGTTTAATACGAGCCGAATTGCGCTAGCAGGCGCCATTGCTTCGCTCCAGTTTGATCAGGCTCAGGCGCAATCAACGCTGGCAAAAATTCAAGGTGATCGCGAAGGGTTGATTGAGTCACTTGAAATCTTGGGATGCTCAGTAGCGCCTTCGCAAGCAAACTTTATCTTCGCCAAGCTGCCAGATGATGTGCCAAGTGCGACCGAAATCTGTGAAGAACTCATGAAGCGCGGCGTGATCGTGCGTGATTGTACGCCATGGGGCTATCCAAATCATATTCGAATTACGATTGGCAAGCACGCTGAATTGGAACGTTTTTTGAACGTATTTGCCGAAACGTTAGCCCGGGAATAACTAGAATCGGCTGAGCGGATAATCTTGCCAATCGGGATGGGGCTGATGATTAATCTGGGCGTCACGAATATCTGTGTAGTATTGAAGTTTTCGGCGAATGTGCCGCTGATTGTCCCTCAACAAAACTAATTGGTCATCTATTCGTTGGCAGTGAGTTCGTAATAAATCGATGACGTCATTGAGGTCGTGGTCCTGATCTTCGTATTGAAATAAGGTTTGTAGGTCTTTTAAGGTCATGCCAGTATTTTTGAAACAACAAATGGCCGCTAGTCGGTCAAAATTGGTTTGGCTGTACGCCCGGTTTTTACCATTCCGGGCAACGTTAGGGAGTAGGCCGATTGCTTCGTAATACCTTAAAGTAGGGATCGACAAATTAAATTTAGCAGCGGTTTGCGCGATTGTATAAGTTTTCATAGTAAGCTCCTTAAAGAATGGCTTTACCTCAAGTATACTTGAGGTGCTAGGGTAAGGTAAACAAGGACTGATTATCGTCCTTAGTGAATATGAGGAGGAGCAATTAAGATGAACTATCGGCATTTAGGTAAACAAGGATTGCAAGTCAGCGAGTTGGCATTAGGAAGTTGGATGACGGATGTCAGCGAACCGGCTAAGCAGGATTTGGCGGCTCAAAGTATTCGATTAGCATACGAAAATGGGATTAACTTTTTTGATTGCGCGGATGCGTATAGTGGTGGTGCTGCGGAACAATTTCTTGGTAAAACACTCAAGCAGTTCCCCAGAAAAGAACTGGTTTTATCTAGTAAGGTCTTTTTCCCAACCGGTGATGGGGTAAACGATCGGGGGTTATCCCGCAAGCACATCATGGAATCCATCGACACATCGTTAACAAACATGCAGACAGATTACTTGGATTTGTATTTTTGTCATCGATTTGATCCCCAAACACCACTGGCAGAAACGTTGCAGGCCTTAAGTGATTTAGTGGACCAGGGCAAAGTTCTCTATTATGGCGTCAGTGAGTGGCGGCCGGTACAGATTTTAGAAGCGCAATTAATTATTCAAGAGCGTGGTTTGCATCCAATGGCAGTCGTTCAACCACAATACAATATGTTTGATCGCTACATTGAGCATGAATTGTTGGATGTTTGCGGTAAGCTTGGCCTGGGCGTGGTGCCATTTTCGCCGCTTTCCCAAGGCTTGCTGACGGGGAAATATCGTAAGGGTCACCAAATTCCAGCCGGCTCGCGAGCAACTTATCAGGGCCAGATTAAGGCGCTTTTAACAGCAGATAATCTAGACAAGGTTGAAGCTTTAATTAAAATGGCCGCTGAATTGGGAACCGATCTATCAACGTTTGCGTTGGCTTGGGCATTAAGGGACCCGAGAATTTCAAGTTTGATCACTGGCGCCAGTAAACCGGCCCAATTAAAAAACAACCTTAAAGCGATTGATCTAAATATTCCAGCTGAGTATTATCCGCGGATTGACAAGTTATTTGGATTCAAGAAGTTTTCAAGAAAAATCGGCTAACTAAAAAAACATCTTCAAAGTGTCGTTATCAAAAACTCACAGCTTTGAAGATGTTTTTTGGTGGCTTAAAATATTGCTGATTGATTAGTCAAGCCCCAGGGCAGCCTTAATGGCCGGCTCAATTTTCTCCGGTTTAGTCGTTGGGGCAAACCGCGCAAGCACATTGCCGTCCTTGCCAATCAGGAACTTGGTATAGTTCCATTTGATTCGGCCGTGGCCAGCTGTTTTTTTGAGGTAGGTAAATAGGGGGTCTTCGCCGTCACCGTTGACTTTTACGTGGGTGGTCATTGGGAAGGTGACCCCGTAGTGTAATTTGCAATAGTCACTAGTTGCCTCATCACTATCAAGTTCTTGATGAAATTGGTTAGATGGTAGGCCAAGGACCTCTAAGCCTTGTTCATGATAATCTTTATACAATTTTTCCAAGCCTTCAAGCTGGGGAGCTAAGCCACATTTGCTGGCGGTGTTCACAATGAGGAGTACTTTTCCCTTGTATTGGTCAAAGTTAATGGGATTGCCGCTCATTTCAGTTTCGGTAAAATCGTAAATTGTTGCCATTTTATGCACTTCCTTTAAGTTTGAAACATTTAAGAAATAGTTGAAATTTAGTCAAGTGATCGCCGATAAATCGATTGTGTACAATCATTAAACTGACTATAGCACGGCATTGGGGGTAGCCGCAACTCTGAAATAAGAAAAAAAGACCTGAAGATTTCAGATCTTTTTTGGTAAAAGCATTATTTAAGCTGGCTAATTAGTTGTTTAATAGCTTGAGCTTGGAACTGCGCTTGAGCTTGTTTGGCAATCTTAGCACGTTGGTTAGCTGTCATCGTTGGAGCTTTCTTCATGGCAGCCATCACTTGCTTTTCGACAAAGGCCTTTCCAGCTGCTTTTAATTTAGCTTGATAAGTTTTGTCCGCCATTTTCTTTTGGAGCGCTTTGGCTTGCGTTGTTGAGAGAACTAGCCAGTTTTGATTGATGTAGAACGTATTCTTTTGTTTAATCAAATGATGACCTTCATCGGCAATTCCAAACCATAATTTAGCCGTGTTATCTTTGTATTGCCAACGGGTTGTCTTGGTAACGAGCCGTGATTGGCCACTGGTGCGGACAACCTTGTTGGAGGTATCGTCTTTAGCTCTTGTATGGGACTTTTTCTTGGTATCTGCCGATTTTTGATAGATGTAAACCTGCTTTTTATTAGCTGAGCCGACAGGTTGATACAAAATCATTTGCATCTGTTTAGACTGACCAACTGAATAAATTCGGCGACTCGTCGTTTGGGTAACTTGTTTCATACCGTAATGGTCGTGATCATTTTTAACAATGTAGAAGGTTGACAACACGGCCCCAATAATGGCGATGGCCGTTAAAAGATTACTCCAGGTTTTATTCTCAATATAAACAAAGAAAACAAAGCCAAGGATGACACTGATTGAAAGAGCTGCTAATATCATTAATCTTCGCCTCCTGCCTTGGTGTAGTCAGTTGAATGACCGCGATTTTTCAAGAAGAACGCGGTGATAAGTGCCAACAAGCAGAAGATCAGCGAAATCAAAAAGGCCGCGTGATAACCACTCAAGGTTGCGTTGATGGCGTTGGTTTGGTAATGAAGGGGATTTGTGCTTAGCAAATGTTTGGCAGGCATATTGTTATTGGTGACGTTGGTTAAAATACTAATCAAAACCGCCGTCCCAACTGAGCTGGCAATTTGGCGCTGGGTGTTGTTTACCGCCGTTCCGTGACTTAACAAGTTCAGAGGTAAAGAATTCATCCCAACAGTCGTTGCCGGCATCATTGACATTGAAATCCCAAACATCCGAACAGCGTAGAAGAACACAATGTAGATCGTTGAGGTGTTCTTGGTGATGAAAATAAAGGGTACTGAACCCAAAGTTAAGAAGAACATGCCAATAATTGACAGTCGTTTAGCACCAAATCGGTCAACTGCCCGGCCGGTGATGGGACTCATAATTCCCATCATTAAAGCACCAGCCAGTAACGTTAATCCAGATTCAAACGCTGACATGCCTTTGACGATCTGCAAATACAATGGGATCACCATTTCAACGCCCACCATGGCCATCATCGTTACCGAACTGAGAATAGCTGAGATGGTAAAGGGAACAGAGCGATAAACTCGGAATTCCAAAAATGGCTTTTCCATTTTAAATTGACGCCAGATAAATAAACTGATGAAAATGACGCCGATAATTAAAGTGCTGATAACAGAAGTGCTGCCCCAGCCGTCTTCACCAACGGATGAAAAACCGTAAAGCAAGCTTCCAAAGCCAACCGTTGACATAACGATTGATGCCAAGTCAGTGCCAACCTTTCTGTTGGGAAGGACGCTCTTAACAAAGAAGAAGCTAGCCAAGATGACGAGTAATAAAAGTGGCAAAATCATGCCAAATAAATCCCGCCACGTCCAATTGTCAATCACCCAGCCTGAAAGGGTCGGGCCAATGGCTGGTGCCAAGCCAATGACGATTCCGGCTAGGCCCATGGCTGTCCCGCGTTTTGCTGGCGGAAAGATTGACAGCATAATGGTTTGAAGCAATGGCATGGTGACACCAACGCCCAACGCTTGAATTAATCGCCCAATGAGTAGCATAGCGAAAGTCGGCGCAGTGTAGCAGACAATCGTGCCAATAAAGAACGTTGTCATTGCCGTAATATAGAGCATTTTAGAATTGAACCTTGTGCTTAACCAAGCACTAATTGGGATCATAATCCCATTGACCATCATAAAACCGGTGGTGAGCCACTGAACAGTTGAAGTTGAAACATCAAATGCCTTCATAATGGTTGGAAAAGCCGTTGACAGGATGGTCTGATTCAGAACAGTACAAAATGTGCCGATCAAAATGACAACGATCATTAATCCTCGATTATATGACTTCCCGTTTTCGTCTACCGCGTTTGCCACGAGTTATTACCTTCTTTACTTCAAAATTAAATTTCCTTCAAAAACGATTCCTGACTAATATAAGATTATTTGAAACGATTGTCAACTATCTTGACAACGATATTTAAGAATATATACTTAGTGTTAATAAATAGTCGATGCATTATAGACAATCTTATAATTAGAATGCCGATTTAAGGCCAATGAAACCAATTACAGGTTCCGATCATTAGAAATGAGGAATTGAAGTGGATAAAGAATTCAAACGAAAATTAGCTGAAATTGTAAAAGATAACGCTTGGTATATGGGATTGGGAGATGTTTCCCGAGCAACCGGTATTTCCCAAACCAAGTTACGTTATTGGGAGCGCAAAGGCTATATCACCAGTAAGCAAGGTAAGAACCAAAACCGAAAGTTTAGTTATAGTATGTTGATTAAGGCTTATCAGATTAAGTTGTTTTTAGATCAAGGGTATACGCTGGCAGTCGCCGCAGAAAAAGCCGCGGCCAAAAACAACGTGTTGAAATTGGTTCGAGAGATCATTTTTGATCGATTCGAAGACGTGGATACTTATGACAACCATCCCGCGATTAATTTAGGCTACTTTGATGAAGACAAAGATAAATTATTATACGCGGTTGTCTATGATGATGGAACGCAATTTAAGCTTGTTCCAGCTAAAATTAATAAGGATGATCAAGATTCTAAATAGTTAACGGTCGCTTTTTAGTTGAACGGGTGTAGAATATTTTTGGACAAAGTGTTTTTTGATATTTATTTTTAATTTGGGGTTGCTTTTATAACCCCTATAAGCGTTACACTGTATCTATTATCATATTTTGCTGGAGGTTATTTGATGTTAGAAAAAACGGTTTATCGGGAATTATTAAGTCGAGCGTTCGACATTCCAGTTTCGGTTACCTACTGGAATGGCAAGACTGAATCGTATGGCGATGGGGAGCCCGAGGTTAAAATTGAAATCAAAAAGGAAATCCCAATTAAAGAAATGACGTCAAAGCCGACTTTAGTATTGGCTGAAGCTTATATGAACGGTGATATTGAAATTGAGGGCAGCATTCAAGAATTAGTCGCTTCCGCCTTTCGCCAATCGGGTAGCTTTTTGACAAACAATCCATTCCTCAAACACTTGCCAAAAATTTCCCATTCCGAAAAGGAAAGCGAAAAGGATATCCAAAGCCACTATGATATTGGCAATGATTTCTACCAAATGTGGTTGGATAAATCAATGACTTATTCCTGTGCTTATTTCGAACACGACGATGATACCCTGGAACAAGCTCAGATCAATAAAGATCGTCATATCCTGCACAAATTAAATCCCATCGCTGGTAAACGCCTGCTAGATATTGGCAGCGGCTGGGGAACCTTATTGTTCATGGCAGCCGAAGAATTTGGCTTGAACGCAACTGGAATTACTTTGAGCCAAGAACAATACGATTATACAAAAGACCAGATCCAAAAGCGTCACTTGGAAGGTAAAGTGGACGTTTTACTGGAAGACTATCGAGAAGTTAACGATAAATTTGACTACGTGACATCTGTTGGGATGTTTGAACACGTTGGCAAGGAAAACTTAGGCTTATACTTCAAGAAAGTTAAAGATTTCTTGAAGCCGGATGGCCGCGCCCTCATTCATGGAATCACTGGTCAACACGTTGGCGCCGGCGTTGACCCATTCTTGAACAAGTATATTTTCCCCGGTGGCTATATTCCAAACGTTGCTGAAAACCTGACGCATATTATGGATGCCCAACTGCAATTAACTGACTTGGAACCACTCCGCCGCCATTATCAAAAGACTTTGGAGATGTGGTATGCCAACTACGTCAAGGTGATTGACAAGGTTCAAAAGAAGTACGGCGTGCCGTTCTCTCGAATGTGGTCGATGTATCTGCAAGCAAGCGCAGCGTCGTTTGAGGCTGGCAACATTGATGTCATGCAGTATTTGCTGACAAACGCGCCAAGCGGCACTGGGCTGCCGATGACCCGCCAGTATGTCTATAAACAAGAGCAGTAAGTGTCGTAAAGTGAGGAAGCCCAAAGCGTTTTTTGACTGATGGTTTTCTCATATTTGGAAAAGCTAAAAGCTGCGACGATGGCTAATTTTTGCCATTTAACTCAGAAAACCAACCATTCCAGAACTGAACCCCTTGAATTGGAGAAATCTAATTCAAGGGGTTTTACTGTGTTCTCTTATAAAGATAGGTTGGGCTGGTTGGCTTTTTTGGTTAAATTATGGGATCAAAGTGGTAATTATCCCCATTTTTTGTTAACTAAATTTTATATAAGGTAAATAATACTTTACTTTTATAAAACTAAGATGTACGATAGGGCTGTAAGGTGAGGTGGGGAAATGAGTAGAAAGAAATTTGACGATGATCAAATCATCAATAAGGTATATGAATACCGAGTGTTGAGCCACCTATCCCAAAAGGAATTGGCGGATGCGGTTGGTGTCAGCAAGCAGACCATTTTAGTGATGGAGAAGGGCAATTATTCGCCGTCGCTCAAGTTGGCCTTTAGGATTGCCAATTACTTTGATGTCCCAATCACGGACATTTTTAGTTACGCAAAAGGAGATGAAACCGATGAACATTAAATCAATTTCAGATATTCCAGCCTGGCTATTTTATCCGATTAAGTTATGGGCTGATAAGGATAGCGATAATTTTAATATTTTGGTTGGCACCGGAATGATTCTCCTTGTGTTGTCGCTCATCATGGTCTGGGTATTGGTTCGACGGCTTGGTGATTCAGATGAGCGAACAACGGGCGTGTATTTAAAAGCAACCTCAATTGCGTTTGTGGTAGTCATCATTTGTGAGATTATCTTTCCGTCAACGTATCTGGTAAATCAGTTTAAGCTATATAAATACGCCTTTGCGATGATTGCTGCGGCGATTTATTTGTTTGGAGAGTATCGAAAGGAGACGAAGTAAATGATGAAAGTCAAAACATTTACAGCAATGGGGCAAAAGGGATTAGATAAAAAAGTCAATCATTTTTTAGATGATCCAAGTCTCCACGTGGTCAGTATTAAATTTTCTAATTCATTTGGATATTTGGGAGCGATGGTTGTTTATCAATAATGACCAATCGTAAACGGGCCTAAAAGCATGATGTTAATTGCTTTTAGGCCCGTTTACGATTGGTATTTAAGATACGGCTAGAATTTGACTTACTCTGTATGACCCCGGTCCTTCACGTACTGTGAAAAGGGTTCATTGCCAACGGATTCGCCGGATTCTTTGGCTTGATACCAAGCAATCCGATCGTCAACAACTTGGAGATGCTGTAAGATTCGTTGATTTTTTTTGATAAACTCGTCCCGGGTTCGCTCTAATAAGGAGACCCGGTTTGGAATGGTTTGATCACCGAGATCCTGCCAAGCAACATACTCTTGAATATCTTTTAGGCTCATGCCGGCGGCTTTTAGATGAACCAGACACTTAACCCAATCGACGTCTTCGTCGGTAAAAACCCGCCGACCACTTTGACTATCGTGAGCTTTGATAATTCGCTGACGCTCATAAGCATGAATAGTGGGAATCGGTAAGTCAACGATTCTTGAGAATTCACTTAATGTATAGCCATGATCTGAATTGGTATTTGCCATGCCTCTGTCTCCAATCCTGTTAATAAACCTCTTTAAGTATACTTTAAAGTTACTGAAAGCGTTTGTAAAGAAAAAGTTGGCGGTCACTATTCTTCGTGACCCAGTTTCTCTAGGTAATCGGCAAATGGCTCTCGACCAGCTGTTTTGCCAGCTTCTTTTTGCCGATACCAGTTAATTTTGTCAGTTAAAATTTCTAAGTGATGCTGGACTTCTCGGTATTTTTTCGTGAAATCGGCTTGAGTTTTTTCCAAGAGGGCTAATCTGTTTGGAATGGTCCCGTCACCCATTGCCCGCCAGGTCACATATTGTTTCAGGTCACTAATGCTCATGCCAGTTCCCTTGAGATGTAATAGAAATTTGACCCATTTGATATCTGCGGTAGTAAAGTAGCGGCGGCCATTCGTGGTCCTTCTGGCTTTCAGGAGGCCTTGGCTTTCGTAATAACGAATTGTGGGTGCAGATAAATGGACTAAATCGGCAAATTCGCCGATGGAATAGCTTGGTTCAATTTTAATTGCTGGCATCTGGATTCCCTCCAATTTTTTTGAAATAAGTGATTGACTTAAAGTCCACTTTAAGTTGTAACCTGATGTTTGTAAAGTTAAATTTGACATTAAGAATCCAAGGAGGAATTTAAATGAGTGTTCAAGGCAAAGTAGTTATCATTACAGGCGCTTCATCAGGAATTGGGGAAGCTTCAGCTAAATTACTTGCGAAAAATGGGGCTAAGGTTGTCATCGGCGCTCGACGAGAAGCCCGATTAAAAGAGATCACTGACCAAATTATTGCCGGCGGCGGTCAAGCGGCATACCAGGTTACGGATGTCACTCAACCAGAGCAAATGCAGGCGTTGGTACAACTAGCAAAAGATCGGTTTGGTGGCCTTGATGTCATCTTTAACAATGCCGGAATTATGCCAAGTTCTCCAATCAGTGCGCTTCACATTAATGAGTGGCAGGCCATGATCGATATTAATTTGAAAGGGGTATTAAATGGCATTGCTGCAGTGATGCCAATCTTTACCAGTCAAAAGCACGGCCAAATTATCACGACTTCTTCAGTCGCCGGCCTCAAAAGCTTTCCGGGGGCGGGCATTTATGGCGCGACTAAGTTTGCAGTCCGAAACTTAATGGAAGTTATTCGGATGGAAAGTGCCCAAGAAGGCACCAATATTCGCACGGTAACCCTTTATCCGGCAGCCATTAACACGGAATTGCTGCACACAATTACTGATCAAAAGACACGGGCTGGAATGGATAGCTTGTACAATTCGGTTGGCATCAGTCCAGCAGCGGTTGCTCGGGTAGTTAATTTTGCGGTTGACCAACCAGAAGATGTTAATGTAAATGAGTTTACGATTTATCCAACCAAGCAAGCCTAGAAAGGAACGCATTATATGACGAAGAACGCAAACGTTCAAAACGGAATTATTTTTCCAGCAGGTAAACAAAATGACGCCTATGCAAAGTATTTTGTAGGTCAAAGTTATCTCCAGTCTTTAGTTAACGATCCCGATGTCACGGTCGGCGTCAGTAACGTTACCTTTGAGCCGGGGTGTCGAAATAACTGGCATATTCACCATGATGGCTTTCAAATTTTATTGGTAACGGGTGGTGAAGGTTGGTATCAAGAAGCCGGCATGCCGGCACGACATTTAGTCCCCGGCGACGTCGTAGTCACCCATGACGGGGTTAAACATTGGCACGGGGCGACCAAGGACAGTTGGTTCTCGCATATCGCAATTACGGCGGGAACTCCAGAATGGTTGGAACCAGTTTCAGATGAACTTTATGATCAATTGGAGGTAACAAAATAATGGCAAAGAAACAAACAGCGGGTCGAGACAACTTAGGGGATTTTGCCCCGAAGTTCGCTGAGTTAAATGATGATGTTTTGTTTGGCGAGGTTTGGTCACGAGAATCCAAGCTATCTGCCCGTGATCGCAGTATGATTACTTGTGCGAGCTTGATGTCTCAAGGGTTATTTCCTCAGTTGAAATCACATATGAAGATTGCCAAGCAAAATGGCGTTACCAAAGATGAAATGGTTGAATTGATTACGCACTTAGCTTTTTATGCTGGTTGGCCCAAAGCGTGGTCAGCATTTAGTCTGGCCAAAGAGCTCTTTGATGATTAGTAATCATGGTTAATAATCATTCTTGATTTTAAAATGCACTTACTGCCGATCAAATATAAATTGGTGACCTACTTGATGTTTCGTAAACGAAAGCTTTAATATAACATCACAGCAAAATATAGTGTGTAATAATCAGTATTACTTTAGAATCGTTATTGAAAACGTTGCGAGAATATCTTACACTGGAATTGGATCATTAATACACATAGTGGAGGGATCGCAAAATGAATTTTATTGGCAAAGAGATTGACGATTTTAAGGTTAATGCTTATCAAGATGGCGAGGTCAAACCAGTTACTAAAAAAGACCTATTGGGCCATTGGTCGATTATATTTTTCTATCCAGCAGACTTTTCGTTTGTTTGCCCAACCGAACTAGGTGATTTGGCGGATAATTATGATGCGTTTAAAAAGGCCGGGGCCGAAATTTATTCGGTTTCAGAGGATACCGAATTTGTTCATCAGGCTTGGCACGAACAAAGCGAAGAAGTTGGTAAAGTTCAATATCCAATGTTAGCTGACCCGGCCGGTAAATTAGCTCGGTTCTTTGAAGTGTTGGATGAAGATGCCGGCCAAGCTTACCGCGGGGTCTTTATCATCGATCCTGATGGTGCGGTTCGTTCTTACACGATTAATGATATGGGAATTGGTCGCAATGCCCAAGAAGTATTGCGAACCTTAGAAGCGGCTCAATTTGTTGCCGAACATGGTGATCGGGTTTGCCCAGCTAATTGGCAGCCGGGTGAAAAGACATTGAAGCCTGGGACAAAGTTGGTTGGTAAAATTTAAAATCGTGATTTGAAATTAATATAAGTCAATAAATGCTCCTTCAAGCGCCTTACTTTGGTTGGAAGAATCAAGGCCGCTTTGAAGGAGCACTTTTTGCGTTTAAAGCCAATTAGTGCGGATAAAGTCAAAAGAATGGCGATTTGGCGGTATCGTGTAACTTGTTAACAAGGGTGGAACAAAATACATCGTTGTTCTGTCAACGTCTATCAAGCCTCAAACTATATATTTTAGCGCTTACATCCGTTATATTGGGAGGCGTAAGGAAATCCTCGAGAATTTCTTAAAGATTCACGACAAACAAATTATAGGAGATGCCAATTATGAAACGAGACTTTATCGACACAAACACTTACACACGAGACGAAATTCAATATTTGATCAACTTAGGGTTGCAAATCAAGCGCGACATTAAGAACGGCAATTATCCAGAGTTATTATCACACCGCACACTAGGGATGATTTTTGAAGAATCATCCACTAGAACACGGGTTTCATTTGAAACTGCTATGACACAACTCGGAGGCCACGCCCAATATTTAGCCCCGGGCCAAATCCATCTAGGTTCCGCTGAAAGCGAATCTCTCGGTGACACCGCCATTGTTTTGTCCCGATTGGTTGATATCTTGATGGCTCGGGTCGCAAAACATGCAACTGTTCAAAAGTTGGCTGAGACTGCAACCGTGCCGGTGCTAAACGGGATGAGCGATTACAATCACCCAACTCAAGAAATTGGTGACATCATTACGATGGCCGAACATTTACCAGCTGGGAAGAAATTGAGTGACTGCAAGGTTGTCTTTGTTGGCGACGCGACTCAAGTTTGTGTTTCATTGATGTTTATTGCAACTAAGATGGGCATGCAATTTGTTCAATTTGGCCCTAAAGGTTATCAAATTAAGCCAGAGACGTTGGCAATTGGTCAAAAGAACGCCGAAGTATCTGGTGGTAGCGTTGAAATTACTGAAGACGCGGATGCCGCTATGAAGGATGCGGACTTTGTTTATACTGATGTTTGGTATGGATTGTATGAATCACCATTATCATATGATGAACGAATGAAGATTTTCTACCCTAAGTACCAGGTTAACGATGATTTAATGGCTAAAGGAACTAGTCATACGATGTTTATGCATTGCCTACCAGCTAACCGGGGCGAAGAAGTGACGGATAGTGTCATTGATTCGCCACATTCAATTGCCTGGGATGAAGCTGAGAATCGGTTGACGGCAATGAGAGCGCTACTTGTGTACTTAATGGCACCGCGAATGAATTACACTGAAAAACAATTGGATGATCTAAACGATCCGAAGTTAAAGTCAATGATCTTAAACTTAGTTGATGACACGACTCATTAATTGAGTTGACGTAACCGGTTAGCGAAGGTGAATGAAATGCAAAAAGAGAAAAAATTTAGGTTATTTGATGCCGTATTAATGTCGGTAGTGGTGGTTCTGGTGGTTGAGTCAGTTGCGCCGGCCGCAGCTATTGGACCATCGCAATTCTTTTGGTGGGGGATTCTCTTAGTCTTCTTCTTTCTACCTTATGGATTAATTTCTGCCGAACTTGGTACGACCTATGATGAAGACGGTGGCATCTATGACTGGGTTCGAAAAGCATTTGGACGGCGTTGGGGTGGTCGGGCCGCTTGGCTGTACTGGATTAACTTTCCAATTTGGATGGCCAGCTTGGCCGTACTGTTTACCGGCGTCATTGGGCAAGTCTTTCCAACCCACTTTGGTACGTGGACCAATGTTTTAATTCAACTGGTATTTATCGGGATCGTTACCTTGATTTCTTCTTATCCGGTTGCCGATAGCAAATGGATCTTGAATCTGGCAGCTATTGCCAAAGTGATCATCATGGTTAGTTTAGGGGCCCTTGGTATCTACGTTGCCTTCACAAAAGGCGTTGCAAGTAACTTTACCGTTAAGACGATGTTGCCACAAATGGATGTGAAGAGTCTTGGATATATTTCAGTGATTCTGTTTAATTTCCTTGGGTTTGAAGTGGTCACTTCGATGGCTAGCGAAATGCCAAATCCCAAAAAGCAGATTCCTCAAGCAATTATTTGGGGCGGGATCTTAATCGCGGTATTCTATGTATTTGCCGCCTTTGGGATGGGCGTTGCAATTCCAAGCAATGAATTGTCAACCTCAAGTGGTTTAATGGAAAGCATTCTCCTGCTAATTGGGGGTAACAACTGGTTTGTTATTTTGATTGCCCTGTTATTCATGTATACTTTAGCTGCAAACCTCATTTCTTGGTCGGCTGGGGTGAACTACGTTGCTTCTTATGCCGCTAAGAACCATGACTTACCAAAAATATTTGGAATTGAAAGTAAGAAAACTGGAATGCCGGTTGGGGCTAATCTCTTAAATGGTGGCATTGCCGCAATTTTAGTTGTTATTTCACCATTGATTCCTAACCAAAATATTTTCTGGGCCTTCTTCTCGCTGAATGTTGTCGCTTTGCTAGGTTCATATCTGTTGATGTTTCCATCATTTTGGCGGTTACGCAAAGTGGACCCAGATACTGAGCGGCCATTCAAAGTGCCGGGTAATCCGTTGATGATTAATTTGATGACTTGGATTCCCGTTGCTTTACTGGGGATTACTACGATCTTATCGGCCTTCCCACTTAATGGCAGTGCTGAGGAAATGAGCACTAAGATTCCGATTCTAATTGGCACGATTATCACGATTTTACTTGGCGAGGTCTGCATTAGAGCAGCAGAAAAGCACCACCCTTTAAAGAAAACCGTGAAAGCGAGCAGTCACCACACCGCGGAAGCCTTAAGTAAAAATTAGTACGAAGTTCGAAAATAAAAGGAGCAAACTATGATGAAAACTTTACAATCATCACCTAAAAAAGACGGCTATCGAATGCCTGGTGAATTTGAACATCACAAGGGTGTCTATATGCTTTGGCCGCAACGGCCCGATAACTGGCGGAATGGCGCTAAACCAGCTCAGCATACCTTTGCCAAGGTTGCTCAAGCCATTTCCCAATTTGAGCACGTGACCGTTGGGGTTTCAGATGCACAATATGCCAATGCACGACATTTGTTAGCCGATGAAGTTGAGGTTGTCGAAATTTCCAACGATGATTCTTGGATTCGCGACTGTGGGCCGACCTTTGTCGTAAATGATGAAGGGGATCTTCGCGGCGTTGATTGGACTTTCAATGCGTGGGGTGGCCTGGTTGATGGCCTTTATTTCCCTTGGGACAAGGATGATCGGGTCGCTCAAAAGGTGACTGAGCTTGAACACGCTGATCGCTATCGACTGGATGACTTCATCCTAGAAGGTGGCTCGATCCATGTTGATGGTGAAGGGACGTTAATTACGACCGAAGAATGCCTGCTGTCTAAAGGACGCAATTCGCAACTATCAAAGGAACAAATTGAAAATGTCTTGAAGGAATACCTCAATTTGGATAAGGTTATTTGGCTGAAGCGCGGTATTTACTTAGATGAGACTAATGGTCATGTGGATAATATCGCCAACTTCGTCAAACCTGGGGTCGTTGCATTGGCTTGGACCGATGATCAATCCGATCCTCAATATGAAATTTCAAAAGAAAATTATGAAATTTTAAGTCATGCGACTGACGCAAAGGGCCGTCAGATTCAAGTTGAAAAGCTCTATGTTCCTAAGCCGGTTACCATCACCAAGGAAGAAAGCGAAGGCGTCGACGCCGTGGATGGCACACTACCGCGTAAGGAAGGGGACCGTTTAGCCGCCAGTTATGTGAACTATTACACTGCAAACGGTGGTATTGTCTTCCCAACGTTTGATGATCCAAATGATCAAAAAGCTAAAGAGACTCTCCAACGTTTGTATCCAGATCGCAAGATTGTTGGCGTACCCGCTCGTGAGATTTTGCTTGGCGGCGGTAACATTCACTGCATTACACAGCAGGTACCATCAGGGAGGTAAGATACATTTGGCTAAAATTGTTGTTGCATTAGGCGGCAATGCGATTCTATCAAAAGACGCATCCGCCGAAGCTCAAATGAAGGCCGTTAAAAAGACGGCCCAGGAATTAATTAAATTTATTAAAAACGGTGATCAATTGATCATCACTCATGGTAACGGTCCGCAAGTTGGCAATTTGTTGCTCCAACAGAGTGCCGCAGACAGTAAGGAAAATCCAGCGATGCCATTAGACACCTGTGGGGCAATGACCCAAGGCAGTATTGGCTATTGGTTCCAAAATGCGATGAAGGAAGCCCTTCTTAATAATGGGATTGACAAAGACGTGATGGCGATTATTACCCAGACAATTGTCGATGAAAATGATCCCGCCTTTTTAAATCCATCAAAGCCAATTGGCCCCTTCTATAAGGAAGCCGAAGTACCCGAAATCAAAGCGCAGCATCCAGATTGGCAGATTATCGAAGATGCCGGCCGGGGGTATCGGCGAGTGGTTCCGTCCCCGAAGCCGTTAGTAATTAATGAGTACCCGGCCATTCAAAAAGTAGTCGACGCCGGGATTATCCCCATTGTTTCCGGTGGTGGCGGTATTCCAGTCGTTCGCAAAGGCAACCAGTTGATTGGTAAAGAAGCGGTCATCGACAAAGATTTCAGCGCTTCCAAAATTGCCCAATTAATTGATGCTGATAAGCTCATTATTCTCACGTCTGCCGGTGGCGTCTTTTATAACTACGGTAAGTCTAACCAAGTTGAGTTAAAAGAAGTTGGGGTTAATGAGATTCAACAGCACATTGATGCCAATGAATTTGCTAAAGGAAGTATGATGCCTAAAGTCCAAGCGGCCGTTTCGTTTGTCAAAACGACTGGCAACCCCGCAGTCATTGGTGACTTGGCCGACGTTCAAGAAATTATTGCCGGCAATAAAGGGACAACGATTGTCAAAGAAGCGATCGAGTCAGTTGTAAAGTAGTATTAAGCGAGGCTTGTTAATCTCTAGTTGAGATTTAACAGCCTCGTTTTTGCTAAAAATGAGGGTCATTGGAATAGATGATCGTGCTAACAAAGGGATCATGATATGATTGAATATAATAGAGGGGGAGCTAAATGAAGATTAAGGATACAACACCACAACAGGATCAGTTTAAGATCGTGCCCGAATGGCATCATCAGCGGCAAGCTTATTTGATGTGGCCTGAGCGAACTGATAACTGGCGGGAAGGGGCCAAACCTGCGCAGCGCGTTTTTGCGGAGGTGGCAATCAAGCTTCACCAATATGAACCGGTGACGATGTTAGTCTCGCGCGATCAATATAAACATGCCCGACAGGCACTGCCCCAAGCGATTCGAGTGGTTGAAATGAGTTATAACGATTCATGGATGCGCGATGTTGGCCCGGCTTATTTGATGAATGAGCATCAAGATGTTCGCGGGGTTAATTGGCAATTTAATGCTTGGGGCGGGCTAGTTGACGGTCTGTACTTTCCGTGGGACCAAGATAATTTAGTAGCGGAAAAGATGTGCGACCTCGATGGGCTGGATTATTATGACGTTAACTTTGTCCTAGAAGGATCCGCTTACCAAACGGATGGTGAAGGCACCTTGATTGCCACGAAAGAATCCGTTCTTTCCGAAGGCCGCAATGGCCAAGTTAGCCAAGAAGCCGTCGAGCAAGTGCTCAAGAAATATTTGAATGTTTCAAAAATTATCTGGTTAAATCAGGGCTACTTTATGGATGAAACCAATGGCGATGTTGATAACATGGTTAACTTTGTTCGTCCGGGAGAGGTTGCGTTAACGTGGACGGATGATCAATCTGATCCGATGTATGAGATTTGCCACGAGGGGCTTGCCATCTTGCAGTCGGCGACTGATGCGGCCAATCGTCATTTGGTGATTCATAAGGTCCAGATGCCAAGGCCGCTATTAATCACTCGAGAAGAGAGTGAAGGCGTTGACCCAGTCAATGGCCGCTTGCCACGCTATGAAGGTGATCGGCTAATGGCCACTTATATTAATTGCTACTTGGCTAACGGTGCGGTTATTTTGCCAGTCTTTGGCGATCCGCAAGATACTGTTGCCATTCAGCAGTATCAAGAAATTTTCCCGGATCGAAAGATTGAACCGGTGAATGCTCGCGAGTTGCTTCTTGGGGGCGGCGATATCCACTCGATCGTCCTTGGCGTTCCGGATTAGAGGGTCGATATGAATTTTTTTGAAATTATCAAACCATACGTTGAAAAATTGAATAAAAACGAATATGGCTTACTCGATTATGTCATTAAAAATATGGATCAACTACAAAATAAAAGTATTCGTGAGGTCGCAGCTTCTTGTTATGTTTCCACCACAACTTTTTTACGGTTTGTCAGAAAAATTGGGTTTGCCGGCTATAGTGAGTTTAGTACCGTTATTAAATACACCGTTTTAAATAGTGATAAACAAGAAGATAAGGCAGCCCCATTTGTCGTTGAACAATCAAAATATCGCGATGAGTACCTTAAAAATATTGAAGAAACGGTTCGGGTCCTTGACGAGCGAAAACTATTGAAAATTTGCAGCGCACTGGCTAGTAAACCGAACCTGTATTTTTTTGCCAAGGGGTTTAGCAAGTATTCAGCCGAGTATATTGAATATCTTTATACGTTAAACGGCTTCATTGTGATTTTCCCAAAGAATCATGAGCAGCGACGACTGGCCTATCGGAATATCAAGCGCGATGACGTGGTTTTTGTCTTTGACTATGAAGGCGAAGATGATGAGTTGATTTCGATTGTGCAAACCTTGCAGAGTAAGAAAACGTACGCCTTGTTGGTTTCAATCACGGGAGCCAATAATAATACGATTCAAAACATGAGTGACGAGAATCTGTATTTATTTACCGATGAGTTAAAAGTGAACGGGGTTGACATCACGTCGCATGTCTCACTAATTGTCATTATGGAGTTGTTGCTTTATCAGTTTATGGAGTATCAAAAGAAGTAAGTGGCTAAATGAGTTTGATTGAGTAAACGAATCAAAGCATCGTTAAAAAGCGCCGGTCCCAGTCGGTGATCAGTTGATCAGCGATGGATCGGCGCTTTAGTTGTTTGACAATAAATTGTTAATAAAACGATGGTTTATCCCAGTTGGTATTCGGTTCATTAACCCCCAAGCTCTTCCGGGCATACTTCCGAGAGTTATCGGTTAAGATGTCGATAATTAATTGGGCAACCGCTTGGCGAGTCACTTGGGTGCCGCCAAATGGCTGGTCGCTATCAGTGAGTTCATAGTTGGTGTTGCCATCCTGATTGTATAGCCAAGCCAAGCGCAGCAGGGTGTATGTCAAATCAGAATCCTTGATAACCGTTGCGGTTTTAATCCGCTTCGTAATCGAACTTTCAATCATGCTGGTATTCCACTGACCAAAGGCCCCCTTAACTTCGTTTTCGATGCCCAAAACGGTAGCGCCAATAAATTGACGAACGTGGTTGGCATCCATGGCGGCGACAATGTGTTTGACCGAATCCAGGTCACGCATTTCGTTTAGGTAAACTGCATCGACGCCATCCATTGCCTTGTTTAAGGTGTCAGTATCGTTAAAATCACCATCAATCACGGTTTCGCGGTTGGGATCACTAACTTTAATCCGCTGGTTTGCGTTCCGAGCGTATAGTTTCAAGTTAAAGTCAGTTTGTTTTAATAGTGCTGGAATCAAGTAGCTTGAAATTTGACCGGCTGCGCCAAGAATTAATATTGTTTTCAAATGATAACCTCCTTGTGAGCAAAGCGGTTGAAACTTTGTCTATAAGTCTTCTTGGATAGAAATTACCCCCAAGATGCTTATGGGCAAACTTTTGCTTTGTGTAGTTGTCCTACATATTTATACTATCTTAACTATAACGCATTCGGTTAAGAAACGACACGTCCAGTCAAGCAATAGCAAAATATTAGAGGGGGTTAGGTACCTCAACGTGGCTATCCTTGCCAATTGTTTCAAGTTCTTTAGCGGTCTTATCATCAATGACGACCCCTTGTTTCAAATTTTCATCATAGTGGCGATACTCTCGATCACCCGGAATCATAATGGTTGTGCCAGGAACTCGCTTGAGGTGGCGGATTCGGTCAAACATTTTTTCCGCTCGCTTTTCTAAGTCCGCCAGGTTGCCAAAAAGACCGGGGTTAATGGTCAAGAAGAATTGACTAAAGTCGTGATGCCCTGGTTTATTAGTATCCGCAGAAATTGACCCTTGGGCTAGAATACCGGTTAATAATTCAACGACTAATGAGTTGCCAAAGCCTTTGTAGTTGGAATTTTGCTCTAACAGGCCACCCAAGGTCAAGACGCCACCACCTGGTTCTTCTTCAGTGAAGGCCACTTTAGCTAAATTATCTTCAACCTTTTGGGCATCACTAACCACGTGGCGGTGATCATCGACAGCCCAGTCGCCAGGAATGGGTTTGTTATTTTTAGCGAGGACTTGAATCTTGCCACTGGAAACAATCGAAGTGGCCCCATCAAAAACGAAGGGATGTGGATCAGCCGGGAAGGTGAAGGCAAACGCATTTGAGCCTAAAAAGGCTTCGGTGGCGTTCGTTGGAACTACTAGTGGCCGGGTGTTGGTAAGAGCAATGCCAATTAAGCCTTGTTTGGCGGCTAGGCGGGCATAGTAGCCGGCAGTCCCAAAGTGATTGGAATTGCGAATGACCGCCAAAGAAACGCCCAGCTGTTTGGTCTTTTTAATTAAGCTATTCATGGCAAACGCTGACGCAATTTGGCCCATGTTCTTATTAGCATCGAGTAAAAGACTGGTGGGGGTCTCTTTTAAGACTTTAACCTTATTTTGGGGTTCGATAATGTGTTCCTTAATCATTCGGGTATACCAAGCCAGCCGCTGAATTCCGTGAGAGGAAATCCCCCGTAAGTCGGCATCGACTAGTGTGTCGGCCAAAAGGGCCCCGTCGTGTTTTGAAAAACCGTCGACGGCAAACACCTTCTCTAAAAATGTTTTTTCTGCTGAAGAACTGATCCGCATCAGATCCGCTTCCTTTCAATAATTGATTATTAGACGAAAAAATCCCTGTACAAAAATGAATTTGTACAGGGACGAATGGTTTCGCGGTGCCACCCATGTTCACTACTCAATGAAAATTGAATAGCCTTAAAATACGATTAATTGAACTCAATCATATCTAGGACGGTATCGGAGCCACCCGTGTAGCAAGCTTTCACTGACTACAAGCTTTCGAGTTCATCTTCACCAATCGTTTCAGCCCGTCTTTTCAGCTCCTGGCGGTCTCTTGTAGGAGAAACAAATTGGCTACTCTTCTCATTAACGCCTAATGTTTATTTAATATTGACGATAGTCCCGCTTTGCCACTTTGTCAATAACTGATTGGCCACTTTTAATTATTTTGCTATTAATAAATAATCGACGACAATTGCCCCAACAGCTTTGGCGCAATTAACAGGCACTTTTCGATGGATTGGGTCGTCTGCTTCTCTTTAAATGACAGTTCCGGATATTCATGAAGGTGACGGCGAATCCAAATCATTTCATCTTCATCGTTTTTTTACGGTGTATTAATTCTGGGTAAACATTATCCATGAAGAACATTCTTTTGAAATTATTTAGTGGGATCGGGTTGGACCAATCGCTTGATCAGTGGCTTAAGTCGGTAAAAAATAACTTCAGCAACCACAAAACCCACGGCCAGTGAAATGGCGATCGTTAGGGTGTTAAACAGATATTGAGATGTAAGCTGCTCGTGGCCGAGTGTGAAACTGCGCATGCATAGATACAAGATGCCGCCGGGAACCAATGAAACTAAGCTTGGCACGTAAATAATGTTTACTGGTACCCGAAACATCATGGCAGAAATGTTCCCTAAAATGCCGATGACAACGGCTGCCGTGAAGTTCGGCAAAATTAGACCGGGATCAACTTGAAGGACCAAATAGTAAGCGACCCAGGCAAGCGAGCCGGTAATCCCTGCTGGCAATAAGGACCGGCGGGGAACGTTAGTAATGAGGCCGAAGCCAACTGTTGAAAGAAAGCTAACAACGAATTCAACTAGAAGATGCATCAAAAGCCCCCAATCCAGTGAAATGCGATGCTGCACAGAGACGTGCCCAATACGACGCCAGCACCAATTGAGCCAGCAATAATGATGGCATCGACAGCGCGAACAACACCTGAAATGGTATTTTGGTCAATAACCTCTCTAAAGGCATTGGTGATTGCTACGCCTGGAACCAGCGGCATTAAGGCACTAACAATGATACTGCCAGAACTGGTTGCAATGCCGAGCAGTTCTAATCCCGCGGCTAATAAGCCAACGACAAAGCCACCACAGCCCGCTGCAACGTAGGGCGTTTTAATTCGGCGGCTGGCAAGTTGAGCAGCTAAATAGCCAAAGGTGCCGACAAAAAAGGCTAATCCCAAGTCGCCCCAAGTCGCCTTGAATAGTAACATTGGGGCAACGGAAACAACCGCGGCGCCAAAAATCTTTTGTGGCCAAGTGAAGTCAATTACTTTCTGGTCAATTTGGTTGATCGTTTCTTTAAGTTGCTCAAACGAGATTTTTCCTTCAACAAAGTTTCGTGAAGCGGTATTGATTTCGTCAACTTTTTCCAAATTAAAATCCCCGAGACGAACTTTAACCAAATGGGTATCGCTTTGCCGATTAGTGCCGACAAATAGGGCGGTAATTGTGGCATGGCAGCTGATATCAAAGTGCGCAGCTTTGCCAATATACTCAACCGTGCTTTCAACCCGAGCGGTTTCGGCCCCAGCGGTCAGTAAAATTTTGCCGACTTTTCCGCAAACAGCAATTAATTCATTTTCAGAAATGGATTGCGTCATAAGAACCTCCTATGAATAGCGGAGCCAGACCGTTTAGAAAGTGGCACATAAACTTCCTTGAACAGAAAGTCTAGGATTGGATTTTTGTCAAAAAGGTTTAGGCACAAATTTTTGATTTGCCCACGCCCCGCATCGTTAATAGATTTATTATAAACTCATTTTGTGTTAGATAACGTCAAAATTCTTTGAAAAACCTCCTTGACAATGTGGCAGTACGATGATATTGTTATGAGCAATTATTAAAGATAAATGAGACGTTGAAGAGAAGAGTAACATTTATGCCGGCAGTACAGAGAGCTTCGGTTGATGAGAGAAGTGCCTGGTAGCGATGCGAAGATGAGCTCGGAGTCAGACATCCGGTTGAAAGGCGGGGTGTTCGGTAGCCACCGATATATAGCAGGGTATTTTTAGAGCGTGCAGCTATGGCTTTTACGTTAAAGTTGGAGTGGATTACTTACGCATACTTTTTAAGTACTTATTGAGGCTGTTGTTGTGAAGCGACAGTAAATTAGGGTGGCATCGCGAAGCTTTCGTCCCGTAGTTATAAATGACTACGTGGGCGAAAGCTTTTTTATTTTGGGGATTTTTGTGCCGTGCCGTATTTTAGGACAGCTGCGCCAGGCAGAAACCTCCATATAAGCACCTCTAACAAAAATCCCAGACCCGGGGATTTCTGTTAGAGGAGCCTTATATTCCGGTTTCTAAACGCCTGGCTCCGCTCACTTTCTTAGGACAGCTGCGCAAAGCAGAAAGCTGCGTGTAAGCACCTCAGCCACAAATCCCAAGCCCGGGGATTTCTGTCTGAGGAGCCTTACACTCCGCTTTCTAATCGCTTTGCCTCGCTCACTTATTTTTTAGGAGATGAGTAACATGACGGTAAATGCATTAAATGGATTTAATCTCGCAAACGGTAAATGGCAGAATCAACCATTGAAGAACTCATTATCAATTTTGGTATTGAATTTGATGCCTAATAAGCAAATCACGGAGTTGCAATTTTTATCCGGGTTCAATGATTGCCAACGGGATATTCAATTAACATTTATGTATCCCGCTACTCACCACTTTAAAGGAGTCCCCAAGAAGTTGGTTGCAAAAAATTATGTCAATTTAGATCAAGTAGCCAATCAACATTTTGATGGCCTGATTATAACTGGTGCGCCAATTGAGACATTGCCATTTGAACAGGTTGATTATTGGCCAGAATTATTAAAGATTATTGATTGGGCTAAAAGTCATGTAAGCGAACAGCTATACGAATGTTGGGCGGCGCAAGCAGGGCTATACCATGATTTTAGAATTACCAAACATTTGCTACCGACTAAATTATTTGGCATCTACCAAGCCACTAAAGTAGACCACGAGTCACCACTTGCCCGTGGCTTTAGTGCCGGGGGTGTGATCAGGATGCCCCAGTCAAGACATACGGAAAGCAGCTTGGATGAAGCCCATCTGCCGGCCGGCTTAACAGTGATCGCCAGTTCAGCTGAAACCGGGGCGATGATTCTAACTGCTTCTGAAAAGCATACGACCTATGTAACTGGGCATCCCGAATATCAAGCACGAACCCTTGCTGACGAATATGAACGGGATCTTAACAAACATCTGCCGATTCAACTTCCTTCAAATTATTTTAAAGACCCGCTTGTAGGTGAAATCGACTATTCGTGGCGGGATGCCAGTACACGGTTTTACGATAATTGGACGCAACTTTTGGCTATTAAGAAAGTAGGTTTATCAATATGACAGAAAGCAATCATCAATTACATTTTGAAACGCTCCAAGTTCACGCCGGGCAAGTTGTCGACGAAACGGGTTCACGAGCAGTGCCAATTTATCAAACAACTTCATATGTCTTTGACAGTCCTGAACAGGCGGCCGGCCGGTTTGGCTTGACCGATCCCGGTAATATTTATACTCGGTTAACTAATCCGACAACGGATGTGGTGGACAAGCGGGTTGCCGCACTTGAAAATGGGACTGCTGGCGTGACTTTGGCAACCGGTTCGGCTGCTATTACGGCTGCAATCTTAAATGTGGCAAATAAGGGCGACGAAATCGTTTCTGCAAGTACGTTGTATGGCGGGACTTTTAACTTATTTAACGTGACTTTACCCAAATTAGGCATTAAAACTCACTTTGTAGATCCCGACGACCCCGAAAATTTTGAAACGCCCATTAATGAGCATACCAAAGCGTTATACGTTGAAAGTATTGGCAATCCAGGCATTAATCTAGTTGACTTTGAAGCAATTGCCCAGATTGCCCATCGCCACGGGATTATCTTGATTGTTGATAACACGTTTGGGACGCCCTATCTGGTTAAACCATTGGATCACGGTGCCGATGTTGTGGTTCATTCGGCAACTAAGTTTATCGGGGGCCATGGCACCACAATGGGCGGCGTCATTGTTGAAAATGGCAAGTTTGATTGGAAAGCGAGCGGGCGCTACCCTGGTTTTACCGAACCGAATGCGCAATATAATGGATTGGTATTTGCCGATCTAGGTGGTAGCGCGTTTACAACTAAAGTGCGGGCTGAGTCGTTAAGAGATCTTGGGGCAACCATTAGTCCGTTTAACTCATTCCTGCTACTGCAAGGATTAGAGTCGCTTTCGCTGAGGGTTGAACGACACGTTGAAAATACAGAAAAGATTGTCAACTTTTTAGCTCATCATCAAAAGGTAGCTTGGATCAATTACCCAGGCCTCAAAGATAGTCGCTATCATGCTTTAGCCGAAAAATACTTCCCCAAAGGCGTGGGTTCAATCTTTACCTTGGGGTTAAAGGGGGGCGAAAAAGCTGGCAAACAGTTAATTCAAAATTTGAAGCTGTTCTCATTGTTGGCAAACGTTGCCGATGCCAAATCCCTCATTATCCATCCAGCTTCAACAACGCATGCCCAACTTAATGAAGAAGAGCTCAAGGAAGCCGGGATTACTCCAGACCTCATCAGAGTTTCCGTTGGCGTGGAAAACGTGGATGACTTAATCGCTGACTTGAGCCAGGCATTGGATAAAATTCCGGTTGAAGCTGATCAACCAATCAGCGTACCAAAATAACCAGCACTGTTTATAACTATGTAAAGAGTCGCAGACAAGGTCGAGAAAATCTTGCCTGCGACTTTTATTTTCATGATATTATTCTTAAATTGAGATATTTATTCATATATGAATCGTTGATTTTTAAGGCCACCATCAAAGGACAATTTAAAATTATTGCATAAAAATTTTATAACTTGTGATTATATTGAATAATTTTAAAAATAAGTTGCATTTAATGAGCTGACGTTGTAAGATGTTTTCAATTCATTAATATTCGTGTAAATGAATATTAAGTGTGAGGCGATTAGATGCAAGTTGCGTTAGTAGGAATTACCGGTTACGCGGGAATGGTTCTTTATCAACTCCTGCAAAACCATCCGGCGGTTAGCGGGATTAATCTGTATGATCACAAATTGACCAAAGCGAGTGAATTAGACCAAGTTGTCCCGATTTTTAATGGCAATCAGACACCAGTTTGGCCATATGATGACGATGCAATCATCAAAGATAACCAAGTGGTTTTCTTTGCCACCTCGGCTGGGGTGACAGCTAAAGTGGCACCTAAATATCTGGCGGCCGGTTTTCCGGTCATTGATCTATCAGGAGACATGCGCTTGAAAAACGAGCGGCAATATCTTAAATGGTATAACAAACCAGCTGCTCCGGCTAAGTTCCTGCGGCAATCCCACTATGGCCTCGCTGATTTGGTGTCTGCCAAGGCCCAAACTTATGTTGCCAACCCTGGCTGTTATGCGACGGCTACACTATTGGGATTGGCGCCGCTGGTTCAAAATAATTTGATTGAACCAGATAGTATCATTGTTGATGCTAAGTCGGGCACGACTGGCGCTGGTAAAACACCGACGCCCAGTACGCATTTTACTCAAGTAGACGAAAACCTTCAGATTTATAAGGCAAATCGACATCAACACATTCCAGAAATGATGCAGGCGTTGAAACGTTGGAACGAACAAATTCCGGCCATTCAATTCATGACGACTTTAGTACCAATCAGACGCGGAATTATGAGCACGATATACGCCAAAGTTCGCGCGGATATCACTGAACAGATGCTGACTGAAGCATTCACCCAGACCTATCAGGATAAGCCATTTGTCAGTTACACGGGCAATCAACTGCCAGACATCAAGCAAACGGTTGGCACTAATCAATGTGCAATCGGGACGGTTTATAACCCCGTTACTAACACCGTGATGGTTGATAGTGTCATCGATAATCTATTAAAAGGGGCAGCCGGCCAAGCAGTTCAAAATTTTAATCAACTGTTCGATTTTAAAGAAACTCAAGGACTGAAATTACAACCGTTTTTACCTTAACCAAAGGAGCTTAAAAAGGATGCAGATGACAAGTGAAAATTCAATTCTAACGACTAAGTTTGCCTGGCCGTTGGGCTATTATTCTGATTCAGTTCATGTTGGTTTGAAACCCAATCAAGATGATATGGGGTGGCTTTATTCCAAGGTGCCGGCAGCAGCGGCCGGCGTCTACACGACCAATCAGTTCCAAGCAGCACCAACTAAACTCACTAAGCAAACGATTAATAGCCACCATCAGATTCAAGCAGTGGTAATGAATAGTGGCAATGCCAATTCATGTAATGGCCCGAGTGGTTGGGCTGATGCAATGACAATGCAAAAAATCGCTGCCAAAAAATTAGCCATCGATCCCAACCTAGTGGCGATTGCATCAACTGGTGTCATTGGCGAACCGCTGCCAATGGCCAAAATTCAAGCAGGAATCAATCACTTGGCCTTATCGCAATCAAAGGGCATCACTAAAGCAATTTTGACGACTGATACCCATCCCAAAACCATTACGCTTAAATGTGTCATTAATAATCGACCGGTCACGCTTACTGGTTTTTGCAAAGGATCTGGGATGATTCATCCTAACATGGCAACGATGTTGGGCTTCGTCGTCACTGACGCGGCAATCGAGGGATCCCAATTGCAAAAATTATTACGGACAACGGTGGATGAGACGTTTAATCAAATTACGGTTGACGGCGATACGTCGACTAATGACATGGTGATGGTGATGGCAAACGGATTGGCTGGCAATGAATCACTCAACGAGACTAATGAAGATTATCCAACGTTTGTAACCGCCTTTAAGCAAGTTTTGACCAAGCTGGCCCAAGAAATTGCCGGAGATGGTGAAGGTGCTTCCAAGTTAGTCGAAGTTAATGTTACTGGCGCTTACAATCATACGGAAGGCCAACAGGTTGCTAAGGCCGTTGTGGGATCTAATTTGGTGAAGGCAATGATTTTTGGCGCTGATGCCAATTGGGGTCGGGTCATGCAAGCGATTGGGCAGACAACGGCCCACGTGGATGTGAACGGCGTTCGGGTAGCCATTAATGGTACCCAGCTGGTGAAGAATAGTGTTGCCACTGAATTTGATGAGGCTAAAGTTGCCGCCAGTTTAAAAAACAGCCAAGTCACAATCGAGGTTGATTTAAATGCCGGCTCGGCAGCTGGGACAGCGTGGGGCTGTGATCTCACCTACAAGTACGTTCAAATCAACGCGTCGTATCGAAGTTAGGAGGTAGTTGGATGAGTTCAACGATTGTCATTAAAGTTGGGGGTCACGCAACGAATCAGTTATCGCCGACCTTTTATCAACAATTAACCGCTTGGCACCAGGCTGGCAAGCACATTTTGATTATTCATGGTGGCGGACCGCAGATATCTGAATGGAGTTCGCAGCTTCATTTACCAATCAATCAAGTTGACGGAATTCGAGTGACAGATTCAAAAACCTTGAAAGTCACCCAAGCAGTGCTACTGGGATTAGTGCAGCCAATGCTTTGTAAACAATTAGCAGATCATGGGCTGCCAGTTATGGGGTTAAACGCGTCAGGACTGCCGGTTATTTACGGTGACTATCTTGACCAAGCTGTTTACGGAGAAGTTGGTCAAGTGATAGGGGTTAACCGTCAGTACATAGATGATGCCTTGAGCGGCGGCCGCATCGGGGTGTGCGCACCGTTGGCGGTTAATGCTAGTGACCAACTATTGAACGTTAACGGTGATGCGGCCGCGGCTGGGGTTGCTAAATTGTTAAACGCTGAGAAGCTGGTTTTGCTGACCGATGTTCCGGGTGTGATGCTGGCTGACCACGTTGTTTCTCACTTAACGCAGGAAAAAGCGCAGCAACTTGTTGCCCAAAAACAGATTAAAGCTGGGATGCAGCCCAAATTAGCGGCAGCTTTTGAGGCCTTTAAAAGTGGTGTTAAAGAGGTTGCCATCACTAACGAATTAAAGCAACCAGGCACCAATTTGGTGAGTAAACAGATTGTGATGTAAAGGAGATTAAAAGAATGAATCATATTTTTCCCACGTATCAACAGTACCCAATGGAAATTGTCTCGGGCCACGATTGGCATTTGACGGATAATAACGGCCAAACCTATTTAGACTTTACCAGTGGCATCGGCGTTTGCAGCTTTGGTTATAGCAATACCTGGATTGAGCAGCGGGTTATTAATCAGTTAGGCAAAATTTGGCATACGTCCAATTTATATCCCAGCCAGCTTCAAGATGAAGTGGCTAGCCTACTTTGCCCGAAAGACATGTTGGCATTTTTTTGCAATTCAGGAACCGAAGCTAACGAAGCGGCGTTTAAGTTGGCAAGAAAATATACTGGTAAGCAACAAGTTTTAGCATTTAAGAATGGGTTTCATGGCCGGACGTTTGGCTCAATGTCGTTAACGGGGAATCCCTCAATTCAGACGGGCTATACGCCACTTGTTCCTGGGGTTCAGTTTGCGGATTACAATGATGATCAAGCCATCAAGCAAATTAACGAGAATTTGGCGGCCGTCATCCTAGAAGTCATTCAAGGAGAAGGCGGCGTTTACGCGGGAGATCCTGATTGGCTGCACGCAGTTTCGCAGAAATGCCAGCAAGAAGGGGTCTTATTAATTGTTGACGAAGTCCAAACCGGTATCGGTCGGACTGGGACCAAATTTGCTTATGAACAGTTTGAGATGAAGCCAGACATCATTACCAGCGCGAAGGCCTTGGGAAATGGCTTGCCGATTGGCGCCATGATTGGCAAAAAAGAACTTGCGACCGCGTTTGGTCCTGGGGCTCACGGCACTACTTTTGGTGGCAACAAATTGGCACTGGCAGCAGCTAAGGCAGTATTAGAACAACTAACACCGACCTTCTTAGCAACCGTTCAGCAAAAAAGCCAAGTGGTGTTCAAAGAAATTACGACTAAGCTGACGCCACTGGAAGCAGTCGCCAGTGTAAGCGGTCAGGGCTTGATGATTGGGATTCATTTAAAGGATCAAGTTAAAGTCGCCGACGTGATTGCTAAGTTACAAGCAGCGGGACTACTAACCCTACCGGCTAATCACAATACGCTGCGGTTGTTGCCACCCTTGGTTATGAGTGAAGCGGATTTACTTTTGGGAATTGATAAAATTGCAATTATCCTTGAAAAAATGGGCTCAAAGGTTCACTCAGAAGCTGAGTAGTTTTTAAAAAGTTATGTGTGAAGGCCACCGAAATATTGAGTCGCCTGTTGACAATCATTTTCAGTCACTATAAAAAAACGAAGCAATCAATGAAAAAATTGACTGCTTCGTTTTTGTTATGATCAATTAGAATTTAGTTATCAAGGGAAAAAGTCAACAAGCGTTAGCTGATCGTTCCCCAGATTCTTTGCATTATTTGAATTTAACGGCTGTTCCATAAGCGGCGACCGACTGCATATCAGCGCCAATTGAGCCGGAATCAAACCGCATCATGACAACGGCATCCGCGCCCATCTCTTTGGCATTAGCCTTTAAGCGGTCTACCGAGACGTTTCGAGCTTCGTCAAGCATCTTAGTATAATCCTTGATTTCCCCGCCAACAATGTTTTTCAAACCGGCACCGATATTTCTGACAACGTTTTTGGATTGGGTGGTCAAGCCAAAGACTTCACCAATCACTTCATAATCTTTTCCGGGAATATGTTCCGTCGTTGTTACAATAAATTGGTTGTTTGTGTCTGCCATGAGTTTCTCCACCTTTACAATTTAATTGAGTCAAGTATAACTCATCGCCAATCTGTCGCAAGTAAAGTGTGCCTGTGACAAAGCTGGGATTAATGACTAACCAGTTGTTTTCACTGGCTGAAGTAGTTGTTTTTTAACATAGAAGTAACCCAATCATTCCAAAAACGGCATGGTTGGGTCGCCCTTAAACACCGGCCCAGTCATTGCTGGAACCTGCATTGTGAGACTTAATGTGGTTTAGAAAGACCGTCATCACGATGCAACTATATTATAACGTGGTTATTTTGGTTTTACAAAGAACTGATTGGGCAATTTAGCCTCTCGGATTATGACCCAAGTGGCTGCTTATGCTAAGATGGTCAAGTAGCTAAGAGATGACCGAATCATGGTTAAGCGTCCATAATAAACGTAGTGATTGTATTTTCATTTTTGCTGCAAATAGATAAATCGTTAGCCAGCTGGACAATGTTCGTCACTGCAAAAATTGTTTGGACATTTGGGTTAAGCTTGTTAAAGTTTACTGGACTAGCATCAATAATCGTTATGGTTTGTTGATACGGTCGTCCAAATATAACGCAAAGCCACATGACAAAAAATGAGAGACGATCGTTTTTTCATAAGATGTCATTTGGATGGCCGGATATTTTGATCGGAATTGTTTGAATTTAGACAAATTAGGAGAGAATTGTGAAATTTACTTGGAAAAAAGTGGCTGCCGACCCTGAAACCCTTCGGAAATTTTTGAGCGTTCATGGAATTAGCCATCGAATGTATAAACGGATTAAAACGGGGGGCGGTGAAGTCAAAATCAATGGTCACCAGGTTGGTAACGCACAGCCATTGCGAACTGGTGATGAAGTCGTTGTTAATTTGCCAGATGAGGTCAGTGATCCCAACGTGGCAGTTAGTAACCAGCCAATTGAAGTGGTTTATGAAGATGATCATTGGTTGGTCGTTGATAAGCCAGCAGGATTAACGGTGGTGCCTGGGCCGAGCAATCATGATGATACGCTAGTCAATCGGATTAAGTATCATTGGGTACAGGAACACGCCAGAAATCTAGTTCCCCATATTATTACGCGGCTGGATCGATTTACTAGTGGTTTAGTTCTAGTTGCCAAACACCAGCTGGCCAACAGCTTAGCAAATGATATGTTGGCCGCAAAGACGCTTCATAAGAACTATTTGGCAGTCGTCGCTGGCAGTGGCTTGACGCAACACGGGTTCATTGATCGGCCAATTGCCAAAGACCCGGATGGCTTTGGTCAGATAATTGCCGCTGATGGGAAAAGTGCCCAAACTGAATACTGGGTGAAACGTGAATTTCGTGATCGGACAGTGGTAGAGGTCATTTTACACACGGGCCGAACCCATCAAATTAGGGTGCATTTCGCGTCAATTGGCCACCCGTTGTTGGGGGATGCGCTGTATCATGGCCCCCTTAATTTAGGAATTGATCGTCAGGCCCTTCATGCGGCTTCTTTAGCCTTTAACGACCCATTTTCAAAGCAGTTGTTTAAGTTCACGAGCCCGCTGCCTCAAGATATTTTGTCAATTATTGATTAGAAAAGAACTCATTTTATGTATAAGCAACCGTTGTTATAACAATAAGTCGTTGACCAGATCGATTAATCATTAGAATTCAATGAAAGCGGCACCATATCGGTTGCCTTTTCCCTGCTGCATGTTATGATTACGGTATCAAATTAAGGAGGAGACTAGATATGTCTACCAATGGTGAATCGGATCAGACGATTCAAAAAATTATTGCTGAAATGGAAACAAATTTAGCCGTATTATCATGGATGAAAGGGACGGCGGATAATGAGGAAGCCCAAGCACATATTCGTGCGTTAAAGGCTGAATTGTTAAAGACCAAGACCGACTTGATTAAGGCTTAATTGAACGTTGCTTTTGGATAGGCACTAGTTTTAGACGACTGTTATCAAATATATTTCGTGAATGAAAGTATCTTCTTGATATAATATTGAGGAGATACTTTTTATTATTGTCCAGTGGTCTGGCATCCGAGTTCTTAACCCAGCAATCACGAATCTCGGAAATTGTCGGTCCCAAAACAGTGTTGTCATTTTAAGTTGAAATGATTGGCTAATAACTATCCTGGAGGGGTGTCCATGATTGAAGAAAAAACTGCAATTTGTTTCATTGACCACAAACGACACATGGAAATTGATGGCCGTTATTTAAAGGATCTTGAGCCAGCAATTCGAAACTTGATTAAGGGAGATTATCCAAACGCAAAGGTGACTGACTTTATTTGTGATCATGATTTGCTGAAATATCAATTGATGAGAGTGGACGGTATGGTCAATGCGGATGTTAAGCAGACCAGAAAGATCAATCGCCGGCTGACCAAAGCGATGCAAAGTGATGATTATGACATTGTTGATGTCAATGATAATTTGGCCAAGAGTTTAACGTTTGGTCAGCGGGTTTCGGATGCCGTAGCTCGGTTTGGCGGTAGTTGGGGGTTCATCTTTGTTTTCAGTTTGGTTTTAGTTGCTTGGATGCTGATTAATGGCTTACAATTATTCGGCGTTCACTTTGATCCGTTTCCATTTATTTTGTTAAACCTTGGGTTAAGCTGTATCGCCGCGATTCAAGCCCCCATCATTATGATGAGTCAAAACCGGGCGGCAGATCGTGATCGAATGAATTCTGAAAATGATTATCATGTTAATTTGAAATCTGAACATGAATTAAGAATCTTGCATGCCAAGCTAGATAATCTGACCCAAAATCAATTGCCACATTCTTTAGAGATTCAGAAGTTGGAAATTGAGATCTTAGGCCAGATTAGAACGGAATTGGATTTAATTCAGCGAAGTCAGCCGGGTAACGTCAAAAGTAATTTAGATGAAAGTGAAACAAGAAATATTGAAAATTCATCTGAGAATAAGGGCTGATTTTTCATCCTTTTTGACAATTAATGAAAGTTTCAGTAGTATAAGGTGATGATGTAGTAGGATAGCTGCGCAAAGCAGAAAGCTGCACCTAAGTCAACTTGTCCAAAGATCCAAGCCCGGGATTTCCGGCCAAGATGCCTTATGCTCCAGTTTCTAACCGCTTTGTTTCGCTCACTTTATTAGGACAGCTGCGCAAAGCAGAAGCTTGCACCTAAGTTATCTCGTCCAAAAATCCAAGCCCGTGATTTCTGGACGAGATAACTTAGGCTCCAGCTTCTAACCGCTTTGCTCCGCTCACTATTTTAGGACAGCTGCGCCAGGCAGAAATCTCCGTATAAGCACCTCTAACAAAAATCCCAAGCCTGGGGATTTCTGTTAGAGGAGACTTATACTCCGATTTCTAAACGCCTGGCTCCGCTCACTTTATTTTTTAGGAGGATTTTTGTGATAACCGTAAGAGAAGCCCAACAAGATGACGCTGGGCAGATAGCCCCGTTGATTGATCTTATTTTTGATGAAATGGAACTTGACGAATTAGATGACGTTCCCGAACCTGGATTAGCCAAGGTCATCACGAGGGCTTACCAGACAAAAACATATTTGTCTAGTAAAGCATCTACCGTGGTGGCCGAGGCCGATGGTCAAGTTGTTGGCGTAGTGTTTGGCTACCCCAGCGAAAACGAGGACGACATTAATCGAGTTCTCATTAACCTATCAAAAAAGAGTACCGATTTTAAAGAGCCATACATTCCAGATTCAGAAACGCATTCGGACGAATGGTATCTGGATTCAATTGCTGTTGATCCGAAGTTTCAAGGTCGCGGGATTGGCAGCAAGCTGTTAGCAGCAGTTCCACGAATGGCGATGAACGATGGTAAATCGGTAATTGGGCTAAACGTTGATTTCGAAAATCCCGCAGCGAAAAAATTATATGCACGCAAAGGGTTCAAGACCGTGGGCACGAATACAATTGGTAATCATTTGTATGACCATATGCAAAAAGCGGTTGATCAACCAAGTTTACTTTATGTTTAATCAATAGATTAAATTGGGGAGCTGGAATTTTTTAATTCCGGCTCCTATTTTTCTTATCAAAATGATAACATCGATTTCTATGGGCGTAATAAGCGGCTAGACAGGATGGGGCTCTATTAAATTAAAATTGTGATCCACGTGATGGCCGTCATCGTTAAACCAATTGCCTTTAACTTGTTTTTTGAAGAGAAACCACCACTTTTCTGATAAACGACTAGGATAAATATTGATAAAACACCCAAGATATCTGGGGTGATCCCCAACCAAATGTTCGTGTCAGGGAATACGTTTATAAACAATAATATCTTCCAAACGAGCACGACAATCATTATTATAAAAAGGGATAGAAATGGAACTTTCCAGTTTTCTTTCACCATAACATCATTCCAGTCAATTAATATTAATTCTTTTGATATGATTATATCATCTAATTATACTAATAAAATAAGTAACAAATAAGGTTTGAAACGTTTACAAGATGATATAAAGGAAATGACTACATCACTAACACTACGCATTAATTAAGTAGCGATTGAATGAAAGATTGGGAATTTAATTTCAATCCCATTTGTCACATATAATTGACATTGTGTGCCAACTATTTTATATTATGGATGACACATATATATGACAATTTGAATTTGGAGGCCGGCTAAGTGAATAGAGTCAGGGAATATCGAAAACACGCAGGGGTTTCTCAGTTTGCTTTGGCAGAAAAAGTGGGGGTCGCCAGGCAAACAATTAATTTAATTGAGAATGATAAGTATAATCCGTCTTTGAAGCTTTGCATTCGTTTGGCCGAAGAGTTGGGGACCGATTTAAATACCTTATTTTGGAAAGTAGATGATATAAATTGAGAGAAGGATTCTTGATCAAAATCATGCGTTATTTCTTCAGTATTCGGGGCGTGCTAGACGAGCGTAATCGTCGAGAAATCAATCGAATTGCTACAAATGCGTTTATGTTTTTGTGGCTTTATACAGCAATTGCCAATATTGCATTTATCTTTTTACCACAAACCAAGCTCCCTAAATCTGCTTTTATAGGTTTTGCATTTCTTAATTTAGTGATTGGCTGGTATGGCGTGAGCGTTTATGTATCACACGGGATTTCTAAATTAAAGCTTAATTACCAGGAGGTATCAGTTGATGATTATCCTCGAGCTGTCCGAAAAGCTTGGCAACATGGCGCCTGGGTTGGCGTTGTGTCAGGGATTGTTGTGTATGTGATGGTTGCTAATATAAGTGGTTTTATTTCTTGGACGGCAATCGGGCTTAGCCTTTTAATCGTCTTAATCAATTGGACAATGGACGCGCAACGAGAAATTGGGCACATTGTGAAGGTTAAATGAGCAAAATTGAGGTACTGTGATAATTAATCAGCTAGGCTTGCACGAATGACAAAATCCAAGTAAGATGGTCTCTGCATGATTTTACCGAAATGATTAATCAAAGGGGACCGCTATGGAAGACAATATTAAATTGGGCGACAAAGTATTCGACAAGATGCTGTTTGTGCTGGACAAGCCCGTCAATGACAAAAATCACCGGGATTATCGGTTTGAAAACGAAGAATTGATTCAAATTAGTGATGGCATTTGGGCAATGCCAGCTTATATGAAGGAGGCTGATGACTTTAGCCTGTTCTTTATTATTACCGAAATCGATGATGGTCATACGGTGATGGCTTTTTCAACCGGGAATAAAAAGGGAGAGCAATTTTCGCTCAGCGAGCCAATGGTAACGGGTAAAGGGTTGAATTTACTGGTCAACCACGACCAAGATCGAGCTGCCTCAATTCTGCATTTTATCAATCAGATTTCAAAGGCCAACGAGGGTAACTGGCGAATGGTTGAATAGGGGTTGCATTTAATGAGAGAGCTGGTAAACTGGCTGTAATTTGAATTAGGACAGCTGCGCAAAGCAGAAAGCTGCGTGTAAGCACCTCAGCCACAAATCCCAAGCCCGGGGATTTCTGTCTGAGGAGCCTTACACTCCGCTTTCTAGGCGCTTTGCTCCGCTCACTATTTTAGGACAGCTGCGCAAAGCAGAAAGCTGCACTTAAGACCACTTGGTCAAAAATCCAAACCCGGGATTTCCGACCAAGTGGACTTAGGCTCCGCTTTCTAAGCGCTTTGCTCCGCTCACTTATTTTTAGGACAGCTGCGCAAAGCAGAAACTTCCGCATAAAACATCTTGGCCAAAAATCCAAGCCCGGGATTTCCGGCCAAGATGCCTTATGCTCCAGTTTCTAAGCGCTTTGCTCCGCTCACTTATTTTAGGACAGCTGTGCAAAGCAGAAAGCTGCACCTAAGACCACTTGGCCAAAAATCCAAACCCGGGATTTCCGGCCAAGTGGACTTAGGCTCCGCTTTCTAAGCGCTTTGCTTCGCTCACTTACTAGGAGAAGTCATCATGAAATTTACATTGAACGAATCTGCTCAGAAAATTAATTGTCAGCCTGGCGTTATTGCTGACTATATTAACCACGGCCTCATCCCGACAAAATCACAATTTGAGCCTGAGCCGATGCTTGACGATACGGACATGTACTGGCTGGACTTGGTACATTGTTTTATTCAAAATGGTTCATCGATAGAAGAAGTTAAACAATTGATTAAACACTGCAATATCTAGACAAAACGATTGTTAAATCGATAATCCAATGATATTCTAGGCATAGGGGAAGACTGGCATCCTATATCTTAATTAGATGATCGTTTGTATAACTGTTAGATTGCACAAGTAATGTGACAAAAGAGTTCCATCGTGCGAACAAAAGCACTTTGAGTATCCAATTAAAAATTGGATCAGTATTCGAGTATGAACGAAATGAAATTTGATTAAAACCGATAGGATGCCGGAATTTCTCTAATGGGTCGCAGCGAGCTATGCTTTGTTGCGGCCCTTTTAGTATCTGGGTACTTACTACCATAACTTTCAGTATCCCTAAAAATAATGTTAAACTTGTATGGAGTTTTTAAGGATGAAATGTAATAATAAGAGGTAGATTGGAGTGATTAATTCATGGCAGAACATAATCACGAAGAGTTAGCCGGTAATCGTTTCTTCTGGGTGACCATCTTGAATGTGGTGATTACAATTGCTGAATTTGTTGGTGGCTTTTTGTCAGGAAGTCTTTCTTTAATTTCGGATGCCTTTCATAATTTGGGCGATTCGTTTTCAATTGTGTTTAGTTATATTGCCAGTCGAGTTAGTAAACGTCGGCAAAACGCGCGGAATACGTTTGGCTACAAACGAGCGGAAATCATTACAGCTTTTTTGAATTCAATCGTTTTAGGGGTCGTTTGTTTGATTTTGATGATTGAAGCTGCTAAACGCATTAGCCAACCAGAACCTATTAACGGTAATTTGATGTTAACGATTGCTGTAATTGGGTTAGTTGCTAACTTGTTATCGGCGTACTTATTGAATGCTGGGTCGAAAAGCAATTTAAATATGAAGGCAACTTATCTACATATTTTAAGTGATGCGTTATCGTCGATCGCAATTATTATCGGGGGGATCTTAATTGATTTATTTAACTGGACCTTAGTTGATCCGGTTGTGACCATTTTAGTTGCCGCCTACATTATTTATGAGGCGATACCAATTGTGCGACAAACATTTAGAATTCTCATGCAAGGGGCGCCCAATATCGATTATGAAGCGATTAAACATGATTTATTGCAATTGGATGGTGTTTTTTCTGTCCATCACGTGCATGCTTGGTTAATTGATGAAAACAACATTATTTTCTCGGCGCATGTTAATATGCATGATATGAAGATTAGTCAAGTTCAACCGATTTATTTGGAAATTACAAAAATTTTGAAGAATAAATATCATATTTGTCACGTGACGATTCAAGCCGAAACTACTCGTGGAGAAGATGAAGATATCATTTATGATCGCGGCAATGATATTCCGTAAATTAGATTAGGAGATTTTCGTTTAAATGACGCCAATGAAGGAAGATTATTTAAAGATTATTTTTGAACTTGGTGGTGCCAGTAAGTTAGTTAGCAACAAACAAATTGCGATTAGCTTAAACGTGGCGGCCGGTTCGGTAACAGAAATGGTCAATAAGATGGTTGCCGAAAAGCTGGTAGAACACGAACCGTATTCAGGAATGCGATTAACAGCCAAGGGAACCAAATATGCTGAAGAATTAGTTCGTAAACACCGAATTTGGGAAACCTTTTTGATTCAAACGCTACACTTCGACTTACCGGATGTTCATGATGAAGCGGAGCGCTTAGAACACGTTACCAGCGATAAGATGATCGACCACTTAGATGATTTCTTGGGTCATCCAGAACGTTGCCCTCACGGTGGAATTATTCCGGATCGCAATGGCCATTACAAAAAAGATCATGACAAGATTTTGACAGAAGCAAAGGATGGGCAAACGGTCGTGGTTAATCGATTTATCGATAACCATGATTTGTTGACGCTTCTAGGAGATATCAAGTTGGATATTGGCGATAAACTCAAGATTATCTCTCATGACCCGTTTGAAGGCTCAGTAACTGTCGAAAACCTAACGGATAATAAGCGACTTGTGATTGGTTATAAGACCGCCCATTATGTGTTTGTAAAGTCGCAGTAGGTGTCGGAGTGCGCTGGCGGATGCTTTCTTGGCGGCTTTTTGTGAGCCATCGTGAGCTTATTTGTCGCTTAAAAATTTGAAATTGAGCTCCCTGTGCCTAACGATTGTTTAGTGTTAAGTAGCAAAGCTTGCGGCTAGGAGTGATTAGAACAAACCACTCCGCCACTGCCAAATTGATTATTAGCAGCTTATAATTAACGTAAAATTCATTCCTAAACACCGTATTTAACGAATGAGGTGATGACATGGCCGACCAACAGAATAATTACGATCATCTAGTGATTAATACATGCGTGCTTGCCGGTACGATTATGATTGAATCTGGATCGGAAATGACTCGAGTCAATGATACCGTATTGAGGATTGCCCGAAATGCCGGCTTGAAGGATGCCAATATTTATGCCACTTTGACCGGAATTATCGTCTCTGGAGGTACCCAAGATGTCGGTGCCCAAGTAGGGTCAATCGACAAGCGGGTTTTGGACATGGAAAAAGTCGCCAAGGTCAATGAACTTTCTCGTGAATATGAAGCGCAAAAAATCAGTATTAACGAATTTTATGATGACCTGCTGCATATTGATGAGCAGGTTGCAATGTTTCCCTTATGGGTCCAATTAATCGGTGCTGGGTTGGTTAGCGGTTCACTGGTAGTGGTTTTTCAAAATAATTTGCCTGATTTTGGCATTACGTTTTTAGTTGGTATGATTGGCTGGGCAGTACTTTACTTTCTAAATATTTACGTTCAAATTCGCTTTTTAAGTGAGTTTATCGCCGCCGCGGTGGTTGCGAGCTTGGCAATTTTGGCCGTTAAAGTTGGCTTGGGGATTAAGGCGGATGACGTCATTATTGGTGCCTTAATGCCACTGGTGCCCGGAATTCCGCTTACCAATGCGGTTCGAGACGCCTTATCTGGCAACTTGATCAGCGGCCCGGCGAGAGGAATTGAGGCGTTGATTAGTGCTTGTGCCTTGGGATTTGGTGTCGCGATCGCCCTACACTTCTTTTGAGGTAATGACATGACGTTTTTTATGATTAAGTGTGCCTGTGTTTATTTATCCGGAATTGGGTTTGGTTTAATTGTTAACTTGCCTCACCGGGCATTAAATATTGCGGGGATTAATGCAACAATTGGTTGGCTGGTTTATTACTGGATCTTTACCACTTGGGGTGGCTTAGGAGCTCCTAATTTCTTTGGGGGACTCGTTATCGGGATTCTATCGGTAATGATTGCTCGCTGGAAAAAAATGCCGAGTATTCTCTTTGATGTTCCCGGACTGGTACCACTAGTTCCCGGTGGTCAAGCGTATAATTCAATTAAAAACTTTGCTTTGGGTGACTATCAAACGGCTTTTAACTACCTCTCAGAAGTTGTCTGGATCGCCGGTTCTATTGCGTTAGGATTTATTGTGGCAGAGTTAGTTAATAAAATTAATCAGCGAATTCGGCGGGCCCAAGAAAAAGATGAATAAAGTAATGTAGCGACGGATTTCCTTTTTGTGGAAGGCCGTCGTTTTTAATTGACAAAAAATCTGATTGCGCTAATATGTATATGGAATCATATTATATGAAATATAATATTGTGGAGGTGACAATATGGCGATTCAAATAAGTTCCGAATTACTTGATGGTTGCGTCTTGGGGCTTTTGAGTAAAGAGGATTATTATGGTTACGCGTTAACCCAAAAAGTCCAAGAGTCCATTTCAGTCTCAGAATCGACGATGTACCCAGTGTTAAGAAGATTAAAAAAGAACCACTTGTTAACGACTTACGATGAGCCATATCAGGGGCGAAACCGCCGGTATTATAAAATTACTGCCGAGGGGAAGCGACAGTATCAAATTATCCAAAAAGAGTGGGCTGCTTTCAAAAAAGGAATTGAAAATATGTTAGGAGATGGGATGGCAAATGGATGATTATATTGAAGAGTTCAGGACGCTATTGGGTCAGCTTGATCAAGAGGAACGCGATGAAGCCGTTAACTTTTATGAAGAATATTTAGAGGATGGCCATTTTACCTCTTACAATGACTGTGTCCGTGAATTGGGGACGCCCAGGCAGCTGGCCAGAAAAGTGCTGGCGGATTATTCGATTAAGACGTTGGAGAACCCCCAGCCAAATGCAACGAGAAGCCAGCGCTCTAAAAATGACGTGAAGACAATTTGGTTAATCTTATTGGCATTGTTGTCGACGCCAGTAACGATTCCATTGGCAATCGTTGCCGCGGCGCTATTTATTGCCGGCATCGCTGTTACTGGCGCCCTGATTATTTCTATTGCAGCAGTCTTTTTCGCAGCAATTTTGACCGGTGTTGTATCCTTTGCTGTTGGTATTGGTATTATTATTAATTCGTTTTGGACGGGGCTCTTTTATTTGGGAATTGGCTTATTTGTCATCGGCTTTCTAATTATTTTAACGCCCATGTTTAAAGCTGTTGTAAATGGATTGATTCGCGGCGTTACGCTGTTTTCGAAATGGATTTATAACAAACTGGTGCCTAAAAATCGGGCTGAACGAAGAGAAAGGAAGGGTCAACGATGAAAAGGACAGTGATCATTGGGGTTTCAACCATGATAATAGGCCTCATCTGCTTTGCTCTCGGCCTGGGAAACGGTGGTAATCGTCCGGTTTATTGGGACCATGGCTTAAGTGTTGAAAGTAGTAGCCGATCGGTGGACAAGACCCCTCATAGCCAGCAATTTAATAAGGTTAAACGAATTAAATTAACCGCCGCTCATGCAGTTAAAATTCAGCGTGGCGATGTATCTAGCGTCCACGTCGACTACCATGGTAAAACTAAAGTTACGCAAACCGGCAGCCAATTGGTTGTTGCTGGTCCACAAGTACACACGCGTTGGCGAATTGCGATCTTTGGTGGTAGTGGCGGCTTTGAAGCAGTTGCACCCAAGACTGCTGGAACTGTTATTACCATCCCTAAGAGTACTAAACTTGATGCCATTGATGCTCATAGTGATGAGGACGGTCACAATGATAATGATGATTACTTTAATTTAACCGGTTTAACGGTCGGGAAAGTTTCCTATTCGGGTGATGGTGATCTTTCGATTCAACGAGTTCATGTGACCGATACCCTCACGACTTCTGGAATTGGCGATGTTAATCTCAGCAAAAGCCAGTTTGACAAAGCAAATTTATCAAGCGATGTTGGGGATGTCGATTTAAAATCGAATACGTTTAATAAATTAGATATTAAGAGTGATACTGGCGATATTTCATTCAATCCACAGGTCATCAAGCAAAGCTTTAGGGCTTATAGTGACGTTGGCGATATTGACGGCAGAATCTACGTCGATAAGCGAACCCATGTGACGTTGAATACCGATGTGGGGGATAAGTCCTTATTTGGCCATTCCAACAGTGAGTATGGGTTGGAAAACGGCTCCCACCCAGTTAATTATCGTTTTTCCACCGATGTTGGGGATATTACAATTAACAAAGCTTCGTAAAAGTAAGTTTGGTTATAAAAGCAGGCATCCTTTGAGGCGAGAACGTTCAAAGGATGCCTGCTTTAAGTTATGTTAATTGATTACCTCAAAATGCCAAAGACGAAACTAATCATCAAGATCACTAAAACAATGCTGGTAATGACAACGTATAGCAGATCGTGTTCTTTATAAAACGAATAAATCGATACAACAACTCGTAAAATTGGCGTTAAAATTAAACAAAAAATGCCTAACATCATGATTGAATAAGATTTAAATGAAAGCAATCCCTTGCCGATTTCTGTAAAATCAGTTGGATAAATACCAGCCGGATAGCCAGTAGATTGCGTAACTATTAGCAAGATGAGGCCGATCAACATAATGGCCGCTGAAATCAAAACGCCTAATTGAAGGATTTTGCCAATAATTATTTCAACGTCAGCCATTTCTTGATTAACCGGTTCATTTGACTTCTTCATTTTCTAAATTCCTTTCATAAACATCTGAATGCCAATATAAAGCAGAATTGGCACGAATACCATTCGAATTGCTCGAGCTGAAAGGTGTTGCATGACCCGAGAACCAATTGTGGCGCCTACCAAGATTCCCAGTGCAAGCGGAACGGCGATTTGTGGTTTAATTGACCCATTGAAGAAATAAACGGTCGCACTAGCAGCGGCTGTGACGCCCATCATCAAATTACTGGTAGAAGTTGATGCTTTCAATGGCATTTTCATGACGGTGTCCATGGCAATGACTTTAAAGGCTCCCGAACCAATGCCTAATAGGCCACTGGCAATTCCGGCGCCATACATCACGGCCAAGCCGCCTGGAATGTGTTCAACTTGGTAGTCCACCCGCTTCATCATTTGTTTATCATAATAAGCACTATCAAGTTTAAATTTGGCTGCTAGTCGATCAGGTTTGGCTCGCTGGAGCAGTTCATTGTGAGTTATTAATTTACGAATCATATTGTAACCGGAGAATAATAGCAGGAGCCCAAATAAAATATATAAATATTTAGGATTGATAACGCCCGTGAGCAGGGCACCGCTTAAGGCCCCTAAAGTGGTCGCAATTTCTAAAAACATTGCGACGCGAAGATTCAAAACTTCATCACGCAGATAGGCAATCGTCGCGCCTGAACTTGTCGCAATGACGGCAATAATGCTAGCGCCGATTGCGTATTTAATATTAACGCCCATCAACAACGTCAAGATCGGGGTTAAAATGATACCGCCCCCAAGGCCAAGAATGGCTCCGGCAATTCCGGCAAAGCAGCCAATGGCCATCATGAGTAATGCATAACTTATCAACTTTAGTCACTTCCTCTAATTTGTTAAACTAACGTCCCAAATTATACTCCCTAAAATGGCGGACACCAACTGAATCTGACTTTAGAAGCATGTCGTGATTGTGATATACTCAGTCTTGAGTTGATATTGAGGACAGCTGCGCCAAGTAGAGAGCTACTATAAGCGTCGCTAATAGAATTTTGGGTCCAGAGATTTCTGTTAGAGGAGACTTACGCTCCGCTTTCTAAGCGCTTTGCTGCGCTCACTTTACATTAGAGAGGATTGTTTAAAATGTATGGGAATGAGGATTATATGCTGATGCAAAGAGACCCCAATCGAATTATCAAATTGATTGTTAGCCTTTGTATGACGACGATCCTATCTTTGTCAGTCGCATTTAATTTTGATTATTTGCAATTTTTAGATTCAATTTTCACAACTGCCATTCAAGGATCCACGATAAATCAAGGAGTTGAAAAATTTTACTTAGTGGTCTCCTTTTTTGCCGCGCCCAAGTTAGACGTTTTTTGGATATTTATCATTGCCTTTTTCTTATGGGGATTCAAGTACAAAGTTCCCGCGTTGTGGGCGCTTTTCACAGTTGGCGGCGGTGACATCTTAGGGTTTGTTATAAAACACTTAGTCAGAAGACATCGCCCTCCGCTACATTTGGGTGTTGACAGTGGTTACAGTTTTCCGAGCGGGCATGTTTTGGGAATTTTTTTGGTAATTGCTGTTATTTGGATTGTCATCGTGCCATTAGTCGATCATGCGGCTGTTCGAGTTCTTATTCGAACGCTTTTGGTGGCCGGTTTGATTTTAGTGATGTTTTCTCGCGTTTACTTAAATGCCCACTACCCAACGGATACTTTAGGGGCAGCCTTAGTGGCTTATTCTTGGCTGCTGGTGTCAGAGATTCTTTACGTGAACTATGCACCCCAAATTGCTCGTTATCGATTCGTCGTCAACACGAAGATTTAGGAGGATCCAAGAATGAGCTTAGCTACTCATCGACTCACGATTAAGCAGCTCACAATGCAGGACTTTGACCGTTATTACCAGCTGATTTCTGATCCTCGGGTCGCAGAAGGCGCGGGATTTAATCTTTTAAGCAATCGCCAAATGTTGATGGAAGTTGCTAAGCGACAAATTGAAGATCCCGGTTCACTGGGTGTTTATCGTCAAGGAAAGTTGATTGGTGCCATCTTATTATTTCCAACGGTCGGGGCAACAGGAGGGCCAGATCAAAAACGGTTGGAAATGAGCTACTTTTTAGATCCAACCGTTTGGCGCCAAGGCTTGATGAGTGAAGCGGTTCGAGGGGTGGTTAAGGAGTTGCTTAACCAGCATAAGGTAGTGATTGCCGAAGCTTTTGCTGATAATGCAGCTTCCATTGCGTTATTAAAAAAAGTGGATTTCAAGCGAGTTGGTCAAACAAAAGACCCAATTGTTGGTAGAGAAAAGCTGATATTTACTGCTATGTAAGAGCTTTGAGCACTCAGTTTGTTATTTATACCAAATTGAGTTACACTTTTTACAGTTTAAAAGTTAAATCAATTGATATATTCGAATAGAGGCGCGTTCATAATGAGTCTATTTCAGGAACTTGAAAAGAAGTGATGACTGGGATAAAAAGGGATGAATGCCGAAATGGCTGACTGCTTTTCAAGTCAGCTGTTGGGTCTTAACTCAATAAGTTAAGGACTGTCGCGATTACTCGCGGAGCGCTATGCAGATGTTGATAACCAACACCCACTGAACGTCTCTTTCAATGTATATTGAGAGGGGCGTTTTATTTTGTTGATAACTTTTGAACTAAAGGAGTATTAGGACGGCTATGCAAAGCAGAAACTTCCACATAATCACCTCAATCAAAAATTCCAAGCTCGGGAGTTTTTGGTTGAGGAGACTTATGTTCCAGCTTCTAAGCGCTTTGCTTCGCTCACTTTGGTAGGACAGCTGCGCAAAGCAGAAAGCTGCGTGTAAGCACCTTGGCGAAAAATTCCAAGCCCGGGAATTTCCCGCCAAGGCGCCTTACACTCCGCTTTCTAAGCGCTTTGCTTCGCTCACTTATTTTAGGACAGCTACGCAAAGCAGAAGCTTGCACCTAAGCCATCTCGGCCAAAAATCCAAGCCCGGGATTTCTGTCCGAGATGGCTTAGGCTCCAGCTTCTAACCGCTTTGCTTCGCTCACTTTATTTTTAGGACAGCTACGCCAGGCAGAAAGCTGCACCTAAGCCCACTTGCCCAAAAATCCAAACCCGGGATTTCCGGTCAAGTGACCTTAGGCTCCGCTTTCTAAACGCCTGGCTCCGCTCACTTTATTTTTAGGAGACGAAATAGATGAAGGAAAATTCAAACGAAGAATCCACCGGTCAGGTACAGCGGGGCCTAAAAGCCCGTCACGTGTCAATGATTGCCTTGGGCGGCTGTATCGGGACTGGCTTATTCGTTGCCAGTGGTTCGGCGATTAGTCAAGCTGGACCTGCTGGCGCGTTGACTGCTTACACGTTAATGGGCCTGATGGTTTACTTTTTAATGACTAGTTTGGGCGAGATGGCCACGAACATGCCAATCTCTGGTTCATTTGCGGCATATTCAGCTAAATATGTTGATCCAGCGCTTGGCTTTGCAATGGGTTGGAACTACTGGTTTAACTGGGCCATTACCGTCGCTGTTGATATTAGCACGGCTGCTTTAGTGATGAAATTTTGGCTGCCTAACGTGCCTGCTTGGATTTGGAGTGCGATTGCGCTACTGCTCATTTTCTTGATTAACGCAATGTCAGTTAGTACCTTTGGTGAAACCGAGTTTTGGATGTCAGCCATTAAAGTAACGACAATCATTATCTTCTTGGCAGTAGGCGCCCTAACGATTTTTGGCATCATGGGTGGCCATTTTATTGGAATGCGCAATTTTACGATTAAACAGGCCCCGTTTGTTGGCGGGTTTCCAGCCATTTTAAGCGTTTTTGTCGTTGCCGGCTTTTCGTTTCAAGGAACTGAGTTAGTGGGGATTACCGCTGGTGAGTCTCAAGACCCACAACATAGTGTACCAAAAGCGATTAATGAAGTGTTTTGGCGGATTATCTTATTTTATATCTTGACGATATTTGTGATCGCGGCGATCATTCCTTACACTAGTCACTCATTATTGGGATCAAGTGCAACCGATATTGCCATTAGCCCATTTACCTTGGTCTTTCAACGGGCGGGTTTGGCTGCTGCGGCCAGTGTCATGAATGCCGTTATTTTAACTTCGGTCATTTCTTCAGCCAACTCTGGTATGTACGCATCAACCCGGATGTTGTATTCGCTGTCTAATAGCGGATACGCGCCTAAGAAGCTTGGAGAAACAGCTGCAAACGGGATTCCGTACTACTCGTTGCTTGCAACGACGGTGGTCTCGCTATTAACCTTTATTTCAAGTATTGCTGGCCCACAGATTTATATGTGGCTTGTGGCAGCTTCTGGGCTGACGGGCTTTATTGCCTGGTTCGGGATTGCCATTTCGCACTATCGATTTAGGCGGGCGTTTGTAAAGCAGGGGCATAATCTAAATGAACTTAAGTATCATGCCAAACTATTTCCGTTTGGTCCGGTTCTTTGCTTAATCTTGTGTATCTTAGTAATCGTTGGACAGAATCCAAGTGCCTTTGCCAACTTTGACTGGAAACAAATATTGGTAACGTACATGAGTGTGCCACTGGTATTGATCCTGTACATTGTTTATAAGTTAAAGCATCATACGAAAATCATTCCACTTGAAAAAGTAGATGTTTCCCCAGCTCATGAGGAAGAAAATTTGTCAAAATTAAATGAAAAATAATCGCATTTTTTAAAATTGGTCTATCCCTTAAGGTAGGCTTTTTTTTATTTATTTAAGCGTAAGTCTTGCAAAACCACCTCGCGAGTTGTTAGAATTGGAACAATTGGTATATTTAATAATTGAGGTGGAAAATATGACAAAAAAGTTTATGTCAAAAGAGAAGTATCATAGAATGATGGCTTTATCAGATGATCATGGCGTTATCAATGCGATGGCGCTAGATCAACGTGGATCGCTTGTGAAGGGCATGAAAACAGCTGCCGAAAAATACGGGAAAGTTTTCAAAATGGATATGGTTTATGACTTCAAAGAAATCGTTTCAAAGGAATTAAGCCAGTTAAGTTCAGCTATTTTGCTCGATGATCAAATGGGCTTTAAAGGCATTAAAGCTAAAAGTGAAGATACTGGGTTAATTATGTCGTATGAAAAAACGGGATATGATGCTGATACACCTGGACGGTTACCTAGCTTGATTCCAGATCAGTCTGCGCAAATTATGGTTCAACGCGGTGCGGATGCTTTAAAGGTACTGGTTTACTATAATCCCAATGACCCAGATGAAATTAATGACGTCAAAAAGGCCTTTGCGCAACGCTACGGAACGGAAGGACTTGGCGCACAGACCCCGACGTTCTTTGAAATTGTCACTTATGATGACAAATTGGACAGTAAATCTTTTGAATTTGCAAAAATCAAGCCGGAGCTCGTCTTGAAGTCTGTTCAAGAATTCACTCAAGATAAGTATCACATTGATGTCTTAAAAGTTGAAGTGCCTTTTAACCCAACCTTTGTAAAGGGCTGGTCAGATAGTGATAACTATGCTTATACAGAAGATCAGGCCAAGGATTACTTTAAACAACTTGATGACGAGATGACCCGACCATACATCTTCTTAAGCGGTGGCGTGCCAACCCCTATTTTTCAGCGTCAATTAAAATTGGCTGGTCAAGCCGGTGCCAAGTTTAACGGCGTCCTTAGTGGCCGAGCAACCTGGTTAGAGAGTGTTGATATCTGGATTAAGGATGGCAAGGATGGATTAGTTGATTGGTTGAGAAATAAAGGGGTTCAAAACGTAAAGGAACTTACTGAAATCTTATCTGAGAATGCAACCCCATGGTTTGAAGCATATGGGGGGATGGACAACATTGAAGTAGTAGATACGTCAGATTTAAAATAAAACGATACTAGATGTTGAACCTAAGCTGGCTAACTAGTACAATATGTTGAGTGTTACTCAATTATTTCACTTTAGTTAGGGGATTAAACATGCTTGTATTAGCTGGAACTATTGGCGCAGGGAAGACGTCGTTAACTCAAATGCTGTCAAAACACTTGGGGACACCTGCTTACTACGAATCTGTCGAGCATAATCGGATTTTGCCGCTTTTTTACAAAGATCCCAAAAAATATGCGTTTTTACTGCAAATTGATTTTTTGAATCGCCGCATGGATGACATTAAAAAGGCTTGGCAGAATGATGAAAGTGTCCTTGACCGCTCAATCTTTGAAGACTCGTTATTGTTTCATTTGAATGCCGATTTAGGCCGGGCGACCGAAACGGAAGTCACCATTTATGATTCTTTGCTTCAAAACATGATGCAAGAGCTTCCAGAGACACCCCATAGTAAGAATCCAGACTTACTGATTCATATCAATATTTCATTTGAAACGATGCTTAGAAGAATTAAAAAGCGTGGCCGAACGTATGAACAAGTTGACAAGGATCCTAGCCTTTATCAGTATTATAAAGACCTCAATGAACGCTATCAGCAGTGGTTTGCGGACTATGATAAATCTCCTAAAATTCAAATTGATGGTGATCAATATGATTTTGTCGAAAATGACCAAGATAAGGCTCGGGTGATTCAGATAATTGATCATAAAATAGCTCAGCTAGCGATTTAACGACTTGTAGTTTGGCCGCTGGTTAGTTATAATCAAATTAGATTAAAACGTTTCGTGCCTATTTAAGTAGACTTTAGAGAGACAATGGTTGGTGAAAATTGCCGTCGAACATTCCAGCATGAATAAACGGGCGGGTAATGCCGCACGGAGTATGCCGTTACCATACTAGAGAGCTCAGCGATTAGGTTAGCTGAGAACTTGGGTGGTACCGCGAAAAGGATCCTTCGTCCCAGTGACGTTGGGTCTTTCTTTGTGTTTTAGGACAGCTGTGCAAAGCAGAAAGCTGCACCTAGATCCTCTTGGTCAGAAATCCAAGCCCGTGATTTCCAATCAAGAGGACTTATGCTCCGCTTTCTAGACGCTTTGCTCCGCTCACTTTATTAGGACAGCTTCGTCAGGCAGAAAGCTACACATAAGCCTACTTGTCCAAAAATCCAAGCCCGGGATTTCTGGGCAAGTAAACTTATGCTCCGCTTTCTAAGTGCCTGACTCCGCTCACTTTATTCTTTGGAGGAATTTAGATGCTAGATATTAAACAAATTAGAAAAGATCCAGACTTTACAAAGAAAAAATTAGCAACCAGAGGTATTAAACCAGAAACAATTGATGAATTACTGGATTATGATGCAAAGCGTCGAGACTTAATTGTTCAGTCAGAATCACTAAAGGCGACAAGAAATGATGTCTCTGAGAAAATTTCACAGCTTAAACGTAATAAAGCGGATGCTAGTGATGCAATTGAACAAATGAAGCAGACTGGCCAAAAAATTAAGGCGTTAGATGATCAACTTCGCCAAATTGAAGAACAAGAACATGATTTAGCTGCTCACCTGCCAAATATTCCAGCTGATGGGGTACCAGTTTCGTTGACTGAGGAGGGTGCTGTTGAGCTTCGCAAAGTTGGTCAGATCCCATCATTTGGGTTTAAGCCCAAGCACCACTGGGAGATTGGTGAAGATCTTGGTATTTTAGATTTTGAACGGGCTGCAAAAGTTTCCGGCAGTCGGTTTGTTTATTACATCGGTGACGGGGCTTTACTCGAAAGGGCGGTTTATAATTTTTATTTGGATCAAAATACGGCTGCTGGCTACCAAGAAGTGATTCCGCCTTACATGGTGAATGATGATTCGATGTATGGAACTGGCCAATTTCCGAAGTTTTTGGAAACTAAAGCCGGCTATGAACTGGCAGGCACCGATTTAACGATGATTCCAACCGCAGAAGTGCCGTTGGTTAACTATTATCGAAATGAAGTTATCCCGGAAGAAAAACTGCCAGTATCCTTTACGGCTTTGTCACCAGCGTTCCGTTCCGAAGCCGGAAGCGCTGGTCGAGACACTAAGGGGCTTATTCGTCTCCATCAATTTAACAAGGTTGAAATGGTGAAGTTTACCAAACCGGAAGATTCTTGGAAGGCGTTGGAACAAATTACCCATCAAGCCGAAGAGAACTTGCAAAAATTGGGCTTGGCTTACCATGTCATCACGCTTACCACCAGTGACATGAGCTTCACAGCCGCGATGACTCATGATCTAGAAGTTTGGTTCCCAGCCCAAGACAAGTATCGAGAAATTTCGAGCTGTTCCAACACTACCGATTTTCAAGCCCGTCGTTCGCACATTCAGTATCGTGATGAAGATGGCAAACTTCACTTTGTGCATACTTTGAATGGTTCTGGCTTGGCAGTTGGCCGAACGGTTGCTGCGATTTTGGAAAATTATCAAAATGAAGATGGTTCGGTAACAATTCCAGAAGTATTGCGGCCGTACATGCACGGGAAAACTAAAATTGAAAAACAAAAATAATCACTGCAGAAATTGGCGTAGTTAATAGATGTAACCGGGAATGAGTTTTTCCGGTTACGCGGTCTTACTTAGATCCCCCATCTTTGTATATTCCGTTACCGTTTCCCAGTATCCCTTCTCTAGGATCATTGCTTAGAGAAGCTGAGCGGAGAGCAGAAATGTTCTTCGCTTTTTATTTTGTCAGAAAAGTTTCAAAAAAATGCAAATTGGACTAGCATTGTTTTCCAGGATAGGATATAATATTTTTTGTCGGAAAATGACTAGATCAACTAACTATTGTGCCAGTTAAAATTTTTAAAATAGTTCTTGACTTGTTTGAACTGGTAATGGTAAAATTTAATAGTTGTGTTGATGGTGTTGCTACCAACATGTTTCAATTAGTTTCATGGAGGATTAGCTCAGCTGGGAGAGCATCTGCCTTACAAGCAGGAGGTCACAGGTTCGATCCCTGTATCCTCCATTGAGCCGTTAGCTCAGTTGGTAGAGCATCTGACTTTTAATCAGAGGGTCGGCAGTTCGAGACTGCCACGGCTCATTGCCAGTTTTTTTGAACAATGCGGGCGTGGCGGAACTGGCAGACGCGCTAGATTTAGGTTCTAGTGTCTTATGACGTGGGGGTTCGAATCCCTTCGCCCGCATAGGTACTGGTTACCTAATAACATCATTATGCCGACTTAGCTCAGTTGGTTAGAGCGCTTCACTAGTAATGAAGAGGTCGGGCGTTCGAATCGTCTAGTCGGCATTTTGCGGAAGTAGTTCAGTGGTAGAACATCACCTTGCCATGGTGGGGGTCGCGGGTTCGAATCCCGTCTTCCGCTTCAATCAGCAAGTACATATATTGATTGAGGTTTAATTGAATAGTTTATTATGCACCCATAGCGCAACTGGATAGAGTGTCTGACTACGAATCAGAAGGTTGTAGGTTCGACTCCTACTGGGTGCATTTTTTGTTGCATTGTTTTCGGGAAGTAGCTCAGCTTGGTAGAGCACCTGGTTTGGGACCAGGGGGTCGCAGGTTCGAATCCTGTCTTCCCGACTTTTTTACCAGAATTATTTGTGGTATATTGGTGGTATTAGTTGAATATTGTTAATCATCGGGAAGTAGCTCAGCTTGGTAGAGCACTACGTTCGGGACGTAGGGGTCGCAAGTTCAAATCTTGTTTTCCCGATTTTTTTGTCCCCTCAATTATGATACGGCTTGCTGTTAGTAATCCAAAATAGATTATCAATGGGCACTTACTGAGGCCGCTGGATCAAAAAGATGTGCCATTAGGTAAAGTTTGATACCTAACTGCTGTTAGGGCTTAAGTTGTTAAACCAAGACGGGTAAACCAGCATAGAAACTTCTTTCTTTTATATAGAAGAAAGAATAAAGATATCAAGAATCCAAGCGCCCAGAGGCTGAGTAATTAAATCGAAGTGTGCCAAATCAGACAGAACCTGCGACATCAATCTTCTGTGGCGGGAATTCAGACTTGGGAATCGGGTGATTCAGCCTACCCAGGCAGGCCCGAGTAGAAAGCGATCCTTAAACTGTCGACCTAAAAGTTCAATTTAGGAATTTTCGACTAAGGTATTTAAGCGCCGTTTTTAACCACTTGAGTTTGTCCACTGAATCCTTTTCCTTGCACTTTCCTCATACATTCGTATAATAATAGTCAATATTAGTCAAAGAATGGGTGATGAAATGGCCGACGAAAATATTTCAGATTTAATTGAACGTTACTTAAAAGAAATACTTGCCGATAATGAACAGGTCAAGATTCGTCGTTCTGAAATTGCTGGTTTGTTTGACGTTGTTCCTTCCCAAATTAACTATGTGATTAATACGAGATTTACCATTCAAAATGGCTATATCGTGGAAAGCAAGCGTGGTGGCGGTGGGTACATTAGAATAGAAAAAGTCCGCTTATTAGATGATATTGACGTTTTAGACTCATTAATAGCCGCGATTGGAAACAAGTTATCCAAAAGAGATAGTGAAACAATCGTTCAAACGTTATATAATAATGACTTAATTAATCGTCGGGAAGCCAGCATTATTTTAGCGGCGATTGATAAAGATGCGATTGACCTGAACAATAGCGATTTAACAGATATTATGAGAGCGAATATAATGATCTCAATACTGAATCGTTTACGTTACGAAGGATAGAAAGTGAGGGTGTCTATGAATAATTTGTTTACTCCAAGCGCTAAGAATGTTTTGACCATCGCTCAGGAACAAGCCAAAAAGTTTAAGCATCAGGCTATCGGTACTGAACACCTTTTACTAGGCCTTTTGATCGAAACAAACGGAATCGCTTATAAAGCACTTCAGCAATTTTCAGTAACTGCAGAAGACATTACAGAAGAGGTCGAGCGCTTTGCCGGCTATGGCAATTTGAAGAATCTTTCAAGTAGCGATTATCTACCGTACTCACCAAAGGCAAAAGAAGTCTTGGCACAGGCGGGAGAATTTGCGAAAAAAAATGGTGTTCCTAAAGTAGGAACTGAGCACATTTTACTTTCACTTTTAACCGACGAAACAATCTTATCTTCAAGAATTTTAATTAACTTAGGCCTTGATTTATCACAAATCCGCAAGGTAACTTTGAGAAAAATGGGGATTAGTGGTGGCTCAATGGCTTCTAATATGGCTGCAAAGCAACGCGGTGGCCGTCAGTCGAAGCGAAATGAGTCTAAAACCCCAACGATTGATTCACTGGCCCGAGATTTAACTGAGCTGGCCCGCCAAGATCGACTTGACCCAACAATTGGCCGTGATTTGGAAGTTAAGCGGGTTGTTCAAATTTTGGCTCGCCGGACTAAGAATAATCCAGTTTTAATTGGTGAACCCGGCGTCGGAAAAACGGCGATTGCTGAAGGGTTGGCTGAAAGAATCGTGAAGGGCGAAGTCCCCGGCGACATGGTCAACAAACGCTTGATGATGCTCGATATGGGATCATTGGTTGCCGGCACTAAGTATCGTGGTGAATTTGAAGACCGGCTCAAAAAAGTCATTGATGAGATTTATCAAGATGGCAATATTATTCTGTTCATTGATGAATTGCATACGCTGATTGGCGCTGGTGGCGCAGAAGGGGCCATTGATGCCTCGAATATCTTAAAACCAGCTTTGGCCCGTGGTGAGCTTCAATTAATTGGGGCTACTACTTTAGACGAGTACCAAAAGTACATTGAATCAGATGCCGCATTGGAACGTCGTTTTGCCAAAGTAATGGTTGACGAACCAACCGCCGACGAAACTGTTCAAATTCTCAAGGGATTGCGGCCGAAGTATGAACAGCATCATCACGTTGAGATTACGGATGATGCTGTTGAAACGGCGGTTAACCTTTCGAACCGCTACATTAGCGATCGCTTCTTACCAGATAAGGCGATTGACCTAATGGATGAGGCAGCTGCCAAAGTTCGAATTGATCATTTACAGAATTCAGATGCCGTTGATGATCATAAGCAACTATCAGAATTGTTGTCACAACTAAATGAAGCATTGGTTGCCCAGGATTACGATAAAGCAGCTGAGCTTCGTAAAAAGGCCAACGCATTGCAAGATGAATTAGCCAAGGATAACCAAGTGGATGATGGTGACGAAACCCATTATCCTGTTAAGGAAACCAGCCAAGATGTTGCCCAAATTGTCGCTGAATGGACAGGTATTCCGGTTACCCGACTAAGCAGAAGTGAAGCAGATCGCTTAGTTAATTTGGAAAAAGTGCTTCATAAGCGCGTTGTTGGTCAAGAAGAAGCAATTTCAGCGGTATCGCGGTCAATTAGACGAGCTCGTAGTGGGCTAAAAGATCCTAATCGACCAATTGGTTCGTTCATGTTCCTAGGACCGACCGGAGTTGGAAAAACCGAATTGGCTAAGGCCGTGGCCGAAGCAGTCTTTGGTTCTGAAGACGATATGATCAGAGTTGATATGAGTGAATTCATGGAGAAGTACTCAACGAGTCGATTGATTGGGTCCGCCCCAGGTTACGTTGGCTACGATGAAGGTGGCCAATTGACTGAGAAAGTCCGTCAAAAGCCATACTCGGTTGTACTATTTGATGAAGTTGAAAAGGCACACCCAGATGTCTTTAACCTGTTACTACAAGTACTCGATGACGGGTACTTAACGGATTCAAAGGGACGCAAAATTGATTTTAGAAACACCGTTATCATCATGACTTCCAACTTGGGCGCCACGACCTTGCGAGACAAAAAGACCGTTGGGTTTGGTCAAGAGGACGCCAAGGAAGGCTACGATGAAATGAAAGACACGATTCAAGCAGCTTTGCGCAAGCAATTTAGGCCAGAATTCTTGAACCGAATTGACGAAGTCGTTGTCTTCCATTCATTAACCAAGGCGGAGTTGGGCCAGATCGTTCACTTAATGACCAAGCCGGTGGTCAAGCGCATTCATGACCAGGGGATTGATATTAAGGTGACTAAAACAGCGATTGGCATCATTGCGGATCGCGGCTATGATCCACAATACGGCGCACGGCCAATTCGGCGGGCAATTCAGACCGAACTTGAAGATAAGCTAAGCGCTAAGCTGCTCGCCAAAGAAATTGTTCCTGGTGATTCAGTAACCGTTGGTGGTCGCAACAAACAAATTACGATTTCGGTTAAAAAGCCGGATCGAAAGACACTGGTTAATAATAAAAAATAATTGTGGTTCAAAACAATATCAGTTGACATTTATGAAGTAAGTTGGTATATTGTTAGTTGTATTTGTTGTGAATCGAAATGGTCGATGCGATCTATTGTCCGGATTGGCCTGCATAAAAAACCAAAAGCAAGTTGAGCTTGTTTTTGGATTTTTTTTGCTCAAAATCAACCAAAAAGGGCATTTGTAATCAAACTGTAACATTTCGATTCCGGAATTTTTTGGAGAGGTGAAAAACTTGGCAGGACACTTAGTTAAATACGGAAAACACCGTACCCGACGAAGTTACGCACGGATTAAAGAAGTGCTTGATTTACCGAACCTTATCGAAATCCAGACTAATTCTTACAACTGGTTTTTAGATGAGGGACTTAAAGAAACTTTTGAAGGCATTATGCCAATCGATGATTTTCAGGGAAAGTTATCGTTAGAGTTTGTTGATTATCAATTATTAGAGCCAAAGTACACGGTTGATGAGGCTCGTGAACATGAAGCCAATTATTCAGCCCCACTTCACATTACCTTAAAATTAACCAATCACGAAACTGGCGAAATTAAGACACAGGATGTATTCTTTGGTGATTTCCCACTTATGACGGATCAAGGAACATTCATCATTAATGGTGCGGAGCGAGTAATCGTTTCCCAATTAGTTCGTTCTCCTGGTGTTTATTATCATGAAGATTCTGACAAGAACGGTCGAGTTTCTTATGGGACAACTGTGATCCCTAACAGAGGTGCTTGGCTGGAGTTTGAAACCGATGCAAAAAACATTGCCTATGTTCGAATTGACCGGACACGAAAAATTCCTTTGACCGAATTAATCAGAGCCCTCGGATTTGGTTCTGATCAAGAAATTAGTGATATGTTGGGTGACAGCGAAAGCCTTGGCCTAACGTTGGAAAAAGATGTTCATAAAGATACGGATGATTCTCGAGTTGAAGAATCACTGAAAGATATTTATGAACGTTTGCGGCCAGGTGAACCTAAAACGGCTGACTCTTCAAGAAGCTTGCTGACAGCACGTTTCTTTGACCCGAAACGTTACGATATGGCTCCAGTTGGCCGTTACAAGACTAACAAGAAGCTCAGCTTGAAGACCCGTTTATTAGGTTTAACGTTAGCTGAAACGCTAGCTGATCCAGATACTGGTGAAGTGATTGCACAAAAGGGGACCGTTGTGACCAAGGATGTCATGAAGGATTTGGCTCCATACCTGGATAATAAAGATTTTAAGGCCTATACCTTTAATCCATCAGACGAAGCGGTTGTTACTAAGCCAATGACCGTTCAAATCGTGAAAGTTCAATCAGTGAACGACCCGGATCGAGTTGTGCCAATTATTGGCAATGATAATATTCCGCTGAGCTTTAAGCACATTACGCCAGCTGATATCATTGCTTCTATGAATTACTTCTTTAATTTACAAGAAGGTATTGGCAGCATTGATGATATTGACCATTTGGGTAACCGTCGAATTCGTTCAGTTGGTGAGTTGTTACAAAATCAATTCCGAATTGGTTTATCACGAATGGAACGGGTTGTTCGCGAACGGATGTCAATTCAAGACACTTCAACCGTGACCCCACAACAATTGATTAATATTCGACCAGTAGTTGCCTCAATCAAGGAATTCTTTGGGTCATCACAGCTATCACAATTTATGGATCAAACCAACCCCCTTGGTGAATTAACCCATAAGCGGCGTCTGTCTGCCCTGGGACCTGGTGGCTTGACTCGTGACCGGGCTGGCTATGAAGTGCGAGACGTTCACTATACCCACTACGGCCGGATGTGTCCGATTGAAACACCTGAAGGCCCTAACATTGGACTAATCAACAGTTTGTCTAGTTATGCGCGGGTGAATAAGTATGGCTTTATCGAAACCCCATACCGTAGAGTTGATTGGACAACGCATAAAGTAACTGATCGAATTGATTATTTAACTGCTGATGAAGAAGATAACTTTGTTATTGCCCAGGCTAACTCACCATTGAACGATGATGGCTCCTTCGTGAATAACATTGTTATGGCACGTCATAAGTCCAATAACATTGAAATTAGCATTGATAAGGTTGATTACATGGACGTTTCGCCTAAGCAAGTTGTTGCCGTAGCGACTGCATGTATTCCATTCTTGGAAAATGATGATTCCAACCGGGCTTTAATGGGTGCTAATATGCAACGACAAGCTGTTCCGTTGGTTGATCCTCATGCGCCACTTGTTGGAACTGGGATCGAATACAAGGCAGCTCATGATTCCGGGGTTGCGCTTATCTGCAAGTACCCTGGAACCGTTGAATACGTTGACGCTCGAGAAATCCGCGTTCGCCGTGATGATAAATCACTCGATAAGTACAAATTAATGAAATTCCGTCGTTCAAATGGCGGCAAGAACTACAATCAACGTCCAATCGTCAAAGTTGGTGATCACGTCGATGCTGATGAAATTTTGGCTGACGGGCCATCAATGGAAGGCGGGGAATTAGCACTCGGCCAAAACCCAGTTGTTGCATTTATGACTTGGCAAGGCTACAACTTTGAAGATGCGATCGCCATTTCTGAACGATTAGTTAAAGACGATGTGTACACGTCAATTCATATTGAAGAATATGAATCAGAAACTCGGGATACGAAGTTAGGCCCTGAGGAAATGACTCGAGAAATTCCAAACGTTGGTGAGGACGCTTTAAAGAACCTTGATGAAGACGGGACTGTTCGCATTGGTGCCGAAGTTCATGATGGGGATATCTTGGTTGGTAAGGTAACACCCAAGGGAGTTACTGAATTATCTGCCGAGGAACGTTTACTTCACGCTATCTTTGGTGAGAAATCTCGAGAAGTTCGGGATACGTCACTGAGAGTCCCTCATGGTGGCGGCGGCATTATCCAAGATGTTAAGATCTTTACCCGTGAGAATGGTGATGAGTTATCACCTGGAGTTAATCGGATGGTTCGGGTTTATATCGCCCAAAAGCGAAAGATCCAAGTTGGCGACAAGATGTCTGGCCGTCACGGTAACAAAGGAACGGTTTCCGTTGTTATTCCAGAAGAAGATATGCCATTCTTGCCAGATGGAACGCCGGTTGACATTATGTTGAGCCCAATGGGTGTGCCATCACGAATGAACATTGGTCAAGTTTTGGAACTTCATTTGGGAATGGCTGCTAGAAGATTAGGAATCCACGTTGCGACGCCTGTTTTTGATGGCGCTCGGGACAAAGATATCTGGGATGCTGTAAAAGAAGCCGGGATGCCATCTGATGGTAAGTATATTTTGTATGATGGTCGAACTGGTGAACCATTTGATAAGAAGATCGCCGTTGGGGTCATGCATTACCTGAAGTTGGCCCACATGGTTGACGATAAGATTCATGCCCGTTCAATCGGTCCTTACTCACTCGTAACGCAACAGCCTTTAGGTGGTAAAGCGCAATTTGGTGGTCAGCGTTTTGGTGAAATGGAAGTTTGGGCACTTGAAGCTTACGGTGCAGCTTACACACTCCAAGAAATCCTAACTTATAAGTCTGACGATGTTGTTGGCCGGGTTAAAACCTACGAAGCCATCGTAAAAGGTGAGCCAATTCCAAAGCCAGGTGTTCCAGAATCCTTCCGGGTGCTAGTTAAAGAATTACAATCACTTGGACTTGACATGAAGGTTCTAGATTCCAGCCATAAGGAAATCGAATTAAGAGACCTTGATGATGACGATGATGTCGTTAATGTTGATGCTTTGAGTAAGCTAGCTCAAAAGAAAGATCAAGAGGCCAAAGACAAAAAGGCCGCTGTCGATCAACAAGAAGAAACAAAGTCAACCAACGTTAACAACAGTAATGACTAAGGGAGGTCAAATTAGTGGTCGATGTTAATAAATTCGAGAGCATGCAAATTGGCTTAGCCTCTCCCGATAAGATCCGTAGTTGGTCATATGGCGAAGTTAAAAAACCAGAAACGATCAACTATAGAACCTTAAAGCCTGAAAAAGACGGCTTGTTCGATGAGCGGATTTTCGGTCCAACTAAGGACTGGGAATGTGCTTGTGGTAAGTACAAGCGAATCCGCTACAAGGGGATCGTTTGTGACCGTTGTGGGGTTGAAGTAACCCGTTCCAAGGTTCGTCGTGAACGAATGGGCCATATTGAATTGGCTGCTCCAGTTACGCATATTTGGTACTTCAAGGGAATCCCAAGTCGAATGGGTCTTGTCCTAGACATGAGCCCACGGGCACTTGAAGAAATTATTTACTTTGCTTCATACGTGGTTACTGAATCAGGTAACACACCAATGGAGAAAAAGCAATTACTGTCAGAACGTGAGTACCGGGAAAAGAAGCAGGAATATGGGCCACGCTTTGAGGCCCAAATTGGTGCTGAAGCAATTAAAACCTTGTTAAATGATGTTGACGTTGATAAGGAAGTTGCCGAACTAAAGGACGAATTAAAGAATGCCACCGGCCAAAAGCGGACTCGAGCCGTTCGTCGCTTGGATATTCTTGAAGCGTTTGTTCAATCTGGTAATCAACTGTCATGGATGGTTATGGATGCAATCCCAGTTATCCCACCTGACTTGCGGCCAATGGTTCAATTGGAAGGCGGCCGATTTGCTACTTCTGATTTGAACGATTTGTATCGTCGGGTTATCAACCGGAACAACCGACTTAAACGCTTGCTTGATTTAAACGCCCCTGGCATTATCGTTCAAAACGAAAAACGGATGTTACAAGAAGCCGTTGATGCTTTGATCGATAATGGTCGACGGGGCCGCCCGGTAGCTGGTCCTGGTAATCGGCCATTGAAGTCCCTTTCACACATGTTGAAAGGAAAACAAGGCCGCTTCCGTCAAAACTTACTTGGTAAGCGGGTTGACTACTCCGGCCGTTCCGTTATCGATGTGGGTCCTCATTTGCGGATGAATCAAATGGGATTACCAGTTCCGATGGCAATGGAATTATTTAAGCCATTCATTATGAAGGAACTGGTTGGCCGCAACTTAGCTTCTAATATTAAGAACGCTAAGCGTAAGATTGAGCGTCAAGATGACGATGTCTTCAGTGTTTTGGAAGACGTTATTAAGGAACATCCAGTATTGCTAAACCGAGCACCTACGCTTCATCGACTTGGGATTCAAGCCTTTGAACCTGTTTTGGTGAGTGGAAAGTCAATGCGGTTGCATCCGTTGGTTTGTGAAGCTTATAATGCCGACTTTGACGGTGATCAAATGGCGATTCACGTGCCTTTATCGGATGAAGCTCAGGCCGAATCACGACTGTTAATGCTAGCTGCTGGTCATATCCTTGCCCCTAAGGACGGAAAGCCAGTTGTAACTCCATCTCAAGATATGGTTATTGGTAACTACTATCTCACGATGGAAGAAGCTGGTCGAGAAGGTGAAGGCATGATCTTCAACTCTCCCGACGAAGCCCAGTTAGCTTATAAGAACGGGATTGTGCATTGGCATACCCGGGTTGGAATTAAGGCAGACGCTTATCCTAAGAAGACCTTTACTAAAGATCAATTAGGTAAGATTTTGGTCACCTCAGTTGGTAAAATTATCTTTAACAAGATTTTGCCGGCAGATTTTCCTTATATTAACGAGCCAACTGAAACTAACATTAATGATTATGTTGATGATAAATATTTCCTTGAACCCGGTGAAGATATCCATGAGCATTTAAAGAATGCCCAATTGGTACCACCATTCAAGAAGGGCTTCTTGAGTGATGTTATTGCTGAGGTTTATAAGCGTTATAAGGTAACCGAAACGTCTTTGTTCCTTGACCGGATGAAGGATTTAGGCTACAACGAGTCAACCAAGTCTGGCTTAACCGTTGGAATTACCGATATCACTCAATTACCTGATAAACAGTCGATCATCGACGGCGCTCATAAAAAGGTTGATATGGTCACTAAGCAGTTCCGTCGTGGGTTAATTACGGACCACGAACGCTACGAACGAGTGATCGGTATTTGGAATGATGCCAAAGATGATATTCAAAAGCGTCTGATGGATGAACAAGATCCCCAAAATCCAATTTACATGATGAGTGATTCTGGTGCTCGTGGTAACATTTCTAACTTTACGCAGTTAGCCGGGATGCGTGGCTTGATGGCCGCTCCTAACGGTGAAATCATGGAGTTGCCAATTACGTCAAACTTCCGTGAAGGCCTATCTGTGTTGGAAATGTTTATTTCAACCCATGGTGCTCGTAAGGGAATGACTGATACCGCTCTTAAGACTGCCAACTCAGGTTACTTGACGCGTCGTTTGGTTGATGTTGCGCAAGATGTTATCGTTCGTGAAAAAGATTGTGGGACTGATCGTGGCTTAACCATCAGTGCAATTACTGAAGGAAATGAAATGATCGAACCACTTTATGATCGAATTGTTGGCCGATATGCGCACAAGACTGTTAAGAATCCTAAGACTGGTGACGTCATTGTGCCAGCCAATACGATGATTAATGAAGACCAGGCACAACAAATTGATGATCTTGGCATCAAAGAAGTAACAATCCGTTCTGCCTTTACTTGCAACACGGTTCACGGTGTCTGCGAGAAATGCTACGGCCGTAACTTGGCTACCGGTGATGAGGTTGAAGTTGGTGAAGCTGTTGGAACGGTTGCTGCTCAGTCAATCGGTGAACCAGGTACGCAGTTGACGATGCGAAACTTCCATACCGGTGGTGTTGCTGGTAACGCTGATATCACCCAAGGATTGCCTCGAGTTCAAGAAATCTTTGAAGCTCGTAATCCAAAAGGTAAAGCTGAGATTAGTGAAGTAACTGGTACGGTTGAATCAATCGAAGAAAATCCAGCTGAAAGAACTAAGGAAGTTACCATTAAAGGTGAATCTGATACGAGAACTTACACTGTTCCAATTACGGCTCAGATGAAGGTTGCGGAGGGCGACTTTATTCACCGGGGTTCTGCATTGAACGAAGGTTCTGTAGATCCTAAGGAATTACTGAAAGTTCGAGATGTTCTTTCAACTGAAAACTACCTCTTGCATGAAGTTCAAAAAGTTTACCGAATGCAAGGTGTGGAAGTGTCTGATAAACACGTGGAAATCATGATTCGACAGATGCTTCGAAAAGTTCGAATTATGGATCCTGGTGACACAGACGTTCTTCCTGGTACCTTAATGGACATCTTTGACTTTAAGAATAGTAACGCTGATACGGTTGTTTCAGGCGGGATTCCAGCAACGGCTCGTCCAGTTCTTCTTGGAATCACGAAGGCTGCTCTTGAAACGAATAGTTTCTTGTCTGCTGCGTCATTCCAGGAAACGACTCGAGTTCTGACCGATGCTGCTATTCGGGGCAAGAATGATCCATTAGTTGGTTTGAAAGAAAATGTTATCATTGGTAAATTAATTCCAGCTGGTACTGGAATGCCTGATTATCGTGGTATTAAACCACAAGAAATCGGCAATTCTTCTACAGACGGCGTTTATTCTATCAGTGAGCTTGAAGAAAAAATGAAAGCTGAAGACGCAAACAAGAGTAAAACAACGAAGTAATTCGTTAGTTTGAATTGTCTTTAGTAAGAGAAAAGAGACGTTAACCGATGTGGATAGCGTCTCTTTTTGTATACATAAGCTGATGATCATCATTAGCAAATCAGTGTTAACAACGGAACTTGATATTGATTAGTTATCATGTAGCCAACCATGATAAAGGGGACAAATGGAATTTGATTATTGCTTGGCCAAGGAAAGACTAATAGATAGAAAATCGCACTAACGCATGCGATACAAGTCGTCCAAAGCATTAGACTAATATTGGTTGCTAACCAAAGGCAAAACAAGATATCAATGTCACCATTACCGATAATCGATTGATTTTTATTAATAAATTGGCTAATTAAATATAGGATAAGGAAGATGCCAATTTGGAAGGGCGGATGGTGACTTGACAAGCCGCAACTTATCGCTAACGACCAAATACCTAAGCGTGGAATTTGTTGGGTAGCGATATCAAATCGGCTTAATCCCATTAGAATGGTTACGTTTGCTAAAAAAGAAAGGTTGGCTAGTCCCCACGATGTTTCAGCAAAAATCAACCCTAAAATAAGTTCCGTCAAAAAAAGCGCTTGAGGAATTTTACCTTTACAGTAGCGACATCTTCCCTTTAATAAAAGAAAGCTGACGACAGGAACAAGGTCATAATAAGTTAAAAAGTGACCACAAATGCCGCAGTGGGACCGCGGCTTAACAATGGATTGACCGATTAGGCCGCGATCAACGACGACGTCAATAAATGAAGCGAGACTAGCGCCAAGCATAAATTGTATAAATATCATTTCGTCACCTCTTTAATTTAAATACGAAATGAAAGGAGGCGTTATTTTTGCGCAGAGTTATTGACACAACCTGATAGGCATGATAAATTAGACAAGGTGCTTTTTGTGACAGATTCCTGAATCAAGTAATCAGACATGCTGACTGTTACTGACAAAAAGTGTTGGGCGGTACACATTTATTTTTACATAAAAAAGAACCGCCTGGATGTGTGGACTTACATTGAAACTCGAAAGGAGAACTTTTTAGATGCCTACAATTAACCAATTGGTCCGTAAAGGACGTCATTCTAGAACTTCAAAATCAAAGTCACCAGCTTTAAACTATGCTTACAATAGTTTTAAGAAGAAGGCCGTTACCGTTCCTGCTCCCCAAAAACGTGGGGTTGCAACCCGTGTTGGAACGATGACACCAAAGAAGCCTAACTCTGCTTTACGTAAGTATGCCCGTGTTCGTTTGTCTAACTTAATTGAAGTGACAGCTTATATTCCAGGGATTGGTCATAACTTGCAAGAGCATAGTGTTGTGTTGATCCGTGGTGGCCGTGTAAAGGATTTACCTGGTGTTCGTTATCACGTTATTCGTGGTGCTCTTGATACTGCCGGTGTTCAAGATCGTCGTCAAGGTCGTTCTAAGTACGGTACTAAGAAGCCTAAAGAATAATCTCACTAATGGAATCTAAATATTAGTTTTATAGAATCATGAGGAGGATAACGAAATGCCTAGAAAAGGAAATGTTCAAAAGCGGGAAGTACTTCCCGATCCAATTTATAACTCAAAATTGGTAACCCGTTTGATTAACCGTTTAATGTTAGACGGTAAGCGTGGAACCGCATCACAAATTTTATATGGTGCGTTTGATTTAATTAAAAAAGAAACAAACAACGAACCAGTTGACGTTTTTGAAGAAGCAATGAAGAATGTCATGCCAGTTCTTGAAGTTAAGGCTCGTCGAGTTGGTGGTTCTAACTACCAAGTACCGATCGAAGTGCGACCGGATCGTCGAACGACTTTGGGCTTACGATGGATTGTTAACTACGCTCGTTCACGTGGGGAACATACCATGACTGAGCGTCTTGCTAGAGAAATTATGGACGCTGCTAACAACACAGGCGCTGCTGTTAAGAAGCGCGAAGATACTCATAGAATGGCTGAAGCCAACCGTGCTTTTGCACATTATCGTTGGTAATAAAGGCATTTTAAACAGCTCAAACTAATAAGTGGCTGATTTAGCCACTTTTTGTACGAATCGGAAGGAGTTACACAATGGCTAACACACGAGAATTTCCGCTAGAAAAAACTCGTAATATTGGGATTATGGCCCATATCGATGCTGGTAAGACAACGACCACTGAACGGATCTTGTACTATACTGGTAAAATTCACAAGATTGGTGAAACTCATGAAGGAGCTTCCCAAATGGACTGGATGCCCCAAGAGCAGGAACGTGGGATTACGATCACGTCAGCTGCTACCACTGCTCAGTGGAAGGATCACCGGATTAACATCATTGATACCCCAGGACACGTGGACTTCACGGTTGAAGTTGAACGATCACTTCGGGTTCTAGATGGCGCCATTGCTGTCTTGGATGGCCAAGCCGGTGTTGAGCCTCAAACTGAAACAGTTTGGCGGCAAGCATCTGATTATGATGTTCCACGGATTGTCTTTGTTAATAAGATGGATAAGGTTGGTGCTAACTTTGACTTCTCAGTTAACTCAATTCAGGATCGTTTGAATGCTAAGCCTTTAGCAATTCAAATGCCAATTGGTGCTGAGGATAGCTTTGAAGGGGTTATTGACCTGATCGAAATGAAGGCTGACCTTTACGATGAAGATCAACTTGGGACTGAATGGGATACGGTTGACGTTCCTGACAAGTATAAAGAAGAAGCTCAAAAGCGTCGGGATCAGTTAATTGAAACCCTTGCTGACGTTGATGATGACATTATGGAAAAGTACCTTGAGGGTGAAGAAATTTCAATTCCTGAAATCAAGGCCGCTATTCGTAAAGCCACATTGAATTTGGAATTATTCCCAGTACTTGCTGGTTCAGCATTTAAAAACAAGGGTGTTCAGATGTTGATGGATGCCGTTATTGATTACTTGCCATCACCACTTGATGTTAAGCCATACAATGCGACCGACCCAGAGACAGGCGATAAAGTTGAATTAAAAGCTAACGACGATGCTAGTTTTGCGGCTTTGGCATTTAAAGTGGCAACTGACCCATTCGTTGGTCGTTTAACTTATATCCGGGTATATTCTGGTACTCTTGAATCAGGTTCATACATTTTGAATGCAACCAAAGACAAGCGTGAGCGGGTTGGTCGTTTGCTTCAAATGCATGCGAACCATCGACAAGAAATTCCAGAAGTCTTCTCAGGTGATATTGCGGCTGCCATTGGGTTGAAGAACACCACTACCGGTGATTCATTAACCGATGTTGACCACCCACTTCACTTGGAATCAATGGAATTTCCTGACCCAGTTATTCAAGTTGCCGTTGAGCCAAAAACTAAGGCTGACCAGGACAAGATGAACGTTGCTTTGCAAAAGCTTTCTGAAGAAGATCCAACCTTTAAAGCAACAACGAACCCTGAAACTGGTGAAACGTTAATTGCTGGAATGGGCGAGTTGCATTTGGATATCATCATTGACCGAATGAAGCGTGAATTCCACGTTGAAGCAACGGTTGGTGCGCCTCAAGTTTCTTACCGTGAAGCATTTACCAAGCCAACGAAGGCCCAAGGTAAGTTCATTCGCCAGTCAGGTGGTAAAGGTCAATATGGTGATGTTTGGATTGAATTTACGCCTAATGAAGAAGGTAAAGGATTCGAATTCGAAGATGCGATTGTTGGTGGGGTTGTTCCTCGTGAATATATCCCAGCCGTTGAACAAGGTTTGAAAGAATCTTTGGCAAACGGTGTTCTTGCCGGCTATCCGTTGGTTGACTTGAAAGCTAAGTTGTACGATGGTAGTTACCACGAAGTCGATTCTAGTGAAGCTGCATTTAAGGTAGCTGCTTCAATCGCTTTGAAGAATGCTGCTAAAAATGCTGCTCCAGTTATTTTGGAACCAATCATGAAAGTTGATATCAACGTTCCAGAAGAATACATGGGTGATATCATGGGTCAAGTTACCGCACGACGTGGCCGGGTTGATGGTATGGAAAGTCGTAGTGGTGCTGAAGTCATTCATTCATACGTTCCGTTAGCTGAAATGTTTGGTTACGCTACTACTCTTCGTTCTGCATCACAAGGCCGTGGTACGTTTACGATGACCTTTGATCATTACGAGCCAGTACCAAAGAGTATTCAAGAAGAAATTATTAAGAAAAACGGTGGCAATCCATCTGCCGATTAATCGTATAAAAGAGCTGACAGCTTAAAAAGTTGCCGGCTTTTTTTATTGTTCAATAATTAGATTCCCCAAGTGAAGGCATCATTGACGATATAAAGGAATGATTTTAAAATAAACTAGGGCTTTATAGACAAAGAAGATGCGTGGCTTTATATCAAAAGTATTACAGATTGAATTTATTCGTCATTGCCCTTGTTTTATGGGGCTTTTTTTAGTACAATACTTGAGTACTTGTTTTTAGGGATTAGTTTGCCTAAAAACTGTTACGTATTAGCTTTGATGTGAAAGGTTGCGACACACCCGGATGCTTTGCCATGGGTTTGGCGGTAATTTTCACGGAGTTAGTCATATTTTCAAAATAGACGAAGGAGGGAATACAATGGCAAAACAAAAAATTCGTATCCGTTTGAAGGCATACGAACACCGCATTTTAGATCAATCTGCAGACAAGATCGTTGCAACTGCACAACGGACGGGCGCCACAATCTCGGGTCCAATTCCGTTACCAACTGACCGAACAATTTATACGGTGCTCGCATCACCACATAAATTTAAGGATTCACGTGAGCAATTTGAAATTTTGACTCACAAGCGATTGATTGATATTTTAAATCCGACCCCAAAGACAGTCGATTCATTAATGAAACTCGACTTGCCTAGCGGTGTGGATATCGAAATTAAATTATAATAAAACAATATATTGGAGGTGTACTCATGACCAGAAAAGGAATCTTAGGAAAGAAAGTTGGAATGACACAGGTCTTTACTGAAAACGGCGAATTAGTTCCAGTGACCGTCGTTGAAGTAACACCTAATGTTATTATGCAAATCAAGACCGTTGAAAATGACGGTTACGAGGCTGTTCAATTAGGCTATGCTGATAAGCGCGCCGTACTTAGTAACAAGCCGGAACAAGGTCACGCAAACAAAGCAAAAACTACTCCTAAGCGCTTCATTAAAGAAATCAAAGATGTTGAGCTGGGAGATTATAAAGTGTCTGATGAAGTTAAGGCAGATGTCTTTAAACCAGGCGACATTGTTGATGTAACGGGTACAACAAAAGGTCATGGATACCAAGGAAACATTCATAAAGATGGTCAATCACGTGGACCAGAAACTCACGGTTCTCGTTATCACCGTCGTCCAGGTTCACTTGGGGTTATTATTAACCGAGTTGTTCCAGGGATGAAGTTACCAGGTCGAATGGGTAACAAGACAGTGACAATTCAAAATCTTGAAGTTGTCAGCACCGATTTAGATAACAACGTCATCCTAATTAAGGGGAACGTTCCTGGTGCAAACAAATCATATCTGACAATTAGATCAGCCGTTAGCGGCAAAACAAAAAAGTAGAAGGGAGGCAACCATAGATGACTGACGTAGCATTATATAAACAAGATGGTAGTAAAAATGGCACGGTTGCATTAAATGATGGTATTTTTGGGATTGAGCCTAACAATAACGTTGTCTTTGACGCAATTTTGATGCAACGCGCTTCTTTACGTCAAGGAACGCATGCCGTAAAAAACCGTTCAGCAGTTCGTGGCGGTGGCAAGAAGCCTTGGCGGCAAAAAGGAACTGGTAGAGCTCGACAAGGCTCAATTCGCTCACCTCAATGGCGAGGCGGTGGAATTGTCTTTGGCCCAACACCACGTTCGTATTCCTATCATTTGCCAAAGAAAGTTTCACGTTTAGCATTGAAGTCAGTATTATCTGAAAAAGTTTCAGATGATAAGTTGGTTGTTGTCGATTCATTGGTATTTGATACACCAAAGACAAAAGCATTTGCTGAGATGTTAACCAAATTGAATGTTTCAACTAAGACACTAGTAGTTTTGGAAGATGACAACGAAAAAGCATTGTTGTCAGCACGTAACTTGGAAAATGTAAAAGTTGTTCCTGCAAAGGGCATTAACACATTGGATGTTGCTGATCACGATAAAGTTATCATAACAAAAGCTGCTCTTTCTCAAGTAGAGGAGGTGCTCGCATAATGGAATCACGCGATATTATTTTACGTCCAGTTATTACTGAAGAGACAACCAGTAAGATGGATAACAAAACATACACATTTGATGTTGATTTACGAGCAACTAAGACCCAAGTTAAAAAGGCTATTGAAGACATTTTTGACGTTAAGGTTGTTAGAGTTAACATTATGAACGTTAGAGGAAAGTTAAAACGTCAAGGTAGATATGAAGGGTATACCCGCAAGCGTCGAAAGGCCATTGTTACCTTGTCCGAAGATTCAAAAGAAATTGAATTATTCAGTGAAGAATAATTATCATCTTACAAATTAGGAGGGAAACGTTGTGGCCATTAAAACATATAAGCCAACCAGTAACGGTCGACGTAATATGACGAGTTTGGACTACAGTGGCATTACGAAAACTAAGCCAGAAAAGTCCTTACTTGAATCAAAAAGCAAAACTGCCGGCCGTAATAACTATGGTCGAATGACTGTTCGTCATCGTGGCGGCGGAAACAAGAATCAATATCGAGTTATTGATTTTAAGCGAAACAAAGATAACGTTGAAGCAACTGTCAAAGCAATCGAATATGATCCAAACCGGACCGCCAATATTGCTTTATTAGTTTATGTAGATGGTGTTAAATCATACATTATTGCACCTAAAGGACTAAAGGTTGGGGATAAAGTTGAATCAGGAAGCGATGCTGATATTAAAGTCGGTAACGCCTTACCCCTTGCCAATATTCCTGTTGGTACAATTATTCATAACATTGAAATCAAGCCTGGAAAGGGTGGCCAACTTGCTCGTTCAGCTGGTGCCTCAGCTCAATTGCTTGGTCGCGATGGCAAGTATTCATTAGTTCGTCTTTCATCTGGTGAAGTTCGTTTGGTTTTGAGCACAAACCGGGCTTCAATTGGCTCTGTTGGTAATGAAGAGCATGAATTGATCAATGTTGGTAAAGCTGGCCGGACTCGTTACAAAGGTCAACGTCCACATGTTCGTGGATCTGTTATGAACCCTAACGATCACCCTCATGGTGGTGGTGAAGGTAAAGCACCAGTTGGTCTTCCATCACCATTATCACCATGGGGCAAGAAGACAGTTGGTAAGAAGACCCGTTCTAAGAAGGCACGTTCAAACAAATTTATTGTGCGTCGTCGTAAGGGTTCAAAGATGTAATTTAATTAATCATAATTAATACTGATACAGAGGAGGTTGCAAAATGAGTCGTAGTTTAAAAAAGGGACCATTTGCCGACGAGTATTTGCTTAAAAAGGTAGATGCTCAAAAAGATCAAGACAAAAAGTCCGTTATTAAGACTTGGTCACGTCGTTCAACGATTTTTCCAAGCTTCATCGGGTATACGTTTGCTGTTTATGATGGAAGAAAGCATGTTCCAGTTTATATCCAAGAAGACATGGTAGGCCATAAGCTTGGAGAATTTGTGCCGACCCGGACGTTCCATGGTCATAATACTGACGATAAGAAGACTGTTTAAAGCAAGGAGGATAACAAATGGCTGAACAAGTTACATCAGCAAAAGCAACTGCTAAAACTGTTCGCATTGCCGCACGAAAGGTCCGTCTTGTAGTTGATCTTATCCGGGGCAAAAGCGTTGCCGAAGCTGCCGCAATCTTAGATTTCACACCCCGCGGTGCTTCTCCAGTAGTTTCAAAAGTACTTAAATCTGCTGTTGCAAATGCAGAAAACAATTTTGATTTAGATAGCGAAAATTTGTTTGTAAGTGAAGCCTTCGTTAATGAAGGTGCAACTCTTAAGCGATTCAGACCACGGGCGAAAGGTTCTGCATCACCAATTAACAAACGAACAAGCCACATTACAATTGTCGTATCCGAAAAAGAGGAGGGGTAACGCGTGGGTAATAAAGTAAATCCTAATGGTTTACGAGTTGGAATCATTCGCGACTGGGAAGCAAAATGGTATGCAGGTAAGAACTATGCTGCATATTTACGCGAAGATTTGCAAATTCGTAAATATATTGAAAAACGACTTGCTAGCGCGTCAGTTTCTACTGTTGAAATTGAACGGGCTGCAAACCGTGTCAACGTTTCAATTCATACTGCTAAGCCTGGAATGGTAATTGGTAAAGGTGGATCTGAAGTTGAAAGTCTTAGAAAAGAACTCAACGACCTGACTGGCAAGCGTGTTCACATCAACATCATTGAAATCAAAAAGCCTGATTTGGATGCTAAATTAGTTGGTGAAAACATTGCTCGTCAGTTGGAAGGCCGAGTTGCATTCCGTCGGGCAATGAGACAAGCAATGCAGCGGACAATGCGTGCCGGTGCTCAGGGTATCAAGACTCAGGTTGCCGGCCGACTTAACGGTGCTGACATGGCTCGAGTTGAAAGTTATTCTGATGGTACTGTTCCATTGCATACTTTGAGAGCAGATATTGACTACTCATGGGTTGAAGCCTTTACGACATATGGTTCAATTGGTGTCAAGACTTGGATCTATCGTGGTGAAATTCTCCCTGAAAAGCCAAAGAACAGTGACGCTGATAAAGGAGGGAAATAAACATGTTAGTACCTAAACGTGTTAAGCATCGTCGTGAACATCGTGGCAAGCTTCGTGGTGCTGCCAAGGGCGGTAAGACGGTTACTTTCGGTGACTACGGATTACAAGCACTTGATTCTCATTGGATTACCAACCGTCAAATCGAAGCATGCCGTATTGCGATGACCCGTCATATGAAACGTGGAGGAAAGGTTTGGATCAAGATTTTCCCTCACAAGTCATATACTGAAAAAGGTGTCGGCGTTCGAATGGGGAATGGTAAAGGAACACCTGCTGGCTGGGTATCACCAGTTAAGCGTGGTAAAGTATTGTTTGAAATTGGTGGCGTTGATAAAGCAACGGCCCATGAAGCATTACGTCTTGCATCAAACAAGCTTCCTGTTCGGACAAAGATCATAGAACGTGAGGAAGTAGGTGGCGAATCAAATGAAGGCTAAAGATATTAGTAAGTTAACCACTGCTCAAATGATTGATAAAGAAAAAGATTACAAAGATGAATTGTTCAATCTTCGTTTCCAACTAGCCACTGGTCAATTGGAAAATACTGCACGATTAAAGCAAGTTCGAAAAAATATCGCGCGAATCAAGACGGCACTTCGTCAACAAGAATTAAACAAGTAGAATACGATAAGGGAGGTATAATTAATGGCTGAAGAACGCAACGAGCGTAAAGTTTATCAGGGACGGGTTGTTTCTGACAAGAGTAATAAGACCATTACGGTTGAAGTTTCGACTTACAAGACTCATCCGCGATATGGCAAACGTGTTCGTTACTCAAAGAAATTCACCGCTCATGATGAAAATAATGAAGCTAAAATCGGCGATACGGTTCAGATTATGGAAACTCGTCCATTGTCAAAGACAAAACGATTCCGTCTGGTCAAAATTGTTGAAAAAGCGGTTATCATTTAACTTAATTAATTATCAGTTAATTATCGTATTCTATATTTAACGATGAAGGGAGGATATACCTGTGATTCAACAAGAAAGTCGATTAAAAGTTGCCGACAACTCAGGTGCAAGAGAATTGCTTACTATTAAAGTTTTAGGTGGCTCAACTAGAAGGTATGCCGGAATCGGCGATACCATTGTTGCTACGGTAAAACAAGCAACACCAGGTGGCGTTGTCAAAAAGGGTGATGTTGTCAAGGCCGTTATTGTCCGTACCAAGGCAGTTACCCGCCGTACTGATGGTTCATATATTCGTTTTGACGAAAATGCTGCAGTTTTAATTCGTGATGACAAGAGTCCCCAAGGCACTCGTATCTTTGGCCCGGTTGCTCGTGAATTACGTGATAACAACTTCATGAAGATTGTTTCATTAGCCCCAGAAGTACTTTAATCACAACCAGGATATAAGGAGGTGCCATAAATGTTCATTAAAACTGGTGACAAAGTTCGTGTTATTAGTGGCAAGGACAAGGGTAAGGAAGGAACAGTTACCAAAACGATCACTTCAAAGGATCGTGTGATTGTTGAAGGCGTTAATAAGGTTAAAAAGCATACTAAAGCCTCTTCTACAAACCCACAAGGTGGAATTGTGGATGCTGAAGCACCAATCCACGTTTCAAAAGTCATGCTAATTGATCCATCAACAAATGAACCAACTCGGGTTGGTATCAAAATTGAAGATGGCAAAAAAATCCGTTACTCAAAGAAATCGCAAAAGGCGATTGATTAATCTATAACGAAAGGAGGATCCCCTTTAAATGACAAGTCGTTTACGAGAAAAATTCAATAGTGAAATCACTCCACATATGGTGGAAAAATTCAATTATAAATCAGTAATGCAAGCGCCAAAGATTGATAAGATCGTATTGAACATGGGTGTTGGTGACGCGGTTACTAATGCTAAAAACCTTGACGAAGCCGTTTCTGAACTTGCTTTGATTTCAGGCCAAAAGCCTTTGATTACCAAAGCCAAAAAGTCAATTGCCGGTTTTAGATTACGTGAAGGAAACGCTATTGGTGCCAAAGTGACACTTCGAGGAGACCGGATGTACGACTTTTTAGACAAGTTGATCAACGTTTCCTTGCCACGTGTTCGTGACTTCCATGGTGTTAGCACTCGGGCCTTCGATGGTCGGGGTAACTATACATTAGGTGTTCGGGAACAATTAATTTTTCCAGAAATTGATTATGATAACGTTAATCGCGTTAGAGGAATGGATATCGTAATCGTAACTACTGCAAACACTGATGAAGAGTCACATGAATTGTTGGCTCAATTCGGTATGCCATTCGCTAGATAATGAGGAGGTTTCACATTGGCTAAAAAATCATTAATTGTAAAAAGTGAACGCCCTGCAAAGTTCTCAACTCAGAACTACACGCGTTGTGAGCGCTGTGGACGACCTCGTTCAGTATATAAGAAATTTCATTTATGCCGTCTTTGCATTCGTGAACTTGCCCATAAAGGTCAAATTCCCGGCATGAAGAAAGCTAGTTGGTAATATATAAAAAGGAGGTTGTGCGCTGATGTCTATGACTGATCCAATTGCGGACTTTTTAACTCGCATTCGGAATGCGAACATGGTTTACCATGAAACAGTTGAAGTTCCCGCATCAAAAATCAAACGAGACATTGCTGAAATTCTCAAACGTGAGGGTTTTGTTCGCGATGTTGAATATATCGAAGATGACAAGCAAGGCGTTATCCGGGTTTTCCTGAAATATGGAAAGGATAAGCAACGTGTCATCACTGGATTGAAAAGAATCTCTAAGCCAGGTCTGCGTTCATACGTTAAAGCAGATGCTGTTCCTAAGGTTTTAAATGGCCTTGGAATTGCGATTATTTCTACGTCAAACGGTGTCATTACTGATAAACAAGCTCGCGCCCAAAAAATTGGCGGCGAAGTACTAGCATACGTTTGGTAATCATTTCATTAAATTGGAGGTGTGATTAATGAGTCGAATTGGTTATAAAACCGTTGTCTTGCCTAAAGGTGTTGAAATTAAGACCGATGGTAACGTTGTTACTGTTAAGGGTTCTAAAGGAACTTTAAGTCGTGAAATGACGCCACATGTCAAGATGAATGTTAAGGACAACGAAGTTAACTTCGAACCTGTTGGCGATTACAACGATAAAGTTCGGGCTTTACACGGAACTGCTCGTGCCAACTTCAACAACATGGTTGAAGGAGTTACCAACGGATTTAAGAAAACATTGAAACTTGTCGGTGTTGGATACCGTGCGCAACTTAAGGGTAAAACCTTAACGTTAAACGTTGGTTATTCAAACCCAGTTGAGATGCAGGTACCTGATAACATTACTGTTGAAGTACCTGACAATACAACAATTCATATTAGTGGTATCAGCAAACAGTATGTTGGCGATTTTGCTGCAGCTGTTCGTGATGTTCGTTCACCTGAACCATACAAAGGCAAGGGGATTCGTTACGAGAATGAACATATTATTCGTAAGGAAGGTAAGACTGGTAAGTAAACTATCAGCCTAATAAAATTTTGAGGTGACTATTTTGATTTCTAAACCAGATAAAAATAAGAGTCGGAAACGCCGTCATAATCGTGTCCGCAACAAAATTTCTGGTACTGCCGAGCGCCCACGCTTAAATGTTTATCGTTCTAATAAAAACATCTACGCTCAAGTAATTGATGACGTAGCGGGTGTAACGCTTGTTAGTGCCTCAACACTTGATTCTGCAGTCAGTGGTGAAAACAAGACTGAACAGGCAGCCAGTGTTGGTAAACTAGTAGCTCAACGTGCAAGCGAAAAGAATATCAAGACGGTTGTTTTTGACCGTGGTGGCTATTTGTATCATGGCCGGGTTCAAGCTCTTGCCGATGCAGCTCGTGAAAACGGGCTAGAATTCTAAAAAGGAGGAATAACCGCACATGAAGAAATTTATTGATCCCGAAAAGTTAGAGCTTGAAGATAACGTCGTATCAATTAACCGGATCACTAAAGTTGTTAAAGGTGGTCGTCGTCTTCGTTTTGCTGCCTTAGTAGTTGTAGGCGATAAGCACGGTCATGTTGGTTTTGGAACTGGTAAAGCCCAAGAAGTTCCAGAAGCCATTCGTAAAGCAGTTGAAGCAGCTCGCAAAAACTTGATTGAGGTTCCGATTGTTGGTACAACAATTCCTCACGAAGTTTTGGGAACTTTTGGTGGTGGCCGCATTATGTTGAAACCCGCTGAAGAAGGTTCTGGAGTTGCAGCCGGTGGTGCTGTTCGTTCCGTTATGGAATTAGCTGGCATTGATGATGTTACTAGTAAACGTTTAGGCTCCAACACACCAATTAACGTTATTCGGGCAACATTCCAAGGCTTAGTTGAACTGAAGAGTGCTGAAGAAGTTTCAGCTCTACGTGGTGTTTCGACCCAACATTTAGCTGAATAAGGAGGGTGTTTTAAATGGCTCAATTAAAAATTACTTTAAAACGTAGCGTAACTCACCGCCTCCCTAAGCAACGTAAAATTGTGAAGGCACTTGGCCTTGGCCGAGTTAATAGTACCGTTGTCAAACCAGATAACGAATCTATTCGTGGGGCTTTGTTCCAAATCGCTCATTTAATTGAAGTTGAACAAGTTAAAGACTAAATCATTTGTAAGGAGGTGCCAATTTCATGAAATTACATGAATTGAAAGCTGCAGAAGGTTCTCGTTCATTGCGGACTCGTAAAGGTCGTGGCCGTTCAGCAGGAAAGGGAAAGACTGCTGGTCGTGGTCAAAAGGGTCAAAAGGCTCGAAGTAAGACCCGGGTAGGATTCGAAGGTGGCCAAATGCCATTGTATCGTCGAACTCCTAAGCGCGGCTTCAATAATATTAATCGAAAAGAATATGCGGTCGTTAATGTTGCCAAATTAGAGAGTTTCGATGATGGTACTGAAGTAACGCCAGAATTGCTTCAAACTTCTGGAATTGTTAAAAATGTTAAATCAGGAATCAAAATTCTTGGTGACGGCAAACTTAGCAAGAAGTTAACTGTTAAAGCTAATAAATTTTCGAAAGCTGCACAATCCGTTATTGAAAATGCAGGCGGTAAAATCGAGGTGGTTTAATGCTCTCGACTTTGGCAGGTGCGTTCAAGGTTAAGGAAATTCGAAACAAAATTCTCTTTACGCTTTTTGTTTTAGTTATATTCCGATTGGGAGCATACATAACTGTTCCCGGTATTAACGCGAAAGCACTTCAATCGGTCGCTTCTTCAGGGCTTGTTAGCATTCTGAATACATTCAGTGGTGGTGGTCTTACCAACTATTCGATTTTTGCAATGGGGGTATCACCATACATTACTGCTCAAATTATCATCCAATTGCTCCAAATGGATATTGTTCCACGGTACGTTGAATGGGGTAAGCAAGGAGAGGTTGGTAGGCGGAAGCTAAATCAGCACACCCGGTACTTAACCGTTATCTTGGCCTTCTTCCAATCCGTTGGAATTACTGCTGGGTTTAACCAATTGAGTAGTTTGAATTTGGTTAATAATCCAAGTATTAAAACATTTGTGATCATTGGCTTGATTTTGACTGGTGGAACAATGTTGACCACTTGGATGGGTGATATGATTACCGAACGGGGAATTGGAAATGGTATTTCCATGATTATCTTCGCCGGTATCGTTGCTAGAATTCCAGTTGGACTGCAATCATTATGGCAACAATATTTTGTTGGCGTTAGTGGTTCGGATTTATGGCAACCGATTCTTTTTGCCATTGCACTCTTGATTATTGTTTTGGTAATTGTAACGTTTGTGACTTGGGTTCAACAAGCAGAACGGCGAGTGCCAATTCAATATACTAGAAGAGTTTCTGGTTCACCTGGTAGCAGTTACCTACCTTTGAAGGTTAACGTTGCTGGAGTTATTCCAGTTATCTTTGCAAGTTCATTTATTGCAACGCCACAAACCATTTTGATGGCATTTCAAAATAATTACTCAACTGCAACTTGGTTTCAAATATTAAACAACGTGTTTAATATGCAAACACCGACCGGAGCTGCATTTTATACGATCCTGATTGTCATGTTTACGTTCTTCTATGCTTTTGTTCAAGTAAACCCAGAGAAGTTATCTGAAAACTTGCAAAAGCAAGGAAGTTACATTCCGGGTGTTTGGCCGGGACATGAAACACAATCATACGTTTCCGATTTGTTGATGAAATTAAGTACAGTTGGTGCATTGTTCTTAGGGGTCGTGTCATTAATTCCATTGATTGCTCAAAACTTGTGGAATTTAGATGAGTCAATTGGCCTTGGTGGAACAAGTTTGCTAATCGTTGTCGGAGTTGCAATTGAAACCATTCGTCAGATTCGTGGTTTAATGATGAAGCGTGAGTATGTTGGCTTCATCCACGGGCCACGCCCAACTGATGAATAATTTAATCGGGGATAGTTGCAGGCAACGAGGAGGAAATGTCGCATGTCATTAAACTTAATCTTGATGGGCTTGCCAGGTGCTGGTAAAGGCACGCAGGCTCAATATATTGTCGATAAATATCAGATTCCACACATTTCGACTGGCGATATGTTTCGAGAAGCGATTTCTAACGAAACACCACTCGGTCTTAAAGCGAAGGAATATACTGATAAAGGTAATCTAGTTCCAGATGAAGTGACAAACGGTATCGTCAAAGAACGATTAGCAAAGGATGATACGAAGCCGGGATTCCTTTTGGATGGGTATCCACGGACTTTGGAGCAAGCTGATGCATTGGCTAAGATGGCGGATGAACTTGGTAAGCCGTTGTCAGCAGTCATTAATATCGACGTTGATCCCAAGCTGTTGACTGATCGATTAACCGGTCGCTTCATTTGTAAGAACTGTGGAGCAACTTATCATAAGTTGTACCACATGCCAAAGGTTCCGGGAACTTGTGACGTTTGTGGTGGTCATGAATTTTATCAACGTGAAGACGATAAGCCTGAAGCAGTTAAAAATCGGCTTAAGGTGAACATTAAGATGAATACCCCACTTATTTCATACTACAAGGATCGTAACTTACTATTCAACGTTGACGGCAGTCAATCAATTGAAGATGTTTGGCAAAATGTTAATCAGATCCTTAGCACTCTTTAATCACAATTCATCAGGTGTTGAGACTATTAGATTGATGAAATATGATGGATGTGTTAGACTATCAAAGGTTTGTCAAGTTAATTTATATGAATTCAATCTAATTTAACATTGGAGGTGTTATTGAGTGGCTAAAGATAATGTTATTGAAGTTGAAGGAAAAGTGGTAGAAACATTGCCAAATGCAATGTTTCGTGTCGAGCTTGAAAACGGACACGAAATTCTAGCCCATGTTTCTGGGAAAATTAGGATGCATTATATTCGAATTCTCCCTGGAGATAAGGTTACGGTTGAAATGTCTCCTTACGATTTGAGTAAGGGTAGAATCACTTATCGATTTAAGTAATTCTTGTCTTCATCATTTTTCGAGGAGGATTAAAAATGAAAGTACGACCATCAGTTAAACCAATGTGTGAACATTGTAAAGTAATCAAGCGAAAAGGCCGAGTAATGATTATTTGCTCAGCAAATCCAAAGCATAAACAACGCCAAGGTAAATAAACGTAAACAGGAGGTGTATGCTCAATGGCTCGTATTGCCGGAATTGATTTACCCCGTGACAAACGAATTGTTATCGGATTAACGTATATATTTGGTATTGGTACCTCTACTTCTGAAAAGATCCTAGCTCAAGCTGGCGTTTCAGAAGATGTTCGTGTGCGCGATTTAACACCAGATCAAGAAGACAAGATTCGAGAGATTGTCAGCAATCTTAAAATTGAAGGTGACTTACGTCGTGAAGTCAGCATGAATATCAAGCGCCTTCAAGAAATTGGTTCATATCGTGGAATGCGTCATCGTCGTGGCCTTCCAGTTCGTGGTCAACATACCAAGAACAATGCCCGTACCAGAAAAGGCAGCAAAGTTGCTGCAGGCAGAAGAAAATAATTAATAAAGGAGGTCATCTGTTTTTATGGTAAACAAAAAGACAAGTCGCAAGCGCCGGGCTAAAAAGAATATTGCGGCAGGAATTGCCCATATTCATTCAACTTTTAATAATACTTTAGTTATGATTACTGACGCCCAAGGGAATGCTGTTTCCTGGTCATCAGCTGGTGCATTGGGCTTCCGTGGAAGTCGTAAGTCAACACCATTTGCTGCTCAAATGGCTGCTGAAGCTGCTGCCAAGGCTTCAATGGAGCATGGCATGAAGTCCGTTGAAGTAGCAGTCAAAGGGCCAGGCTCTGGTCGTGAAGCTGCTATTCGTGCACTACAAGCTACTGGTTTGGAAGTCACTGCTATTCGTGATGTTACTCCGGTACCTCACAATGGATCTCGTCCTCCAAAGCGTCGTCGAGTTTAATTAGAGACATTCAATATAGTGAAGTTTATTTTGTTTGGGTATATTGATATTTTGCATGTAGACTCACGCGTTTTGAAAGGGGTTAATGATAAGAATGATTGAATTTGAAAAGCCTAACATTCATAAGATAGAAGAGACTAAGAACTATGGTGAAGTCGTTGTTGAACCACTTGAACGTGGCTATGGGACTACCCTTGGTAATTCACTACGACGAACCCTATTGTCATCACTCCCTGGTGCTGCAGTTACGAGTATTCAAATTGATGATGTTCTTCATGAATTTTCAACCATTAAGGGTGTCGTTGAAGATGTTACCCAGATTATCTTGAATGTTAAGAAAATTTCTTTGAAATTAGATGGGCCAGAAGATGAAGAAGAGAATTTAGAAATTGACGTCATTGGTCCTGCTGATGTTACTGCCGGTGATATCCAAGGTGATAGTGATGTAACTGTTTTGAATCCAGATTTACACATCGCTACTGTTGCCGATGGTGCTACCTTTCACATGCGCTTAACTGCCAATAAGGGTCGAGGTTACGTTTCAGCTGTCGAAAATAAGAAGCGTAGTTCTGAGATGCCGATTGGCGTTCTTCCGGTTGATTCAATTTATACCCCAATCGAACGTGTCAACTATCAAGTTGAAAGCACCCGGGTTGGCCAACGTGATGATTTCGATAAGCTTACTTTGGATGTTTGGACTGATGGGTCTATAACGCCAAGCGAAGCGGTTAGTTTAGCAGCTAAGATTTTAACTGAACATCTTGAAATGTTCGTTGATTTAACTGATGAAGCTAAAAACACCGAAATTATGGTTGAAAAAGAAGAGACCCACAAAGAAAAAATGCTGGAAATGACAATTGAAGAATTGGACTTATCTGTTCGTTCATATAATTGTCTTAAGCGTGCCGGTATTAACACTGTTCAAGAACTGACTGAAAAGACTGAAGCGGACATGATGAAAGTTCGTAATTTAGGTCGTAAGTCACTTGAAGAGGTCAAAGAAAAATTAGCTGCATTAGGCCTTTCACTTCGTAAAGAAGACTAATAAATTAAAAAGGAGGACATCTAAATTATGAGTTATCGGAAATTACAGCGTAGCAGCGCTCATCGGCGTTCATTGCTTCGTAATTTAACCACTGATTTGTTAATTCATGGTCAAATTGTAACAACGGAAGCAAAGGCTAAAGAAGTTCGTTCCACTGCCGATAAGATGATTTCACTTGGTAAGCGCGGTGACTTGCATGCTCGTCGTCAAGCTGCTGCATTTATTCGAGACGTTGTTGCTGATGTTAAAGAAGACGGTGATGATATTACCGTTACTACTGCATTGCAAAAAACTTTCGGTGAATTAGCTACTAAGTATGCTGATCGTAATGGTGGCTACACTCGCATTTTAAAGACCATGCCTCGTCGTGGTGATGGTGCACCAATGGTTATCCTTGAATTAGTTGACTAACCGTCTTTAGTTCAATCACATATTTTCACGAGAATCACTCAGGTTATTGGTATAGAACGCTATGATGGTGGAATCTTTCCTAGTCTAGTTTGAATGTGAGGTTTCGCTCACGCACTGATCTCCTGTAAGTGATTTTTTTGTACATAAATCTATTGAGTTGAGCAGTTAAATCATGAGGAACGCATCAATGAAAGACATTATTCAAATTCAAAACATTTCATTCAATTATTCCAACCAGCCACGCTTATTTGATGGGCTATCACTCGATGTTCATCAAGGCGAGTGGCTGGCACTTATTGGGCAAAACGGTAGCGGTAAAAGCACGCTGGCTAGGTTAATTGATGGCCTCAACGTCTTAACCAAAGGTCAAATTTTGGTAGCTGGGATGCCAGTTAATGATGCCAATGTTCTGAAAATTCGTAATAAGATTGGCATGGTCTTTCAAAATCCAGAAGACCAATTTGTTGGGGCCACGGTTGAGGACGACGTTGCGTTTGGGCTGGAAAATCGACAAGTTGATCGCCAAAAGATGCATGATATTGTTAAGCAAAGTTTAAAGAGTGTAAATATGTGGGAATTTCGAGACCGAATCCCGGCTAATTTATCTGGTGGTCAAAAGCAACGAGTAGCGATTGCCGGTATTATTGCGTTAAGTCCAGAAATTATTATTTTGGATGAAGCAACGAGTATGCTGGATCCACGTGGACGCCAGGATATCTTAAACTTAGTTCGGCAGATCAAGGAGAAGAATCACTTGACGGTTATTTCGATTACCCATGATATTGACGAAGCCGCTGGCGCAGACCGGGTTGTTATTATCAATAAGGGGCAAAAAATTGATGAGGATACGCCAGCCCAAATTTTCAAACATCCCAAACGACTTGAACAAATTGGCTTGGATGTTCCTTACACTTCCCAATTGATTGCGGCATTATCGAAGCGAAGCGTTCATGCAGCTAAGGAATACTTGAATAGCGAGGAGTTAATCACATGGATCAAGCAATTAGTTTCGACCACGTAACCCATACGTACCAAGCCAAAACCCCTTATGCCCAAGACGCACTTAATGATGTTTCGGTGACGATTGCCGAAAATTCATTTACGGCCATCATTGGGCACACAGGGAGTGGTAAGTCGACACTGGTCCAACACATTAATGCCTTGTTAAAGCCAACTCAAGGAACAATTAAAGTGCATGATAAGCTGATCACGCCGACAACTACTAACAAAAATTTGAAAGAATTTCGCCGCCATGTTGGCATGGTTTTTCAATTTCCTGAAAAGCAATTATTTGAAGAGACGGTGATTAAGGATATTATGTTTGGCCCAAAGAATTATGGGGTGAGCGAGGCGGATGCCAAGCATGCTGCTGTTGATGCAATGAATCTAGTTGGCTTAGATCAATCATTAGCTGAAAAGTCCCCGTTCGACCTTTCGGGTGGGCAAATGCGGCGGGTTGCCATTGCTGGGGTTTTGGCGATGAGACCAGAAATCCTAATCTTAGATGAACCAACTGCTGGATTAGATCCTCAGGGTCACAAAGAAATGATGACCTTGGCTCAGCGCCTGCATGATCACGATCAAATGACGATCATTCTAGTAACACATCAGATGGATGACGTTGTGAATTACGCTTCTCAAGTCATTGTCATGGATCGGGGCAAAATTGTAAAGACTGGATCGCCGGCTCAAATTTTTGCAGATCCTGAATGGGTATATGAGAGGCAATTAAACTTACCAAGCAGTACTGAATTTGCGCAAAGATTAATTGACGCTGGCATCCCTATGGGTAAGCTGCCGTTAACGGTCAATCAACTTGCTGATCGGATTGCTGAACTTGTAGCGAAGGGAGACAGTATGAATGAATAACTTCCTTTTTGGCCGCTATTTACCTGGGAATTCATGGATTCATCAGATGAGTCCGCAGTCAAAACTAACCCTGAGTTTCTACTTTGTGGTAGTCATCTTTTTTGCAAACAATTTAGCTTCCTATGGCGCTTTAGCTGCGCTGATTATAGTCGTTGTCTTACTTTCAGGAGTATCAATCACATTTTTTCTTAAAGGAATTCGGCCGCTAATTTGGCTGATCATTTTTACAGTTAGTCTGCAGATCCTTTTTAGTGCGGGCGGTCATGTTTTTTGGCAATGGGGGCCGTTTTCAATCTCTGATTTAAGCTTGATTAACGGTGGCTATATCTTTATTAGATTTTTGCTAATCATCATGATTTCAACGGTTTTGACACTCACAACGACCCCTTTAGCAATTGCCGATGGTGTTCAAACGGTTCTTAAGCCGCTTAAGAAGATCCATTTTCCTGTTGATACGCTTGCCCTGATGTTATCAATCGCGCTGCGGTTTGTCCCGACCCTAATGGACGAAATGGGAACAATTTTGAATGCCCAGCGGTCTCGAGGGGTTGACTTTGGGTCTGGCAGTTTAAAGCATCGGGTTCAAGCTGCTGTCCCGCTTTTGGTACCTTTATTTACAGGTGCCATCAATCACGCGGAAAACCTGTCAACGGCCATGGAAGCGCGGGGATTTTCAGATAGTGAGCACCGAAGCAAATATCGGGTCTACCGTTGGCAAGGAAAAGATACCATCAGCTGGCTTGCATTTTTAGCGGTTGGCGGGTTGGTTTTATGGATTAGAAAACATTGAGGTGATCACAATTCGGTATAAAGTTACACTGGCATATGATGGAACACTATTTAGCGGCTTTGAGCGCCAGCCAAACCAACGAACGATTGAAGGCGTTTTGACCCAAAAAGTGAATCTGATGGCTAAAAAGCCAAAGCCACCGATTGTTGTTTATGGATCGGGTCGAACTGATGCTGGCGTCCATGCATTAGGGCAAGTGGTCCACTTTGATTTTCCGTTTGATTTGCCAACCCAAGCTATTTACCGCGGCCTTAACAGCCTATTGCCACTTGACATGGAGATTAAAAAAGTTGAAATTGTGCCGGATACATTTCATGCCCGCTATGATGTTTCCGGCAAGCGCTACGTTTATCGATTGGATCTCGGTGAGTTTAGAGACCCTTTCAAGCGGAATTATACGGGTAATTGGCGCTTCCCGATTGACATTAACAAAGTTCAATCAGCCATGACTGATTTTATTGGTGAACATGATTTCACCAGTTTTGTTGCCTCTGGCTCGACTGCTCGTTCTAATTTTCGAACGATTTATGAAGCCAATGCAACCTTTGACAAGGCGGCCAATGAGATTCAACTTGTCTTTTATGGCAACGGCTTCTTATATAATATGGTTCGAATCATGGTGGGGGTGGTCGTTGAAATTGGTTCTGGAATGCGACCTGAAGGTGATATTCGCCGACTATACAAGGTACGGGATCGAAACCAAGCTCGTCGGACAATGCCCGCTTCAGGGTTGTATCTAAAGCGGGTCTATTATGAAGGTGATGATCCTGAACACCCGACAAAGTTACCAAAGCATCAGCGATAATTTGTGAAATCGATTGACTTTCGCGAAAATAATTTGTATTATGTTAGTTGGTATTGTTTGCCCCACGATAAGCCCCGGAATCTTATTTGGTGTCGAACAAACACAGGAACATGGAGGAATATAACGTGCGTACAACATATATGGCAAAACCTGGTGAAGTAGAACGCAAATGGTACGTTGTTGATGCAGACGGCGTTTCATTAGGACGACTTTCATCAGTTGTTGCATCAATTTTACGAGGCAAGAATAAGCCGACTTTTACCCCGAACGTCGATACAGGGGATAACGTTATCGTCATTAACGCAAGTAAAGTTAAACTGACTGGTCATAAAGATACTCGAAAAATCTATTATCATCACTCACGCTTTATTGGCGGCTTGAAGCAAAAGACAGCTGGACAATTTCGTGAAAAGAACCCAGAAAAATTAATCGAAACTTCAGTTAAAGGCATGCTTCCTCATGGAACATTAGGTCATAAGATTGGTTTGAAGTTACATGTCTATGCAGGTCCTGAACATGATCATCAAGCTCAAAAGCCGGAAGCATTTGACATCACTAACCTAATTTAAGGAGGAACTCGCATTGGCTCAAGTACAATATAGCGGCACAGGCCGTCGTAAAGATTCAGTCGCCCGAGTACGTTTAGTACCCGGCACTGGCAAAATTATTATGAACGATAAAGCAATTGAGGATTACATTCCATTTGCGAACTTGCGTGAAGTTGTTGTGCAACCATTTAACGTGACTGAGACTTTAGGTAACTATGATACGTTAGTTAACGTTAATGGTGGCGGATTCTCTGGTCAAGCTGGCGCAACTCGTCACGGAATTGCCCGAGCATTATTGGCTGTTGATCCTGACTTTCGTGGTCCATTGAAGCGAGCCGGATTATTAACCCGGGACGCTCGAATGAAGGAACGAAAGAAGCCAGGACTTAAGAAAGCTCGTAAGGCTTCACAATTTTCAAAGCGTTAATATTTACGTTGCATTCAAGGCACTTCTTATCGGGAAGTGTTTTTTTGTATTCTGAAGTTTACCTTAAAATTTGGCTGAAAAGGTACTTTAAAGCACATCAGTAAACTAGAATAGAACATGTTATTGTATAATAAACCCAATAAATTTAAAGGAGCGAGAAAATTGCCCAAACGAAACAATACCCTGAGACTTAATTTATTGGCAATGTTTATTGCAATTATTATTTTACAAACGTCTATTCCTCTTATTGGTTATATTCCAATTGGGCCACTTGCAATCACAATCATTCCAACCACCGTTGTCATTGCGACCGTTCTGTTGGGAACGGTGGATGGCGCAATTATTGGTGGTGTGTGGGGTATCATTACCTTCATTCGCGCTTACATCTGGCCAACCAGCCCACTGGCGACAATCGTGTTTGTTAACCCGATTATTTCAGTCTTCCCCCGAATTATGATTGGACTGGTGGCCGGGTGGGCATACGTTGCTTTAAAAAAACGCCTCAAACGCCAGTCAGTAAGTATTTCGATTGCAGCGGTCCTCGGGTCGCTAACAAATACCGTCTTAGTGCTTGGTCTCATTTATCTGTTTTATAAATCAAAAGCGCCACAGCTGTATCAAATTAACATGGAGAAGCTGTTGCCTTACTTGATTGGAGTGGTTGGCACAAACGGGGTGCCCGAAGCCATTTTTAGTGGCATCGTCACGCCCTTGATTGCCACGCCGCTTGATCGAATCATTAAGCGGCGGACGTAACAATTGTCAGCAATAAAAAGAGGATGAAACAAATCAAAATTTGTCTCATCCTCATGCTAACTGATCAGGATTTTTTATTAGACTTCTTTGTGTCCTTGGGATCCTTTTCGTCATCTTCATCTGAGTCATCTTCAACGCGAGGCGCCGCTTTAATCAGCTTCAGGTGGCGATTGTTAATCACAACTTTCTTGTGGTACTTATCAATGATTTCGGGATCATCTGATTCGAATGTAATCAGAAATGAATTGGTATATCCCTTATCGATATAACCTTTAAACGTTTTTCTTTCGATCTTGAATGAAACCTCATCACCAACGTGAAACTTAGATTGGGCTTCTGATACTTCGGTGTTTTTAGCCATTGGTTTCCATCTCCATAATTAAGTGTCAAGTGATAACATAACTGATATTGAGCCATTTGTCAATTATCCTTACTCAGATAGACGGGAATTCTGAAATAGTAATTGCTCTTATGAACATTTATCGTTAAAATTAATTAAAGTTAGAAAGTTTGAGGTTGGATTGGCTAAATACGGAAAACGACGGCGGGTGAAACGGTCTAATACGATTGTCATGTTGGTACTCATCTTTTTTGGCCTCATGATTATCTTAGGATTTAGATCATTATCGAATCCTTATCCTAATACTGGTAAACTTGATAACAACAATACTGAAATGGCCGTCGAACATCAAAAATTCATCAAGAAACTTGCCCCAGAGGCTCAACGACTTCAAGGACAGTACAATGTTTTGCCAAGCGTCACTTTGGCACAGGCAATCCTCGAATCGGATTGGGGAACTAGCAAACTTGCAAGCGAGTATCACAATCTATTTGGTGTCAAAGCTCAAGGGACTGGCGCCAGTAGCGATTCGGTCTATTTAGATACGCAGGAATTTGTTAACGGCCGATACGTGACTGTTAAAGCCCATTTTCAGGTTTATCAAGATTGGAACGATTCTTTGGCTGATCACGCCAGATTGTTAGCGTATGGCACCAAATGGAATCCAAATCAGTATCAGGATGTAACAGCTGCGACCAACTATATGCAAGCGGCTGATGCGCTTCAAAAGGATGGTTATGCAACCGATCCGACCTATACCCAAAAACTGGTTTCGATTATTAAGAAGTATCAGTTGTATCAATATGATGATTAGAAAGGAATTTTGTAATGGAGTTACTTAAGAAGCGAATTGTCGAGGACGGTACCGTTTTACCTGGAAACGTCTTGAAAGTGGATAACTTTTTGAATCACCAGGTAGATACGAAATTAATGGATCAAATTGGTGAGGAATTTGCCGAACTGTTTAAGCATGAAACGATCACTAAAGTCGTGACCGTCGAATCATCAGGGATCGCACCAGCTTTAATGACCGCCCTGCATCTAGGGGTTCCGTTAATTTTTGCTCGGAAGCATAAGAGCTTAACCTTGACGGATAATCTTTATACAGCTAACGTTTATTCTTACACCAAGCAGGTGAGCAACGATATCAGTGTCGACAAACGGTTTCTACAACCAGATGATCATATTTTAATCATCGATGACTTTTTGGCAAATGGTCAAGCAGTTCAGGGACTGCTTGAAATTGCGAAGCTTGCTCACGTTGAAGTTGCGGGTGTTGGCATTGTGATTGAGAAAAGTTTCCAAAAAGGCCGCTCAATGATTGAAAAAACGGGTGTCCGCCTAGAATCTTTGGCAAGGATTGCCTCATTGGATAATCAGAAAGTGACTTTTGTCGAATAGGGAAGTTGTAGTACAATCAATTCGGAGTGATTTGTGAATAAGAATAATAGGATGAAAGTAGTGAAGTAATTGGCAGAAGCAAGTGTTCTTTATCCAGGGCAGACAATTGGAATTCTAGGCGAGCGCGCAAGTACGCCGATTCTTTTAATGACTGCTAAAAAAATGGGCTTTAAAGTTGGGATGTATAGTGCAGATGAGAATAGTAAGGCGATGGTCCTTGCTGATTATCAATACATTGGCCCACTCGACGACAAACAAACTTTAAAGATGTTTGCTGAGCGTTGTGATGCGGTTATCTATGACGACGATTTCATCGATTCAGAAATTATTCGGTATATTTCTCAATTTACTTCGGTGCCGCAAAAAGATGGGTTATTAGATATTATTCAAGATCGTGTCATTGAGCGGAGCTTCTTTGAAACCCTCAACATTAACATGGTGCCATATTCAACAATCGTCACCTTGGAAGATATTTATCAGGCGATTAATTCGATTGGGTACCCGGCAATCTTAAAGCCCATTCAGCGGGGACTGTTGAATGGTAAAGAGTTATTGATCAAAAACCAGGCAGATATCGTTTTGGCATCCGGCTTTTTGGACGCCGGGACCTATATTTTAGAGTCATACGTTGAACACGATATTGATTATTCGATGATCGTCACCAGAACAGCCGATGGGAAGCAAGCTATTTTTCCCAGTGTTGAAGTGATGTATCACCAGAATCAACTCATGACGGCTTATACCCCGCCCCAGTTAGATCCCAGTGTCGATAAAGAAATGAAGCGGATTACCAAAGAGATCACCCATAATTTGGATTACGTGGGGACGTTTGAAGTGAGTCTCTTCTTGGCTAAGAGCGGCTCAATTTATGTAAGCCGAGTGGCCCCGTTGCTAAGTCCAGCTGGCTTTGTCTTTAACTATGCTGCCAATGTGGACGAATTTGAGCAGCATATACGGGCGATTGCCGGTTTGCCGCTCACAAAGATCGAAGCAGCAACCCCGACCGTTTATCAAACGATTCGCAAAAAAGATTATCAACGGGTCAAAACCCAGTGGGTGATTAAGGGCAATTGGCATTTTACCATTTACGGCAATCAGCCTAACGATGATGATCAACCAGTTGGCAATGTTTTAATTCCAACAACCTCACTTTCTGAAACACTGATGCAGCTGGAAGCGACTGGCATTTGGCAGGATATTGACTATCAAACTAAATATCAAAAAAAATAATTGTCGGATTTTCCGGCTTTTTTTATTGTTTTTCGTGGGGAGCCAAAGCCGCTAATCTTTGGTATAATTGACGAGATAAATATGAGAGGATGAAATTTTTAGTGGCAGAAGAAAATTTATTAAAAGGGTTAAATAAAGACCAAAAAGACGCCGTTGTTCATACTGAAGGGCCGGTTTTAATCATGGCTGGTGCTGGTAGTGGCAAAACACGCGTTTTGACACACCGAATTGCCTATATTATTGAGCATGATCACGTAATGCCGTGGCATATTTTGGCAATTACATTTACTAATAAAGCCGCTAAAGAAATGCGTGAGCGAGTTTCTAAACTATTAGACGAAAGCGGTAACGATGTTTGGGTTTCAACTTTCCACGCTTTGTGTGTGCGGATTTTAAGACGAAACATTGATTTGCTAGGTTATAATCGGGCATTCACCATTGCGGATACAAGTGAGCAGCGAACGTTGGTCAAGCGGGTGTTGCGTGACCTCAATATTGATCCCAAAAAATTTGACCCACGGGCGATTCTCTCCTCAATTTCAAACGCTAAGAATGATTTGCTAACACCAAAGGACTACAAAGCCCAGGCAGTGAGTGCCTTCGATCAAATTGTGGCTGACGTTTACGAACGTTATCAATCGGAGTTAAGGCAAAATGAATCCTTGGATTTTGATGATTTGATTATGATGACCATTCAGTTGTTTGAGCAGCATCAAGATGTTTTAGCCTACTATCAAGACAAGTTCCACTACATTCACGTTGATGAGTATCAAGATACCAATGAAGCCCAGTATCAATTAGTGAATACTTTAGCTCAGAAAAGTCAAAATATTTGCGTTGTTGGTGACGCTGATCAAAGCATTTATGGTTGGCGGGGCGCTAACATGCAAAATATTTTGAACTTTAAAAAAGATTACCCAGCTGCCCACGTAACGCTATTAGAGCAAAACTATCGGTCAACTAAGACAGTCTTAGATGCCGCTAATTCGGTCATTGCCCATAATGATAATCGGGCAGACAAAAATCTTTGGACTGAAAATGCGCAGGGAGATCAAATTTCCTATTATCGTGGCCAAACCGAAACTGACGAGGCGAGGTACGTTGTTGCCAAAATTCAAGAGGAAATGAGAAAGGCCAACCGCAATTATGGCAGCTTTGCGATCCTATACCGAACGAACGCGCAATCTCGAGTGATTGAAGAAACGTTGTTAAAGTCGAATATTCCATACACGATGGTTGGCGGGCACAAGTTTTATGATCGAAAAGAAATTCGAGACATTTTATCGTACTTAACCCTACTTGCCAATCCCAATGACTCAATGAGCTTTGAGCGGGTGATTAATGAACCTAAGCGAGGAATTGGTCAAACCAGCCTTGAAAAGCTTCGATTATTTGCGAACGATCATGGCTGGAGCTTGCTTGACGCTGCGCAAAATGTTGATTTAGCGAATGAAATTTCTGCGCGGGCTAAAAACTCGATTTCAACATTTGAACAAATGATTCGTAAAATTTATAACCAAATGGCGTCGATGACCATCACGGAACTCACGGAAGAATTACTTGATAAAAGTGGTTATTCAAGTAGCTTAAAGGCTTCTAAGTCGCTAGAATCCCAAACGCGGTTAGAAAACCTGGAAGAGTTTATTTCCGTTACTCAAAAGTACGATGAAGATAATACTGAGGCCACTGGTCAAGATAATTTAGTCAATTTCTTAAGCGACTTGGCCTTGGTCTCTGATCAAGATGATTTACAAGAAGATAATGCCCAAGTGACTTTGATGACCTTACATGCTGCTAAAGGACTCGAATTTCCAGTTGTCTTTTTGATGGGAATGGAAGAAGGTCTGTTTCCATTGTCACGGGCGAGCGAAGATGAGGATGAACTCCAAGAAGAACGTCGGCTTGCCTACGTTGGTATTACGCGAGCAAAGGAAAAACTATATCTCACGAATGCTTATTCACGAATGTTATATGGTCGGCGGCAAAATAACCCGGAATCGCGCTTTGTGAATGAAATCAAGCCGGAATTAATCCATTACGATAATCCACAACAAGCAAACACCCCACTTAGTACCCCCTTTGATCGGCGAACGGCCAGAGCAACGGCAACAACCTATCATCGACCGGATCAAATTGTCCAAAAACCAAAGGGAACTGGTGCTGATAAGAAGGCTTGGGAAGTTGGCGACAAAGTTTCTCATAAGGCTTGGGGAACGGGAACGGTTGTTAAAGTCAGCGGGACTGGCGAAGACATGGAATTAGACATTGCCTTTCAACAACAGGGGATCAAGCGGCTGTTAGCGGCGTTCGCCCCCATTAAAAAGCAGGAATCTTAATGAAATCAATTAACAGAAGGTGTTATCGTGGCTTTTGAAGGACTTAATGAAAAGCAGGCTGCTGATCAAGCAGCCCAATTACGGTCCCAATTAAATCAATGGGCGGATGAATATTATACTTATGATTCACCGAGTGTTGAAGATGCGGTTTACGATCGTACTTATCAACAATTAGTTGAACTGGAAACCAAATTTCCTCAAATTGTGACGCCTGATTCCCCAACCCAAAAGGTGGGGGATCACACGCTACCGGGATTCACCAAGGTTCAACATGACATTGCAATGTTATCTCTAGGCGATGTTTTTTCTAAAGAAGAGCTCGGTGACTTTGTTGATCGCCTGACGAGTACAGAATCAGTGCCGTTTGAGTACAATTGTGAGCTAAAAATTGATGGCTTGGCAGTCTCATTGAGGTATGAAAATGGCATTTTTGTTCAGGGATCAACGCGGGGAAATGGACAGATCGGCGAAGACATTACTCGTAACTTAAAGACCATCAAATCAATTCCTCGAAAGCTCAGCCGACCGATTAACATTGAAGTTCGAGGCGAATGTTACATGCCAAAAGCGTCATTTGCAGCACTAAACGAAGAACGGCAAAATAACGGGCAAGCGCCGTTTGCCAATCCGAGAAACGCGGCGGCGGGCAGTTTGCGCCAATTGGATCCTAAAGTAACGGCGCGGCGAAAATTAAGTACATTTATGTACAACGTGGCCGATTATGATGATCTAAAGGCCGATACCCAAAGTGGTTTGTTAGAGGAACTCAAAGCGCTGGGCTTTACGATTAATCCCAGTTATCAAGTTGCTCATTCAATGACGGAAATTGATACTTACGTTGATAAATACCAACAGCTTCGAGATGGATTGGCCTATGGGATCGATGGGATTGTGATTAAAGTTAATTCATTGCCATTACAACGCTCGCTTGGGGCAACCGTTAAAGTTCCTCGCTGGGCAATTGCTTTTAAGTTTCCACCCGAAGAAGTCCAGACGGTTGTCCGAGACATCGAATGGACCGTTGGGCGAACCGGGGTTGTGACGCCGACAGCTGTTATGGACGCGGTGACATTGGCTGGTTCAACGGTGAGCCGGGCTTCACTTCATAATCCGGATTATCTTGAAGCAAAGGATATTCGAGTTGGTGACACCGTTAAGTTACATAAAGCTGGCGATATTATTCCAGAAATCTCTCAATATATTGCTGAAAAACGGCCAAAGGATAGCCAGCCTTATCCCATTCCAACTCAGTGCCCTTCGTGTGGCTCTGAGCTCGTCCATTTAGACGAAGAAGTTGCTTTAAGGTGTATTAATCCACAATGCCCAGCCCAATTACAGGAAGGGCTTACCCACTTTGCTTCTCGGGATGCAATGGATATTGACGGCCTCGGGCCAAAGATTATTGCCCAATTGTTTAAAAAGCACATGCTAACCGATGTTGCCGGGTTATATGACCTGTCCTTTGATCAGTTGTTAACCTTAGACAAGTTTGGTGAAAAGTCGGCTACTAACCTACTTTCTGCAATTGATACCAGTCGAAACAATTCTTTTGAACGCCTCTTATATGGCCTTGGTATTCGCCACGTTGGCGTTAAAGCTGCTCGCCTAATTGCCCAACGTTTTAAAAATATTGATAAGCTTATGGAAGCTTCTGCCCCAGAGATTGCAGAAATTGATACAATGGGAATGATCATTGCCGATAGCGTGGTAACTTATTTTTCAATGCCGCAGTCAAAAGCACTGATTCAACAACTCAAGCAAGCTGGCGTTAACATGGATTATTTAGGGGTTAGCGATGAGCAACTAGAAAATAGTGACTCGTTTTTTAACGGTAAAAGGGTCGTCTTGACAGGTAAGCTGCAAGAAATCACGCGGCCAGATGCTACTGAGTGGCTGGAAAATCAGGGAGCTTCGGTCAGCAGTTCGGTGTCTAAAAAAACCGACATTGTGGTGGTTGGCCAAGATCCTGGCAGCAAATATGATAAGGCTAAGGATCTTGGAATTGAAATTTGGGATGAGACGCGTTTTCGAGAAGCAATGGCAAATGAGACGTAACAGTGGAGGAGAATCATGTTAAAAAAAGCACTTGTGGGCATTTCAATCATCTTGTCTGGATTCATGTTGGCGGCTTGTGGCAGCGTCGATAACCTCTCAAATGATACAAATAGCTCAGGTTCAAAGGCTAAAACGCAATTAACTGGCCAAACCAACAGTGATTACTATCAAGGTGTCATTAAGAATGGTCGTTATCGGACCAGCAAATCAAGGGGTGTTAGCGTCTCCCAGGAATCTAATCAGTTTAATATCAAGGGTTTCGAAAATGGTTTGCTTAATATTTCTAAGAAAGAATTTTCGACTAAAAAATATGTCTTTCAAGAAGGGCAGTATCTATCAACTTCCCAAGTTGAAAATTGGTTAGCCAGAAAATCCAAATCTAACCCAACGGGGCTTAACCCGGTCAAATCAAAGTCGACCAGCCCGACTCGGCGGAATCCAATTTATCTCTCTCAGATTGATGAACAGGACTTCATGGTCCAAAACGGGAAATCATTGAAATTATCGGCAATGACTATTGGGTTAGCGATTAATTCAGTGGATTATTATAAAAAGACCCAGTATGGACCGACTTATCAGACATCGATTTCTAGCGCTGAAGCTGAACAGCATGGTAAACAAATTGCCAATCAAGTTTTGCAGCGGTTACGTAAAAAGAAAGCCCTGAAGAACATTCCAATTGTGATTGCGCTTTATCGATCAGCCTCAGATGATAGTTTGGTTGGCGGGAATTTCTTTGCGTACTCGCTTAACGATGATTCAGCGACTAAAATTTCCAAGTGGACCAAAGTGAACCAAAAGAATTACGTTTTCCCATTGCAGTCAAACAAAAAGGGGCCAAGCACCAATGATGAGGATTCCTTTGATAACTTTAAATCAACCATTCAAGGCTTCTTCCCTAATTTGAGTGGGGTAACCGCTCAGGCACAGTATACGGATGGTTCATTGAGTGGGATGAACGTTGATATTACTACCCAGTTCTATAGTCAAACAGAAATTATCAGCTTTACTCAGTATATTCAAAATGCAGCTCAAAAATATTTGCCGGCCAATGCACCAATCGATATTACCGTTCAATCTACGGAAGGCATTCAAAGCTTCTTGAGCCGAAAAGCGAATGAAAAGAAATTTTCTGCCCACATATTCAATAGTTATTAATTTTACAAAAATGGCCAGATTTATATGGTAAAATGACTGTTGTGATTAAATTAAGTAATTCAGAAGAGAGAAGGATTTCAATGACTGAAAAGATCTCTGAAGATCAAGTAAAACACGTTGCTGAATTAGCAAAGTTAAAGATTGATGATACGCAATTGCCGTACTTTACAACCCAATTGGATCAGATCATCGGCTTGTTTGAAACGCTGAGTGAAGTTGACACCGATGGAGTTGAACCAACTAGCAGTGTTTCCGATCAGGTCAACGTTATGCGAGAAGACGTTGCTGAAAATTGGCATCAACAAAAGGCTTTGTTGGAAAACGCCCCCGACACCCAAGATGGCTATATCCGCGTTCCTACGATTATTGATGAAAGTGGGGAAAACGAATAATGAATTATTTCAATGAGTCATTGACCACCATTCACAGTAGACTTGTTAACAAAGAAATAACTGCTAAGGAGTTAACTCAGCAGACTTTGGCAAACATTCAAAACGTCGATGGCGACATCAATGCTTTTCTAACGGTAGCAGACGAAGCAGCTGAAAAACAAGCTGCTCAAATTGATGAGGCGGGAATTGATGCTGACAACCCATTATCTGGGGTCCCGGTTGCCATTAAAGATAACATGCTAACTAAAGGGATGAAGACAACTGCCGCTTCAAAAATTTTGGAGAACTTCACGCCAATGTTTGACGCCACAGCGGTTGAAAAATTGCGGAACTTAGGCACCATCAACGTTGGTAAGACGAACATGGACGAATTTGCCATGGGTGGGTCAACTGAAAATTCGGCGTTCAAGATTACTCATAATCCTTGGGATACGACAAAAGTGCCCGGCGGTTCATCAGGTGGTTCCGCTGCTGCGGTTGCCGCAGGAGAAGTATTGGCAGCTTTAGGATCAGATACGGGTGGTTCAATTCGCCAACCCGCTTCGTTTAACGGTGTTGTCGGCATGAAGCCCACGTATGGTCGGGTTTCTCGTTGGGGCCTGATTGCCTTTGGTTCTAGCTTGGATCAAATCGGCCCAATTACGCGAAACGTTCAGGATAACGCGACGGTTCTAAACGCCATTGCGGGTCATGATAGTCACGATTTGACGTCTTCGACCAAGGAAGTTCCCGACTTTACCAGTTCCCTTAATAAGGGCGTTAGCGGCATGAGAATCGGGATTCCATCAGAATTTATGGCGCAAGGATTGGATGACGGTGTTAAACAGACGGTTTTAGCTGCTGCCGACGAGTTTAAAAAATTAGGCGCAACGGTGGAAGAAGTTTCCTTGCCACATACTAAATATGGGGTTGCGGCATACTACATTATTTCATCTTCTGAGGCATCATCTAACCTACAACGATTTGATGGGATTCGTTATGGTCGAAGGGCTAAGGATGTTAAGAATCTCGAAGAGTTATATGTAAAGTCTCGTTCAGAAGGATTTGGCGACGAGGTTAAGCGCCGGATTATGTTGGGAACCTTCTCGCTGTCAGCAGGATTTTACGATGCCTATTTCAAAAAGGCTGCGCAAGTTAGAACGTTGATGAACAACGACTTTGCCAAGGTATTCAAAGACTTTGACTTAATTTTGGCACCAACTGCCCCAACCCCTGCTTATGGGATTGGTGAGGACGTTTCTGATCCAATGACGATGTACATGAATGATGTCTTGACATTGCCGGTTAACTTGGCTGGCCTGCCTGGGATGTCGATTCCTGCCGGCTTTTCAAAGGGCCTGCCAGTCGGTGTTCAATTGATTGGCCGCCCATACGATGAGTTAACGGTTTACCAAGCGGGTAACGCTTTTGAACAAGACACTGATTTTAATCAACAAACACCAAAGTTGGGAGGTAACAACTAATGAATTTTGAAACAACAATTGGGCTTGAAGTACACGTTGAGTTAAAGACACATTCAAAAATTTTTAGTCCGTCTCCCGTAGAATTTGGTGATACCCCTAACGCTAATACAAACGTGATTGATTGGGGTTACCCGGGGGTTTTGCCCACTACTAATAAGGGGGTTGTCCACGATGGCATTATGGCTGGATTAGCGCTGCATGCTCAGATCGAACCCACCCCTCACTTTGATCGAAAGAATTATTTCTACCCTGATAACCCAAAAGCTTACCAGATTACACAGTCTGAGACACCAATTGCCCATGATGGCTGGGTTGAAATTGAGGTTGATGGTCAAAAGAAAAAAATCGGGATTGCTGAAATGCATATTGAAGAAGATGCGGGTAAAAATACCCACGAGGCTGAGCATTCTTTCGTTGATTTAAACCGTCAAGGAACGCCGCTGATTGAAATTGTTTCTAAACCCGATATTGCTTCGGCTGACGAAGCCTATGCTTATTTGGAACAATTACGACAAATTATTCAATTTACGGGGATTTCAGACGTCAAAATGGAGGAGGGCTCCATGCGGGTTGATACAAACATTTCGATTCGCCCAGTTGGCCAAAAGGAATATGGTACTAAGGTCGAAATGAAAAACATCAACTCCTTTACTTACGTGAAGAAGAGCCTCCAGTATGAAGAACAACGTCAGCAACGAGAAATTATGTCTGGTGGCCGCATTCAACAGGAAACGCGTCGGTTTGATGAAACAACTGGTAAGACCGAACTGATGCGGGTTAAGGAAGGCTCTGATGATTATCGTTACTTCCCAGAACCAGATCTGCCTGTTTTGACAATTTCTCAAGATTGGATTGATCAGATCCAAAAGGAATTGCCAAAGCCACCTGCTGAGCGGCGGAAAGATTATGTCAATGAGTTGGGAATTACCGATTATGATGCCATGGTGATCACCCAGACCAAGGAAATGTCTGATTTCTTTGATGAGATGGTTCAAGCAGGTGCGGATGCTAAATTAGCTGCCAATTATCTTCAAGGGGACGTAAATGCCTACTTAAACGACAATCAAGTCGATTTGCAAAATACCAAGATTACCCCAGATCATTTAGCAACAATGATCAAATTGATTAGCGACGGGACAATTTCTTCCAAGATGGCTAAGAAAGTCTTCAAAGCCATTACCAAGGGCGAAGAACCTAAGAAGTTTGTCGAAGAAAAGGGCATGATTCAATTATCAGACCCTGCTAAGCTGCAGCCAATCGTTGATGATGTTGTAGCCGCCAATCCCCAATCGGTTGAAGATTTCCATAATGGTAAGGATCGGGCAATCGGTTTCTTGGTTGGTCAAATTATGAAACAGACGCATGGGAAAGCTAATCCTCAAGTGATTAACAAAATGCTAAAGGAATCAATGAGTAAGTAAATAGAAAGTCAGGATTGTAATGCGAAAACGGGCTAGGGTCATTTATAACCCCACTTCTGGAAGAGAGATTCTCAAACAGAAGATGGTGGATATTTTAAATATTTTTGAACAAGCTGGTTATGAAACCAGCGCCTATGCGACGACCCCTGCAAAGGATTCCGCAAAAAATGAAGCAAAACGGGCGGCTGAAGAGGGCTTTGATTTGGTTGTCGCGGCTGGCGGTGATGGCACCATTAATGAAGTTGTGAATGGCATTGCTCCGCTTAAACGGCGACCAAAGATGGCGATCATTCCGGCGGGAACAACGAATGATTATGCTCGGGCACTGCACATCCCGCGTGAAGATCCGGTTGAAGCGGCTAAAATGGTGTTTAAAAAGCAAACGATTCGAATGGATATTGGCAAAGCCGGCGATAATTATTTTATTAATATTGCTGCCGGTGGGCTGCTCACGGAACTAACTTATGATGTCCCATCCGATCTTAAAACGATCTTCGGTTATTTGGCTTATTTGGTTAAAGGCGCCGAACTATTACCACGAATCAAACCAATTGAGATGGATTTAAAATATGATGGTGGTGAGTTTAAGGGAAAGGCGTCCATGTTCTTTTTGGCCCTGACAAATTCCGTTGGTGGCTTTGAACAGATTGTACCGGACGCTTCCTTAGATGACGGTAAGTTTACGTTGATTATTGTCAAAACAAGTAACTTGGTCGAAATTCTCCACCTAGCTTCTAAAGTTTTAAATGGTGGCAAACACGTTGATGATCCACGGATTATTTATAAGAAGGTTCGTAAAGTGACTGCTAAGCCAGTTAATGATCGGATGCAGATTAATCTTGACGGGGAATATGGTGGTGACGCGCCGATGACCTTTGTGGATTTAAAACAGCATATCGAGATTTTTGCGAATACGGATGAAATTCCGGATCGGGCATACTCGGATGCTAACGATGAAATTCGTGAGGTCGAAGAAAACTTCGTCAAAGGCGTTGACAAACTGCCTGATAAGGAATAAGTTTATATGATATGTATGAATTGCGTTACGATGCTTTCGTTTCGCAATTTTTATTTCTATTGATATAATGAATCAAGCAAAGTAGTGGCGTTCGCCAAATAGGCGGGCCTTTTATGGTTGTTGAAATGTAGGCGTACTGGTGTAACGCCCTGACTGAGGGGGTTGCTTAGGTAATGCTGGGATTGCTTTGTCTGACGGTTTGAGAATTAATAAGGGTGACTAAATGAAAACAATTGCACCAGTAACTAAGAATGAAACTTATACAGTTGATATTTCGGATTTAACTTATCAGGGATTGGGCGTCGCTAAAATTGATGATTTTCCAATCTTTATTGAAGATGCCTTACCAACTGAGAATATTGTGATGAAAGTCATTAAGGTGAAGAAGAACTTTGCCTTTGGCCGCGTCATCAAAATCAATCAAAAGAGCCCGGATCGAGTTGAGTTGGTTGATAAGTCCTATACGCAAACGGGGATTGCCCCGCTACAACATCTAAAATATGATGCGCAACTTGAATTTAAGCGGCATCAAATTGAAGAAGACTTTAAGAAATTAAAGCTTGACGTTGAAGTGGCGCCAACGATTGGCATGCAGAAGCCTTATCAATATCGCAATAAGGCTCAAATCCCCGTTCGGCTGGTGAATGGGGAACTGCAGACCGGTTTCTACCGGAAGCACTCCCATGACTTGATCCCCATTGAGGATTTCTATATTCAAGATCCTAAAATTGATCAAGCTATTGTGCTTATTCGTGATATTCTTCGCAAGTATCGACTAAAGCCTTACGATGAACGTACTAATGGTGGCGTTATTCGAAACATTATGGTTCGCCGTGGCCATTACTCACACCAAATGATGGTGGTTTTAATCACTCGGACGGAAAAACTACCAAGTCGTCAAGAGATTGTTGCCGAAATCACAAAAGCCTTACCTGAAGTGAAGAGTATTGTCCAAAATATTAATCCCAAGAAGACAAATGCCTTGATGGGAAAAGAAAATAAAGTTTTAGCTGGTCAAGAGACGATTGAAGATACCTTGCTGGGCTTAAAGTTTGACATTTCGGCCAATTCATTTTATCAAGTAAATCCAATCCAAACGGAGAAGCTCTATGAGTTAGCAATTAAGAAAGCCGAGTTGTCTGCGGACGATATTGTGATTGACGCCTACTGTGGGATTGGCACGATTTCACTGCCAATGGCTAAGGTTGCTAAACGGGTCTATGGAGTTGAAGTGGTCGCAGAAGCGGTTGAAGATGCCAAGCGAAATGCCCAAATCAACCATTTGGATAACGTTGACTTTGTGGCCGGATACGCTGAAGATCAGATGGCCAAATGGCAGGCAGACGGTCTAAAGCCGGATGTTATTGTTGTTGACCCGCCAAGAAAGGGGCTGGCCGCTTCTTTAATTGAGAGTGTTGTCAAAATGCAGCCGAAACGGGTGGTTTACGTTTCTTGTAACCCGGCAACGCTGGCTAGGGATGCCAAGTTATTTAGTGAGCAAGGCTATCAAATTAATCAGCCAATTCAACCGGTTGACCAGTTCCCACAAACGGTTCACGTTGAATCAGTTACGGTATTCAATCAACAGTAGCGCCTGAAAGGCAATCCGTCTTGAACAAATGAGATCGGATTGCTTTTTTCGTATCGCTGTCATGGATTGTCGAATTAGCTTAACCTAACTAAGCCATTAGCTTCAATTATTATTAGAAATGGAGTAACTTGCATGACGCAAATTAAATTTGAATATGCGCAGCCAAATGATTTACCCAAAATTGTTGAAATTTATAACGAAATTATTCCCAGTCGATTGGCAACTGCTGATTTGGTGCCAGTTTCAGTCGCTTCAAGACAAGCGTGGTTTCAGGCTTTTAATCATGATCGACGACCAATTTGGGTGATCAAAGCTGACCAAACAATTGTCGGCTGGGTCGGCCTGGAATCCTTTTATGGGCGGCCTGCTTATCAGCACACTGCTGAAATTAGCATTTACCTTGATAAGAATTATCGCCGCCATCAATTGGGTCAACAAGCACTTGAATACGTTCGCACGCAATTAAGAAGGCTCAACCTTGATACGCTGGTTGCTTTTGTATTTAGCCATAACCTCCCCAGCCAAAAACTGTTTAAGAAAAATGGCTTTGAAAAATGGGGCCATCTACCTGACGTGGCGTTGATGGATGACCAGCGCCGTAGTTTGGATATTCTTGGCCGCCACTTTGGCAACTTAATAAACGATGCCGAGCCAGTGGTTAAATAATTTGTCAAAAAAATAATTTTAGAGCTGCTAGTGCCCGTGCTTATAGGGGTTAGTCGAATTTAGCCAATAAAATTGGCCACGGTCGTCAGTAGTTGACCCAATCCTTATAATGACAATGATTGGTCGTTAAAATAATTGGTAAACTTCAAATTTGCAATCATTCAACTTATTTGAAACAAGTCAATATTTTTGTTATGGTTTTAAGAGTAATTTTTTTATTAGATGGCACGGCCTTTCGGAAGTGTCATTTTTAATTTCTTGAACGATTAACGGAAACAATTGATAAGGAGGGGCACATGACAGCAAAATTACAAGTGCGACATCTTACCAAAATCTTTGGTCGCAGAATTGCGCGGGCTGAGGAATTAATCAAGGCAGGTAGGACAAAGGCCGAAATCCTAAAATCGGCAGGCGCCACGGTTGGTGTAAGTGATGCTAACTTTGAAGTTAATGACGGAGAAATCTTTGTGATTATGGGATTATCGGGTAGCGGCAAATCAACGATGATTCGAATGATTAACCGGCTGATTGAACCCACTTCAGGAGAGATCCTCATTGATGGTAAAAATCTTACGTCACTGAACAAAAAAGAATTATTAAACGTTCGGCGAAATAAAATGAGCATGGTATTTCAAAATTTTGCACTATTTCCTAACCGAACGATTATTGAAAACACGGCTTATGGATTGGAGATCAAAGGTGTTGATAAAGATGAGCGCCATCAAAAAGCTCACGAAGCCTTGGAATTAGTTGGTCTTCACGGATATGATAATCAATACCCAACCCAATTATCTGGTGGTATGCAGCAACGGGTTGGCTTGGCACGAGCGTTAGCCAATAATTCGGAGATTCTCCTCATGGATGAAGCGTTTTCTGCTTTGGATCCTTTGAATCGAAAGGATATGCAGGATGAGTTGTTGGATTTACAAGAAAACCTGCACAAAACGATTGTCTTTATTTCTCATGATCTAAACGAAGCCCTAAGAATTGGTGATCGGATTATGATTATGAAAGATGGGGTTATCGTCCAGACTGGGACACCAGAAGAAATCTTGACGCAACCAGCCGATGACTATGTCGAGAAATTTATTGAAGACGTGGATCGAACCAAGGTCTTAACGGCAGCTAACGTGATGATCCGACCAAGTTATGTCAACATCGACAAGGATGGTCCACGGATCGCGATGCGCCGGATGGTCGAAAACGAAATTTCATCACTGTACGTGGTCAATAGCAAGCGCGAATTTGTTGGCGTTGTGGATGCCAGCCACGTGATGGGCTTAATCAAGAAGAAAGAGCGCCAATTAAACTCGGTTATTCAAACAAACGTCCCAACGACGGCTCCTGATACGCCGATTACTGAAATTATGGATAAAATTTCATCGACGCCAATTCCATATGCGGTTATTGATGATCAAAATCATTTATTGGGAATTATTATTAGGGGTGCTGTTCTTGGTGCCATTTCTGGAAATGAGGTGAACGAAGATGCCTAACATACCACAATTGCCAGTTTCAAGCTGGATTGATAAGTTAGTTGATTGGCTTGCCAGCTTTGAAGGCTTCTTTAATGGTGTTACCAACTTTATTGGTGGCATTATCAATGGCTTTCAGTGGGTCTTTGATTTATTGCCAATTTGGTTATTTATGATTTTGGTCGTTGGCGGCACTTACTGGCTGAATCGAAAAACTAAGCACTGGGGCCTGATTGCGTTTGAAATTGTGGGGCTCCTCTATATTTGGAACCAAGGATTTTGGCGTGATATGACTCAAACGTTGACCCTGGTGTTAACGTCGAGTTTAATTGCTTTGGTGATTGGCGTGCCCCTTGGAATTTGGATGGGCAAGTCAAAGGTCTTCGAAACAATTAACAAGCCGGTTTTGGACTTTATGCAGACGATGCCAGCCTTTGTTTATTTGATTCCTGCAGTCGCTTTTTTTGGTATCGGCATGGTTCCTGGGGTGATTGCGTCAGTTATTTTCGCAATGCCACCAACTATTCGAATGACTGATTTGGGGATCCGCCAAGTACCCGCCGATTTGATTGAAGCGGCTGATTCGTACGGGTCAACTTCTTGGCAAAAATTGTTTAAAGTTCAATTGCCGCTGGCTAAGTCGACGTTAATGGCCGGCGTTAACCAAAGTATGATGTTATCGTTATCAATGGTTGTGATTGCTTCGATGATCGGCGCGATGGGGCTTGGAAATAAGGTCTACTTTGCGGTTGGTCGAAATGACGCTGGTGGTGGCTTTGCTGCTGGCTTGGCAATTGTGATCTTAGCGATTATCTTAGATCGAATTACGCAAGCAATTAATCGCAGCAAGATCCCTAAGTCATAGAAGGGGGTTCCTATGAAAAAACGAATAACCCAAGTGATACTGCTTGTTTCGATGGTTCTGTCGGTCTTCATTCTGTCTGGCTGTTCTAGTCAGATGGCTAAGTACAATCCTAAGCAAAGCGTTGGTAAACAAATTAACTATACAATTACTGGTGTCGAAGCTGGGGCTGGAATCATGTCAAGCACGCAAAAAGCGATGAAAGCATATGGTCTCACTAATGCGAAGTGGCAGTTACAGACTAGTTCAACGGCAGCGATGACCAGTACTCTTGGTAAGGCAATTAAGAATCGGCAACCGATTGTTGTGACCGGCTGGACACCTCACTGGATGTTTACGAAATACAAATTAAAGTTTTTAAAAGATCCTAAGAACGTCTATGGTGGTGCCGAGAATATTCATACGATCGTGCGTAAAGGGCTCAAGAAAGATAAGCCGCAAGCTTATGACTTATTGAACCGGTTTAACTGGCGGCCAGACCAAATGTCAAATGTGATGCTAAAGGTTAATAACGGCGAGGACCCGCACCAAGCTGCTAACGACTGGATTAAACAAAATCAAAAGCAGGTTGATTCATGGACCAAAGGAATTAAACACGTTCATGGCCAATCTATCAAATTAACCTACGTTGCTTGGGACTCAGAGATTGCCTCTACTAACGTGGTGGCCAATGTTTTACGATCCCTAGGCTACAAGGTGACCATTCAGGCTATGGAAGTTCAGCCATTGTGGGCCTCGATTGCCACTAAAGCCGCTGATGGGATGGTAAGTGCTTGGTTGCCCAATACTCAAGGGCTATATTATAAAGATTATAAAGGTAAGTTTGATGATCTGGGTGTCAATCTTAAGGGCGCTAAAGTTGGCTTAGCTGTGCCAACCTATATGAAGAACGTCAACTCAATTGATGATTTGAAAAAGTGAGTAAAACCAGCTCCCAAAAAGCGTAATTTGACTTTTTGGAGCCATCAAAATAGCAACTTGCTCAAGCAGAAATTCTTGGAATGTGAAGATTTTTGCGTAGTATGCTTCAACGGATTTTTTGCCGGACGCAATTGGCTTATCGTTAGAGGCTGCTAGGTTACTAAATTACAATAGACCAACCAAACGAATGTGTTGTTAAAGCAGGCACAGATCAGTTTAGTTGGTCTATTTATTATGTACATTTTTTCACATTGATGAACATTATTTCATCAAATATCTTTACATATGTTCTGGTTTCCTGTAAGATGTAGCTGTAAACAAATGAAAGGGGTTACATGATTATGACGAAGGATTTAACCACAGCACAACTCGCTAAGTATTTGGATCATACAAATTTGAAACCTGACGCAACGGCCGAAAGCATCAAACAGACTTGCCAAGAGGCAATTGAGTACAATACGGCTTCGGTTTGTGTGAATTCACACTGGATGCCATTAGTTGCCGAAGAACTTAAGAATTCATCTGTCAACCCAATTACGGTTGTTGGCTTCCCACTTGGAGCAACTAATACAGAAACCAAGGTATATGAAGCAATTACGGCGATTGATCAAGGCGCCGAAGAAGTTGATATGGTATTAAATGTGGGTGAACTGCTTGGCGGAAATGACGATTTTGTGACAGCAGATATTCAAAAAGTAGCTGAGGCGGTCCACGCTAAAGGGAAATTGCTTAAAGTCATTTTGGAGACGTCTTATTTGAATAACGATCAAATCGTCAGTGGCTGCCAGGACGCTGAAAAGGCCGGTGCCGATTACGTGAAGACCTCAACTGGTTTTAGCTCGGCGGGTGCTAAGCTCGATGACGTTGCGTTAATGAGAAAGACCGTTGGCGATCGGCTAGGTGTTAAAGCTTCTGGCGGAATCCATTCACGAGAAGAAGCACTAGCAATGATTGATGCCGGTGCGAGTCGTCTTGGGGTGAGCGCTACCGTTAAAATTTTATCTTAAGAGTGAGCGAAGCAAAGCGCTTAGAAAGCGGAGTGTAAGTTTACTTGCCCAGAAATCCCGGGTTTGGATTTTTGGGCAAGTAGGCTTACACGCAGCTTTCTGCTTTGCGCAGCTGTCCTAAAATCAGTGAGCGAAGCCAGGCGGTTAGAAAGCGCTAGGTAGGCTAGGCGTTTCACGGCCGTCGGAACATAAGGCTCCTTGAACAGAAATTCCCGAGTTTGGAATTTTTGTTCAAGATGCTTATGAGTAGCTTTCTGCCTGATGCAGCTGTCCTTTAGAAAGTGCCGAGAATTAGGTGCTTTCCCTGCCCGCTTTGAGTAAAGCAGAACTGAGGGGCCGCCCACTATTTAAGGCGTCCTCGGCGTTGCTTAGACACCAATTTAATTGTTCTATAAGGAGACTTTTTCATGAGTACAAAAAAATATAACCGGATTTTTGGAATTGTGTTGGACTCTGTTGGTACTGGGGCTGCTCCTGATGCCGCCAAATTTGACGACGTGGGTTCGGATACACTGGGTCATGTCGGTGAAGCTTATAAAGGCAAACTGCATATTCCCAATTTGCAAAAGCTTGGGATTTCTAACTTACGAGATCAACCGATTGAGGGCGTTGATAAAGTTAACTCCCCAATTGGTTATTACGGCAAAATGCAAGAAATTTCAGCCGGCAAAGATAGTATGGATGGTCACTGGGAAATGATGGGTTTACCGGTTGAAAAATCGCTGAACACTTTTCCAAATGGGTTTCCAGCAGATATTATCCAAAAATTGGAAGAATTTTCTGGTCGTAAGGTCATTGGTAATCGGCCAGAGTCTGGTACGAAGATTATTGCTGAACTGGGCGAACAACAGATGAAGACCGGTGACCTGATTGTTTATACATCTGGAGATTCAGTCCTTCAAATTGCCGCGCACGAAGACGTTATTCCGTTGAAGGAACTTTATCGAATTTGTGAGTATGCTCGTACACTGGTTAATGGTCCTCAATACACGGTTGGTCGAATTATTGCTCGACCATACGTTGGCCCAGATAAGGATCATTTTACCAGAACAGCCAATCGCCATGACTTTACCCTGGAGCCAACTGGCAAGACGGACTTAGATTATTTACAAGAAGCTGGTGTCCACACGGTTGGAATTGGTAAAATCAACGACATCTTTTCTGGCCATGGGATTAAAGAAGGCTATCATAATGAGAGCAACATGGATGGCATGGATCACGTTGATCACGTGATGCAAGAAGATTTTAGCGGCTTTGCGTTTACTAATTTAGTTGATTTTGATGCGATGTATGGGCATCGGCGTAATCCAATCGGCTTTGGCCAAGCTTTAATGGATTTTGATGAGCGCCTGGGAACAGTCTTGAAAAATTTGAAGGATGACGACCTGTTAATGATTACTGCCGATCACGGTAATGATCCAGGATTCAAAGGAACAGATCATACCAGAGAGCAAGTGCCACTGTTAGTTTATTCACCATCGATGGCAACTGGCGGCCGCTTGGGAACTCGCCAGACATTTGCGGACTTTGGTGCGACTGTCTTGGACAATTTTGATGTTAGTGGCAGCGACGTCGGCACAAGTTATTTAAGTGAACTATAGAAATTGGAGGTTATCATATGAGTACACATATTGGTGCGAAACCAGGCGAAATTGCTGATACAGTTTTGATGCCGGGCGATCCGCTGCGAGCAAAGTTTATTGCTGAAACTTATTTGGACCAACCAGTTCAATATAGTCACGTTCGAAACATGTTCGGCTACACGGGGACCTACAAGGGGAAACGAATTTCTGTTCAAGGCTCTGGCATGGGGATTCCATCATTAGCAATTTATACGACCGAGTTAATTAAAGAATATGGCGTTAAAACGATCTATCGGGTTGGCAGTTGTGGTGGCATGAGCCCGGATGTCAAAATCCGTGATGTGATTTTAGGTCAGGCGGGCACAACGGATTCGTCGATTATCCAAAATACCTTTGGCCCCGGGATGTACTACTCACCGATTGCTGATTTTGGCTTGCTGGATTCTGCTTATCATACGGCTCAAGAGATGAATATTAAAACGAAAGTTGGCAATATTTTTGCGGCCGATCGGTTCTATAACGATGAGTTGGATATTCATAAACTCATTGACTATGGGGTTTTGGCAACTGAAATGGAAACTTCGGGCCTTTATTTATTGGCCGCTAAGCATCACATTCGCGCGCTCACGATTTTAACCGTTAGCGATCACCTGTTAACTGGTGAAGCCTTGTCAGCCAAAGAACGAGAGACTTCTTTTGATGAAATGGCCAGATTATCGTTGGCGACTGCGGTTAAGAATATGGCATAAGTGGCTGTGATTAAAAGGCAAGTTGCAAGGATCACTTAATAGCGAGGAGAAGGATGATGAGCGAAATTAAAGACGTGATCAAGCTCGAACAAAGCCTGCAAGTTGCCGAGATGTATTTTCAAGATAATTTGAGCCAACTGGCGATCGCCAAAAAGCTAGGGGTTTCACGGCCGACGGTTTCGCGATTGATTCAATATGCCAAAGAAAATGGTCTCGTCAAAATTCAAATTATTAATCCATTAGTCGATTCCAAAGTTTTGGCCCATCAACTTGAAGATAAGTATGACATTGAATGCCACGTCGTACCTAACAATTATGGTGGCATGACAACCATCGGCGATAGTGTTGGTAAATATGCTGCCGATTATTTGACGTCGATTGTTCGAGCTGGCGATATCATCGGAATTGGTTGGGGAAACACAGTCCATGCTGTTACTAAACAAGTTGAAGTCCAAGATACAGCTGGTATTCAGGTTGTCCAGTTAAAGGGAAGTATCAGCCATTCTCAAGAAAAGACTTGGGCGTATGAAAGTATGAATGAATTAGCCCGGGCTTACCACACCCAGCCAGAGTATTTACCGTTGCCAGTCATTTTTGATAATCAAGTAACCAAAGAAATGGTTGAAAGTGATCGGCATATTAAAGGAATTTTAGATCTTGGTAAAAAAGCTAATGTTGCGTTATTTACGGTCGGAACGGTCAGGTCAGAAGCGTTAGTTTTCCAACTAGGCTATTTTACGCCAAAAGAAAAGGCTCAGTTGCAAAAAAGTGCAATTGGCGACGTGTTTTCTCGGTTTATTGATCGAAATGGTCACATTGTTAGTAAGCAAATTGATGATCGAACCATTGGCATTCAGCTTGACGACTTAAGAAAAAAGCAACATGCAATCTTGGTCGCTGTTGGTAATCGTAAAGTGGCGGGCGTACACGCAGTTTTAAAAGCTAAGTATGCTAATTGTGCGATTGTGGATCAAAGTTTAGCGCAATTATTATTGGATTATCAGTGAAATGGATTAGGTTGAAATGCGGTATCGGTTAAGGAAGCAGCTTTTAAGAGAGGGGCATTTGCAATGCGTATGGTTGACATTATTCACACAAAACGGTCGGGAGAGGCGCTAAGTGACGAACAAATTCAATATTTTGTGGATGGCGTCGTTTCTGGTGATATTCCTGATTATCAAACGAGTGCCTTGTTAATGGCGATCTTCTTTCAAGGGATGACTAAAGAAGAACAGTCGACGTTAACAATGAAGATGATGGCATCTGGCGATCATCTTGATTTGAGTGGGATTCCGGGGGTTAAAGTTGATAAACATTCAACTGGCGGTGTTGGCGATAAAACCAGCATTCCATTAGCAGCAGTCGTTGCCGCGTTGGGAATTCCAGTGCCGATGATTTCTGGTCGCGGGTTGGGACACACCGGCGGCACACTTGATAAGCTTGAAGCAATTCCCGGTTATCAAGTTGAGATTAGCGAACAGGATTTTATTAATCAGGTAAAAAAGGATAAGTTAGCTATCATCGGGGCAACTGGCAACATTGCTCCGGCTGATAAAAAAATTTATGCACTAAGAGACGTAACTGATACGGTTGATTCGATTCCCTTGATTGCCGGGTCAATTATGAGCAAGAAAATTGCTTCTGGAACCGATGCGTTGGTGATTGACGTTAAAACCGGTGCTGGCGCATTTATGAAAACGCTAGCAGATTCACGGGCGCTAGCCAAAGCTTTGGTTGATATTGGCAAAGACGTGGGGATGCAGTGTATGGCCCTCATCACTGATATGAATCAGCCGCTTGGCAACGCGATTGGGAATGCCCTTGAGATTGAAGAATCGATTGCGTTGTTGAAGGGCAAAGGCCCCGCCGATCTTGAAAAATTGATCGTCACAATTGGTGGCTATATGGCTGTCATGGGCGGCAAAGCCAAAACAACTGAGCAAGGCCAAGCACAATGCCTAGAAGTGATTCATAATGGTAAGGCATTAGCAAGCTTTAAAGCAATGGTACAAGATCAAGGTGGTGACCCCAAGGTTGTCGACGATCCGAAGGGGGTATTGCCACAGGCAACTTACCGGATTGATTTGCCGGCCAAACAATCCGGGGTAGTTTCTAAAATCGTTGCTGATGAAGTTGGGATTGCAAGTATGCTACTTGGCGGTGGCCGCCAAAAGGCTGATGACAAGTTAGATTACTCAGTTGGCATTGTTTTGCGTAAAAAGATTGGTGACAGCGTGCAAGCCGGTGATGCGCTTTTGACAATTTATAGTAATCGAAAGAACGTTGAAGATATTCAAAAATTATTGTATGACAACATTGAGATTTCAGATGCCGCTCAAGCGCCGACACTGATTTATGAAACAATTGAGTAATCAAGCAGTAACTCGTCTATTTAACCGTTTAATGATTAGGCGATGTAAGCAGTAATTGAAAAATTAAGCACCCCTAAAATGTGGTTATTTTTTGGGGGTGCTTTTTGCTAGTTGCTTGCGGATTGGCGAGGACTGTTTAAGATGATTCATCAAAAAAATCTTTACGGGTTAAACTGATGCGTGTACAATGACGTTTATCGGCATGGCGTTAACCAGAATAGTTTGAAAATCAAACTAAATTGGGTTATGATGTGTGGTGTTCAAAAATTAGTGCCAATGACGCTCGTTTTTATGAAGTCGTTGTCAGTAATTAGTTTGAATTTCAAACTAATTACTGACTATCGAGCGCGGATGTCTGTAACTGAAAGGAAGAAACCAATGAGTGTATTAGATGCAACCGAAATTATGGAATTAATTCCAAACCGTTACCCAATTCTTTTTATGGATAAAGTGGATGAATTAAATCCTGGTGAATCAATCGTTTGTACGAAAAATGTCACAATTAACGAAGAATTTTTCCAGGGCCATTTTCCTGGCAATCCGGTAATGCCTGGCGTGTTAATTATAGAATCGCTCGCCCAAGCAGCTTCAATCTTGATTTTGAAAACTGAAAAGTATCATGGTAAAACAGCCTATCTTGGGGCGATTGATGACGCTAAGTTTCGAAAGGTTGTCCGCCCTGGAGATGTTTTGAAGTTGCATGTTAACATGGAAAAGCAACGTGACAACATGGGTAAGGTTAAGTGTGAAGCAAAAGTTGATGACAAGGTTGCGTGCTCTGCTGAGTTGACATTTATTGTTCCTGATCCTAAGAAGAAAATCTAGTGAGCGCCAGCGAGTGGGAGAATTAATGAATGAATGCAATAAGTGATGAAATTAAAGAAGACTATAACTTCATCAGCGACGCCTTGGTAGATATTTATGATCAGATCATGCGAATCGAAGAAAGTGAAATCAAGAAGAGTCGTTTTAAGGACATCACTGCAAAAGAGCTTCATTTGGTCCACACAATCGGCCTCCATGATCATAAGACGACGTCCGAAGTTGCCCGAATTCTCAGATTAAGTAAGGGGACTTTGACGGCCAACTTGAACAATTTAGAGCGTAAAGGGTATATTTCTCGGATGACAAATCAAAAGGATCGGCGAATTATCAACTTAATGTTAACCAGTAAAGGACGATTGCTTTACCGAGCCCATTATGCATTTCATCGAAAGTTAGTTGAGCAATGTCTTAAAGGGTTTGACGGTGCGGATATCAAAAAGATGAAGCAGGCGTTGATTAACGTAGAAGATTTTATTGGTGAGGTTTCGGCTAGATGAAATTTGAAGGATTTAAAATTGTGGCAACGGCCAGCGCTTCTCCAAAGCGCATTGTTGATAATGATGAGCTGGCAACCATGATGGACACATCAGATGAGTGGATTACGCAGCGAACTGGCATTAAGCGGCGCCACATTGCGGTGACTGAAACCACTAGTTCACTTTGTTTGAAAGTCGCGACGCAATTACTTAAACAAAGTGGCCTGGCTGCCAACGACATTGATTTGATTGTCGTGGCAACGATGTCACCGGATTATTTAACGCCATCGACCAGTGCGATGGTTCAAGGGGCCCTTCAAGCTGATAATGCGGTGGCCTTTGATATTGATGCCGCCTGTTCCGGGTTCGTTTATGGGATGCACCTGGTTAAGCAGTTGTTAATTGCAAACCAGAAGAAAAATGCTATTTTAATTGGCGGCGAGACTCTTAGTAAACTCATTGATTGGCAAGACCGTTCCACGGCTGTTTTATTTGGTGATGGGGCTGGCGGTGTTCTCATTAGTAACACCCCTGACGCTGGTTCCTTTGTTTCAGAGCAATTGAGGACGCTGGGGAACTTGGGACAGTACCTAACGGCGGGCCAAACCGGGGCACCTTCGCCGTTCGCCGCTGATCAAACCGCCCTTTCGCCGTTCTTTAAAATGAATGGGCGAAGAGTTTATCAATTTGCGGTTAACAACGTACCAAAATCAATTAACGGTGCTTTGAAGCAGGCAAATCTGTCTGCAAAAGAAGTTGATCATTTTATTTTGCACCAAGCAAATCGTCGGATTGTCGAACGGATTGCCAGAGAATTAAACGTTTCCATGGCGAAGTTTCCGATGAATATCGACGAATACGGCAATACTGCCGCCGCTAGCGAACCAATTTTATTGGCGGAATTAGTGAAGCAAAAGCTCATTAAAAGGGGGGATGTCATCGCACTATCTGGCTTTGGCGGCGGGTTAACTGTCGGAACAATGATTTTAAAATATTAATGATTAGATCAAAATAATATATCACCTAATAAGATATTTAAATGAAAATTTGGAGGAAATTAACAATGACTAAAGAAGAAGTATTTAACAAGGTAAAAGAAATTATCGTGGACCAATTGGATGTTGATGCTGACAAAATTAAAGAAGACACTAATTTTAAGAACGACTTAGACTTAGATAGTTTGGACATCTTTGAAGTGATCGATAAAATTGAAGATACTTACGATATTGAAATTGAAACGGATGAAGGCATGGAGACAGTTGGCGAACTTGTTGATTATGTGATCAAGCAAACCGCTGATAAGTAGGTCGATATCTTGAAATTAGGCTATTTATTTAGTGGGCAAGGCAAACAATTTGCAAACATGGGCCAAGACTTGTATCAACAAGAACCTAAGTACCGGCAAGCAATTGATGAGGCTTCCGAAGCTTTAAACATGGATATGAGTGCTACCGATGTCTTTGATGACCCTAACAATACCCAAACAGCGATCGTTGCGATGAGTACTGGGATCGATCGAATTCTTACGGCAGATGGCCTGAAGCCAATTGGTGCTACGGGCTTAAGCTTGGGTGAATACAGCGCTTTGGTTGCGGCCGGCGGACTAGAGTTTGCCGAAGCACTGCGATTGGTTCAAGATCGTAGTCACTATATGGCAAAGGCGGGAATGGACCATCCAGGCAAAATGGCGGCAGTCTTAAAAGCCAATTCAACTTTAGTTCACCAAGCCATTGAGGTTGGTGCTCAACAAGGTGAAATTTATCCAGCTAATTACAATACAGATTCTCAAATTGTAATTGGCGGATCACCAGCAGGCCTGCAGGCAGCCACCGAGTATTTGCATGAGCACGGGATTAAGCGGGTGGTACCACTTAAAATGTCAGTGGCCTCTCATACCCCATTTATGCAAACGGCGGCTGATCAATTAGCCAACCGGATCAAGGACGTTTCCATCTCACCACTGAAGTTTCCAGTTGTCAGCAATACGACCGCGCAGCCGTTTGAGGTGGCTAACCTCAAGCAAACGTTAGTGGATCAGTTGGTCAACCCAACCCACTTTTATGATTGCTTGCAGCAACTGATCAAGTTGTCGGCAACGACTTTTGTGGAACTGGGGCCTGGCGATACCCTCATGAAGTTTGCGAAAAAAGCGGTTGGTAGCGAGGCAGTTTTCCATATTGACAGTCTTGACACTTTAAATGATTTTAGAGCAAAAATGAAGTTGGTGAAATGATGAGTGATAACAAACAGGTTGCATTGGTAACGGGTGCGGCTAAGGGAATCGGCTTAGCAATTGCCAAACGGCTTTCAAACGATGGGATGACCGTGGTTATTAACAGTCACCATGAATTAACCGATACCGAAAAGCAGGAATATGCAGCCCAGGGATTTGAATTTGATAATCTGGTAGGTGACGTTAGTAACGAAACTGATGCTGAAAAGATGATCAACGATGTTGTTGAAAAATATGGTCGGATTGACGTATTGGTGAATAACGCTGGCATTACTAGAGATAAATTGTTAAGTCGCTTGAAGTTAGCAGATTTTAAGGCGGTCATTGACACAAACCTAGTGGGCGCGTTTAATATGACCAAATTCGCCATGAAAGTCATGCAAAAAGCCCGTACCGGTGCCATTGTAAATATCTCGAGTATTTCAGGTCTTCACGGCAATCTTGGCCAAGCAAACTACTCAGCTAGCAAGGCTGGCTTAGTGGGGTTAACCAAGACGGCTGCCCGTGAAGGGGCGTTGCGTGGCATTCGTTGTAATGCCGTTGCCCCTGGTATGATTGCGACTGATATGACTGGTAAGATGAGTGAGCGTAGGCAAAAAGAGTTTACCGACCAAATCCCATTGAAGCGATTTGGACAGCCTGATGAAGTTGCGGATACCGTCGCTTTTTTAGTGCACAATCACTATATTACCGGCCAAGTTGTCACGGTTGATGGCGGTTTAACCATCTAAAGCGGTGTGTAACCGAGTAATTACGGATTGCCAAATCGGGCAGGCATTTTATGGCTGTTGGAATGTAAGCCCCCTCGAAAGATACTCAGGTTTGGGATTTTTTCGGAGGTGCTTGTCCTGCAATCTTGGTGCGTAGAGTTGGCTTAAGAATGATTGAAGGAGTAAATGAATGAGCAGAGTAGTAATTACCGGAATGGGGATTGTATCCCCAATTGGAAATGATATCGATAGCTTCTTAAAAAACTTGTTTGCCTCGAAGGTTGGGATCAATCCGATTACCAAGTTTGATGCAACCCCAACTGGGATTACCGTTGCTGGCGAAGTGAAAGATTTTGATCCCTTAAAACGGGTCGATAAGAAGTTTGCCAAACGAAATGATTTGTTCTGTACATATGCCTTGTACAGTGCCAAAGAAGCAATGGAAATGGCTGGCTTATCTGAGGATTCAATTGATCCAGAAGATTTGGGAGTCATCTATGGTTCTGGAATTGGTGGTTTGACAACAATTCAAGAACAAGTCATCAAGATGCATGATAAGAGTCCTAAACGGGTGTCGCCTTTATTCGTACCAGACTCCATTATTAACATGGCTGCCGGCAATATTTCAATTGCCTTCAATGCCAGAAATACGAGTCAAGGAATTGTGACGGCTTGTTCATCTGGGACTAACGCAATTGGCAATGCCTTTGAATATATCAAACAGGGCAAGGCCAAAGCAATCATCGCTGGAGGCACTGAAGCTTCAGTGAACGAAATTGGGATTGCCGGTTTTGCGGCTTTAACCGCACTTTCTAAGACCGAAGATCCAATGCGGGCTTCAATTCCATTTGACCGGGATCGAAATGGTTTTGTGATGGGCGAAGGTTCAGGAACGGTGATTTTAGAAGATTACGATCATGCCAAGGCTCGTGGCGCCAATATTTTGGCTGAAATTGTTGGTTATGGCACGACGAGTGATGCCTATCATATGACCGCACCTGATCCAGAAGGTAAAGGAGCGATGCGGGCAATGCAGCAGGCGATTGATGAAGCTGGGGTTGACGAAACCCAAGTAGATTATATTAACGCTCATGGAACAAGTACGCATGCCAACGATAGTGCCGAATCCAAAGCGATTAAGCAAGTGTTTGCCAAAAATGACCATGTCAAAGTCAGCAGCACAAAAGGCATGACTGGCCATGCTTTAGGAGCTGCCGGCGCAATTGAAGCAGTGGCAACGATTGGCGCTATTCAGCACAACCAAATGCCAGTGAATGTTGGGGTTGTTAATCAAGACGACGAATGTGATATTGAGTTGGTTAACGATGAAAACAAGCAAGCACCAGTTAATGTCGCCATCAGTAATTCCTTTGGTTTTGGAGGCCACAACGCAGTCATTGCATTTAAGGGATGTGATTAAAGATGGATGAAAAAGAAATTGAACGGTTGTTAGATAAATTTGATCAATCATCGCTTAAAGACTTTGAATTAACGCAAGACAACTTTAAGCTGTCACTTAGTAAGCGGGAGCAAGCAGACAAGGTTGTCGCCGCGCAACCAGCGCCGAGTCTTGAACAGCCGCAAGCTCACGAAACAAAACAAGCGAGTCTAAAAGACAGTGGTGAAGCTCAAGCGCCTGTTGACAACAACGTGGTTGAAATTAAAGCCCCCTTAGTTGGCGTCGTTTATTTTGCGCCAAGTCCAGATAAGCCGGTCTTTAAGAAACAGGGTGATCACGTTGAAAAGGGCGAAGTTGTCTGTGTAATTGAAGCGATGAAAATGATTAATGAAGTTAAAAGTGACGTGACCGGCACCATCGCCAACGTGTTAGTTGAAGATGGCAGCATGGTCGAATACGATCAACCTATTTTTCAAGTGACAAAGGGGTAATTAAATGAAACCAGCAGTTAATGATGTGATTCCACAACGCTATCCCTTTGAAATGATCGATCGGTTTGTGGATGTTGAGCCGGGAATTTCAGCGTCCGCAATTAAGCTGATTTCAGTTAACGAGTGGTTCTTTGCGAACCAATCGGCCAAACAATTGGTCGTTCCCCGGCCGATTATGATTGAAGCCATGGCCCAAACTGGGGTAGCAGCCATTTTGTCCATACCGGAAAACAAAGGTAAAAATGTCTTCTTCGGCGGAATCAAAAATGCGGTTTTCCAAGCAGATTTTAAGCCTGGTGACAAGCTTGAATTTAAAGTGGTCATGAAAAAGTTGAAGCGAAATATCGGGTTAGGGCACGGAACGATTCGCCGGGATGGCCAATCGATTTGTGAAGCTGACTTGATATTTGCGGTTGAATGATAGAGGTGAGCAAATGTTTAAAAAGGTATTGGTAGCTAACCGAGGTGAGATTGCGGTTCAAATCATTCGAGCCCTGCATGATATGGGGATTACTGCGGTCGCCGTTTATTCCAGTGCTGATAAGAACAGTCTATTTGTTCACTTAGCTGATGAGGCGATTTGCATTGGTGGACCACAGCCAAGTGATTCTTATTTGAACATGGCTCAAATTATTAGTGCGGCCAACTTAACCGGTTGTGAGGCTATTCACCCCGGTTACGGGTTTTTATCAGAGAACGCTGAATTTGCTGAACTCTGCGAAACTTGTCATATTAAATTTATTGGGCCAAGCCACGATTTGATTTCGTTGATGGGCGACAAAGCTAACGCCCGCCGAGCAATGAAAAATGCAGGCGTGCCAGTCATTCCTGGTAGTGAAGGCGTCGTTAAGACGGTCACGCAAGCCAAGGAGGTTGCCGAAAGAATTGGTTTTCCAGTTCTATTAAAGTCGGCAGCTGGCGGTGGCGGTAAAGGGATTCGAGAAGTTGATCGCCCACAGGATCTGCAGAGCGCGTTTGAGCAAACTCAGCGGGAAGCTCAAGTTTCTTATGATGACGACGACGTTTACGTTGAAAAGCTCATCCGAAATGCCAAACACGTGGAAATGCAAGTGGTCGCAGACGATTTTAATCACGCCGTTTACTTACCGGAGCGTGATTGTTCGCTACAACGAAATCATCAAAAGGTTATTGAAGAAAGCCCGTGCGTCTTAATTTCACCCACTGAACGAAAAAAGTTGGGGGAAATTGTGGCTAAGGCGACGCTGCAATTAGGTTATACCAACACGGGGACTTATGAATTCTTGATGGGCGAGGATCACCACTTTTACTTTATGGAAATGAATACTCGCCTGCAGGTTGAACACACAATCACCGAGGAAGTGACCGGCATCGAACTGGTAAAGGCGCAATTGCTGGTAGCTAACCATCAGCCATTACCGTTTACCCAGGCAGACGCAACCGTAAAGGGTCATGCGCTTGAGTGCCGGTTAAATGCCGAAGACCCCCGTCATCATTTTGCGCCACAACCTGGGCGGATTAATCACTTATTTTTTCCGGCTGGATCGCTTGGGGTACGAATTGATTCCGGGGTTGCTCAAGGAAGCTTTATTTCACCGTTTTATGATTCGATGATCGCCAAATTAATTGTTCATTTGAATGATCGGGAGGCAGTGATTGCTAAAATGAAGCGGCTCTTGGGAGAATTAGAAATCAACGGTGTGGTCACTAACCAGGCCTTTTTGAAGTATTTGATTGGGACGGAAGCTTTTCGGACCGGAAACTATTCAACCAGCTTCATTGAAAATGCTGTGTTAGCTGAAAAGGAGGATTTCCATGCTGCAGAGTCGGTTTAAGATGCCTAGCCATGATGAGCTAGTTAAGCGAATGGATGCCATTCCTGATCATGTATTAAAGGAATGTCCACATTGCCACTACAAGTTCTTGTCAGTTAGGGCTGGGCGAAATAACATCTGCCCCAAATGTGGTTATGGGTTTCGGCTAATGGCTAAACGGCGGGTTAAAATAACGTTTGACAAATTTACTGAGATGGATCAAACCGTAACGGTACCAGAACGTTATACTGACCCCAAATATCGGGCTAAAATTGCCAAAGCCAAAAAGATCACGGGACTAAACGAAAGTGTGCTTACCGGTACGGCGATGCTTGGCAAACAACAGCTAGCCGTTGGTGTCATGGATCCGTTTTGGATTATGGGTAGCTTGGGAAGTGCGACTGGCGAAAAGATCACCCGGTTATTTGAAATGGCGACTAGAAAGCGGCTGCCAGTGGTGATGTTTACCGCTTCTGGCGGTGCCCGGATGCAAGAAGGCCTTAATTCGCTAATGCAGATGGCCAAAATTTCAAATGCCGTAGCTGCTCATAGTCAAGCTGGCTTACTGTACGTTGTCGTGTTATGTGATCCAACTACCGGCGGGGTAACGGCCAGCTTTGCAATGCAGGGGGATATCATTTTGGCTGAACCTTATGCACTGGTTGGCTTTGCTGGCCGGCGGGTCATTGAACAAACGATTATGCAAAAGCCACCCAAGGATTTTCAAAGTGCCGAAGTTGTGATGCAACATGGCTTCATTGACCAAATTGTCGCCCGAGCTGAAATGAAGCAAACTTTAGCAAAAATCCTGCGCCTACATACGAAGGAGAATGCTTATGACAAATAAAACAGCTTACCAACGTGTTGTCGGCGCCCGCAGTAAAGACAAAATTTCAACAGCTGAATTAATTCACGGCCTGACAACGGATTTCTTTGAATGTCACGGTGATCGGCTTGAAGCAGATGACCATGCGCTAATTGGAGGAATTGGCCTGTTAAATGACCAACCAATTACGGTCGTTGGGATTCAAAAGGGAAACGATACCGACGAAAATATTGACCGTCATTTTGGTAGCCCAACGCCGCAAGGATATCGTAAGGCGTTACGTTTGATGAAACAGGCAGAAAAGTTTGGGCGGCCTATCTTGGCACTTATTAATACCCCAGGCGCTTGGCCGGATGTTGATTCTGAATATCATGGCCAGGGTTCTGCGGTCGCTCAGTGTATTATCCAGGGGATGCAGCTCAAGGTACCTTATATCAGTATCATTGTTGGTGAAGGTGGCAGCGGGGGCGCGCTTGCGTTAGCGTGCGGTGACCGGGTCTTTATGTTTGAGGATAGTATCTATTCGATACTATCTCCTGAAGGCTATGCCAGCATTATGTGGAAAGATTCGGCTAAAGTGCAACAAGCTGCCGAAGAACTTGGTCTCACACCGGAAAGTTTACTTAAAGATGGTATTATTAATAAGATTATTCATGAATATAAGCCCGGTGAGGAATTAAGCAACTTGCGCGACTTTTTGGCTGCCGAATTTGCCGAATTAGGGAAATTACCAGTTGATCAATTAATTGAACAGCGACAAAGACGATTTAGAAATTTTTAATAGAGAAGAATTTGGAGGCCAAAAAATGAGCGGCTTTTTAGATGGCAAAACAATCGTAATCATGGGGGTTGCGAATAAACGAAGTATTGCGTGGGGATGTACCCAAGCAATCTTGAATCAAGGCGCCAAAGTTATTTTGACGTATCAAAATGATCGGATCAAAAAGAGCCTGGAACGGTTCGTACCCGATAATTTAGACTTAATTGAGTGCGATGTTTCTGAAGATGATAATGTCAAAGAAGCATTTGCAAAAATTGGTGATCAGTATGGGAAGATCGATGGTGTGATTCACGCAATTGCGTATGCTGATAAAGAGACCCTGACTTCAGGCTTGGTTCATACTACTAAAGAGGGTTATGACTTAGCACAAAATATTAGTGCTTACTCTTTGATCTCAGTTGCCAGATATGCACAACCAGTTCTCAATAATCCGGCAAGTATTTTGACGTTAACTTACTTTGGCTCGACACGGGCAATTCCTAATTACAATATGATGGGTGTTGCCAAAGCAGCTTTGGAAGCTAACGTTCGTTACTTAGCTTCTGACCTGGGTGAAGCCGGTGTGCGGGTGAACGCCATTTCTGCTGGTGCGGTTAAAACCCTGGCAGTGACGGGCATTAAGCACCATGGTGAATTGCTGAAAGAATCAGAATCACGAACGGTTGATCAAAAGAGTGTCACAACGGCAGAAATTGGTAATGTGGCGGCCTTCTTAATGAGTGATTTGTCAACTGGGATGACTGGTGACGTTGTTTACGTTGACAAAGGGGTCCACCTTATTTAAGACAACGGCTTTAGTTGGTTATTTGGTTATGATAATGAGGGAGTAATATGGCGGATCATCAATCACAAATTCTACAGGCGCTGCTGGCAGCTGAAAATCGTTATGTTTCAGGCAATGAATTAGCCAAGCGCTTCAATATTAGTCGACCAGCAGTTTACCATAATATCTTAAAGCTTGAGCAAAATGGTCATATCATTGAGACTAAAAAAGGTTTGGGGTATTGTTATCAAAAGTCGCATTGCTTTGATCCTCAGGTGATCGTTCATTACCGAGTCACTAGCTATCCCGTGAAAATTCACGTTTTTGATAAGTTGACGTCAACCAATGATTATGCCAAGCAATATAGCACTGAAAGAACCGTCTTTAAACCGCAACTTTTTTTGACGGATACGCAAACCAAAGGTCGGGGGCGATTGGGTCGGCGGTTTTATTCACCGAGTAACACAGGCATTTATATGAGCTTATTGATTCCAATTCAAACCAGACAATCGATTCATTCCGGCTTAATTACGACGGGGACGGCCGTGTGCGTAATCCGATCGCTTAAGCAGTTTTTTCCCCACGTTGATTTTCGGGTAAAGTGGGTCAATGATATTTTGGCGCATGATAAGAAGTGTGGCGGAATTCTGACTGAAACGACCGCGAGTTTAGAAGATGGTTCCCATGAAAATGTGATTATTGGCATTGGTCTCAATATTGATTCCAACGGGTTTCCGGCGGCAATTAGTCACAAAGCTGGATCAATTGTTGAGCACAGCCAAGTAGATCGAAATAAGATTGTTGCCCGAATTATTGATAACTTTTTCTATATGTATCAAACGTATCAAACAGGCAATTTTTTGCCAGAATATGCTGAATTATCAGAGATTTTAGGTAAAAAGGTTAAAGTTGTGATGGGAAATCGCGTCTACACTGGCATCGCGGATCATTTTAACAACGAAGGCGCACTGGTAATGATGTTGGCTGATGGCCAGTTGATTACCATGGCCAGTGGTGAAGTAACGAAGGTCTATTTACCGGAGAACAGGTATCAAGGATAAAACTGTTCTCTTAGTTTAATGGTTAACCACTTCGACGTTATTAATTAACCAGTAATTGGAGATAATTTAATGAAAATTCGAGAAATTGTTCAGACAGCGCTAATCACCGCCGTGATCATTATTTTAGGACTCATTCCACCGCTGCCGCTTGGCATAATTCCAGTTCCAATTGTGATGCAGAATTTGGGGATTATGTTAGCTGCGCTAATCTTGGGGCCGAAAAAGGGAACTTTAGCCATTTTAATGTTTTTAGGGCTTGCCTTGTTAGGGCTGCCGGTTTTAAGTGGTGGTCAAGCAGGACCAGCCGTATTCATTGGGCCAACTGGCGGTTACTTGTTGGGGTGGTTATTAACGCCGTGGGTGATGGGCTATGGGCTTAATTTGTCATTTGTAAACCGGCGTTTTCAGCGCTTAACGATCATTTGGCTGTTTGGCGTCTTATTTGTAGATGTTTTAGGAGCGCTGTGGTTATGGGCGATAACACCAATTTCACTCATTGGCGCCTTAGCGACGAATCTGGCGTTCATCTCAGGAGACACCCTCAAAGCCATCGCAGCTTATTTGGTGGCTGATCGGCTTCGGATCTGGGATAGGGAACCAACTAGCATGTAAGCCTCGATTGACCAGAGAGGATAAAAGAAAAGGCGTGATCATCATCGATATGTCAATGATGATCACGCCTTTTGAAATAATACATCGCGAGAAAATAATGAGTGAAGCTAACGGCCTTGTTGACTCCATAGCCGAATGGCGCTTTCTAAGTGACCAGCATCAAGTGCCGTGATGGTGCCATCGTGGTTAATTCGGCCCAATGTTGGCAAGACTGTGACCCCAGCGGCCCTTAATGCTGGTTCGTAAGGAGTGGCAGTTAATTGCGCAATCTCAAAATAATGAATTTTGACGCTATTTACCTTTAAAGCATAAAGTAGCCGTGTCGCAATCAGCCGGCTCGTCACATCAGTTGGACTGCCGATAAAAACTAATCCTGAGTGACCACTGTGAAGTAACCTGCTTAATCCTTGAAATGATGTTTGGATGACAAACTTTGAATGCACCATTTCTGAGTGGTAATGATAACGTTGAAATGCCTTGATGAGCCGTTCAGCTAGCTGCCAATTAAACACCTTGGAAAGTAACAGTAAACCAAATAAAGGGACCGAAAGTAAGTAAATGATTAAGTTGGCAGCAAATTTAGCCATGAGTTTGAAAATAACTGAATCAAAGCCACCAGGGATTAGCACGGTGGCATCACTAGCCGCTACTGCAAGAAAGTATGACGAATTGTCAGCGCCTCGATTTAAGGCGCTATGGGATTGATGAGCTTGATCACGTGTTTTTTGAAAAATCCTTTTAAGCCAGTAAGCCGTGACTGGGAAAAAGACGAGACCGTTAACAAGATTGCCATAGTCAAAGTTGGTGAACGCCAAATCTAATGAATAGGTTTTGGATAGGTGACTAAAAAAGAAGACGATAAAAAAGTAAATCAAACTCAATATGTACATACCAATCATTGAAAAAGCTTTTTTCAAGCTGACCATGCCTCCTTAAAAGTTAACTGATATTGATTAAGTAGCCCTGCGTTAAACGCATGAGTTAATAAGGATCATGATTTCGATTTTAGCCGGTTAAGCTGAGTTACGGTTGTCCGTAGCGCCAGGCCGATCACGATAACGACCAGAAAGTAGTGGGGGACTAAGTAAGCAACGATTAAATAAAGAACACTAACCCCAAGCATGACATCGGCTGAACGTTTCTCTTCGCGATCGTGAGGAGACAGTTTAATACCATCTCGGGCAGCTAATTGGCTGACTTCCGTAAACATCAATGCCTGAGTGATATTAACCAAAATGATAACGACTGAATAGGCCACCGCGCTGTTTCGACTGAGAAAACTATTATTGAGCCAAGCGGTGGCAAATGGTGTCAAACTAATAAAGCACAGGTAATAAAGATTTGTAATGGTCAGCATGGGGGTCGCCTTTTTGATGCCGCTCAGTAATTCCTGATGAAAAACCCAGTATTGGGACACAATCCCAAAACTGATGAAGTAGATGATTAAATGTTTAAACAACTCAGTCATCGATCCCGTAGATTCACTGACGGGTGATTGGATGTCTAGCACCATAATCGTCAAAACAACAGCAAAGATGCCATCAGAGATACCGACGAGCCGCGACTTTGAGTAGTGAAACATGACAGAAATCCTCCTTATATTTGGCACCAATTGTACACCAATTATCTAAGAAGTGGTCAGCCAGTTTGATTTTGATAAATACGGAGATGCCGGTAATTAATTGCTTAAAAGGATGACCGAGTTGATGGCCAGTAAGCTTTTGATTGCCTAAACGGCCAAAAAACGTGGCGGGAACCAACTTCAATGGCCCAACCACGTTTTTTAAGAACGCTAATATTGATTTAAATTAATGGAATAATAAATCTAATCCCATGACCATGACAATTCCGACAACGGAAATAACTGATTCAAGAACCGTCCAAGTCTGCAAAGTTTGCTTAACTGTCAAATCGAAATATTCTCTAAACATCCAAAAGCCAGCATCGTTAACGTGAGAAGCGGCTAAGGAACCAGCCCCAATTGCCAAAACCATGAGTGCTGGGTCAACGCCGGCCTGCGTCATTAACGGTGCTACAATTCCGGCAGCGGTTAATGAGGCAACGGTAGCTGAACCAAGTGCAATTCGTAAAACAACGGCAACCAACCAGCCAAGGATCAGTGGTGAAATTGATGACCCTAAGAACAATTGAGCAACTGCTTTACCAACCCCACCGTCGATGAGGACCTGCTTGAATGCACCGCCGCCACCAATAACTAATAGCAGCATGGCAATTGACTTAACGGCATTTTCCAATGATTCCATAATTTGGGCAGTTGTCCGCTTGCGGGCCCAACCCATTGTATACATTGCAAAGAAAAGTGAAATTAACATTGCAATACTTGGTGAACCGATGAAAGCAACGATTGAATCCAGCAAGTTTGGGTGCTTAGGATCAACCCCACCGTTAACCGTCATTTTATAAATCGTTGAAATAGCTAATAAGATAACAGGGAATAAGGCGGTTAAAACGGAAAGGCCAAACGAAGGTGATTCTTCTGGAGTGAATTCTTTAACTTCACCGATAGACGACAAATTACCTTTTCGTTCAAAGGCAGCTGGCGCATATTTTCTGGCTAATTTTGAAAAGAGTGGCCCAGCAATGTAAGCGGCAATAATTGCGATGAAGAAACCAAATAAGAGAACTTTGCCATCGTTAGCCCCCAAGACTTGGGCAATGGCAACTGGTGCTGGGTGAGGTGGCAAAAATCCGTGGGTTACTGATAAAGCAGCGGCCATTGGAATCCCAAGATAAAGAATTGGCACACCGGCTTCAACGGCGATTGCAAAGACGATTGGGACTAACAAAACCATCCCAACTTCAAAGAATAATGCAATTCCTAGGATGAAGGAAGCTACCATGACGGCAATTTGTAGCCGAGCTTTACCAAACCGTTTGATTAACGTTTCGGCAATAATATAGGCCCCACCGGAATCAGAAACCAGCCGGCCAAGCATGGCCCCAAAACCAAAGACCATCGATAATTCGCCAAGTTGGCTACCAATCCCATTTGAAACAGATGTCGCAACGTTTCCAAGCGGCATTCCTAACATAACCGCTGTAATGACGGCAGTTAGGACCAGCGAAACGAACGTATTGATTTTAAACCTAATAATCAGGACTAGCAAAATAATAATCCCGATTAAAAGTGCTAGTAATTTTAGTAACATAATTTTCCCCTTTCATTAACCTGGGCGACGCAAAGTGCTCAAAAAGCGATAAGCAAGCCTACAGTTGCCCGTTGGCACCATTATTCTTTTTTGGTGGCATCGGCATCTTCGTGCTCATGACGGCGCTGATAATCCGCAATGTTTTTGTATTCAGGTTCCAATGAGCGGCTAAGTCGAATATAAATTGGAATAAGTTCTCGATAGGCAGTGAAGTTCTTCGGATCCGGATGATGAACGACGGTTGTACCGACAAAGTTTGAAACATCATCAAGACTGTCGATTAAGCCGAGGCTATACATCCCGAGCGTGGCAGCACCAAGGGCAGTACTTTCAAAGCTCTCTGGGATGGCAACGTCTTGCTCAAAAATATCTGTCAACATTTGGCGCCAAAGAGCGGATCTGGCAAAGCCGCCGCTTGCTTGAATGCTCTTTGGTTGACCCACAACTTCTTCTAGGGCCAACATAACAGTATAGAGGTTATAAACAATGCCTTCCAAAACGGCTCGAATCATGTGAGCTCTCGTATGGGTCCGGTTTAAGCCGAAGAATGAGCCCCGGGCGTTTGCGTCCCAGATAGGTGCTCGCTCGCCGCCTAGGAATGGGAAGAAAAGCAACCCATCCGAACCAGCCGGAATTTTAGCCGCAATCTCAGTTAGCAGGTCATATGGATCGATGTGCATCTGTTCAGCAGTTACTTTTTCTGGGGCACAGAGTTGATCTCTAACCCACCGAAAGACGACACCACCATTATTAACAGGGCCACCGACTACCCACATATTCTTAGCTAGGTAATAACAGAATACCCGGGCTTTTGGATCAGTTTTAGGCTTATCGGTGACAACCCGAACGGCACCGGATGTTCCGATTGTAACGGCCACGACGCCAGGCTGGATGGCATTAACCCCGAGATTGGCAAGCGGTCCGTCTGATGCACCAATGATAAATGGTGTATCGATGTCAATTCCTAAAACCTTGGCGTATTCTTCATGCATCCCTCTCAATTGATAAGTCGTGTCGACTAATTCAGGAAGCTGATCGCGAGTGACCCCAGCGACTTTTAACGCCTGTTCGTCCCAATCCAGATTGTAAATGTTGAACATGCCAGTAGCGTTGGCGATGGAATAATCTTCCTTTAAGACGCCAAAGAGTTTGTAGAGGATGTATTCTTTGATGCCAACAAACCAGCGCGCTTTTTTAAACAAATCCGGATGATCGTTTCGAAGCCAAATTAATTTGGTGAGCGGCGTCATTGGATGAATTGGCGTTCCGGTATGCTGATAGATTTCCATTCCTTCCGGGCGATGTTTTAGGTCGTCGGCATATTTGACCGCCCGATTATCGCCCCAAGTAATTGCTCGAGTGAGGGGCTTGTGATTTTCATCTAAAAGGATGAGACTATGCATGGCACAAGAAAAAGCAACGCCCTTTAATTCTTCTGGGTTCAAATTAGCTTTCCGAAGAATCTCAGTAATCCCATCTGACATTGCCGAAAAGATTTCTTCTGGATCTTCTTCAGCCATATCCGGTGTATCTTGATAAAGTGGGTAGCCGTCGTTTGAATAGCCAAAAACCTTGCCATGAACGTCATAAAGTACGGTTTTGACACTGGTTGTGCCGATGTCGACTCCTAGTGTGTAATCCATTATTGATAACTCCCTTTCTTAATAATGAGGAAAAACGGTTTTAGATGGGCCAAGTTTAGGATAGAATAATAGCGGAAGCCTCATTAAAAGCATAATTAGAAGGTCTTGAATCCGGTACCACCTCGCACTAAACTTAGCATTTTCGCCGCGATACTTCAAACAATGTGTCTCTCAAATTAGAGAGACGAAAGCGCCACCATGCCATTATATGGAAAACAATTTCACAACGCAACTATTTTGATGTAAAATATTTACAAATAGTTTTTATTTCTTTTCAAGTTGTCGATATAGTTTAAAAAATAGTCTAAAAATGAAAGGTGATCACGATGAGCTCGCCAGTTCAACTATTAAAACAATCATTTGATGATTTAAGCAGAACCAATAAAAAAATTGCCCGTTACGTGATTGATAATCCGCAAGCTGCTTCTGAGGCCAATATTGAAGACTTAGCGACGGTAACGGAAACCTCGACTGCCTCGGTCTCTCGGTTGGTTAAGACACTAGGATACGGTAATTTTCGAGAATTTACACTTTCGTTGGCTTATACCCAGCTGCGACCGCAAAATTTACCAATTTTTAAAGATATTGATGCGAATGATTCACTCTCAACCATTGCTGATAAGATCTTCACCAGTTCTCAACGAGCGATTCGAGACACGCGGGAGGGGATTGACGAGAATGATTTTGCCCGGGCGGTGCTGCGTATTATTCACTGCAGACGACTGGGATTGTTTGGCTTAGGCGGTTCATCCGTAATTGCCTTAGACGGCTATCACAAATTTTTGCGAACCTCGATCGATTGTTTTTATTATCCAGACTTTGACGTTCAGCTGATGCAAGCTGTAAAATTGAGTGAAGATGATTGCGCAATTGTGGTTTCTCACTCAGGGAAGAATCGGCAAACGTTAAAAATTGCAGAGACGCTTAAGCAGCGAAAAGTGCCGGTGATCGGCATTACCGGCTATCCAGATTCCCCCTTGGCTAATCACAGTGACATTACGTTTGTATCTTCAAGTGATGAGTCCAATTATCGATCAGAAGGGATGTATTCTTTGATTGCCCAGATGACCGTAGTGGACACGTTATTCATGATGGCCACGGTTAGAATGGGCCCAGCAACGGAAGACACTATTCAAAATGTTCAAAATATTATTGAAAGTACCCGCAGCTAATTTAGCGGCGTTAACTGAGATGATCATTTTATGAAGCGTAGAGACATTCAACCAATATATGCTGAAACGTACCGGCGGCGGCAAACAACCAAGAAGGTCGTGTTCGGCATTTTTTTGTTAATTTTGATTGTCATTTTAGGCTTATTTATTGCGCGCTGGCACGAAAAACAACAGTTGTCAAAATATCCCATCAAAGGGGTTAGTATCAATCAGACAAACGGGTACATTGATTTTGAAAGTTTAAAAAATGATGGCATTAGCTTTGTTTATTTAAAAGCGACGCAGGGGGCGACGTATACCGACGACAGCTTTCAAAGTAATTTTGAACGCAGTCAGGGTTCCCAATTGCCAATTGGGGTGTATCATTACTTTAGCTTCACGAGTTCACCGACTGCTCAATTTAAGAACTTTGTCCGAACTGTTCAGGATAATACGGGTAGTCTGCCAATTTGTGTGACGGTTCAATATTATGGTACTTATGGTGAAGATAATGTGCATTGGAAATCAGTACGGCACGATTTAACCGTACTTATCAAGCGACTACACAGCTATTACAAGCGGCCGATAGTCATTTCAGCATCCCGTAGTATATTGGATCATCTCCACTTCCAAGCGACAGCTAAACGCCAATTCTGGCCAACAGATGCCCCCTTGGGGACGCCAAATGGTGATGCCACTTTCATTCAGGTAACCCAAAAACAGGATTTCAAGTTGGATAAACAAATTGTCTTCTTGCCGATGTCGGTTTTTAATGGCGATCGGGTGAAGTGGCATCGGTATTTGGATTAGAGAGTGCAAAACCAAGCGTTTAGAAAGCGGAGCCTAACCTACTCCAGCCAGAAATCCCGGGTTTGGATTTCTGGCTGGAGTAGGTTAGGTGCAGCTTTCTGCTTGGTTTTGCACGTTTCGGCCAAGTAGCCGAGAACAGAAATCCCGGGTTTGGATTTCTGGCTGGAGTAGGTCAGGTGCAGCTTTCTGCTTGGTTTTGCCCGTTTCGGCCAAGTAGCCGAGAACAGAAATCCCGGGTTTGGATTTCTGGCTGGAGTGGGTTAGGTGCAGCTTTCTGCTTGGTTTTGCCCGTTTCGGCCAAGTAGCCGAGAACAGAAATCCCAGGTTTGGATTTCTGGCTGGAGTAGGTCGGGTGCAGCTTTCTGCTTGGTTTTGCCCATTTCGGTAGTTAAAGATATATTTTGCAAAATCAACAATTTAAATTCACAAAAAAAGCAACTTGATCAAAAAGGATGCAAGTTGCTGCTAATTACCAAATCAGTTAAGATCAAGCAAGTCGTAAGTGCAATTCTCGGACTCATCATAGAATTTGACCGGCCTAGCTTCGTTCCCCCGAATTTCGAGCTTATAGCCGTACTTATCGATGTATGATAGCTCATATCTTGTAATTGACGAGACTTTTGCTGACATATCATGATTATCAATTGTCAGTCTTAAGTCCGGATCGATCACAATTTTATGATCCCGATCCCGCCGATCTTTGAAATGCCAGCTGCCAACAAAAAATCTTGGATCAACTTTTGGCAGCTGCTTTCTCGAAGCTCTGGGGGTATGAAAGAGGCCCAGAACTAATGAGATTAAAAACAGCAGAACGCTTCTTTTCCGCATGGTCAACCATCCCCTAGTTTGTATTCATTTAGAATTATAACCGATTATTATAACAGACTTGCTGAAATTCGTTTTCATTGCGTTAAAACCTTGTTACAATTTAATTAAGAAGAGGTGGATAAAATGATAAAGTTAGGGACAATCGGCACAAACTGGATTACGCAGCAGTTCGTTGAGGCCGTTAAATTATCGAAGGTATATGACTTAACAAGCATTTACTCACGACATGAACAAACGGCAAAAGCCTTTGCTGATAAGAATGATGCTAAAGAATATTTTACTGATTTGGATGCATTCTTTGATAACGGCAATTTTGATACAGTTTATATTGCGTCACCCAACAGCTTACATTTTGATCAGGCTAAGATGGCTATCTTACATGGCAAAAATGTGATCGTTGAAAAGCCGGCATTTAGTAACCAAAAACAAATGGCTCAGATTCAAGAATTACTCGACGACCATCCTGACGTTCTTTACTTTGAAGGTGCCCGCAATATTCATACGGCGAATTTTCACGCAATTGAAAGTAAGCTTGCTCAAATGCAAACGCTACAAGGTGCTGAGTTTACGTATTCCAAGTATTCTTCTCGCTATGATAACGTGTTAGCTGGTGAGGAGCCGAACGTTTTCTCACTTAAATATGCCGGCGGTGCGCTTCAAGACCTCGGTGTTTATACAGTTTATGATGCAGTAGCGCTGTTTGGAATGCCACAAGAGGTCGCTTATTTCCCACAACTGGTTAGAACCGGAGTCGATGGTAAAGGGACTGCGATTTTAAGCTATCCAGAATATACGGTTACGCTTAATTTTTCGAAGGTTTCAAATTCATATATGACTTCCGAAATTTATGGGCTTAAAGACCTCATTTCAATTGATGATGCGGGTGAGTTGAGAAAGATTACTTACATCGATGAGAATCAACATCAACAGGTAATTGGCAGCACCGTTGATCAAAATCCCATGTTGCCAGAAGCAGTGGACTTCGCTCGAGTGATTAATGACCCAACTAATGAACAGAATCGAAAGGATTACGCATACTGGCGTCAGCTAAGTATGTACGTCAATAAATTATTGTATAATTTGCGTCAAGATGCGCACTTATATTTTGTTGGTGAACAAGACTAGGAGAACATCGTGATAACCCAATTTGTAGAACATGCAAAACAATTAGGCTATAAGGAGCCAACCGCAATTCAGCAGGCGGTTTATCAGCCATTAAAAGAAGGTCAAAGTGTCTTGGGACTGGCGCCAACGGGATCTGGGAAAACGGTGGCTTTTGCGCTACCACTGTTAGAGAATATTCAACCGGCAGATGGTTTGTCATTGTTAGTGATTGAACCTTCGGCTGAATTGGCGATGCAAACCCAACAAACACTTTTAGAATGGGGCCGCTTAGTTGGTTTGTCTGTTGAAGGCGTGGTCGGCGGCGCTAATATTAAGCGCCAAATTGATAAGTTAAAAGATCATCCAAACGTTGTTGTCGGGACAACTGGCCGGATAATGAACTTAATTGACCTGGGAAAGCTGAAACTAGATTCGCTTAATGCAATTGTCATTGATGAAGCGGATAATTTATTAAGCGAAGAGACGCTTGATCCAATTCGAACACTAGTTGACTTAGCACCAAAGACGGTTTCGTTGGGATTTTTTTCGGCAACCAAAAGTGATTTATTGGATCATTTGAATCGCTGGTTTACCCAAGAAATTCAAACGTTCGATGTTTCGGCGATTGATGATACCAGGGGCGCGGTTAAGCATACGTTACTGACGGTTTCTAATCATAAAAAAGAACAGATGTTACTACGGTTTTTACATTTAAAAGATTTTAAAGCATTGGTCTTTTTTAACCAACTAGAAACCCTTAAGAAAGTTGGTGGCTTCTTAACCCATCGCCACGTCAACGAGGCTGCTGAATTAACTAGTGAGCAACGCCAAACCAGTAGGCAAAAAGCCCTTAAAGATTTTCGTGAAGGGCGAATTCGTTTGCTGTTGACAACGGATGTTGCCGCGAGGGGAATTGACATTCCCAAATTACCGGCAGTTGTGAATTACGATTTGCCGCAAGATGTCAAGACGTATATTCACCGAGTTGGGCGGACCGGTCGGATGCATCAAGATGGCTTAGTGATTAATCTGGGGGATGACCATGATTTACGTGATCTCAAACGATTGATTCGGGGAACAGACTATCAACCAACCCACATTTATTTTGACGGTAACCAGCTTTCTGATACTCGGCCGACGCGGTCAGAAACAGTCACTCAATTAGCTGGCAAGCAAAAGCAAAAACCAGGCAAAACTAACGCGCGTCAAGAAAAGGCAGATAGTCAAGAACCAAAGGCAACGATTGCCGTTCAGTCACGGAATCGTAAGAAAAAACACAAGCATTCCAAGCGCAAAGGAATGCATCACAAACGAACGACAAAATAATCTCTTTACACAACGCGTATAAAATGAGAAAATTAATACGTGTTGTTTTGGCCTCATAGCACAACTGGATAGGGCACCCGCCTCCTAAGCGGTTGATCCCGGTTCGAGTCCGGGTGAGGTCATAGTTGATAAAGTGTCATCCAAGCATCCCACTGAATTCTTAATTTGGTGGGATTTTAATTTTAAATAAAGGAAAAGTTACTTTTTTTGATTTACAATTTGATTAAATTAATATGGATTTTTGCTTACAAAGCCGTTTTTATGTTATATGATCTGACAATTGTGATAAGCTATTATATGAACCATAGAAACTATTAAGGGGTTTTGCAATTGAATCTACAGAAAACAGTTATCATGTCGGCAACTTTTTTGAGCTTTTTTATCATAAATTCCGTGGATGCTCATGGGAGTGCCTATCACGTTGGGACACCAAAAGCATTGCAAGGATGCTGGTATTTAGGTAAGACTAGCTATTTAGAATATTGGGCACACCACACGGGCACTAATACGCTGAAATATTCATCAACTTATTGGGGTTACTATAAACCCGAACCCTATGGTCTAACTTATGTTAAGTATAGATATTTAGGAGCACGAACTTATCGAATTACTGGCTGGAATTATGCCACGAACCAAGACTTCCGCATTATTTTACCGAACAGTCAGCGATATACTTACGATGTTCGTTTACTCAATGATCATTACCTATATTTATTTGATAGAAAGCAGGTATATCAAAAATATGCCAAAACTCCTAGTTGGATTGTTGAATAAAAATAACTTTATTTACTGAAAAATTTGATCAGGTAAAATAGTCGTGTCAGTTTTCTGACATCTAATGCGTCACTTAATCAGGAGGTTATCTTTAAAGAGAAACAAATTCCAATAGTGATACAAATAGCGTATCCATGCCAAAAGTTGGGATGAATACGCTATTTGTTTAACTACTGGGAGAAGCATTGGTTCCAATCCCCCTTTAGTGAGAGGGGGGCTCACAACAAATTAATTACATCAAGGCTCGGGCACAGGCAACCAAAACGATTATCATAATTACCGCCATCGCAAGCAGTTTAAAGCCATCGTTTCTAGTGTAGTAACCATCGGGAAATTCTTGGCGTTTCTTTCTGAGAATTTGTCGGTTAATATGTTGATTCATAGATAAGCCCACCTCATTCTTTTTCGCTGGTAGATTTTTGATTTTGACTGTTCCGAAAGACTAGCCACTTTGACCAAAAATAATTGATCGCAATGACAATGACGTTTTCAACAATTTTAACTAAAATTTGATTTTGATGCATTAATGTAATCCCGATCCAAAGCATTAGGAATTCTAAAAATAGCGTTGCCAATCGGCCACCAAAAAACGAAATCATTTCCAAGAAATCACTCATTAGTGATTCGGAGGGTGAATGAAAAACATAGGCCTTATTGGTGAGATAGGAAAACAAGACGCTTAAAATCCACGCAATTGTCGCGTTAATAATGTAGTTCCAACTAGTAAAATTGTGTAAGAGCCAAAAAACAACCACGTTAATGACGGTCGTAGCGACGCCCCAAAACGCGTAGGCAATTAACTCTTGGTATTGGTAGTAGAGGCTTTTTAACTTATTGAACATTTTAACGTTTCTCCGCAATCACAAATTTAGGCCGGTGCTTGGTTTCTAAATAAATCTTGCCAATATAAGTTCCCAAAATTCCCAAACTAAATAATTGAACACCGCTTAGCAATAGAATAATTGAGACCATTGACGCCCAGCCATTAACTGAGCCGCCAAAAAACATTGCCCTAATCACAACAAAAAATAAGCCAATAATCGATAAAAAGCTGATGAAGCCGCCGATTACGGTGGCCATCTTTAAAGGAACGTCTGAAAAGTCAACGATTGCTTCCATAGAATATTCAAATAACTGAAATAACGACCAGGAAGTTTTACCGGCCGCTCGGGGGACACCTTCATATTCTAAGTATTTAGTTTTAAAGCCAACCCAAGAAAAAATCCCCTTACTAAATCGGTTGTATTCTGGTAAGGATAAAACCGCATCAACGTACTTTCGAGTCATTAATCGATAATCACGGACATTTTGCTTCATCTCAACTTTAGACATCTTGTTGATGACTTTGTAGAAACTGGCTGATAAAAAGGCTCGAATGGGATTTTGCTTTCGACTAGTTTGAACGCAGCCAACGACATCATAATCTTGATTGGGATCTTCTAAGATATCAACCATTTGTAATAGCAATTCTGGTGGGTCTTGTAAGTCAACGTCCATGACAGCGACAAAGTCTCCATGAGCATGGCTTAAGCCAGCCGCAAAGGCTGACTCTTTGCCGAAGTTTCTAGAAAAGGAAATGTAGTGAACTTCATCTGGATGCTCAGAATTAAGTTGGCGCATGACCTCCAAGGTTTTATCTGCTGAACCATCGTTAATAAATAAATAATCCGGCTTGTATTGGCCTTGATGGGTTGCGTTTAGTTTTGCAAACACTTTTTCGGTCGTATCATAAAATAATTTAACCGTTGGTTCTTCGTTAAAGCAAGGAACAATTAGACTGATCGTCTTCAAAATAAACCTCCAAAAATAACTAGTTTTAATTCTCGCGTAATCCCATCAGATTCGGCTTTGATTTTAAGCAAAATTGTTGGTAAGCTTAAGACTGCTTGGCTGAATTTTGCTAACGTCGAAACGCTGGAACAATTATGTAACAAGATACTAACCCGCCATTAATGGGTAATCGTTAATTTAGATTAGCATTTAAATATTTCCATCAACAGATTATAACATATGAGAAACTCAGAAAAAATAAGTCGGGATTAAGTTTAATACCGGATTTGATATAATAAGGGCATTATAAGGGAGCGTTAGAGGATGAAACCAGTTAAAGTTATGACAATCTTTGGAACTCGGCCTGAGGCCATTAAAATGGCGCCGATTATTTTGCTGATGCAACAGCACCAGGTAGAGTTTCAGCCGATTACCGTTGTTTCAGCGCAGCATCGCGAAATGTTGGATCAAGTTTTAAAGGTCTTTCATATTCAGCCGGACTATGACCTCAACATTATGAAACGCAACCAAACACTCAGCGAGATTACCACCCGGGTGATTACAGCACTGGATGCGATTATTAGTGATGTTCAGCCAGACGTTATTTTGGTCCACGGTGATACAACCACGACCTTTGCGGCTAGCGTCAGTGCCTTCTATCACAAAATTAAAATTGGCCATGTTGAAGCGGGGTTGCGGACTTGGAATAAGTTGTCGCCTTATCCAGAAGAAATGAATCGCCAACTTACCGATGTGCTTTCGGACTTATATTTTGCACCAACGCAGTTAAGCAGGCATAATTTATTGAAAGAAAATCATCCGGATAACGCAATTTTTGTAACGGGAAATACCGCAATTGACGCGCTTAAGCAGACGGTTACGCCAGATTATAAGCATGCGGTTCTGGATGAAATTAACGCTCAGTCCAAAATGATCCTGCTAACGATGCATCGCCGGGAAAACCAAGGCGAGCCGATGATTCGCACCTTCAAAGCAATTAGGGAAGTCTTGGCTGCCCATCCAGGGGTTGAAGTCGTTTACCCGGTTCATTTAAGCCCGGCTGTCCAAAAAGCAGCCCATGAGATGTTTGATGGCGTCAAGGCTGTTCACTTAATTGAGCCATTAGATGTCTTGGACTTTCATAATATGGCTGCCCGAAGCTACTTTATTATGACAGATTCTGGCGGTGTTCAAGAAGAGGCGCCATCACTTGGTAAACCGGTACTTGTATTACGGGATACAACCGAGCGGCCAGAAGGAATCAAGGCAGGAACTTTAAGATTGGTAGGAACTGATCCCGAAGTGATTAAAAAGGCGATGACAACGTTGTTAGATGATCCGGCAGCGTATCAAAAAATGGCCGAAGCCAAAAACCCATACGGGGATGGCAAAGCTTCTATTCGGATTTTAAACGCAATCAAAACACAATTAGGTGAGTAAGTGATGAGTGATGTATGAAAAAGCCAAAAAATTTATCAAGGTTCTCATTGGGAGATATTCATCAGGTAACGTTTCCGATTCAGCAGCGGTTCTAGCGTTTTATTCACTGCTATCAATTTTTCCAATCTTTTTTGTGATCGGTAGTTTATTGAATTTATTTCATATTCACACCAGTGAGATTTCGACTTATTTGCAGCCGATTTTTCCAGAACGGGTTTATTCATTGCTAGAGCCAGTTATTGAATCCACTTTACAAAGTGGCGGGGCCAGTCAGTTATCGGTTGGATTAATTGTCACGATTTGGTCGGCTAGTCGAGCCGTCGCGGCCTTTCAACGAAGTATCAATAAAACATACGACGTGGCCGAGAACCAAACGGCTATTGCAAATCGGATCATTTCATTTATCTGGATGCTGGTGTTGATTCTGGCAGTGATGGTCATGATGCTGTTGTTTGCGTTTAGTCAAATGATTTTTAATTGGTTAAGCCCAATCGTGCACGTCCCAGGATGGATTATTAATTTGGTTGCAACGGTTAAATGGCCGATTACTATTCTGGTTGCTTGGTTCCTGTTAAGCCTGTTATTTTATTTTGTCCCCACAGCTAAAGTTAAATTTAGATATGTTTGGGTTGGGGCTTTGGTGGCCACAATTGGCTTAATGCTGCTAGCTCAAGGATTTACCTATTATCTACGTTTTTTTGCCAGAAGAATTGATACATACAAAACCATTGGCACCTTTATTGTGTTAATGTTTTGGCTAGATTTTTCGGGTGTTATTTTGCTTTTTGGTGGTGTTTTGAACGCAACAATTCAGCAAATATTACTTGGCGACATCCAAGAACAACCCGATGCTTTTCAACAGGTAATGAAACGAGCGCAACGATTTGGCAAACGTGGCAAAAGCAAAGGGCGGCATCGATCATAGCTAGGGAGGATAATAAAAAGACTGACCATTTTATTGCGTTGGCCAGCCCTAAATATCCAAGTTGTTTAATTAGTTTGCCTTGGCTTTTTCAATTAAGTCTTGGGCAAAGGCGTCTAGTTTGGTAATATCGTCTTCGTCAGGTTCTAGGTTAATCTTAACGCCATCTGAGCCTCTCGTGGCACCCGTTTTTTGGAATGCTTCATCAAACTTATCAACGGAGACATTATAGTAATCTTCGTAAAAGGTATCACCAGAGCCGGCAACGCCGTAAACTTTACCTGTTAAGTCTAATTCAGCCAAGTCATCATAAAAATCCATTCCTTCTTCAGGCAAAGCGCCTTCGTCATAGGTGTAAGGACAAACAACGCAAATATCAACGTCTTCAAAGACTGCTGGATCCGTTTGAGAAATTTCGGTTTCTTCAACATCGACACCATGGTCTTCAAAATATTCAGTCACAATATCGGCAATGTCTTCGTTGTTTCCAGTTATTGTTGCATAAACTACGTGAGCAGTAATCATCGCATGTCTTCCTTTGTTTTAATTTAGTCTTAGTATAGCAAATTGGCCTGTCAAAGTGAATTTAACTTATTAGGGTGGTGAATTTGGTGGATAAAAAAATTACTAAAATTGAAGCTCAAAAGCGCAAAGGCCGGTTTAACGTTTATGTTAACGGGCAATATGCTTTTCCAATTAGTGAGGAAGTGTTGATTAAGTTTCGAGTTTTTAAAGGGATGGCAGTTGATCAGCAACTGGTTACTCAATTGAAGCAAGCCGACGACTTATCCAAGTTATATAACCGCGCGCTAACTTACTTGGCGCATCAATTGCGAACGGCCTATGAGGTTAAAAGCAAGCTGGCAGAGTCATCTGAGGACGCAAAGGCAATTGAACAGGTGATTGATAAATTAGCGGATCAGCGATTAATTGATGATCACAAATATGCGGCCAGCTATGTGAGGACAGTAGTCAAAGAGCAAAAGAATGGTCCTGATTGGATCCGCAAGCGCCTTAAAGCTAAACACGTTGACGACGATATCATTGAAGCGGCCATCACCCATTACTTCCCAGATGACGAAGTAATTCGAATTGGGGCGCAAGTCGCGCAAAAGCAACTTGATTCTCATCGGCGGGATTCGGCGAAGATGGCAGTTAACAAAACGAAGAACCTGCTCATGCGCCGTGGTTTTCCTTATAGTGATCTTGACCAGATGATGAGCCAAATTGATACGACGATGTTAACAAATCAGGATCAAAACTTGATTGACAAAGTGGCTGGCAAGTATTGGCAAAAATATGCAAAACTCGATAATTACGAACAAAGTCAAAAGACCAAGCAGGCACTCTTTCGAAAAGGGTTCTTAATGGACGACATTACAATTGCTTTGGAGAAGCTGACGAAAAGTTAATTTCATTCGGCAAATATCCCCGATTCTGATATAATTATAAACGGATTGGTAACAATCGATGCTAATAGCTTAATCAGAAAGTAGGTAGCACAAATGCCACGCAGCCAAAGACTACCAAAAGAAGGGGACTTCATTGCGATTCAAAGCTATAAGCATGATGGTAGTTTGCATCGTATTTGGCGAGATACGATGATATTAAAAACCAGCGAAAATTCACTTATTGGCTGTAACAATCATACACTTGTTACAGAAGATGATGGCCGCCACTGGGTTACACGAGAGCCCGCTTTAGTTTATTTTCATAAACATTATTGGTTTAACGTGGTTGCAATGATTCGCGATGATGGGATTGCTTATTATTGTAATTTAGCTTCTCCTTATATTTTGGATAAAGAAGCACTGAAATATATTGATTATGATCTAGATGTTAAAGTCTTTCCTGACGGAAGGCGTAAGCTCCTTGACGTGGATGAATACTTAGCATTTAGTAAGCGTTGGAATTACGGGCCGGAAATTGACCATATTTTGAAGCGTAACGTTAGGATCATTGTGGACTGGATCAATAACGAAAAGGGACCATTTTCAAAAGAATTTGTGGCAATTTGGTATCAACGCTATTTGGAATTATCTCGTCAATCAAAATGAAGATCACCAAAAGTTCGAATGACGAGTTGCGCGTTCGAACTTTTTATTTGGGGTCGTTGATGAGTTGAAACTACTAAAGTCTCGGCAGCAGTTATATCGTAAATTGATCCCGTCTGGCGATGGGACTCTGTGTTACAATTGTTTCAACAGACTAAACGAGGAGGCGATGATTTGCTTGAACGACTTAAAAACTCATCACTGATGTTTTGGTCCATCGAGATTTTAATTGTGGTTGCAATTATTTGGGTGTGCACCAAAATCAGTTTCTTTTTCTCACCAATCGGTGTTTTCTTCTCAACCATTTTTATGCCGCTATTGTTAGCGGGTATTTTGTTTTATATGTTAAACCCGATCGTTAATTTGATTACTAAAATTAAGTTAGGCAAACATCAAATTTCTCGGACCTGGGCGACAACGCTGGTCTTTTTACTATTGATTGGCATTATTGTGCTGGTCGCGACGGTTTTTATTCCTAAAATTGTTGACCAACTGGTGACTTTAGCTAATCAGATTCCAGGGGCCGTGAATGATGGGCAGGATTTATTGGAAAAGATGTTTAAGCAGATGAATTCGCAAACATACTTAAAGCAGATTGATTTTACCCAAATTACGGATAAGTTTTCTAAAAATATTAGTGGGTATGTCAATACAATCTTTACTGGCTTAACCAACGGAATTGGTGGTTTGATTTCAGCGGCGGCTAATGCAGTTATTATTGCGATCACCGTTCCAGTTGTCTTGTTTTATATGTTAAAGGATGGGTATCGGCTAGCACCCACGTTAAAAAAATTCTTTCCTGAAAAGCACCGTGAACAGACAATGGCACTGCTTTATGAGATGAGCCATACGATTTCTAAATACATTTCAGGACAAATGATTGAATGCTTATTTGTTGGCACATTTACTGCAATCGGTTATTTGATTATTGGAACACCTTATGCATTGCTGCTGGGAGTCATTGCTGGAATTTGCAACATCATTCCTTACCTAGGGCCGTATATTGGGATTGCCCCGGCGTTGGTGGTATCATATTCTCATGCTGGTATTTGGGGCGTCATTTACAATATCATTGTTGTCTTAATTGTTCAGCAAATTGATGGTAATTTAGTTTATCCAAACGTCATTGGCAAATCATTGGAAATTCATCCGCTCACAATCATCATTATTTTATTAGCAGCTGGAAATATTGCCGGACTAATGGGGATGATTTTGGCAATTCCACTATATGCAATTGTTAAGGTAATTGTCATGCATCTTTATAACATTTATCAGTTGGACTAGCAGCCAAAACATTTAATAATCCTTAATAATTATTGACGTTGGCGATGATTATGCTACTATTTAAGTTGTGTTTATTTACAATTTAACTAACTTTAAAGTAATGATTAAGTAGGAGATTTTATGAAAAAAGTAATTACGTATGGAACGTTTGACTTGCTTCACAAGGGTCATGTCCGCTTGTTGAAGCGGGCCAAAGCACTTGGTGATCATCTCACAGTGTGCTTATCATCGGATGAGTTTAACGCTGAAAAGGGTAAAAAGGCCTACACGTCATACGAAGATCGCAAATATATTTTAGAAGCCATCAAATACGTCGATGAAGTGATTCCAGAAACTAATTGGGATCAAAAAATTCACGACGTTCAGGACCGGAATATTGATGTTTTTGTGATGGGCGACGATTGGAAGGGTAAGTTTGATTTTCTAAAAGATTATTGTGAGGTTGTTTATTTGCCTCGGACTGAGGGTATTTCAACCACCAAGATTAAAGAAGACTTAGGCCTTACAGATACCAAGGATTGGCAAGCTTAATTTAAACGATTTATGATGAGGCTGTAGCAAAACGAGAGGTTTTGTACCAGCCCCATTTTAGTATGAAGTTAGGATAGCTGTGCAAAGCAGGGATCTCCGCGTAAGCACCTCAGCCAAAAATCCCAAGCCCGGGGATTTCTGTCTGAGGAGCCTACACTCCGATCCCTAACCGCTTTGCTTCGCTCACTTACTAGGAGGACATTATGCAACGAGCAATTTTTTTGGTCAGGTCAATTCAAGGGATTAGAAAGCCAACGTTTCGCAGCCGGCTTGTTGGGCTGATTAACGGTGGGTATCAAATTGTTGTATTACTTGCTATGACCAACTTTGATGAAGTTTGGCAAGCTAAGCAAGAATTTCAATCAATTAATTTATCGGCAGAAAAGATGCCGGTGCGGCTCATTGATTTGGGCAATATTTATGCAGACCATGAGGGCATTGAGGTCGGAACTGATGAGTTTTTAACACCAGATTTAGCAAGTTTAAAGAATTATGATTCTCATTCCGGCAAATTAAAAGTAACGAGATTTGTTGATAAATCTGGCAAAATCGTTGCCGAAACCTTGTTCGACCAGGATGGCAGCCGGCTACATACAATTTTATTTGACGAGAAGAGCCGCATTATTCAAATTAATAACTATGATACGGCTGATCATTTGTTTGGCATTGAAAAATTTGCGAATGACTTTCTTGAGGAAAGCTTACTTTTAAACGCGAAGGGACAGTTAGTCTTTCGCTTTACTAATTATGTTCAGCCACAAAAAACAACTTATAGTGTGACTGATTCATCCGTGGTGCCGTTACCACTGGAGTTAGTGGAAGTTCAAGGGCAAAAAAATGATCAAATGCTGAAGAATTATGAAGCAACTGGTGTTTCAACCATTACCAAAGCAACTTCGTACACAAACTATCGGCGTTATGATGATATTAACGCGTTTTACCATCAGGTGTTGCTCAATATGAACCTTGAAAATGCTGACACATACATTGACATTAATAACCTGGTTGAAGCCGCTAAGTACCTACCGGGCAAACGAATTTTTAATTATTAAGGGGAAATTAAATTGCGAGCAATACTTTCTGGAGTTCATCAAAAAAAAGGCCTCCAAGTTTTAGAATTTGAATTATTGGATGTGGCCGGTTCTTTGGAACAGGCTTATGTGTTATTTGTTGAGAAGAATAGTCTGGCTTCAATTATGAAGCCGATTACGAAGATTTTGAACCATAATATTATTCGGGTAAATATCGACGCCCAAGATTTTCACTTTGATATTGCTGACCAAACTGAGTTTGAGTGGCAAATCTTTTTAGTTGATAACGGAATTGACCATACAAATGTGATTCAAGTTGAAAGTGAGTATTTAAGTGATCGCCATCAACTAGAACTGACTAGTTATTATCAGTTTAATAGTGATGCCCAAGGGATGGCACTATTTAATCTTCGGACCCATCAATCTGATGAAGACTTTATGATTAATTCGGTTAACTTGACGGATAATGCGCTAGAATTAACCGGTTACAATAAGATTAACGGCATCCGAATTAAGAATCAACGTATTATTTTGAGAAACAAAACGAATGACGGTAAGCTGGAATACCCTGTGTCCAAAAAGATGTTTCAAGGGATGTTTACCGTCTCAATTCCGCTAACCGATATCCCTCAAAATTCGGTTGGGGAATTATATATTAATTATGACCTTGAATCCAATTCAATTACCCAACGACTGATCATTTCGAAATCGTTAAGTGGGCAGTCAACCATCGCCCAACTCCCTGGTAATCGGGTGATTACGTTGGAGAAGCGATTTGATAATGGCATTTTGGTTAAGGAATTTATGGGCGCGTCACTACTCCAAAAGCTTGGAGCAGCTGGTGGTAAGGCTCATAGCGTCATTGATGTATGGCGGCTGATCCAAGACAAACTGAATTTGGCGAGAATGCGGTTCTTATTTCGAGCCGGTCACTCACCTTATGAAAATACCACAATTATCTTTGAAAGTTTTGGCGGCAGGCAAGTGAGCGATAGCCCTTACGCAATTTACAAAGTCTTCAAAACCCTATACCCAGGGATTAACATGATCTGGTCGATTGATCGCTCACAAAAGGCATTTTGCAAGCAACATGATATTGCTTATGTCATTCGCCGGACAAATAAATGGGTGCGGCTTTTAGAAAAATCACAATTTTGGATTAGTAACGCCCGTTTTCCATCATGGGTCAAAAAGCCCAATTACGTGACCTATATCCAAACTTGGCATGGAACCCCGTTAAAAAAGCTGGGCTTAGATATTGAGAACGTTTCGATGCCAGGGACGACGACCGCTAAATACCATAAAAACTTTGTGAGGGAAGCTAATCGTTGGGATGCCTTAGTGTCGCCAAATGATTATTCAACGCAAATTTTCCGATCGGCGTTTGGCTTTAATAATCAGATTTTAAAGATTGGTTACCCAAGAAATGATGAACTTATTAATACCAGTAAGGATGAAATCACGGCGATTAAAGAACAACTAGGGATTCCGCTAGACAAAAAGGTGGTCATGTACGCGCCAACCTATCGGGATAATCAATTTGCCGAAAAAGGAAAGTACACATTTGAATTGCCATTTAATCTCGATGATTTCAGAAAATCCTTTGGCAATGATACTGTTTTGATTTTGCGGATGCATTATCTCATTTCAAACGCGTTAGATATTTCCAATTATTCGGATTTTGTTTATGACTTTTCTAACTATCCAAATATTAGTGATCTATACTTAGTGTCTGATTTGCTGATTACGGATTATTCATCCGTGTTCTTTGATTATGCCTATCTGAAGCGGCCAATCCTGTTTTATCCATATGATTATCACCTCTACAAAGAAGAATTACGGGGCTTTTATTTGAACTACGAAAAGGATCTGCCAGGAAAAATTGCCAACAATTCACGAGAATTATTGGCAGAAATCAACCATGCGTTGGCTCATCCAGATATGAGTGCCAACCAAAAATTTATGGACTTTTATAACCGCTTTTGTGCGATTAATGATGGCTTGAGTTCACTTAAAGTAGTAAATTATGTCATGCACCAAATTGAAAGCGGCGTATAGCACGCATTGCTTATTGCAAAAATGAAGCTCGCATCCACTCGTTATTGAAAAGGGACGCCAACGTTGAAGGATACCCTTAAAGCGGTGAACAGCGAGTTTTTTCTAGATGGCGCGAAATCGATCTTGATCGATGACGTGCTTTTTTCATACTGAAATCTAGGAGAGTTTGCCAAAACGTGTTAAAATTAATTAGTTATTGACTTGTTTGAAAGGAAGTTAACATGAATAGCCAACAATTAATGAAAGCAGATAGCACCCGGCGAACGTTTGCCATCATTTCACACCCTGATGCTGGTAAAACGACAATCACCGAACAACTCTTACTATTTGGTGGGGTTGTGCGAACCGCAGGGACGGTTAAGGGACGAAAAACCGGTAATTTTGCCAAATCTGACTGGATGGAAATTGAACAAAAGCGGGGCATCTCCGTCACGAGTTCCGTCATGCAGTTTGATTATGCCGGTAAACGAATTAATATTTTGGATACCCCTGGACACCAAGATTTTTCTGAAGATACGTATCGAACGCTTATGGCGGTTGATTCAGCCGTTATGGTGATTGATTCAGCTAAAGGAATCGAACCACAAACCAAAAAATTATTTCAGATTTGTAAGATGCGTGGAATTCCGATCTTTACCTTTATGAACAAGCTTGATCGGGATGGTCGCGATCCTATGGATTTAGTGGATGAATTAGAGAATGTTTTGGGCATTCAAGCTTATCCAATGAACTGGCCAATTGGAATGGGAAAAACCTTGGATGGCATTTTTGACCGTTACAACCATCGCGTTGAATTATATAACCATGATCATGCTCAAAAAACGACCATGGTCGAATTAGACGATCACAATCAACCAGTTGGGAACCAAAAATTGGCTGAAAACGAGCAGTTCCAAGAAACTAAAGAAAGCATTGATTTACTTGATATGGCTGGCAACCAGTTTGATGAACAAAAAATTGCCACCGGTGATTTAACCCCGGTATTTTTTGGCTCAGCATTGGTTAACTTTGGGGTTAAGACATTTTTCGACGCTTACCTCAAATATGCCCCGGCACCAAGTTCACACAAAACCCAGGAAGGGGCCGTTGTTAAGCCTGACGCCGATCGATTCTCTGGATTTGTTTTCAAAATTCAGGCGAACATGAATCCTAACCATCGTGATCGCATTGCATTTGTCCGCATTTGTTCGGGTGAATTTGAAAAGGGAATGGATGTCAATTTGTTTAGAACTCAAAAGAAATTGCGACTTTCAAATGTCACCGAATTTATGGCAAATACTCGAGAAAATGTGAAGACAGCGGTGGCTGGTGATATCATCGGACTTTATGATACCGGCAATTTTCAAATTGGCGATACGATATATACCGGCAAATCGCCAATTGCGTTTGAAAAGCTGCCACAGTTTACCCCTGAATTATTTGTGCGCGTTTCGGCCAAGAACGTTATGAAACAAAAATCCTTTCATAAAGGAATCGATCAATTAGTCCAGGAAGGGGCTGTTCAGCTCTATACATCATATACCACAAATGATTATATCTTGGGTGCCGTGGGTCAGCTGCAGTTCGAAGTGTTCCAGTTTCGGATGAAGAACGAATATAATTCTGAAGTAAATATGGAGCCACTGGGACATAAGATTGCTCGGTGGATTGACCCTGATCAATTAGATGAAAAAATGTCCTCTTCACGAAACTTGTTGGTTAAGGATCGGGCTGGCAGTCCATTGTTCTTATTTGAAAATGAATTTGCACTGCGGTGGTTCAAAGACAAGTATCCAGATGTAACTTTAACTGCAAAATTATAATATTTGAAAGAAGCGATTAATATTGGTTTCAAAACACTTATCAGCTTGTACAACAGTCTTAGTTGGCAAACAGGCATCTATTGACGGCTCAACGATGATTGCCAGAAATGATGACACATTTTTGCCGCTAACGCCCCAGCGGTTTTACGTTGAGCCCGCTGTCTCAAATCGCGATGAGACTTGGATCTCAAATCAAAATGGGTTTAAAGCGCCGCTGCCAAAGAGCGGCTATCGTTATTCATTAACGCCTAACGCCGATGTGGCCAAAGAAGGCGTTTATGCCGAGAGCGGCTTTAATGAAAAAAACGTTGCGATGAGTGCTACAGAGAGTGTTTATGGTAACGAACGGGCCTTAGCATACGATCCCTTGGTCAAAGACGGGTTAGCTGAGGATTCTTTGCAGTCGATGGTGTTACCGTACATTGATTCCGCACGAGATGGCGTGACATACTTAGGCAATTTAATCAAAAAATACGGTTCACCAGAAGGCAATGGCGTTATTTTTAGTGACAAGAATGAAGTTTGGTATATGGAGATTGTGACAGGGCACCATTGGGTAGCACAACGAATTCCTGACGATGCTTATGCGGTAGTTGCTAACCAAGTTGCCATTCAGCAAGTTGACTTTGAGGATCCAGATAATTTTATGTATTCAGATGGAATTCAAGCGTTTGTTGAGCAGTATCATCTTAATAATCATCAATCCGGATTTGACTTTCGACGCATTTTTGGGACGGATAACGAAAAAGACCGTCACTATAATACGCCACGGGTTTGGTATGGGCAACGTTACTTTAATCCTGAAATTGAACAGGATCCGACTTCTTCTGACCTGCCATTTATTTGCCGGACAGATAAAAAGATTACAGTTGAAGATATTGAGTTTGTTTTGGGATCCCATTACAATGAGACCAAATATGACCCACTTGCGCCAGGCAATGAGGCAACGAAGACCCTCTTTCGGCCAATTTCAATGAATCGAACTCAGAATTCACACGTTCTCCAAATTCGTAACGATGTTGATGAGGGATGTTCTGCGATCATGTGGCTTTGTTTTGGAGTACCGGCCTTTTCACCCTACGTGCCATTCTTTGGGAATGCCAATGATACCGATGACAGCTATGCCAATACGCCGCTTCATTGCGACGATCAAAGTGCTTATTGGATGTATCGAAAGTTATCGATGCTAGTGGAATCACATTATCAAGATTTTGCACAAGACGATGTTGACTTCTTAACGGCTTCTAAAGAAAAGCTTCGACGCCACGTGCAATCAGCAATCGAAGAGGCCAAGGGGCTTACTGGCGAGGAATTAACAACTTATTTAACGGAACAAAATCATCAGGTTGTTAAAATGATGCGGTTGGCAACTGAGCACTTCAATCATGAGTTGATTGAAAAAGGGTTAAACCTTTCGAAACTGACGTTTGATTACGATAAAAATTTATAAATTGTTAACAAAATAGCGTAAATTCTCATCGTTAGCTGGTGAGGATTTACGCTATTTTTGAGGGTGAAAAAATTAGGTGGGCTAACTAATAATAACTTATGTTGGCTCGTCCACGTTCACATAATTTCTGGGAAGCACTGAATGATCGGGCAGTTCATACCAAATCAAATTTTGATCATCAACGATTGTGGCGACAATTGAAATCCGACTGCCATCCGTTAATGTCCCAACTTGGTCACCATAAGGCTTGCGGTAAGTGGCAATTGTTTGCCCCGGAATAAAACTAATGGTGCCAAATAGGCGAACGGGATTCCTGGAAGTTTTAGTGATTAGCCCGGCAACTGGATGAGTCGGTGGGTCACTAGGTTGAAGCTGCTTGTTTTGAATCCACTCAAAGCCGCCAATATTCAGCCAATCTTGACCATCGGTGGTTGTAACCCGCCCAAAAATCTTAATCACCAAATTTTGGGGCAAACCAGTTCGAAGAGGCGTACCGTTGGGCGCATCGAAGACATCGTGATGCGCGGTTAATTTGACATAGTATTCAACGGCTTGAACCGTTTGCCAGTCGGCCTTGCGATACGCAAAGACAATATGTTGAATGCGGTTGCTAAACGACCCTAGTGACTGACCCAAGCGACTAATTAAACGATAATTTGGGATAGTGGGGGGTGTCGCTTCATAGTTGGTACCCAGCTTATTAGTTAAAACCTTGATGGAATTTAAAACGGCCCCAGTATCCGTATCGATGGTATTGACGAATACCGGTTTGCCCTGCTTGAGCTCATAGTGGACAGTGATTTCTTGGTCATCATCTTCAAAATGGCTGGTAAAATCATCAATTGCCGTGACATAATATTGATCGAAGCTTGGAAAGCGAAAATCAATTCGTTCACCACTGACACCGTTTAAAATGTCGGCCGGTCTAATTTCGTGATCATTTTCGTCTAAATAAAAGATAACGACCTGTGATTTGACCTGATGTTCGATCGAAGAAGTAGCCGCTTTGACAGGTGTAACGGGAGCTGATTTAGCATCGTCAAACTGAACTGGTTGAGGTTGTTTGTCAGGTTGAGCTGATGGGTGAGGCTTTGAATCAGCAACAGTTGGGTTTGCTCGGTTGAGTCTTTGCTTTCGCTTGTGATAATCTGGTTGGCGCCTCACACGATTCTTGATCGGCGATCGTAATGGCGAATGAAAATTATTTAGTTTTCGTCTAAGCCAATTAATCAGCGTCATTTCTTATCTCCTAAAAAGGTTCTAAAAAAATTATATCATAATTTGATGAGCGACCAACCGATTGTAAGCGAAAAGTTATGCGAGTTAGTTTCGGATTAGCAGGTCGTTAAATCATTTGTTACCGACTTTTTTAAGGGCACAAAACGCTAAAGATATAAAAA
>NZ_BNJR01000017.1 GCF_016860605.1 Lentilactobacillus fungorum
CTGTCCTAGTAAGTGAGCGAAGCAAAGCGGAATATAAGTTTTCTAAACCAAAGCCTCGCCTTGGGATTTTGTGGCCAGGCAACTTGTACATGGGTTCCCACTCCGCGCAAGCACCCTACTCATTTCTCAACACCTTAGGCGAATAATCTTGTCCTAAGTATTTCTGGCTGATTTTAGTTAACGTGCCATCTTTTGCCAGCTTGACCAATTCTTGATTAACTGCCTGCTGGAACTTTTTGTCCTTGGCAGTTTTACCAAATAAGAAGTAAGTATAAGGATTACCAACGTTTTGACCGTCAGCGTTTTGGCTGGTATTTAACTGAACTGCTTTAACGTTGTTGACGTGATATTCTTTTTGTTCTGCATTGTACATTGACAGGTCCGTATAAGCAAAGTCGTATTTGCCGGCACTGACATCTTGTAGGTCGTGATAGTCTTTGACATATGAAATTTTGATTTTCTTGTTTGGATGCTTCTTATTATACGTTTCGAGATCAAGGGAAAAACCGGTCCCCACTTGGGCTGGCGTGGTCTTGCCGGCCGCGGTCGCAAAACTCTTGATTGTCTTATTGGTCTTCTTGACGATAAAGACCGGCTTGTCTTCAAAGATGGGCTTGGAGAATAAGTATTTTTCTTGCCGCTCAGCTGTCTTACCTAGATGATTGACGCCGACATCGGCTCGGCCAGAATCAATATTGCCTAACAAAGCTTCGTAATCAACTAACTTCCACTGTAGCTTGTATTGTGGTAGATGCTTAACAGCTGCCTTTAAAACATCGACATCATAGCCGGATAACCCACCAGATTTTTCCTTGACCGCAAACGGGGCAACGTTGCCATCCGTCACTGCAGTAATTGTTGTTTTATTGGCGGCACTAGATTTGCTTTGTTTACCACAGCCGGTCAATACCAACGTTGTAATTGCTAACAAGCCTGTCACGACTGCTATTTTTTTAAGGGTCAATTTCATGAATAAATTCCTCCGTTTCTTATGAATGAGCTAATTGTTGTTGGGTAAAGCGGCTCAAAAATTGTTGGGTTCGCTCATGTTGTGGGTGTTCCAAAACTTCTTCGGCGGTGCCCGTTTCTAGAATTTGACCATCTTCGAAAAAGACCACCTTAGTGGCAACTTGTTTCACGAATTCCAATTCGTGAGAAACTAAAACGACCGTGTAATCCGGATGGTCAGCGACAACCTGGCGTAGCGTTGCCAATACTTCACCAACCAACTCCGAATCAAGCGCCGAAGTTGGCTCATCCAACAGCAAAATTTTCGAATCAGTTGCTAGTGATCGGGCAATCGCAACTCGTTGCTTTTGGCCGCCGGATAACTGACCTGGATAGAAATTGGCATATTCGCTTAAACCGACTTTGGCAAGTTCGGCAAGGGCCCGCTGCTTGGCTTGTTGTTTATTGACGTGTTTAACAACCACTAGACTTTCTGCAACATTTTGCCAGGCTGTTTTTTGCCTGAACAGATTAAATTGTTGAAATACCATGGTCGATTCTTGGCGAATTTTGACAATTTCTTGTCGAGAAATGTGGCCAGCTTCATAATGTTGGTCGCCAATCACCACTTTGCCGGTTTCTGGAAACTCCAATAAATTCAAGCATCGCAGTAAAGTTGACTTCCCAGACCCTGACGGCCCGATAATCGCTAAAATATCCCCGGTGGCTATCTTTAAATTCAAATTTTTAAAAATGGTATGATTACTAAATGTTTTACTTAAATTTTCAACTGAAATCATTTGGCATCCTCCTAAAAAAAGTGAGCGGAGCCAGGCGCTTAGAAATCGGAGTATAAGTCTCCTCTAACAGAAATCCCCGGGCTTGGGATTTTTGTTAGAGGTGCTTATACGGAGATTTCTGCCTGGCGTAGCTGTCCTAAAAAAGTGAGCGGAGCAAAGCGGTTAGGGATCGGAGTGTAAGGCTCCTTTGTGAGAAATTCCCGGGCTTGGAATTTTTCGCAAAGGTGCTTACGCGCAGATCCCTGCTTTGCGCAGCTGTCCTAGTAAAAGCTCCCTAAACCGGCTTTTGATCTGAACGAAATTCCGAAACCGCCGGCTGAGATTGAACGCCAGCAACAGTTTGTGCAGCAGACGGCCTTTTCGAACCTGCTGTAATGACGTTTTGAGTTGCTCTAAAGCGATTAATGCGTTTTTCAATTATTCGGACAATCACTTCAGTAATTACGGTCAATACCCAGTAAATAATGGCCAGTGACAGATAAACCTCAAAATAACGGAAGTTTCTGCCGGCAATAATTTGACCCTCGGCGGTCATTTCAACCACCCCGGCTACAAATGCCAGCGAAGTGCCCTTGATTAAGCTAATGAATTGATTGCCAAGGGTTGGCAAAGCAACAACTAAGGCCTCTGGTATCGTAATCCGTCGCAAAATTTGGAAGTTAGTCATCCCAAGTGATTCGGCTGCCTCAATTTCGCCATGATCAACTGACAATAAGGCGCCGCGAATATTTTCAGAGTTATACGCTGCTTCATTGATTGCAAAAGCAATAAAAACAAAGAAGAACGCCGGAATATTGTTAATGTTATAGTCCGTGTGATTGTAATAATTCCAGTACCTTAATGCGATGGGAATCCCATAATAGGATAAATAAAGTTGAACCAGTAAGGGCGTGCCTCGGATAAAGGACACCAGTACAGTAAATAGCTGGGTCAGACCGGGGATCTTTTTCAAACGAACCAGCGCGATAATGAGCGCCAAAAACAGACCCACAACCATCGATAAAGCCACGATTGCCAGCGTAATTGGCAAATACTGAAGCAATTGCGGAATATTAGTCAAAATCATTTTAAAATCAATTAGTTTGGGCATAGAGATTCCTCCTCTAAAAAAGTGAGCGAAGCAAAGCGGTTAGAAAGCGGAGCCTAAGTTGACTTGGCCGAAAATCCCGGGTTTGGATTTTTGGCCAAGTCGGTTTAGGTGCAGCTTTCTGCTTTGCGTAGCTGTCCTAGTAAAGTGAGCGGAGCCAGGCGATTAGAAAGCGGAGCGTAAGTCTCCTCGAACGGAAATTCCCGGTTCTGGAATTTTTGTTCGAGGTGCTTACGTGTAGCTTTCTGCCTGGCGTAGCTGTCCTAAAAAAGTGAGCAGAGCAAAGCGGTTAGAAACTGGAGCATAAGTTAACACAGTTATCCTAAAAATAAAAAGAACCCATCAGCCGACCATCACAGATCAAGGACGAATGGGTTCAATTCGCGGTACCACCTTTGTTTCAGCCATTCTCACAAATGACTGCACTTTGGAGTATAGAAAAATACTCAGCCACAATAACGGATGGCACCGACAACACTTTACGTAACGTTTAGCACCGCAGTTAACATGGGACCATCTTCAACAGTCATCATTATTGTCTTTCAGCAGTCGACAATTCTCTTTGAATGATTAAACCATCTACTCATCCCACTCGTTTACTTAATTTAATTTCTAATCAGGAATTGGCATGACCGAAATCCCGCCAGCATGGCGATAACCCATTGAAACTTGGCGCATTTTATCACAACCCCTTCAATTTTTGTTAACAACATCAAAAAATCCCTGCCCAGATTTCTCTGAACAGGGACGATGATCGCGGTACCACCCATTTTTGCCACAAAGATTACTCAATATGGCCTCAAGACACACCTAAAGGTATCTCCAAAGCAATATCGCACTTTACACGTGTGAGTCGCTTTCACTCCTCACATGACGATGAGCTCATCTTCACTAATCGTTCGAATTCACCTTCTCAGCTACCGGCGTTCTCTTTAATTTCTAATAAATTAGTTACTCTTCTCATCAACGTCTAACTTTCAAGTTAAATTGAATGTTAGGCCTCCTGCTTGGAAATGTCAATCACAATTTCAAAAAAATTTTGGTTGACAAATAAATATTGGCGGCTTAAGATTGCATGCAATTAAATAAATGAGAAATTAATCAAAAGATGAGTAAACGATGAGAATCAATTTCAGAGAACCACTGGTTGATGAAAAGTGGTATTGATTCCGCGTTGAAGATGGTCTGATAACTAACGTCTTGTCGAGCTAAGGTTAGGCAAGAACGGTGCACCCGTTAGCGTGTGTGAGTATCAACAGTGTACTCAGCAAGGAGTTATTTGTGAAAATAGCTTAAATTAAGGTGGCACCACGGAAAAGCACTTTCGTCCTTTAAAAATTTATTTTAAAGGACGAAAGTGCTTTTTTGCTAACTGAAGGACAGCTGTGCAAAGCAGAAACTTCCGCATAAGCACCTCCAACGAAAATCCCAGAACCGGGGATTTCTGTTAGAGGAGCCTTATATTCCTGTTTCTAACCGCTTTGCTCCGCTCACTTATTTTTGGAGATGATTTTATGTCAGTTTTATCAGAAGCTCAAGCAAAGGAAATTACGACTCATGGAAAATTTGAACGCCAAGCTAATGCTTTTTCAACACCATTTGGTGATCATCCCGGAGAATTGCCCGTTGAAGCTAATCGCTATCGCCTGATTTGGTCAGCTGCCTGCCCGTGGGCAACTCGTTCAGTAATCGCCATTAACTTGTTGGGATTAAATCAAGTAATCAGCATTGGCAAGGCCAGCCCACTACGGCCAAAGATTGATCATGCTGACTGGGCATTTACCTTAGATGACGGTGATGTTGATCCAGTTCTCAAAATTCATTATTTATCAGAAGCCTATTTAAAGGCTGATCCCAATTATACCGGCCGGCCGACGGTTCCGGCGGTCGTTGACTTAAAAAGCGGTAAAGTCGTTAACAATGATTACTTTAAACTAACCAACTACTTTGAAGTTGAATGGCAGAAGTTTCAAAAACCGGATGCGCCGGATTTATATCCCCAAGACCTCCGTGAAGATATTGATGCGTTGAATGATATTATTTTCCACGATGTCAACAACGGTGTTTACAAAGCCGGCTTTGCCACTTCCCAAGCCGCCTATGAAGATGCTTACGACCATCTCTTCTATCGTCTGGATTGGCTGGAAGAGCGGTTAAGCCACCACCGATTCTTGTTCGGCAATCAACTCACTGACAGCGATATTCGCCTTTACACCACCCTGGCCCGATTCGACACTGCTTATTACGATAAATTTAAATGCAACAAACAGCGGCTTCGAGATTACGACAACCTTTGGAACTATGCTCGTGATTTGTATCGTATTCCTGCCTTTAAAAACGCCACCGAATTTGACGCAATCAAACTTCATTACCACGTGTCTGGCCACTTAGCCGGCACCGCCGATCAGTTCCAAGTCTTACCAAAAGGTCCTGATCAATCAGTTTGGCTGGCACCAAATAATCGCAACCGATTCGAGGACTGAGCAAATGCAAGTCACTAATCACCTCATCACATTTAAGACTGATAACCGTCACGCGGACTTTACCGCCGTCGCCCACCTACTCAATCAGTTTGGTCTAAGCGACGGGGACGCTGCTATGCAAAAACGAATTTTTGAAAATAGCCATGTCAGCTTGTTTGCCTATGATGGGCAAGCACTCATTGGCTGCAGCCGGGTATTATCCGATGGCATCAGCCAAGCCGTTATTTACAACGTAGCTGTCGATTCCAAGTATCATCACTTAGGCATTGGCAGCGAAATGATCCATCGATTGGTTCATCAATATCAGCAATGTAATATTATTCTCTACACCCATCCTAAAACGGTCGGTTGGTATGAAAAGCTAGGTTTCGAGCGAATGAATACCGGCATGGCCATCTATCAAGCCGATCACCGGGAATGGATGCGCAAAGAAGGATTTTTGAAGTAATTGTTTGTAGGACAGCTGCGTCAGGCAGAAACCTCCATATAAGCACCTCCAACAAAAATCCCAAGCCCGGGGATTTCTGTTGAAGAAGACTTATATTCCGGTTTCTAAGCGCCTGACTCCGCTCACTGATTTTAGGACAGCTCCGCAAAGCAGAAAGCTGCACCTAAGTCAACTTGTCCAAAAATCCAGGCCCGGGATTTCCGGCCAAGTCGCCTTAGGTTCCGACGGCCGTGAAACGCCTAGCCTACTTGGCGCTTTCTAATCGCTTTGCTCCGCTCACTTTACTAGGACAGCTCCGCCAGGCAGAAAGCTACACGTAAGCACCTCCAACAAAAATTCCAAACCCGGGAATTTCCGTTGGAGGAGACTTACGTTCCGCTTTCTAACCGCCTGGCTCCGCTCACTATTTTAAGAAAGGGGTCATCATCATGAGTGAATCAGAATTAAAAACAGAAGCAGCTAAACTTGCCAAGACCGAAACCGACAACGGCGCTCTTTGCGTGGTTGATTTTTCTACCGGTAAAGCCGTTAAGCGCGAGGTTACTCAAGTTCAAAAAGAAATTATTGAAAGCCCCATTTCAACTGATGAGGCACAACATGAAATTACCCGCGACGGCACGTTTAAACGCCAAGCCAACCGCTTTACCAGCAAGTTTGGCTCTGGGGCCGGCGAACTGGCGCCAGAACCAAATCGCTATCGGCTAATCTGGGGCGAAATCTGTCCCTGGTCAAACCGAGCCGCAATTGTTCGCAAGTTGTTAGGATTAGAAGATGTGATTAGCGTTGGCAAGGTTGCGCCGGTTAGGACCAAAGAAGGCTGGGAATTCTCCCTTGATCGCGGAAACGTTGACCCTATCCTAGGGATTCAATACCTTGGTGAAGCGTACTTGGCCGCCGATCCAGATTACGATGGTCGAGCCACCATTCCAGCTTTGATTGATACGCAAACTGGTAAAGTCGTCAATAACGACTATCACACCTTAACCAATCAATTTGAAGTCGCCTTCAAGCCTTTCCAGAAAAAGGGCGCGCCGGATTTATATCCCAAACCCTTACGAGAAGATATTGACAACCTCAATCAAATTCTCTTCAACGAAGTCAATAACGCCGTCTACCAAGCTGGATTTGCCCGTTCTCAATCAGCCTATGAACAAGCATATGACAAATTGTTTAACCGTTTGGATTGGCTGGAGGAACGTCTCGCTACCCGAAAATATTTATTTGGCGATCAGTTAACTGACTCGGATGTCCGCTTATACGTCACATTGGCAAGATTCGATGCAGCTTACTACCCTGTTTTCCACGTGAACCGCAATCGGTTAATTGATTTCCCCAATTTATGGCGCTACGCTAGAACGCTTTATCGCATCCCGGCTTTTCGTGATACGACCAATTTTGACGCGATTAAAAAGGGATATCAATCACTTAATGACGGAACCGGCATTATTTCAAAGGGGCCTGATGAACGAATTTGGGATGATCCGATTAACGAATAGCCAGGAGGAACGACCGCTATGAAGAACAAAAAACGACTAATGACTGTTGGCCTTTCACTGCTAATTCTTGGCAGCCTTAGTGCTTGCGGCACAAGCGCCAAGTCAAAATCTAAACAAGCAGAAGCAATCACCGTTGGAACATCCGGTGCGCCAAAGCCGTTTACCTACGTTGGCAGCAATAAAAAGATTCAAGGATTTGATATTGATACCGTCCGCGCGATCGATCAACAATTGCCCCAATACAAATTCAGCTTCACCAAAACCGAATTTCCATCAATTCTAGGCGGCCTGACTGCCGGTCGATTCCAAGTGGGAGCTAATAATTTTGCTTACAATCCCAGCCGTGCTAAACGATACTATTATTCCAAGCCAATCTTTCACGATAAGTACGTTTTGGTTGTTCCCAAAAAGGATCACCAAATCAAGCAATTTGACGACATTGCCGGCAAAACAACCGTCAGTGCCCCAGCGGTTAATTTCACAACCGCCATTGAGAACTTCAATCAACACGCAAAGGTTAAAAGCAAAATCACATATAGTTCAGAGGATGCTTCCAAGCAAATTCAAGACGTCCAGTCTGGCAAGGTTGACTACGTCCTAATCGATAAGCCATTATATGATAATTACCAAAAGACTTATCATTTTGATAACGTTAAAGCCGTTTCGTTAGACCTTAGCGATACTAAAAAGATTTCTAAAACAACGCCCTACAGTTTCTTGCTCGTTTCAAAAACCCAAGGCGGCAAAAAATTACTGGACCAAATCAATGACGCAATTGTGAAGATTCAAAAGAACGGGACTGCCCAAAAGATTAGTGAAAAGTACTTTGGTGAAAATTATATACCGAAGTAATCAAAAACCACCCTGGCAAAATGAAGGTCATTTCAAAAATGCTAAGGTGGTTTTTGATTAGGATAAAATTCTAGACTTATTCAAGTGTCGTGAGCTTAACAATGGCTTTTGGTTGATTTTCAGTCATTTCATAGTCAACATAATTTGGCTGACCAGCTGCCAATTGGTAACCCTCAGGAACATCGACGTAGTAGCGCCCCGACTTAGCTGGATGAGTATCATCAGTGCTGACTGCTTTAATCATTTTGTTAGTTGGTTGCTCGATAAATTGGATGGTCAGCTTGGGCCAAATATTAAGGGTTCCAATTTCTGGCAGCCAACTTGAAAAGGCTAAGTCAGAATTTGCCCGCTGGATTTTTTGCAACCCTTTGGCAGATAAGCGTAAGTCATGTTGTCCCGCGTTGGCCGTTACGCCGGCCAAATCCTCTGCATGAATCCGATAGACGTTTGCTTCACCGCGGACTTTTTGCCACTCACTTGGAATGTTGAAACCACTTGGGATATAAAGCCTAAAAGTTTCAGGAATTTGGCCATTCCAAGTATAACTTTGATAATGAACTTTAAAGTTCTCTGTGGTCGCGTTTTTTCGGTAGAGCACCGAAAATTGATTTTTTTCATGTTCGATAACAACGATTCCCCCAACTTGGTCGCAGACGGCGGTGTAGCCGGTGATTTCTTCTGGCTGAAACTTAATCCGTTGGCCGACAATCCCAATCGTCTTTTTAGGCTTGGCAATAGCTTTTCCAGTCACATCAACAAAGTGAATGGTGACTTCCCGAGGGCAAAAGATCGGCTTTGGAAAAATAGGTGACAAGACAACTTTACGATTGGCAGTTAAAGCTTCACCATCGTTTAGCCGACGAAGGGGTTGGCCGTTAACTGATTGCAATTGACTCATGCGATTGATCATCATGTTCATTTTAAAATCCCCCAGTGAGCGGAGCAAAGTGATGAAAAAGCGAAGCCTAAGTTAACTTGGCCGGAAATCCCGGGCTTGGATTTTTGGGCAAGTTGACTTAGGTGCAACTTTTTGCCTGGTGCAGCTGTCCTAAAGTAAGTGAGCGGAGCCAGGCGGTTAGAAAGCGGAGCGTAAGTCTCCTCCAACGGAAATTCCCGGTTTTGGAATTTTTGTTGGAGGTGCTTACGTGTAGCTTTCTGCCTGGTGCAGCTGTCCTAATAACAGTGAGCGAAGCAAAGCGGTGAAAAAGCGCCAAGTAGGCTAGGCGTTTCACGGCCCTCGGAGTGTAAGGCTCCTCAGGCAGAAATCCCGCGTTTAGGATTTTTGTTGGCAGGGTATTTAAATAAACCTTTGCTTCATACAATCTTTTTAACTCAATATTAATAACAATAAGGTTTATATATTCATTCTTAGTTAAGAATGAATATAATCACAAAAGTATTATCTTACATTACCCGAAAAAGGGCAATTATTTTGTCCACGAATATACGTTAATTACTACCATTAAGCAATAGCTAAACAAACCCGCAGGCTGTAAGGCTACTTGTCCTCACAAATGATAACCCATTACCAATTAAACCAAGCCCGCATTTGACCCTCCTTGCAGTTTGCCCAAGCATAGTGTCATCTGAGTCGGTCGCTCGCTTGGCGCAGTACCCGCAGATGCATACAATGGCGCTTCACTGAATTCTAAGGTCAGCTTGATGGCGTTCGCTACTAATTACCAATGCCTTTCAGAAGGTTAGCCTCGTAATGATATTTTGGTGTTGCCGCCATTTTGACTTGATGAGTCCAAAATGGTTTTTCATTATCAGCCTCTTGGACACAATAAACAAGTGATCCGCGTTGGACGGCAACTCCGCCAAAACTAGCACTTACTCGATTGCTGGCCCGCATGAATTTAACATATCAAAGCCGCCTCACATTTCAATCATTTTTAGTCGTGTAGCCATCACTAATTCGTTTGGTAATCAGAATTACGAATATTATATGACAGTCGTTGCTTGGCTTCAACTATCAGTTAGTTGGTATTATTGGCTATCAATGCCGGTATTATCAGATTCTTGCAACTTGGCGTAAAATTGGTCGGAAACGAGCCATAATAGTCGATTTTTAACAATAGTCGTTCGCAGCATGTACTTTTTGATTCAAAAAAAGCAGCTACCCATTTGGTAAGCTGCCTTAATTTAGATGATTCAGCTGTTAATAACTAAACAATAAACTACCGATTACCTTGAATAATCAACTTCTTATTGGCGGTAATGTACTCACCGTTGCTCAACTGATAACGAGTGGTCAAGTTATGCTTAACTAACTTCTTAACTGTGAGATGAGTACCTTTCTTAAAGTTCTTAACTTTTTTGGTTAGGTTGGCGTTCTTGTAAGCATTGACGCCCTTCTTATTGATAACAGTAATCTTCTTATTCTTTGGTAAGGTTGAATAGTAAACCTTCACAACATACTTCTTGTTAGCAGTGATGTAACCGCGTTTCTTATCAGTCTTAGTTCCATGGTTAACATCGCGAACTTTGTAGCGAAGGGCGCCACCCTTAGAATAAGCGTAACCAGTTACCACGAACATTGGCCGGTTAACCCGCTTAGCCTTTTGATACTGGGCAATTCGCTGAGACTTCTTGAAGTTGGCATTTTGATACATATAAATACCCTTGGTAGCATATACTGCAGCGCCTTTTTTGGCAACGTAACTTGGAACGGCCGGCTCTTTAGTAGTTGCGGTTGTTCCAGAAGGACTGCTGGTTGGATTGCTTACGACAGATGAATTGCCGTTAGTACTTGACGAATTGCCGTTAGTATTTGGCGTAACATTTGTACCACCATTCCCACCGTTGGGGCTTGGGCTGGGAGCCGGTTGTTTAACGGTCACGTTAATTGATTTCGTAATCTTAGTAGATGGATTAGCTGGGTTTGAATAAAGCGAATAGGTAACTCGATAAGTTCCCGGCTTAGTCGTATCAACCGTCTGGCCACTGACGTTGAAACCATAATCTTTTGCTTCCAATTGGGCATTAGTAAGAACCGTGTCTTGATCCCATTTAGTTGGATCCCAAACCGTTACGTGAGCCAACGGATCCCAAGTAGCACCATAATCGAGTTGAACATCATCGGCACCAATGACTTTAACCGGCTGGAAGATAATACCGCCATAGTTGCCCTTATTTAGCTGATGAATTGCATCGGTTGGATCTGAATGGTCGTCCGGAGTAGTTAGGCTAGCATCCCATCGATAAACCGACAAGCCAACCGGTAATGTATAACCATTATCTTGTAGTGCTTGACCAATCGGTTGCCCATCTACCGTTTTAATTTTTGACGTATTTAGATAGAATCGCGCACCTGAATAAAGATATGGATCGGTTGCCCCTTCTCCAGTTGCGAAATCATCAAACGTTAACTCACCGTTACCTGGATAAGCAATTTTAGGGAATAACTGTTGAATGTTTTGATCAACCATTGTGTATTTATATTGACCATTCCGCGTGGCAACAAGATAATCTTTGCCAACGCCAAAATAACTATTTACGTCAATTTTTTTGGCAAAACGGGTACTGAGATTATACGTAGGGTGTGATTTATCTGTAGCGGAATCTTGATCTGAAATCGTAAACGTACTATTCCGTTGAGATAAATTCACCTTGGAAAGATTCGTTACCTTTAGTGGGATGGAAATATCAATACTTCTACCAGCAGGAACATTAATAGAAAAGAAAATGCTACTCAACTTATTAATCGCATCTGCACCATTCGTTTGAAGATAAGAATCTAGTTGGTCGGCATCGATTGCAGTACCGCCATCCATATAATAAGTGATTACAGCCAAAAAAACTCCAGTTGAAGGCGCCTTTATCGTTGGTTTTTGTGCTGCAACTACATCGGGGACTTGATCTTTATCACTTGAAGACTGATTATTTTTCCAATTTCTAGGCAACATAAGTGTATGATAATATAATTGTGGTTTATCGGTGTTATTAGTTAATTGGTAATGCAACGTCAACTCGTGAGTCCCATTACTAAACTGATCTTTATCAATAATGGATTCTGCACTGGGCTGCTCCCCATTACTAACTGGCGTTTTGTTTACCGTATCTATTTGCCCATAATTTGATTTAATCCCATCAACCGTTAAATATAAACTACCAGTTGTGCTCCCATCACCTGAATAATCAACCTGGTTTTGATTGGGCTTTGTTCCGTTATAGATAATCGGGCTATTATCATCAGCCCTAACGTTTCCTGAACTTGTAACTGATCCCATCGTAAAAAATGCAGCTGAAAGCAGGGCAACCTTAACGACCTGCTTTAGCTTTCTGCTTATTCCGACATTTGTCATCAATAAACACCCCTCAATTTTTTTGTTTAGTATATCCCTCAGTTCATTGCACTAACTATAATCATTCTAACATAATAACTGTTAAAGAATGTACCCATCCTTAATTATTTATAACAGCTGATTATCAGCACTTTCCACAAAAAAAGTCGATGCATCACAGCGTCGTCATCGCTAAGATAAGATTCTTAGCTCAGAAACACGCTGTCATTCTTCGACTTTTTATCTCCATCGATAATTTAGTAATTCCCCTGAATAATCAACTTCTTATTGGCAGTAATGTAATCACCATTACTCAATTGATAACGAGTGGTTAAATTGTGTTTAACCAACTTTTTAACCGTTAAGCGAGTGCCCTTCTTATAATTCTTAACCTTTTTAGTTAAATTAGCTTGCTTATAAGCGTTGACACCTTTTTGATTAATAACCGTAACTTTTTTATTCTTTGGTAAGGTTGAATAGTAAACCTTCACAACATACTTCTTATTAGCAGTGATGTAACCGCGTTTCTTATCAGTCTTAGTTCCATGGTTAACATCACGAACTTTATAGCGAAGGGCGCCACCCTTAGAATAAGCATAGCCAGTTACCACGAACATTGGGCGGTTAACCCGCTTAGCCTTTCGATACTGGGCAATTCGTTGAGACTTCTTGAAAGTTGCGTTCTTGTACAGGTAAATCTTCTTAACGCCGTAAACAACCGTCCCCTTGGTATATGCACCTTTGGGTGTTGTTGAGCTACTTGTAGTCTTTGCAGGTTGTTTTGTCGTTGATTCAGTGGTTGAAGCCGAGTTGTTAGCAGGAGTTACTGCCGAATTTGGCTCGCTAACGCTACCGGTCGGTGTTGAAGTTGAATTTGGCGTCGATACGTTGCCATTGCCGACCGTAACGTTAACTGTCTTGTGAACGGTTAATGTATCATTAATCTTATCGGCATACGTTACCGCATAAACACCGTTGGTACTCGTATCGACTTTATTATCGGTGACCGGCGTTTCATTACCATTGGCATCAACTTTCTTAACCGTATAAGAAATGTTGCCGTCTTTTTCTGGTGCCGGAATCTTCTTGGAATTTTTATCAAGAAAAGCGGTATTAGCAAATGGATCCCAAGCTGCCCCTATAGCTAAGTGACTATCATTGGCATCAATGATTTTTTCAAATTCAAGGTACAGCGAATCAAGTGATTGGCCATCATAAGTTGTCGTCCCCGGATTAACAGGCGTTTTGCCATCAGGGAGAAGAATAGTGGCCGCTTTGCTATCTTGACCGTAACCATTATAAGTATAGGTACTCATTTCCTGACCATTGTTAAGATCGAAAGAATAACCTAGGTTATGAATGGTATCAGCTAAATTAGTCTTGCCATTTTGACCCATTAAGTGATTTAACGTCACTATCTGTAAATCACTATCATAAAAGTCGCCCTCATTTCGCGTAGCACCACCAGCTAATTTTTCATCAACCGCGCCATTGGGGTTTGACTTTGACTTCAAGTTTGAAATTGTCGTTGGCATTAGTTGTTGAAGCTCAGGGATCATAGTGTACTGATCGCCAGTCTTTGTCACTGCAACCATGTGGCCAGTTGGGGCAGCCACTTTTTTGCTAAAGGTTGCATAACCAGTCACATCATTTAAGTAAGGATTATTATCAAATGAATACGAATAAGCCTGGAACTCGAAGGATTTAGTTGACTGATCAGTAAAAGCACCAACTGATAATTTTACATTAACGGAAAGCGTCTGTCCCTTTGGTAAAGTTCCCTGAAACTGGATTGAAAGTAACTTTGTCCAGTCTTGATTTTGTGACTCGCTGGCGGAATTGTAATTACCACCACCCCAGTTATACCCAATCGAAAGACCATTTGTATAGCCAGTTGGCGTCACCCCAGCTTTAGAATCCGCATACGAAACGTTTGAATGCGAATTATTATATCGTGGCAAAATAATCACTTCATTGATTTTCTGCGGATCATTCGCCGATGTATTGGTGACCGAAAAATGAAGGGTTAAATTTTTGCACTGGTCTTGATCAATCACTGAACTGTCAGCAGCTTCTACTGGATCAGAGCCGCCGGCAACCCCATAATTTGAAGTTGAAGCGTCACCATTTTGGTTGTCAGCTGTCAAATACAATGATTCATTCATCGATAGGTTAGCGTTAGGACCGGTTCCTTTAACAATCGTACCCGACTGATTCGGATTGGCACCAGCGTTAATTGCCGGATTGCTGTCAGCATTAGCCTTGCTTGGCGCAATTCCCGTCAACAAAATAACTGTCATAACAGCAACTATGAATGGTAGTATGTAACTCAAATAATTTCTTGAAGTTTTGGTTCCCATTTTCATTCCCCCACACTTATAGTTTATTTTGTGAATTCAGTTACCCTAGATTACCTATCAACTATAATTACATAACCGATTCACTATGTCGATTATAGCACAAGAATAATGTGGTTAACTATTTTTAATTGATTTTTCTAATAATTTGTTAACAGCTTAAATGACTTAAGGGACTAAACCCCTTTGCTTGCTAAACGTTTCAGCTGGTTAAAAAAGCCCCCGATGTTATTAAAATTCTTTCATAGTAAATTTGAGATTACCTATCTGGAATAATATCACTTTCACTACTCAATTGATGATGATTAGAATAGCCGTTGCCTCGTTGTATGCGAAAAAAGGCACGTCATCTCTGACATGCCCTTTAATAAATAGTTACTTGATTATTATCAATTATTTAAGAATCTTTACAAACTTCGGATTAGCTGTCACAAAACCACCGGTAATTTGATAACGTTTAGCACCAAAAGTCGTCGTTGAATATGGATGGGAGTATTCCCATTTCTTCACTTTTAGAGTGGTTCCCTTCTTAATCTTCTTAGTTCGTTTATTAAAGTTTGCGGTATTGTAACGATAAATCGTCTGCTTAGCTTTAATCTTAATAATTTGTTTCTGCTTTTCAGAAATAACTAGTTTGCGGTTTCCGGTTACATAGTGGCCATTGGTGAGTTGATAACGAGTGGTTAAATGATGCGTCACAAAGTGCTTAACCCTCAACTGTGTTCCTTGCTTAAAGTTTTTGACCTTACCCGTTAAGTTCTTATTCTTATATTCATTGACCCCGCGAGGATTAATTACCGTCAACGTCTTATGAGCGCTGCGGTAGTAAACTGGCCGAACATATGCCCACTGAGCGGTAATATATCCCTTCTTGCCAGCAGTTCGACTATGATGGTTCACGTCGCGAACTTGGTAACGCAACCGACCACTGTTGGAATAGGCGTAACCGGTAACGACGAACATCGGCCGGTTAATTCGCGGCTTCTTTGCATAGCCGACGATTCGATCAGCTTTTTTGAAAGTCTTGTTTTGATACAGATAGATCTTCTTCAGTGAGTAAACCGCCTCACCTTTACGGGCAATGCCGCTTGAACTGGCAGGTTGAGTCGTCGTGGTTGTTGTCGAACCGCTCCCACTTGGTGTGGTTGGCGTTGGCGTCACCGGATTAACTGGATTAATTGGATTGATAGGATTAATCGGTGTTGGTGGCGTAGGTGCTTGCTTTTTATTATAGTAGTAGTTAATAAACTGTGTTTGCTTAGTAAACTGTCCCTTTACATTACTTGGTAACTTAGTGTTATCCAAGTTGTAAGTATCACCATTAATCACAATCGTGCTTAGTTGATATTTACCATCAGCCTGGTAGGAATCGCCAACTTTACCGCTAATTGTTTGGCTTTTCAAAATCGTATGATTGGCGGCATCGATATAGTTGACGATCACCGTGGCATCATCAGCCACCGTGGATACCTTCTTATAAGTGTAGGTAACTGTAATTGGATTAGTTCCCAACTTCCCTTTGACGTTCGTCGGTAGTTGACTGGTATCTAGTTGATAAAGCTGATTATCTTTAGTAATCGTATCAACTTTATATGGTGAAACTGAAGCATCATACGGATCGCCAACGTTTCCATTGATCGTTTGATTGTTGGCAATTGAATGATTATCTTCGTTTACGTATTTAACAGTAACCGGGCTAGCTACAGTAGGCTGTACTTTTTTACTGAAAGTGTACGTGACCGTTGGAATTGGCGTTGAATCAGCAAATTGACCACTATTTGGTGTGCTAACGGTAATTGAATTAAACCCATATTGCTCCTTTAATCGGTCAATTATGCTTTGAATCGTTTGATTTTGAGCGGAATCCACGTCGGCCAAATCAAATGAATTATCACCATTTAATGCTAAATTCCAGCTCTCCCCAAGATTTCCTGACAATGTTTGCTGTCCATAGATGTATTGATTATTATCGCCATTCTTAAAGTTCACGTTGACGTTTCCAACACGATCAGACAATTGATATGGTTGAATGACCCATCCCTGGTAAGTATAGCTAGGATTACCAAATAACGGATCCTCCCAAGTAACCGTCATATAGCCATGATCAATCGTGTTATTCTGATTCAAATTGGTCCAAGTAACCTGTGGCTTAGCAGGATCACTATATGCACCGCCATCAGCTGTACTCTTATATGCAGCTGCATAACTGTTAAAGTTAGGATTACTATCACCCGCAGCATAATATGGCTTAACGGGGACATTAGCACCAGCCACATTTTTGATAACAAATGACGGTGTCGTATAACTAGTAACCTTGGCGTTCAACGTGATTGTAGGTAATTTATACGATTGAAAGCCAAATGTAAAACTACTTCCTAACGTATCTTTAGAAGACTCCAGATAAGATGCATCAGTGATATGGTTATAACTCATCGATGTCGCAACATCGAATTTTTTCCCTACAACCGGGCTTAAATCATAAACATCATCGAATTGGATATTAAGTGACGTTAATTTATTTAGTGACTTTAATGCACTAATGTCAGATAACCTTCCATTCGGAAAAAGCCCCCAACTGGTAAATGCTGCATCTTGATCCGGACTAGCTGTAATATCAGTGATGTCAGTCGCATATTGCATCCCCTCAAGTGATTGCGTGTTAGATACCTGATTAAAATATGTTCGATTGGTATGTTCTTCGTCAACGTCTGGATAAAAATAAATCAAATTATCTTTAAGCAAGTTCTTCGTAATGTCATTTGGAGATGAAAGATTCTGATCATGCACAATGAGCTGCTGCAAATTCTTATCCGGCATCCATTCATCAATATATGGATGCCCATCCTTGGTCGAATCCAGGCCCTTGGCATCAGCCGGGATACTCTCCGCATACGCCTCACTGACCCAGTTAGGATTAATCGTCTTTAACCAAGCATCATGCTGTGCCGTGGTGCCACCCATCCAATTGCCATTAGCATCTGTATACGTATTCGGTGTTGCCGCCAATGCACTGGCTTGATTAGTCGCCAATCCACAACCAACCATCATCAACATAGTCACAACTACCATCAAAGCACTCTTGACGAAGCCCCTCAGCCTCGCCAGCTTGCAAAAATCCGTGATAACCATCACAAACTCCCCCTCATGTATATGTTATGTGTCAATTATCCCCAACAGGTATAGATACCCTGTTAACATTACATACTTAGGGTAACATACATTGCCATTTTATTGGCGGTTTGTGATGACGCTTTCTAATAAAAATTCTAATTTATCATGGTCACTAGAATGACTTTTTCATTTAGAAAAAGAGAGACTATTAATTTCTCCCCCGCTTTTCTCTAAACTTTCAAAAATAAGACCAAGACCATCAAGCTTAGTCTTATCTATCCGCTTTATTTCATTCGATCCAATAAGGTCCCACTTTCTTGTCCAACTACCAGCGAGGCCAGCTGGCTAGCTTTTTTGACAGCTTCCTTAATTGATAAGTTATCTGCTAGACCGGCTAGAAAACCGCCACAAAAAGTATCACCGGCTCCCAATGTATTGATGACTGTAACCTGAGGTGATTCAACAAGCCCCGATTCAGTGCCATTAAAAAAGTAAGCACCTCGGCCACCCAAAGTCACAATCACCGGTGCGTGGGTTCGCTCATATAGCTGGTGGCATTTTGCTTCAAGCGATGCCTTGCCAGTAATCAGCCACGATAATTCATCTTCGTTACAATGAATCATCACCCCCATCGCTATCAAGGCTTCAATCGTTTGTTTCGGCAGATACTGAATCCGTGGGGAGGCGTCAAATAAGATTTGCGAACCCGGTTTGCATTTTTTTAAAGCCTTTAAAATCACTGCGGCCGCCTGGTAATCCTCCATCTCATAACCGCTTAAGTAAAAGCTGTCATAATCACTAATCGCAATCTGGTTAAACCACTCGTCTCGCCACAGTTGCTCAACACCGGTAATTGTCAAAAAGCTGCGTTCACCATCGGGCTCAACAAATGAAATATCCCAACCGTTGTCAGCATCGCCAACCGCTAACTTAATTGGAATCCGTCGGCGAACCATCTCTTCTCTCACGACATCAGCATACTGGCCGGTGCCAACGGGAACAAACAAATCGGCCCGCTCACCAGCATATTTGACCGCACCATAAACGTTGAATGCCGAGCCGCCAACAATATTACCTTGAAAGTGACCGCTAACGTCCTCGCCACTCGTCGGCAATTTGGGAACGGCCACCATGACATCGACGAACGCGGCCCCAATAATCAATGATTGACGCATTTAAGCCACCTTCCTACTTGGTACCGCAACTTTCCACAATAACATGCAGATAATGGCAATCACCGCCGAAACAAAGACCCCTAAACTGTTATTTCTAAAAATGCCGTGAGCAAACGGCCCGTTCCAGATTGCATTGTTGGTAAACAAGAATCCCGTTACCGTTGCAATCACCCAAGAAACAATGCCACGCCAGTTATAATGGGTTGACGATTCCGACACTAATAGGTCAATTGCGTACCCACCGCTTCGAAACATGACATTGTCACAAAGAAAAATCGCCACCCAGCTTGCCAAGCAAATCCCCAAAAAGTTCAAGAATAGCTCAAAATTACTCAAAAAGTTACCTGAGATAAACAACACGTAAATTGGAATTGCTAAAACAATTACGCCATGAATCGTTAGCGATGTCCGTTGAGACACGTTAATCCCAATCGTTGCTAAATTGATTCTGGCTGACCGAAACGAAATGATACACTGCGGAATTAAACCACCGGCAGCTACTAAAAAGTAAATGGGACCAATCCAAGTCGGCAGTGCCGCATACATCACGCCAAACGGATCACCAGTGGTGGCTAACGTAGGCTCAATCGTGCTTAGCAAAACACCACCCGCCATTAACACAAACAACGGAACCGCACCGCCCATCGTCGTGTTCCAAAAAGTGGCTGCCGGTTTGGTCTGAGCCGTAACGTAAGCCCCCCAGTCCGCGGCCGCCATCGACCAAGAAATACCGGAGCCAGCTGCAACGATGCTAACGGCTGGCAAAACGCCAGTAATCCAACTACCCGCCGGCAAACTTACTGCAGCTTGCCAGTTAGCTTTGGCAAGGAATAAAACGAGAATTAGAATTGTCAGCACCCCAAAAATCCAACTCAACCAGGTCTGAATCTTAGCTAGGGTAGCCTCCGTTAGTAGCCCTGACAGAACCACTAAGCCACCAAAAATTGCTAATGCAATTGCGGTCGTCACCGCTGATTTTTGGACATTGATCACCTTAAACAATGACACCAATAGCAAGGTTCCCGTAATAACATTAACCGCCAACCAGCCAACCATGTTCAACCAAGCAATTGCGTTGGGAATCTTATTGCCGTGCGTTCCATAGGCTGCTCGACTAAGCTTGAAAGTGGTAACCCCCTCTTTTTGACCAATCATGGCCACCCAACCTGGAATCACAAATGACAGGGCGCCAACTAATGAAGCAATCATTGCTTGGAAAAAAGACAAATGATAGCTGACAATCATTGCACCAAATACAAAGCCCATAATACCAATGTTCGCCGCAAACCAATTATAAAATAATTTCCCAGCCGTTAACGTTTTTTGTGACTCGGGAATTTTAATGATGTTATCGTCCATAATTTCACCTCATCATTGCTTTCTTAAATTGCAATATCTGGCCCGCATATTGCGTAAGGTCGTGCTGTGGGTTCTTAGTGTCAATCAGCCGAAGCCAATCAGCTGGGATTGCTGACCGGCCGGTTCGGGCCCCACAAATTGCCGTCGCCATCGCCCCAATCGTGTCGGTATCACCACCTAAATTTGCACACATTAACGCACACTTTTGCACGTTTCTACAATAATAGGCAATCGCAACGGCGGCCGGCACACTTTCAGAAATCATCGTGCCGGTGCCGATGACGTCATAGATTCGCTGGGCAAATTGGTCATCATCGCCTTCGTATTTTTGGGCAAGATAAATCCCCAGCCGCAGTCGATCATGTGTCTTGGCTGCCCACGTTGGCGCCCCTAATCTTAACCCTTCATCATTGACTTTTAAGGCAAAATCAATGATATCGTCCCAATCTTGGTAAGCCATCGCTGCACTCACCGCCCCAGCAATCATAGCAGCGCCACTAATTGCCACGTCACTAGAATGGGTAATCTTCGTGACATCAAATACCATATGAACCAGTTGTTCATGCTGGCTGGGCATAAACAACGTCCCAATTGGTGCAATCCGCATACCAGCACCATTGGTCAAGGCCTGATCGGTAATTGACTTAGGATCCTGTCCAGCCTTAATTGCCGATAGTGCCGCCTTGCTGCTAGGGCCTAAGATATTATGTTCCCACGCCCCAACCGATTCAGCCCATGCCAAAATGTGCTTAACTAAGACCTGGGTGTCTGGCTGCCAATCCGTTTCGATTAACCCATCTAAAATTGCTAATGCCTGATTGGTATCATCAGTATATTGACCCTTGGTAAAGTTCTTGGCGATGTCGTTGCTTTGAGGACCATCAAGAAAGTCCGTGATCCGCCCGTTAAATTCGGTCTGAATTCTTTCAGCTGGCCACAACTCCGATGGCATCCCCATGGCATCACCGATTGCTTGACCATACAAAGTACCTAAAATGTGATCTTGATCATCCATATGCAGCCTTCTTTCTAAAATCAATAGTAATAAAAGTATTTTATACTTATATCGGTATCATACAATGTTTTGTTTCAAATGTCTCTTTAAATCATCATTTTTTTGGCAAATAAAAATGACTGCCTTTTTTCACACTTGGCTAGCCATCTCGTTATTCGAAAATCATTATCACCTAATAGAAACGCACGTCTTAATATGCTTGATCTGCTTGCATTTTGCTTTACAGTGTCTGCAACTCTTAATCTGTTTACCACAGCCATTATTTGTAGAATCGATAAGATAACATTTTTGTAATAGTCGAAATGAACGTTGCAACTAATCTCTTGCTCAATAAACAGCCATCGTTGCTACTTACAGAAAAACACCAATCATTCCAAATAAGAATAATTGGTGTTTTCCAATACGTCTTAAATTCAACGCATCATTCTGAGCTCCGTAAAGTTGAGATAAAAGCTCCTACCCACCTCTTTTGATTGTTTTTGATTTATTTGACACTAACATACCGTTCATTACCCGTTACATAACCGCCAACCACCTGATACCGTTTTGCACCAAAGCTAGTCAACGAATACGGCTGGGTATATTCCCATTTTTTAACTTTCAAAATCGTTCCGGGGTTAATTCGCTTGAGTCGCTTGCCGAAGTTTGCGTTATTATAGCGATAAATTGTCTTTTTAACCCTAATTTGCTTTGCCTGAGCCACTTTCCCAGCCATTACCAGTTTGCGGTTCCCGGTAACGTAATTGCCATTAGTTAATAGGTACCGAGTCGTCAACCGATGCTTAACAAAGCCCTTCACCTTCAATTGGATCCCTTGTTTGAAGTTGCGAACTTTACCGGTCAGGTTCTTGTTTCGATACTCATTGACCCCTTTTGGATTAATGACGGTCAAAGTCTGATGGGAACTGTGATAATATACTGGGCGGACATAGTCCCACTTGGTGGTGAGATAACCCACTTTACCGGCCGTCTTACTGTGATGGTTCACATCGCGAACCTTATAGCGATTGTTTCCGGCTTTAGATTGACCATAGCCAATCACCACGAACATTGGCCGATTGATTCGTGGCTTCTTAGCGTAACTCGCCAAGCGCTCAGATTTTTTGAAATCTTGATTTTTGTACAAATAGACCTTCTTTAGCGCGTAAACAGCTTCCCCTTTGCGGGTTCCCTTACCGCTTTCGCTGGTCGTGGCTGTCTTATCAGATTGGCTTGTCGTTGAGCCAGTATTCTTCTGATCAGAATTGGTCTTTGAATCATTAGTGGTGCCGGTTGCCGTGCCACTGTTTGCGTTTGTTTGGCTATCGTCCTTGATATATACGAGCTTTAAGCCTTTCTCAATATCACCATAGGTTTCAATCGCTGATAAATCGATGTTATGCCCATCGGCTGCTTGGAAATGATTAAATGTGTAACCGCTAATCGCCTTCTTTAATCGATTCAAATCATCAGCTGTGACCTTGGCATCTACCTTTCCTTTCAACGTCTCACTGGAAACGCCAGCGATCTGATTACCATTGGTGTCAACATAATTAATCGGCACCTCAACCGTTCTCGTTGTAAAAATGATGGTCCGATTCTTGCTATCTTTCTCGAAGTTGCCAGTCAATCCAACTGCCGTAGCAGACCCGTCATGGCGAAGAAAATCAGCATAATTTCCCGTGCCGCCAATCACCATTAGTCGATCATATCCATTACGTCGAGCAGTCGCCAATGCCGATTGCGTTTCAGGACTGCTCTCAAGATCGTACGTTTGCGTCAGTCCTCCAGACAACACAGCGCCAGGGGCAATTGTGACCAAAGTTCCATCGGCTTTAAGCAACTGAAAGTTCACGTAGACATTACCGATTACGTCACTTAACGTATACGGCACCATGATCCAGCCTTCAAAATCGGAGTTGGGGTCTTTCCAATGGCTGGATAAAGAGCCATATGCCTTCTCTGGATCCTGTAACAAATTGGTCCAATTCAATGTGATTGGATCAATGTTTTGACTATTCGCCGTGCTTGGATAAAGGGAAGGATAGTCATTACTTTCCTTGAGTGAATCATAGGGACTCACCGGCAAATTGTTGGCCTGCAGGTCTTTGATGATAAATGATGGGGTGGTATATTCTTTAGTCCCGGTCCTCAAAGTAATCGGCGCCAATAAAATATGTTGGTAGCCAAACCCATGCTTCAAGTTTAAACCGGGATTATTTCGATTGGTTTCTAATGGTGACAAATCCGCAATTTGGTTAAAGCTTAGATTGATCGTCGTCAGATTGGGCTTATTGGCTAGAGCCGAAACATCATTGATTGACAAATTAACTAAAATAACTTCTTTTAATTTATCAAGGTTCTTCAAAGCACTGATATCCCAAAGGTTACTATGCATATTATGGATGCCCCAAGCAATTTCACTTAAGCCATCCTGCGGCACCAAACTTATCTTTTCAAGGTTGGTCGCGTATTGCATCCCTTCTATCGACTTCATTGACATCATTGCTTGGAAATAAAGAGTGGGCACCTGTTTCCCATTCGTGATCGTTCGTTGTAAATCATTGGTGCTATCAATCGTTTCAATTGCCTGCATATCGTTCTTCGTGAAGTTATTGATAAACTCGCCAAAACTTGGGTAAGCTTTCTTGAAGCTTCCTTCATAAATGAAAACTTGAAACCCTCTATCCGGCATCCATTCGTCAATATAATTTTGCTTAGTTTGTGGGTCAACTCCCTTGGCGTCCATTGGAATCTTGGCCGCGTAATCGGCTCCTTTCCAAGCGTGGGCGCCCTGCACCTTAGTTAGCGGCTCGTGGACATACGTATATTGTAACGCCACACCTTTGGGAATATTAAACACATCTCGGCCGATAACCGAATTATCGACCTGCGCCTCCGCTTGCACGCGCATTGGTCGACTTACGATTACTAAGGCCAGCATCGACATGATCAATGCCATTAAAATCATTAATTGCCTAACGGGTCTCATCTGATTATCAACATGAGGTTTTTTCATCATAACCACTCCTCGTTTGGTTGTGAGTGCCTTTACTTTCCATTTATATTATAATATATTTTTTATCCAAACGATAACGTTACGACTTAACGTTTTTGGAACTTAGGGCTACCGTAAAAGCCCCGCCGCTTAGGTGTTTAACACCCATCCAAGCAGCGGGGCAGTGAGCCGTTCATTCAGTTAAAACTGGTTATTTGATGATCTTAACAAAACGTGGATTAGCTGTGACATATCCACCCGCGACTTGATAGCGTTTAGCCCCAAAAGTTGTGAGCGAATACTCATGTGAATACGTCCACTTTTTAACTTTTAAGACCGTCCCCTTTTTAACTGGGTTAAGCCGTTTATTAAAATTAGTATCATGATAACGGTAGATTGTCTTCTTAACCTTAATTTGCTTTGGCTGTGGTGTTCGACTGGCAATCACGAGTTTTCGATTCCCAGTAACATAGTGTCCGTTTTCGAGCAGATAACGGGTCGTCAAATGATGGGTCACAAAGCCCTTCACTTTGAGCCGCGTTCCTTGCTTGTAATTCTTGACCTTACTCGTTAAATTCTTGTTCTTGTATTCATTGACACCCCGTGGACTAATAACCGTCAGTGTCCGATGAGAACTACGGTAATAAACCGGGCGAACGTATTGCCAATTCGCAGTAATATAGCCCTTCTTGCCGGCCGTCTTACTGTGATGGTTCACATCTTTTACCACGTAACGTAAAATCCCGTTTTTAGAGTGGGCATAATTTGTTACGACAAACATCGGTCGATTAACCCGCGGCTTTTTGGCATACCCGACAATTCTCTGTGCTTTTTTGAAAGTTTGGCCCTTGTATAAATAGATTTTCTTCAAGGAATAGACCGCTTCGCCCTTTTTAGCAATTACACTCGGATTGGCCTTTGAAGCAGTTGCCGGCTTAGAATCTGCATTTGAAGCCGTGGCTGAATTTCCCGCTGGCGCCGTTGGGGTCGAATCAGGCGTTGGCGTCGGTTGTGGCGTAGGCGTTGGCGTCGGTGGATTAGGTGGGGTTGGCGTTGTTGATTTCTTGTACACAACGGTTAGTTTCCCATTAAGGCCTGCATAGGTCTGGTCGGCTAAATTATCAAGTTTATTTCCCTTAGCGTCTTGGTAATGGTCAAAGGTGTAGCCGTCAATCTTCTTGGTCAAACTGGTAATGTCCGTTGAAGCTAGCTTGTCATCCGGATAGCCAGCGATTGTTGAATTGGCAACGTTTGTCAATGCCTTCCCGTTTGTATCAACATAATTAACCGTGATGGTGGCATCCGCGGCTTTTTGATACAAAAGGACAATTTGTTTATCATTGTTGCCAAACAGGATGGGACCGTTAGCCAGTTTCTTTAATTGGCCATTTTCAATTGTCCCGACGCCAACAAATTCGTAGCGTGGGAAGTCCCGTTTAACGTCATCTAAATTAAGCGCGGTCCCCACTTGGCCTTCCTTTTCCATCGAAACCGGCGTCTGAGTTCCCGCTTCATTAAACGGTACAAACTTCGTTGCCTCGTTTGGATCGGCATAGCCATACGCAACATTAATTTTGGAAGTTCCTTGGGTAAAGATAATTGTTCGTGCTTGTAAGGCTTCGGTAAAGGTACCGGTTTGCCCAACCGCATTGGCTTTGCCGTTATTTGCCAAATAATCCGAATATTGACCCGTTCCGTCTAGGACGGTAAAGGCTTTGTATCCAAGGATCCCCAGTAATCGGTTTAAGGTGTAGGCAGTCTCCGAATTGTTCCCCAAATTATACGGATCGCCAACAGTCCCAGAGATTACCGTGGTTGGAGCTAACGTTAACTGATTACCATCAGCTTGTAGCATTTGATAGTTCACGTTGACATTTCCCACGCCGGCTTTGAATTGATAAGGCACCATAATCCAACCCTCAAAGTCAGAATTAGCGTCATTCCAATGACTGGACAAGGCCCCATAGTAGTCGGTTGGATCCGGAATGAAGTTGGTCCAGTTCAAAGTCGTCGGGTCAACGTTTTGACTGTCAGAAGTACTTGGGTATAGTGCCGCGTACTTTGACTGCTCCGTATCCGAATCATAGGGTTTAACCGGCAAATTATGCGCCTGCAGGTCTTTGATGATAAATGACGGCGTGGTGTAAGTCGTCGTCCCTGTTCGCAAGGTAACTGGATTCAGCAAAATATGTTGATGACTGAATCCCCTGGTTAGATCAAGGTTTGGATTATTCTTATTCGTTGCCAGTGGCGATAAGTCGGCAATTTGGTTGTAAGCTAAAGCAACCTGCTGTAGTTTTGGTTTATTAGCCAAAGCCGCGATGTCATTAACCGAAAACATTTGCATGCTAACGCTCGTCAATTCTTTTAAATTCGTTAACGCACTGATGTCCCACAAATTGCCATTCTTTGCTGCGGTTCCAAAGACCGCTGCGCTCACTGTTGGATCAGGATCCAGATTAATCGTCGTTAGGTCGGTTGCGTACTGGAGCCCTTCCAGCGTTTGCATTGACATTAAAGCATTGTAATAAACGGATGCCTTGGGGCTTTCCTCCGTCCCTGCATTTTGCTTTGATTGATCGCTGGTTAACGATTTAAGCGTTTTCATTTCATCCTTTGAAAAATTGTCCCTGAAGGTACTAATTGACGAATACTTTTGATCAAAGGCCTCAAGATACAAGAAATACTGAAAGGCGTAATCTGGCAGCCATTCATCAATGTAGGCATTACCAGTTTGTTTGTCGATCCCCTTCGCATCGTCAGGAATTGCTGCTGCATATTTGGCACCCTGCCATGCTTTGGCGCCTTGAACCTGATTTAAAGCTGGATGTTGATAGGTATACTGAAGCCCGACAGTTTTGCTGATGTTGAAATCAGACTTACCAGGCACAAAATTAGTTTCACCAGCGCCCCGAGCTGTCGTCGCCGTTAAAGTCAGACCAACAAACAGCATGATCAAAGCTGACATAATGGTTATCAGCATCAACTTGAAACCATGATAATCATCTATTCCCTTATGGTTAACCATGATGAGTCCCCCTCTCATTTGCAATTATTCCTCATTACCAATCTTAATAATAACAAATGCAGAAAGTGTTTTGGGGCGATTTGATTGTGAATTATATTCATTTAAATAATGATTGTGACGTGAATGCAACAACCTATATTAAAAACCGATAGCTAAATTAGCTTACCGGTCTTGATAATCATTTAGACAAATGGTCGGGCAATTCCTGCCACATTTGATCGCTGGCTATTTCTAATTGGCTGAACCATAATTTTAGGCGGCCAACTCTCAATCACACGATTGCGGCCTAAGTAAATTGCCACGTGCCAAATTGTGTGCGTGCCGGGTTGATAGTAGAACACCAAGTCGCCACGTTGACGCTGTGAGTAAGCGACGTGCTTGAACTTTTTGGAAGCCCATAAGTTACGGGAATTCCATTCATTGCCCGGATAAGCGTGATGAATGGCGCTCACTGGTAATGGATTGATGCCGCCAGCATACAGTGCTTGGATCACCAAACCAGAGCAGTCCGTTCCGTACTTTGGACTTGAGGAAGATCCAACCAAGTATGGATTCCCCAAGTACCGATAGGCTTGATGGATCATCGCTTCAATGTGCGCCGATCGGCCTTGTGAAGCGGTTGCGCCCAGTGGGGCTACGTAGCTGTCAATCGCCGTCCAGGCTTTTTTGGAAAAGCCCATCTTGACCCAAGTCTGTTCATCAACGTTGCCGGTGGCTTTTAAATGATGACGCCGCTGGAATCGCTTCACCGCATTATAGGTCGCTTGATTATACTTGTCATAACCGGCAAACGTCCCCATTTTGCGCATGATATACCAAGTCTTGATGCCCTCAAAGTTGCGTTTGACCGTGTAGCCGACTTGGCCATGGGGCTTAATTTGCTGATATTGGACCTGATAATAGCGCTTGGGATTTTGATAACCGGCTGTTTTGGTCACAAAGGCTTTGCTGGCGGTTAAGTAACGGCCAGTAGTCGTTTTTAAAACGGGCACTTGGCCAGCACTAACAACCACCTTGGTAATTTTGGCGTAATGGTTAGCCGGGACGGTTTTATCTTTCACTTTCCTGGTAGCATCTTGATAATAAACCACCCGTTGTTTCGTCTTAATGATTCCCGGGTTGGTCGTATAATAGCTGGAATCCGCTTGTGTCAGCGACTCCGAATTGATCGCGATCATGCCGATAAAGGCCGCTGCCACTAATAAAATTCGCTTAAAATAATGTAGTTTTCTCTGTTTCATTTGCTTCATTCCCCTCAATATTCCCCTCAATCATTTTGCAAGTACCGCTTTTTGCTTTGCACATGCCCTCTCGTTAATAACTTAACGCCCGGTACCCATCGCGAGACCGGTGCTGCTGCATTTGGGTGATCGTCATACTGGTTTTCTTGTCTGTCCATGGATCGTTATAATAAAATCGCGTTTTGGAGTACCCCGAGACCGTCAGCGCGTGATTTACGAACCCGTCCACATTATAAACCCAGACAACGACGGGATGGCCCACATTAATCTTGGCCTTGATCTTCGCCGGACTGGCGCCAGTTAAATTTTGAGCGCTACCAGCATATTTCTTGACCACTTTCAAAAGTCCTTTTGGATAGATATACCAGCCGGTTGGACTGTATGGGCTGCCCACAAAGCCCTTATTGGGATTACGGCTGCGCGGCGTCTGTTTAGCCAGCTGCATCTTGGTTACCTTCGCACCAGCAAAGTTCAACATCATCGTCGTGGCAACAATCTCACAACCAGTCGGCAATTCTGGCCGCTGGGCAATGAGCGGGACGTTAAGCCAACGATAATTTACGTCGGTAGCCTTTTGGTTGACCCAGCCGGTGAAATGCTGGTAGCTAAACTTGATCCAGGTCGTCTTTTGGACAACGGCTTGTTTGGTAACGTGAATTTTTCTTCCATTATATTGGTTATATTGGTGCGAATTTGCGACTGCTTTAGTTGTATCTGATGACGTTTTTTCAGGCCCAGATTGGTAGATGGGATAGTTTGAGCTTGGTTTGATTTTGGTATAGTAACTGATATTTTTTTGACTATCAGCTTTGGTGTAGACTTGATTAGAATTTGCACTGACTCCAATCCCGACACTTAGGCCTATTATTAATGTTTCCATTAGGATCAGTAGCTGTAAACTTTTTAAGAACTGCATTTATTCTCCCCCTAATGAGGTGATAGGATCCATACTATTAAAACTAGACATGATGAAAATAGCGAGCTAGGAATTCTTGTTACTTAGGTAATGGTAACGGAGATCTTGGCAAACTTCTTTTTCTAGTTCTATGCGGTATTTTTCGAATAAAATAGTAATGATAAACGCCGGAATCATTACTAAAGTAAACGTAAAGAGCACAAAAATTACGTTTTGATAATCACTTCTAAATTCAATTCTTTTAAAAAGAATTTTAAAAAAGTAAAAAACAATTGGTAAAGCCAATGACAAAGCCGTCTCAATACTTTTAAAGCCCAGCATCGACTTCTGCTTTGAAGTTATCTCATTAATCATACAGTCAATAACTTGGAGGTTTTGCATACCATACTTACTAAGTACAGTTTTTAAAGTTTGTTTAAATCCGAAAAACATGATGTCTGCTTTATATATACCAACGCCTAACATAAACTTATGAATTTTCCTAACGTGATAACTTGTACCCCAAATTATAATTAAATAGGCAAAGTCTACATCCGGAAAATAATGTGAAAAAAGTTGGGGGAATAAAATAGCTACAAAAAAAGCAACCACTAGTGCAGATACAGAACCCCAGAAATAAATATCAGAATATCTTTTTTGATATGAAAAGTATTCCGGAACATTCTTTATTGCTCTTAATTTTAGCGTTTTAGTAGATTTATCTCTAGTAACTGCTTGATCAAAAATATAGTACATATTCTCTCGATTTGTCATTATTCGTTCTCCCAGTTTAAAAATATCAAGTATCAATTCTTTAAGAATCAAATAGTTCTCCAATTAAGTTACAATAATATTTTACTCCATCAAATAATTATAAGCGATAACTAATTTAATTCTTCAATTTGATCCCTCAAACGTCAAACTTCTCTTATAGAAATATTTCAAAACAACATAAATAAATCAAGGAAGTGACTAATATTGATAAAATAGTGATCTCGAAAATTAATCAATAGTATCACTATTCATCTCAATCCCTATGTACAGCAAAAAGGAGCTTCGCCCAATCGCGAAACTCCCTTTTGCTATCTTCACTTCAAATGATTCAAACTACTTCTCAGCTTTAACGTATTTCTTACTTGCCGTGACATAGTGACCATTCGAAAGCTTAAATTCAGATTTACCATTGTGGTGAACGAGACCCTTTACCTTAAGGGTTTTGCCCATCTTGTAATGGCGAACTTTTGAGCTTTTCTTTAGGGAAGAACTTGCGTACTCGTTGACCCCGTGCTTGTTAACAACTTTTGCCTTGTCTGTTGTTGCCTTAGCCTTCTTGGTTGCTTTGACCATCGACTGACTGGCAGTGACAAAGCGTCCATTAGTCAACTCAAACCGGGTAACATCGCCGGACTTGACAATTCTCTTCACATGAAGAACTGTCCCAGCCTTAAGATGACGAACTCTACGTCCCTTCTTGAAGGTCTTGTTGCTATATTCATAAACGCCCTTCTTAGCAACGACTTTCCAAGTGCCAGCTGCCTCATTGATATTGTACCTTGAGCCAATCTTGGCAAACTTGCTAAAGCCTTTGTTAGCGGTGACGTAAGCGCCATCTGCGAGTTCAAATCTGGTGGTATCGCCACTGTGAACCACTTTGACAACGTCTAGAACTGTTCCGGCTTTGACGTGACCCAACTTCTTAGCAGCTGAGAACTTCTTGCCGTTGTATCGGTTAAGACCTTTCTTAGTGACAACTGCGTGCGTTGTGACTTGATCGTAGTAGTCACTATTCGTCTTAGTTGGTCCAGCTGGCTGAGATGTGGTTGAGCCGGTACCATTAGTCGTTGAACCAGTCGTTGACCCAGTATTAGCAGGTGACGTCGTGGTTGTCGAACCGGCCGTTGAACCACCATTGGATGGCACAACCGTTCCGCCGTTATTATTGCCACCATTATTATTACCACCGTTGTTATTATTGCCACCATTATTCGGGTTGTAAGTTGAGCCACCTGGCGTCGTTACCGTGCCGTTTGGCGTCGTCTTGGTGCCATTTGGTGTCGTCTTCGTACCACCCTTGGTGATGACCGTGCCACCAGTTGTGGTCTTGGTCCCATTGGCGGTCGTCTTGTTACCGCCTTTGGTATACTTCGTACCACCCTTGGTTGTGACGGTACCACCTTTGGTAATCGTTGAGCCATTTGGTGTGGTCCAAGTGCCACCTTTGGTATTGGTTGTATTCTTTGGTGGAATAACCTTACCGTTTGGCGTGATCTTCGTGCCATTCTTCGTGGTAATCGTGCCGCCCTTGGTAATCGTTGAGCCACCAGTTGTGGTCTTGGTCCCATTCTTCGTGGTTGTCGTGCCATTTGGTGTGGTCTTGGTACCATTTGGCGTTGTCTTGGTGCCGTTTGGCGTCGTCTTGGTACCATTCTTGGTAATCTTAGTGCCATTTGGTGTGGTCTTCGTACCATTAGCCGTGGTCTGGTCGCCGCCTTTGGTGATCTTGGTACCACCTTTGGTTGTTACCGTACCACCTTTAGTAATCGTTGAGCCATTTGGCGTTTGGATACCACCATTGTCGGTTGTATGCGAGCCATTTGGTGGCGTTACTTGACCATTTGGCGTAATCTTAGTGCCATTCTTCGTGGTGATTGTACCACCCTTGGTAACGGTCGTGCCATTTGGCGTCGTCTTGGTACCACCCTTAGTTGTCTTGGTGCCGCCTTTAGTGGTCTTGGTACCACCCTTGGTAATTGTCGAACCATTCTTCGTGGTCTGCGTGCCATTTGGTGTGGTCTTGGTACCGTTCTTAGTGTACTTAGTGCCGCCCTTGGTGGTAATTGTGCCGCCTTTGGTAATCGTTGAGCCATTTGGCGTGGTGATCGTGCCATTCTTCGTGGTTGAATTCTTTGGTGGAATGACCGTCCCGTTTGGTGTGACTTTTGTCCCATTCTTGGTCGTGATCGTGCCACCTTTAGTCGTTGACGTACCACCTTTAGTTGTCACAGTACCATTTTTAGTTGTCTTGGTACCACCTTTAGTGGTTGATGTGCCGCCTTTAGTAGTTGTCGTGCCACCTTTAGTGGTTGTTGTGCCATTTGGCGTGGTGATCGTGCCATTCTTCGTGGTCTTGGTGCCGCCTTTGGTGATAGTTGAACCGCCTTTAGTGGTCTTGGTACCACCCTTGGTGATGACTGTCCCATTTGGTGTGGTCTTAGTACCACCCGTAGTTGTCACCGTACCACCTTTAGTGATGACGGAACCCTTAGTAGTAGTCTTCGTACCATTTGGCGTAATCTTTGAGCCGCCTGGAGTTGTTTGGTCGCCACCTGGAGTAATAACTGTGCCATTCTTCGTGGTCTTCGTACCACCTTTAGTAATGGTTGAACCACCTTTGGTAAATGTGGTCCCATTGGTCGTCGTCTTGCTGCCACCCTTGGTGTACTTAGTGCCACTAGGCGTCGTAACGGTGCCACCTTTGGTAATCGTAGAACCACCTGGCGTCTTCCAGCCGTTATCGTTATTTGTTGAATTCTTTGGCGGAACAACGGTGCCGTTTGGCGTGATCTTCGTGCCATTCTTGGTGATAATCGTGCCATTCTTGGTAACGGTCGTGCCACCCTTGGTCGTATTGGAACCGCCCTTAGTAATGACAGTGCCGCCCTTGGTCGTCTTGGTCCCATTTGGTGTGGTCTTGGTACCACCTGGCGTTGTCACGGTGCCATTCTTGGTCGTTTGAGTGCCATTCTTAGTATACTTAGTACCATTTGGCGTGGTCTTAGTACCACCTTTGGTAATCTCAGTACCATTCTTAGTAGTGACCGTGCCGCCTTTGGTAATCTTAGTACCATTCTTAGTGACCGTTGAGCCATTAGTGGTAATGCGTGAGCCATTTGGTGGGGTTACCGTACCACCTGGGGTGATCTTGGTGCCATTGTGAGTCGTAATGGTGCCGTTCTTGGTAATGGTTGAGCCACCAGTCGTGGTCTTGGTGCCACCCTTGGTTGTGACCGTCCCATTCTTAGTGGTGACAGTGCCATTCTTGGTCGTCTTAGTGCCGTTTGGTGTCACCTTGGTGCCATTTGGCGTGGTCTTGGTGCCACCTTTGGTATAGGTCGTCCCGTTCTTAGTCTTAATTGTGCCACCCTTGGTAATGGTCGTACCACCCGTAGTCGTGGTTGTACCGCCTTTAGTGGTCGTTGAATTCTTTGGTGGAACAACGGTGCCGTTTGGTGTGATCTTAGTCCCATTCTTAGTGGTGATCGTGCCGCCTTTGGTGGTTGATGTGCCATTAGTCGTGGTCTTTGTACCACCTTTAGTGATCGTGGAACCGCCTTTGGTCGTGGTTGTGCCGCCTGGGGTAACTTTACTGCCATTTGGCGTAGTCTTATTACCACCTGGCGTTGTCACCGTGCCACCCTTAGTTGTGGTTGTACCACCTTTAGTGATCTTGGTACCGTTTGGTGTGGTCTTCGTGCCACCCTTGGTGATTGTTGAACCACCTTTGGTTGTCGTCGTGCCGCCTTTAGTGGTCTTGGTTCCGTTTGGTGTGGTCTTCGTGCCACCCTTGGTGATTGTTGAACCACCTTTGGTTGTCACTGTGCCGCCTTTGGTAATCAAAGAGCCGTTTGGCGTCTTAATGGAACCACCGGCCGTCTTATTTGAATTGTCAGGCGGTGTCACCGTGCCACCTGGGGTGATCTTAGTTCCATTCTTAGTGGTAATCGTGCCGCCCTTGGTGTAATTAGTGCCACCCGGGGTCGTCGTGGAACCATCTTTGTTAATCTTGCTGCCATTTGGCGTTACTTGCGTCCCATTTGGTGTGGTCTTGGTACCACCCTTAGTAATCCTTGAGCCGCTTGGCGTTGTAACGGTACCGCCCTTGCTAATCAATGAACCATTTGGTGTCTTGATTGAGCCGCCCTTGGTAGTCGTTGACTTATCAGGCGGTGTCACCGTACCACCTGGGGTAATCTTGGTGCCATTCTTGGTAGTAATTGTACCGCCTTTGGTAATGACACTCTTGCCTGGCGTGGTCTTGGTACCACCCTTGGTTGTGACGGTGCCGCCTTTAGTTGTGACCGTGCCGCCTTTGGTTGTAACCGTGCCGTTTGGCGTTGTGGTCTTACCACCTGGGGTTGTGACCGTCCCATGCTTGGTTGTCTTAGTACCATTCTTGGTAACCGTTGACCCATTTGGTGTTGTCGTCGTGCCGTTTGGCGTCGTGACACTACCATTCTTAGTGGTCTTAGTACCACCTTTGGTCGTCGTGGTACCATTCTTGGTCGTCGTGGTGCCGCCCTTAGTGATTGTTGAACCACCCTTGGTTGTCACCGTGCCGCCCTTGGTAATCTTGGAACCGTTTGGCGTGGTAATGGTGCCACCCGTGGTCTTGTTAGAATTATCAGGTGGGGTAATCGTCCCGTTAGGCGTAATCTTAGTACCATTCTTAGTGATGATCGTGCCGCCTTTGGTGATCTTTGAACCACCAGCGGTCGTAGTCGTCGTTGATTTATAAGTAAATGTGACAGAAGCTGGCTTACCACCAAATTCACCCGATTGTGAAGCTGGGCCAACGACTTCATAGCCATCAATTGCTTTAGCTGAAGCCGTGTAAGGTGACTGATAAATGCCACCTTGAATTGTCGTATCTGGTGCCAGTGTCTTGCCATCTTGGTCAACATAGTGAACCGTCACGTCACCGGTGGCGTTGATAGTAATGTTGGCATCGCTGGTATCAAAGTTGTTGACAGTGTAGCCTTCACGATAAGCGGCGTCCATTACGGCCTGCTTACCAGCATCCGTCAGCGAGTAGGTGTACTTGCCAGTGTCACTGCCGTCGCGGTTAACCGTATATTGACCGTCCGTCAATGTGTAAGCGTTGGCGTCGGTGCCAAATGAAACGGTCAACTTAGTGCCTTGGCTGGCATTCTTACCATCGTAGTACTTCGAGCCACTATTTAACTTAGCAGTAACATCTTTGTACTGATCAACAATATTTAGCTTGCCAGTGTAGTCACCGGTATTAGCTGAAATCGTGTTAACGTTGCCGCCGAGAATGCTATCACTATTAATCAATGCGTTAATGGCGTTGATGCCATTACCATTAACCGTAAAGTTGTAAGTGCCGATCTGGTTACCATCATTACTGAAATCAACTTCCGAGTTATCAAGGGGCATTGTCTTAGTAATGCCGTTTGCATCAATTGTCACAACCGGTGCGTGGGCCGTGGTGCCAAAGTCACTGGCGTTAGTGACGTCATCGAACTTCATGGCCCCATCAGAGGTAGTAATCGTCGGTGTTGCTTTATTGATTGTCAATTGACCAGTCAATGAAGATGGGTCAAAGGTGTAATCAAACCCATTCTTAGCATCGTGGGATTGATTATAGGCGTCAACTTGCGCCTTAATTGCCTGAGCACCGGCAGCTGTCAAACTGTACTTATAAGTGCCGGCCTTAGCAGAATTACCGTTAACCGTGACGTCACCTTTGCCCAACTTAACATTAATCTTGGTGCCATCGGCAGCCGTTGCCGTCGCGGTTGGTTCAGTTTCACCGTCTTGATAATTATGGTTGGACGGATCCGTGTTGTCCCAATTGTAAGAAGCATTGCCCAACGTAAAGTTAAGGTTTTGAACGTTCTTCGTATTCTTAGTGTAATTAAAGGTAACTGATGTGCTGCGTTGACCATCTGGATCATAAGTCATCGTATTTCCGTTCGAAATGGTTTGACTAGTCCGAGTAGCGCTCCAACCATCAACCGCTGGGGCAAAGACGTTAAATGAGGAATGGGTTGAATCAAGTAGGCCATAGACCGCCTTTGGATCCGTTCCTGGGAACTTAGCGTCACTTGAAGCCGTCTTAACGGATACTTTGACAACCGACTTCTTAGCTGAATTAAAGCCATCGGTAAAGGCTTGCCCAGATGGTTGACCATCACCATCGTACAATTGCGCGGTACCATCATTGGTGCCAGATAAGCCGTTTGGATCACCACTCACGTTTGGCCCATCCAGTTGGCCTAACTGCTGGAACTTACTCGTGTTGAATTGGCGAACCAATTCAGTTTGGCCGGCAGTAAAGGCTTTGTTAGCCCGGTCAACTTCGGTGTTGTAGACGGCTTTGTAAACGTCTGGCAGTGACTTTTGAATTGCCTTGGTAACCGTGGTCCCATTTCCATCAACGTCTTTTTGCTTTAATTGGGCGCTCTTTAGATAGTTGTCATCCCAACCAGTGCCGTCGTTGCTGGAGTCAAACTGCTTGCCGTTGGTAATGTGTTGCGTCATAGCGTCGCCACTGGCAACGTTAGCTTTATGAGCAGCGTTATCAGCGTTGGCAATGCCATCAGTGCCGGCAGCTGTCTTGGACAAGAAGTGCCATACCTGGGTGTAATCATCCAGGGTGTATTTGGCACCGGTAGATGGGTTGGTCCAAGTTGGCGTGGTGCCAATCTTAGCTGGGTTGGTTTCAAAATCGTGGTAAGCTTTCTTCACGGCATTAAACTCAGCGGTGTACAACTGGGTAATGTAGTTAACCGCGCCGTGGTTGGTTGGCTTGTAGGTTGCGTCAGAAGCCGGGTCAGTCGTTAACGACTTATAATCGGCATCACTAATTGCCCCTTCGGTATGCAACGTACTCAAGACGTTATCAGGTGCTTGAGTTGTGGCTAAATCACCATCAACTGCATGATTCAAAGCATCCTTAACAGCTTGGTTGGCAACTGCTGTGCCATATTTATTACCAAAAGCATAACCTTCGGATTCAGCTAACAGTGAAGTTGAACCATTGCCTTGCTTTTGTTCACTCATTGCCGAAGCAGGATTGCTTGGGTTAAAGCCCTTGATGCTTGAGAAGGCTGAAGTTGGATCGAACTTACCATTATCGAGAATATTGTTCATGGATTCGTCCATGCCTTTTTCAGCATCACTGACAATCTGGTTCTTAATGGCTTTGGCTAGTGATTCGTAAACCGACTCGGCAGCACCGCTGGCCATTGTGTTCTTCAATCCAAAGGCCGTGGCCAAATCATTCAAGCTACTATTTTGAGAAACCGCAGCTTGTAATGTCTTTGGCAAGGCAACTGAATTGTCACCTTCAAATGGATTATCACTAGAGCCTTGTCTGAGTCCCAGTGATTGAACAGCGTGGTAAGCATCGTATTGAATAATATTTTGAACGGTTGGTACCACAATGTTAATAAACGAATTGATATTGCTTACCGTTTGGTTGACCGCACCATCAACCGCCTTTTTAGCGTCTGAATCGCTCAACGCTGAATTGGATGAATAATTAAAAATAACCTTAGTTGATGCGTCACTCGTTAATGACTCATTATAACCCAGCCACTTGGCAATTTGATCAGTTCCAATACTAAAGACTTTCCCTAAAGTTCCAGTAATCTGGCTAATAATACCACTTAACCCGCTTTTAGCAGGGTCGTGGTCGCTTGGATCATATGGTGTGTAATTGGCAAGAGCCTGACTGTTTTTGCCGGCTTGGCTGTCAACTTGGTCATAGTAGCCCTTCATCTGCTTGTACCAATCAGTCATGACAGCTTCGTAGCCATCAGTGAACTGAGTTGTATTCAGCTTACTAAGGGCTTTATTGGCACCGCCGCCATTGTCAAAGACATAGTGTGTATGGGTACTCAAACTCGTAAGGCCACTGTAATACATCTGATCGCCATTATGCTTTAAGTCAGCACTGGCTGTACTACCAGAAATAATGACTTGATTAGCAGCCGAAGGATTGGCCACGTATTTAGCCATCTGATTATATAACGTGGAAACGCCATCTAGCTTTTGTGGCCGAAAATCAGAGCCGCCAGCCCATTGTGGTGTCAAATCAAATGTCGCTACTGCTTGGCCAAACTTGTATGAATCCGTTTGGGTTTCGTCATCGGCCGTTGCCGTCAATGGTGTCGCTGCATCAGTTGTTGGCAGGGCCGCCGTTGTCCCAGTCGATCCTTTGTTTAAAACGACTGAGTTACTGGTCGCCGAGCTGGCATTATCGTTCGTGTCAGCTCGGGCTTGGCCACTGGCGCCAAATAAAAATGCCCCCACTGAAAGCATGAACAAGCTGGCAGAGACCCAATGCTTGCCATCCTTGTAAAGCTTATAGTGAAGACCTGTTTTCTTGGCTTTCGCCCAAATGTTATGTGTCGAAACATTTTTCTTCATGGAATACCCCCTCAAAAAATAGTCCGCGTCGCAAAGTGCTTAGGAATCGATATGTAAGTTGCCTTCAAGGAAGATTTCCAAACTTGGAAATTTTCCAAGGGTGCTTATGCGGGTCCCTGCTCCGTGCAACTATCCTAATAACATATATTACCCATCAAACTACCTCAAACAGCTTGTTTTAACATCGCCTCCCCAAAAGCAATCACGTTGACCATTCTTACTCAGGTCATTAGGCCATCATTTCAAACGAGCATAATCGATCTTTATGTAGAAAAAATATGCCTTATTAGTTATTTTCCTCTTCGCCAAAAGCCTTAATGATGTAACCTATTAACCCTTACGTACTCAAAATTAGCATAGAGCCACACGGGATACAAGCGACTTCACAATTTCTTCACACTTTTATCACAATTTCTTCACACTTTTGTAACACTCCGGAGTGATAACCTGAACATAATAAAAGAAGTACCCCTTTTCGCAAACATCAATCATTTGCTAGAAAAGGGATACTTTCTTTGTTTTAGCATTCTTTGTAAGAGTTATAGTTTTTTGATTATTTCATCACAAGTTGGTAATTGCTTTTCTAAGAATTTTTTAACATTTCGATAACTACTTGTCACGCCAGTCGGACTCTGCCAAGTTGCCTGATCATTAACGTAATTTTCATCGCCAATTGCCGCCATCGATTGCTGATAAATGGCTAGAATGTGGTCGACAGTTAGCGTGGTTTGCCGCAAGTCAGCCCAGCGTTGCTTAACTTCACTGGTGAAGCACTGGCTGATGCGCTTCATCAAAGGCGCCTGAATATTTTTCAACAGGGGGTCATTATTGGTTAGTAGCGCGCCGCGGGCTTCGATGTTAAAGCTGATATCGAGGTCCAGCAGCGAAAACAGCCAGTATTGGCCGTCATACGTGAACGCCGACATGTTGTGCGCTTCGTTGTCGTAGGCATTCAATACGCCGATAAATAGCAAGTAGTCAATCAAATTAAGCGGGCTGAAATAGTCGTGGGCATGGGCGCGGAAGTCGGCGTCGCTGGTTTGGTTAATAAACCGCATCAGTCGGTTGGTGTCTGCTTTGAGATGCTGGTTGGATGGATACTGGCTGCTCATCACGTCGAAGTCGCTTTCATTGAGATAGGCAAAGTCGTTGCCAAACGCGAGGTACTTGCCGCCAATCTCGCCATTCAATGCCAACAACAGAATCTCGTGGTCATTTTGCGGGTTCAGCCGTAAGCTGGCCGCGTCAAAATAGGAAAACAGCGTGTAGAGACCCTGATTTTTGCCGTCGATGGTCACAATCACCGGGGTACCTTGAATCGTCCCCAGCATTTCTTTGTCGCGGCTATGCGCCTGATAATCCGCTTCGCTGGCTAACAACTCCCGCCACAGCTTGAAGCCGGTGGTATTGCGGACATGGGTCTGGTCGTAGTAATCGGCCCGCAGCGAGAATTTCGCCCGCGGCTGCCAGCCGCCAAAGGCTAACGGGTGCGGTTGGGTCAAGGTCAGGTCATCATAAAACGTCACCTCAAGGTTCTTCCGCGGAAATTGGGCCGTGAAATTCCCCTGATAGCTGACTAAGCCGTATAAATGCTGCGAGTCGCCATTTCCCTTCGTCACCGTTATCGGTAAGACCGCCTTGCCATTATCGAGATTGTCGATCCCCTTCTCAATTCGAATCGTCGGCAGCGCTTTGCCGGGATGCTGCAGGCATTCGCGCCGCACCCAGTACAGTTGATCGTTATAGATAAAGCTGACGTAGCGGTGCCCATTGGCCAGCGTTGCTTCTTGAATCAGGTTGACCGACTGGTTGTTGAGGTGCTGCTGCCAGACGTATGAAGTGGGAATGTGAGCGTGGGGTGCCGTGTAAGGCGGCTTGGCAAACAGTGGGTAGTTGACGTCGTCGCTGAGGATCGCCATGTAACTGACGTTGGTATAAGTAGCCGACTGCAGCGGCGGGATAATCGCTGTTTTCGTCAGCCAAACCAATTCGCCATTATGTTCAAACCGCACCCAGGCCGCCATCGAAGACGTCACTAATTCCTCGGCCACGTGAATAACCTGCCCATGCAGCTTGCGGGCATCCTGATTAGTCGGCACGTCGCCACGATTTGCCGGCCATGGCATCCCGGTAAGCAATGCATCAAACCGGCCGGTCTCGTCAATTGTGGCGGTGTAATCGACCTGTTTATCCTCGGTAATTTTGATATCGTAATCTGTTTCTTGCATATATCCTCCTACAACTTTTACTAATAAATGAATCATTATCTAGTAAAAAGTATAGTGAAATTTTAAGAAATGACAAATTGAAGTTATTGATTAACCGTAAAAACGCTTGCTTAACACAAAAGCTTTACTCCTTCCAAGTTTTATATAGGGGGGGCAAATTCTATTGCTTAAAAACTCATTTATCAGAAATAACAACAGAAAGCGCACCGCATATTACAGCAGATGTTAATGCTACAAACGCTGCAATAAGAAGTGGCGTATGGTTTATACCAATAATGTTACTTGGGTCACCAGTCAAATGTTGCCATATTCCAAATAATGCAAAGAAAGCGATCCCATTTAGGAAAGTAGCAGCACACATTTGAAATGAGTTTAGGTCCTTTCTAACAGCAAATTCTGAGCCTAACATTCCTAAAAACAAAATAATAGTTGCTACGGTAGTCTTAAAAATCAACTGTGTAAAGTCAATTCCTTTGATAAAACTAGGATAATCAACATAAAAAGAGAGCAAAGAAACAGCAAATGAGCGACTATTTGCAATACTCAGCTGAAAATATGGTTTAAAATTAATTGCACTCTTATGTCGTATGTAGCCAAAAGTTTGGGACATCTTATAATTTTCTCCTTCCATAAAGTAAGATTGAAGACAAATTGAACCTTCCCCTATATTCTAGTGCTTTTTTTGATTGTTCTCAATTTAATTGTCAAAAAGAGTTGACGGGGTAAACAAATTACGGTATGATACATTTTCGTGATATTAGAATTATCCTATTTATTAGAAAATGATGATATACCGAACTATTTATTGCCCGTTGTGACTACTTTCAGGAGGAATTTAATCCATGCATTACAGTGACCATTTAACCCAAAGTGGCCGAAAGACCCATCAAAAGTCGTTGGACCTGACTAAGTTGAAGCTGAGCCATATTAAGCACCGGTTGACGTCGTATGACCCGACCTATGCAAATGTGATGATGCTGATTAATTTGGAAAACAAGCGGTATAAGACCGCGATCCTAGACGTTAAGCAAGGCCTCGTTGCCGTCACTTTGTCGCCTAAGCAATTGCTGAAGAAGATGACAAAGCAACATCAAATTATGACGCATTGGTTTATGAGACACATGGCCTTTCACTTAGGGATTAGGGAATATGTCCCCTACGTTTATGGTGGCCTCAACTTTTCGCCATTGAAGACCGCCAAAAACGGCACCCAAAGTTGGCTGAATACCATGAAGATTGAGGGGATGCAGGAACATACCAACTTCCATTGCGTCAAACTCTGGTTCAAGGAATGTGAACACCCGCTGATTATTCCGGCAACCCAAAATTTCATCTTAGAACGCCGTAAGGATGCCAACCTGATCCAGCGAGGACATGATTCACTACTTGCTCAAATGTCGCTAGCCAATAGCGGTGAGTTCCATGATTCGTATAGCCGGCTTAAATTTGGCAACTTTCAGGAAAGCCCGCTGGAGTTGTTTGAATTCATCAAGGAGGCAATTATTAGAAAGTCATTCAAGTTTGCCGGGTTTGAGTATACCGAAGATGACGTGAAGGAGCTTGTTAGCCAGCTCATTGATTAGTTGGACTTAAGCAGATTAAGGAGATTGAATGGCTTGATTAAGTGCTAAGATTTGGCAGTTCAGGTGATAATGGCTTTGCTATCAATTGCACTAGTCCATACCCCATTGAGGTTGTTTTGCCCATTGGTGCCAGTAACACAATCAATACACGCCGAATTTCACGCAAGTAACGCTGCATCATGCCATCGGAAAAGGCAAGGAGCTGTGCTGTCATCCCGTAAAAATCAAGCTAACTGGTAAACGCAATAACGACTTTCTAGCCGCCAACGCCGCAGCCGTCTACAAACCAAACCGCCTGGATACACTTGGCACCATCTATACGACTTGCTATACGACTTGAATTTCGCCAATCCCGGCAATAATGATCATAGTTGGATGCAATTAGTTAGGATGCCAATGCACCGAAATTCGTGTCCCCACTTGGGTTCTGCCAAACAGTGGGTGGACAAGTATCAGACACCCTATAAATTAAACTTATCACCAACCAGGGAAACCTTTGCCGACCATGAACTTTTAAGCGCCAACAATCACAAGCCGGTGATTGAACCAGTTAAGTCATCGATTGATTTAATTAAAGGATTACATGAAAATAGGTGCGTGGGTCCAACGGTTTGCATGATGTTACCACTGAACCCGCATCATACGCTATATGTACCTACTATTTACGACTGGCATAAGGTAGGTGACTATGTAGGACTAATTAAAGCTCAACGGCCTGAATTGGTAAAGCTGGATCTCTTACCTTTAGGTGAAGATCCCTTTAGAAATGTCTTATGGTGGCAACAAACCAATCGGGTAGCCGAGGGAAACATTTACTACGTTCAAGATGATGTCGGCTTAGACTCCTTTGATGATAATAGCATTGTTTCCATTGGCATTAAGTTAGAGACTGTCGCGCAATTTATACGACAGTATATCCGTTGATCTTTATAAATTAACTGAATTCTTAAAGTATTCAAAAACCTCCCAACTTAACATTTTCGAGTTGGGAGGTTTTTATGTATACAAAAAGCCTCGGAAGTTCCGAAGCTTTTTGACATAGCTATTTGCATTACTTTCTATATGCTAAGCTACAAAGCAACACACACTATCCATTAGTTAAATGGACTTACAGTGTTTGCAGTTGAGCTGTTAGCAACTGGGAATGTAACATTTGTAGCAGGCTTGTCTGAAGCAAATGTGTAAACTGCACGAACTGGTGTAGTACCAAATGTTCCACCATTACCATTACTAAAGTTAAATGTGTATTGGTCGTAAGATACTGACGAACCATCAGCTGAAACAACAGGGAATACACCTGACTTCAAGGTTTGTAATGTAGCATGCTTACTAATGTAACTTGCAACATCTGCAGATGTGAATGTAGCATTTTGACTACCTGAGAACAAATCAGTAGTGTTCAAGTTAGCAGGAGCAATATATGATGTATTGGCTGCTGCAGCAACTGCTTTATTATAGGCAGTAGCAAATGCAGCTACATCGTCTGAGCTATTCTTATCATATTTGGCAGCAGTCAATGCTGATGCGTATGCAGCTTTAAATCCACTAACATCAAACGCATCCTTCTTTACAAATGTTGATAAGTCAATTGTTGTATCAGCATTACCAGCATCTGTACCCTTAACAGGAACTACAACCTTACCCGCAAATGCTTGAGGGTTAGTATTAGTAGTAGGGATAACCGTTAATTTCGTTGAAGTTAAATTATCTGATTTGTCTGCAGTATCCTGTGAGTAAGGAGTGATTTGTTGATATACAGTTGCACCCTTAGCCAAAGTGATATTAGTAGTTTCGCCCAATTTAGCTTGAGCTACAAGTGATTCGTTGGCAGCATTTGAAAGATCAAATGAGTAGCCAGTACCACTTAATGCATTACTAATAGCATTTGATAAGTTAGTCTTGTCAGCTGCGTTAACAGTCCAAGCATAACTCTTTGTAGTGTCATTATAAGTTAATGTACCAAGAGCATCGCCCTTCTTAGAAGCGCCAGCCTTAGTGTAATCAACTGTCTTAACAGTCTTACCAGATGCATCAGTGAAGTTCAAACGAACTGCATTGTCAGCAACTGGAGTTTGAGCTGGAGTAGTTGAAGTAGCAGTCAAAGCACTGTACTTGATCCAGCCGTTGATCTTAGCACCGTTAGTAGTGTTAGTATCAGCTACCTTAACCCAAAGGTCACCTTCACGAGTACGAGTAGTTTGGTCTGTAATCTTGAATGTGTCGTTTGCGTAAGGAGTTGCATCAGTTACAGTACGGCCCTTCTTATATTGTGTCCATGCAGGGAAAGTATAAGTAGTTGCAGTACCATCGTTAGCAGTACCAGCCTTAGTAATCTTGTAAGTAGCGTTCTTTTGTGCATCAGTCAAAGCAGTTGTCTGGTTTGATGGTGTAGTGAATGATGCGTTACTTGCAGAAGTACTTGAAGCTGATGAGCTGCTTGCTGATGAACTAGCAGCAGTTGTGCCAGCAGGTGTAGTAGTGGTGTTGTACTTAGTAAGACCACCAGCAAATGCTGAAGTGCTCTTGCCACCATAGATCCAGCCACGGTAAGTCTTATCAAATGATACGACCTTGTAGTAAACTGAACCACGGTTAGTAGTAGCTACACGATATACACGCCAGTTCTTTTGACCAGTCTTGTTGTCCTTAAGGCCAGCTAAAGTGGTCTTTGAAGCAACAGTCTTGGCACCTTTCAAAGTACCAGCCTTGGTGTACAATGCGTTTGTACCGTTAACGTTAACGTTACGGGTAGTAGCATCAGTACTCAAAGCTTTATTTGATGTAACCTTAGCATAGCTCTTAGCATTTGCAGTAGTTGCGTTAGCTGAACCAGCAACTGCGACAAAGCCTAAAGCAGCCAAGCCTACAAATAATGATTTCTTCAAGCTTGATTTCATTATCTTGTCTCCTCCAATATAATATGATTTGTAGTTCACTAGGTATATGTAAACTGCACTTATTATTCTAACTTACGAAAGCTGAAATAACAAGGACAATTTGTACCTAATCAACTCTACGTCTATTATTGTATCGCCTAACATTTCATATCGCAAGGCAAATGCTTTTTATTTATGTGTTTGTTATATCTGAAACATTGTTGTAATAGAAACAGCCGTGGGGTTAAGTAATTCAGACAAGCCCCTTGAACGGCTTTGCTTCGCGGAATGTTGCGATTGATACATTGTGGGCAATCGACCTGATTGACCCGTTCAAAAAGTCTCAATGCGTTGCTTTTTAATCGATCACTTTTATCGTGGCAACTGGTTTTACTTACTTTTTGATGGCATAAAATTGGCATCGGCCGCCATTTGCCCGCAAAAAAACGGCCGTCCCCACCATCCTTTGGCAGGAACAGACCGTTTCTTCCGGGAAGTCACCTTCTCGGTTGTACCTTAACAATGCTTAATACATAAACTGTTATATTAACTTCAACTAATGGTCACTACTTTTGCTTCTCCCGGTTATCAAACAGGGATTGAATCTGGGTGTCACGGTATTGCGCGGCAACTGGCGTCGAGTACAGATTAACGCCGTCTTTTTGGAACATGTTGAGCGCGGCGATCTGTTCCATCCGGGCTTTGAGGTCATCGGCCGTTAAGGTGTCGCTGGCGTAGTTGATGACCATGGTTTTGAGTTTGTCGTCTGATGACTTGAATACCAATTCTAATTTTCTCATATTGATTTCCTCCGATTATCCGTTAATTAAGCCTTGGGTGCTGCTGGTACCTGCGCCGGCTGACCATCGATATCAACCCGGTCGACTGACATCACTGCCGCGTCGGCCACGGTACCTTCAATAATGCCTTCCAGAATCTTGCTGAAAGCCGTCACCGATTCAGCCGTCACATTTTGCGCGACATTGCTAAAAGAATGCTTAACACCTTTCTTGTGAGCTTCATTAACCAACGTATAGGTAACACTAGATTTTAACCAGTCTTTCTTCATAATATGGTTCTCCTTTGCTTCAATTAGTTGTAAGCCGGTTGGCCAACCCTTACATCTATTAATAACGAAATAAGGGGTACTAAGTGTCAACCTAATTTTGATTTAAGCTGGCAAGCTTTTGGCGAAGGCGATTTCGCCACTTGTAGACGGTCTGGCGGGAGACGCCACAGTGAGCCGCGATCTCGGTTAGGTTGTAGCCAAGCATGGCCAGCGACAGGTACTGGTCTTCGTTTGGCGTGAGGACTTCCCGCAGCTGGCTGGCAAACGCGTTGGTTTCATATCCTTGAACGGTATGGTTGGGGTCTGCCAAGGCTGCCAGCGGGTCGTCATCCTCGCTGGCTACTGGCTGGACGTGTTGATTAATGCTGGCCTGCTTGCGGAGATAATCCAACAACTTCCAGTACACGCCTTGGTAGATGTACACCATTAGCGCTTTGGCCTGCTTGCCGGCCTTCTTTGCCTGACAATACTTTTCCACAAAGGCAATCTGCCCTTCTTGGGTCAAATCATCGTAATGCGGACTGGCTTTGGTCACGTGCAGTCGTTTGAGGACACCGAAAATAAGCTGTTCGTGATTGTCTGCTTTGAGAAACTGAAATGCTTCATTAATTAAGTGGTCGTCTGTTTGAACTTGGTTTGCTTGAGCTTGGTTTGCTTGATCCTGGATTGTCATTTGAATCTTCCTATCGTTTGAATTGATCCAAGGGCCCTTGTCACAAGAAAGCAGTATAGGATGAAAGCAGTTACACCACAACGCACGACTTATTAGGAAATAAGAGAAGGATGATCATTGAAACGCCGGGATTTGTTTGAAAATAATTGGCTTAAGTTTTGGCGATGACAGGAAAATGATTGACAGAAATCAGTACGGGGCAGTTGCGCGGCTTTTTAGTGAATTGCTAACAACGCCTCAATTTTTAATTGCGCATGATTCAGGTGTTCAAATCGGGATTGGTCTTCTATACTAGAAATTGAACAAACCAATTAGTTGGGGGGTGCGTTAAGTTGGGGGGAATTTAGCCCAACTTGGCAGAAATGACATGGCGCATACACTTAAGTATCTATTCATTCTCGTGGCGTTGGTATTATGCTGGTTCTTCATGGGATCGCTCAAATGGCTGGGAATTGTGGCATTAGCTTTGTACACTGTTTGGAGCGTGGATCACGATGAGTCGGATTCGGATTAATTGGGACGTGCTTCGGGGGTGGTTGTCGTTGGTAAAACCGCTGGCTGCTGTTTGGAGCATTTATGATTTTTATTATCAGTAAGTAAAGGAATCCTAATATTAAAGGCAGGGCGCATTTTCGATTTTCGAAATGTGTCCTGCCTTTAACGATTGCTATGAAGTTGATACTTTGCTTATTGCGCGGTTGAGCCGCCATCGACAACAAATTCTGCTCCGGTTGAATAGCTTGAATCATCGGATGCCAAGAATAATACTAGCTTGGAAACTTCTTCTGGTTTGGCAATTCGCTTCATCCTGTATGTAAAGTGGTTGGTATAAAAAATACCGCCAGCAACTGCTGACAGCTGAATCATCAAATTAAGGGTACAGGGTTAGAAAGCGTCTCTAACCGCGACTAGTGAATAGATACAAGGCCTCTGTCAGGCAATGTGGCGACCCCCTACCACATCAATCAAGCAAAGGCATTTCACTTTGCTCCAAAATAATAGTACTCGAAATAAGTGTTCATTTCAAAAATTACAACCAACGAATTGGCTATCAAACCATTCATATTACTAAATTGGAGTGACCAACATGCAACCTGCTAGCGAACAAGAAGCCTTGGATCTGCTGGATAACTTGCGGATTAAATACAAACGACTCGATCATCCGGCTATTTGGACAATGAATGATCCTAACGCGCCTAAAGGGGTTCACGAAGTAAAGAATATGCTCCTAAAACAAAAGAAAACCAACCAGTTCTACCTTTACCTAACTGATAATCCACGGATTGATTTCAAGTCATTGGCTGACCAACTAGGCATCCCCCGCAACAGACTCACCTTTGCGAGCGAAGCTGAATTGGCCCAATTACTAGGGTTGGTGCCTGGCATGGTCACCCCACTGGCACTGATGCATGATCGTCATCACCAAGTTCAAGTTTTACTGCACCGGCATCTTCAATCAATGACGGCAATTCCGGCACATCCTAATATTAATACCGCGACGGTTTTACTGAGTTACCGGGATTTATTACAAGTGCTAAGGGCGATGGGCTACGAGCCGAGCGTGATTGATTAACTGGGCCTTAGCTTTAGATACAAAAAAGCAGGCAACATGCCTGCTTCTTTTGATCTCATTCAAAATACATCACTAATTTTTTGTGGGTCGCTCGGGCAATCTTCTCCATATTTTTAATGGTGATATTGCCATCCCCCGATTCCCAGCGAGCAATCGTGGATTGAGGAACTTGAACTTTGTCGGCTAATTGTCGCTGGGTTAAACCAAGCTCTTTTCTGAGTTTAGAAATTTCAACGGCAAAATCATCCTGCTGCTGATAATGTTCAACGAGTTGTTTGAACTGAGGATCCGATTTACTAATTGTCTCAATCATCTTTTCGGTGGGTGTCATCGTAGCGCCTCCTTCGACGTCTTGCTTTTTTTATTTCAGATTTGGGTGTCCGCTGGGTTTTCTTAATAAAAGTTTGCGTAATCACATATCGACCAAGGGCATCTTTAAAATATATTGACCGGCTGATACCGTTGCTAAAATGAACTCGAATTTCGAATAAATTGTCATCTACTTTCTTGATCCATTGTTTTTGAAACGCCATCATTAGCCCATACTTCTCAATTTTGGTAATTCGACCGAGCATTTTTGCTTGATCTTCCCTAGGAAGTTTAGCTAGCTCCTTAATAAAATCATCCCAATCGTAGTAATCAAACTGCATGAGATAGGCCTTTTATATGATATCATATATGCTATCAAAGCACATCAAGCATTCTAATATGATCTTTTAACTTTGCTGAGATTGTGCTTCTGAATTTTATATACGCAAACATGTCTGTGAGTATCTCCTCGATTTTTTAAAACAAAAAAAGCCACCGTTGCGGGGTCCCGCCTACAACGATGGTTTAATGCCTTCCAAGGAACCGGTCAGATAGTGGTTAGTCAATTCCTTGGAAGTTTTTCGAGAATGTATCAACGGCTTTGATGCCTTGGAAAACATCATCAGCAGTCACGTTAAAGCCCATATTGTGAATTGTTTCGCCTTCTTGAGTGGTCAACTTGGCAACTTTCATCAAATCGTCATCTGAAGCATCTTCCAGATGCAAATCGGCTAATGTCGTTGGCAAGCCCAAATCAACTTCGAACTTGAGATAACGCTCCAGTGTCTTGTCGCCGGCCCCTTCCAGAACCAAGTTCAGCAAGGTCCCAAAAGCAACCTTTTGGCCGTGAGACAGCTTGTGAACGTCACCGGATAACGCCGTCAAGCCATTTTGGAAGCTGTGAGCGGCAGCTAGGCCTGAACTTTCAGCCCCCACGCCACTTAGCAAAATATTAGCTTCAATAATATGTTCCAAAGCTGGCGTGACTTGATGATTCTGAGCAGCGGTAACTGCCTGCTTGCCATAAGTAAAGAGCAACTCTTGGCATTTTTCGGCAAGTGCCAAGCCTGCAGCGGTCTGTTGGGTGTTCAACGGCAACAAAGTCGTCTCCCTTGCCCGGGCAACCGTTTGGGCTTCAACGTTGGTCGACAAGGCATCCGCCATGCCATCGATTAGGAATTTAACCGGCGCGCCAGCAATCACAGAGCTGTCAACCAGTACCAAGTCTGGATTTTTATCGTAGAAAATGTATTTAATGAACTCGCCACTTTCAGAGTAAATAACACTCAACCGCGTACATGGTGAATCATTTGAGGCCAAAGTTGGCACAATCACCACGGGGATTTTGAGCTGATCGCCAACCGCCTTGGTAGTGTCGTTCGTCTTACCACCACCGAGCGAAATCACGAATTTGGCATCAGTCGTGTCGCCAATCTTTTTAATTCGATCAATTTCTTCCGGTGAACTCTCACCATTAAAGGTAACGTGTTCAATCTTTAAGCCAGAATCCGTCAGCGTTTTATAGAACTTCTCACCAACTAGTTTCCAAACGATGTCATCCGTCAATAACAGCCCGTTGTCCCCATAAGGTTTGATATATTTTGCGGCATTATCTAATAAATTCTTTCCTTGGACATACGTCGATGGACTTGCAAAAGCTGTGGTCATGATGATTGCCTCCTCTATTCCAAACCTAATCTATCTTCAATTCACCACCAATTGTAATCGCTTTAGGAGGTGGTGCAAGAATCTTGAATAGATTTTTTGATCCCTCAGAAACGACCATTATCAACTATTTAGAAGTCAGTCTAGTTTCAGCTGCATTCAAACAATAGCGGTAACCATAATGGTTAACCGCTACCGCATGTGTTTGATATTCAGTTAGTCTTCTCAAAAGCGGAGGTCCATCTGTTTAGAACTAAAAACCGAACCAATATCAATCATCTTCCTAGCATCATCCACTCGATAAAAAACTGCATACCTACCAATTAACAATCTCCGAGTTACTTGTTCAAAATGATATAAGTCAGTAACATCTTGAAATCTCTTGGGAAAAGTCTTTAAAAGTTCAATTTCACGATAAACGATTCGAATGAAAGATTGGATTTGGTCATCATCAAATCCGATCTCTGCCCAATCTGAGATAATGGCTCTCAAACTTGCAATAAACGAATCTGTATATAGAATGTCGTACGTTGGCACTACTTACCCCACCCATACTTGCCAAATATCTGTTTCATTTCTTCTTCAGTATGCAAGTTTCCTTTTTCAACATCTTCAAATGATTTTTCAATTAACGCTCGATCATGAGCCTTCTGAGCTTCAACTAAACTAAGCTTGATAGTCTCATCCTCCTTTGTATATTCCAACTCATCACCTTCAGAAATGCCACTGTCTTTAGGAAGAATAACGCCAAGTGAATTGCCGATTTTTCGAACTTTAATTTTAGCCATAGTGGTTCCTCCTCACACTACGTTATAACGCAATTATAACATGCAAACTGAAATATCTACACAACTATTAACTACGCTAATCGTCACTTGTTATTTTTCTCATTCATCGTTTCTCTTGCAACTAACGCCCCACCACAAAGGTTTTGCCCAACACCTTCATCGCCCGCTGAAGTGTCACCAGACTAATCGCGGCATGGCCAGTTTCAATCTTGGCCAATTGGCTTTGGGTCAAGCCAATCCGTTTGGCAAGTTCGACTTGGGTCATCCCCATCCGATTGCGTTCATCCCGAATCGTATAGGCTGCGTCGGCTTCAACTGGTAGTTTAATTGCATGATTCAAAGGCTCATGGCTTTCAGCCCCAAGGATCACAGCCGCAGTCTCTTCATTGGTCAGCGGCCGCCCCAGCGCTTGAGCCAGGAAATGTGCTTCCTTGATACCGATGTTGCCAAACACTAATTGCTGTAACGTTTCTGCAGCCTGCTCATAGGCTGGGGAGCCCGGTTGATTATCATTAATTTGTTTATTTGGGGTATTTAATCGGGCGACGAGTTCGTCTTTGGTCATGAGTAATTTCCTCCATTCGGTGAATAATGCTGAATTGCTTAGTATTCATATTGCAACATATATTCCTCATACGAATAATATCATGACTCTAAAATGATTCGCCCTTTTTCGGCTTGTCCGCATACCAAGTAAATACGCGTTTTATCAAAGAAATTTGCTCACTCGGGCAAAAATATAAGGATTAACAAAGATAAAGCTTTCATAACTATTAAACAGGTGGGCGGGTGGCTCATTATTAGCCCATGAAGGCACATTTTTATCAAAACTCTAACCAACAAAAAAGTCGGAACCCAAATTCCGACTTTTCAAACTCCTTTCAATTAGTGATTCCCTTGAATAACCAATTTCTTATTACCAGTGATGTAATCACCGTTAGTTAATTGATAACGTGAAGTTAAGTTATGACGCACAATCTTCTTAACTTTAAGATGTGTGCCCTGCTTGTAATTCTTAACTTTCTTGGTTAAGTTGGCTTTCTTGTAAACATTGACACCGCGTTTATTGATTACAGTAATCCGCTTGTTCTTTGGTAGGGTGTTGTAATAAACGTTGACAACGTACTTCTTGTTGGCCGTGATATAGCCGGTCTTGTTGGCTGACTTTTTACCGTGGTTAACGTCTCGAACCTTATACCGCAATGCGCCGCCCTTTGAATAAGCGTAGCCAGTGACTACAAACATCGGTCGGTTCACTCGTTTGGCCTTGTTATACTTAACCACCCGTTGGCTCTTCTTAAAGGTTGCGTTCTTGTAAAGGTAAATCTTCTTAGTAGCGTAAACGGCCGTGCCCTTGGTGTAAGCACCTTTTGGCGTGATAGTCTTGCTAGTGGTCTTAGCGGGTTCCGTGGTAGTCGTCGTGCTTGTAGATGATGCGTTGGAATTCGTTGTCGAGGAACTATTGGTACTTGGCGTGACAATTGTCCCCGTCGCCGTATCATTGTTACTTGACGTATTTGGTGTCGGTGTTGGCGTCGGTTCTGGAGCGGCTTTAACAGTCAACGTCACTTTCTTGGAAACGTCGCCTACTTTAGTCAGGAGCACGGTATAAGTCCCAGCTGGAACGGTTTTCTTGTCCGATAAAGTTACTAAGTTGTTATTGGCATCCAGCACATAAACAGATGCGTCGGCTGGATCTGCCGTAAACGTTGCTGGTGTGATGGCCGTGTTGGAATCAATTGTTGCGTCCTTAGCGCTAATTTTAGGCGCATCATTTGGTAGAACATCAAACAAGACCACTTTATTGGCAATTTGACCATCTTGGCTGGGTTGGGACAGCTTGGCTAGATACTGGGCAACTTTAACATCCTTATCAAAATTGAATGGTCCTGTTGTAACTTGATTACTATCTTTAGGATCAGTGTCCGTATTCGTAACGGTCCCTCCATAAACAGGAAGTGATTGATCTGTCTTAAGAGTCCAGCCATCTTTGCCGTTCACAATTTCAGCCAAAGTCGTTTGCGCCTTTTGATCTGCCGGAACTCCAAAATCGGTCGGATCAAAATTGTAATGGCCGTCAGCGTCTGCCGCAACAGCATAGTGTCCGATGCTAGTTGGGTAAGTTGGGACAGAACGATCAGCTTTCCCTGCAAAGTTAAGGGTCAGTACCTTGGGGTTATTTGGTGTTTGGCTATTTGGTAAGAATAGATAATCCCCTAATTCTCCAAAGTAATAATCAAATCGATAACCGCCGATTGAATCATCAAGCGTCGTCGGATCAACATATGTTGCTGCGTATCGCGCATTCGTTTGGTCGCTCGGCTTTGTCAAATATCGCTTGATTTGAAGCGGAATTGTATAAGTAACTGTTTGGCCGGCTTGAAGTGTTCCTGTAAACCCTAACTTATCAACGCTATCAGGATTAGCTTTAACCGCATCATAGGTCTGGTTATAGTTATAATTCTTGGCGGTATCATAAGTTACCGTAAACCCAGAGTCGGCAGTATCCTGCGCAACATCCTTAAACGTTGAACCGGCATTCTTAGCAAGCCCCAATTGCATGCCATAATACGCCGCAACCGTAGCTGGATCTTGGAAAAGAATGTTTCGATTAACCTTCTCAGCTTTCCCGCCCGTGTTGGTCATAGTAACAATCAAATTAATCGTTGATCCAACCGGTTGCTTCTTAGGGTCAATTAACGTCCGCGGATATGGGGCATTTGCGTAGCTGCTCTTCCCATCTGCGGTTTCAAAATAACTCGTAAAGGAAATATCCCCATATTTTGCTGGTTGATTAGTCGCTGAACTTGCATTATAAAACGGCCCACTGATTGTGTAAGCCTTCGCTGGCATCCCCTGTGAAAAACCAACTAGCACTAATAACACTGATGCTGTGGCTAATAGTAACCACTGAACTTGTCGCTTCATAAATTACCCTCCCAATACATAATATTGAACAATATTGCATCACAACTAAGCCAATTATGTAATACCGCTCAACTAAATTATAACCCTCGTTTACTATAAATAAAGATTATTTCTTATAAATAACCGCCAAAAAAGCTGGGTATCTTTCCCCCCAGCTTTGACTTCTTATTGACACTACTGACCATTTTGGCTGACTAATTTTTTATTCCCAGTAACATAATGACCATTTGTCAGCTGATATCGCGTTGTTAAACGATGCTTAACAAGCTTTTTTACTTTCAGGAGACTATTTCGGTTGTAATTTTTAACTTTAGCCGTTAAATCCGTATTCCGATATGCATTCACACCATTTTTGGCAATCACTTTAATCGTACGATTCTTTGGCATTGATCCATAGTAGACATTAGTAACAAATTCCCGGTTAGCTGTGATATAGCCAGTCTTGCCAGCTGTTTTACCCTTATGTTTAACATCACGTACCTGGTATCTTAACAGACCGTTCTTGGAATAAGCATATCCAGTGACCACAAACATCGGCCGGTTCACGCGTTTGGCTTTTGGATAGTTGGCAATTCGCTGCGACTTTTTAAATGTGGCATTTTGATACAGGTAGATATGCTTAGTCGCATACGCCGCTTCTCCCTTCTTAGGGACACCTTTAGGAACTTTCTCTGTCTTAGATGCCGCCTCATCAGTCGTTGTTACTACCTCTGATATCGACTTTGGATTTGGCGTTGCCCGTCTTTAATTTATCATGGCATGATGTTCCCTGATCACAAAAAACAGCCTATCGATATAAACGATAGACTGCTAAATTAATTATCGAATCACTTTGACGAACTTCACGTTAGCGGTGATATAACCACCTGACACGTGATACCTCATCAGGCCTTTCTTAGTAACGCTGTTAGCGTGGGCAAAATCAAAGTTCTTGATTCGCAGTTTCGCACCCTGCTTAATATGCTGGGTACGTTTGGTTAAGTTAACATTCTTATAACGGTTGATGCTTTGCTTGACTCTAACGTAGCGTGGCATCTTTTGCTTGCCCATTTGAACTAACTTCCGATTACCGGTAATGTAGTGACCATTACTCAAAACGTAACGGGTGGTCAGATTATGGTGGACAAATTTAGTCACGTGGAGGACTGTACCTTGCTTGTAGTTGCGGACTTTGCCGGTTAAGTTAACCTTCTTATAAGCATTGACGCCACGAGGATTAATCACAGTCAACGTCTGGTGCTTGCTTTGATAGTAGACCGGCCGGACATAATTCCAATTAGCGGTAATGTAGCCTTTTTTGTGACGGTTTTTAGTCAAGTGATTGACGTCGCGAACCTTATAACGCAAATGACCATTCTTAGAGTGTGAATAACCCGTTACCACAAACATTGGGCGGTAAACCCGCGGCTTCTTGACGTAGCCGGCTAGGCGTTCACGCTTATCGAAAGTGCTATGTTTGTAGAGGTAAATCTTCTTCAATGAGTAAACTGCTTCACCCTTCTTAGCGATGACGCTTGGTTGTTTAGTGTCATTAGGCGTAGGCGTTGGTGATGGGGTGGTTGTGCCTGGATTGACTGGTGTTACTGGATTAACTGGATTGACCGGGTTAACTGGATTGACCGGGTTAACTGGATTGACCGGGTTAACTGGGTTAATCGGATTGATAGGGGTAATTGGCGTTTCGTTCTTCTTGTAAACATAAGTGACAATCGTCCCAGCCTTGGCAAACTCACCAATAGCGTTCTTTGGCAGCTTGGCCTTATCCAATGTATAACCAGAAATTTTGGGCTGATACTTCTCGCTAGAAACATCATACTGCGTACCCGGTTTGCCTTTGAGAATTTGTGGATCATGAATTTGGACACCATTAGCATCAACGTAACGAACCGTCACGGCTCCCTTCTTCACGAAGTTATAGGTGACGACAACTGGATTGTCTTTAATAAAAGTCCCACTAGTTGGCAGATCTGTGTTGATAAAGGTGTAATCGTCAGCCAAGTTAGAAATTGTCTTCTGAACAGCTTCATTAATATCGAGGTTATAGGTCTTTCCTTCATCTTCCTTGTAACCAAATGAAACGTCTTTAGCAATTGGATTGTTATCCTCGTCCCTAAATCGAGCCGTCCCATCGACTGTAGCAGGCGTTACCGGGGCTTTTTGGTACTTGTAATAGAGTTTGATAACATTTTTAGCTGGGTCGCTCGAAACTGATTTAAGCCCATGATCATCATTATCAACTGGCACATAATCGGCGATTGCTGGATAGTCTGAAGCTTTTGCCTGGAACGGCTTACCAATTTCTTGGTGAGTTTTGACAATTGGTGACGCAATCGGTTGATAGTCAGCCTGATCTGATTTTCGACCCCAGAATTGAATAGTGACGTCTGCGTATGGATCAGCAATTCGCGCGGTTGCTGGGGTAGATTCAAGCAACGTATCCCCATCACTTTTGCGCATTAAGAATGTATTGACGGCAACTGCGCCTGCTTTGGCATCATTGGCAAACGCTGCTGGGTAATTGAAAGTTATCTTCTGCTTAGGTGAAAGAATTGTTCCGTTATTTGCGGTAACTCTAATCATTTTCACCTGATCCCAGTCAGCAACCTGATCGGCGTTAACGAAGGTAGCTTTGTAATTATCTACCAATGGTGTCGTCGGCTTATCAATAGAATACAAAGCTGTATATCCTTGTGGGAGATTAGTAATTGGACCTGTTAAGTGAACTGCCGCAGTAGATCCCCTTGAAGTAGAACCGTCCGATTCGCCAATTTTTTGGTCCCCATCATAAGGCAGTATATCGATTGCGTCTAAATGGTTATAGTCAGTATCACCATTATTGATGATCGCTGATTGATACTTAAAGCGATCCCCGCTCTGTAAAGTTTGACCGGTATCGGAAACATATGGACCATAATCTCCTGATTGATTGTCCCTAATACTAATCTGATTAATATTTAACGAGCTGCTTGACGGATAATAGTAAATATCTGTTGTAGCCGAGAAAATACTGTTGGGATCATTTGTATTTTGATAAAGGCCATAATCCTCACCCGTTGCATCGTGTTTATCCACATGAAAATCTGTTGTCGGAAATGCTTCCCAATTATTATTATCAAATACTAAGTAACCTTCAATAATATAATGCCCATTAACGAGTCCTGGCTCTCCTTTTAATGAAATACGATATGAAATTCCATTAGGGTCTGACATTTGAACATAATCATCAAAATTGGTAATATCGCCAATAATTGCGGTTTTTCCGCTACCATGGAAGTTTTTCTCCACTCTTAAACCTGATAGGCCATTTGCAGTTGGCGCACCAAGTGTGATGCCGTCTGGAACAATAAGAATCAGCTTGCCATTTTGTGGTTTTAATTTTAGATTTTTATTCCCACCTGCAGAAAATAAGAAATTACTCGTGAATGGCTGACCGCCTAAAATTTGATGGCCATTATTATTAATGATTCCCATTCCCTGCCAGTTATAAAATGTCACAAGTGGTTTTTCAGGCTCCGGCGGTGCCGGCTTGGTCAGGCCAAAATCGGTCGACGCGGTTTCAGGATTGTGATAGACATTGCTCTTACTAGTTTTATCCTCTGATGTTTCACTAAATACCGTTGATAAATCATTAGTCCAAGAGATCTTTGACTCTGAACTATTTTTAAAATTGTCGATGGCCTTTTGGGTGACATTTCCAGTTATTTTTATTTGAAATGCCGTTTGTTTGGGGTCATCAAAGCGGACCGGCGATTTAAAGGTGACTGTAATATTTGAATAAGCTTTACCTTTTAAATTAATTGGCTGACCATATTTTAAGGACCCAAGCGATACTTGTTGACCATCGAAAGTTGCTGTTACCTCATTATCATTTAATTGATCTTTGAAAGCACTGCTTAGCTGATCCGTATCAACCATTTCAATTTGCTTCATTGGATAATTAAATTGAGGGGTGTCAGTAACACTCTTTACTTCTACATAATTGTGCCCGGTTGTGCCTTCAGAATTCAGGCCTTGAAAGTTATTCATCTCGACAGGGGTCATGGTCGTAATAACTGGTGTTTCACCTGTTACCTGATCGTAGTCCAAATAACGCGAAGAATTATTCCATTTCGTTACTTTACCATTTCGTGCATTAAAGTATGGAACTGGTTGATCGTCCTTAGCAATTCCAATAGTTGTTTTGGCCGTATCACTTTTAGGACCCGTCATTGTATATTGCAGAGAAAGCTTTGTCCCTGCCGGGGTGCCTTTGGGGTAAACAATCGAAAAGTCAAACAGATCATTTTGATAATCGTTATCCCCATGTTCCACAAGATTATTACTGTTTAGCTTAAGATGATCAGTAATCGTATTTGTCTCTTTATCATATACTGCATTACCATACACTTTTGATATTGTGTACCCGTCTGGTATTTTTAAGGTAATCGTATAATCGCCAGGTTCAGTCCTTGGGTTATAGATAAATCCATTATTGACATAGGTACCCGTAAAATCTTGATTCAGTTTATCTCCATTCCAGTGGGTATAATCCAAGTTAAAAATTCCTGACGTAGTATATAACTTTGGTGCATCCGTCTTTGCCTGAATTGTAAAAGTATCATTCGTGTAAATCTGATTACCTTTCTCATCAGTATATTGGATCGGAATTGAATGGGTCGATTGATCCTTAACTGCCCCCGGCTTTAAATGGAGCATAAAATCAATGCCAACAGGGGACCCACTGGTAATTGTCTTAAAATCCAAATTAATAATGTCGTAATTTGAATCACTGGTAATTGTTGGTGAATTTTTCAAATACGTACTATCAGAAACATCCGTTGTCGACACTGGCTGAAACGTATTTCGATCAACCAATATTTTGGCGTGCCCATTTGAGAAATAATTTCCAGTTCCCTGTACCTTAGTTTGAGCAACTAAATGAATCAGTTCTCCAGGATAAAATGGGCCACCAGTAGTTCCACCATTTAAATAGGTAATACCACTTCCCGTTAACAAAGTATCGTCATTGTTAACGGTTTCGTTTTTCTGCAACTGATTAGTTTGGTTGATCGTTGATTCACCATTCGGCAGATTCTTCAACGGTATTGTTGCCATCGTTTGCTCAAAAGCCGTCGCAGCCTTCACACTAGCGGTCTGCTGAGAGACCAGAACAATTGCCAACAAACTAAATAACATGAGTAATAAACTTTGAATTCCCCACCTAAGACGATGTGGGACCCCAACTGTATTCATATATACTCCTCCTCACCCCAAAAATAACTAAGTAACTAATAATTGTATGCCCTCATTATTATTCTAATTGTTCATGCCTGAGCCGGTCAACTATTCAAATCGTAATATTTGCCATAATGAACATACTAAAAAATCCCACTAGTCAACTGGCCAGTGAGACTTAATTTGTAAATCAACTATTCTTTATTATCTTACTCCGGCACCACTGCATAAGCCCTCACCGGAAAGCCCGGCGCCTTCTCAGCTTTAGGTACCGAAATGTGAATATAAGCGCCCGTTGCTGGCACCAGGTCCAAGTTATCAAGCAGTTCAACTTGGTAGTGGCCGTGGGACAAAACATAATATTCACCCACTAAGCCATTCTCCTGTTTCGTAGCGGTGTCCGTATCAAAGGTTTCATGGCCATTTGCCGTGACGTGACGTTGCTCATAAATGAACTTCAACGCGTCAAGATCCCAACCTGGGTAATGGGCTTGGCCGGCGTCATCCAGATTTTCAAACTTACTTTGACTTGGCCAACGGTTCCTACCGATCACGCTGCTTGCACGGCGTAACACCTTTCAAAGTTCATCTTCACCAAGAAACTAATCACCCATTTCCATCATCCGGGTTCTCTGACGATCAATCCCATTGGCTACTCTTCTTCTCATGGCTTTCTTTAAATTCGTTAATCAAATTGAGTTATTCAGCGTCTTGCCAAACATCTTTGGCGACCTTAATGACCAACCGCAGCTTATTCCACTGATCTTCTTCAGTCAGGTGATTGCCTTCTTCGGTTGAAGCAAATCCGCATTGTGGTGATAGACACAGGTTCTTTAGCGGGACAAATTGGCTGGCCTTCTTGATTCGTTGTTTCAATAAGTCTTCAGCCTCCAAATCCGGTTTCTTGGTCGTAACCAAGCCAACTACAATCCGTTGATTGCGGCCATTATCAGCAATCTTCTTTAGTGGTTCAAAGCCACCAGAGCGCTCGTCATCATACTCCAAGAAGTAACCGTCGATGTGCAGCTGAGCTAAGTAATCGGCAACCGGATCGTATGCGCCAGCGCCGGCCCAAGTTGAATCGTAATTGCCTTTACATACGTGCATGGTCAGGGTTAAATCATCGGGCTTGCTGTCGGCGATGGCGTTAATGGCCTTCACAGCGGCTTCTGCTAATGGCTTTAACTCTGGCTTCAACGTTTTATCCGAGAAGCTGGCCCACATGCCCCATGAGGTGTCATCGATTTGCAGGTAACGGCAACCCAGGTCATAAAAGTGCTGAACAGTCTGCTTATAGGCTTCGATTTCGTCTGCCAAGAAAGCATCAAAGTCGCCCTGATAATATTCATCGTAGACTTCTGCGTCTTCATTGGGGAAGAAGACATCCGGACTTGGGATCGTCTGCTTGGCAACAACCCCATCTGGGACGATGCTATTTAAGAATTTGAAGCCGTCAAAGAAGGGATGATCCGGATTGTAACCAATTTTGCCAGTAAACTTCACGCCGCCTTTACGGGTTTCTTCGCCATGGAAGATAAAACCGTGTTCTGGCACAAAATACTGTACGCCCTTCAAAGCCGCAAAGAAATCTAAATGCCACCAGCTGCGGCGGAACTCGCCATCAGTCACGTCCTTTAAGCCTAATTCAACTTGCTTTTTAACAATCCGTTCAATTTCTTCGTTTTCAACTTTCCGCAAATCATCAACGCCAATCTTGTGGGCCTGATAATCAGCCCGAGCCTGCTTAAGTCTGGCTGGCCGCAAAAGGCTGCCGACTTCATCGTATCGATTTGGAAATTTGGTTTGAATTGCTACTGTCATGTAAACCACTCCTCGTTTATTTTTAGATAAATTGACATCAAAACGCATAAAAAAAGTCCTTGTACAGATTTTTAATCCATACAAGGACGATATAGTCGCGTTACCACCTTAATTTTCACGCAGCTCACACTACGTGACTCACTAGGCACTCAAAATCAATGCCCAACCGCTATAAGGTGCGTTCACCAAGTTGTTTTGCTTATGCTCAACAACATTCTGCTCAAAGACCATCTTCATTCCATCGCGGTCATTCACTCGCATCCAACGTGAACTCTCTTGGCACCGCTCCAAAACTACTCATCTTCTCACTGCTTTATTTATCAACTTGTCTATATAGTTTAGTCACTAAAATGAGAATGTCAAGTGATTTTTAATTTTAACTAAATTTTAGCCGATGTATCCATTGCTAACTGCTGTCTTGGCGGCCGTTCTACATTAGAAAAAGATTAGGGAGACACATATAAACAACTTGAGCAAGTGGTCGTTTTTTCTTACGTAGATTAGGGCAGCTCCACCAGGCAGAGACTTGCGTATAAGCACCTAGCATGGAAGTATCAGATCAGCTTGTGGGTGTTCTCCCTCATATGGACTAGGACAGCTCCGCAAAGCAGAAGCTTGCACCTAAATCGACTTGTCCAAAAATCCAGGCCCGGGATTTCCTTATTCGCCATTATATAGCTAAAACGTGCTACACCGGGCAGAGACTTGCGCATAAGCACCTCGCATGGAAGTATCAGATCACCTTGTGGGTGGTGTTCTCCCTCATATAGATTAGGACAGCTCCGCAAAGCAGAAAGCTGCACCTAAGTCGACTTGGCCAAAAATCCAGGCCCGGGATTTTCGACCAAGCCAACTTAGGCTCCGCTTTCTAACCGCTTTGCTCCGCTCACTCTATTCATAGCTCAAACTCTCAATCGGATCCAACCTAGCCGCCTTACCTGCCGGTGCCAAAGCTGCCAATAGCGAAATTATTACGGAAACTAAAAATCCAAAAATTAAATTACCCGTCGAAATTTGCATGATTGCGTAATTAATTCCTGACTGCGACAAATTATTTGCTACCATTTGTAAAATCTCCGCTAGCGCAATCGCTAGGACCGACGAGAAGAGGCCAATAAAGAATGCTTCCGAGAAGAACAGGTTGCGGATGCTTCCTTTAGAGGCGCCTAACGCCCGCAGGATACCAATTTCTTTAGTCCGTTCCGAGACGCTGATATATAGCACCACAATAATCATAATCGCCGATACCAACAAGGAAATGCCGGCAATCGTTGCCAACACGTTAACCGCTAATGTAATATACGTGTTCAGCGTATCCACAAAGCCACCCACACCCGTAATTTGGTAAGCTGCTTTACCCTTCGCATTCTTGAGTGCCTTAATTTTATTAGTCACCGGCTTAACGTTTTTAACGTTACCAGCAATTTCAATTGTGACAAAGTTAGGCTTAATGGTCAGCCCCTTAGCGCTATAAAGCGACTTCATTGTCTGGTAAGTGACTGACGTCGAGCCGGTATTGGCCTTAGAAACGCCGCTGACCGTTAACGTCTTGCTCAAGACAACCGGACGCTTTTGTTTATCCAGCGTGTTCTGATAGAAGGTAATCTTCTTGCCAACCATCGCATTGGGATGCTGCTTATTAAACTTCTCGGCAATCTCCTTAGTCAGCAAAATCTGACCATTCTTCGGTGCCTTGCCCTTTGAAATACTCTTGGTCAAGATCGTCTTATTATACGTTTGCATAAACGACACCGAAGCAGTCTTTTTCCCTTGGCGCAATTGGCTGCCGCCCTGGACAAAATAACCGTCACTCATCGTTTTAACGTTCTTAATGTTTTTAATCCGCGCCTTATCCTTGCCGTTAACCGTAATCTTATCAATGTCCGGGCTGGAATCACCTGACACATTTTTAGTTACCTGAACCGCATTCGGGTTCACCTGCGAATAAATTTCGTGGTTAATGTAGCCTTGAACGCCGCTGCCTAAGCCCAGCATCACAATCACACTAAAGATCCCAATTGCCGCGCCAAACACAATCAAGAGGTTTCGCTTGAGGTTATAGCGCATATTTTCAAGCGCCATTTTTAAGGTTGCGCCAAACTTTAACGTCCGCGTTGACAGTTCATTTTCGGTGCTGGCTTTGTAAGGTTTCTTAATCGTCGTGTCTTCACCAATCTTGCCATCCGCTAACCGGACAATTCGGGTGCCATAGTCCGCTACCGTTTGCGAATGCGTTACCGTAATCACCAGTTTACCCTCGGCAGCGATTTGGTCCAACAGCTCCAAAATTTCTTGGGTGTTTTGGCTATCCAGCGCGCCGGTTGGTTCATCGGCAATAATAATTTCCGGATCAGACGCCAACGCTCTAGCAATTGCGACCCGCTGCTTTTGGCCGCCTGAAATTTGGTTAGGATACTTCTTCATGTGTTCAGATAAGCCCACTTGGGTCAATAACTCACGGGCTCGCTGCTCTTGTTGCTTATGGCTTAATTTGGTCATTTGCAGTGAGACCATGACGTTTTGAAAAATCGTCAAATGGCTAATCAGGTTGAAGTTTTGAAAAATGAAGCCAATCGTTTGGCGGCGATAGGCATCCAATTGCTTAGAAGTATCGTGGCGCAGCGACTTGCCGTTTAAAACCACGTCACCAGAATAATTACTATCCAAGCCGCCAATGATATTCATGAGCGTCGTCTTACCACCACCGGACTCTCCTAGGATTGAGACAAATTCTCCTTGATTAAATGACAGATCAATCCCGGTCAGCACCGGAAATTCCTGGCTGCCTAAATAGTAGGACTTCTTAATGTTGCGTAATTCTAAGTAACTCATGAGTTCCTCCATTTCATTTCAAGTGGTTGCACTTGTGTCAGTTTACCGCAGTTTGTCAGGTTTGCCTACCGCCAATGTTAAATAGGCGTTAAAAGTGACCTTGATGTAATTAATGGTTATCATAAGAATATCAATATAGTTAATGGCCTATTTCTGAGGGCGATTCGTCGGGGGACGTCGTTGAAAATTTACGGTTCTTTTTTCGTAGTTGTTAAATGAACCCGCCCAAGGAGGAGAGTGTGCCATGACATTAGCCGTAAAGTACCTAATCGCAATCGTTTTAGTAATGGTCTTGACCCTTTCAATCGTCGTCGCTGCCGATGCGTTTCTCATCGATCACGTCAAAACCAGCTATGCCAAAACTAAGAAAAAGTCAGCCAAAAAGAAGACCAAAAAGCGCAAATCAGCTAAGAAGCAAGCTAAGAAGTCAGCCAAGAAACAAGTCAAAAAATCAACTAAGAAGCCGACCACGCCAGTTAAACCTCAGCAAAGTGACCCGCACTTTCGAATTAGCGAAGCCGACCAGATTGCCACGCCAATCAAATATCGTTGGCGAACTACCAACATCCACTACCGAATTGACACGCATTCTGATTATTATCACGATGTCTGGCAGACAGCCGTTAAGAATTGGAACCAACATAACGTCGTGACCTTAAGCCCAGTTAGTCATAAGCCCGACATTCATCTAGATGTGGGAAGCGGTGGCAACATCGACCATGCCGGGTTGTGCACAACCACGTTTTACAACGAACAGCATCTCAATGACCTGCCATTACTAAAAGTGGCAACCGCCGTTATTTATGACGACACCTGCAAACTACACCGCTATTCTAAGACCGAGCGCGTTAGAATTGCCGAACACGAACTTGGTCATGCGCTAGGGCTTGGCCACAGTGAGTCTGAAACCAGCATCATGAACCCGACCCCCGTTGGTAAACAAATTGCTGATCAAGACGTTTCAGCCCTTAAAAAGGCCTATGCCGGCTAATGGCTGTGGTAATCCTTTCGCGCTTGTTCTATCATTATAGGTAATCCTAATCTATGCGAGGTTTTATCATGACGATTGAAGAGTTATTGAATCGGATTCACGACTACCAACAAAAGTTAAAGTTGCCGGATGCTTACCTATTTAATATTGTTGAATTTACGCCAACAGAGATTGACAGTTATCAGAGCAAACAGGCAGCTCTGGAGGTCTATCAAGCGGTTTTGCGACAAATCACCCGGCTTTATCTCTTAAGCCTGTCACCAAGAACGTTGCTTCAAAAGTTACGGGACTTCCAGCAATCAGCCAGCTTACCCCAACATGACTGGTTAGCGATTATGAACGTTAATCCAGACAGCCAAGCAGCTTTTTTAGCCGGCCAAATGCCAACGATGGTCTACGTAACCGCTCTTAATACCTTACAGTCAAAGTACCCAGCCCAATAGCCTTAGGATCACCGCCTTATAATTAAATCAAACGGGTCAATCGCTGATGCTGTAACCTAAGCATCGCCGATTGACCCGCTTAATTTTTGACCGATTTGATGGTCATCTCGCAAAGGAAACGGCCGCGATAATTGCCGACAACTCCGAATGGATTTTTTTAATAACATCAGAAATCAATGGATATTGATCAGACTTAGCAACTTCCTGCAGTCGAAGCCGGATTTGCTCAGCTTCATCCTTTGGAAAGTAGCTCTTAAACAAGCCGGAATTAATCAGCAACATCGCCAACATAACCGTTTGTTCATGCGGCTCTTTATCAGTCGTCATGTCGTGATAAAGTTCCGTCAAGGCCCGATCAATAACCGTCTGGGTGACGTAATACTTATTCTCATCCTCATCTAACATATTCATTTTAATTAACGATTGACATAACGCTTCTGCAAATAACGTAACTCGCTTTTTGCGAACCGATAGCACCGCGTTTTTGACGTAGCTATTAACCGTCTGGGACTTTCGCGCCCGTATGTCGGCTAATATTGGCTTAAGATAATCGGCCGGGGCATCCGCTCCTGGACCCACCAGCATTTTATCGTCGGCACTCAACTGAATTGCGCCGGCCCGTAACAATTCCACCACCTCAGCCAACAGTAAGCAAGCAGCAACTTCTCTTCGCTTAAACGCATTCAACTTAGGCTTTTGCCCTAGAACACACAGGGCAAATTGCTGTGTATAATTTAAACTCAACATAAATTGGCCTCCCACAAATTGTAAACCCTGACATTTCAACTTAAAGTTAGCTTAATTTGTCAATCTAAGCAAGAAATTAGGCCGATTATCGTAATTAATAAGTGTCGCCGGCAATTCAACCTAACGGGGGCGATTTTAGGCTGTGGCTGTTTTGTCGTTAACAAAAAAGCCGCCATTTCTGGCGACCCTTTTGAATCCGTTAGTCAATTCGACTAACTTGTTATGCAACTTATTAGAGAGGTGCTTTATCTAGTTGTCTTTACAACTGAAACGTACTTGCTGTTAGCGGTAATGTAGCCACCACTTACTTGGTAACGTTTAGTTCCAAAGCTCTTAGTTGAAGTTGCTCTTGAGTAAGCATATCCCTTAACCGAGATCGTCTTACCCTTCTTGATGGTCTTCTTAGCATGCGTCAGGTTAGCATCTGAGTAAACCTTGATGGCTTTCTTCGTCTTAACTTTCGTAGCTTGCGCAGCTTTACCACCGATAACAAGCTTCTTATTAGCCGTAATGTAGCGACCATTTGATAACTTGAAGCGAGTGGTTAAGTTGTGCTTCTCAATGCCAGTCACCTTCAAGACAGTTCCTTGCTTGTAGTGCTTTGCTTTGCCAGTCAAGCCAACCGTCTTGTAGGCGTTGACTCCCTTAGCAGCAATCACTGTGACGGTCTTAGCTGCAGGAACGCTGGCATAGTAGACGTTACTTACAAAGTTGGCATTCGCAGTAATGTAACCCGTCTTGTTCGTTTCAACATTACGTACCTTGTAACGAGCGACCCCATTTGAAGACTTAGCGGTACCCGTAACCACGAACATTGGTCGGTTGAGACGAGGCTTCTTAGCAAATGAAGCAACCCGTTCTGACTTCTTGAACGTTGGGTTCTGGTACATGTAGATCTTCTGGGTAGCGTAGACGGCTTTACCAATCTGGCTAGTTGATGGTTCTTGTGAAGTTGAAGTAGCACCTGACTGGCTAGTTGATGAAGGCGTGGTTGCGCTTGAACTGGTTGAACTTGAACTGGTATTTGAACTTGGCGTAACGATGCCATTTGAACCGCCACCGTTATTTGAGTTGCCACCATTATTATTGTTGTTACCACCGTTGTTGGCGTTCTTGGCGTCAAGGTCTTGAGCGTCTTTCAATGCGGCGTTAACGCCATCAACAGTCGTTGCTTTATCAACTGCGGCTTTAGCAGCAGTCTTTTCAGCATCACTCAAATGAGTCAAGTTGTCAATTGCAGTCTTAGCATCACTCTTAGCCTTAGCTAATGAAGTATCAGGGTTGAGTGCGTTGTTAGCTTTAACGGCATCAGCGAGAATATCACTAATTGCTTGAGCATCCTTTGCATCAGCAACTTTATCCTTAAAGTCATCCTTTTGATCCTGCGTCAAGTTGCTCAACTGATCGATCGCCTTATCGGCAGCCTCTCTAGCAGCCTTCAGAGTATCGTCATTAGAGTTCTTGTCAGCAGCATCAATTGCATCTTGGGCAATGGCAGCATTAACGGCATCAGATACCTCTGAGCCAGTCTTAGCAGCATCGACTTGATCCAGGTACTGACTCTTATGAGTATCGGTCAAGTTCTTCAATCCGTTGATGGTTTCCTTAGCTGTCTTCTTAGCAGCAGCTAATGCATCAGCGTTGTCCTTGTTAGCACCATTTAGATCATTTTGCTTTTGAGCGGCGGTCGTAGCTGCTTGAACGTCAGCAACTGACTTGGCAGCATCGATTTGCTTGTCAAAGCTGCTCTTCTCATCAGAACTCAAGTATGGCAATGCATCAACAAATGCTTTACCACTAGTTTGAGCATCCTTCAAAGCAGTATCGCCACCGGCATTATTAGCCTTGTTCATTGCATTTTGCAATTGAGCTTGGTTCAAGACTGAGATAACGCCTTCGATAGTCTTAGCAGCATCAACACTGTTATTGAAGTTATCAATTTCTGATGAACTCAAGTATGGTAATGCACTAATTGCGGTCTTAGCAGCCGTCTTGGCGTCCTTCAAAGTATCAGCAGAAGGATTCTTCTTAGCAGCTTCGATTGCATTTTGGGCTTTGGCAGCGGCAAAGACAGCGTTGGCTTCATCGATCGTCTTAGCAGCGTCAACTTGGTTCTTAAATGATGTCTTCTCAGCGTCAGTCAAGGCTGGCAAGCTGTCAATTGAACCCTTAATAGCGGTCTTAGCGGCAGCTAATGCAGCAGCGTCAGAAGTATCATTGTTGGCTTTGTTGATTGCGTCTTGAGCTTTAGCTTGGTCCAATGCGTTTTGAACACCGGCACCATCCTTAGCAGCGTCAACGGCATCAGTGAAGGCCTTCTTTTGCGCGTCTGTCAAGTTAGGTAACTTATTAATGGCATCCTTAGCGGCTGTCTTGGCAGCGTCAAGTTTATCTGTATTGTTGTTATCATTCTTAGCGGCATTAATAGCATCCTGGGCCTTGGCTTGAGCAACAACTGCATCGATTTCGTCAGTATTTGTAGCGGCATCAACAGCGCTGTTAAAGGCATCTCGTTGCGCACTAGTCAAACTATCCAAACCAGCAATTGTCTTCTTAGCAGCCGTCTTAGCATCAGATAATGCATTTTCGTTCTGGGTATTAAGATCCTTAGCATCTTTTAATGCGGCTTCAATACCAGCACCATCCGTTGCGGCGTCGATGGCTTTGTTGGCAGCGGCCTTTTGAGCGTTAGTCAATGCGTTCAAACCGGCAACGACGTCTTTAGCGGCAGCTTTTGCAGCGTCAAGGTTAGTCGTACTGTTATTGTTCTTAGCAGCTTCAATTGCGTCTTGGGCAATCGCATCATTCAAAGCTTTTTGAACACCAGCGGCTGTCGTGGAATCGTTAATGGCGTTCTTAGCAGCCGTCTTTTCAGCCGGTTTTAAGTTGGTCAAAGCATCAACGGCACTATTAGCAGCATCTTTGGCAGCTTGTAAGGAGTCCTTAGAAGAATTGTCGGCAGCAGCTTTATTAATTGCATCTTGTGCAATTGCTTTATTCAAGGCTGCTTGAACATCCTTGGCACTCGTTGCGGCATCAACAGCCTTCTCGAAGGCATCCTTTTGAGCTTGCGTTAAGTTGGCCAAATTATCAATCGCTGATTTGGCAGTATCCTTAGCTGTGTTCAAGGCATCTGTGTTAGAAGTACTATTGTTAGCAGCATTGATAGCATCCTGAGCCCGTGCTTGATCAATAATATTTTGAATCGTCGTTGCATCCTTAGCGGCTGTAATGGCAGCTTCAAAGGCTTTCTTTTGATCAGCAGTCAAGTTGCTCAAGTTGTCAATTTCGCTCTTAGCAAGGGTCTTCGCATTATCAAGTAACGTGCTGTCACTGGTATTGTTCTTAGCCTTGTTAATTGCGGCTTGCGTCTTGGCTTCGTCAAGAATCTTTTGAACATCGCTGGCCGTCTTAGCAGCGTCAATTGCCTTTTCGTAAGCATCCTTTTGATCCTGAGTTAAGTCAGTCATGGTGTCAATTGCAGTCTTAGCAGACGTCTTGGCATCACTTAACGTTGAACTATCGGAGGTATTACTATTAGCTTTATTGATTGCGTCTTGAGCCTTAGCTTGGTTCAAAATGTCAAGAATTTCTTGGGCAGTCTTTGCATTATCAATGGCGTTCTTGTAATCTGATTTTTGTTTATCAGTCAAGTTGCTCATGCCATCAATTGCGGTCTTACTGTCATTCTTGGCGTTGGTCATATTGGTAGTTGATGAATCTTTTTCAGCCTTATTAATGGAATCTTGAGCAGTAGCTTCCTTAACAATCTGATCAATTTCATCTTGGTTCTTGGCATTGTTGATTCGGTTGATGATTTCGTTCTTTTCATCAGTCGTCAAGTTAGTCAAGTTATTAACCGTGTTGGTAGCGGTCTTCTTGGAATTGGTAATGTCAGTCTCGTTCTTGTTATTTTGAGAAATGGCCTTATCAACGACATCTTGAAGGTCGCTTGAACTTGAAGCCTTATCAATCGCGTTCTTAATAGCGTCCTTTTGTGCTTGCGTTAAGCTGTTCAATTCATCGACCAGCTTCTTGGCCGCATCCTTAGCATCTTGCAAGGATGACTGGTCATTCTTAGACTTATTGATTAAGTTTTGAGTGTAAGCTTGATCCAATGTCTTTTGAATGTCAGCAGTTGATGTTGCTTTATCAATGGCATTCTTAAGATCCGTCTTTTGAGAGTCAGTCAAGTCGCTCATGCTGTCAATTGCTTTCTTGGCAGCATCCTTAGCAGCTTGTAATGAAGCTGCCTTCTCGGAATCACTCTTCGAAGAGTCATTGGCATCCTTACTTGCTTTGTTGATGGATTCTTGTGCATTGGCTTGATCAACAATGTTTTGAATGCTTGCCGCATCCGTAGCACTATTAATAGCTGAGATGTAAGCATCCTTTTGTGCTTGGGTTAAGTTATCTAAGCCGTTAACAACTTTAATGGCGTTAGTCTTAGCAGTATTCAAAGCAGTTGCATCGTTTTGAGCCTTATTAATCGCATCTTGGGCACTTGCTTGATCCAATGCTTTTTGAACGTCAGAAGCACTCTTGGCACTGTCAACGGCATTCTTATAAGCCGTCTTTTGAGCATCCGTCAAGTTGCTCATGTTATTAATAGCGGTCTTAGCTGACGTTTTGGCATCATCCAATGCGGAAGCATCGCTCTTGGCTTTGTTGATATCATTTTGCGCTTTAGCTTGACTCAAGACGTTTTGAACATCAGAAGCACTCTTGGCACTGTCAACGGCGTTCTTGTAAGCTGTCTTTTGAGCGTCAGTTAAGCTGTCCATGCTGTCAATTGAATTCTTAGCAGCCGTCTTAGCAGCGTCTAATTTAGCTTGTGATGAACTATCGCTGTTAGCCTTGTTAATGTCATTTTGGGCATTAGCTTGGTCTAAGACTTGTTGAACACCAGCAGCATCCTTGGCACTATCAACGGCATTCTTAAATGCGTTCTTTTGGGCGTCAGTTAAGTCACTCATTGAATCAATTGCATCTTTGGCAGCCGTCTTGGCGTCAGCTAATTTAGAAGAATCTGTCTTAGCAGCTTCAATGGCATTTTGAGCCGTTGCATTCTTAACAATTGCATTGATTTGGTCAGTGTTCGTAGCAGCGTCAATCTGGTTTTGATAATCCGTCTTTTGACTGTCACTTAAGCTGCCCATTTGAGCAACCTTACTCTTAGCTTCGGTTTTAGCTTGACTAAGGGCGTTCTTGTTGTTCTCGTTTTGGGTCTTAGCATCGTTAAGAATTGATTCAACGGTACTTGCATCGCTAGCAGCATCAATCTTGTCTTCAAAGCTCTTCTTTTGAGCGGCAGTTAAGCTATCCAACGTTTCAACAGCAGCCTTAGCAGCCTTCTTGGCATCAGCTAATTTCGAAGCATCGTTCTTAGCGTCGTTAATAGCACTCTCAGCTTGGGCATCTTTCAATGCGGCAGCAACTTCATCAGTTGTTTTGGCTGAGTTAACCTGATCTTTGTATGAACTCTTTTGAGCATCAGTCAAATTCAGGTTGTCAATAGCGTTATTAGCGGCTGTCTGAGCTGCTTTAAGAGCAGCATCTGTCTTGTCAGCAGCAGCCTTGTTCAACGCATTTTGAGCGGTTGCACTGTCTAATGCTTTTTGAACATCAGCAGCTGTCTTAGCGTAGTTAACGTCTGTCTTGAACTGGGTCTTTTGAGCGTCAGTCAAGTAACTCATGCCGTCAATTGCTTTATTAGCGGCATCTTTGGCAGCTTGTAACTTAGCAGCATCATTCTTGGCTGCTTCAACTGCGTCTTGGGCTTTAGCTTGATCCAATGCAGCTTGAACACCAGAAACCGTTGTAGCGGCATCGACTAAGTCTTCATAGTTAGACTTTTGAGCGTCAGACAAGTTCGTTAAGCTATCAATGGCTTGTTTAGCAGAAGCCTTTGCGGAATCAAGATTGCCGGCATTGATGGCATTTTGAGCCTTGGCACTGTTAACGGCGGCATCAATTTCATCTTGCGTGTTAGCAGCGTTGATGGCATCTTCAGCAGCTGATTTTTGAGCGGCAGTCAAATTCGTTAAGGCGTCAACCGTCTTAATGGCATCTTTCTTGGCTTGAGCTAAATCACTAACCTTGCTCTTGTCAAGGTTAACGGCATCATCCAAGGCTTTTTGAACTTCGGCAACGGTCTTAGCAGCCTCAACGTTAGCTTTAGCGTCAGCTTTTTCAGCTGCGTTCAAATGTTGTAAGCTGTCAATTGCGGCGTCAGCACTCTTCTTGGAGTTGGCCAAAGCAGTTGCGTCGCCATCTTGGTTAGCTTTGTTCAAATCATTTTGAGCTTGAGCTTGATCCAAAACGTTTTGGATACCGGCAGCAGTGGTTTGAGCATCAACATCGGCCTTGTAGGCAGTCTTTTGATCACTAGTCAAGTAAGGCATTGCATCAATGGAAGCCTTAGCAGCAGTCTTAGCGGCTGTTAAATTAGTGTCGTTACCATTATTGTTAGCTTTATTAATGGCATCTTGGGCCTTGGCTTTAGCAACGATTGAATCAATTTCATCGGTACTGGTTGCAGCATCAACTTGCGCTTTAAAGGCTGACTTTTGAGCGGCCGTCAGATTATCCAAGGCATCAATGGTGTTGTCAGCTTTCTTCTTAGCAGCGGCTAGCCCATCTTGAGCTTTGCCATCAGCGGTAATTGCATCTTGTAAGACATCTGAAACCCCGCTAACAGTCGTTGCAGCGTTAACCTTAGCTTTATAATCAGCTTTTTGAGCAGCGGTCAAATGAGGTAAGGCATCAATTGCGGCGTTAGCTAACGTCTGAGCGTTCTTCAATGCCTGAGCTGAACTATCATTCTTACCAGCGTTGATGGCATCTTGAGCCTGAGCTTCAGCTAATGCAGCTTTAACTTCGGGAACCGTAGTAGCGGCATCAATTGCAGCGTCAAACTTGGCTTTTTCAGTTGATGATAGGTTTGGTAAGCTATCCACGGCAGCTTTAGCAGCAGTCTTGGCAGCATTCAAGCTAGCGGTACTGTTGTCGTTAGCAGCTTTGTTCAAAGCATCTTGGGCTTTGGCGTTGTTAACAACTTGGTCAATTTGTGCTTGAGTCGTTGCGTCATCAACTTCGCCGTTGAATAATGCGGTTTGATCAGTAGTTAAGTTCTTTAAGTTGTTAATTGTCGCTTTAGCGTCGCTTCGTGCACTATCTAAGGCTGCCTTATTAGCATCGTTTTTAGTCTGTGCGTTCTTCAATGCGGTTGAAACTTCCTCAACGTTCATTGAAGCCTCAACAGAAGTTTTGAATGCTGCTTTGTCAGAAGCGGTTAGATACGGCATTGCGTCAATTGCGGCCTTAGCAGCAGTTTTAGCATTTGCCAACGCTGTTTGATCATTTGTATCTTGATTTGCTTTATTAATGGCATCTTGAGCAGCAGCGTTATTAAGCGCTGAAACGACTTGCGCAGCGGTTGTTGATGCATTAACTTGACCCTTAAATGTGGTCTTTTGAGCATCAGTTAAATATTGCATGCTGTCAATAGCTTTATTGGCAGCGTCCTTAGCAGCTTGAAGATCAGCGGCATTACCACCGTTAGCTTTGTTGGCTGCATCTTGGGCAACAGCTTCATTGACGATCGCCGTAATTTCACCTTGAGTCGTGGCATTATCCACTTTAGTGTTAAATGCTGACTTCTCGGCATCAGACAGGTTCTTCAAAGCGTTAATTGTATCCTTAGCGTTTTGCTTAGCCGTCTTCAAAGTGGTGTTATTAGCATCATCTTGAGCCTTAGCAGTTGAAATAATCGTATCAAGAGTTGCCGTCGTTGTCGCAGCGTCAATGTTCTTGTTGTAATTATCGCGCTCTTCTTGAGTTAGATATTGTAACTTATTAATTTGGTCATGTGCATATTCTTGGCATTTCTGGAATGAGAAGAAGTCATAAGTCGTTACATGAGAAGCAAAGCTGTTATAAGCCTTTGGCGTCTGAGTTCCAGCAAATGAAAGGTACATCCCAGTCTGCTTTTCAGAACTCTTAATCTCTCGTGTCCAAGTGCTGGTTGATGTTGATCCAGTTCTTGGATAAGTGTACTGTTTGTTAACCCCGTTGAAGAAGTTCCCTTGGTAGGTATTATCCGGAACACTAATCGTTAACTGACTCGTACCTGCATTGTAGCTAATGGTAAAGGCATGTTCTTTACCATCCATCAATGCTGGGTTCATCGTGACAACTTGAGCCATCGGATCCATTGAACCCGAATCAGCATCGCTACCCGTCCGGGCGTTAGAGTTAACGTTACCGTCCGAATTAGTTGTCCGCCATGAAGCGACGTTCAAGTTCTTCCAGTCATTGGCAAGAACGATACCCAAGTCATTCTTGAAGTCACCATCTTGTTCATTGTAGTGTTCATCAAATACCAAGCCAAATGCATTGTGCAGCCCTGCCATACCAAGCAGGCCACCTACACCGGAACCTGGCTTCAATGTATTCGGATTTTCCTGACTAAACAGGAAGTTAAACGCATCCCCACCAGCTCGATTATCATTCCAGCTAGTACCGAACTTAGCAAATCCTTGAACCTCAAAATCATGATTAAAGTCAAGTCGGTAGTTACTGGTCATGTAACCAACGTCATTATTATCACCGGAAGTTAACACAGAAGTTCCATTAGGTGTAATTGTATTAGTGCCGGTCATATTATTGGCACTAAAATTGTCTTTTACATTACCCGGATTAACACTTTGAGGATCATTTTGAACTGTTCCAACTTGATCCCAATCAATTGCTGTATCAGCCAGGGCTGTAATTGCCCCCCCTTTGAATCCACCGAAGTTGGCTTGTGATGGGCCAACTGCAGACATGGTACCTAAAGCAGCAGAAAACAGAATTGTGGCAACAATTCGCTTAGTCGGGAATTTAGATGCCTTCACCTTGTTTAATGCCCCTTTCGGATTTTTTTGTGAATCATTATTCATAAACTAATACCCCCCTAAAGATTTTTATGACTTTTTGTACGTCTCAAAATTAACATTGAATCATTTGGGGTAAAACCATCAAAGGGTCGCAAAGTGTTGGGACGTCCCTATTGAAAGCCTTGACAGATCACTCATCACGTCAGTATTAGTTAATGATGATTGAAAACTGATTGGTTATCGCGTTATTTTTTATCCGGAATTTTGAATTCTTTTTTACATTTCTTCAAGCCCTTCTGCGACATTAGTTTTGCCTTCACTTTCCCAACAGAACGGCTATCTTTGTTTGTTGAAACTGAATTTGATTCGACTATTCTATTAGTAGTGCCTGGCAATGTTCAGGTATTGTATTACCCATCTGTATTGTTAAACAGTGCCCCTGGCATTGGTCGGCTGGTGAACAACGGAAAAGGCCCCCTCCTTTCTCGTCGTTCACCAGCTTTTTTATTATTAAGTTGTACCGTTTAATTTCACTTTGAAAAACAAAAGGTTATGCAGCATAAATATTACCAACAGATCCGCTATATCTGTTGGTTTTCAAGCGCTAATAGTATGCTAAAGTTGAAGTAATGGGAACAATAATGAATCCGGTTACTATCAACCACAATGGTGAGTTGTCCATCAAGTTTTGAACGACCTTCTGAATTAGCAATAAACAGAATATGAGATAAAACACGATATGGTCTGGGCAAAAAGTGAATTTTTGCCCAGACCATTTTTTATAAACGGTATACACCAAAATCTAACTGCTTCCATAGAATTGTGAGGTGAATTTTTTGAAATACGATTTAGCCAAAAAGCCAACTTTGGGTTCAAGAAGAACGCTCAAATCCTTTTCAACAACCATGTTTCAGCTAATAACCAAAAAATCATTTGAAAAGATCACGGTTAACGAAATTTGTCGATTGTCCGAGTACCCCCGGGCAACGTTTTATAACTACTTTGACGACAAGTATGACCTTTTAAATTACTGTTGGTATCTCATTTTTACCCAAGCTGGCGTTCGAGCTGATACAGTGGTTGCTTCCCAAGATACTTTCGAGGAATGCTTTGATCGCCTTTACGACGTCTTTGATCAATACCGCTCAATTATTAAGTTAATCGTTCGGAAAAATCCAATAAATGATGAGCTTGCTTTGAGTTTCACTGACTACTTTAGAAGAACGGTTAAACGCATCTTCACCAATTCATTTGATGAATCTAAGATGACGATTCCTCTCGACTTGATTGTGATTCAGACAGTTGAACTTATCTTAAACGTATTGGAATGGGACTTCCTTGAAGATCACGAAATAACCCGCAAGCAAACTTATTATTATCTGCATGTCTTACTTTTAGGCAATCCCTTTCAAGACAGCCCCTGTAAAAAATAATGACCATTCACCCCCACAATCCACTTATTTAGACAATTTTAAGATTTTGTCTATTCCTTAACAAATTCAAAAAATCGTCAGTTGATTTAGTGCCTACAACAAATAGAATAAAGTTTGTTGGAGTATATATAGTAATGGTAATAAGGGGTAATACTCTTTGCACAACTATCAGGGGGACTTTATATATGGGTACAAATGCGCACTCAAAGACGGCACGGGCAACCGAGAAAAAAGTTGAACGAGCATTTTTGCAATTGATGTCGGATAACAGTTTTAATCAAATTACGGTTTCTGGGATTACAAGGATTGCCAAGATTAATCGGAGTACCTATTACGCTCACTATAAGGATAAATACGATATGGTCGATCAATTTGCCGATAAGCTGATCAATCACATTGTTGAACTGCTCAAAAGAGGATTAACCTCTTTAAATACAGAGGGGGCAATCGAAGATGCGGAAACAACTTCCGGTTACAAACAGATCCTTACATACATCTCCGATAACAGAAACCTGATCAGCACGATTTATGACATTTTGGGTTACACAAGAATCAAAGATAAAGTGTTGGATCGTTTGGACACAAATGAGAGAGTCGCTTTGAATAACAAAAACGACTTCGTCCAAATGACAACGGTCGTCCCATCAGATTATGCCTTCGATATTCTCGTCTCGACAGTGCTTAACGTTGTTAATACTTGGGCAACTTACAATCAAGCTCAATTTCAACGTCAAGTAACCGACATTATTCAAAAAACCCAATTGTTTCAAGTTAAGCTTCAAGCAAATGAGAATCGCTTAGATAATAACGTTAAAAGCCAACTTTAAGCTGGCTTTTTGTCATTTCATGAGTTGATTTATCTATAGACACAGCAAAAAGGGCTTCTGGTTCAATCCGCTATGGATTAAACCAGAAACCCTTTTTAATTGATTCAAAAAATCAGTTGTTAGTTCAACGGATCCGTTGACTGCATTAACTCAGGTGGCCACAAGGCTAATAAGTAGCCATAGCCATCTTGGTCAAACGCCAAGCTTTCGAATTCTCGACCTGAATTAAATGCTTGATAGTGGATATCACCGTCAGAGAAGTCCCCACTGCGAACACCGCTGGTTGGTACTGACGTTAAGATATCATCTGAAACAAAGTAGAGCCGATTATTTTGTGGGTTAACCGCAACCCCTTGGTTAGTTGAGCCACCCCGATTGCCGACGTAAGATGGGGAAGCTTGGAAGCTGACACCATTTTCATCTAAGCGGCCATAGAAGAACATGTAGCCACCATTAAATTTACGACCCCAATAAGCGTTCCCTTTACTATCAAAGGCTAACGTATGAAGTTGCAGATTAGCAGAATCGCCATGGTACATCTTAAAGTTATATTCTCGAATTGGCTTTAACGTGTCAGGATCCATTTCAAGAACCGTATTGTTATCGTCGCGAGAAGCTAGGTCAGTCAGCGTGTTATCTTCTGCCAGATAGATATGACCGTTATCCGGATTAAATGACAACGTTTGGCCATGACCAATATCAACCTCTGGACTCAATTGAGCGGTTTGGGCGATTTCAACGTATTTGAACATCTCTGGATTTTGAGCCTTTACTGAATCAATTTGACTTTGATAAGTGTTCAATTGATTTTGAATGCCCGAAATCTTGGTGTTGTATTTAGCAACCTTGGACTTGTGCATCTGGTATGACTTCATCCAACTAGCCATCTTAGAAGTTGCTTGCTTGACAACCTTCTTGGCATTGTTTCTAGTTGCATACGAGTATCGATAAGACTTCGAAATTTTGGTGTACTTCGCTTTCTTAGTCTTCCAATGCTGATACCATTTCTTAGCATTCTTTTGATAGTTAACTTGGTTATTTTGCCACGATTTATTTTGGTTTAACGTCTTAGTTAAGGTTTTAACCTGATCAAAGGCCCCTTGCAATTGGCTGTTAATTTGATCATATTCTTGGTTATGCTGCAATCCTTGATCTGAATATGGATTAAAGTAATCAAATGCTTTCCATAACAGCAAAATATCAGAGTCAACGCCAAGATCCTGCAATTTAGCGAGATTGAACTTCACAATCGCACCTTGATTGGTATTGGTTCCATTTGATTCAATAAAATAAATATTCCCCTCGTCGTCTAGCGTCACACTCTGAAAATTACCATGTTGGTAATCAGAAACGTTAAACCCATCTGGTAAGAACCATTTGGTATTAAACGTGGTGCTTTGTGAACTGCCAGCAATCGTTGAATAGCTGTTACCGTAATTATAGCCGGTTGGATCCAGGTTGTACTTGGTGTATTTTTTACTCATGTTTCCTTGCGGCGATGAATTATCGACTTTGTTTAAAGCACTTTCGTCATAGTCCTTTAAAACGTTCCCGGAGTTAACCTGGGTAATTGACCCAGCACTGCCAGGGTTATCGATCACATCCGCTTGGACGCTTGAGCCAGCACCAAAGACGCCTGCCGATGCAAATAAAAAGGCTACGGCAACTGCCAGCTTAAAATGTCCCTTCATAATATCCCACCTTACACAATATATGATTTACTACTCACGTTCCATATTAACGGTTTGAGACGCCATCGCAAGCCTAACGGTCGAATTTTATCTAAACCTAACATATGTAACGAGTCAGTAATTTCAGTGTAACATGCTCGCCTTTCTTAGGATAATCAGACGCCCATCAACTTAATTAACGATCGAATTGGTTAATTTGTAATCAATACCTTTTTGATACCAAAAATTTACAGGTTATTTACAGTGGTTTGCTACACTTTGGGTGTTGAAGGTAGGACAGCTGGGCAAAGCAGAAAGCTCCGTGTAAGCACCTCAGCCACAAATTCCAAGCCCGGGAATTTCTGGCTGAGGAGCCTTACACTCCGACGGCCGTGAAACGCCTAGCCTACTTGGCGCTTTCTAACCGCTTTGCTCCGCTCACTGTTTTAGGACAGCTGCACAAAGCAGAAACTTCCGCATAAAACATCTTAGCCAAAAATCCAAGCCCGGGATTTCCGGCCAAGATGCCTTATGCTCCAGTTTCTAACCGCTTTGCTCCGCTCACTTGTTTTAGGACAGCTGCACAAAGCAGAAACTTCCGCATAAAACATCTTAGCCAAAAATCCAAGCCCGGGATTTCCGGCCAAGTCAGCTTAGGCTCCGCTTTCTAAACGCCTGGCTCCGCTCACTTTTCTTAAGGAAGTCTTCTTTATGAAAAAAACACCGATGACTATTTTACTAACGTTACTTTTTTGCACAGTCGTTATTTTGTCAGGGGTTCACTCGCAGTCGCAAGACGACGCGTCGGCAGCCAATCCAAGCTTTGTTTCGAAATCTTTTCGTGGTAACTGGTACGGCAACCAAACCGAATTTACCTTTTACAAAAACGGTGTTCGAACCGCTTCACCAACCACTAATTACGTGCGGTCCGGCAATTACTTCGTATTTGGGCCAACAGATATGGACGGCTGGCACGCATTTGGGACGCCAAATACCCAAGACGTCACGGTTGCTCGCGTCACTCAGAAAAACGTTGCTGGCTTTACGCAACCCGTTTTGGAAACTTATAGGGTAAAGCACCCTGACTTTTCTCCCCATCAAGTTTACTATTATACCCGCAACAGTACAGATGTTATGAAGGCGATGAGCGGAACAATTAGCCGAGTTCCTAAAGCCAATGTTGAGGGATTTAACATAGAATGATGCCAGTCGATGAGATACTTCTTACTTGTAAATACAGGTAGGAGTGTCTTTTTTAGACAATAAAAAATCCCCGACCGTTTGAAGCGTCAAGGATTTATTAACGTTAAACCGTTTCATTCATCACGTTAACCGTCCGAAAAATATCATCGCTTTGAGCAATCATCGAAATAACGGCTGCCCCCGCTGCACCGGTCGCTGGCAATTCCTTAATATTTTCTTCAGTAATCCCACCAATTGCCACCACTGGCCGCTGACTGAGTTGCACCAATTTGGCAAGACCATCGACTCCGATCACTGGGTCGGCATCAGCTTTAGAACCCGTCGGAAAAACGGGGCCACTGCCCAAATAGCTAATCCCGGCAATTTGATTTGCCTGATCAACCTGAGCTTTCGTATCACAAGATAAGCCGACAAACATCGTTTCGCCGACCTGTTCAATTACTTTGTTTACCCGTTCGTCCTTTTGACCAACATGAATCCCATCAGCACTGATTTGCATTGCTAATTCGACATCGTCATCAACGATAAACGGGACGTGATAATCGGCACACAGGCTTCGCAACGTTTTGCCTAGCGCCAGTTTGGATTCACCAGTCAATGAAGTCGGCCCCTTTTCTCGGTACTGAAAAGCTGAAATTCCAGCTTCCAAGGCTTGTTTGACAACCTCTTCTAGTGGTCGATTATCTTTAATATCTTGAGTGCCAGCAATGAAGTAGCTTTTGAGCATTGCCGGTTCAAATTTCATTTTCATCTAATCACCGTTCCCTTCACCAGCAATTTTAGCCCAATGATTCAACGGCCCGTGACCGTGGCCAACTTCAATTCCGTTGGCAATCGTTGTTTGCACATACTTCTTGGCCGTTCGAATAGCCGTTTCAACGTCATGGCCTTTAGCGATTTCTGCCGTTATACAAGCCGATAATGTATCGCCGGTCCCGTGAGTCCGGACGGTATCAATTCGCGGCGCACTAACCCAAAAGGAGCGGCCACTTTCCAATAAAACAAAATCAGTAGAGTCCTTTGAGTCCGTTTGATGCCCGCCCTTAATAATCACGTTTTTAACCCCTAACGCTTGTAACTGCTTGGCGGCCGCAACCATCTGGTTCTGCGAGTCAATCTTCATTCCCGTCAATTCGGCGGCTTCTGGCAAATTTGGCGTTAAAATATCTGCCAGTGGTAGCAATTGCTCACGAACCGTCGTAATTGCATCTTCTGAAAGTAATCGTGCGCCACCCTTGGCAATCATGACTGGGTCGACTGTTAGCGGCCCCAGATCGTATTTCTTCAAATTAGCAACAACCGCTTCGACAGTCGCAACGTCCGCCAGCATCCCCGTTTTGCAAGCCCGAATCTTGAGATCACCAGCAACGGACGCAAATTGCTCATCGATCATTTTTTGCGGCATCGCCATAAAATCTTGAACACCAATGGTATTTTGAGCTGTCACGGCAACGACGACAGCTGCAGAAAACACGTGCCGCTCTTGCATCGTTTTAATATCAGCCATTACACCCGCACCACCGCCACTATCCGTTCCGGCAATTGTCAGGGCTTGAACAGTTTGGTTAATCAATTTCATTTTCCTTTCTTTACACGTTTCAAAGGCTTTTACTCATGACTAGAGTGGTTAGCCTTTATTCATACTGTGCATACTTTTCGACAGTTTTCACATCAATCAAATGCAGCTGATCAATTAATTGTGGGCCAAACGATCCAGCAAGGGGTTGCTTCATCGATTTAGCAACGATTTCACCCGCAACGTCAAAGACAACCGTTGCAGTTTGAGCAGCTTCAAATGCATCTTTTTCAATCCCACAGAAGCAGCCGATTGTACTGGAAAGCATGTCACCGGAACCAACGTGGAGCTTAAACAAGTCCGTTTCGTTAAATACCCGGACAACCGCTTCGCCATCCGTAATAATGTCAGTTTTACCGCTCTCAACGACAACGCAATGGCGCTTCTTAGCCAGTTTCTTGGCAATCTCTTCAAGATCACCTGAACCTTCGCCAGCATCAATGCCCTTTGACTGCCACTCGACACCAGCCAAAGCTGCAATTTCACCAGCATTGCCACGAATAACCGCTACATCCGTTTGGTCCAGCAGTTCGTTGCACCGTTCAGTTCGGTATGCCACTGCCCCGACGGCAACCGGATCAATCACGATCGGCTTGCCATACTGGTTAGCAAACGTGCTGACGGTGGCAATTTGTTCCAGCTGACCTTCTGTAAACGCGCCTAAGTTGATCGTCACTGAATTGCACATTTTAACCATTGCTTCGGCTTCGTTTTGTTCTTCAGACATGATTGGCGACGCCCCTAGTGCGTTGATGCCGTTAGCAACGTCTTGAACAGTCACAAAGTTAGAAATGTTAAACGCAATTGGGTTCTTTTCCCGTAGCGTTTCTAGTAAACTAATTTTCACAGTAATCTCTCCTTTTATAATGACACAAAAAAACGAGGGGCCAAGACAATCAGATTGCCGTAAGCTCCTCGTTGGGTAGAATAGTAGACACTCGTTGTGCATGTCTGCTGTGATGTTTTAGGTTATTTCTTTTTTGGTAGTTTTGATGCTTAATTCAGAAAAAAGCTCTGGTTATAATGGGCAATTGGCTTTTTCTGGTTTAAAAGCTTGCTTCGTTACTACCTAGCAGAAACGTGCTCTGTTAGGTAGTAACTTCCGCATAAGCGCCTCGATTGTGGTTCTCCAATCCAGGGGGTTGTTTCGCCACTACCTTGCAGAAACGTGCTCAACCAAGCAGAAACCTCCGTATAAGCACCTCTGACAAAAATCCCAAGACCGGGGATTTCTGTCAGAGGAGACTTATACTACGGTTTCTAACCACTTGGTTTCGCACTCTGCACCTTACACCTTTCCTACGCAAGTCCTAGCTTACAGGTTCCAAGGGTCCAACTCGTTTAGACTTGTCTCAGCTGCTTTTGGCAGCACCCCTAGTGTTTTAAGTTTAGAATACGTTATTTGTTGTTTATAGTCAATGACCTTTCGACAGTTTAGCGATTATGGGCCGTTTGTTTATTGATGATTTTTTGTGCGTACTTAAACATTGCCAAAGTAAAAGCATCCATGCAGCGATCGGGTAAAATCTGCTTGAGGCAAATTAATGGTTTCGCACCAGTACCAGCAACATATCTTGTCTTTGGCCGCCTGGAAAGAGCTGCTCGATCAACCATCCGGGCCACCACCCGCGGCGTTGACGCAAACTTATAAGCCAAGGCAAAGAAGTCGCTACTCTCTCTTGCTAGCGCCGCATACGGGCCTTCGCCCGAGGTTGCCATCAACTTATCAATGGCAATCCCCTTCCAGTTTGACGTAATTGCACCGGGTTCGATAACCGCGACATCAATGCCAAATGGTTTTAACTCCAACCGCAGCGAATCACTCATGCCTTCAATCGCATACTTGGAGCCAACGTACCAAGCTCCCATTAGCGTGCTAACTCGGCCAGCCATCGAGGACATGTTAATAATTCGCCCACTTTTTTGCGCCCGCATAGTCGGCAAAACAGCTTGAATCATCTTAACCATGCCAAAAACGTTAACTTTAAATTCATATTCACCTTCAGAGAGCGCCACTTCTTCGACCGAGCCAAACGTCCCCAAGCCCGCATTGTTCACCAACACGTCAATCCGGCCAGCTTCTTGAACAATTTGGCCGACTACCCGATCAATCTCCTCTTGATCAGCAACATCTAAATGCAATGTGTGAATCCCTAAATCATCCAAGTCGTTCATTCGATAGACCCGCCTGGCAAGTGCATAGACGTCCATCCCATTTCGAAGCAAATTCTTGGCAATTTGTTTACCAATTCCAGATGACGCACCAGTGACGATCGCTACTTTTTTAGTCATGATAGTTAGCCCCTTCTAATATAAAATGAATAGATCTATTCCAAACGTTTCACTTGTAAATTACTCCAATTATATCACGGAAAAGCGCTCACATGCCCTATGCACCAAAAGCAAATCGTGTTATTATCGAAACTAAAAAATTAACAAAGAAGGCATGTTGTATGGTAACTATCAGACCAATCAAGCCTCAAGATGACGCAAGCCTCGCCGAAATTGTCAAACAGTCTTTAAAATCTTTTGGCCTGGACATTCCCGGTACGGCCTATTTTGATCCTGAACTTAATAACTTAAGCAGCTACTACGCTAAAACACCCAAGCGACAATACTTTGTCGCTGTGGCCGATAACGGCAATATTCTCGGTGGCAATGGGATCGCCGAATACGATTCTGCCAACGGTGTGGCTGAACTGCAAAAGTTATACCTAGTTAATGAAGCCCAAGGCCATCACCTGAGCTACAAGTTACTCGATGCGGCCGTCGCGTTTGCCAAACAAGCTGGCTATCAACAGCTTTATTTAGAGACTCACCACGCTTTAACTACCGCCATTCATCTTTACCAGCGATATGGCTTCACTACTCTTGACCATCCCCTCAACAACGGCGAGCATTCATCAATGGACCGTTTCTTTATCATGAATTTATAGGTGCGATTAGTTGTCTGAATGCTTGGAATTCATTAAACTATAAATAGTTCTACCTAAACTAGGAGGGATCAATTTTATGTCATTAACAGATACTTACACGCTGTACAACGGTGTCAAAATTCCCCAAGTGGGCTTTGGAACTTGGCAATCAACCGGCGACGAAGCTTATCATTCAGTTTTGGCCGCGCTGAATGCGGGTTATCGGCATATCGATACGGCGGCAGGCTATGGCAACGAAAAACAAGTTGGCCAGGCCATCAAAGATAGTGGTGTCCCCCGTGAAGACTTATTCATCACCACTAAGTTATGGAATAACGACCACGGTTATGAAGCAACCAAAGAAGCCTTTGGCAAATCACTAGAAAATCTCGGCTTGGATTACGTGAACCTCTACTTAATCCACTGGCCCAACCCAATCAAATTTAGGGATAATTGGCAAGCAACCAACGCCGAAACTTGGCGGGCAATGGAAGAATTTTATGATCATGGCACCGCTAAGGCAATTGGCGTTTCTAACTTCCGACCAAAACACTTGGACGCCTTGTTAGAAACCGCCAAGGTCAAGCCGATGGTTAACCAGATGTTTATCAACCCATCGGATATGCAGCCGGCGGTGGTTGAATATAATGATGATCATGATATTTTGACTGAAGCTTACAGCCCATTGGGAACTGGTGGCGTCTTTAAGATCCCAGAACTAGAACCGATTGCCAGAAAGTACGGCAAGACACCTGCTCAAGTCGTCTTACGCTGGTCACTTCAGCACGGCTTTCTACCATTGCCAAAGTCCGTCCACGAAAAGTATATTAAAGAAAATGCTGACATTTTTGATTTTAACTTATCAAATGCCGATATGCAGACAATTAATGGCTTCCATGGAAAGTTTGGTTTGGCACAAGATCCAGATACGGCAACTTGGTAAAATTAGCAACCGTGTAAAATAAAAACTCCGAGGATTTTGATTCCCGGAGTTTTTATTTTGCCGACTGATTAGTAATTTCCTTGAATTACTAACTTCTTATTGGCAGTTACGTATGTTCCATTGCTTAGCTGGTAACGCGTTGTTAAATTGTGTTTAACAATCTTCTTAACTCGCAAATGAGTGCCCTGCTTATAATTCTTAACTTTCTTAGTTAAGTTAGCATTCTTATAGGTGTTGACACCTTGCTTGTTGATCACGGTGATCTTCTTGTTCTTCGGCATCGTCTTATAGTAGACGTTCACAACATACTTGCGACTGGCGGTAATGTAGCCCACTTTATTAGCAGTCTTTTTGCCGTGGTTGACGTCACGAACTTTGTACCTCAACGTGCCATTGTTGGAACGAGCATAGCCGATGACCACAAACATTGGGCGGTTAACTCGCTTGGCCTTTGGATATTTGGCAATCCGTTGTGACTTCTTGAAGGTGGCGTTCTTGTACATGTAGATGGCTTTGGTGGCGTAGACTGCGGTGCCCTTCTTGGCAGCATAACTCGGAGTGGCCGGATTTTGAGTGGTTGTGATTGAACTCGCTGGTTCGCTATTGCTATTCAGAGTTGGCGTTGTTGTGCTATCACTATTGGTAGTGGGTGTAATGCTGCCATTCCCAATTGAAATGGCAGTGCCACCGGTATTGTTTGGTGCAGGTGTCGGAGTAGGATCATACCAGAAAATGACCGCACTCTTAAAAATGTATGATTTACTCCCATCGTCCTTCCTACCCGCAATGCTTAAATCAGAAACCGTTTTATTATTTGTTGAATTATCAGCTTCCACATAATCATACTGTGGTGTACCTCCCCCTCCTAGCCAAGGATGGTAGAAGGTTGCGGTTTGACTTGAATTGAATTCATATCCCGATAAGCTTGGCGCGGTCACATCAGGTAAATTAATTGGAGTCGTAGCATCTGGTCTAAAATTATTGAAATATTGTTCGGGTGTAAAATCTTTATAATCTCCCACAGTCGTTGGAGCTTGAATGTCTTGGCCAGTTTTAATATCTTTGTAGAATATTTTTACAGGCCTTGTCGCCGGACCAAATTCTGGCGAGATGGTCTTCTTAATAGAATCCGTTTGATCATCTGACTTAAGACTATTAAAGTCTATCCGAACTGTATAGTTTTTCTGATCATTAGCAATCGATTGTTTAAGAAAGTCCAAACCAATTCCATCTTTAGAATCGGCAATCATGATAAACTTGCCGTGCGATTTATCATCATATGTCCATGGATCCCAAAATGTTATATTAGTATTCGACTTCGAAAATGTATTCCCATCCTCTGATGATACAGTTCCCCACGTATTTTCGTTGAACACTGGACTTCCAGGAGCAAGCGTCAATCCAATACACAAAGGCAAGTCCTTTGGATTATCCACACTAAAACTATATTTAACCGTGTAACCATAGGTACCGTTAGCCGTATCGTCCAAGCTTGCATTTCTCTCAACCGTCACTGGCTCAGTAACCTTAACGTGGCTGCCAACAATTGATGGCCAATTCTTCCAAATTGAACTTTGTGTTGTAATATTCGTTGGCGATATCTGATCGCTCGCCGCCGAAACATCCTGGGCAAAAACCGGCGTTTGTTTTTGTGCAGCAGCAAAGCCAAATAATCCCAATGAAGCCACTGCAAGCAAACAACTCTTTACTATTTTATGCATAGATTTCCCCTCCAAAAACTATTTTGAAGCAGCTAACAACCAACCTATGTCCCCTGATGATATGTAACCGCTTCATTAACTTAATTGTAATATCTAACTAGTTTGTAATCAACTCGGAACTAAAGGATAATTCAATTATTAAGCCGGCTCTTCTCTTGATCAGATTTTGTGTCCCCACTCTAAGTAATGTTAGTTATTTAGAGCGGGCTAAATCCCAATTCCATTTGTTGTAAAACCAAAGTCCGCGCATTAGTACCCTTACTGAAAATATCAAGTCAAGAATCTTCCAAGCAGCTGAAATTAGATAGCTAATACCAGCTCGGCTCCATCACCCTAAACTTCCCTCTCCGAATTCTCACCCTTCTGTGCTATCATATTGAGTAACTACAAATATAAGGACGGTTCAATGACTAACAACAAATCAGAAGTTCACGTAACCCCAGGTGAACAATTTACAATTCAAATCAAACGACTCGGCATCAACGGTGAAGGCATCGGTCATTACGAGCGGAAACTGGTTTTCGTTCCGGGTGCGTTGCCTAACGAAAAAGTGCTTGTTGAAGTTGTCGAAGACCTGAAGAACTTTATTCGGGCAGCTTTAGTCAACGTTGCGGTTAAAAGCAAGGATCGGGTTGAGCCAGTTGATGATTACGCCAATAAAGTTGGTGGCTTTGAGCTTGAAAATCTCGCTTACCCGGCTCAACTAGCTTTTAAACGCGATATTATTCGCGATTCTCTTGAAAAGTACCAGCCAACTGGCTATCGAAAATTCAAGTTATTGCCAACCATCGGGATGGATGACCCTACCGGCTACCGAAACAAAGCCACCTTTCAAATTCGCGAAGATCGAAACGGCAACGTAATCGCCGGCCTATACAAAACTCGCAGTCATGACGTCGTTGATTTAAAAACATCCGCACTCCAATATCCTTTGACGATGAAAGTCATGCGTGCAATTGTAACAATGATTCAAGACTTGAAGATCCCCGTTTATAACGAAGAAAAAAATGCCGGGATCATCAAAACGGTTGTTGTCAGGGCAGCAGTGGCTACCAATGAGGTCCAAGTCACGTTTATCACCCAAAGTAAGAAATTGCTTAAAAAGCATCAACTGGTTGAACGCATCCATGCCGAACTACCAGAAGTCGTTTCCATTATGCAAAACGTCAATCCCGGCAAAACATCAATGATCTGGGGCGACGATACGATCCACATCGATGGTAAAAAGACCATTACCGAAATCCTCAACGGCCTCAAATTTGAGTTATCAGCGCGAGCTTTCTTGCAAGTTAACCCAACGATGACCTCGGTTCTTTATAAAGAGGCCTTCAAAGCCCTAGAACTCAAAGGTAACGAGAAACTCGTCGATGCCTATTCCGGTGTCGGCACAATTGGCCTTTCAGTTGCTAATCAAGTCCGTGAGGTTCGTGGAATGGACACCATTAAAGAAGCAGTTGACGATGCCAATGCTAATTCTGTTAGAAACGGCATTATGAATACTTTATACGAAGTTGGTGAAGCAGAAGAATTGCTTCCCGAGTGGATTGACGCCGGCTGGAAACCTAACGCCTTGATTGTTGACCCACCCCGGACTGGATTAGCCGATTCCCTAATTGAAACGATTTTAACCATCATGCCCAAAAAATTCGTTTATATTTCATGTAACCCTTCGACTTTGGCTCGAGATCTTGTAAAATTAACTCAGAAGTACCAAGTTGAATATATTCAATCTGTTGATTTGATACCACAAACTGCTCGTTGTGAATGTGTTGTCAAATTTAGGCGAAAATAACTTGAGACCGATTGTGTCAAGCAGCGATCTACGCACAAACACACTGAACGTCAAATCGAGAGGAGGTTCACGATGCAAAATCCATTTGGAAGTGGCAACAATGACAATAACGATCCTAATCAAAACAATTTATTGCCAATTCCACCAAATTTCGCGACGGTGGTCAACAAAAAAAATGGGCAAATTCGAATTGCCAAGGTAGGGCTTTCCTGGACGGCCTTTTTGTTCAGTATTATGGTGCCGGTCTTTCGTTCCGATTGGTATAACTTTCTTTGCATGACAGCAGTCCAATTGATTGTCGCCATGGGCTTATCCATGCAAATGGGCGAACCCTTGCAAGTCACTTGGACAATCGGTTCGTATATTTTAGGGATTGCGTGGTTATTCTTATACAATATGATGTACTTCAAACATCTATTTAATTTGGGCTTTGTCCCCGCAGATCAACGGTCCAAAGAGTTATTAGCAAACTTCCATTATTGGAAGGAGCCTGAAGACAAAAACTAAGTTATCCTCAACGCGTCTTTTTATCACCGGATTGGTGGGTTAAGATCGCTTACAGAATTTATCAGTTACCATGGATAAATGAATATACGGCTTCACCTAACTGTTCACGGCTACTAGCATGGGCAGTTTTTTCTATCCATTCGAAAATTTCGCCTGTGACTTCAGGTTAAAAAAGTTCGGCTAACTGCTGGTCACAAAAAATCCCGATAACTGGACTGACATTCTAATGGGTCAGCCATTATCGGGAATTTTTATTGTCATTTATTTTAATTAATCCGAAATCTCATCATCTTCGCTTGGCTTAAATGCTCGGGCCGCATTCACCGCCGCCTTCCAACCGCGGTATAGTCGCTTACGCTTAGCCTTATCCATTTCTGGCTTAAAGGTTCGCCCTTCGACTGCCAAACTTTTAACTTCATCAATATCCTTCCAGTAGCCAACCGCCAAGCCAGCTAATATCGCTGCTCCAAACGCCGTGGTATTTTCATCGGCTGCCCGCTCAATTGGAATGTCTAACATATCAGCTTGGAACTGCATCAAATAGCGATTTCGAGAAGCACCGCCATCTGCTCGCAACGCTGGAATGTACATATTGGTATCCTTTTCCATCGTTCGAATGATATCCTTGGTGCCATAAGCAATTGACTGCAAGGTTGCTTTGACAAAATCATCCTTCGTCGTCCCACGAGTGAGGCCAAATACGGCACCGCGGACATCTTGTTCCCAGTATGGAGCTCCTAAGCCGTTAAACGCTGGGACAACATAAACTTCATCGTCATCTTGAGATCTCATCGCTGCATCGCGGGTCTCGGCAACGTTATCAATCAGATTCATTTGATCCGTTAACCAACTCAAGGCAGTTCCGGCCGAAAAGATCGATCCTTCCAGCGCATAAGTCACGTCGCCATCAATGTTATAGGCGATTGTCGTTAATAAGTTATCATCTGATAATTCCGGTTTAGATCCCGTATTCATCATGATAAATGCACCATCGCCATAAGTGTTTTTAATCATCCCCGGCTCAAACGCCAACTGACCAATTAAAGCAGCCGACTGGTCACCGGCAATCCCGGCAATCGGCACTTCAATGCCATAAAATTGATAGTTTTTGGTGGTGCCATATAATTCACTAGAGGTTTTAACGGCCGGTAAAATTTGAGCTGGAATGTTCAACAATTTTAAAATGTCATCGTCCCATCTCAAAGCATGAATGTTAAACAGCATGGTTCGACTGGCATTAGAAACGTCGGTAATGTGATACTTGCCGCCAGATAGTTTCCAGACCAGCCAACTATCAACCGTTCCAAAAAGCAGCTCGCCATTTTCAGCCCGCTGTTGCGCGTTATCCACATGATCTAATATCCAACGAACTTTAGTCGCTGAAAAATAAGAATCAATGATCAGGCCGGTTTTTTTATGGATTAAGTTTGAATAGCCTTCATCCTTTAGTTTCCGTGCTAACGGAGCTGTTTGCTTGGATTGCCAGCCAATCGCGTTATAGATCGGGTCTCCGGTTTCTTTGTCCCAGATGATCGTTGTTTCACGTTGATTAACAATCCCAATCCCGGAAATATCTTCTGGATGGATTCCCGCATCAATAAACGCGGATGAAATGGTACTCAACACAGAAGTCCAAATTTCATTCGGGTCCGTTTCGATCCAACCTGGATGGGGAATAATTTGTTTAACTGGTTTATAGGCCTCAATGACTTTTCTGCCATTTTGGTCAAAAATCATCGCCCGGGTACTCGTGGTCCCTTGGTCGATTGATAAAATATATTTTGGTTGATCTGTTAACATTCAATTCACTCCAATCGATGAAAATGCTAGTTCAATTATACAAAGGCATTTTCATGTAATGCAATTATTATGACCTGATTTGTTATTCATGATAATGAAAAAAGCACATTATGAACTATACCATAATGTGCTAATCATTTCAATTTGCTGGTTATCCAATGATTGTGAACGTTAATTCAACTAGACCAATTATCGTTTAACCTGAACATGAATATCATCGCCGTTGTCATTAAGTTCTTCATCGTAGCTGAAATTAGCGTCGGTAAAATATTGCTTGATTTCTTTATTAATATTTTCAAGCGGCCGATGATCCCCGTCCTGTCGGTTAATAATGATTTCATATTCTTTCTTATCATCATCGGTGTTGACGAAATTATAAATCACATCAACGGTATTTAAAATCTCTTGAATCAGTTGGCGTTCAGTCATTCCAATACCCCTTTCAAGTAAAGTGAGCGGAGCCAGGCGCTTAGAAAGCGGAGCGTAAGTCTCCTCGAACGGAAATTCCCGGTTTTGGAATTTTTGTTCGAGGTGCTTACGTGTAGCTTTCTGCCTGGCGCAGCTGTCCTCATTAAGTAAGCGAAGCCAGGTAGTCAGAAAACAGCATATAGACCTCCTTACCCCAAAATCCCTAGGCTTGGGATTTTTTTGTCGAGGTATTTATGCAGCGTTTTTTGTCTGGCAATGCTACTCTATACATCTACTTTAGCGCTAATTGGCAAAAAGTGTTACCAAAATATTTTCAAATTGTGCGCAAATCCGAAAAAAAGTTTACATTTCGCGTTTTGGTGAACTATACTTGAGATTATCGTAAGAGGTGAGTATGATGACGATTGCATCAAAAGAAATTTCAAATGAGTTGATGAGTGCATACAAAGAAGGTCGATTAGTCTCCATTCAAGTTTCCGATGGCACAATTACTGGCGGAGTGGCCGCAGTCAATGATGATCAGGCATTTATCAAACGACCAGCCAAGGGCGTTATGGTCATCAAGCTCAGTGACATTCAAAAGGTTACCATCTTGAATTGATGAGTTAGGTAATTAAGCAATTTTTCGCCAACTAGGATCGCCTGAATAAAGGTGAACTTAGTTGGTATTTATTTTGGGTAGTTAAGGCTGAAATGGTGTCCTTTAATGGGACACGACATTACTGCTATTCCAATATTAGAATTTTCCTCTATCCCATCGTATTTTTCTCCCTAGTCAAGTGACCCCCTGAAAACTAGCACTAAACTAATAAACAGCTTCGATTGACTCCCAAACTTGGGAAACTCAACCGAAACTGCTCATTAAACTGTGCCAAACTATTTTTCTCTGCACACTATTTATTTTTCTCATACAATATCTGCTCAAACTTCTCTCTCAAACTTTCAGTTAGCATAATAATATCTTTGGAGGCCCGATTGACTCCCAAATCAAAACAGAATCTCAATGGAACTCCCATGTTGTAATCTTCTTCAAATTCCTTGATCTTCTTTGGGTCCACATCTCGACTGTAGCCCATCAAATATTTCATGCCCAAGCGCTTATGGACATCCCAATTTGACGCATCTCGATGGCCAGCCAACAAATCACTTACTTTAATTGAATCTAATGCCCGCACCAATGTCTCGGCATTGCTAATTTTATGTTGGACGCCCAAAAAGATGAAATACCTCCTCATAACAGGAATAACGGACGTAAAGAATACGTTGGTTGCCGCAATTTTTTCTGGCAGCATTTTTAATATAACTTCTTTAATCGATCTCGCAGTATATCGCCTCGGACTTCGTAATTGGTACTTGTAGGACAAGCTGACTACTGCCTGGGTGATATAAAAGGCAGCCGCTTTTTCTGGTTTATTAAGTTTTTGAAATGAGCGGGTCGTCCGAAAGCGATTGAACCACAGACGATTTTTTTCAACGTTTTTTTCGGCTTCGACTTCCGAATAAGCTGTTCGTTGTTGCACAAGACCGCCCCCTCTAGTTAAGATATTAACACGACTAACACGATATACACATCAATTTGACTTTGAACGTTTTCAAAGACTACGAAATATTATACAATGAAGTTCATTGTATATTAAGGAGAAATTAACGACAAAATGGCTAAACTCAAAGATTTTAATCAACGTTTCTACTATCTCTGCTTATCAATAATTATAAACGCGGCTGGAAACGCCTTAGCAATCTCCAGTAACCTTGGCAGCGCCGTTTGGACTGGATCTGCCGTTAATTTATCCAAGTGGGTTAACATTCCATTAGGAAATACTTTATTCATCTATGGGATTCTCGTCACAATTTCAAACCAATTACTGATTGGCTCGTTTGATCGGCGGCGGTTTGTTTCCAACCTTCTCTTCACGCTACCATTTAGTTATCTGGTTCAGTTGGCACAATTTGTTTTTGATTCTTTAGGTGTCCCGACGCTCGACTTTTGGGCCAGAATGATCCTAGATATCATTGGCCTATTCGGCGTCGCGGTGGCCGTTTCCATGTATTCGCGAGCGAATCTCATTATGCATCCTAACGACGATCTGGCATACATTATTCGTTTCAAATTCATTCACGGAAGTGCCATCCTATCTCAATGGTTGAGCTACATTCCACCGATTATTGTCATTATTGCCGCTTATTTTTTCACCGGCAAGCTGTACGCCATTGGTTTTGGTACCATCTTTGCGCTCACTTTCCAAGGGGCAATGATGAAGTGGTCAGACACCCATGCCTTTCCAAAACTCAAGCACCACGTTGATCTTTGATAAAAGTGACAATCTGCTTCTTAGTACGTTTGGTTTCTGGCAAGTCAGGCCAGAGAATGTAGTCATGAAAGCCATCCTTGAGGGGCGTTACTTCAACTTGCATCGCGGTCTTTGCCAAAGCTGCGGTGAACTGCTCGTCACTTGGCACTAGCAGTTCATTGGCTCCGTAAAAGAGTCTTAACTGGCCGCTTAACATTGCTGGTGGCGCGCAAGGATCCACCCAATTAGCGGTAGTTAAGCCAGCTTTAAACTCCGTTGCAATTTGGCGCAGAACGCCTAGATCCAACATCACATCATTAGCTGCCCTAGTTTTAACCTGTGAATCCGTGAGTTGCAAGTCCAACCAAGGGGAAACCAATACCGTTCCAGCAATTCTGCTTGACTCCTTGAATAACAATTGGTTAGCGATTGTCGCACCAGCAGAATCCGCAATCAAAAAAATGGGCAAGTGCGTTTCTATCACCCGATTAAACGCCTCGGCTGAAAATGCTAACAGTTTATCGGCCGAATATTGCGGCAATAATGGAAAATCCGCAATCTGCAACGTACTATTAGTCGCTTCGGCAATTGACTCAATCATTGCCAATTGCGCTTCATTCAAGGGCACCCGAAACGCGCCACCATGAAAATAGAGAATTTGACTATTAGGCTGGCTTGAGTAACTAATCGTCACCAACTGGCCGCCTTCAAACTGATCAACGGCTTTAAATCGATCACTACTTTGAAACAAATTAAAGCGTTGATTGGGATGCAAAAAGCTGTGGCTCACAATCTGTTGATATCCCTGCGCTCGAAACTTTTTCATTAATCGTCTGGCTGCAAAGCTCATACCATCCCTCCTCACTATTTTTCGATAGATTTAACGATTACAAATATCTAGCCCATTTGGCAATTTCTAATTACTAGAGTTCGTGCTCACTAACTTTAGGCTACTCCATTAGTGAAATTTAAGAAACTATTATTTGGCTTTTAGTAAAATTCACACTTTCTTCACATTTAATTCATCATTTGGTAACATCCATTGGCTATTCTATTAAATGTGACGTGAGTTAATAAACTCATGTTAGTGATAAGTTAAATCCCCCTTTAATTTATTACTTTTGTATTCATATTCTTCCCCTAGAATATATTAGGTATCTTGAGATAAGACATCCCCGTGTCTTATCTTTTTTAATATCTCCCTTCCGTTCTGAGATTTGCAAAATTTCTCAGATCAAAAGTTCACAAAAAGTTCACACTTTATTCAATTTTTGGCAACAATCTTTGCTTATACTGTAGTCATCAAGTATGAAGGTTACTTACTTCATGCTGGTAATAAATTAAATCCCCCTTTAGTTTATTACTTTTGTATTCATATTCTTCCCCTAGAATATAGGTATCTTGAGATAAGGCATCCCCGTGTCTTATCCTTTTTTCTTCTTGAACTCATTTTGTCTCTCCCCCAATAGACAAGAAAAAGGTTTAATTTTAAACAACGGCCAACCAATTGGGTTGCCGCTGTTTTTTTGACTAAAGAGGACTTGCTTTTGGCGACCATGAATCCGCTTTGCTACGCTCACTATTTTTTTGTTAGTTCACAAAAAAATCACATTTTCTCCATTTTTTAGTAATATTTATCCTGTATATTAAAAGCATGGAAAGAGATAAACAATGTTTATTTCTTCTCACCCCCCAATAACGAGTGATAAATTAATCCCCCCATTAATTTGTTGCTTTTCATATTCATATTCCCCTCAGAATATTGATACTATAAAGATAAGGCTTCCCCCGCCTTATCTTTTTTTGTGCAGAGAAACGGCGAGTATGGTTACCGTATGCATCATAAGTACACTTCAATCAGCGTCTTTTCCATGCTCGACCAGCTTCACGGTCAATAATCGTCAAAATGCAGACATCAACAAACACCCAAACCAGCTCACCAATACTAATACGACCGTTAACCAAGTTTTTGAGCGGGTCAACGAGTAAAATGATGCCCGCAATATTCATCAACACTACCAAAGCTCCATAGAACAACTTTCTGCCATTCACTTTATCACCTACCTTCTGAGTTGATTATTTGCTATCATTTTAACAGGAAACCAATTAATTAATGAATCAAAACCAAGTAAGTTAAGGAGTCTAACTGATGACTTATCAACCCAAGTATCAATCCCGTTTCAAAAAACATTACCAAAACATGATTCGTGCCAAACGCTATACCGAAGCCGAATTTACCGCTATTAAGAAACAGTTATTAAGTGGCGAACCGGTTGCCGAAAAGTATGACGATCACGTCATCAAAAGTCGCAAACCTCAACGGGCGTTATTTATTAAGGGTAACTGGCTGCTCATTTATGAAATTGTTGGTAACACCATTTACTTTCTAGATACTGGCCGTCACGGGGAGGTTTAATCGATAATTAACACTAGTAACGATTTTTCGCCATCAAAAAAATCGACCTTTTATTCGGGTCGATCTTTTCATCTTTATCAAGTTATTTCCTGAGTTTCCTTAGATTATGAGCTACTATCACGGCCTTCTTTACCGATAATACCAGCCGTCATTTCGTCAACCGCCTTCAAACCTTCACTATTTATAACCATCTAAGGTCTCAACTTGTTTTCCATTAGTGATTACTCTCTCAAGGGCATTTCAGTTACGAAATGTTGCAACTTTAACTTTCAAGCTGATTAGTGATCAGCAAAAAGCTCAATGCACTATTCCAAACCAACCCGCGCAAATATCTCATCCACATGGCGAATATGATAATGGTAATCAAACGCATCGGCAATCTGGTCTTCACTTAGCGCATCCGTAATCTTTTTGTCGCCTTCGACTAAATCACGGAACTGAATGCCCTGATCCCAAGATTTCTTGGTTAATGGTTGAACCAAATCATAGGCCTGTTCTCTAGTCATTCCCGAGTCAATCAGCTTTAGCATCACTCGTTGGCTGTAAATCAGTCCATAAGTCATGCCCATATTCTGCTTCATTCGCTCTGGGAAGACCGTTAATCGCTCTAAAATATTTGAGAAGCGGTGCATCATGTAATCCAACAAAATTAAGGTGTCTGGAATGATGATTCGCTCTGCAGATGAATGGGAGATGTCTCGTTCATGCCACAATGGCACATCCTCGTAGGCCGTAATCATGTGACCACGAACTACTCGAGCGAGTCCACAAATATTCTCTGAACCAATTGGATTTCGCTTATGCGGCATGGCCGATGAGCCCTTTTGTCCAGCATCAAAATGTTCTTCAACCTCATGGATTTCAGACCGCTGCAGGCCACGAATTTCGGTGGCAAACTCTTCTAAACTCGTTGCAATCAGTGCCAAAGTTGAAATATAGTCCGCGTGTAAATCACGAGGTAAGATTTGGCTGGTGATCTCTTGGGCGTGCAAGCCTAATGAATCACATACATACTGTTCAACAAACGGTGGCACATTGGCGAACGTCCCGACTGCGCCAGAAATTTGGCCCGCCTCCAATTCTTTAGAGGTTACCTCAAAACGACGCTTATTTCGGTTCATTTCAGAATACCAGCGAGCCAACTTCAAACCAAAGGTAGTCGGCTCAGCTTGAACGCCATGTGTTCGACCGATCATAACCGTATCTTTATACTTCTTGGCCTGTTTGGCAATCACGTCAATCAGGCGATCAATATCATCTTTAATAAGTTTATTAGCTTGTTTAATCCGAACACCATATGCCGTGTCAACGACGTCCGTGCTAGTAACGCCGTAATGCACCCACTTTTTTTCGGGTCCTAGTGACTTAGAAACATCCCTGGTAAAAGCCACGATGTCATGATGGGTCACGGCTTCAATTTCGGCAATGCCATCCACATCAAACTTGGCATTCTTTTTAATTTTTTCAACGTCCTCAGCCGGAATTTTACCCAACTTGGCCCATGCCTCGTCAATGGCAATTTCAACTTTTAGCCAAGCAGCATACTGATTTTGGAGTGACCAAATCTGACTCATTTCCGGTAATGAATATCTATCTATCATAGTGTGTCCTTTCAAGTTAAAGTGAGCGGAGCAAAGCGGTTAGAAAGCGGAGTGTAAGTTTACTTGACCGGAAATCCCGGGCTTGGATTTTTGGGCAAGTAGGCTTACGCGCAGCTTTCTGCTTTGCACAGCTGTCCTAATAAAGTGAGCGAAGCAAAGCGTTTAGAAAGCGGAGTGTAAGTTTACTTGACCGGAAATCCCGGGCTTGGATTTTTGGGCAAGTAGGCTTACGCGCAGCTTTCTGCTTTGCGCAGCTGTCCTAAATAAGTGAGCGAAGCCAGGCGTTTAGAAAGCGGAGCGTAAGGCTCCTCTAACGGAAATTCCCGGGCTTGGGATTTTCGTTAGAGGTGTTTACGTGTAGCTTTCTGCCTGGCGTAGCTATCCTAATATAGGTAAAAAAGCACAACCACAAAGCTCATCCAAGCTCTGCCCCGCCATTCTAAATAATCATACCATTATGATAGCATATTGTTCGCCCTTTGACTATATTTTGGAAGTAATCTTCACGTTATGTTCGTATCCCGTTTTAAAGTCGAACTTTAAGCGTTTTGACCCTTAAAATTATTAACCTTTTGGTTGATTAATGGCGGCGATGTTGGTAAAATTAAAAATGCTGGGTTACGGCTTGGCAATAAAATTTAGAGGTGTTCATATGTCATCTATTGTGATTGTTGGAAGTCAATGGGGCGACGAAGGAAAGGGTAAGATTACCGATTTCTTCGGCCAAAGTGCTGACATTATCGCCCGCTATCAAGGCGGGGATAATGCCGGCCATACCATTGTCTTTAACGGCCATAGCTATCATTTGCAGCTAATTCCATCTGGTATTTTTGATCAAGAAAAATATAGTGTGATTGGCAACGGCGTAGTCGTTAATCCCAAATCTTTGATCAGCGAAATGGACAATTTAAAACAGGACGGCATCAGTACGGATAATCTTCGAATTTCAAACCGTGCTCAAGTGATTATGCCTTACCATATTTTGTTCGATGGTTTGCAGGAGCAAAAAAAGGATGCCAAAATTGGCACAACCAATAAAGGAATCGGCCCTGCATACATGGATAAATACGAAAGAATTGGAATCCGGATTGCCGATTTGATTGACAGAGAGACATTTGAAGAAAAGCTTCGAAGCAATCTCAAAATTAAAAATGAACTGCTAGAAAAAATTTATCATGTAAAACCGCTAGACTTCGACACAATTTTCAATGAATACAATCAATATGCTGAGCGTATTCGCCCTTACGTCATTGATGCTTCCTATATAATTAACAACGCATTAGATGATGACAAAAACGTTTTGTTTGAAGGTGCCCAGGGGGTTATGCTAGACGTTGATCACGGTACTTACCCGTTTGTAACGTCTTCAAACCCCAGTGCGGGGGGTGCGGCCGTCGGAACTGGCGTTGGCCCTAACCGGATCAATAACGTTATCGGCGTTTGCAAGGCTTACACCTCTCGAGTCGGTGAGGGGCCATTCCCAACTGAGCTTAAAGACGAGGTTGGCGATCATATTCGTGAAGTTGGTCATGAATATGGCGTTGTTACTAAGCGGCCGCGTCGAATTGGCTGGTTTGACAGTGTCGTCCTTCGCCACTCAGCTCGCGTAAGTGGTTATACGCATTTAGCACTTAACTGCTTGGATATTCTAACTGGTATTAAAACTTTAAAAATTTGTGTTGCTTATGAGCTAAACGGTCAAAAAATTGATCATTACCCTGCTACTCTTAAAGAACTTGATCATTGCAAACCCGTTTATGAAGAGCTCCCTGGCTGGGACGAAGACATCACCGAATGCAAAACGTTTGATGAATTACCGGCGAATGCTCAAAATTATTTGACTCATATTCAAGAAGCCGTTGGCGTGCCGTATGCAACTTTCTCGGTCGGTCCTGACAGAACTCAAACTAACGTTGTTGAAAAAGTGTGGTAACAAGTAGCAGTGAACGTAGCGAAACAATTAGAAGTCGTCAATAGGCTAGGCATTTCACAGCTGTCGGAGCTGTCCTAAAACCTCGGAGGTAAATCATGGAAGTATTTGATTACGAAGACATTCAACTCATCCCCAATAAAAATATTATTAAGAGCAGAAGTGACGCTGACACTTCAGTTAAATTTGGCCCAAAGACTTTCAAGATCCCAGTGGTTCCCGCAAACATGGAAACCGTCATTAACGATGATCTTGCTATTTGGTTGGCTCAAAACGACTACTTCTATGTTATGCATCGCTTCCAACCTGAAAAGCGAGAACCGTTCATTAAAAAAATGCATTCATTGAACCTTTACGCTTCAATTAGTGTCGGGATCAAACCGGAAGAATACGAATTTATTGATCAGTTAGTTGCTGACGGCCAAAAGCCAGAATATATCACTATTGACGTTGCTCACGGTCATTCTGACTACGTTATCCAAATGATCCATTACATCAAGGAACAATTACCGGATAGTTTCTTAATTGTTGGTAATTTGGGAACTCCCGAAGCGGTTCGAGAAATTGAAAATGCCGGTGCGGATGCAACAAAGATTGGGATCGGCCCAGGTAAAGCCTGCATCACTAAATTAAAAACCGGTTTTGGAACTGGGGGCTGGCAATTAGCCGCTTTAAGATTGTGCTCAAAGGCTGCTCGCAAACCAATGATTGCAGACGGTGGTATCCGTTACAACGGCGACATTGCTAAATCAATTCGCTTCGGTGCATCAATGGTCATGATCGGTTCATTGTTGGCTGGTCATGAGGAAACCCCGGGCAACCTCATCAGTATTGACGGTAAAAAGTATAAGCAATACTGGGGGTCCGCTTCAGAACGCCAAAAAGGCGCCTATCGAAACGTTGAGGGTCGCCAAATGCTAGTGCCATATCGTGGTCACATCGCCGATACGCTTAATGAGATGCAGCAAGATCTTCAGTCATCAATTTCATACGCTGGTGGCCGAAAGCTAAACGATATTACTAAAGTCGATTATGTGGTTCTAAAGAATTCCATTTTTAACGGTGACTAGCCCGCTACTTATTGACTAATTTAAAAATCCCTGCGACAATCATTCTCAAATGATGATTATCGCAGGGATTTTTATTATAGTGAATTCGAAAGGACAGCTGTGAAAAGTAGTTAGGAGCCTCAATCATGTCAATCTTAAATTTCACTCGCGCTTGGCCATCGCTTCAAGAACAGACAACCATTCATGTTATTTTACCCAATGAACTTCCAAGCGGCGGCAGCTTTCAAGTATTATGGCTGTTGCATGGCCTCGGCGATAACGGCAGTGGTTGGCTGCGAAAGACCAATCTTGAAGTTCTCGATAAGTATACTAATTTAGCCATTATTACTCCGGAAATGAACCGTAGCTTTTACACAAACATGGCCGCTGGTCTGCCCTACTGGGATTACTTAACGCAAGAAGTCATTCCAGAAATGCGCAAATTGTTGCCATTATCTACTGATTTCAAGGATAATTTTGTGGGTGGCGTTTCAATGGGCGGCTTTGGCGCGTTCAAGCTTGCTTTTGCTCATCCCGATTGGTTTAGTGCCGTGGTTGCCATTTCGGCGGTTGTCGATTTAACAATGCTCCCTGACCTTATGCCAGATTATCGTAGCATTTTCGGTGAAACGATGCCAAAACAATATTTGGAAAGATTGGCAGCAAAAGCCCCTCAAGCCGCTCTTCGTAAACTCCGCATTTATGACTGTATTGGCAATCAGGATTTCTTGAAAGCCACCAATGACCAATTCGCGGATTATCTTCAACACCAGCTGGACCTCAACCTCACTTATGTTACTGAAACCGGCGACCACGATTGGTTATATTGGCAGCGAGTTTTACCAGATATTTTGCATTGGCTACTTTAAGTTATGAGCAACCGCGACATTTTTCTGAGCAAAGAGAAAAGAGTTAGCCCAATCGCTGAGCAAAAATATCCCAACAATTTGCATATTGCGAATTGCTGAGATATTTCTTTCATAAATCATTTAATTGGCTTAACGTAATGTGAATTAGCAGTGATGTAACCACCGGCTACTTTATATCTTAATGAATTTCCATGGGCATAGTCCCATTTTACTACTCTAAGAACATGATGGGTCTTAATCAGGGATTCCTTATGGTGTAAATTAACATCGCGGTATAAATAGAGGTTGTGCTTGACGAGAACCCGCTTCGGCACGTTAGGCCGATTAATCGCCGTCCACTGTTTGTTTCCAGAGATATAATGACCGTTTGTTAACTTAAAACGAGTAGTTAAGCCGGAATGAACAACTTTCTTAACGTTTAACACAGTTCCTTGCTTGAAATGCTTAACCCGATTCAGATGCATAAATCTTGTCGATTTGTATTCGTAAGTACCTTTAGGATTAATCACATATAGTTTATGATAATTACCCTGCCAGTAAAGGGGCGCAACATAAGTGGCCTTTGCTGTGATAAAACTGCCATCACTTAAAACATATCTCAAATTGCCATTAGTCGATTTTTGCGTTCCAACCACGTGAAAAATCGGTGCATAAATTCTCACTCGTTGGCGATATTTTTTAATCCGCTGATTCTTTTTAAAGTTAACATTCTGATACCGATATACTGTCTTCTTAGCATATACTTTAAATTCAGACTTTGCTTGATCAGCAGTAGCGCTCTGTGCCTTTTGCTGATCAGGAATAGATTTCACAGAAGAATCGTTATTAACTCCCGTTGTATTTCTGGACACAATGGTCCCGGTTGCTGAACTATTATCTGTATGAATTGGTTTACTTTGAGCAATCACTTTGACACTAATCGTTTTTTGAGTTTCACCCAAACGATAAGTAACTGGATAAGTCCCTGGCTTGGCATTGTTTAATTTAGATGTGTCAATTTTCATCCCGGCTTTCACAGCATCGTTGTACTTTGCATACTTAGTGCCATCAGGTCCAATTGCCGAAACAAAGGCAGTCGCTGGATCAAACTTCTCGCCCTGATTAAGTGAAACATCTTTAAGCTCCAGGGCACTTTGATCCTTAACCGTAACGGTTGCAGTTTGGCTGGTCATTTGTGGTATTGCATATGTTACCTTATAAACGCCCGCTTTTGCTGTATCCACTTTAGGTGTTTCAGTGATCGTCATAATACCGGCCTTAATAAGTTCATCAAAGTATCTACCGTCATAGACATCTGTAACTGGCTTACCACTAATATCTGTGTTTTGAATCGTAAGAGAAATGAAGCCGTCTTTTGGGGTATAATTATCGCCAAGATTTAATGTTAAATCTTTGAGTTGCCATTGAAAGGGATTAGGTTTAACGACCACTGTTTGCTTGGCTGTTTGTCCTTCATAAGAATAAGTGAGGTTGTAAGTTCCGGGTACGGAAGTATCAATCGTTGGCGTAACGGTAATATCCTTGTTGGTCAGCCAGCGACCAGTGCTGTCAATTGAATGATAAAGTGTATAGTCCCCATACAAATACTTCTCAGGATCAAACTGGTCTTTATAATTTAGCGTCACTGCAGCCGGGCTCACCATCAAAATTCCCTTAAACGGTTTATGACTGACCACATAAGTTTCGGGCTGCTGGGGAACTGAAGAAGATGAATGACTGTACAAAGTTGCCAGGTCTAAAGATTTGTTCCCCTCTGGGTTAAAGACATTTCCGTTACCAACCAACTGATATTGAAGTGGCGTCTTACCATCATTTGGCGTTGTCGTGACTAGCTGTGGTTGTTCGACACCATTGACTGCATACCCTTTTTCATCCGCCAGTTCGATAATCCCCGAACTACCATTAACCATCATAAACGTTTGCGGTGAGTTAAATTTATCACCAGGCCCTAGCTTGATTACCGCCGGTGTATTGTAAATCCGATCCCACAAGGTAATTCCGAACATATTTTTGGTAGTCGCCTCACCATCGTTCGTTACACCGCTCATGTTCCAACTTGAGATATCGATATAATATTGATCTGTCGCTAACATATATGAGAAGTTCTTAACGTGTGAGACATCGATTTGGGCAAGCATCTTGTTCAAGACATTAGAGTTGGCTAGTATGTTCGCGTCATTGGCTATATAATTTCCCGTAGGTTCCCAATTTGAGAACATCCCTTCCATGCTGGTAACGTGACTGTAATCCAACTTGTCCAGCCCCGTAACCTGAGTATTATCTGAATAGAACATGTAGGCCATGTCAGTTACATCACTCGTATCCAGATTAGAAAGGTCAATTTCATCTGTATTTAAGTTTGCAAACAACCCATCCAGTGATTGATCAGTGGTCACACCTTTAGCAATAATTACTTTTGCTAATTTGGAATTATTATGATGGGAACTGTAATAACCATTGTCAAGCTTAGAAATTGAGTATGGATGAAATTGGTCATCAACGCCACCAGCTGGCACCCCAAGATGACCACTCAAAATAGTTAAAACATTGTTGGAAACTTGCCACTTGAAGTGAAATGTTGGGACTTTGTCATCTACGTATTCACCAGAAGTATGTTGATCGTCAGCAGATGAGCTGACAGATGTTAGTGATTGTAATTCACTTACATTTTGATTGAGTAAATTCGTATTTTGAGTATCATTAGTCATCTGCGTGTCGGCAGATGAATTACTCATCCCAATGCAGACTCCGGTCAAAGCAACTAAGCACCCCAAAAGCCATTGATTCTTTTTCCAAAACATTTATTAAAACTCCCCTCAAAAATTACAGAACAACTGAACAGCTTTCTGTAATCATTTTGTACTTTACATACTTTGTCATATTAGCATTACAAGTTGTTAATTGTCCATGTTTTCAAACCAAAATTTTTAGCTACTCAACTATGAATCATTCTTAGGATTACTTCACTCAACTATTGACTGTTTATGCTTACACAAATAACTCAGATAGCCTTGCTCTGCTACATAAAAAAGGATCCAACAATGAACAAAAACCGTTCATCATTAGATCCTTTCCCTACCACTTTGCGGAAACCCGTTCCGCCGGCCCTGACACTGACTAAAAAAATCACCAGCAATGAGCAAAACCTGCTCACTACTGATGATTTTCTTTTAGACTTCCGGGTCAACCCGGGTCTAATCACGCTCTATCTTAATACCAGCCATTTGCTTGCCAGAATGCTTGAGCTGCTGACCATGAACCGTAACGGCTTGCTACGTATTGGTTAGCGACTTTTTCCTGGTTTGCTGCTGAATAATCACCATGAAGGTATGATGCCGATAATTGGTACTTGCCAATGTATTGGCCATTTCGTGCTGAGTATGAACCGCCTGATTCTTTGTTGGCAATCCAAGCTTTGGCACTACCGCCAGTTGAAGCAGCTGATGAGTAATTTGAAGTCGTGTTGTTACTTGCATAATTACTTGATGCCTGAGTTGATGTCTGTGGTTGGCTGTAACTCGTTTGAGTTTGGTTAGTTGTTTGTGCTTGAGTGGTTGTAGCAGCTTGATTGTTACCTTGAGTAGTGGAAGTTGTTGCGGCTGCTGAATCATTTGCACCTGGAATAGTCAACTGTTGACCAACTGTAATCACATTTGCATTCGAAAGGTTGTTTGCATTTTCGATTGCGCTGATGGAGGTATTGTATTGTTGTGCAATGCCCCAAACGGTATCGCCGGACTTAACTGTAACTACTGTGGAAGCATATGCGGAACCTGCGAAGAATAAACCAATAGCTGCGGCTGAAGTTGCGAGAATCATAGATAGTACTTTTTTCAAAATTACACACTCCTATATCTGTGTCCTGTGTCTAGATTTTGTTGACCTCATCGATCAACAGTACATAGTGTATAATTACGTTGTTACTATGCAATATCGACAGTATTAAGAAAACAAGGGTCTGTGTAATTAATGTAATAGTTAGGTAACGTTTGTTAAGAATAAAGTAATTAAAACGTTTTTCCAAAGCGTTTCCAATCTTATTCTTACTCAAGTTAATCGGCTTTTGGTCGTCCACGCAAATATTTCAAACCAATGCCGGTAAACCCACTTAAAATCGAAAATACGGGCGATGACAGGCTAAAAATTGCGAATGGCAAGTAATGAATAGTTGAAACGCCCAGCGTATTGGCCGCAAAAACGCCCGCGACTCCCCAGGGAATCAAATAGTTAATAACTGTTCCGCCATCTTCCAAAGCTCGGCTTAACGCAACTGGTGCTAAACCGGCTTTATCAAAGGTTGATTTAAAAGCATTTCCGGGTAAGATCACGGACAAGTACTGTTCGCCGACAAATAAATTCACGCCAATTCCGCTCATAATGACCGCTGTAACGAGTGCGCCATTTGAGCTGAGCTTTTTGGACAATGGCCCCATCACCGCGTCAATGATCCCAAATTTCATTAACAAGCCGCCTAAGGCTAACGCCGAAATAATCAAGGCAATGGTTGCCATCATACTCATAATGCCGCCACGGGTTAAGAGATTATCAACGCTTTTATTACCAGTATGGGCAACGAACCCATTAGTCAAAGTATTGATAATCGATTGAATCTTTGTTCGTGGATTTTCCACGTAAATCATTCCCACAGCGACCACAATATTAATAAACAGCGTTGGGATAGCCGGAATTTTTCGCCATGCGCATAAAAACATTAGTACGATTGGCAGAAACGCCCAGGCAGTTACACTAAAATGAGTCGTTAACACGTTGACCGTCTGGTTAACCGAATGCTCATCCAGTTGCGCGTTTGAGTGACCAATGATGAAAAATACGGCCAAAGAGGTTAGCAGGGCCGGAATTGTCGACCACATCAAATTTCGAATGTGACTGAACAAGTCTGCGCCAACCACCGCGGACGCTAAATTTGTTGAATCTGATAATGGCGACGTCTTATCACCAAAGATAGCACCGGAGATGACTGCCCCCGCAATCATTGCAGGATTAATTCCCAGCGTTAATCCCATCCCTAAAAACGCAATGCCAATCGTCGATACCACCGTAAATGCGCTGCCAATCGCTGTACCAACAATTGTGCAAACTAAGAAAACCGATGGTAAAAACCACTCCGCAGAAATAAGCTGAAAGCCAAATACCATTAATGAAGGAATCACGCCGGCCGCAATCCAAGAACTAATCAGCGCACCAATCAGAATGAAAATAAACATTGGGATAATCCCCGTTGTAATGCCGTTAATAATCCCCTGATTAACGAAATCCCAAGAAAATCCGTGAACCTTTGCCCAAGCAATTAACAGTAGAATGACAAAAAGGATCGGCACCTCGGGTGAAATTTGAAATTTAATCACGCTGATTCCCATAATCATAAGCATCACCGCTAAAACAATTATTCCTTCAATTAAGCCAATCGGATTGGCGCTTTGGTTATTTTTCATAATGAAACTCCTTTTTTGATTGTTATGGTATGTATAAAGTAACCATTTAAAAATTTTGAGACGCAAAGAACGCCAACGACCACGAGTCGGGGGCAATCTATTTGGCTTCGGGCAAGGAACCTCATTAAAGACCTCGGGCAAAGATCCCCAGCCTGAGAATCTGGACCGGCCACCGAGCTGAATGACGCTCCGCCAGGCAGAAAAAGCCGCATAAGCACCTCGACCAAAAATCCCAAGCCCAGGGATTTCTACTTCTCGGCCACCGAGCCGAATGACGCTCCGCCAGGCAGAAAAGGCCGCATAAGCACCTCGACCAAAAATCTTAAGCCCGGGGATTGCTATTTCTCGGCTACCGAGCTGAATGACGCTCCGCTGGGCAATAATCTGCGCATAAGCACCTCTGACAAAAATCCCAAGCCCGGGGATTTCTGCTTCTTGGCTACCGAGCCGAATGACGCTCCGCCAGGCAGAAAACTCCGCATAAGCACCTCGACCAAAAATCCCAAGCCCGGGGATTTCTGGCCGAGGAGACTTATGCTCCGTTTTCTAATCGCCTGGCTCCGCGTACTAAAAAAGGCGCCCCCACCTCACGCGACAGGGACGCCTCACCGTTGTACCACCCAACTTTAAGCTCAATTAGCTCCTCACTAGACGATATCGGATCTAGTTATTATCCGTTCTTTGATAACGTATTTTGTGAAGCTATCCTGATCAGTTCGCATCACCCACTGACTTTCTGACACCCAGATAGCTTGACTACTTATTTATAAACATCTAATTAAACCTCAGTGTTTCGAACGCCAAAGAATTCCTCAGGATAATATATTTTACCACCCTTATTGAACAAACTGCCATCCGCCAATGGTTTAATCATATTGGCGTTCAAATCAACGGATAATGTCGAGAAAATGTCAAAATTATCCGCTGGAACGTAATTATTTTTAAAGAAGAAATCAGAATTATCAATCGCACTAACCGCCGGATAGCCAGCTAATTGCGCTCTGGTCTCCAATTCGATAACCATCGCTTGACCAATCCCTTGGTTTTGATGGTCGCGGCCAACACTGATTTCAACAATTGAAACAACGTCAAATGAATGCCATGGCGACCGCACCGTAACTGGAATCATGAGCGCGTGACCGACAATTTGGTGCTGACGATCTTTTGCTACGACCTCGAAATTTGGTTGATACTTTGAATACGATCGCAATCGATTGACCATATCGACCTCATCCCCATCCGTATTGGGGGCGTCGTTTCGATAACTATCAGCGATTACACCGTTAACCGGTACATAATCGGCTTGTCTAATTGTTTCCACTGAAAACTTCAAAATCTTATCTCACACTCTCTTTATTGGCTGTTGTTATAATTATAAGGAAAGACTCATCCAAATTTTGTTAGAAAGTTGGTTAGCTATGTCCACAAAATCTAAGATTACGATCATTAGTATTTTATCATATGGTTTCTTTGTTATTTTAGCATATTTCTTTAAATTTTTGTCCCCAGCGAAGATTGGTATCACTTGGACAGCTTTTTGGTACATTGCGGTCGCTTTAATCGTTTATTATTTATGGTTCAAAAACTTAATCTTTCAGCGTGTCATTTATTACGCAAGGCAACTGAACCTTACGCAAGCCGATTTGGCTAACAGGCTGCCAAATTTAAAACCAAACCAAATTGTCCCAGATCCTCACCGGGTCAACCTCTTCGCCCCGCTATTTACCTTCCCGTTGCAAGGATTAGACCGTTTGAACACTCAACTGACACAAGAAGCTCGTCAAAATGGTATCAAACCATTTAAATAGCCGCCACCTCAGCCAACTTTTGATCAAAGTATTTTGCCAGCTTCTCTTTTGGATAAACACCGGTAACCTTTTCAACAGCTTGACCATTTTTGAAAACCACCAAGCTGGGGACGCTTAAAACGTGGTACTTTTCAGCAATTGCTTGGTTGCCGTCAACGTTCATTTTGGCAAACTTCATACGATCACCGTAATCTTTCTCCAGTTCTTCAAGAATTGGATCCAAAATTTTGCACGGACCACACCATGGTGCCCAAAAATCGATGACCGTTAATTTATTATTGACCTCTGTTCTTAAATTCTCAGGAGTTATCTGAACGCTCATTTTTTATCTTCCTGCCTTTCTTTACCCTGACATAGTGGATGATCAGCGTTATAACAATTGCCACCAACACGATGAGACCAAAAAGCGGCGCGGGAATTTCAACATCGATAACTGGAATTGACAAGAATAATTTCACCGCAATGAGGCCAATCAAAATATACGCCATTGGTTGAAGCTCTGGGATAATCGCCATTAATTTCATAATCACTTCAGCAACGCCCCGCATCGCAAGGATCCCAATCATTCCACCAATTAACACAATAACCGGATTAGGCGAGATCGCTAGTGAGGCGAGAACCGAATCAATTGAGAATACAACATCCATAAATTCAATCTGTAACACAACCGACCAAAATAACGACAAGCCAGTCTTTGATTTACCCGCTAGTTTATGGGTTCGAACGACCCGAGTTTTTCTAAAGAAACTATACACCAAATACAACAGATAGAGGGAGCCAATCACTTTGATTTCCCAAAAATTGATCAAAAACGTTCCGATACCAATAATTAAGAAACGAAAGAGATAAGCTCCCCATAATCCGTAAAATAATGATTTTTCTTGTTGAGCCTTCGTTGGAAGCGCTTGCGTCTGGGCGGCTAAAACCACCGCGTTATCAACTGATAGCAAACACTCAATCGTTACCAGTGATAAGATAATCAACCAATCATCACCACTTGTGATAACCGTTGACCAATTATGTGCATCAAAAAACGGGCCGTACAGATTCGAAACCCAATCCAACAATTTAGCATCCCTCCGCTTAGCTTTCACTTATATTATATATATGAATTATACATATGAAAAATCAAAAAGTTATTTATTGATTAAAGTACGACGGCACTCAGGAAATTTACCCTCAATCCAATAGGGAACCTTTTTTATATGGGTCCCATACCAATCCATAATTAAAGAAGAGCAGTCCACCCGCAGAGCCTTCCGATTGCTCATCGCTTTTAAGACAACTACGTAAAGTAGGAGCTAGTATCAAACGCTTTGTCCTACCACTGCTCTACTCGTTTATCGCTTTTAAATCATACCTACTCAATCGATATTTTACAATTAAATGATTCAATTTACTAGCATACTTTGGATCAGTTGCATAACCATTTTCCTGCAGCATCCTCGTTGAGGTGCGGTAACTCACGATATTTTTTTGTTTAATAAATTTCTTTTCTACAAGTCGATTATGATCCAAAATGGCCGCCTTTAAACTTGGGTATTTCCTAAAATTGGCTAATACTTGAACCGACTTTCCTTTAATGACTTCGCGCGTGTAAAAGGCCACTGAGTTGCCTTCATAAGCCCCCTTAATGCCAAACGGATTCTTGGCTGCTCTGTACAGCTGAGAAGTTCCGTAGCGCGATTCCAAAATAGCTTGGGCAATCACCACGCTTGGCAAAATCCGCCGATCTCGTCGATACTGCTTAATTGCTGGTGTAGCAATCTGATTGATAAATCGCTCCCGTTGCTTTTTCGGAACGGTTTTTGGGTGCTTTTGAACAAGTGTTGGGACGTTTGGTCGCGCCTGCTTTTGGCGACTCGCACGATTCCGAATAGTTAATCCAGCAAAGATCACCAAACCAGTCACCAGCAATATTAAGATAATTCGCCAACTTTTTTTCTGCAATCAACTTTCTCCCATTTCGACTTTACAATAATTACACCGTCAAAGATCTACAAACCGAGTTTCATCGGGAACGTCAAAGAATCGTAACTGATTATTGCGAATCAATTGATCGGTCAATTGAATTCTAACAATTGATTTAGCGTGATAGGGCTGATAATAGTAATTTAAGCTCTCACAGCAAACCGCCGCCCGATAAACTGAATATGTTGGTTGGTGCGCTTGACTCTTGGGCACGTTCACCGCATCCAAAATGTGCCAACAATTATCAACGGCTTCAACCTCAGTTTTTGGCAGATCAATTCTTTCCTTGAGGTAAGCTGCCCGAATGAATCGCGATCCCGGCGAATAGGATCCTGGCGGAATTGCCTTGCCAGAAACATTTCCCGTTGTGACTCGAGGGGTGTTCAACGGAACGGTATGTGTCTTGAAGGCCGGTGTGAAGTCTAAATACTTTGCCAGTCGATCAATCTGGCGGTCAAAATGATTGCTATTCGTCAGAATGCCTAATGGATTTTCAATTATTTCAATTGGCGACGTTACCGGCTCAATCACGATACTTCTGCCAGTGCGGTCGCAGGCAGCAAAATGTAATTCGGAATGCCCATACTTTTTTAAGCTGGTTTTATCCGCCATTAATTCAATATCTTCAATGTGGTCAACAATTTCTTGAACGGAGCGGAAATTAGATAGTAGATAAAAAGATAATTCAAACGGTGCCAAATGAACTTTGTTTATACCCGGTTCTTCAACTAAGTCACTGCCATTTGTAAAGGTCAATTTTTGAACGGCCAGCCCAAATTCATTCACGCCATCTGACACATCAATTTCTTGATCATGGGCGCCACCAGAACCAATTAACGCGTATTTTGTTACATACTTTTGGGCATCATAAACTGAGGACCACTCAAAGTTGCGCGGGCAAAATACTGGCCGCGCCCCCAGCCTTGGCCAATCCATTGTCCTGGCAATCACGTGGGCCCCATCCGTTTGCCCAATCTGAAAAACACTTGTACACAAATCCAATGACCCCCTTAAAATAAGTGAGCGAAGCAAAGCGTTTAGGGATCGGAGTGTAAGGCTCCTTGGCGAGAAATTCCCGGGCTTGGAATTTTTTGCCAAGGTGCTTACACGCAGATTCCTGCTTTGCGCAGCTGTCCTACAATAGTGAGCGCAGCAAAGCGGTTAGAAAGCGGAGTGTAAGTTTACTTGACCAGAAATCCCGGGCTTGGATTTTTGGGCAAGTAGGCTTACGCGCAGCTTTCTGCTTTGCGGAGCTGTCCTAATAATAGTGAGCGAAGCCAGGCGCTTAGAAACCGGAATATAAGTCTCCTCTAACAGGAATCCCCGGGCTTGGGATTTCTGTTAGAGGTGCTTATATGGAGGTTTCTGCCTGGCGCAGCTGTCCTAAAAATAGTGAGCGCAGCAAAGCACTTAGAAGCTGGAGCTTAAGATGACTTGACCGGAAATCCCGGGCTTGGAATTTTTCGTAAAGGTGCTTACGCGCAGATCCCCGCCTTGCGCAGCTATCCTCGCCCCAATCCAACAATCTTTAGAAATTATTATCATTTTGAACCCTAAATCAAGCGGAAACGTATCGCACTCACCGTTATAAAATGGTAAACTTTTAATATATGAGCCTTTTCACACATACATATTAGGGGACGACTTCATGAAAGACACTATTCTAAAATTACACAGAAATCGGCTGTTTACGTTGTTAGTATGGCTGATTATCGTTTTTATTGCAATTATTTCAGCACCCAACATCACAGACGCGCTACAATCATATAGTCAACCAACCTTTAACACAAATTCACAGCCTGCAAAAGCTAACCGCCTACGCCAGCAATGGGGCTATCAATTGGGCAACACGACTTCAGTTAACGTGGTTTATGAAAATCCAAAGGGAAAAATCACGGACGCTCAGCAAGTCAAAATCAATAACGCCCTTAACAAGCTCAAACGCCACCAATCTTATTACAGCATTAAGAAAATCGTTACGTTAAGTACGAATGTCGCCGGCAAGAATCAGCTTCAGTCAAAGGACGGTTCAACTCAAATGGCTTCCTTAGATTTGGACGCCAACGGCAATACGCTAAGAGTATTGGTTAATGAGCTTGTCTCACAGGTAAAAGCTAAGGGGTTAAAATCTTATGTTACCAGTCCCGAAATTATCCGTGACGTTAATAATCAGAAAAATTCACAAGTCACGCAGCTGGTCTTAATTGCGTTATTCATTGTCTCAATCTTGATTGTTGGTATTTATTTCCGATCTGTATTTGCGCCACTCATTTCTTTTATTACGCTATTTTCGGCTTTTGTGACCGCTTATAGTCTGTCACTTAATTTATCAAAGCTCTTTGACCTGCCGTTTTCCCAGTATGTTCCACTTGAAATTGGAATTGCCACGCTCACGATTGGGACGATCTGGAATATCTACCTTTACCGCAAGCTTAGAAGCGTCTTAGCATTACAGCGAGAAGGCACTTACGCCACCAAACAAGTTGTCGCTGCCTTAAGGTTTCCAATCACTGTTGTTGGGGGTAGCTTGGCGCTCATTTTCTTCGCCTGCAGCTTTGTCAATTACGATCAAATTCAAGCACTCTGGTCCCTCGGAATTACTTATATCGTCTTAGTGTTAGCAACGATCACGTTAAACGCTGTCTTTACCGCCGCCCTGGGAGAAAGTCTTTTTTGGCCGGCCAATGCGCCGCTAACCACAATGAAATCCCATTTTTGGACGCGAGCGACCGAATTTTCCCTCTGGCAGCCAATCGCGAGTGTCTTAGTCGTTCTCTACATTACTTTGCCATTCATTTATTTCTATCACAATAGTTTAAACTTTTCGCCAATGACCAATCTAACTCAAACTAATCAGGCAACTAAGGGCGCCCAATTACTGCAGGCCCATTTTTCTGCCGGCAAGGCCACTCCGATTACGGTTTATCTCAAAAACGATCGGCCACTAGATAATGAAAAGTATCTCCAGCACCTTGATGCTCTAACCACCAAGCTTCAGCATACCCAAGGCGTGGATGCCGTTTATTCTTTGACACAACCAGGCGGGATGCCAATTGAAAAATACTATGTTTCCAACCAGCTTCAATCAATTGGGTTAAATGCCAAAGAAGCTACCGGCCAACTTTCACAAGCTTCAAGCAGCATCAAAAACAGCAACCGCAATCTTAATTTGGCTTCGCTTAAGCAACAAGTGAAAGACATGGCTAACTTAGTGAAACGCAGTAATCAAATTATTAGTGACAGCAGTCAGTTAGCTACTCAAGTTAATCGAGCGGCAGCTCATTCCAGCAGTGCTGTTCAACAAAGCGCTTCGCGTCGTGTTAGCGCCTATCAGGCCAAGATCAATGAACTCAATCAGTCACTTCAAGCGGTTTCTAGCGGCCTTAACCAATTGAGCACAGAAGGTCAGGTGATCCAAAACTACGGTCAAAACAGCTATAACAATCTTCAAAACTACAGCCAACAGATTGATCAGGTTCAAAAGCAACTTAAAAAAGTCAGCAACCAGGTTCACGGTTCAACCAACCAGTTAAATGGCATTTATGATTATCTAAACGGTCTCCAACAATCCGGCGCGGCTAATGTTTACTACATCACCAAGGCGCAATTAGCTGACACCGACTTTTTGCAGACGAGGCTGAATTACACGAGTGCCAACAAAAAGATCACCACTTTACAGATTGTGATGAAAAACGCACCTTCCAGCCAATCAAACATCCAACAAGTTAATCGAATCCGTGATCAAATTAACTTACAGTTAAGGGGAACGCCGCTTGCCAAGGCGCAAGTTGCCATCAGCGGCGAACCGGTAACCCAGGCCATTAACCAATCCAAACTGAATCACCATTTCATCTCCTTGCTGGCAATTGTGATTATCGGTGTCTTAGCATCCGTTTTCATTGTCAGTCGAGCAATTCTGCAGCCGTTTTATTGGACCATCACCTTTTTAATGGCTGCCGTGACCGGCTTCCAACTTGCATACATTACCATGCGATTTGTTGTTAACATTAATCAATTTGATTGGCAGGTGCCACTGATTTCCGTGTCAATCCTAACAGCGATTGCTGCTTGGCAAATTGTCGCTTTGGGACTGTCCTTTAGGTACACGGAATTATCGCTTTTGGAATGGATTCGGCCAACGCTTGCCAGCTATGGCAAGATCATTCGCTATATTTTACTAGTCGTTCTTGCCTTAGCGATTGCCCTAACCTTTGGGGCGTCTTATGCGCTCATCGAAATTGCACTAATCGTCCTCTATACCGTTTGTGTCTATTACTTGGTATTACCGTTAGTTATTTCCTCGCTTGGAAAGCTCTCGATAACTTTACCCAATAAGGACAATCTGTTAAAAAATAAGTAAGTGCTTGTCATTATGTATGATTAATTGTCACTTTGATAATTGGTAGACTATCATTTGCCAATTTCTTCACGAAGACCCATCCGAAATATTTCGTTTGGGTCTTCTTTTGTTTCGTCATTTAACCCCTGTATGGCAACGTTTGTGACTTGACTATGCACTAATTTTACGCGAATGTTGCAAGGCCCCCACCTCTTTTAACTGCATTGCAAATAGTTTGTTACACGACTGCAACAAACTATTGTTACAGTATTCACTGTAAATTGATAGGGAGTTGTTGAAAATTATGAAATTACATAAACAAATTATTTTAAGTCTAGTTGCTTTCTTTGCACTATTAACCGCCGGCTTCACAACTACTGCTTCAGCTGCTAAGTTTGATACTGATGCCTCTTATTCACAATTGTATCAAGTTGCTAAGCAAAATCTCAGCAAGCCATATTCATATGGTGCCAATGGCCCTTCTGCATTTGATTGCTCTGGTTTTACCAGTTACGTTTATAAGAAGGGTGCCGATATTACTTTGCCACGAACTGCTCAAGCTCAATACAATGCAGGGAAAAAGGTCGCTTATAAGGATCTTCAAAAAGGTGATCTTGTCTTCTTCGGCTGGAACGCATCAGCTATTTCTCACGTTGGTTTGTACGTTGGCAACGGCAAAATGATCGACGCACAAAATCGCGGTGTTATCACTGAAACTGTTAAAGCACCTTGGTGGGATTACGTTGGTTCAGCTCACATCGCTGATTTCGATTAATACTTATATCTAACAATTCAACTACTATCATCGACATAATAAAATTGAGAAGGACTGGAACTTGATTTCAGTTCTTTTTTCATGTATTCAGCTAGCTGATTATGATGGGCTGCATTAAACTATCAAAGGACCGATGTGAATGCAATGGTAAAATCAAATCCCCAACAAAATTTAACGACAGCAGACATTGGTGATTATCTCAAACTGGCTGCTTGCACTGCTGTCATGCTACAAACAATTTTAAGTTTCTCGCTAACAACTAATCCCAGTCACCAGGTCCAAACCTGGATTGGGATAGCATATAACTTCACCAAGTTCACCGCCCCAGCGTTTATTTTTGGCATTTTATATACCACCATTCGAACCTTCAATCCCACGCTGACTTATCACCATTATTTACACAACCAATGGCGGGCAACCCTTGTGCCCACAATTTGGTGGACCAGCATTTATTTGCTGACAATGCCCGGTCTCCAACAAGTTAACCATTACCATACCTTAATCCAGTTCGGTTGGCAATTTATCAACGGTAACGCTGCCCCTCATCTTTGGTACAACACCATGATGATTCAGTTTATTTTTCTTATGCCACTTTTTTGGTTATTGGCCGACTGGGTCGCTAATCGGGCTGGCCGTGGTTGGTTCGTCTTTGTCATTACTAGCCTCGGATATTGGGGGTGGTTAATTGGGTATGATCAGCTGGTTTTTCACGGACCGTTTATGACTAATTGGTATTTACTTGACCGAGTCTTCGTCAGTTTTAGTTTATACGGAATCGGCGGTCTCCTAGCCTGGCAATTCCGAAAGGCCTTTAGCAAGTTACTGCGATTCTGGCCAATTATTTTGATCATCGCTTTGGGATGTTTTTATTGGATTAACCTCAATTTGTTTCACTTTGGTTATCCCATTAAGCTGGCAAACGCCACCTACTATCGCCCATCAATGGCATTCTATGATCTGTCGGTTATTTTATTAATTTCAGCCGTTGGCAACTGGCAAATCAATCGCCAGTATCAATTGACCTATTTGGTTCATTATCTTGCCAACTACGCCTACCGCGCCTTTTTATCAACCGTTTTTTGGCAGCAGCTTCTTCGGTTAATCTTTGGCAGACAATTAATCGCCCAAACGCCTTTGATCGGCATTATCGTCGTCTATGTTGGAACTTGGATACTGTCGTTTACCTCGGCAATCATTATCAGCATGGGCTGGCAACGAATTAAAAGCGGGATTTTTGTCCATTGGCGCAAATAAAAACACGCTAGAATTTTCTTCTGGCGTGCTTTGATCTTACAAATTGAATGATCCTTGGAACCCGTTCAACCCAACGCGAACGAAGCGGTCACTCACACTTTCTCCATATTAATATGGGGAATGCCCACTTCGACAAACGGTTGCCCATAGGTTTTAAACCCAAGTGTCTGATAAAAGCCAACGGCGGTTTGCTGGGCACCTAAATAAAACCGTGTGGAATTAGCAAACCGGTCATCATTCAAAATAGTCTGTAATAACTGCTTGGCATAACCCTGGTGCCGAAAACGCTTCTCGGTTGCTACCCGTTGAATGTGGACACCCATCTCCGTTACCGTGGTTCGAGCTGTCGCAACTGGCCTATTGTCAACATAAGCCACAAAGTGAACAGCTTTTGAGTCGGTGCCATCGAATTCATCTTGTTCGTCAATCCCCTGCTCTTCCACAAAGACATGGCGACGAATCGTTCGGGCATCTTGATATGTGTCATCAAGTTGATCTGTTTCTTTAATTTTCAAAATGGTCCTACCTAGTGAATTAGTTTATTTACAATATGTGTGGTCAACGGGCTGGGCAACAACTTAAAGAAGTTGGCTACTGCCAATTTTACTAAAATCACGCAGGAATAACTCAACCCCTCCTGCATATTACTCATTATACGCCGTAACCGTAACGTTATCACCATCAAATGCTAACTTTGTTAAACTTCCATTTGCTGGTCGCTCAGTGACATCATATTTACCGTTCCCATAGCGCTCCACCACGCTCAATAACGTGTTACCATGGCTGATTAACAAAACATTATCGCCATCTTGAATTTTAGGATTGCGCTTAATCAGGTCAAACCCTTGATCCAAGCGGTGCCAATATTCTTGATTGTTTTCCGCCTGATGGAAGGGATCAGCGTCTTTTAAATAATCTTTTGCTTTACCAATTGAATATTTTTCAACGATGTCTTTAAAGGTTGGCAACCCGTGAGGCGCCCCAGCCAAATACCAAGCTTGCGACATATCGTTTCCTTCAAAATAACCGTAGAACTCTTCTCTAAAAAACGGTGACGTCTCCGGCCCTTTAATATCAGATGCCTGGTTATGAGACAAAATCACTTTCGCCGTTTTCTCAGCACGAGTCGTGTCACTACAATAAGCTGCCGCAAATTTGATACCTTTTAGCTTTTCTGCCGTATCAACCGCATTTTGAATCCCCTTATCGGTCAGTGGCGAATTGCTCCAGCCTTGAAGCTTATTGTAAATGTTGAAATAGGTTTGTCCATGGCGCACCATATACAACGTAAATTGACTCATCATCACACTTCCTTTACCCTTTAATGGTTTAAGTATAACAATAATTTTGGCTGGCGTTCATCTAAATCATTTTAAGATTTAGGCAAAATCTTACCTATTTAGTTAATTTCATCAAATTATTTGATAAGATAAAACAAGCAATAATTATGAAGGAGCAGACACTTTGAAATTCGTTAATATGATACTTGAGAAAAGCAGCACGCGTAAAGGGTTTCTAATCTTGTTAGTCACCTGCTTTTGGCTTAAAACGATGCTGGCTTACTTTGCTGACTTCAGATTAGGCATCACTAATCCCTTCCAATTTCTCATAGTTTTAATTAATCCATTGGCGACAACCGGCTTGCTGGTTGGCATCGCCCTATACTTTAAACGGGCCCGCTTCTTTTATCCAATCGCCTTGTTAATTTCAATCCTAAACACCGTCTTGCTTTACTTAAACGTCATTTACTTTCGTGAATTCACTGATTTTATGACCGTCAGCACCATGACCGGCTATTCGAAAGTTAATCAGGGGCTAAGCGGTAGCTCCCTGGCCTTGACTAATATTCACGATATCTTGTACTGGCTTGATCTAATAATCATTTTGATCCTATTGGTTTTGAAGAAAATCAAAATTGATCCCCGGCCACTCAATCGGCGGATTGGTTTGGCAGTCACTTCATTTTGTATGCTTTTTTTTACAATCAACCTCTCTTTGGCTGAAATGGACCGCCCTCAATTACTATCACGGACGTTTGACCGGACGTACGTCGTCAAATACTTAGGCATCGACGCCTTTACCGTCTATGATGCAGTCAAATCACAGCACAATAACGATTTGCGGGCAACAGCGACCAAGTCCGAATTAAATGATGTCTTAAAATTCACAAACGGGCACTACGCTAAGCCAAATAAGAAATACTATGGCATTGCCAAAGGTAAAAACGTCATCATTATTCATTTGGAAAGTTTCCAACAATTCTTAATTGGCCAAAAAATTAACGGCCAAGAAGTTACCCCATTTTTAAACAAACTTTACCGCAGTAAATCGTCCTATGCTTTCAAGAACTTCTTTCACCAAGTTGGCCAAGGCAAAACTTCTGACGCCGAAAACATGCTGGAAACCAGCACTTATGGCTTACCTCAAGGATCGCTGTTTGCTCAGTTAGGCAGCGATAACACTTTCCAAGCTGCCCCAGCCATTCTTAAGCAGCGCCGGGATTATACGAGTGCCGTTTTCCATGGAAACATTGCCAGTTTCTGGAACCGAAACAACGTTTACAAAAATATGGGGTATCAGTACTTCTTTGATGCTAGCTATTACGACACGTCAGGCGATCGTTCGCTGGGATATGGTTTAAAGGATAAGCTATTGTTCCGCGATTCTGTCAAATACCTCCAAAATCTTCAACAACCCTTCTACGTCAAATATCTCACCGTTACCAACCACTTCCCGTTTGACCTCGATAAAGAAGATACCAACTTTAAGACAACTGACACCCAAGATGAAGTCGTTGATAACTACTTCCTAACAGCTCATTATCTCGACCAATCCGTTCACGAATTCTATAATTACCTGCGAAAAACCGGGTTATTGAAGAAGTCCGTCATTGTTTTGTATGGTGATCATTACGGCATTTCTGACTCAGAAAATAAAAACTTGGCCAAAGCGATTCACCGTGATCCAGACGACTGGGACGATTTTGACAACGCCCAACTCCAACGGGTACCGTTTATCATCAATATTCCAGGTCGAAAGGACGGGTACGTCTCCAGCAAATACGCTGGTGAAATCGATGTCTTGCCGACGCTGATGCATTTGCTTGGGATCAGTACTAAACGCTACGTCCAATTTGGAACGGATATTTTCTCTAATCAACATGACCAAGTCGTCGCCTTTAGAAATCAAGATTGGGTTAGCCCAACCTTTACTTCAATTAGCGGAGACATTTACTCAAATCGAACCGGCCAACTGATGAAATTATCTAAGCGGCAACAGGCGCAAGTCAAAGTGAACAAAAAACGGGTTCAAACTGAGCTTTCCCTTTCAGATTCGCTGAATGAAAAAAATCTTTTGCGCTTCTATCACCCAAAGGGCTTTGAAAGTATTGATCCGCGAAAATACAATTACGCCAACGAATATCAAAAGGAAAAGCGGATTGAAGCCAAACGTGGTAAGCAATCAACCAGTCTATTCTCAAAGAATGGTAATCGATCAACGATCAAAGATTACACTACCGATGCACCAGAAATTCATCACAAGTCCAGTGATACGAACCGAATCAAGATTACCAATCCTGACGCAACCAATAACGATAGCAGCCGTTAAATTGGGGGATGGCGCTCGTGAAGTCAGAAAGTCAAAAACTCAATATTCTGTTTTATAACATTCTCGTTGCAATTCTAGCGTTAGCCTCCTTTCTACTAGCGGCACTAGAACTTAACGGCCTCATCAGCTGGCAAAGGGGACCTTATCGGCTCATTTTTATGCTGATTTGGTTGTTCTTCTTATCAGATTATGTGATTCGCTTTTTTAGAGCGGGATCGAAAAAAGACTTTTTGATCTCAAACTTGTTTGATTTAATCGCCCTGATTCCTTCCCATCCCATCTTCGTATTCTTCCGTGTGGCGCGGATTTATTCGATCGTGCGTTATTACAATCTGCTTTGGAAATTCGGCTTATCAGGAAAATTCACCAGGGCACTTCATCGATTTTTATACGATACCGGCTTCATTTACCTCCTGTCGATCAGTTTAGTCATTCTCATCTTTAGCTCATTGATTTTTGCCTCGTTTGAACATGATTCCCTGCAAAATTCACTCTGGTGGGCCATTACCACCGCGACAACTGTCGGCTATGGTGACGTGACCCCCAAAACGGATGGTGGCAAAATTGTTGCTGCCATCTTGATGCTTGGTGGGATTGGCTTTCTTGGTTTATTAACTTCGACAATTACGGATTTTTTTACAAATGAAGATAAGCAAGATGCGCAAACCAAAGCCCTTAAGCAACTTTCTAAACAGGTTAACCGGCTCACCAAGCAAGTCGATCGTTTGGAAAGCCAATTAAAGGCAACTTCTAATCAGTCAACGCCGGCTTCAGCAAAACACCTTAAAAAGAAACGGTAGCCACAATTAACTTAATTGTCAGCCATCGTTGATCAACTTATTTAAGCCAATCATACCAGCATTCTCCAAGTCAACTGCTGATATGATTGGCTTAAGCTTTGCCGTTACTTTGATCATTTTTTCCCAGCAACCCCAGTGACACCAACACTTCCAATCGATTTGCTGGGTTTCTTCTTCTAACGTTGATGCTATAGTAAGGATAGTATCAAGTAATTGCATAGATAATCTACAAGGGGGATTTAATTTATGAAATCAGTACAAGGTAAGAAATCCAGCTTTCGCATCATCAAAAAAGCCGCTACGATCGCATTATTCTCCGCTGGCTTAGCAACTTTTGCCGGTGTTGGTGTCCAAAACGGTGCCGGTTTATTTAGTTCACCAGCAGTCACTGCTTCAGCAGATACCACTGCCACTGCTCAACCAACGACTAACCAATTATTCAGCGTTAACACTCGCTATGGTAGCCAAACGACACTCAACACTAATTCGTTCGCGCAGTTAACGCAATCGCAATATAATGATTACGGCTACGCAACTACTAACAAGAAGCTTGACTTAACCAAAGACTTCTCGGTTACTGGTCGGCTTTATTTAGGCAGCCGGGTTGATGGCGGTGGCGATGCCTTTAACATCTTATTTAGCCCTGACAATCCAAATACCTTGCGGCCAGCTTCAAGTACTGGCGGCATGCTCGGGATGAACGGCTTGGCCAGTTCATTTGGCTTGGTATTTGACGAACACTATAACTCTGATTCATCATACGGCGACTTCCAGAACAAATCATGGTGGCAAGGTGGCCGTTATGAAGGCGTTGTTTCTTGGCGAACAACCAGTCCTGATGGTACGCTAAATTCTAACAAGCGCCAAGATACCGGCATTGGTTTTGCCTCTGCCCAATCAGCTGACGAAAAAGCCCAAGTTGTTTCAATGAACAAGGACATGATTAATGGTCAAGGTCATCCATTTGCCATTAACTATAACGCTGCCACCAGCACCATTACCATTTCTGTGCCTGACAACTCATACTCAGGTGCCTTTGGTCGTGACGCTCAATTAGTTTACACGAAGACCGGCGCTATCAGTGGTTCAACTTGGACCAAGCAAGTAACCTCACAGCAAAAGAAAGACGGCTTATACCTGTCATTTGCCGGGGTTACCGGTGCTAAAGATTACAACAACTTTGCGGTTGCCATTGACAGCACAAATAATATCAACAACTAATCGACTTTAACTACATTTTTTAAAAAAACTAAAACGACCGTTCGGCGAGATTATTTCTCGTTGAACGGTCGTTTTAAATATGATTTTAGGATCGCATTTGATTATATGCTTTAAGGGCAACTCCTGTCCGTGATTGGGAAACTTGTTGTGCTCGTTCCGGTATCCCAGCATATAATATTTGGCCGCCATAAATTCCAGCATCCGGGCCAACATCAATCAGCCAGTCGGCTTTACTAATCACTTCCAGATTATGTTCCACAATGATTAGTGTATTGCCAGCCGCTACCAGTTCATCAAATAAACGAATCAACTTGGCAACATCTTTCATATGCAACCCTGCCGTCGGTTCATCCAGCAGATAAATTGTCCCGGTTTTGTTCAACTGAACTGCCAACTTTAATCGTTGCAGTTCACCACCAGATAAGGTTGTCAACGGTTGGCCCAACGTAAGATAGTCCAAGCCCACCTTTTGCATATTAATTAATTTGCGGTCAATTTCGGGGGTCTGCTTAAAAAACTGAATTGCCGATTCGATCGGCATGTTAAGTACCTCACTGATGTTTTTGCCGTTGTAGTGATGACCAAGCGCTTCATCATTATAGCGTTTACCATGACACATCTCACATTCTTGAACCACTGGATCCATGAACGCCATGTTTGTAATGGTCACGCCCTTCCCCTTACACCTTGGACAAGCACCCTTGCCGTTATAGCTAAACAAGCTGGTAGACGTTCCCGTTGCCTTGGCAAATAACTTACGAATGTCGTCTAAAATGTTAAGATAAGTCACTGGCGTTGAGCGAATATTAGTCCCAATGGCCCCTTGAGAAAGATCAATATAAGGAACCTTTAGCTGGCGCTTGAGTGCGTCCACCAATGAACTTTTACCAGAGCCGGCAACGCCTGAAATAACCGTTTCAACGCCCAACGGTATCTCGACCGATACATCCTTTAAATTATGGGTAGTGACATGCTTTAAACTAACTGTCTTCGTCAATTGGCGGGGTGGCCGATAAGTAAGCGGTCGCTTTAAAAGGGTCCCAGTCATCGTATTGCTGGTCAATAAGGCTTGATAAGTGCCGGTAAAGGTGATCCTGCCACCATTTTTACCGGCCTGCGGGCCAATTTCAACCACGTAATCGGCAATCGGCATTAGCTCTGGGTTATGCTCCACAACTAAAATGGTGTTGCCCTTCTTTTTGAGATTAATCAGCGCGTTTTTGATCAGCTGAATGTCGTGGGGATGCAACCCCACGCTGGGTTCATCTAAAATATAAACCATATCAACCAATTCACTCGTCAAAAACTTAGCAATCTTGATTCGCTGGGTTTCACCGCCGGACAATGTTTCTGTGCTTCGATCAAGGGTAAGATAACCCAAGCCGATATCAACCAATGATTGAATTTTGACCGCAACTTCTCGAATCACATCGGCAACTAGTGGGATTTTGATTGCATGCAGAAATTGCAGTGCGTGGACCAAATCCATCGCTAAGACATCTGCAATGTTTAACCCATTAATTTGACAGGTCAAGACTTCTGGCCGTAATCGAGTGCCATGACAATCTGGGCATGGCCGCCGGGTTACAATTTGGGCAAGGGCTTCCTTATGATGTTCTGCTTCGCGCTTGCCGATAATTGAACGCCTGATTCGAGGAATGACCCCTTCATACAATGCGGTCCGCGGCCACTTCTCAGGTGCATTTTTAAGTCGTTGCTGAGGCGCGTTTAACAATAAATCCATCTCTTGGTCGGTGTAATCCTTTAGTGGCTTATCATTATCAAACAAACCACTATAGGCATAGCGCCGCCAGCGCCAAGTATGAGGGCCAAAACTCACAAACGTAATGGCGCCCTGGTTAAGTGATTTGTTGGGGTCAATCAAGGCTTTAGCATCAATATCATCAACATAGCCTAATCCTTGGCAAGTCGGACACATCCCCTGTGGCAGGTTAAATGAGAAGGTATCCGAATAACCGACAAATGGCTTGCCAGCCCGTGAAAACAGCAATCGCAATAACGAATAAATCCCGGTATACGTCGAGAGCGTTGAGCGGGCATTTTTACCAATCCGCTTTTGTTCAATCACAATTGCCACTGGTAGATGGTCAATCCGTTTAACCTGAGGCTGACCATATTTTGGCAAATATTGCTGGGTGAAACTTGGAAAAGTTTCGTTTAACTCCCGGCGTGATGCTGCAGCAATCGTATCAAATACTAATGAAGACTTGCCGGATCCGGATAATCCCGCAAATACGGTGATTTGATACTTTGGGATTTTTAAATTCACGTGCTTTAAATTATTTTGATGGGCATCATAGACTTCGATTGCCCCGCGTTCGAACATGCGACCCCTCCTTTTTATTACAATCAGCTGGTAGGTTTCTTGTAAATATGCTGTTTGATCGAGCGGTAACGTGCCTCAGCAAGCAGAAATCCCGGCATAAGCACCGACAACTAAAATCCTGGAGCCTAGGGATTCAGTTGTCAGAGACTGGTGCTCCGATTTTAACCGCTTGATTTCGCACTCATCTTTTTAACGACGTGCTATGCACTGGCCCTCTTCTATCTGGGTAAAGGCTCTTCATTGCCGCATTAACCGCAATTGGGGCTTCGCCAAACGCTGTTGCTATTAACGGTTGTTTGCCTTCGTACTTCGAAACGTCACCAATTGCAAAAACATTTTTTAAATCTGTCAAAGCATTTGAGGCAACTTTTATGGTGCCATGGTCCGTCTGTGGGTGAATTGTCCAGCCATTTAACGCATCATCTTGGGCAATAAACCCATAGTTCACGACGATATCGTTAACTGTCAATTCTAACATTTCATCCGTTTTCATTTTCTTAGCCGAAACCTTAACTTGATCACCATCTTGTTGCGTTAAGCCTTTAATTAAATAAGGCGTAACCGGCTGAATCGACGACTGAATGAGCTGTTCTACGCTGCGTTCCATTGCGCGAAATTGATCACGCCGGTGTAATAAATAAACCTTTTTGGCTACTGAATTCAACAACAGTGCTTCATCAATTGCCGCGTCACCACCGCCAGCAACCAGGACTACCCGGTCGCGGAAATGCGCTAAATCTTTTACACTATAAAATAAATTTTTGCCCTCAAAGGCGTCGCTATTATCAACTGCTAATTTTCTAGGGTTAAAGGCCCCCACTCCCGTTGCAATAATAATAGCTTTGGTTTGGGTCACTTCTTTATTAGTGGTAATTTGATAGTTTTCACCGACTTGGTCAATATTAACAACGGTCTGGTTCAATTTAACGGCCGTATCAGACCCCTGGAGTTGGTTTTCCAACTCCGTGACCAAATTTCTAGCTTTAATATTTGGATAGCCGCCAACGTCTAATATGGTCTTTTCAGGGTACAATGCGCTGACTTGACCGCCTAATTCCGATAAACTTTCGATAATTTGGGTCCGCGCATCTCGTAACCCCGCATAAAACCCAGCAAACATCCCGGCGGGGCCACCGCCAATAATCGTAATATCATAAACTGTATCTTCAACTGTCATCAAAAGTCCTCCTTAAATAAGTGGCCTTAGGTGCAAGCTTCTGCTTTGCGGAGCTATCCTAATATAGTGAGCGGAGCCAGGCGTTTAGAAAGCGGAACGTAAGGCTCCTCTAACGGAAATTCCCGGTTCTGGAATTTTTGTTAGAGGTGCTTACGTGGAGCTTTCTGCCTGGCGAAACTGTCCTAAAAACAAGTGAGCGGAGCAAAGCGCTTAGAAACTGTAGCATAAGGCATCTTGGCCGGAAATCCCGGGCTTGGATTTTTGGCCAAGATGTTTTATGCGGAAGTTTCTGCTTTGCGGAGCTGTCCTAAAACCAGTGAGCGGAGCAAAGCGGTTAGGGATCGGAGTGTAAGGCTCCTTTGCAGGAAATTCCCGGGCTTGGAATTTTTTGCAAAGGTGCTTACGCGCAGATCCCTGCTTTGCGCAGCTCTCCTAGCGTTTCTTAACCAGCCTCTTCTTGCTTCGCTGAATGACGATTTGCTGGCCTTGAAGGGTCTTGACTTCCCGCAAGCCAGCGTCAATCATTACAAAAATGAGAAACCACCCAATAATAACATCAATTAATTCCTGCAACAACGATACGCTAAGTCCTGTATGCGGAATGTCCCAGTCCCAAAACGTGTGCAGGCAGATCGTAATAAGAAAAAAGATAAAAAATCTCGGCTTGGTAAAAAAATCGTTTAACGTAAACGGCTGTTTACGTTTCTTACCAAGAATAATTGCTCCGCCAATGATTGCCGCCCAAATCGTATGAGTTCCAATCGCCTGAAAACTCCTAGTAAAAATCGTGACCAAGCCATACTCGCTCACATAGCCAGAACTTTCAAAAACAGAAAAGCCAGCGCCAATCGCCGCGCCAATCAAGACACCATTGAAAATATAATTCAATTTATATAAATTAATGAAAATAATGATCACAATACACTTAGCCAGTTCTTCGGTAATCCCAACAATCAAGGCCGACTCAATACTAATTTCACTTCGAATTGGCAACATCATATAAAAGGTCATGGTCACTAAAAGCGATAAAATACCGCCCATTAAAAAAGTCGTTAAGACTTGGAGAACCGAAATGTTTTGGTAAACATTAATTTCAAAAAACATCATTAATAGTGAAAACGGCACTGCCAACGAACCAATAAAGATCAAGCCGGGGATTGCTTTATTACTTTTGAACAAAAAAAGCAACAAAATTAACATCACAAAACTTAACGCCAGCACCAAAAAGACCCGTGAGAAAAACCACGGTTTAACCGGCCGGCTAGAAACTTTCTGCAGACTGGGGGTGGTGCTTTTGGTGCCAACAATAAACAACCGGTCTGCCTGATCCTTAGTGTGGCGTTTAAAAACATCCGAAAACATTTTTGATAAGTGAATTTCGACAGGACTATCGGCAGCGGTTTCACCTAAATGCTTAGCAATATTATCATCCAAGTTATCATAATTTCGTCGAACCCCTGTCCAAAGAAGCGAAAAGAAGTTTCTTCCAATTTTTTTCATCACGCACTCCTATTATTGTTACTATTAAGCGTAACTTACAACTTGATTGGTTTCAAGATTTGGTCGGGAATTGTGTTATGTAGAAAATTCGGTTATGATGGAGTAAAGGGTTTTCATCCTTGTTAATTCACGAACGGAGGTAACAATTTAATGGCCCAGAAAAAAATGATTTTAGACCTTGATACTGGCATCGACGACGCAATGGCAATTGCCTATGCGGTCGCTGATCCAGCTGTTGATTTAATTGGTATTATTGGTTCGTATGGTAACGTTTATGTGGAAGATGGTGTCCAAAATTCCCTTAAGATTTTGGAATTACTTGGTGCAGGCGACGTCCCCGTCTACCAGGGATTGTCTCACTCGTCAGAAACCGACCATTTCGATAGAATGCCGGTCAGCGCGCAAATTCACGGCGAAAATGGCATTGGTGAAGTTCAATTACCAGCGCCAAAACGCCAACCGGAAACGGGTGACGCAATTGACTTCTTCATTAACGCGGTTAAGCAGTATGGTAAAGACCTAATCTTAGTACCAACCGGCCCGTTAACCAATTTAGACGCCGCCATCAAAAAAGCACCAGAAATTGCCAATGAAATCGGCAACGTCACCATCATGGGCGGCGCCGTCACCGTTCCTGGAAATGTCACCAACGTTGCGGAAGCAAACATTCAACAAGACGCTTCTGCCGCCAATAACGTATTCCGTCACGTCCCGTTAACCCAAGTTGGCCTGGACGTGACGCTCAGAACCTTACTAACCAGAAAAGAAACTCAGCAATGGCGGGACTTACATACTAAGCCTGGTGAAGCATTTGCCGACATTGTGGATTACTACATCAAAGCTTACGAAGTTACCAGCCCAGATCTTCATGGTTGCGCATTGCATGATCCGTTCGCGGTCGGTGTGGCAATCAACCCTGACTTTGTTCAAACGATTGACTTAAACATGTATGTCACGACTGATGAAAAGTATTATGGTAGAACGACTGGCGATCCTGCTCGGCTTGATGATCCGAATACCAACGTTAAAGTTGCGGTGAACGCCAATGTTGACGCTTATCTAGAGGCGTTTATGGATCACTTGACCAATTTATTCAAGAAAAACTAGGCTGCTGAATCTTGGCCGATAAGTAAAAAGAATCCCTACGAGAAAAATCGTGAGGATCCTTTTTATTTAGATTCAAAGTTATTTGCGGCGACAACTAGACCTTTTGCCAGTCAAGCAGCTGCAAGTCCATGCCAATACTAGCAAACCAAGAGAATGTCTTCAAACTAAGATGAAGAAACCCGGCTAACCAAACGTTAACGCTCAACGCCACTTATCATTGAGAATCCGCCAAGCAACAGCCTTAAAATCTCCTACCCAAAATACTTCTCAAGATATTGAGCGACACCATCCTCATCGTTGGTACCAGTAATGACATTGCCTGCCTGCTTAACTTTTTCCTGTCCATTTTCCATCACAACGCCAATCTTCGCATGGGTGATCATGCCCAAGTCATTTTCAGCATCGCCAAAGGCCATCAAATTGCTAAAGTCCCAGCCAAAATATTTCAATAACGCTTCTAGGCCGACAACTTTGTCCATATGGGGGGCCAAAAATTCCATAATTTGTGGCTGAGAGCGAACAATGTGGTATTTCTGCCGCAACTGCGCGTCAATCGATGCCTGGTAGCGATCAAGCAGTGCCGGCTGATCACAGACAACCGCTTTGGAGTATGCATCACTCACTGCTAATTCCGCATATGATTCGGGAACAAAGGCAATGTTTCCCTTAAACTGCTGTCGATACATTGACGGCTTCAAATCCGTTAACGGGTAGACTTGCTCAAAGTCAAGCACGTCAAGTGGCGCTCCCTGTTTTTTGACGAACTCATATAGTGGCCGCAACGCTTCTTTTTTCATCCCACTCTTAGCCAATTCGCTCTTGTCGTTATTATGAACAACCAATGCACCATTAAACGTGATTGTATAATCAGCTGCTTGGGTAAGCCCCAGCTGTTCAATAAACCGCCAGATTGCGTTAATCGGTCGGCCAGTACACAAAACAACCTTAACGCCCGTCTGGTGAAGCTGTCTTAACACTTGTTCATTGCCTTTAGAAATCGTCTTGTCACTTGTCAGCAAGGTGCCATCCAAGTCTAATGCTACCATTTTAATCAATTGCGCTCGCTCCTTTATATTAACGAGATTCATTCTACTCAAGTTAACAGTAGAATACAACTGTCAGTATATTGATCACACCACTAATTAAACGGCGGGCTTCCCAACCGCCAAGATTGTTACGGACAAATTTTGATTTTTAAAAGTTATTTAACCAGCTACTTGTCAATTAGATAGCTAATCCGGACTCCTTTTCACAAACTAAAAAGTGACTCAAGCATCCATTTGCTTGAGTCACTTTATTTATACGTATAACTGATTAGTAATTATAGTAAACTAACTGATTTGCGACTCTAACTTGCGAAGTTCGGCTTCCCGTACGCTTCGTGGCAAGAATCGTCTGATTTCTTCTTCATTAAATCCAACTTCAAGGCGATGGTCGTCAAAAATAATTGGTCGTTTGATCAAATCAGGATATTTCACTACTAAGTCAACCAACTGAGAAACAGTCAGGTTGTCAATATCCAAATTCAACTTCTTATAGATATTGGATCTTGTAGAAATAATATCTTCACTGCCATTTTCGGTTAGCCTCAGGATCTGCTTAACTTCATCGGCATTTAGAGGGTTGGAATTGATATTTCTTTCCTTAAAATCGATGTGATGACTCTTCAACCATGCACGAGCCTTCCGACTGGAAGCACTACTTTGTGCAACATATAAATTGAGCATTAAAATCCCCCCATTCTATACAAAAACGTGAAACTGAAACAACATCCTTCAACGACTATATTAACATAACGATAATTTTTGTCAACACCGTTACTTACTTTAATTTAGTATATTGTGAAATTTTTTATCTCGTTCCTCTCTGTCATCCATTATAATATGGTTATCATGATTATTTTGAATCCGAGGTGTTATTTGGGAGATCTTTTACGCTATTTTGACGATTTCGATGCCGCCATCGCGCAGTGCGTTACGAAGGTTTATTAATTTAGGCTTTTTAATCTGAATATATTGATGTGGCCGATGTCTGCCGCCAAGACAAGGTTCAGCGAGATAACTCCAATTAGTTGAATCAAAGTATTTCAGTTCATCAAATGGACTTTTGCAACCAGATGTAAAAGTCACTTCAACGCCAGGGTAAGCGCTTTACTTATTGCTAATTTACAACCGGTAGATAATTGACTATACTTGACAATATAATTGTTTTTGTAGGTGAAAAAATGAAAATAACACTTCTTGCGACCAGTGACACTCACGGCTTTATTGAACCAACCAATTACGTAGATTCTAATGCCGACAAACCCTTTGGCTTGCAGCGTGATCAGACAGCAATTAAACGATATGCTCAACAACATCCAGATGAAAAGATTATCTTAATCGACAATGGCGACTTCCTTGAGGGGTCGCCAATGGCATACTATGTCGCCAAACTAGCAGACCAGGCGGATCAAGCAGCCTTTATTTCCGCTTATAATCAGGTTGGCTACCAGGTCGGCACGATCGGCAATCATGAGTTTGATTATGGGCTGAATTACTTAAACTTTATGATGACAAACTCCCACCGCCAGTTTGTCTGCGCCAACATCGTTGACCAGCATAACGAGCCCCAGTTAGCCGATCCGTATACAATCATCGAGATTGCCGGCGTCAAAGTGGGCTTCTTAGGTTTGACGACGACTAGTACCAAAAAGTGGAAGAACGTTAACGATTTAAATGAATTTAACTTAATTCCAGAACTCGACGCGTGCAAACGCTACATCCCAGAGTTACGGGCAAAAGCAGATATCGTGGTGGTCGTTTATCACGGTGGCTTTGAGCGGGACCATACTGGCAATTGGAACGATATCAACCCGGGAGAAAATCGCGGCTATGATATTTTGAAACATATTAAGGGAATCGATGCGCTCATTTCTGGCCACCAGCACCGAAAAATTGCTAGTCGCCTTTTTAATGTCCCTATTGTTCAACCGGGGTCTCGCGGTGAGTTTATTGGCAAAATTTCTTTCAACGTCTCAAATCACGATCAAAAAATCACTCGAACCAATTCAGAATTAATCAGTGCCAGCGACAGCGAACCAGATGAAGAAATGGGCCAATCAATTTCACGATTATCCAAACACCTGCAAACCTGGCTTGATAAGCCACTTTCAACAATTAAAGGCAGCCTGACCTTCGACGATCCATTTAAAGCCCGAATTGAAGAAACCGCGTTTATCGAATTTATTCAAAAAATCCAAATGGATAAGATGGGAACGGATATTTCAGCAACTGCCCTTTATAACAATGAAGCTCACGGGTTCGAAGACCCAATCACGATGCGAAACATCATCACTAACTACGTTTATCCAAACACATTGGTCAAATCGCGAATTACCGGTGCCGACCTGCGAGCAGCCCTAGAAGTCACCGCTAAATACTTTGATGTCAAGCATGGTGCCGTTACCGTAAATGAACAATTTATGTTTCCAAAAGAACGGTTCTATAACTACGACATGTATGAAGGAATTGATTACACGTTAAATATTTCCAACCCAGTTGGTAGCCGGGTCACTGAACTTAAATATCATGGTAAAGACGTGGTTGATGATCAAATTCTTTACGTGGCTTTAAATCGGTATCGGGCGAGTGGCGGTGGTCATTACCCGATGTTTACGCGAGACAAAATTGTTGCTTCAAGTGATACAACCATTAGCCAAGTCATACTAGAGTACTTAGAACAACATCCAGTCGTTGAAGCAACCAACAATCATAATTTTCGAATTGTCTCTCATTAAGTTTATCCCTGATTCAGCAATTTTTTCATTTTTAAATAGACAGATCGGGTGCGGCATTTGAAGCCACACCCGATCTGTCTATTTAAGTCCAAAAACTAGTCAACTAATTTAAGCTCCCCGACTTGCTTTTTTGGCCCGTTTTTTCTTTTCAGCCCCAACGTAAGCAGTCGCCTTGAAATCTCGGATCGAAGTCACCTTGATCTTTCCTGGATAGGTTAATTCGTCCTCAATTTGGCGCTTCACTTGTTGCGCTAATTCTTCATTTTGATGATCATTAACCTTTCTCGGATCAACCATCATTCGAATCTCTCGACCTGCTTGAATTGCGTAACTCTCTTTAACGCCGTGCTTTTCGCTGGCAATCCGTTCCAAATTCTTAAGCCGATTAACGTATTCCTCAACCGATTCGCTCCGAGCTCCCGGCCGACCACCGGAAATTGAATCCCCAGCTGCCACCAAATGGGCAATCGGTGTCGTTACATCCACGTCACCATGATGAGAGGCAATTGAGTTAACTACCTGGGGGTCCTCATCATAAGTTTCCGCAATTTTAACGCCTAACTCAACGTGCGTACCATCAACTTCGCGGTCGATCGCTTTACCAATATCATGGAGCAAGCCTGCCCGCTTGGCAATTTTTACGTCTAAACCTAATTCCGCGGCCATCAGCCCCGCAATATCAGCTACTTCGACCGAGTGATTTAAGACATTTTGACCGTAACTTGTCCGATATTTCAGTCGACCCACGATCTTAAGCAAGTCCGGATGCATCCAACCAATGTGGAGTGACCCCACGACTTTTTCACCTGTTCTACGCAATTCATTGCTTAAATCCTGTTGCGCAACAGCTACTTGATGTTCAATTGATTGCGGGTTGATTTGTTTCGTCACCAGCAAGTTCGAGATGGCCGTCTTAGCGACTTCTCGTCTCAATGGGTCTTGGGTAACCACGTGAAGCAAGCACGGGTCCTCTGGGTCAAATACCAAATCAACTCCGGTCAGCGTCTCAATATAGCGACTATTTTGGGAGTCCCGTCCCACTAATTTTTGCTTCGTATTAACGTCAGAGATTTGGATTGAGTGTTCGATATGTTCTCGTGGAATGTCAAGCGGTGCCCGTTGAATGGCATCAATCGCCAAAATTTTAGCCAGCTTGGGAGCGCTGACTTGGGCTTCGTCAGCTTGATATTTAAGTTCAACATCTTTTTCCCGGTTTAATTCATTTGTTAATTGAGCTAAGACTTGACGCTTTGCCTCATCAATTGTTAAGGCACCCCGTTTTTGCAGCGTTTGACTTCGCGCTTGAGACAACTCGTCAGCCTGGCTGCCTAAATCCTTAATCAGTTCTTTTTGATCATTTAAGCCATTTTGTTTATCCGCCAGCTTTTGATGCAGCTGATTGAGTCGTTCAGCTGTCTGCGTCAACCCATTTTGGCGCTGATCAATTCGGCTTTGGCGAGTGATGTTATCTGTTTGGTAACTATCAAGTTCTTCTTCAATTGAGTCTTTATAGTCCAGCGTCTGCTTTTTACCATTCTCAATTAACTTTTCAGCCTTATCCTGAGCATCAATGGTTGCTTTTTCAACAATTTTTTGAGCAGCCGCTTTTGCCTGGCTGATCTCTGCTTGATGGTGCTTTTTTTCTATTTGAATGCCACTGATCGCCCCGACAATACAAGCAATCAGGCCAAAAATTACATATATCAAAGACAAACCTCCTTTCGAAAACAATCCTAATAGCATTTTAACATATTCATTCCCGCCATGTGGCGAAGTTTCTGTATGGTGAATACCTCGTTAGCCATCTATTTGACCCATCGTTTTAAAAATTGGGCCACGGTCTGTTGATAAAGCTTCGGCTGGTTTTGGTACGATCGCGCATGCCCTTTCCCCGGGACAATTAAGAGTTGCTTGGGTCCTTTGGTCGCGTGATAAAGTGGATAAACCATTCGGGTTGGGACAAAATGGTCATGTGCGCCATGAATAAAAAGCATTGGTCGATGATTTTTCTTCACCTGGTTTAATGCACTGGCTTCTTTGAATGAGTAGCCGTTTTTTACATGATTAATTAAACTAACAATTCCTACCAATGGAAATTTTGGCAAATGATATAGCTCTTTGGCCTGATAAGCGACCTCATCGTAAACGTCTGTATACCCACAATCTTCAATATAAGCTTTAACTTGTTTGGGAACGTTCTTGACCCCACTAACCATCATCGTTGCCGCGCCACCCATACTCGTGCCAAACATCACAATTTTTGATGCTTGCCCATTTTGAGCAATAATTTTTTTGATCCATTTGACATTATCAAGCCGATCAGGCCAACCGTAGCCAATGTAGTTTCCTTGACTATCACCGTGTCCGCGCGCATCCGGCAGCAAAACATTATAGCCGAGGCGGTGAAATAAATAGGCATACGAAAACATTTTATCCTTATTGCCCATAAAGCCGTGCGCAATTAAAACCATCTTTTGCGTATGCGAAGCAGCTGGAATGTAGTCAGCATCAAGAATCAAATGACGGGTCGCAGACACTTCGTACCAACGCTGCTTGTTAACCTGCTGATACCACTTATAAGCTGGATACAATGGATTATTTTTGGTTATTTTTTGTGGCTTGCTTAAAAAGGTCTTTGGAGCTGGGACGACCGCCACTTGATAAAAATAAAGCCCCGCCCCAAATAGGCCGGCAGTGACAACGGCCGCCACGGCAACACAGGCAACAATGATTTTAGTGCGTTTTTTCATTACTTACTCCCACCCGTTTTAATTTTTACTGTTCACTATCTTACCATATTTACTAAATGGCAACGTCTCATTTTGTCAACCGGAAAAATGAAGTATAATGAGATTAACGAACAGGACGGTGATTACATGTTTCCAGAAAGATTACGTGCACTGAGAAAGGGACAACATCTCACTTTATCTGATTTGGCTGAAAATTTAAACGAAGAGTTTAACCAAGACGCCGCTAAAACGAACAAAAATACAGCTTCCCAAATTGGTAACTGGGAACGTGGCGTTAGAAAGCCTTCCTATGTAGAAGTTCAAAAGCTGGCCAAATTTTTTGACGTCACAATGGATTACTTGACCGGATTAGCAGAGAATAATACGTATGATCTTGCCAAACTGTTTATTTCTGACAAAACACTATTATTCAATGGCGAACAGCTCAACTCAAAAGATCGCTATGAAATCTATCAATTAATTTCCGGCTACGTCCATGGAATGAGCAGTCGAGTTGAAAAACCAGGTCCACACGTCCATCAAGAGGAGCTGGACTTAGGCCAATCGTAAGCAAATCGTTAGGAGTTCATATGTTATCTAATAAGCAAAAAAGGAAACTGCTAAAAAAGCATCCTGCTAAAAAAGCGGCATCATCCGGCTACATCAATCAATTACTCAATTACCGGGAACAATTTGACGGATATCCCCAGATCAAATACTTGATTAATAATGTCATCCAAAGTGATCATCTAATCAAGTCAGGGCTGCTGCCACAAGACCTACCAGAACTACTACTACCAGATGATGCTCAGGACCAAATCTTTCAAAAAATCAATCAACAGTTTGCCAAGGGGGATCCAGCCGGTGACCGGCTTTGGACCCAATTAAGTGACGCCTTGCCAAAGTTGGACAAATTGTTGCGGTCTTATCGGGACTATTTAGAAAGCGAATATGGCATGTGGGCGTACATCTCAGCTCCGTTCGTTAAGGACTTGGCCGATTATATTCGCCCCGGGGCTGCATTGGAAATCATGGCCGGAAATGGTTACATTTCAAAGGGCTTACAGGATCTGGGCATTCAGGTTTATCCAACAGATAGCTTAGCTTGGACGACTGAAAATCAAACTGGTAAACACCCTGTCACGGACATTGAACAATTGGATGCTTTAGCCGCAATTGCCAAATACCAGGACCAAGTTAATGTGGTCATTATGAGCTGGTCACCCGATAAAAGCAGTATCGATCAAGAGGTCTTAAAGGCGATTAGAAAAAATCACAATCAGCTTAAACTGATTGTGATTGGCGAAAAAAATGGAGCAACTAATTCCAAACAATTTTGGCTGCAAGCCCGCTACATCGAACCTGACGCCACCAACCGGCTCAATCGGCACCACCAGCCATTCGATTTAATTAAAGATCAGGTTTACCTAGTTGACTAATCTTGGGTAACGGTAACTTCTTAATCAGCGGTTGTTTAGAAATTGGGGCTTTCTCAAACTCAAGTAGTGATTTCTTGGCTGCTCTGCCACCGCGATATTCACCGATTTCACCGCTGGATTTAATAATTCGATGACATGGCACGACAATCAGCAAGGGATTCTGTGCGACTGCCGTTGCCACTGCCCGGATAGCTTTAGGACGCCCAACGTTTTCGGCTAATTGTTTATACGTGATTGTTTGTCCATAAGGCACTTTCATAATGGCTGCCCAAGTCTGTCGCTGCAGCTGTGTGCCTAACCCGTCAAAGTCAAGGGGCAGATCAAATTGTTTGCGTTTTTTAGCGAAATATTCGGTAAACTCGTTCAGGTAAGGCTCCGTGATGGCTTCGTCGTACATAAATTGGTAGCGATAACGGTTATCTGGATAAAAGTCAAAAATCTCCGATAAAAACCGACCTGGGCTGGAAACAAAGTTCAGGCCGGCTTCGGTTACCGTGAAGAAGAATTTTTGATCATTGATCTCAACACTCTGCCAGTATAGTTTTTTCATAATAAAATCTCCATATTACTCATTGTAAACATTGTAGCACGTTTGCCTTGCCTCTCTCCACAACCACCCATTTTGAAATTTAAAAGGAGCCCTCATCATGCCAATTAAACCAACTCAGGGGCTGAAGAACCTCTCTTCTAATAATTTAAGATATGATCTTAGCCAAATTAGGATTAATCGCTCCATCAGCGAACTGATCCAAATGGGAAAAAACAACCGGGAAAAGATCCCTTTTGAAGCCTTTGCTCAGTTCAAACCAGTTAAGCGTGATGCTGTTTCTGGAATTAAGCACGTTGAGCATAAGTTAATTCAAGAATTACTCCCTTTACGCCATAAACGTTTAGCGGCTTCAGCGTTTTCGTTTTTTCGGGGAACCGATGAATTAATGGCGTTTGACCTTTCAAAGCAAGTCTCTAGCAATATCCCCGTCGTCATTTCTGGCGATGCCCACATTGGCAATTTTGGATTCTACGCTTCCCCAGAACGCAAATTATTATTTGACCTCAATGATTTTGATGAATCCACAATTGGCTCTTGGGATTGGGACGTTCGCCGGCTGTTGGTCAGCATCGTCTTAGCCGGCGAACAAATCGGCCTCAATTTGGCTCAAAGTAAGGAAATCATGCAGTCAGCCGTTGAAACGTACCAGCAAATTTTAAGTGAATGTTTTGATGAGCATTCTGCAATGGAACGTTACTACTTTTCAACTGAAGTGGAAAATTTCTTAAAACAAGAAGCAGATGATGAGCCCCTGCCCAAACTATGGCGAAAAATTCTGACCAGTGCTTCACAACGGGATTCAGAGCAAGTCGTTAAGAAATTTACTACGATTGATAAGCGTGGGCATTTAATTTTTAGAGAAAACGCACCGCGAACGGTTCACGTCTCTGATAAGCGATTTAAGGAAATTAGCAACCATTTGGTTAAATACGATCAAACTGTCAGTCCCGATGTCGCCGTGTTACTATCTCAATTTCATATTAGCGACATTGTGCGCCATAGCGTTGGCGTCGGCAGCTTTGGTACCCGGTGTTACTTAGTGCTGCTTACCGCAATTGATGGCAGCCACCTTGTTTTACAAATCAAGGAGGCCTTGCAGACCCGTCGCTTTCAAGGCTTTGACGTGACCACCCCATACAGTCAAAATGGCCCCGATAACGGTGAGCGGATCGTTACTTGTCAACAAGTTCTTCAGCGAGCCTCTGATCCACTGTTAGGGTTTTATCATAACGACGATAGCAATCGAAGTTACTATGTTCGCCAATTCTGGGACATGAAGGAATCGATGAACCTCACCAAGATGGATCATGACGATTTTCAAACCTACGCTAAAATTTGTGCCCTTCTATTAGCTCGTGGACACGCCCAAAGCCCAACGGCTGCCATTGTCCGTGGTTATATCGGCAAAAAGAAAAAACTAGCTAACAGTTTAGTTGCCTGGGCTGCTTCATATTCAGAACAGGTTCACAAAGATTACCATAACTTTTTAACGGCTTTAGCTGCTAACCAACTATAAAAGAGAACTGAAAAGGAGAATTGAAATGACGCATCAAGTTGTTTTTCATATTGATGATTTGGCCAAGTGGCAACACGCACTGGGTAATGTTGCCAACTTAATCACATTTGGTCAAGCCACTAATCAAGATTATCAGATAGTTGTTTTAGTCAATGGTGATGCCATATTAGGATATCTTGAGAATCAGCTAAGAGCCACGATTGCTGAATTAACCAGCCAAGCGGTTCAATTTCACGCTTGTCAAAACGCCATGAATAGTCACAGTGTCAAAAAAGACCAGCTGCCCGCTCACGTTAAAATCGTCCCTGCGGGGGTAGCTGATCTCATCTCGCTCCAAGAAGCTGGTTATGCTTATATCAAACCATAAAGCCATTAGCCAACTAATCGACTGACACCGGCCTGAATTTCGTTTGGTCGATTAACAATCTCTATGGCATGAGCTTTCGTTAGTTCAGGAACATCGCCAAAACCATAGGTGACACCCAAGGTCTTAACATGATTATGGTAACCGCCAAGCATATCGGTATCTCGATCGCCAATCATCACACTCCGTTGTGGATTGGCGTTTGTTTTTTCAAGCGCATATTTTAAAACGGCCGTTTTGGTGATTCTTGTACGTTCGTCAGAAGAAGCCCCATACTCGCCAGTGAAATATTGATCCAAGTCGAAATGCTTCGTAATCAGCTTAATCATCTCTTCGGGCTTGGCTGAAGCGACATGAACCGCATATCCAGCGTCACTTAACGTCGTAAGCGCCTCTAGAATGCCTGGATAAATCGTTAGTTGAAACATCCCCGTCTGGCGATAATAGGTCTGATAATAACGAATTGCCTGGTCGACATCTGCGGTTGATAATTCAGGATAATAGGCCTTAATACTACGAATTAATGCCGGCCCAATAAACGTCCGATATTGTTTCGCAGAGAGTTCTGGTAATCCCATCTTGCTCACAAAATATTTGATTGATTTAACAATCCCAATTTCGGAATCGACGATGGTGCCATCAAAATCAAAGAATAGGTCTGCCATGCACTTTATTCCCACTTTCATAAAAGATTAACATTGCTTTATTATTACTGGTTTGGCTAAGAAAATCAAGCAGCTAAGAAACATAAGTTTAACCACAAAAAGCCCATTTTTAGCGGTTAGTATTGCTGCTAAAAATGAGCTCAATAATTGCATGTAGATTAATTAAAATCACTGAGTTGCAAAAAGCAACTTAAGAGCTGTTTCATTCCATCAACTATCCCTGCAAATCAACTGATTCAGCATTAAAAAGTAACCTTACCGACTGCTAACCCATAAATGGTATAAATCGCAGCGATCACAATCAAGATCGCAAGGGTCATTTCAACGGGGCCAAATACTTTTTTGGCGTGGTTATCGCGTTTTTGTAGAATCCAAAATACTGGAATACCAGCAGCAAACAGCAATGACATTAATAAGAGATAATTAACCCCTGCTGCGAATAATAACCAGCAGGCATAGACGCTGGAGATAATCCCAATCGTAATGTTGCCCGCACGACCTTTACCATGATCATCGTTGATTGAATACTTTAATTGGTAAAAGGCTGAAAAGGCATACGGAATCAAAATTGCGGCACTGGCAATTGAATAAAAGAAGTTATAAGCCTCGGCAGTAATGAGATACGTAAACATAAACAGCTCAACCAACACGTTAGTAACGGTTAATGACGTAATCGGGGCGCCGTTGTTATTTTCCTTGGCGAACATTTTAGGGAAAGACCCTTCCTTGGCGGCTTCGTATGGCAATTGGCCAGCAAACATCGTCCAAGACAGCCAAGCACCAACCACTGAAATAATCAAGCCAAGATTAACGACAACTGATCCCCACTCACCAACAACGCTTTTAAGCAAATCAGCCATTGCCGGTTGGGTTAAATGAGACAACCCTGCTCGACTCATCACACCAAATGAGAGCAATGTTACTAACATATAAATCAAAATAACAGTGATAATGCCAAGAACGGTTGCTTTACCGACATCCGAACGTTTGCGAGCCCGACCGGAAAAGACAACGGCTCCTTCAATACCGATAAACACCCAAACCGTTACCAACATCGTACTTTTAGCTTGCGATAAGACATCCGCAAACTGAAACTTGCCAGTTGGCGTAAACCAAAAGTTACTGGTAAACATATTGAGCTTAAATGCAAACAAGACAATTAGAATAAATAAGAAGATTGGCACCAATTTGGCAATCGTAATCACAACATTGACAAATGATGCTGATTCAACACCGCGTAGAATCATAAAATGACAAGCCCATAAAATGAAGGAGGCAGCGATGATTGACCAAATATTTTGGCCGTTGCCAAAGATTGGCAGGAAATAAGCTACCGCACTCATTAGCAAAGTTGCGTAGCCGACATTCCCAAGCCAAGCAGATAGCCAATAGCCCCATGCAGAGTTGAAGCCCATGTACTTACCAAAGCCAGCCTCTGCATAACTATAAATTCCGGCATCAAGATCCGGACGCTTCATGATGAGGTTTTGAAAGGTTAATGCCAGCATTACCATCCCAATTGCGGTAATGATCCAGCCAATAATAATGGCACCCGGGCCGGCGCCAGCGGCCATATCGTGCATGAGGTTAAATACCCCGCCGCCAATGATTGAACCGACAACAAGGCCAATTAATTCCAGCAAGCCTAACTTACCGTCTTTTTTCTCTTCCATATGACTCACTCCTCTTTTAGGTAGATGATTGATCTCTAACTAAAATTTTGAAATACTTTCGATTGTATTGGATCTTGTTTTCTTTAACCAATTGCTGAACCATTTGACTAGTCGTTTCGCGAGTTGTGCCACTCACTTTCGATAATTCAATCAAAGTCATTGGATAAGGAATCAAGATCGTCCCATCTTCTTGATCATCTCCAATTTGTTGGCCTAAAAACCAAATAGCGTTCCATACTCTGGCTTTGGCGCTAGTTGTGACCATTTCCTGTAATTGTGTTTCCGCCATGTTAATAATTCGACTCATCTCACGGATCGCATTCACCATGAGTTCGGGAGTTGCCCGCAAGACTTCCTCATATAATGGCATTGGCATTTCCAGAAGCTTCACCTCAGTCATACTTTCAACGGTGTACGCATAGTATTCATCGTCAAACAGGCCAATATATGGGAAAGCTTTATTCTGGCGAACATATAAATAAAGTTGTTCTTCACCATCTTCATTCCAGTGAAATGACTTAACGACGCCATCAACTAAATAATAAAAGTTATTTCGAGGGTCCCCTTGATCGAATAAAATCTGTCCGCGGTGATAGCTTTTTACCTTTGTCGCCGCGATCAACTTCTCAATGTTCTCATCAGTCAACGGGCCAAATTCTGGATGGGTTCGCAGCTTATCTGCGTCTAGTTGATCTACATGCTTATTTTTCATAATCATTAATCTCCCCAAAAACGGTTATCTCATCAAGAAAAGGGTCCCCCACGAATCGCTTCGGTAATCAATCCCTAAAAGCATCGCTTGGTCTTCAATTTCCCAACTAACACCCATTATAAATCCTAAGCGTCAATTAAAGACACCCAGATTCAAATCAGCACTGATGAGTGACTATTCTTGGGGTTAAACATTTGCAGAAAGTCACCGATTAATCATATTGTCTCAAAAATAGCGACAATCGCTTGAGGCCTTCACGCAACGTTTCTTCTGGAGCGCAGTATCCAAGTCGAACGTGTCCGGGCATATCAAATCGATTTCCCGGAACAAGCAACACACCCTGTTCCTTAAGTAATCGAATACAGAATTGCTCAATGTCTACTGGCACGTCCAATTTAGGAAACGATGTTGACACAGCCTGGGGCATAATGACACTTGCTCGTGGCTCGGAATCAATCCACTGCTTATAAATTTTTAAGTTAGTTAAAACGAGTTGGCGATTCCTTGCCAAAATCTTATCCCGATTCTTCAAAATATAGGTTGCCAGCATATCATTAAAAACACCGCAGCAAATCATCGTATAGTCTCGATACTTCCTAAACAAATCAGCTAATTCATGATTAGTTGCTGTCCAGCCAACTCGAATTCCTGGAACTGAATAAGTCTTTGACAATGAGTTGGTGGCAATTCCTTTATCATACAAGTCAACAATTGACACAAATTTGCTTGGATCATCCAAGGGTAAATAAACTTCATCTACTAAAACATAAGCACCAACCGACTTGGCGATCTCAACTACTTGCTCCAAGAAGTCCCGATTGAGGATTGTTCCGGTTGGGTTATTGGCATTATTTAAGCAAATCAATTTCGTATCCGGTCGAATTAATTGCTTTAATTCAGCAATGTCCGGGTACCAATCAGCTTCTTCATGAATATGCCAATAGTCAACCTCTGCGCCCAGCGATTTAGGGATATCGTATAGCTGTTGGTAAGAAGGATATTCCGAAATAACATGATCCCCAGGTTGGACAAGCGCGTATAACGCTAAATGATTAGCTCCGGTTGCGCCATTTGTTTGCAGGACGTTGTCCGGTGAAACATGGTCATATAATTTAGCCACTTCTTGCTTAAATTCTGGTGATCCTTCAATCCAGCCGTAGTTCATCTTTTGCTTGTTAAGCAAGTCATAAAACGTTTGGCCGTTTTGACCATCTAAATCTAAAATTTCTTGCATTGTCATTGACGCAATGGTACTTTGCGCAATGTCATAAGTGGCCTTTTTCTCCCAGACATTTAACCATTCTTCAACCCCAAATCCAGCAATTTGCATTTGATTTCCCTCCAGTGTTTTAAACGGATATTTTACCTACTACCAATAATACAACACTCACAATCGCCCCAAGCGCAATTAAGCTAGTCATGGCCCATTCGGATTTTGATAACCATTGGGTAGCACCGGCATCTTTACGGGCTTTTGCATAGAAGAATATTCCAGGAATATAGGCAATAAAGCATAACAAAACATATTGAAGCCCGGCAAGTGTGATGCCAACAACTTGGAATAAAAAGGCAATTAGGCCAATCACCAGTTGCTTAAAACTCCCTTTTTCGTGGATATGCTGCCAAGATAGCTTAATTTGATAAGCGGCGACGAAAATATAACAAATCACAATGGCCGCCGTACAAAGTGAATAAGCAAAATTGTAGGCTTTTTCAGTGAATAGCAGTGTAAAGAGAAAAAGTTGGATCAAAACAGCCGTTAACACGAGAGAGAAAGTTGGGGCCCGGTGTTTATTTTCCCGGCCAAATATTGGCGGTAATAATTTTCGGTTTGTCATTAGCCGCATCGTTTCAGCTGGTAACATTGTCCAGGATAACCAGGATCCTAGGATGGAGATAATTAAGCCGATACTAATAAAGATGCCGCCCCAATTTCCTACCATATCGTTAAAAATATAAACCATAGCTGGTTGGTGAATGGTTGCTAGTTCACCCCTTGTTAAATAACCATAAGGCAAGACAGACGCCAATACATAAATTAGCAACAAGCACAAAAGTCCCAAAATTGTCGCCCGGCCCGCATCAGACTTCTTTTTTGCCCGCGATGACATCATTGCGGCGCCTTCAATTCCAACAAAAACCCACATCATCACCATCATACAATTCTTGATCTGAGTGCCAACTCCTTGACCACCATCAAAATGGCCACTGAGGTTATTCCAGAACATGGACGTAAATAAATTGCCTTTGAACAAAATAATGGCAACAACAATAAAAGTGAACAGTGGAATTAATTTACAAATCGTTACAATGGCATTCAAAATTGCGGCGCTTTCAACTCCTTGATTCACAATATAAGTGAGGGCCCAAGAAGCAATACTGGCCGCTAAAATTGACGGCAAATTTTGCCCGGACTTAAATATTGGGAAGAAATAACCGATCGAGCTCATCATAACGGTCGCAAAGGCCACGTTACCCAACCAGGCAGACAACCAATAGCCCCAGCCACTAATAAAGCCGGCATACTGGCCAAAACCCGCTTCAGCATAGGCAAACACGCCTTCAAGATCAGGGCGCTTCATAACTAAATTGTTTAAGGACAGCGATAGCATTAAAATTCCAACACCGACAATCAACCATGCAATCAATGCAGGCCCTGGAGAAGCTGCATGAGCTAGATCGGAGGTCAATGCAAAGATACCCGAACCAATGGAAGACGTCACAACCGTTGCAACTAACGCTGGCAGGCCAATACCATTGGCGTTGCCATTTAAATTAACATCTTTTTCCATCACAGTAGTCCTTTCGAGTACTAACGAGGCAAAGGGAATTCTCTTAAAGACCCATTTTCATAACAAGAGATCTCAGCCATTTACCTCAGGGGCTTTGTCATATCTCAACTAACTAAATTTTACATCCGTAACGTTAGGTCTATATACTAAACAGCTTATACTTTCGACGGCTCTGGCTTAATCACTGTCCCGCTACCGTTTTCAATGAACCCTTCAATATTATCAAGTGCAGTAACCACCGCCTCTTTTCCAGTCGCCTTCACGAAGTCCATCGCTGCTTGAACTTTTGGCAGCATACTTCCTGGCGCAAATTGGTTTTCACCAACAAATTTTTCTAATTCGCTAACCGTCACCGCTTCAAGTTTTTGTTGATTTGGTTGGTTAAAGTTAACAAAGATATGGTCAACTGCCGTCAAAATAATCAAGGCATCGGCACCGACTAGCTCAGCTAGTTTTTCGCTTGCAAAGTCTTTGTCAATCACTGCTTCTTTACCCACCAACTGAGAACCGTTGCTAACCACCGGGATTCCGCCGCCACCTACTGAAATTGGAACAATGCCAGCGTCAACAAGCGTATTAACCGCCTCAGTCTCCACAACCCCAATTGGCTTAGGAGATGGAACAACTCGGCGATAACCTCGGCCAGAATCTTCAACAAACGTAAAATCAGGATTTTGTTTCTTAGCTAAATCAGCTTCATCTTTATTCATAAATGGTCCAATTGGCTTAGTCGGGTGGCTAAATGCCGGGTCATCGGCACTTACTTCTACTTGGGTGACAACCGTTGCAACTGTTTTATTCAAGCCCTTTTCCTTGATAACCTGATTCATTGCATTTTGCATCCAATAGCCAATGCTTCCTTGAGTCATTGCAACTGCTGTATCAAGTGGCATTTCTGGGTTATCCTCGGTACTGCCAGCAGCTTGTTGAAGTAATAAATTACCAACTTGGGGGCCATTTCCATGCGAAATAATCAGTTGATCACCGTTTTCAATGAACTTAACCAAGTGTTCTGCTGTATCACGTAACGCTTGCTGTTGGGCTGCGGCAGAAGCGTCTTTAGATAAAATGGCATTGCCGCCCAGTGCAACTACTATTTTCCGTCCCATAAATTTCTCCTTCTTTCTTAAAAAATAAAAGGGACTGGGACAAAACAATTGTTTTGCTGCCAGTCCCTCAGATTGTTTGACTAAGTTTTCTTGGAGGTTCAAGTTTGTGTGCAATCAGTAGATACCGTTCTACCTCATTGCAATTTATTCATAAGCAATTTTCAACAGCCTTTGACACTAATCGGATCAACTAACCAAAGAGTCGGGATTAAAAATACAACCCATCGAACCTATCTAGTGGTTTGGCACCTATTTAAACCTTTGGAATAAAGAGGTTGCCTAATGTGGCTGCCATCATTGCTTTAATTGAGTGCATTCGGTTTTCAGCTTCCTCAAATTGACGAGCATACTTACTGGTGAACACTTCATCAGTAACTTCCATTTCAGTAATGCCATATTTTTCTTCGATTTCTTTACCATATTCGGTTTCAGTATTATGGAATGCAGGCAAGCAATGCATGAAGATCAACTGATCATCAGGTGTGCCGGTTTTCTTCAGTGCAGCCATATTGACCTGATATGGGGTTAATAACTTAACGCGCTCTTCCCAGTTGCTTTCACCCATTGATACCCATACGTCAGTATAAACGATATTTGAACCCTTCATACCTTCATCAAGATCATCGGTAATCAACAGCTTTGCGCCTGACTTCTCAGCGAATCCCTTGGCAATATTTTGAATTTCATCTGTTGGGAACAATTCTTTTGGCGACACAATGTGAATGTTCACACCTAGAATGGCACCAGTAACTAACAATGAATTGGCAACGTTGTTTCGGCCATCGCCCATAAAGGTTAAAGTTAAGCCTTGAAGTTTACCAAAGTTTTCTTTGACCGTCATAAAATCAGCTAACATTTGAGTTGGGTGCCATTCATCTGTCAACCCGTTCCAAACCGGAACACCACTATCCCGAGCTAAAATTTCAGCATCACTTTGTTTGAATCCCCGGAACTCGATCCCATCAAACATACTACCAAGAACCTTAGCAGTATCTGAAGTCGACTCCTTCTTACCTAATTGGATGTCACCCGAACCCAAGTATTCTGGGTGGGCACCAAGATCAATTGCAGCAGTGGTAAATGCTGAACGGGTTCGTGTTGATGACTTTTCAAATAGAAGCGCAATGTTTTTTCCTTCTAAATAGTGATGCGGAATACCAGCTTTTTTCAAGGCTTTGAGATGTAATCCAAAGTCAATTAGATATTCCAGCTCTGAAGCTGTGAAGTCTTTTTCTGCTAATACGCTACGTCCTTGAAATACGTTTTGTCTGAAGTCTTTTGTCATAATCGATTCTCCTTGATAATTTGTTTGGGTACTGAATAATCAAATACCATGATAACCTTTCATTGTAGCAAGCTGCCTATTAAGCATTGGTCAGCGGCGTATAAGCGCCTTAACTTTAAGCCCAAAACCATGGGCTTAAAGTTAAGGAGGTAGCTATTTTAACGCCTGACCTACTTGGTAATTGTTAACCATCGGTTTTATCAACTAGATATCTTCTCTCACAATTGGGCAGCTCATGCAACGTGGACCCCCACGTCCTCTTGACAACTCGCTTGAGATAACTTCCAGTACTTTGAGACCGTGTTTTCTAAGCAAGTCATTTGATACGTAGTTTCTATTGTAGGTAACAACAACGCCTGGCGCAATTGCCAAAGTGTTTGAGCCATCGTTCCATTGTTCACGGCCAGCAATAATCGGATCACCACCGCCCGTTGGAATTAAATCTAAGTCATCGAGCTTTAATGCATCCTTCAAAACCGCTTTTAAGTCGGTCCGGTGTTCAAGATGAAGTTCACCTTCATTTTTGCCTGGTGTAATCGTCCAAGTATCGATGTGGCCACCTTCGCCTAAAATTCCTGGATGAACAGTGAATTGATCGTAATTAATCATTGTAAACACAGTATCTAAATGCATCATTGCATGATTGTGTGGAATCTTAATTGCAATAACGGTGTCAAAATGCCCGTCTTTAAATAAATTCTTGGCAATGTCTTGAATGGCATCAGCAGAAGTTCGTTGTGAAACCCCGATTGCCATCACGTGATCATTCAGGACTAATTCATCGCCGCCTTCAATTCGAGTGTCGTGATTGCGGTCACGCCATACATGGATGCCCTTGTTTGCAAATCGTGGATGATACTTAATCACAATTTCATTAAACAATGACTCGCGTTGCCGGGCTGGGTAAGTCATATGATTGATACTCAAGCCTTCACCAATACATGCCGATGGATCACGGGTAAAGTAAAGGTTAGGCATTGGGTCCATATAGAATTGATAATCTTCAGTTTCGGCAGCACTGACTAAGTCTGTTGGAACGAAGTCAACTTCGTTCTTCCGAATCCCTTCCATGATCTTATTGACCATGTCTTGATTATTCATACTGCCCAAGTAGTCTTTTAAGGCATCATGGATTGTGCCTGTCGCATATCCAGATTCGGTTAACATTTGCTCTAAGAAATCGTCTCGAACTTTGTCACCACCAGCATCTAATGCTTCAGCGGCTAGTTTTTCCAGATAAAGGACTTCAATCCCATTATCTCGAAGTGTATCGGCAAAGTAATCATGCTCCTTTTGAGCAATTGGTAAATATGGAATATCATCGAACAGTAAGCGTGGCATCATTTCCGGGGTGAAATTTTCAATTTCCCTACCAGGTCGTTTCAGTAAAACTGTTTTGAGCTTACCGATTTCAGATGTTACATGAATTGGACTTGTCATTCTTGTTACCTCCTCTTCCTTTGAGTACAATTACATCATAGTCTTTTTTGGAAACGCTATCGTACATTTTTTATCATCAAAAATGCGAGATTTTTAACAAAATTAGTGCACAATATCTGAAGGCATTTTATTATTAATTTTTTTATTTAATCATCCCTTCACAAGTTAGCATAACCGGTTTTTTATACAATGTCTATTAATAAGATTAGAAGATAATTTTTTGATTAGAATATCAAAAAAGCGGTAGTCCACCGATTTTCCCTCAAATCCACACTAACATTCTCATCTATTCAGTATAAATATTTCTGGCTTTCATAAAATATTCACAACTATTAACCAAAAAATTCATAAGTTTATCTGGGGGGAGTTCGTTAATTACCAAGTAAATTTTTAACCATCAATTGTAAAAAAGTTGCAACATAAAAGACACCAAGATAACATTATTTTCAATATTATTAAATTCTATCCGATTGCTTGCCATTACTCCTGCTAAAAGTAACAATTAAATTAGCATTGAGGAGGGACTTTCATGCAAACCGGAACTTATTTGAGGAGACGTTCGTCTAAATTATCTATTTTTTTGATGTACACAGCAGCTTTTTTGCTAATCTGCCTATTAACTTATACGATTCCCTGGTTGGCTGGTAAAACTTTAATTTGGAACGTAGATGGGATCGCCCAACATTTCCCTATCTTGGCACAATTTCAGGCGATTCTGCAGGGCAGGGTTCACCAATCATTGTTTGGGTGGTCTTGGAATCTTGGTGCTGGCGCCGATCAACTCACGACATTTGCCTTCTATGTTATTGGTGACCCATTTAGTTACTTAATTGCCTTATTTCCTGCCCGTCAACTAGAATTTGGTTATCAAGTTCTCATTATATTACGCCTATACTGTGTCGGCGTAGCCTTTCTCGCCTGGGCCAATGAGCGTTCATTTAGCCGTCATAGCAAACTGATTGGCACCCTTATTTACACATTTTCTGGTTACAACTTTTACGTTTCAATGCACCACCCATTCTTCTTGTTGCCGATGATGCTGTTTCCACTTCTTGCAATGGGGGTTGAAAAGGTGCTTCATCGGCAGAACTGGCTACCGCTGGCAATTGCGATTGGTTTAACGCTCATCAGTAACTTTTACTTTGCTTACATGCTGGCACTTGGCACGTTTGTTTACTTACTAACCAGATACTTACATATTGCTCACACGGCCCAATTACCATTGAAAAAAATCATCTATTGTCTTGCCCAAGCCATTATAACTGGGCTATTAATGGCGAGCGTGATTCTAGTTCCTACCTTACTTACAGTCTTTCAATCAACTCGCATTGCCTATCACGCAAAATTTGCAAATGGTTTGCTGCTCTACCCAATAAAATATTACCTAGCTATCCCAAACCAATTGATGACCAGCACCACCACCAAAGATTACTGGTTAGTTCTCAACCTTTGTGGACTTGTCTTTCTGGCAGCCATCTATGTCCTTCGCCATTTCAAAAAATACCGATCATTGGCAATCATTCTGGTTTTGATTATCATCGGCATGCTTTTGCCACAGATTAGCGCGACTACCAATGGGCTATCAACCCCGTCAAATCGGTGGTTGTTTTTAGCGGTCCTTCCTTTTTCCTTGGCCACGATGATTTTAGTCGATCAGTTGGCAAAACTATCAAGGGGCGACCTGATCTGGCTCCTTGGCGCGTTTGTGATGTTAATCAGTCTTGTTTGGATAACTAAGGGATTTACCCTTAACTTGCCGCAAAATGATTTGATTGCTTATGGATTTGCGGGCTGCTTTTTACTTTTATTTGCTTGTCAAGTGCCCCTTCGACTATCTCCTAGAACCGTCGCGGTCATCTTAAGCAGCCTGGTCATTGTCAATCTCATCAGCAATGGTCAAGGATGGTTTAGTCCAAACAACAGTAAAAATATCAACGCTAACGTTGCCGTCGGTGCCGCTTCCCAATGGCTTAACAAATATTACGATGGCGCCCAGGCTAAGCTCCCCACTCAAGGCGGCTTTTATCGAACCACGACCAGTCAACGTTATTATTCTCACCGAACGGCCGGTAATAATATTCCTATGGTCCTCGGCACTCATGATCTCGGCGCTTACTACTCAATTCAAAACGGCTATGTTTATCGATTCAGCCGATCACTTAATGATTCTCAGGCGGTCGTTAACTCTGTTTTGGGTGAAGGCGATGGGCGAACAACCTTGTTAAACCAATTAGGTGTTCGCTACATGTTTACCAAAACAGATATCGTCAAACGCCCCCAAGCAATCCCCTATGGGTATCACTTTGTGCGCAAAAATGGCCGCATTGTCGATTTTCCAGAACAGCCAGTCAGCGGGCTCAGTAATCATTCTGGCACGGTTCTTTTAAAAAACAATCTGGCATTGCCACTGGTATATACCCAAAACCAGGCAATCACGGCTTCGACTTATCATCATTTATCGCCACTCGAACGTGAGCAATCCCTGCTTCAAGGAGCTCAAATTAACCAATCCGTTTCGGGGATTAAATCTATTCAGCCCAAAGTAACCACCCAACCGGTTCAATATTCGGTTCAATTGTTTGATCAACACCTTGTTGATACCCCGGTCAAAGCCGTCTTATCGCGACTACGACTTTCCCCAAATAGCCGTTATCGTGCGACCGCCAAAAAGTATCGGACGACGCTGCCAAAGCGTAAAATTGCTATCTGGGAAAAGGCTACCGGTGTCAATCCCAATGGTAAACCGCTTCAGGCTGTTTTGGCCAAAAATAAAGCCGTCATCGCTCGCAATCAACGCTTTAATCATACCGGTCTTCATATGATGGACAGCGATGCTCAGGGCCGTCATTTGGCTTATCGGCTAACAATCAATCAACCCAAAAAGGCTCAAAACAGCGAGCTATATCTGGTTATTAATGGTATTGACAAAGGCTGTCATACTGCGATGGATCGCCTTAACAGTTTACGGGCCGATTCAATTATCGATGGAACCCCCGTTTCAAAATTAGCTAAAATCAATCGTTTAAGGACCGCCATTCAGCAACCAGACCTCGGTGGCTATACGGTGGCCATTACCTCGCCAATCAATTTTGCCTATTTCCGGCAATTACCGATGAATAATCTATCAGATTACGAAGATCGCCAACAGGTGGTTGTCAATTTAGGTTATGCTAATCAACCGCGAAAATCATTAGTCCTCCGATTTAAAGGCGTTAAACAGCTGCATTTTGATCAAGTCAAGCTCATCGCCGTTCCATTTAACCGCCAGTATAATCAACAAATCCATCGACTCCAGCAAGCCGGGCTGCAACGCCAAACAGTTACCAACAACGCCATTAGCGGCGAGACCAACGCTGTCAATCAAAGTCGGCTATTAACAACCTCGATTCCCTATTCAACCGGCTGGCACTTAAAAATTGATGGCCACCCTGCCAACACTTTTATTGTCAACCAAGGCTTCGTTGGCGCCAAGATTCCGGCTGGCCGCCACTTTATTCAGCTGCATTATCAAACGCCCGGACTATCACTTGGCATCAAATTAACCATCATTGGCTTAATTTGGCTCACCGGCTTTGCAATTGCGGCCGGCATCAAGTTTCTTTTGAATAGACGTCGCCTTCATAAGATTAATCAGTAAGAAAATCAGTCAATCCGTTAACCCCGATAGGAAACCGTTGTTTATAACATCTCTTTTTTGTGATCGCCAAGTAAACTGACTAAACCGTTCCAACCATTATCCATGGGGTGCCTAAAATCGGGCTATCCACTCTTGTAAATGCAATCTGGATTATCGCTAACATTCAAAAAAAATATACCAGCCACAGTGAGCGCCTGATTTACGCGCTAACCAGCTGATCGGAAATGAAACAAATCGCGCCACCACTCCAAGATCGGAAATGGTGACGCGATTTGTTTCATTTTTTTGGGGGGGCATACTATCTCCCCCTTTGAAATTAAAATCGCAGTTGCAAAGTGCTTAATCGATTGGCCTGGCAACTGTCCGTATACCGTTAATCATGCAAAGAAGATACCAATAAATCCGGATTCGAATGTTTGGTGAATAAATCATTAATCCGCTTGGCAGCCTCTATTGACGGGCTAAAAAGGACGATAGTATCATAGCCGGCCAACGTACCAGCTACATCGTCTAAATGCAAATCATCTACAACCGCCGCCAAAGGATTGGCATAGCTTGGTTGGGTGTGAATCACATTGATAAATTGAATCTGACGAATATCAGTTACCGTCCCATTAATCATTCGATACATGCGTTCCAATTCATTTTGATTTCCCGACTTAAAAATCATGTAACGAGAATTCCCAGAACTATCCGGTTGTTTGACAATTTGCATCTCGCGAATATCCCGAGACAGCGTTGCTTGAGTGACATTAATGCCGGAAAGCTTTAATTTTGCCATTAATTCATCCTGCGTTGTAATGGTGTATTGGTTAATAATTTGCTCAATTTTAGATTGCCGAGCTTCCTTTTTCATCGAAGTCCATCCCTTCCACAAGGCCATAACTATTAAGCTATCGCCCTTTGCAAACTTGTTTAAATATTCAGTAATCACCAAGTCATTTGCATAACACTATCATAACAAATAATAATACAAAGAGCGCCTTTTTGCGAAAATTTGGTATGAAAAGTGAGCCAAGCGTTTAAGAACTGAAACATCAGCCGCTGCCTACCAAAAGCTTGGGATTTTTGTCAGAAGTACTCACATAGCGGCTTCTAACTGGCACAATCACCTCCCCCTCCTATAACAATCGGGAGAAACTTTTCACTTACTCGCAAAAACACTAACCGAATTTATCAATTCAGCCATCGAAAAAAGGCAGCGCAAACTAGCACCGCCCATTGAAAAATTAAACTTCGACTTAATATTTACAGATTTTCTGGGGAGCTTCTGAAGATACTTTGACCTTCTTATCGTATATGGATAAAGTCAGCCCTTTGCCGCTCATCAATTCAACTTCTACTTGGTCTTGATAAATTGTAAACAATAGCTCGTTATGATGCAGCTGGAGCTTAAATTTCAAACAGTTCCACGCATCTGGTAAATGGGGTTCTAGCGAAAAATGATCGGCATTATTCACAATCCCGGCAAATCCATAGACAATCCCTGACCAAGCCGCTCCCAAACTACCGGCATGAATGCCATTTTTGGTATTATGATGCAAATCAATTAGATCCGTTTTGACCGCCTGGGAGAAGAAATCATAGGCCTGTTGATCACGATCAATCCGGGCAGCGACAATTGAATAGATGGCTTTTGAAAGACTGGAATCATGAGTCGTGATTGGTTCATAAAAGTCGTAGTCAGCCTTTAATTGTTCCTTTGTATTTCCTTGGGGGAACATGTAATCGACCATGATCGTATCGGCTTGCTTGTTAACCTGCGCGCGGTACAGCATTAATGGATGGAAGTGCAATAATAGCGGAAACATGCTTTGGTCAATCGCGTCAATATCCATTCGCGGCAACTGTTCAAAATTTTGGAACTGTAACTTCACATTTCGCTTCTGATCGTAAGGTAAGTACATCAGGTCTGCTGCTTCCTGCATATCTTCAAGCTCTTCTGCAGTTACATTAAGTTGAATTGAAATATCCGTATCATTAAACAACTTGGCATATTTCACCGCCAGCCGCAAATTGAACTGGGCCATCACATTAGTATAATAATTATTATTAACAAGGGCGCTATATTCATCCGGCCCGGTTACCCGATTAATGACAAAATGACGTTCACCATCGATTTCAGCAAAGTTGCCATATTGCATCCAAAATCTAGCTGTTTCCAAAATAATCTCAAAGCCATAATTTTTTAAAAAATCTTCATCGTTTGTAATCGTGTAATACTGCTCAACCGCAAAGGCAATATCAGCGTTAATATGAAACTGAGCCATCCCAGCCAGCCAATATGAGCTAGACTCAAATCCATTAATCGTTCGCCACGGATACATTGCGCCCTTGGCAAGACCAAAGTCACTTGCCTGCTCTTTAGCCATTTGCAATGTATGATACCTAAACATTAACAATTTTTTAGCAATTGCTGGTTCAGTGTAAACAAAAAATGGCAGCATGAAAATTTCTGTATCCCAAAAGAACTGACCGCCATAGCCGTTGCCAGTCAACCCCTTAGCGGGAATACTGGTAAACTCGTCTCTTCCGGCTGACTGGTTAAGCTCAAACAAGTTGAATCGAATACAGGATTGAATAACCGGATCGCCATCGATTTTAACGTCACTATGCAGCCAAAAGGTCTGCCAAACTTGGGCAGAAGCCATTAATTCAGCATTAAAGGTTGTGTTGCGAATAAAATTATCTAATGAAGCTAAATATTGATCCGCATACATTCTGGCATTTACTAAGGGATGAATATTACCAATTGAAAATAAAAATTCAAATTCTTTTTGGCTACCTGGTTTGGCGTGGTATTGGCTACGATAACCATAGTGACGATTAGCGTCTTCAAAATAGTCAATAGCTGGATTGGAATCCGTTGGCGTTCCGGCTTGAAAGGTTAAAATTACCCCTTGCTGGCTTCGAAAGGTCGTGACCAAATAACTCGGCTGGCCATTATCAGGAAGAAAGTCCAATTGCATTTGGCCGACATCCTGATTAACCCGCACATCGTCTGCTTGCGCATGGGTGGCCTGATTTACGTAATCATGAACCTTGATGAGCTCAATATCACCTTCAAAATTAGTCGGGATAATCGAATATTTGACACCGTATACATTCTGCTTGCTCAAGCTCGCAAAGCTTTCAACAACTAGATTAAAATTGCGGTTTTCCGGCGTTGTGACGCTAAACAGTTCATGAACCAGTCCCGTTTGCATATCCAAGTTTTTATCAATATTTTCAACTCGAAAGTGATCAACCGCCGAATCCTCGTTATCAACCTTGATTCGAATAAATCGGGGATCAAATAATCGGTTGATCACTTGATCATTATCAGGATAGCCGCGATACTTTTCTCCATAAGAAACTTCATTGTAATCAAAAAAACCATTAATAAAGAGACCGGGAGAGCCAATATAGTCAAGGTTATTGCCCTGAAGGGGATTGGAGTCCCGCACACCAATATGGCCGTTGCCGACATTATAAATTGTTTCAAGAAATAGTGGATCTTTGTTTTTTAGGTTCTGCAAATGAATTTGAAATTCCGGTGATTGTTCAATTCTCATTTGATGTCCTCCTCAAAAGTGAGCAAAGAAAAGCGATTAGAAGCTGCTCGGTAAGTTTAGGGGCAGCTTTTTGAATACGGGCAAAATGCTTTCTGGGCTACCTAACGCATGAGCCCCTACATTTTGACCATTACTTGCTATAATCGTTATAAACTTCGCCTGAGATAATTTTACCATCTTACTTAATCCATAGTGAGCTTTTAATATGTCAAAACATTTATATCTAGATGATTAACGAATTGATTACTAAGTTATACAATTGTTAAGAATTATTTAATACACCAGCGAAAAGATGAACACCCTTTACCGGTCAATTACGAATTGGTATACTTAACTGTAGCATCATAAAGATAGATTATTCGGTGTAAGTCATAATTCATGCATATATTACTGGAATATCCTATAATCTGTTTGTCGGATAACATTTTGATGAGGGGTCCCAAAGGAGAATAAGCATTATGAACAGCAAATTACTTTCGTTTCTTGAAGAGATAAAGGCACAAGGAAATATGTCAAAGGCCGCCCAAGCATTATTCGTTACTCAGCCGTATATTAGCCGGGTTATTAAAAACGCGGAAGTCAATTTCGGCGTTAAATTAATCGATCGATCGTCTCATCCAATCCAGCTAACATATGCTGGTGATCGGCTTCTGGCTTATTTGCAGGAGGAAAACCGATTACGATCGAACCTTGATCGTGAGATGACTCATCTTTCCCAGTTTAAATATGGTCATTTAACGATTGCCTCTAATGAGGTTGTTACCAATGATTTATATAAGCCGGTATTAGTACGTTTCTATAATAAGTATCCAAATATTCACGCTCAAATTACGCGGATGACCAGTCGGGATGCAGAAAAGCGCCTTTTGTCCGGTACGCTCGACTTCTTTATCGGCCACGCATTGCAAAGCCATAAAGTTGACTACCAGCCAGCCGCACACTTACCATTAGTTTTGATTATCCCCAAGACATCCAAATTGTTTGTGCCAAGACAACTTTATACAAACTATGAAGACTTGGATCTCACCAAACTCTCTGGCGAATCATTTATTGGTACACCACAAGAGGATAACTATCAGCGACTTATTAATAGTTACTTTAGTGACGTGGGGATCACCCCGGAATATAGTATTGAAGTTCCCGATTTGCATTTGGCATCCGACCTCGCAATCGAACACGTTGGCGCAATTGTAACACCTGAACCCTTTGCTGGCGAGCAACGTTTAACAAACGAGCAAAAAGCTGGCATCAATATTGTTAAGATTCCGACAGATGTTCTAACAGCTGACTTTGGGATTTCTTACATTAAGAATAAGCAAACCTCAGAGCCAGTCACCGACTTGCTTGACATTATCACGGAGTATGTTGATGAATACACGCCAAAAAGGTAACCGACAATGAGTGACGGATCAATTCTGCTACCTAAAAGAGCCCCCAATCAAATCCTAATCGGAATTTGATTGAGGGCCTCTTTTATTGATTAAAAACTACTCTTCGACCTTGTCCTTTAACCCCGTATGATTTAACAGGATATTCAAGATAACGGCCGTAAAACTACCAACAACCATGCCATTACTCATAATAACTTGAACCGTTGCTGGTAAATACTGAAATAGTGCCGGTTGAGTCGTGACACCCAGGCCCAGCCCCACAGAGATCGCGATAATTAGTAAGTTCTTATTATTTAGTTTAACTTGGGAAAGCATCTTAATTCCCTGAGCACCTACCATCCCAAACATCACGAGCATAGCACCGCCTAAAACGGAAGCTGGAATTAAGGTTGCAATTGCACCAAACTTTGGAATCAGCCCTAAAATCATAAGCATAAATGCCGAATAATAAATTGGCGTCAGCTTTTTGATCCCTGACAATTGCACAATTCCAACGTTTTGCGAAAAAGTTGAGTAAGGAAAGGTATTAAAAACCCCGCCAAGAATGGCCGCGATTCCTTCAGAACGATAACCATGCTCAAGATCCCGATCAGCTAACTTTCTGCCTGTAATATCGCTTAAAGCAAAGTAGACGCCCGTCGATTCAATCATACACGTAAAAGCTGCTAAAATTAGCGTCGCAATCGATGACCATTCAAACTTAGGGGTCCCAAAATAGAAGAACTGCGGTAATTGAGCCCAGTGTGCTTGTCCAACCGCCCCAAAATCAATCGTTCCCATCAAGATTGCCACGATGGTGCCAACTAAAATACCAATTAAAATTGAAATTTGCTTTATAAATCCCTTTGCCCAAATATTTAGCACAATAATAATCAAAGCGGTAAAGAAGCCTAAAAACAAATGGGTGGGATCGCCAAAACTTTTGGCAGTCGTATCGCCGCCACCAATATTTTGAAAGGCAACTGGCATTAACGTAAACCCGATTAATGTGATTAGTGAGCCGGTAACGACCAGTGGGAAATACTTTCTCATATGAGCAAATGGCTTGGCAATCAAAATAATAAATAATCCTGCAACAATGATGCCACCATACATGTAACCCAAGCCAAAATTCTTCCCAATCGATTGCAAAGGCGCAACGTACTCAACCGCGCACCCCAACACCACTGGTAAGCCAATCCCGGTAATAGGGGTTCGACGAATTTGCAGCAGCGTTGCCACCCCACACATAAAGATATCCATTGAAACCAAGTAGGTCATTTGGGCCGCGTTAAATTTCAAAGCGCCACCGATTAGCAATGGGACTAAAATGTCACCCGAGTACATAGCCAGCAAATGCTGAAAGCCGAGGATGGCGTTCTTAACTGGTGATTTCTCGGCCGAAACAGAAACATTATTCATGATATTCTCCCTTTTATTCGTGTTTAACGTAATATTGTCATACTAACACGAATGAATTTGAAAAACAATTTAAATTCCGAATAATAGTGTTCACATCATTATCTTTCTTGAATGGTTGTTACCTTTTGGTTGGTTAACTATATGAAGGCAATAACTGATATGCAAGTAACCAATAAAACACTAATTGATTTTCGAGAGCGTTTCCATTGATTATCATAATAAAAATACCGATATTAAACGTTTTCATAGGTGTTTTCACTTGACTTATTTTGGAAAGAAGCTAAACTAATTAACAGTAAAGGGGTTTAGATTTCGGAATACTGACATATCAGTTAACGAAGTTATCACTAAACTGCCTCAATTTGAAGTTAGTCAATCAGCAAAAAGGAGATCCTAATATGACAATCGATGATACAACCGCTTGGAAAGCATCCTTGCAATCAGCAGACTCATTTAAAGACTTTATTACTAAATATTTTCAGGAACATCAAGAATTAGTTGGAAAGTATGAAGTACCTTCCTATTACGAATACTACACTGCCAGATTAGACAGTCGCGATGGCATTATTATCACCTTAACAACCGGTATTAACCAAGCTGTCAACTCTGGAATTGCGCCACTTCCCTTCAAACAGAAGGAAAAAATGTCAATTGAACAATTTAGACAATTGATCTTAAACAAAAAATTCGCAGATATGCACGTCTCACTGGCTGACGTCTTCAAAGCTGTTGCTGGTGTTCCAACTGTTAAAGACGCCAATTAATTTAATTGGCAACATTAAAAGCCCGTCGATCAAAAAATCGACGGGCTTTTGTGTTACCTGATTAAGTTGTCTTAGTACCAACCATAGGCTTTCCAATGCTTTTTAGCGTTGACCCAGCTGCCATAGCGGGCAGAAACGTAATGGTCAGCGGCCTTTTCTTGATTATTCTTTGAATAATCGCCGTGTAAGTATGATGAACTTAATTGGTACTTCCCAACGTAGCGGCCGTTTCGAGCAGTGTAAGACCCTCTCGATTCATGATAAGCAATCCAAGCTTTTGCTTTTTGATTTGCTTTTGAAAGATTGGACTTGTAAACTTTGGTTGTTTTAGCGCTTGCGATTTCAGTGGTTGCGGCAACATCAAACGTGCCGTAAAAAGTTAATGCGACCATCAAGGCCATCACGATTTTCTTAAATTTCATTAAAAGAATTCTCCTCTGTATTTACTCAACACGTAAGAATATACGCTATCGTATTTACAGAGAGGTTGCCGATAAATTACAAGCGTGTTAAACCGGTTGTCATGTTAGTAATATTAGAAGGTAAATCTTATAGCTACGGGGTAATTGACTGGTTTAAATTCTGGTTAACAGTTTGAATTGTTGGGCTTGACTTAAACCTGCTAGGTCAAAATCAACCACCCAGTTTAATACTTAATCCAAACCTCATTAACCAAATCACTATCATATGATTTGCCGTCGGTCAGCACGGCATCGCCATCATAATCCGTATAACCGTAATAAGTTTCAACCTCACCATTACTCCAAGTGACGTCTACCTTAACGTTAGCCGTGATTTGCTTGGTTTTATTGGTGTCAGTTGTCACGTCATAGGATAAAATACCGCCTTGGTTATCAGCCGAAATGGTTGCCACCCCATGAAAGTTACTACCATCCGTATTTTCTTGAAGGACTGTTCCATCTGAATCAATCACCAAATCGCTTTGAAGCCGATCGGGATCATAATTGTAAAATTCATAGTCGCCAACAAACTTATCATAACTGTCAAAACTATTGTTAGGATTAAGGTTAGTTGTGCCACCACTCGCATTGTTGTTAGTTGCTTGGTTCTGCTTTTTGGCCTTTTTAAGCAAAAAGGCATCATTACTTTTTTGGAGCTGGAAATATTCCGTTTTTAAAGATCCAAAGCCATGATTAGATAGGTCAGCTACCCGAATACTATTTAACGCTTTGTTCGATGCTTTATAATTGCCGCTCTCGTTCAAATTCCTGGCTGACTTGATGATCCCCTCGTACTCTGAAATCTTATCACGCGTTTTAGTGCTAATCTTAGGTTTATTCTCATTATCAGCGTGGTTACTAGAACACCCAGCCAATGCGAATGTCATCGTTGCCAGTATACAGAACACCATTTTTAACTTTTTCATTGCTAATCTCCCACTCATAATTAAACTATTATCTAAATATATGATAGATTAAATATGATTAATTAACAATCACTTTTCTTAGCATTTGCATTAATAATTTGTTTTAGTTTTTCGTAATTTATACTAGAATTTATAAGATAACTATGTTGGGTGGTGGCTTGTGCCTAAGTCCTGCTGGCGTTTTCTAACCGCTTTGTTGCGTTCACTTTTCTTAGGACAGCTGCGCAAAGCAGAAAGCTCCGTGTAAGCACCTCAGACAAAAATTCCAAGCCCGGGAATTTCTGTCTGAGGAGCCTTACACTCCGACGGCCGTGAAACGCCTAGCCTACTTGGCGCTTTCTAACCGCTTTGCTCCGCTCACTTTTTTAGGAGGGATCATCTTGGACTCACACTTTAATCAAATTACCAAGGCTGGCTATGAGCATCTTAAAACCGAAATCCGTAGTTTAGAAAATGCTCGCCCATCAAAAATTCAAGCATTGGCCGATGCCAGAGCACTTGGCGATCTATCCGAAAATGCTGAATACAGTGCGGCCAAACGGGACCTGCGACACCTCGAAAGTCGAATGAGGTTCCTCAAAAAACAGCTGCAATACGCGAAAGTTTATACACCAAGCAACACTGATACAGTTGAAGTTGGTAAAACTGTCACCTTTGAATTTCTTGATGACCACACTACCGACACCTATGAAATTGTCGGCACCCCAGAGGTTGATATTGACAATAATAAAATTTCGATTGCTTCTCCCATTGGCGCTGCCCTATTAAATCATCATTCAGGAGACGTTGTCACGGTTTCAGCACCTAATCTAAATTATCAAATTAAAATTATCTCAATTAAAGTTTAATCGGCCTTTCTACATTCAAAAGCGAGCAGCCAACAAGACTATCTTAATCTGTTGGCTGCCCGTTTTTGAAGCATCTCATCATCAATTAATGTAAATTATTTAAGTTTGCCAAAATCCTATTCAACCAAGGCGGGATCATTTTGGCGATTACGAGCCCATCCAATTAACTTTTTGATACCGGAGATAATAAACGTTGGCAAGGCCGAGAGGATAATGATGCCAACATATAAACTAATCGATAGCGGGGCTGTTCCCATCACCTGATTAAAGAATGGCATCAGGGTGACTAAAATTGAAGCCGTTGCCGCAAACCCCCCTGCCAACGTTAGGCGTGAATTCGAGAATGGATTACGGTCAAATAAAGTTTTAGCACTTCTCGCATCATAAACGTGCCAGAGTTGGCCGAATACTAACGTTAAAAATGCAATTGTCTGACTTTCGGCAACTGAAAAACCTTGATTAGCTGCCCAAATAAAAGCAATAAAGACAGCCGCACCCATGATGCTACCACGAAACAGCACCCGCCGTAGCATCCCATTTGCTAAAATCGACTGGGTCGTATCTCGCGGCCGCTGTTTCATCACATCAGCTTCCGGTTCATCATACCCTAAAGCAAATGACGGCAGTGAGTCACTGACCATGTTAACCCATAAAACCATGAGGGCGGTCAGCGTTGGCGTGACTTCCGTGATATTTCCAATTGGTGCCGTAATCAAGAAAACCCCTAACAACAACGATAAAACTTCAGCTACGTTAGTCGTCAATTCGTGGCGCATAAAGTTTAAGATGTTGGCAAAAATTGTTCGCCCTGATTCAACGGATTTCTCAATAGTCGTAAACTGATCATCTAATAAAATCAGATCAGCGGCGTCTTTGGTCACTTCCGTTCCGTTAATCCCCATAGCGATGCCAATATCGGCAGCCTTTAGCGCCGGGGCGTCGTTAATCCCATCCCCAGTCATCGCAACGACCTGTCGATGATCTTGGAGCTGCTTAACAATTCGCTGCTTATGTTCAGGGGTGACCCTGGCATAAACGCGAGTTGTCAGGACGGCTTCTGCTAATTGCTGATCACTCATTGATTCAAGTTCTCGACCAGTAATCACCCTAGCATTGTCTGATTGAATAATTCCTAACCGTTTGGCAATCGCTTTAGCCGTGGCGGCGTGATCGCCCGTAATCATCACAACGTTAACCGAAGCAGTGGTTAATGTATTAACGGCCGCCTTAACTTCTTCGCGTGGCGGGTCAATGATTCCGACCAATCCTAGAAAGCACAGGTCTTGTTCTAACACTTCGCTCGGTGCGTTCAACGCTTGATCACGAGTCACTTTTCTTTGACTAATTGAAATGGTCCGCAACGCGCTATTGGCAAATGCCAGCATGGTTGTTTCAATTTCATCGGCTACTTCATCAATCTTAACCACCTGTTGATTAACCAGTGCCGTAGTAGTGCGGTTTTTGACGACATCCGGGGCACCCTTGGTTAAACTATAATATTGACCATTTTCTTTGATCACCACCGTCATCATTTTCCGAGTACTGTCAAACGGTAAGATCCTAACGATATCAATATCGCGATTGCCCTGGTCTTCCAATAGCGCATCCCGTTTGATCCCTTGCTTGGCAGCCAAGACAACTAATGAAACATCAGTTGGATTACCAAATGGACGCCAATTCTGCTTGTCATCCGATTTGATTTCGGCCTCGTTATCCAAGACGGCTACTTCTAAGAAGCGCCGATAATCAGCCTCATCCACTGGCTGACCATCCTCGGCAATAAAGTCTCCAACCGGTGTATAACCGTTGCCTTCAACGTCGTAAATCCGGCCATTAGCCATAAAACGTGTAACGGTCATCTCGTTTTTAGTTAATGTCCCAGTTTTATCGGAAGCAATATAAGTAGTTGACCCCAGCGTTTCAACGCTGCTAAGGGATTTAACTAATCCTTTTTGATCCGCCATCATCTTAGCGCCAATGGTTAAAACAATCGATAGCACCACTGGCATTGCGTCTGGAATTGAGGCCACGGCAATGGCAATTGCTGTCGAAGAGATCCCCGCCAAGCTTTCCAATGAAACACTGCCGGCTTCCATCAATTGCTTCACCACATCATAGCCAATTGTCAGCAAAATAATCATTGCCGCAATCATCATAAGCTTTTTACTTAATCCGTGAACTGATTTTTCAATTGGTGTTTTTTGATCGTCAATCCCCTGCATCAAGCTAGAAATTTTGCCCAATTCCGTCTTCATTCCAGTCGCGACCACCACGCCAATTCCGTTGCCATTAACCACCATTGAGCCCGAATAGCCCATGTTGGACCGATCGCCCAATTCAGTATCTTCTGAAACGGCCTGCGTGTCTTTATTAATCGCGTCCGATTCGCCGGTTAAGTGTGATTCGTTAATCTGAAGTTCAGCCGTTTTAAGCCACCGCAAATCACCATCAATAAAATCACCGGATTTGACGCTGACAATATCGCCCGGCACTAATTCCTGCGTTGCAAGGGATACCCAATTTCCTTCCCTTAAAACGTGCATGTGGTGCTGTCGCATGTTGGCCAGTGCTTCTAATGATTTTTGGGCCGAGCGGGTCTGGTGAAACGTTAAGCCACTGTTAATCACCACAATCAGGGCAATTGCAGCTGCTTCATAAATTGAAGCAGTGGCATGCTCAGTATTACCGGTTACTTTAAAATCGTACCAGGCACTGGCCAAGGCTAACGCAATTGCAACCAGTAAAATAATAACTAACGGTTCTTTAAAACTCTTAAGAAATAGTTTCCAAGCCGGCTCCTTTTTAGCAGTCTGCAGTTGGTTAGTTCCGACCTTTTCTCGTCGTTGTCTAACCTGGTCCTCACTTAAACCAGAAATCCGGTTGGTTGTTAATGCCTCTAAAACTGACTCTGGGGTTTCGCTATACCATTTCATCGGGTTCCTCCTTGTTAAGTAGATACCATTTCTTTTATGAATACTTAATAATAAGTATAACAAAATAAGCAGATACAATTGTGACTTTTGTCAGAAGATTTAGGGAAAGTTTAGGGAACATTTAAACTAACTTAAAAGATTAATGATTCAATGATTGCTTATATGATCGACGCCTTTCAAAAAGGGCTGGCTAATTCGTTTCCCGCAAGAATGGGAATGAATTAGCCAGCCCTTTTCAAAATACCTAAATTTTTTACCATTGGTTCATTTGGAGTCATCCCGATGGTTAGCCACAAACCGATAATACAAATAGCATGCGGCAATAACCGCTACGATCACTAAAATGACCATTAACCATTGATCCAGTTCGCTAAGCAACTGCTGCCAAGCCTGACCAGCAAAATGGCCGATCAAGATTAAGATCGTATTCCAAATAAGTGTCCCAATAATGGTCAAGCCGCTAAATTTGCTAAACGGATATCCGGTCATCCCAGCTGGAATTGAGATCAGACTCCGAACAACCGGCACACAGCGACCAACCAGAATTGCGATTGCGCCATGCTGATTAAAATAGGCCCCCGCCTTTTCAATGTCGGCTGGCTTGAGCCGTAACAGCTTGCCAACCCTACCAGCCGCTAATCGTTCTAATTGAGAGACGCTTAAGAGTCTGCCAATTCCGTATAAGGCGACTGCACCAACATAAGCACCACCTGTAGCCGCCAGAATTGACCCCAAAATAGTCAATTTGCTCGAAATCGTTAGGTACCCAGTAAACACCAGCACCACTTCTGATGGAATCGGTGGAAAAATGTTTTCAATTGCAATCAAAAGCGCAATTCCTAAATAGCCATATTGATTAATTAATTCAGTAATTGTTCCTTCGCTCAATTAATCTCCTCGTTTCTCAAAATTATGAAGTTAGTTCGCAAATTATAACATATTTTGTTGTCACAATTCTTTGGAATGTTAATTTGAATGGATTATAATTAAGGTAATTGATTAAAGGAGGATAACAATGAAGACATTAAAGATTGGTGACACCAACTTTGAAGCTTCTGCGGTTGCGTTAGGCATTATGCGGATGGCCGGTATGGACACCCCAGCAGCCGCTAAGACCCTTCAAGCTGCCGTTGATTCTGGCATTAACTACATTGATTCCGCTGACATTTATGGTGAGGGCAATTCCGAGAAGACGTTCAAAGAAGCCCTTAAAGCATCAGGAATTTCAAGAGATAAGCTCTTTATTCAATCAAAGGGCGGCATTGTTTTAGACCCTAGCCGAAGCCACGATGGCCTCGTGTTTGGGGCGCGCTATGACTTTTCAAAGCAACACTTGATTGAAGCGGTTGATGGTATTTTGGAACGCATGGGTGTTGATTATTTGGACTCATTTTTGCTGCACCGGCCAGATCCGCTGATGGAAGCAGATGAAGTTGCCGATGCGTTTGATACCTTACAACGTGAAGGGAAAGTTCGCCATTTTGGCGTTTCCAACTTCAATCCTCAGCAAGTTGAAATGGTTCAATCATGGGTTAACCAACGCCTTTTGATCAACCAGCTGCAATTTAACGTTGTTCACTCTGGTATGATTGAATCCGGCTTGCACGTTAATTTGGCCGCCAGTGACCCTAACGACCATAATGATGGCCTGATTGAATATTCACGACGCAAGCATATGACCATTCAAGCTTGGTCGCCATTTAACTATGGGTTATTTGCTGGCATGTACATCAATGATCCTAAATATGACAAGTTAAACGACAAGTTAGCAGAACTGGCTAAGAAGTACGCCGTTTCTAAGAATGCCATTGCCGTCGCTTGGATTCTGCGCCACCCAGCGCACATTCAAGTGTTGCTTGGAACTATGAATCCTGAACATATTAAAGACAGTGCTGCCGGCGCCGATGTCGACTTGACTAAGCAAGAGTGGTATGACTTGTACCTGGCTGCAGGCAACGATTTGCCGTAAAGCAAAAGCTGTCGATCAGTTTAAATTTATCTCAATCAAAATTGGCTAACGTTGACTTCTAATCAACGCTGGCCAATTTTTTCATTATTATGGCGACAATTCGTTTTTTAGTAATTTGCTAATCCCATCAATTTTAATTTCTAGGGGCTTGTTTGTTCCCCTGCTTTTCTGGTATCTTTAATAGCGGACGACTTACTTAATCGAGGTGACATCATGAGCAAACGTAGACGCAAGCGCCGGCAACCACAGTCATTGTTAAGTATTTTCATTGTGTTTGCCATCTTAATTGGTGGCTGGCTATTTTCCGGCGGCAAGCCAAGTGATCTCAATTCATTGATACAAAGGATGACCCAGATTGGTTCAACCCCAATCAAGAACGTGGCTTCAAGCGATGAACTGGCTAAGTTGGATTACCATTCTGGTGAACAAAGCTTTATATACATCAATCACAACAAAGCCAACCTCAATCCAGCAAGTTGGCAGACCAATCACGTTATTTATTCCAATCTGGATAGTCTCAACCGAACCAGTAAGGGAAACGTTGCTTACTTAACATCAAGGAATTTGGCATCAGATGACAATCGAGTTCGCCAATACGTTGAACCGACCGGCTGGCACCAAAAAATGGTCGACCACCAGCCAATTATTAATCGTGGTCATTTGATTGCCTACTCAATCTCAAAGGGGATTAGTACCACTGGAACTTATCAGCCAAACGATTCATCAGGTGATCAGAATAATCCTAAAAATTTATTTACCCAAACAGCCTTTTCAAATCAACGCGTCCAAACGATTTTCGAACAAAAAGTCCGCGATGCTTTAAAGGCTGGTAAGCGAGTGATCTTTTACGCTAAACCAATTTTTCGTGGGCGAGAACTAATGGCCCGGGGGATTCATTTAGAAGCCATTAGCACCGATCAATCGCTCAACTTTAACGTTTATCTATATAATGTCCAGCCCAATGTAGCGTTTGATTACGCAACTGGTCGGTCACGGATTGACCGGGAGATGAAGGTACCAGAACCTTAAGAAAAATATTCCTAGCCAAAACGAGCTCCAGCCAACTGACGCTAAACATATAAAGCCCCCACCATTGAAATCCAAACCCGGCCACTCCCGAGTCAAATAGTGCTCCGAGAAGCAGTCGCTAACAATATAAACGGCCCGCTATCAAAATCCAGAACCGGGATTTTGCGGTTCGCCACTACTTGGCCAAAACGAGCTCCAGCCAACTGACGCTAAACATATAAGAACCCCCACCATTGAAATCCAAACCCGGCCACTCCCGAGTCGAATAGTGCTCCGAGAAGCAGTCGCTAACAATATAAACGGCCCGTTATCAAAATCCAGAACCGGGATTTTGATAACGGGCCGTTTATATTACCGCGACTAACCGCTTCTCTCCGCACACTACGCCCTTTGTGCCCCATCAATCACGAAATCAGCTCCATTGGCAAACTTTGATTCGTCACTGCCCAGATAGACGCAGACCTCACCGATATCTTTTGGTTCGCCCATATGACCAACTGGAATCGTGCTGACGATTTGCTTTTCATATTCTTTAGGGACAATATCAGTCGCAATCCAGCCTGGATGAACATTATTGACTCGAATGGCTAATTTTTGTTGTGCTAAAGACAATGCCGTCGCGTGAGTCAACAACCGCGTGCCACCTTTACTTGCTGAATATGCGGGACTTAGCGGCAAACCAACCAGGCCAGCCACCGATGAAATATTAATAATTGATCCTTTACTACCCGCATACTTCTTCATCGCTTTAATGGCATACTTCTCACCCAAGAAATTACCGGTCAAGTTGATGTCAATAACTTGCTGCCAATCTTCTAGTTTAAGTTCATCGAGAGGGCCATTAACACCGCCAACCCCGGCATTATTAACTAAAATATCCAACCGGCCAAATTTATCGATCGTCTTAGCAATTGTGTCCTGCCAAGATTGTTCGTCAGCAACGTTTTGTTGGACGAACAAGGCCTTATCAGCACCAAACTTCTCAACTGCTTGTTTGCCGCCTTCAACATTGTGATTGGCGGTCACAACAACTTTGGCACCTTCGCGAACATAACATTCAGCAATTCCTAACCCAATGCCCGCAACGCCGCCAGTAATTAACGCAACTTTATCTTTCAATCGATCCATTACTTAACGCATCCCTTCTAGTAATTGTTTGATTCACCCCAATTCTACCGACTGCTCTTTTCAATAGCAATCGTTATGCGCTTTAGTTCACAAATAAGTCAAGCAAACTTTTTACGAGCCATCATGCTAAAATAAGGCTAATCAATATTACGATTAAAGGAGCCGAGATTTCATGTCAACGATCACAACCCAAATGCGCCAACAAGCCGATCCATTATGGCAAGCAAGCTTTAATCACCCTTTCATTAAAGAATTAGCCACCGGTCATTTACCAATGGCTGAGTTTCGATATTACCTCAAGCAAGACCGGTTTTATCTGCAAAACTTTGCGACCCTGCATGGGAAAATTGCCGATCAAATTGATGACCCAGCAGTCAAAAAGTTTTTATATGCCGGTGCATCTGGTTTAAATGATAGTGAAAAAGAAGTTCGAACCGATTTTTTTCAGCAGCTTCAAATTACGCCAGCAGAAATTCAAACAACCCAAATTGCCCCGAACGCTTATAATTACGTCAGTCATATGTACCATGAATTATACGTCGGCTCACCTCGCCGAGCTTGTGCGGCACTATTGCCATGCTACTGGCTGTACAACGATCTAGGCAAACGATTGATTAAAGCCGGATCACCCGTTAAAATTTATCAAGCATTCATCGAAACTTACGATAGTCCCGAATTTACGACAGCAACCAACCAAATGATCTCAATTGTTGACCGCCTGGCCGAAAAAGCGGATTCAGATGAACGGGGTGCAATGATCACCGCCTTCGTCCGCAGCAGCTACTATGAGTTGCATTTTTGGGAGATGGCCTATCGCCAACAAAAGTGGTCGTTAGCAAACTAATGATTAGACTCAAAAGGCCTAGACAAAATGATTATTTGCCTAAGCCTTTTTGACCTGTTCAGATTTAGTTAGCTGAGTAAACTGACATGCTTACTCATTTTTTCAAATTTAACGTTACCAACGTATAGTGAATTTTTGTATTAACGACCTGTCGTTTAGCCTGTTTCCCTTTTTGCTTCACGTTAGTTACGGTTCGGGTTGTTGAATCACCCTTTTGAATTTTAGTAACAATCAACTTTGTGCCAGATTTAAGCAGATATTCCTTTTCGCCAACGTTAGTCGAAATTGGATCGATATAGGCACCATAATTACCCGCCGGAACGTTGATTTTCAACATCACATGCTGCTTTGAAAAACCTAAAGCGATCATTTGGCTTAACGTACAAGACGAATACGCCGGATCTTGGTAAGCCCGGCCTACTCTAAGTGACTGGTTTGCCAATGATTTTTTGACACCGACTAGCGAAGTTCCGCGATAAATTGTCAGCGGTTTGGTTAACTTGAATCGATCAATGCTCGTATTAATTCGTTGAATGTTGGTGGTGACCTTTTTGCCTGGCTTTGACTCTGAGTCTCTCAGTGCCGTGTTAATCTTTCCATAGCCCTTATCCGTATAATACCGAATAGCAGCGATGTCAGCTTTACTCAAATCCTTTGACCACTTTTTAGATGCCGCCCGCAGTTTTTTAATTACCTGAGGGCTATTTTTAAGCCCCTTAGTTGAGTAAGTCGACTTTTGAGGACCAATCAAACCAAATGATTGTTGAGAATGCGGTAAGGTCACCACGTCTCCTTGATGGCTTAACAATTTGGACTTCACCGTTAAAACGGTGTTCTTAGGGACAACAATGTAATTACCGCGATTAACATCACCGTTAACTAGTGGATATAACACCGTGCGCTTATTAGTCACTAATTGCGGCTGGCCAACATTCTTGAGCTTGGCGGTATACGTTGTCGAAACGGTTGTCGTTGTGTTGCCGTGAACTTCTTTTTTAACTGACTGCGCATTAACTGGCATTGCCACCAGCATACCCATTATTAATGCAATTCCTAGTATTGCCCGCTTGGGGTTAAACATCACTAAATCATCCCTTCAAAAACTATAAGCTGTATCTTACGCTTTTTGCCGATTTTTTCAAGTTTTCTTGAGCTTTACCGATATGCTTTAGTGATGTGGCCGCTTCATTTCAATCATTGGCAGGTTGGCAATTGCCTTAATAAAATCACGATCGTGGTCAATCACGAGCATTGGTGGCTGTTTGTCTAAAATCAATTTTTCAATTTGTCGACGAGTGATGACGTCCAGATAATTCAACGGTTCATCCCAAATATATAAATTAGCAGGTTCACACAAACTTCTAGCCAGCGATACTTTTCGCTTTTGTCCCATGCTCAATTGGCTGAGATCTTCAGCAAATACTGTTCGTTCAAATCCCAACTTCCGCAACATATTCAATAAGTCTGACAGCGTGATTCCATACCGTTTGGCGTAACTGTCAATTGGTCCCCGCAATGTTTCAAAGTTTTGCGTCAGGTACGAAATTTTAAGTGTCGCCGCCCAGCTAATTGTCCCATTGACGATCAGTGCTTTTTCTCCAAGCAATGCCTTGACGATCGTCGTCTTACCGAACCCGTTTGACCCCAGCAAGACTTGCCGTTGACCAGGCTTTAAATCAAAGCTTAATGGTTGATTCAAAACCATTCCGTTTCGACTGACTTGTAAATCCATCACCCGCAGTAAATATTGCTGATATGGTTTTTGATAATTGAGTGTCAGGGCCGGCATCTCATCTAAATTCTTAAGTAACGATTTTTTCTTAGTGATTGCCGATTCTGTTCGATTCAGTGTATTTTTAGACCGCTTCATGACTTTAGCCGCTTTGTGCCCCAAAAAGCCTTTGTCCATCATAACGTGCCCTTGACTCCGATAATGATTTTGACTTTTTTTAACCTCAGCGTTACCAGCCCATTGCTTAATCCGGTTAGTTGCGGTATTCAAACGGCTAATTTCATTTTTAAGCTGGTGTTTTTCGGCCTGTTCCGCCGCATTTTTGCGGTCAAATTCGCGCTGCCAGGTTTCGTAGTTGCCGGTGAATAATTGAATTTTGGCCCGATCAATTGATAAAACGTGATCAATGATTTGATCAATAAAGTACCGATCGTGGCTGACAACGATGAAGCCTGATTTGTTTTTGAGATAATCTGCTACCACCATTCGGGCGTTAGCATCCAAGTGGTTAGTGGGCTCGTCAATTAACTTAAACGTTTCTGGTTGGCTGAACATAACCGCTAGTAGTGCTTTGGTCTGTTCACCGGGGCTTAACGTTTGAAACGGCCGACCAAGGACCTCATCGCCAAGACCCAGCTTATCCATTTCAATTTGGATTTGCCAAAGCTGACTGTCGTCTAATCCGGCGCTGTCCAACAGAACCGTTTGGGTTAGGTGCTCCGGCTTAGTAATTGTTTGTGGAAAATAGGTAAATTTAACATTGGTTGAGATTTGACCATGATAAGTCAGCTGGCCCATTAAGATCTTCAAAAAAGTGGTTTTGCCCCGACCATTTCGGCCAATCAGCCCTAATCTCCAACTGTCATCGATATTTAAATTAAGTTGCTCAAATAAATTGGTGAGCATCCCATCGTATTTAAACGATAATTCGTGAATTTTGATGGTTCCCATGTAATCCCTCCTAGTGAGCGGAGCAAAGCGCTTAGGGATCGGAGTGTAAGGCTCCTCTAACGGGAATCCCCGGGCTTGGGATTTTCGTTAGAGGTGCTTACGCGCAGATCCCTGCTTTGCGCAGCTGTCCTCACCCGCCCACTCACCAAACGTTATCCGAGCAAAGAAAAAGGCTGCTAAGCGAGTTATCTCGCCGGCAGGCCTTCTGAATGATGATTGTGAGTATACATCCCAAATAATCGCAGAAATAACCTTTCTGCCACGTTTGGTTTTGATCGCACAAAATAGCTAAATCGCCCAGAATAACCCCTGCTAAATGAGCAGTGATTGATTAGATTCTGAATTAACGATTAGCAATTTTCAATGCGATCCACATCCTTTATAATATCGATTAATTGATTGATATACCTAGTGACTAACTACAGTGTTTCATAAAAGCTAGAAATAGTCCAGAACATTGTGCAAAGTAGCTGAGAATACCACCATTTTTTTCGCATTAACTTCCCCCTCAACACATGTTATTTCCGTGGACATGCGTTACAATAAAGACGTAAAGAAAGCGCAACCATTTTGCGTGAACGTGGTTAGAATGCCTAACCATAAATATTTGTCACTTGATCATTTAGCGTATGGGGGAGCGATCATATGGATGAAAACTTGAAAATCACCTTAATTGGATTGTTAACATTGATTATCGGCACGATTTTTGTTTCAATCATTGCCAGCTTTGGCTACACTCAAATTTTAGCGGGGCTGGCTGCCTTCGTAGTCGCCGCAATTATTGTGGTTAGCGGGTTTCATTTTGGCGACCGCCACTATCGTCACATGACGCCGAGACATTAATTGACGGTCTCAGTAAATAAGCTCTAAAGATTAAAAGTCTTCGTCGACTCAACTGATTGGGTCAACGAAGACTTTTAATCGTTCATCTCCGCAACATTTTTGACCCTTCTTTAACGGCTAGTTTTGATAATTCATGACTTTCCAAAAATTGTTTGACCCATTCAGGATGATACTTACTATAGTTTCTAAGTGCCCAGCCAATCGCCTTTTGAATGAAAAATTCATTGGTTGTTTGATCAAATTCGATCGCCTTTGTCAGCAGTTCCGTATCTAACGTCTGCTTTTCCAGTAACTGCAACAAAATAGCCACCCGGCGCATCCAAAAATTTTTGTGGCGGTAAAACAAGGCAAAAACGGCTGGTTTTTGCTCCGGGTGAAGGATTACAAACTTACCAAAAACTTTTCGCCAAGCATCAACTGTATCCCACCAAGATTTTATCTGGACGAACTGAGTCAGTGCTTTAATGTCAGAAAAGGCCAGGCGATTGACATTTGCATCCGCCACATCGATGGCAACGTACTGGTATTCACGTGGTTTGCGTTGATATAAACGGTTCACAGTCGCGATTACCTTGGTTGTCGGCCATTGTTTTGAAGCTTTAATGAAGGCTTGGGACTGTGCCTTTCGCTGTGGTGTTCTAAGCCCTAGAAATGGGAATTGATTCCGCATGTATTTTTCCATAAACGGTTGATTCTTTTGATCGCCCACCAACCTAAAGACCATATTTTTACCCCCAAGTGAGATTAATTAAGCTATACTTAATTCTAACAGTAATGATGGAGGTTTTTATATGTTTACATATCAGGTTAACGACAAAATCGCTTTTAAACTACCAGCCAAGGCTGATGCCGACGACTTACTCGCACTCATTGACGACGATCGTCAAGCACTTGGTAAATGGCTGCCATGGGCCAAAGAAGTGCTAACGATTGACGATGAAGCTAAATTTCTTCAATACGGCATCGAAAAAATGGCCAAAGGCGACTTCTGGTTTGCCATTATTCTAGTTAACGGCGAGCCAGCCGGAATGATTGATCTCCACGAAATTAACCATGAACACGCCCGAGCTCAAATTGGCTACTGGCTGGCCCGTCGCTTTCAAGGACATGGAGCCATGCACATTGCCGTTAATGCGCTTGTCGAAATTGCGTTCAATGACTTACAGTTAAATCGAATTGAGATTCTTGCCGATACTAGAAATCAAAAAAGCCGCAACGTAGCTGCACATTGTGGCTTCCATCTTGATGGCATTTTAAATCAATATGCGTTTTATAATGACGATTTCAGGGACATGGCTCTTTACGCCAAACTAAAATCCCCTCTACCTGCCAAAAATCATGGCGACCAGCAAAATAATGGCTGAAAGTAAAATCGTTTGACTATGGAAATACTGAACCAAATATCCGTTTAATAACGCTCCAACAAAGAATGTGCTGATGATTGTTGCAATATCACCGGCTTTTTTGAGTGCCCGCTGATTTTTTTGAGCAAAGAAGTCTAGTAGGCTCTCGGCTAATGTACGGACATTTCCAGTCATCATCAACGATGTAAACGGCCCGTTTTTTAGCGTTCGAAATTCTTGTAATTGAGAAGCGGCTGCCAATGCCAGCATCCCAGTTGTAACCAGATTAGATACTCGATTGGCAACCAAACTGACAGCGACAAATAACCCAATCTCAAAAGTGAGTGTGATCACCCGACGCCTGACCACCCGTTCTTCAGGGTAATGGTACTGAACAATTCGAATGATCACAACGCCAACCATGAACATCAACAGCGATACAACTGCTTGCAGAATATCCCCGTATTCGCCACGGCCAAGTCGTAAACCAGTCAAAATGAGATTCCCCGTTTGAAGACCGGCAAAACCCCGCCATCTTCTAAATAAGTGTATGAATCAAGTGCGCCGGCGGCCATGGCTAACAGCGCCCCGCTAACCAAGCGCTCGTATGCGCCAATTTGTTGATCAGTTTCCATAATCATCCCTCTTTATTGAGTGAGCGAAGCAAAGCGGTTAGAAAGCGGAGTGTAAGGCTCCTCTAACGGAAATCCCCGGGCCTGGGATTTTTGTTAGAGGTGCTTACACGGAGCTTTTTGCTTTGCGCAGCTGTCCTAAAATAGTGAGCGAAGCCAGGCGCTTAGAAAGCGGAACATAAGTCTCCTTGAACAGAAATTCCCGGGCTTGGAATTTTTGTTCAAGGTGCTTATGTGCAGCTTTCTGCCTGGCGCAGCTGTCCTAGGTAAAGTGAGCGGAGCAAAGCGTTTAGAAAGCGGAGCCTAAGTTAACTTGGCCGGAAATCCCGGGCTTGGATTTTTGGACAAGTTGACTTAGGTGCAGCTTTCTGCTTTGCGTAGCTGTCCTAATAACAGTGAGCGAAGCAAAGCGCTTGGGGATCGGAGTGTAAGGCTCCTCAGACAGAAATTCCCGGGCCTGGAATTTTTGGCTGAGGTGCTTACGCGCAGATCCCTGCTTTGCGCAGCTGTCCTAAAATCAAGATCACAATACCCAAATATAATAGATGATTACCAGTTTAAATGCCAACAAATAGTCCTAACTTAACACACGATTAATCTCATTCATGATAAGCCCCCGATCCAAAAAATTAGTGTTCGGAATTTTAAAGGTATTAATCGTTTTAGTACCGAGCCGAAGCGGCCGCTGTTCAACACCGATTCCTTGGTCACCTAAATGAATCACGTTATAAGCTGTCGCGTCAACCACAAAATGTTCGTGAGGATTGGCGCAATTAATATGATAAGCCGTTGAATCAGCCACGATGTTTAAAATATCACCAATCTCATACGTATTAGCAAAGTGAACGTGTCCCGAAAAAATTGCCTGCACGTTACTGCCGTGAATCACGCGCATCAAATCATCGCCATTCTGCAAGATGCTATAAGCCATGTTGGTGAGTGGTGCCCCTAATAATGGATGATGCATGAATATAAGCGCCGGCTTAGCCGAATGGGTTAAATGAGCTTGCAGCCAATCCAACTGAGCATGGTCAATATAGCCTTGCTCAAGATCACCACATTTAGTATCTAAAAAATAAAAATCCCATTCAGCGCTAACTATCTTGTAATAATAACGACTACGATATGGCTGTTTGAGGTAGCCATCATAAAATGCCCGGGTTCGATCGTGGTTGCCCAAAATTACTTTAATTGGTGCCATTAGTCGCTCTTGTTCCTGACCTAAAATGTGACGTAAATGCTGGTAATCTTCAGCATGCCCTTCATGAATCAGGTCGCCGGTCATCACCACTAAGTCAGGATTCACATTTGTCGTATAAATATCATCAAAAACGGCTTGTAATTTCTCGGCCGGATCAAGCTGTTGGTGATTAGCCGGCTGAGCACCAGCTGGGGTTAAATGCGTATCGGTAATCTGTACAATTTTGTAAGCCATCATTATTAGTGGGCGAAGCAAAGCAATTACCCCTACGTCGGGGGTACATAAACCTCCTCAAGCAAATTTCCGAACTTGGAATTCTAAGGATGCTTATGCCTCTACTTTACGTCGCTGTCCTCCTTTCAGAACGAATCTTGCCTCTGGATTGGCATCAAGCCGCTCGTGAGTTTGGTCATCAAATAACAATAGATTTTCCCTCGAAAGTTTGACGTAAACGTTTCGGGTAGTGCCAACCGGCCAGTCGCTGACGACTGCTTTTAGTTCCAATCGGTCAAATGCCCTTAAGGTGACTTGCTGATAACGGCCGTAATCGACGACCGATTCGACTTCTGCCGGAAAATCCGTGTTGGCCGCCTTTAAACTAACCGCAACGTTCTCGGGGCGGATTCCTAGAAGATAGTCGGTATCTTCGACCAACCCCGCTGCTTGATAATTAGCCAGGTTCGCGACAACCGTACCATTTTCTTCGATTAATTGATGATTAAAATAATTGACTTTAAAGACATTAATTTGCGGCGTGCCGACAAACTGAGCAACAAATAAATTTGCCGGATTGTGATACAAATTTGCCGGGGTATCAATCATTTGAATTTTACCGTCATTAATGACCGCAATGCGATCCCCCAAAGCCATTGCTTCTTGTTGGTCATGGGTGACATAGATAATCGTTTGGCCATTTTCTGCATGAAGTCGCTGAATTTCGTCGCGGGCCTTTTCCCTTAGTTGGACATCGATATTCGATAACGGTTCATCCAATAAAAAGATTTTAGACTTTTTGGCCATCCCCCGGCCCAAGGCAACCCGCTGCTTTTGACCACCCGAAAGCTGGGCTGGAAAACGATCTTTGTAGTTGGTTAAATTCAGTGACGCTAGGATCTTTGCCAGTCGTTGTTGGCGAATTTGCTTGGGTACTTTGTGAACCCGCAAAGCATATTCCAAGTTTTGATAAACGGTCATGTTAGGGTAAAGCGCATAGTCTTGAAAAACCATGGCAATACTACGCTGAGTGCTTGACAATTGAGCTGAATCCTTACCATCAATCAAGACTTTACCGCCAGTGGGGGCTTCTAGGCCGGCAATAATGCGTAACGTTGTCGATTTACCACACCCTGATGGCCCCAGTAACACGAGAAATTCACCAGGAACCACAGACAAATTCATTTTGTTAATCACCTGCGTTTTTTTGCTATAGCTCTTAGACATCTGTTCTAATTCAATTGAATAACCCGTTGTTGTCATCAAATCATCCTCACTTTAATCCTGAACTGCTAATACTATTTAAGATATATTTCTGGAAGACCATGTAAATGAGCAGTGGCGGCACAATCATAATAACGGCCAATGCCATTGCTAACGGAAAATTGGTGCCGCCTTCACTTGAAATGTAGTTTTGCAGCGCCAATGGTAACGTAAAACTATTCTTATCCTTTAATACCAACGTTGGCCAAACGTATTCATTCCAACTATTGATAAAAAAGATGGCGCCAACGCTGATGATGTTGGGTTTTAAGAGCGGTACGATCAAATTCATAAAGATTTTGCGGTTGGGAATCCCATCAATCTTAGCGGATTCTACCAAACTCGTTGGAATTTTCTCCATTGCTTTGACAAAAAGCATGATGCCAGTTGCATCACACATCTGGGGTAATGCCACCCCAATTACATTATTTAGCAAATTCATTTTGGCAATTACCAAGTAATTGGGAATCATCACGGTCGTAAACGGCACGAAGATCGTGGCGACAAATATAAAGTAAACCACGCGTTTGCCTTTGAAATGAAAATTTTGAAATGCGTAAGCCGCCAGCAAACCGGTCAACACTTTTCCTAAGGTAACAATCATTGCCATCAAAAAAGTATTGGCGACCATGCGGAATAAATTGATCTGCTTATTCAACGTGACATAGTTGGTCAACGTTGGCTTGGCCGGAATCAACTGAAGAATTGAGTGGTAAGATTCCTGCAAGGTTTTAAACGAGTTAGAAATCATGAATAACACCGGCAGCATAATCGCCAAAATGATGAGGATTAACAAGACGTGCCAGCCAAGGTTGCGTTTTTCAGTCAGCATTTTGTTTCCTCCCCTCGACGAATTTGATTTCAACAAACAATAGAATTAAGAAAATGACAAAGGTGACCGTCGCCAGTGCTGACGCGTTGCCAGTCTTATAGAGGACAAACGCGTTCAAGTACGTATGATATAACAAGTTGGAAGAGCCATAATACGGACCACCTTGGGTAATAACGTTAATTGGCGTAAAGACGTATTGCAATCCTTCGACGATTGTTAAAATCAAGACATAAATCGCCACGCCCTTATTAAGTGGTAGCACAATGTTCCAAATAACCCGCCATTTGGGAATCCCATCTAATGCCGCGGCATCTAAAATGTTTTTGGGAACCGCGCCTAAGCCAGTTAGCAGCAAAATAAAGTTATAACCAAAAACCTTCCAATTCGTTATCAAACAAATCACGACGATCGCCATTGCACCCGAATTAGTCCACTGCGGTACTTTCAGCCCAAAGTCCCGCAAAAACAGTGCTAATGGTCCTGAAACGGGGTTTAAAATCCAAGAAAACAGCATTGCGCCCACTACTAGTGAAAATAGGCTGGGGATAAAGAATAAAATCTTGTAGGGGCCTTTCATCTTGCCGATAAAGAAATTTACGATCAGCGAAATGAAGTATGGCAAGATAAAGTTCAAGGCAACCAGCAGAATGATATACACCAACGTATTTAAAATTACTTTTTGATTCGTTGGGTCGGTGAAAACATTGATGTAATTCTGCAAGCCCACAAATTCCTTGGTTGGCGCAATCAGATTCCAGTTAAAGAAGCTTAAATAAAACGTGTAACCAATTGGAACGATCATAAAAACGAACAACAAGAGTGCCGATGGTAATAGGTACAAGAACGGCAAGAGCCGCCCACGTGGTTTGCGGGATTCCCGCGGGCCAGAGCGACTATTGATTTCTTCTTCAATTTGTGAATTATTGTTGAGCATTGATTTTCTCCTGTGCGGCTTTGAGGGTCTGGGCGACGTTTGCGCCCGTTAGAATTTTGTCACGAGCATCGATCATGTCTTGTTCGGCATCCAACCCATTCTTAGGAAACGAGGTCCACGGAACAGCATTGGCTAATTCATCGGTTGCCGGCTTGATCATCGGATTGGCCGCTAAGTATTTTTTAAATTGTGGTGAATCAAGCGCCGTTTTGGTTGGCGGTAAATAACCCGTTCCTTTATCCCAAGTTAACAGCGAATCATTTTTATAGAGCCACTTTTCAAAGGTCCAAGCAGCCTTTTGTTTCGTACTGTCTTGAGAAGTTAACGCCAGCATGGACCCGCCGACTGGTACCGTCAGTTTGTTGCCCTTAAAGGTTGGCGCAATCTGTGAAGACGCCTTAAAGCTGACACTTTGCTTAATGTGAGACGCTTGGGCGACGGTTGTAAAGGCCATGGCAACCTTACCGTTTGTGAAGTCATCCATTCCTTGCGCCCACGGAGTGTGAATTGCGGTTTTATCCTTAGTAACCATGTCTTGATATAGTTGGTAAGCTTTAACCCCTTGCGAACTGGCAAATGCAGCTTTACCAGCTGAATCCTTGATTTGGGCGCCATTGCTTAACATCATAGCTTGTTGTGCCCAGGTGTCAGCGGGTTCTTGAATATAGACGCCATAATTACCACTCTTTTGTTTAATCGTCTTAGCAGCTGCTTGAACACCTTCCCAAGTTCGAAGACTGGATTTTTGAATACCATACTTGGCAAGCATCGTATCGTTAGTGAACAAGATTGGCGTGCTTAGTGAATATGGCAGACCAACGAGCTTTCCTTTGGCATTTTTAGCAAATGATAGCGATTGCGTCGAGAAATTATTGGTAACGGTGCTTTTGCTCTTATCAAACTTTTGGGCAGCCGTCGTTGGTGTCATGTACTTAAAGTTATCTGAGAAGTAATTGGTAAACGCCCAGCCCACTTGAACAATATCGGGTACTTTTCCGGAAGCTTGAGCAGACTGTAGATTCTGCATTAAGCCTTGATACATATTGGGATTATACTTAGCCGTGACCTTAATATTCTTGTGAGTCTGGTTAAATTCTTTAACCAGCTTATTAACTGACGCCCCGCCTTGTGTTTCAGCGTTAACGTGCCAATAAGTAATGTGAACCGTTTTATGAGCAGCGGAGTTGGAACATCCAGCAAATAAAATTGCCACCCCAACAACCGACAAAAGGCCAAGCAGCCTTTTTAAACCGTGTCTGAAATTCATCATAAAATCCTCCTCGTCTTTACGGTGTACATTAAGGTTACCAAGACGATGTAAATTAATTGCAAATTTTTGGTTTCAGTGGTGTAAAAGTTGGCGACCAGCTAAAAACTAGTTTGACTTTCAAAAATCTCAGATTAGCATCAAGTCGGTTTAAAGATTAGTCCCCACTAAAAACTCTCTCCTAGTAATCCAAAAAATTACAGATAAGTAAAAGGAGGCAAGTTATAAAGCCCTCAGAATCAAGAACTGGCAACTGCATCCATGATCGAATCAAAGCATGTTTCTTCATGGGCAATCCGCATAAAAAAAGATCGAAAGTCAATGTGGCTTTCGATCTAAAACAGACCTATTTGTTCGTATTTGTGTACAAGCTATCTTGCCATAAAATGCGCAAACTTAGCCATTAATTTGTAAAAGCCTTCAAAAACGCCCAACAGCACATTTCCAATCGTCCTTAACAGTGATTGATGATGCGCTTTAGCAGACGAACTTTTAGCCTTGGTTGGCTGAATTGTTTTCGTCGCGAGTAGCGGCACCTTAATCACCCGATTGCGATGTGATAAAGCCACTTTCGCGTAACCAACCGAATTGCCCTTTTTAACGGGTAATTTCTGCTGATTGCTAGAATAACTAATAATCTTAGGGTGTTGATTCGAATGCTCCCGCCAAATAGCAGTTTGCTGAGATTCGGGTTTGGCAACAACCGTTTGGCCACCAATTGAAAATTGATGCGTGGGGATTTTAACCGTCGTTAACTGATTTTTCTGGTCGATTTGTTGAATCAACCGGTCCATTGAAGTAAACACGGAATTACTATCAATAATCGTTGCAATCAAGTGACGCCCGTTATGCCAAAAAGTCGTTGTTAAACAGAGGCCGGCGTTGATGGTATAACCGGTTTTTAACCCATCGACGTGATTGCTTTTTCGATAATAAACTTTATTTTTCAATAAACTGTTTGAATTAGCCAGCCACTGCTTGCCCACCTTCATCGCTGATTGGCTGCTCCACTGGGTGATCGTTGGAAAGATGGCTAATAAGTGAGCTGCAACCGTCGAAATTGCCGATGCACTCACCATGTTTTGGGCTTTGGCAGTCGTATGGGGGACTTGGTAATGGTACTTTGCCAAATCCGTGTTATCAAGACCGGAACTGCTGACAAAAGTGGCTTTAATCCCCCATTTTTGGGCTTGCTGGTTCATCTTATAAATAAATTCGGTATTGTTGCCGCCACCCACTAGCTTTCCCAGCGCAATTGCCGCTGAGTTGGATGAGGCGATCAAGGCAGCTTGATATAACTGTCTAACGGTAAATTCTCGTGAGCGGGTAATCTTAAATCCGCCCAAGGTGCCGTCTTTGCTCATTTTGATTAATTCATGATCAACCGGAACCTTTTGATTCCACTTGATTTGGTGATGATCAATCGCTTGTTTGGTTAAGTATAACGTCATGAGCTTGGACAGACTCGCAATTGGCCGCTTGGCGTTCGCATTCTTTTGATACAAAACTTGCCCTGTTTTAGCATCCATCACGTAAGCTTCTTTAGCTTGAAAAGCCGGTAACTTTTTAGCGCTAACAGGGAAACTTGCAAACATCAACAAACTAATAATGACACTGAAAGTAGCCACTAAGAGCTGTTTTAACCCAATCCAATGATGCTTTGAGGTAGCTTTAGTCAAACCGGGATACCTCCCATAAATTCTTAATCACTGATGCAACTATGCTAACCTCAAATTCACCTGATTAAAATGCTTAGTTAAAAATCTTTATATAAAATTTACCACCCTATTTGTTGATACCAAACACCTTACTTTGGATTGGCAGGCCAGCGCTCATTTATTTTAATTACTGAATTAATCAGTTATACCCACTACCCTCAGTGGGGCATATCAATCAAAAATACTTGAACTAGCGACTAATTTTCACCAACTTCGGACTCGCTGGAATGTAGCCGCCGGCAACTCGGTATCTCAACTTTCCATATTGATTAATTGCATAACCATCAGAATAATCATAACCATACACTCTAAAGGAGTGGCCTTTTTTAAACTGGCGGTGTTTTCCAGTTAACCCAACCGTCTGATAACGGTTAAGGACTGCTTTGGCACGAACAACTTTAGGAGTGGCGTGGCGGCCCATGTTCACCAATTTACGGTTAGCGGTCACGTACTGCCCATTTGTGAGCACATAGCGAGTGGTTAAATGATAGTTAACGATGCTCTTTACTTTAAGAATCGTCCCCTGCTGATAATGCTTCGCTTTGCCAGTTAGGCGCTTATTTCCATAAGCATTAACGCCATTTGGCGAAATCACCGTTATTTGCGCAGGCTGAGTCGCATAGTAAACTGGTCGAACATACTTCCAATTGGCAGTTAGATAGCCCGTTTTACCTGCACTTGGGCTATGATGGTTAACATCTTTGACTTTATATCGGAATTGACCATTCTTGCTACGAACCGTATCAGTCACAACAAACATTGGACGATAAATTCGTGGCTTCCGTTGATAAAATACTTGGCGTTCTGATTTCTTAAAGTTGGCATGCTTATAGAGGTAAATGGCGTTAACCCCATAAACAGCCGCTCCCTTTTTAGCCAGGTCTGATATTTTTTCTGAAACTGGGGTATTGGCCGTCGGCGAATCAACTGGTTGCACTGCGGATTGCGTCGGTGTTGAGGAAGTCGGCGCAGTTACACTTGAAGCCGCCGACGAAGTTGCTGGCGTTATCGTTGCTGATTGACTACTTGTCGGTGTCGCCGCTATATTGCTGGCTGGTGTATTGGCATCTTTTTTGAAATAGTAAGTAATGTCTTGTGAGACGTTAGTATAATCAAAATTCGAAAAGTCGGTTGTCCCAGAAAATGGGATTGTTTTAGTTGTTGCATCATAATCATCTGGAGCAATTGTCTGGGTCGGAACTAAACTGTACCCTTTAGCCTTTAACTTGTTAATTTCAGTCGTTAAATTGGCTTTATCACCTAACGACCCTTTCAATGTTTCAGCGGGGCGAATCTCTTGATTGTTATCTGCTGAAAGGTACTTAACATTAACGGTTCCGCCTGGCATGAAACTAATCTGGTTAATCTTCAAATTAATTTCAGCTGGCGCGTCTGCATTTGTAGCCGTAATGGCAAAGTTTAGTGGTGACCCTTTTACGAAGAATTGATTAGCATTGCCATCTGCTCGGTACCCTTTATCGCCTATCCTCACTTGGTAAGTAACCGTTTGCGTTTGAGCATTATAGGCAAGGGTGAATGGAAAATATTGTCCCTGGCTAAATGAATCAGCAGGTAGGCTGGCCGCAAGCGTCTGGTCAAAGAATAAGTCATTTGAATTACTTGAAGTACCTGAGGTGCTGTTTTGACTATCGCGGGCTTCAAACACGGCAATATAATTACCCGGCAGCCAATCCGCCTGCTCATGATGTGTATCCAAAACCGCACCAAAGGCCCCATTAAGACCTCGCACGCCAAGGCCAGGCCCTGAATCCCCGAGTTGGCTGGCAGCCCCTGGTTTAAATGCAAATCCCAAGCCTTCGCCGTAAGTTGATTTGCCAGCAACAGTTCCTGGATTAATATTGATTTCTCCAGAAATTAAAAAGTTGTCTGTATTGCTAAAGTGACCCTTTAGGTACGCAATTCCCGTTTGATTTGGCGCGTTAGAAACTAACCTGGTTACCCCCGTAGTCGGATCATATTTAGAATTACCGGCCGTTGTAAAATACGTTGAAAAGTTGGTACTGTTGATAGAAATATTGGAATTGGCTTGTTTCAACCAATTAGGTTCAAAGACAAGCGAGCTAACATCATCAGCCTTAGCAACGGTGGATGATAAGGCTTGTGGTGCTATGTTGGTTGAGCTTAATACGGTGGGAACAAATAATAAGCTACTGGCTACCCCTACAATCGTCATTAACTTCTTCAATATGTGCCACTCCATTTCTTTTTCTTGAACAAAACCCGACAACTTATAAGTTGTACACAACATGATTCTACACAACATTGTTTGTTGTGAAATTCATATTAACAAAATCCTCAGAATATGAAAACTATTTTTACTTTGTTTTTTTGTTTATGATTCACTGGTTATATCATTTGCTTTCTTGCATAGTTATGGGGCTATCTTATAAATGAGTCCGTCAACAATTTGATCAAACATTTTGTCAGTAAAGTTCTTCTTTAAACGCTCGAGGGTTTTGATGCCTATCCAAGTTGAACCAACATCAAGGTTTCCTCATATTTTCCATAGACGAGTGAAAACCGCCTTTTCACACATAGTTTTAAATCGAGTTGCCGCTTGAGATAACAAAAACGCCGGCTTAAATTCGTCGGCGTTTGACATGAACACAGGATAATATTAATTAAAAAAGTAATCTAAACTGATCGCTTAACAATTTGTGATGCATACTACGGTTGCAAACGCTCACCCATATCATCAATGTGGCGGCGGACCACTTGTTCTTTTCGCCGCATTTCCCAAGTTGCTGAATGAATGATACTGTTTCCGCGGCTAACTTTCGTATACAACGGCGCTGGGAAATACAGGATCTTGTGAGACGCAGCAATATAGTCAGCTGTGAACAACAAATCTTCTGCCAAATCCAACGTTTCGTCAAAGCGGATCTGATGATCACGAATCACAGAAAGCCGAAAGCCTTTGTTCCAGGTGTACCCACCAATTTCGGCGCCACGGTTATTAATTGAGTCAAACGCTTCTTGTTTAGGAATTGAAACAAAGTGATTGCCGGACCGGATACCGCCACCGCGCCACCCCCAAGAATACCCAACCGCATCCATGTCAACGCTAGGATCCTTGAGGCCATCGACAATAACCTCCAGATAATTGGCAGCCAACAAATCATCACCGTCCACAAACACGATGACTTCGCCCTTCGCATTATCGATCGCATAGTTTCGAGCTTTTGAGACCCCCTGATGTTTGTCGTAATAATGCGGCCGAATTCGATTTTCTCGGCTGGCAAATTCCCGAATTGTGTCAGCAGTCCGATCCGTGGAAGCATCATCTACCAAGATGATTTCAAAGTTTTGATAAGTTTGCTTAAAAATACTTTGCAGTGTTTTTTCTAAATAAGCGCCCAAATTATAAGCTGGAATTGAGATAGTTACTAATGGCAAAGTTGTCATAGTTGTTGCCCCCCTACTTTTTTCGGTCAGTGTAAGCGGATAAGTGAAATTGTGCAACGATTTTGCATTCTTCCGCGTTAGTAAAGGCTTCCAGGTGGCATCACCGCTATTGAAGTTCCAATTGGGGGCCTTATCTGGCACTTAGGATGCACTTCAAGCAGCTAATATATAACCGCGTCCTAATCGACATTCAAAGCCAAGATCGCTGCTAGCAACTGCCCCAAACAATGCACGCCAACACTAGCTTCAAAAAGCCCACTGACTTAATCCCAATCAGGATTTAAATCAGCGGGCTTTTGCGTTCCGCATCACGATACTATTTGGTATCTTTTAGTCCTATTCGTGTTCTGCATGTGACTTTGATTTTGCGTTGTTTTGACCATAGTAAGCATTCTTACCATGCTTACGGTAATAATGCTTGTCCAAGAGATATTGTGGGACGTGCGTTTCGTCTCTGGTCAACTGTAATGTGTGATAACTAATCTCTGCTGAAACTTCTAGCACCTTAGCGTTATAAACCGCCTTGTCCGCGGTTGGTCCCCAGGCAAATGGGCCGTGTTGGCTAACCAGTACTGCCGGCACTGCGTCTGGATCAACACCGCGACGATTGAATTCATCAACGATCACTTTACCAGTATTCAACTCATAAGCTTCTTCAATTTGCTTCTTAGTTAAAGCCGGTGCACATGGAATGTCACCGTAGAACGTATCAGCATGGGTCGTACTTACTGCCGGAATATCCATCTTAGCTGCGGCAAATGAAACTGCCCAAGGTGAATGTGTGTGGACAATTCCGCCAATATTTGGGAAGTGGTTGTACAAGTAAGTATGGGTTGGCGTATCACTTGATGGATTAAGGTCACCTTCAACAACTTTACCGTCTAAATCAACAACTACCATGTCAGAAGGCTTCAGGTCTTCATAAGGAACTCCTGATGGTTTAATGACGAATAATCCCTTGTCACGGTCAATTGCTGAAACATTTCCCCAGGTAAAAGTCACTAAATCTAACTTAGGTAGTTTCATATTTGCTTCATATACTTCTTGTTTAAGATCTTCTAGCATGTTATTTTATCACCTTTCAAGTTTTGATTAGCTGCGATTGATTCGTTTTGAAATTCACGATTGTTCCGAGTCACACGGATAAAATTACTTTAGCAAACTCTCGGTTCCATGTTACATAGAGCAGGACCGCTCCGCAAAGCAGAAATCTGCGTGTAAGCACCTTTAACTAAAATCCCAGGACCGGGGATTTTAGTTAAAGGAGACTTATGCTGCGGTTTCTAACCGCTTGGCTCCGCACTCTACTTCATTTTCATCGACTTAACCGCCTGTTCTTCAACTGGAAGAGCAGCCTTATAGTTGTCGATAAATTTATCGTAGCCTTGGACACTAGCTGGTTCTGGGTACAAGGTAGCCTTGGTTGCATCCTTGAAGACCCGGTTCTCCAGGTAATCCTCTAATGCTTCGCCATCTTTACGGTTAACACAGTAAAGTGCCAAAACTGCCATGCCCCATGGGCCACCTTCACCGGCATTTTCCATTACTGAAATTGGCGTATTCAATGCGTCAGCCAATACTTGCTGGGCAACAACCGGTGTCTTAAAGATCCCACCTTGCGCAACCAGGACACTTGTCTTAATGTGTTCTTCACGAAGTAAGATATCCATGCCAATCTTCAATGGCGCAAAGGCAGAATAGATCTGTTCCTTAATGAAGTTAGCCAAGTTTAACTTACTATCTGGTTTTCGAACAAATAATGGTCGGCCTTCCGGCATCCGCGTGATGTTTTCACCTGATAGATAAGCAAAATTAACTAGGCCACCAGCATCTTGGTCACCCTTAACCGATTCAGCGAATAACGTGCCGTATAAATCGTCGGGCTTTAACTGTAATCCCAATGCCTTTGCAAATTCACCAAACAAGCCAACCCAAGCATTGATGTCTGAGGAACTGTTGTTGGTATGAACCATGGCAACCGGTGCCCCATCAGGGGTTGTAACCATGTCAATGTCTCGATGAGCTGCCTTCATTGGTCGGTCCAAGACAACCATGGAGAATGCAGATGTTCCGGCTGAAATGTTACCAGTCCGCTTCTTAACACTGTTGGTTGAAACCATCCCAGTACCAGCATCGCCTTCAGGAGGGGCAATGAGTGAACCTGCCTGCAACTCACCACTTTGATCCAATAGCTTGGCGCCAGCCTCGGTCAATTCGCCGACTTTTTGGCCAGCAGGCAAAACTTTTGGCAAAATATCTTCAATGTTCCAAGGATATTGCTGAACCTCTGGTAGTGAACTAAACTTGTCAAGCATATCCTGCTTATAATTAACCGTTTTTTCATCAATTGGGAACATCCCAGATGCATCGCCAACGCCCAAAGCTTTCTCACCTGACAGCTTCCAAGTAACGTATCCAGCAAGTGTTGTGAAGAAGTCCACGTTCTTAACGTGTTCTTCCTTGTTAAGAATTGCTTGGTACAAGTGAGCAATGCTCCAACGTTCTGGAATGTTGAAATTAAACAGCTTGGTTAGCGCTTCAGCGGCTTGGCCAGTGATGTTGTTTCGCCAAGTTCTAAATGGCACTAGCAACTCACCCTTCTTATCAAACGCCATGTAACCGTGCATCATCGCGCTCACACCAATTGACCCGATCTTTTGTAAGTCACAGCCATACTTGTCATGAACTTCTAATGCCAAAGTTGCGTAACTGGTTTGAATCCCATCCCAAATTTTATCAATCGGATAAGTCCAAATGCCGTTGTCCAACTCATTTTCCCAAAGATAATCACCAGAAGCGATCGTTTGGAAATCATTTGTTACCAGGACGGCCTTGATTCTAGTAGAACCCAATTCGAGACCAAGCGAAATGTTTCCGCTTACAATTTCGTCTCGCACACGACTTTCATCCATTATATAATCCTCCAGAGTAACTCCAATAGTATTTTCAATTACTCCCTAATTGTAAAATATTCGTACGTATAAATCAATTGTTTTCGAAATTTGTAGAATAAATCTGCTTTGATCAAACCAAATCAACTAAGCGATCTTCATCCAAAATCGTTACTTGCGATCTCGAAGAAACAATGATCCCATCAGTTGCTAATTGTTTAAATATTCGACTAATGGTTTCTGGTGTGGTTCCTAAATAAGTTGCGATGTCTTTTTTCTTAAGCGGCAATTTGAACTGAGCCGTCCCTAAACCGGCACTGGTCTCTAACAAGTACTTTGCTAATTTGCCAGTTGTATCCGTTGTTGAAGCCAACGTTTTTTCTTCTTGCAAGTCACTAATCTGTTGGCTCATCGTGGCCAATAATTTAATCGCTAATTGAGAACTTGTCTTCAGCAGGTTCTGAAACGCATCCTGCTCAATTTGACAAACATTAGAATTAACTAAAGCCGTAGCGGTGACATTTCGTTGATTACCATTGAATAAGGAAGCTTCACCATCAAAATCACCGGGTTGCATGACTTTTAGTAACTGTTCCTTTCCATTAGCCGCTGCTTGTGAAATTTTGATTTGGCCGGCTTCCAGAATTAAAAAGTGGCCAACTGAGTCTCCGGCCATATAGATCATATCGCCCTTGACATACTGATGTTGGACAACTAATCTTGCAACTTCTTCTTTTTGCTTTTGAGGTAATGATCGGAAAAGTGGAACCAAATTCACACATTCTAGGGCATGTTGTAAGTTCATTATTGCCACTCCTTTAGCTGTTCAAGCCACTGCTTGGTTGTCTCATCCGGCGCGGTACTGGTATCAAAGGGAATTGGCGCAAAAATTTGAGCAACTCGCTGCCAATTAATCACGCCCTCAATCATAAACTGGGCAACTAATGAATCGAGTTGTTCCGGCTTGACTTGCTCAATAATTTGGCGATTGCCGGTTGTCATTAAAGTATTGGCTGCCAGCTGGCGACCAATGATTTGACTCAATTGCTCCTTAGAAACTGTCGCCGTCAAAAAAAGACGCGCTTTTAATGGCACCGCTGGAATCTCTCGCTTTAAGAACTGCTCAAACGGCGCCCAATTTTCAAAAACCACCCGATAAAATTGATAGGGTACTCGTACCCCAATATTCTTGAACGTTTCAGTGATAATCGTCGTTAGCGGCCAGGGATTAATTGTAGGTCCGGCAGTGTGAATCACTTCCATTAAGAACCGCTGCATGGTTTCTTTGGCAATCCCGTGATATTTTTTCTTAAGCGTTAAACCGTAGCGAACCAATACGAATTCTTCAAATTGGTCTGGCGAAATGATTCGCCCGGCTTGGTGATGCATATGGTGTCTGATTTGTTTGATTTGTCGTAATTTACTTGATTTAGCGAACCTACCTTGTTTAACCATTTACACACTCCTCTATTATTACCTTTATTATTGCCGAAATTGGTCATTAATTCAAAGTTGCAATCAAAAGAGCAGTTAAGATTCATCCACTCTTTCCTTTAATTCTCCGCTAGCCGCCACGAAGTCCCCTCATCCAAATAAATTTTAGCAGGATACGCCCACTTTGGATGACTTTACATAAGATTTACATTAATTTAATGGGTACCATTAATTTTAAATTTAATTTGTTTGTAACAAGCCAGCTAAATCCAGATTTATCATAGCAGTTGGTTGTCACATATTTGTCTTATTTTAAGCGGCTGTTGACGCCTTTTTTGGATCTGATATTATAGACGGCGTGATTGGTTCTGATGCGTTCAACCAGTTCCAATCACCTTCCGAGTTACCGTTTGACAATCCATCTGAGTGTTCCGGAACACACTTTAACAATCTATGTAACCGTGGAAGTCCAAGATTCAAACATTGAACGCAAATCTAGTCACAGCTAATTTAAAAGGTGGTTTTTACGATCAAAAAGAGTCTACTTACATTATCAGTTATCACCGGTTTTCTAGGGTTCAGCGGTGTCGTGGCCAATGCCGACACCTATACCGTTAAGTCCGGTGACACTGTTGCTAATATTGCTGATAAATTCAATGATACGGTTAGCGGCATTACCCAACGCAATCATCTATCCGATGCTGACATGATTTTGGTTGGCCAAAAGTTAACAGTTGGCAAGGATGCTAACAAGTCAACCAATAAGAACCATATGAAGACTTCATCAGCCGTTCACAATGAACATCAAAGTGCAATTATTGCCGATACTACTTCAAGTTCTGATTCTTCAAGCAGTACCAGTTCAAGTGATGCAACCAGCAGCGCCATCATTTCCCCAGCGGATTTCCAATCACAAGGGGTTGTTTACCAAAATGGTAAAAAATGGACTTATTACACAGGAGCTGCTTTTGCTGACGGCACCACTAATCATGGTGGTTATGATGCAGATGGTTATCTCATCGTCGCTGCTCCTTCAGACGTGCCATTTGGTACTCACGTCCAGACCCCACTTGGCGAGGGTGTCGTCCATGACCGCGGTACCGCGATTGTTGGCAATCACTACGATGTTGTCATGCCATAAGGATACTTCTAGTACAATCATGATTGCAATCTGAATAGAACAATTTTTCTAAGTAACCATTTTTGTGACAAGAATTTTAACAAACGACCATTGAACGGAAAAACCGTTGGATGGTCGTTTTTGGGTTGAATCAAATTAAGTTTAAAACCCTCTCACAAGGTGACTGCCAATTCATTAATCATCAACCACAATCCCATGCTCTAACATATCCATATAGGATTTGACTTGGTCAATGATGTCGCTCATATCCTCTATTTTCTTAACATCTGGATGCTTTTCAAAATATTGCTGAATGGTTTGGGAAAGCGTCGCTAAAAACATCGTCAAATAGACTTGGACATTCTTATGATCTAATCCTGGCCGTAAATTAAGATGACTAATCGTTGCTTCAATCACCGTATGCATCAAGTTGGTTTCCAACTCAGTAAACATCTTCGTCACCCGATCCCGCATTGGCTTAGGCACATACGAATCGCTGGTATACACCCGCATCAGTAGGCCAAACTCATTTGGAAACTGGTGAGAAAGCTCTGTTTTGTACTTAGTTGCCCGAATGATCATACTCACGAGGTCCTTAGAATCCGTCCAAACTGAAAAGTCAACTACGGCCATGATCGTGTCGATCGCCCGTTGTACGGCTTTGTAATATAAATGTTGTTTATTATTAAAATATCTAAATACGGACCCTTTAGAGACCCCAGCTAATTCCGCAATTTTATCCGTACTGGCTTGATAGCCAACCTGCCCAAATTCTTGGACAGCAGCAGTTAAAATTGCCTGTTCTTTTTGGGGGTCACGAGGTAATCGTTTTGTCATGGTTAGCCTTCTTTTTTTGGATACAATTTTGGTTGATTGATGATAAATGGTGTAACGCTTAGTTGACAGGCAGAAGCTTGCGCATAAGCAACTTTAACTAAAATCCCAAGCCCGGGGATTTCCGATCCATGGCGACTTAGCTAAAACGTGCTCCGCCAAGCAGAAACCTCCGCATAAGCACCTCCAACAAAAATTCCAGACCCGGGAATTTTCGTTGGAGGAGACTTATGCTGCGGTTTCTAAGCGCTTGGCTGCGCACTCTAATTTTCCAAATCTCGTCTCCCATACCCCACAAATCCAATCACTAATAATACTGCTGATACCAACAGCAACCACATAACCGGCGTCAAGTTGAGTTCATGGATTGGGACCTTATCGAACCAATAGAATGGGGACAGTTTCATTGCCCACTTTGGTAAATTAATTAGGCGGCCAAAGTACGAAATGATAAATGCACTGCCTAATAATAGCCAAACTATCGAGCGGAATTTGGGCCAAACGCCAACTAGGCAGACCAAGGCACTGATAAACAGCATTAAGACCGGCAGCATTGCCACAAAGGTTCGATTATAATACTTAATCGATAGCGGCTGCGTGAGCGTGGCGTTGCCAACCATCATCGTTGTCATCAACGCCGCAAACAAGATAATCATTGCTAAAGCCACGCCGTATGCGACATAAGTTAGCAGCAAATAGTAACGACTATGAGGAGTTGTATTTACCAGCTGAAGATAGCCTCTTTGCTCTTCCGTATAAAGGTGGCTAATGACCATCGCACCACCAATGGCCGCTAGAACTGTAAAAATGATCCCCAAAATGCCAACAAAGGACAAAATCTGATTTCGTTCCAATGTTCGAACCCCACTTTGGCCTAAAACTTGGCGGATTATGGGAGAATCATTGACTAACTTACCAATACTGTTGAAGACTGACCCATAGCTTGCTCCCAGAACCGCCATGCCAATAATCCAAAACAGGCTGATTGATTTTTGATTCCAGAACAATAAAGTAGCCGGCCCACGTAAAAATCGGCTGGACCGCTTGCCGCCACGGACCTGAATAATCCCTGCGTCAATATCTCGATGAACGTTCAAACCAACTGCAACAGCAAATGCGACAATCCCAAGCCCTAGAAACAGCCAAACCGGCAGCCAATTGTTCGTAACATAAATATTAGTTTTTTCGATCCAGCCGAATGGTGACCACCAGGTATAATCAGGGTTGGCAACGTCCGTCATCATTCGAACCAGATAAGTTAGGCCAAAAAACGAGTATCCATAGATCAACACGTTATGGCTATCGGCCACTAATTGGGAAAACACCAGTGAAATCATCCCAAACATCCAGCCAACGGCCGCCAAAGAAATCGCAAACAGCCAGTTGCCAGTCGTATCACTGCCTGGCATGTTGGCTAGCTGCATCCCAATTCCCGCAATGATCGCAAACAGGCCATTTGCAATGACTAGCTCTAACGCCACGGCACTAATCGGAGCAAGCCGACCAACTGGGTGGCCGCCAAGGATCATTTCAGTTAGACCGGATTCCTCTTGTCCTCGACTGGCGCCAACCGCAATTGCGTAATTAAAAATGACCATAAAGATCGCCCAAAAGACCGCCATTTCAACAGCAAAGATAATCGCTGTATTAAGTGACGTGTGAGTAATTGGCCCAAACAGGGCTGTCATCGCGGCAGACTTCAATGTTTGGGCAATCGTTTGAATTTGGGCCCGGCTACCATAAATACCTTCAAATTTGGCCGCTACCGCAATAAAAATTCCCGCCAAAACCAGCAGCCAAACCAAAATCTTGAGCCAATCTCGCTTTAAATTAGCCTTAAGCAACGATAAGGTTTGCGTATATTGCATCATGTTACTCACCTGCTTTTTGGGTATCATCCGAATGGTAATACCGTAAGAAAAGATCTTCTAATGTTGGTGGCGTCGTTTTAATTTGGAGGATCTGCTTTTGAGCCAAAGTCGACATCACTGTACCAATTTGATCGGAATCAACACTGAATTCAGCGGCCGTTTGCTGATCATTCTTAAACTGCAGCTGATAAACGCCAGCTAACTGCTGCAAGTCGGCCATTGTCTTCACCGTTTTGACCGTTACGGCATTTCGTGTCAAATGCTGCATAGATTCTAGCGAACCGGTTTCAATAACCTTGCCTTCTCGAATAATTGAAATCGTATCACACATTTTTTCAACTTCCGACAAGATATGACTTGATAACAAAACGCTTTTCCCCGCATCCTTTAGCTGTTTTACCCGCTGTTGAAATATGAGTTCGTTAAGGGGATCCAAACCAGAAGTCGGTTCATCAAAGATATAAAGGGAAACGTCGGTCGAAAAAGCCGCGATTAGTGCGACCTTTTGGCGATTACCCTTTGAATACGTTCGGTTCTTCTTACTCGTATCTAACTTAAACGCGTCAATCAATTGATCGACCACCGGCGTATGCTGCTGACCAGACATATGAAGCAACAGGTCAATTGTCTGCCCACCGGTTAAGTTGGGCCACAAATAAACATCGCCAGGAACATACGCTAAGTCCCGGTGAATCGCCACCGAATCGTGCCAGGCATCTTGACCGAATACTTTAGCCGAGCCGCCAGAGGCCTTGATCAATCCCAAAATCACCCGAATGGTCGTCGACTTACCCGCGCCGTTTGGACCGATGAAGCCCAAGACTTCTCCTGGGTGTAATGTCAAATTAACGTCCTTGAGTGCCTCAAACTTCCCAAATGATTTTTTTAACCCCTCAACTGCCAATATTAAGTTGTCGTCCATAATCTCACGGCCTTTCTTAGCTCAAAAGATTTTCAAAAAATCGGCTACTTTCTTAAATCGACCCCAGTATATCATCAATGACTGAATAGTCAATAACCGTGCAGTCATTTTATCAGTTTTCTTCACCATCGGTTCTAAAGGTTGATTTAACAAGGTTCATTGCCTCATACTTTTTTATGATTTGCCATATTTGAGCTTCCCGCGGCCTTTTTTAGCCCTCAAAAAAATGACCACTGATCAGAAAATCCCGATCGATGATCATTACTATTAAACATCCTTTTAAAAATCACGCTTCAGCTTAGTTCAGATTATAATTCATCATTTGAATCATCCCAAGCGGCGACTGAATCTCCATAAGGGCCATCTGGATTATGCCACTTAAAATCGTCGTACCACAAGCTGCGTTTGCCCTGATCCAATTGATTAATCGTTTGAACATCCTCATCGCTCAACTCAAAATCAAAGATATGGCTATTATCAATCACTCGCTGTTCGTGAACCGACTTGGTAACTGTAATGATGTTTCGCTGCCATTCCCAGCGTAAAATTATTTGCGCGGCCGTTCGCCCATATTTTTCTGCCAGCTTAGTGATCACTGGATTTTTCAAAGAATTCCCACCGCCAAGTGGTGACCAGGCCGTCATCGTAACACCGTGACTGCTATCAAACTTGAGAACTTCCTGCTCTTGGTTGGTTGGGTTAAATTCCATCTGATTGACGGCTGGCACAATGTCGGCCGCCTCAATGAGTTGTGCCATTCGTTGATTATCAACATTAGAAACGCCAATTGCGCGAACCTTACCCTCTTGAAGCAATCGCTCCATTGCCTGATAACTTTCAACAAACGTTTTGTCTACCGGCCAATGCATCAGATACAAATCAACATAATCCAGTCCCAAGTCTTTTAATTGACCCTCAAAGGCTTTCGAGATTCGCTCATAATTCCCTTGATCGCCATTAAAAAGCTTAGTCGTCACAAACAGATCTTCTCGTTTTAAACCGGTCTGCTCTAAGCCCAGCTTAATGCCGGCACCGGTTCCGCGTTCATTACCGTACTGTTTGGCCGTGTCAATTGCGCGATAGCCATTGCGAATCGCTGCTGCGACTGAATCTCTGGCTGCGTGATTATCGCTTTTCCAAACCCCGAGACCAAATCGAGGCATCTTAACGCCATTATTTAATTCCATCGTTGACTCTAAGCCAGCCAAAAAGAACATCTCCATTCATTATTAGATTACAGTTACAGGATAGCACAACTCACTATTTTTAGTGTAAAACGACCTGATGCATATGGCACATTGACGGGTGACTTATAAGGTCACCGTAAATTTTTGCTTTACCCAATAAGTCATCAACCACGAAGCAATTAAAAAGGCAGTCACTACCATGTAAGGGTAATGATAATTAAGATCCAACAGAGCGCCAGACATAATTGGCCCAATAATATTGCCCACGCTGGTCAATGACATATTGACACCATTAATCAGACCTTGAGCCGTTGCGCTGGCCTTTGTCAGCAGTGTTGTAATCGCCGGTCGAATTAAATCATACGCAGTAAAGACGATGAGTGTCGCAATGATCACTTCCAGTTTTGAATGAGCCAGCATAATCCAGATGGTACCAGCAAACGATAAGAAAAAGCAGTAGCGAATGAGCCGTTTTTCAGTCAGCCAAACAACTAACCGGTCAAACAACAACGCTTGAAACGTCAACGAAGTCAGCCCGTTTAACGTTAATACCAACGCAATGTTAGCCATTGTAAATTGATAGACCTCGTTCACATACAAGCTGTAAATACTTTCAAAACCAACCAACCCAAATGACGAAATTAAGATCAAGATAAAGAGTAGTCCCATTGGGCCGCTAAATAACTTTTTAGTTTGTGCCCAAGACGCTCTGGATCGCTTTCGTTCTGTAAGGACTGGTGGCACATCATTTCGGCTGGCAATTTTTTTAATTTCTTTTTCACTTGGCAACATTAACAATAAAGATAGCATGCTCAAGAAGCCAAGAACGGCGGCACACCAAAACGGTGTCTTATAATCGAACTTGGCTAAAATCCCGCCAATCCCAGGTCCCAAGATTAACCCACCACTAAACGCCGCCGACAGTAAACCAATCACTCTGGCTCGTTGTCTTGGGGTTGTCAGGTCAGCGGCTAAAGCATTCGTCGTCGGTACAACCATTGCCGCTGACAGGCCACCGATTGTTCGAGAAACATCGAACATCCAGAGCCAATTAGTTAACGCAAACAAAATTTCTGATACCATATAGAGCAAGAGGCCATATACTAGGATTGGTTTCCGACCGATTCGATCTGAAATCTGGCCAATAATTGGCGAGGCAATTAGTTGTGCCAACGCAAATAGCGAATTCATAATCCCCATATCAGTAGCAGATAAATGAAGTTCGTTTTTGATAAATGGCATTACCGGAAAAATCAGGCTCATACCAATACACACTAAAAAGTTGCCAAAAATTAGCACAATAATGGCGTTTCTAACTTTTTTGGTCACTTAGTTGCCCCCTTTCGATAACCTTAAGCGTAAAAGCTAGTATAACGCTATCAGGCTCATACTGTCCATCATAACTCCTGCTAAATTTAATTTTGAGAGCCATTTTGATAGTTCAATCTGTTAAGCTATTATTGAGATTATTGGAATAGTCGCGCAAGGCAGAAGCTTGCACCTAACCGCTTTGCTTCGCTCACTGATTTTAGGACAGCTACGCAAAGCAGGGATCTGCGCGTAAACACCTTTGCAAAAAATTCCAAGCCCGGGAATTTTCTGCAAAGGAGCCTTACACTCCGATCCCTAACCGCTTTGCTTCGCTCACTGATTTTAGGACAGCTGCACAAAGCAGAAACTTCCGCATAAAACAGCTTGGTCAAAAATCCAGGCCCGGGATTTCCGGCCAAGCTGCCTTATGCTCCAGTTTCTAACCGCTTTGCTTCGCTCACTTTAAACATATGAAAAAGAAAGGGATCACCCATGACTGAATCTAACCATCTACCCACAAAAATTAAAACCGTTTGGCGGATTTCTGCTGTCATCAACTTTCTCATTCTTGCTGCCATTGGGATTGGTGCTTACATTGCCTTTAAGCTGTTTGATTGGCACTGGCTGGTTTATGGCGCCATTGGCTTTGGCGCTTTGGCCCTAATTGACATTGTCGTTGAACTATCATTAGTTCCTTATCGTTATTCATTTTGGCTATACACTTTAACCGATGACGCCGTTGAACTGCGCTCAGGGTTTATTTTCCGCAGATTAGTGTCAATTCCAATTGCCCGAGTTCAAGACGTCACGCTGTCCGCTGGGCCAATTCTTCAATCCCAAAAGCTCCAAGAGGTCCGAATTGCCACGGCTTCAACGTCTCATAAAATTGACGGCCTCCAGCCAGAAGTTGGTGAACAACTGCGAAAGCAAATTATGGCACTCGCCGTGGAGGTGAACGATCATGACGTCTGATCAGCGGCACCATCTCAACCTACTCGCTCTGTTTTACTTTTTGTTTCATAACCTCTTTGATTGGTTGGTTTATATTATTTTGACAGTGGGACCACTAAATAGTTTTTTAAAGCGCCACGGCATCAATCCCTTGGTAGGGTTCGGGGGATTAATCGCTTTGATTGTCTTGATTATTGCCGTTCGTTATTGGTGTTTTACCTTTCAAATTGGGCCGGACATGCTAACGATTAACTCAGGTATTTTTGTTAAAAAGCACACGCATATCCCTTATGGTCGCATCCAAACCATTCAGCGCAGTCAATGGTTTTTCCTTAAGCCTTTCCACTTAGAAAAATTACAGATTGAAACCGCCGGTCACGACGACCATAGTCCTGAAGCTGTCTTACCACTAGTCAATGAGTCTGTTCGAGCTCAAATTGATCGCAACCGGTTAACCCAAGCAGCAGGGCAGCAGCCGATTGGGGATAGCAATCCGGCAGAAACTGATAGGTTAGCAACGCCTAGTTACCTTATTAACCCCCACGACTTAAATGTCTTTGCGCTCACTTCACTTGGTATTTTTCCGTTAATCGGGGCTTTATTTGCCTTATACGCTAAAATTCAAGATATGATTCCGCAACGTATTATCGACTCGATTACCAGTAAAATTATTCACCAATCACTGATCATTATCGTTGCCGTTGGCCTTCTAATTGTCATCGTCAGCATTATTACCTCATACCTAACGATCATTCAAAAATATTACAAATTCACCCTCACCACTCAGGCAGGTCAGCTCAAAACGTACCAGGGCCTGTTTCAACGTAGCTCGGTGACCATCCCCACTAATCGAATCCAAGCAATCCGCTTGAAACAAAACGTTATTCGACAATTATGCCGGCTATCAACTATCCAAGCCTTAGCAGCTTCTTCTGCCGGCGACGATGAAAAGAGCAATGATTTGATGATTATCCCGGTTGTAGATACCTCCAAAGCCTTTGCGACACTGGCGGCGTTTATTAACTGGACACCCCATCAAAAGGTGGCACTCGATCATTTAGCCAAAAAGAGTTATTGGTACTTCATCCGCAACGCTATGTTAATGACAACGCCGTTAATTGTGATTTGCGTTTATTTTTTCAAATTTTTAGGGGGATTGAGCCTTTTCTTGTTAATCCCAGCAATTTTATTGGGGTGGTATGCAGCTGGTAATACGGGCTGGGCAATCAATAATAATCAGCTAATCATGCAAAACGGTCACTGGTTAACCCGCTCCCAGTACATTATTCCCAAAAAGAACGTCCAATCCTTTGGCCTGCGTCAGTCAATTTGGATGCATCGCAATCAACTGGCGCACGTCCAGGTCAGCGTCCGCCATGGCAATCATAATCAATTAATAGAGTTGCGTTATCTGCCAATCGCCAAAGCAGAAACGTTATTTAACTGGCTTAAAAATCGCTAGCTTTTTTCACAAAGTCTGATTGCTGCGGTATACTTTTAATATTGTCACTTTAGCGATGGGGCAAAGCAGGCGTTTGTATGTAAGCTTCCAAGCCCGGGAATCCCCCAGAGGAGCCTTACACTCCGACGGCCGTGAAACGCCTGGCTCCGCTCACTTATACTAGGACAGCTGCACAAAGCAGAAGCTTGCACCTAAGCTATCTTGCCCAAAAATCCAAGCCCAGGATTTCCGGCCAAGATAGCTTAGGCTCCAGCTTCTAACCGCTTTGCTCCGCTCACTTTTTTAGGACAGCTGCGCAAAGCAGAAAGCTCCGTGTAAGCACCTCAGCCAGAAATTCCAAGCCCGGGAATTTCTGGCTGAGGAGCCTTACACTCCGCTTTCTAACCGCTTTGCTCCGCTCACTTATTATTAGGAGGTACTTAGTTATGAACGAATTAACGATTGGTGATACGACGGTTCCTGCAATTGGTTTAGGGACTTGGCACATGGGCGACCACGCGGCTACCCGGTCTCAAGAAATCAAGGCGATTCAAGCTGGAATTGATGCTGGCGCCCGAGTAATCGATACCGCCGAAATGTATGGCAACGGCCGCAGTGAAAACCTCATCGGCGAAGCAATTCAAACGATTAACCGTGATCAGTTATTCATCATCGACAAGGTTCTTCCTTCCAACGCCTCGGCTAGTCGTCTCGAACACAGTTTGGATCAAAGCTTAAAATTAGTTGGCACTGATCACTTTGATTTGTACCTCTACCATTGGCGTGGTGCCGTACCGTTAAGCGAAACGGTTGAAACCCTCCAAAAAATGCAACAAAAGGGCAAGATTAAACATTGGGGCGTTTCTAACTTTGATTTACCTGATATGCAAGAATTATTGGCTTTGCCAGGTGGCGATCAAGTTGCTGCCAATGAAGACCTCTATAATATTGGCAGTCGGGGGGTTGAATACAGTCTCTTACCCTGGCAGCGCGACCATCACATTCCATTTATTGCCTACACGCCAGTTGGCGCCGGTGACGAACGCGGTCGCCTGACAACCAATCAAGTTGTTAATGAGATTGCCGCTGCTCATCATGCGACCCCTTGGCAGATTATCCTAGCTTGGGCAATTCGAGATGGTAATACTTTGGCAATCCCACAGTCTGGTGATCCTAAGCACGCCGTCGATAACGTTAAAGCTGCCAATATTACGTTGTCTGCTGATGAATTGGCTCAAATTGATACTGAATTTCCAAAACCAACAAGCAAACAACCGTTAGATATTAGATAGTATACCCCAATTAAAAAACCTTCGCTCAGTCCTAATCAGACTAGGTGAAGGTTTTTGGGTTAAAGCTCAAAATTCAACGACTTAAAAAACACCGCCCATTATTATTTAGCTACAAGCCAATAAAGGATTGCCCACTATCACGTGCTCAGCTTGGCTTAGTAGCCCATCTTTGTCCACAATTCAATCGTCAATCGCCTTTTCGCCGACTTCTGTATAGTAAGCTTGATTACCCACTCGGTACTGAGCGTAGTAAATATCCGCAACAAACGCCTGCTTGCCACCATCCCAGACTCTCTGGGTGCGAATATACTGGTCAGCTAATTTAAGCCGATAACGATATTGCCCAGTTCGGCGAACTCGTTGATCATTTAGTCCCGTTATATGCGTTCGATAATAAAGATAGCGGACATTCCCCTTTACCGTTGACTTGGTAATCTTAGCCATTCCAATCGGTCGATTCGAAAAGCCTTCCGGGCCATTACTTGGATCATATCGATATCGTTCCACGTATCCATCAGCGGTGATCGCCACCTTATCACTTAGAAATGTATTCGGATAGGCTTTGGGCACACTGCCGAGATAAAGGTTCCCATCACTATTGGGTAGCGTATACGTTGGCTTTGAGACTTTCTTAAACCGCGCATGACTGTATGCAACATTGCCGGTTAAGTCCTGCCACTGCTCGAAATAATATCCTGGCAGTAAGGCGGTCTTTTTAACCGCATAGCTCAAGCTAGTCGACTTAATGGTAATCTGTTTAATCTGCTTGTTTTTAACAACCACCGGCTGCCCCAAAACAATCGTGCCCTTCGGAATTGTCATCCAACGATCCATTGCTCTATTGGCAGTGGGGTTGCTAACGGTAATCGCTGCCTTGATTGGCTTTTTGGTTTCATAATAATACTGCGTGATTAATGCTTTTTTTGGTGGTTGCCTTTCCCCCTTAGCAACCGCTTTGGTCGGTACCACTCCTATTACCGCCACGAGTGTCAGCACCGCCAAAATGATATCCCTTGATTTCGAGTTCATGACAAGCGCTCCCCTCTAATTCTTAACAAAGTTCACGAAGGCTGTCGCATTTTTTGAAAAATATTGACAACTTTAGATGGGTCATCAACGGTCAAAAACAGGTAATCGTAAGCCTCTCCATCTAATTTAATGAATAAAATATCCCGTTTACCAGAAATATTCACAAACGATTTAGATACGTTACCTTGGAAAGTGCCACTCTTTTTATGTGGCAGGCCAAGCCCTAACGTTCGAATCTTGATGTGATTCCATTTACCATCGGCCTTAAGCTGATCCATTGATTCAACCACCATCTCAGAAATATGTTTGAGCGGGATGCTGAGTCGGCTCTTAAACGCCCATACCTTATCAAGGCCGATTGGTTCAATAATCAATTGATCACTTGTAAACTTAACAGAGTTCATTTTACAAACCCCTTTCATCTAAATTGTACAGCCTGGCAACTAATAATGCCTAGCTATTTGCCCTTTTAATTTCATCATCAATCAGTTGTTTTAGCTTCAAGGAATCGGCATCAACAACCGCCTGCATATTCTTGAAACGTTTAGAATATGATGGGTGATACAGCGGGAAAATCCGCCGTTTACTTGTTGTTAGCTTAAACTTATTGGTTGTTTGGTCAAATTGTTGGATCGGTAGCTGCAATAATTGCCCGTGCAACTCGCCAATTTTAGCATGATTGCCAAGAAGGCGCTGGAGGCTTGCATTGCCCATTGGCACCAATAAAATCCCCGGAAATTGAGCCAACTCCCAATCAAACATTGGTGCAGATTGTTTCACTTCCGTCTGGTTGGGCCGCCGATCCCGTTTGCGGCCAGTTCGCCCAATTGAAAATGGTCGGGAATTGACAACTCCAGTGATGTAAATATCTTCGCGGGTTAATCCTAGTGATGCCAGCCAGCGATCAAGCTCCTTGCCAGCTGGTCCCATAAACGGCCGCCCCCGCTTAACCTCTTGATCACCCGGTGCCTCTCCCAGCAGTAATAGTTTGGGAGAATGGCCGCCTTCGCTAGGAACAAATCCTTCCAGCCGCGGATTGGCAGCGGAAATCGATTTGGCAAAGGCAATCCATTTAGGCGTTAAAATTGTATGGAGGGTCATGAGAACTTGCCTTCTTTCAATAGGAATCTAATTAGATTCAGTATAATTCAACTAATTGATAAACTGCAAAACTATTTGCGTAAATCTTATAAATCATCAGCGTCTGTGATATAATTTCCGCTGTTATCGTTTTTAGAACAAAATTTTGATACCGAATACAGGAGCAGAAGAATAATGAGTTTATTACTTGCATTAATTCCCCCACTGACTTGGGGAGCCACGGGGATTATCGGAACAAAAATGGGCGGTTCAGCGGCTCAGCAAACATTTGGGGAATCTTGCGGTGCCCTCTTACTGGGAATCGGCGTTTACCTATTCTTTGTTTTGCCAACTGGCGTCGAAGTCACTGGTCGTATTTGGTTAGTCGGTCTATTTTCCGGATTATTTTGGTCAGTCGGCACGGCCGGCCAATTCTTTGCCTACAAAAAAATGGGCGTTTCTGCAGCTTTCCCACTTTCAACGGCCGCCCAGATTGTTTCTAACGCCTTATTGGCCGCCGCTGTCCTAGGTGAATGGACCAGCGTTCGGATGTGGAGCTTTGGCGTTTTGGCGATCGCTTTGGTGACATTTGGTGCCATGGCCATTGCGGCGCGGTCAAACGCTGAAAAACGGGCTAATAATAAGCGGCCGCACTCGTATGGTCAAGGATTGCTTGCCCTGCTTTTATCGACAATCGGTTTTGCGCTTTATTTTATTTTTCCAAACCTGCTTTTTAAAGTTGGCTATATCAGCGACAAAATCCATAGCGCTAACAACGGGATTAACTATATGACGGCCATTGTCACCCCCCAAGCAGTTGGCCAAACAATTGGGTCATTGCTGATTGGCCTTTTGATTCTCCATGAACACGGCTTATTCAAAAAACCGGCTTTTAAGAATATCGTAACTGGGCTTGACTGGGCGGTTGGTAACCTCTTCATGTTTATTTCCTCGGCCAACCCCGCTATCGGCCAAGCAACGGCGACCACTTTATCACAACTGGGGATTATCGTTGGCACCTTTGGTGGTATCTATATCTTAAAGGAACGCAAAACTCGCGACCAGATGGTTAAGATTATCGCTGGGACGGTTTTAGTTATTATTGGTAGTATTTTGATTACAAATCTAAAAGTAATCTAAGCATTCCCCAACAACACTAGGTGCGCTGAGAAGGGTGCTACTATTTACGCGGCCAAAGCAACTTATATGTATAAAAGCGCCCCTTTAAAAGGACGCATAAAAGAACGCAATGACTCATTGGCCATCCAAAACAAAAACGAACAGCCGACCAATGTTTGTCATCATTGACGATGCCCCCTCAAGGGCAAGTCTTGACGGTTTAAAGCTAGAGCTGTCCTCCGCCATGCTGGTAAGACTGGCGGGGGACAGCCAATAAAAATAATGATTCAAGAGAGCCAGTAACTTTTGGTGATAGTAAACCCGCGGTAGATTTTTGCCGCGGGCTTTTTACAATTGGGTCATTTTACTAACTATCATTCAATGCTGAACCAAACTCAATCCAGTCATCACTGTATGTCTTAATCTTTCATCACTGAAGCCATCATGAGGCGGACAATCCCTCAGCAATCTTTTCCAAGTTCCACTTCATCATGCCGTAATAACTATCACCCGTCTCCCCCTTTTTGGCAATTGAATCAGTAAATAGGGTTGAGTGAATCGGGATACCGGTATCTCTAGCTACTGTCTTCATTGGTTTTTGGCTCACGCTGCTTTCAACAAATAATGATTTCACCTTTGTCTTTTTCAAGCGATGCACTAACGTACTAATCTGATCCGGGGAGCCTTCAACCTCGGTATTAATTTCCCAAATATAAGCAGAAGGGATGTTGTAGGCCTTACTAAAGTACTTGAAACAACCTTCACTTGTTACGATTAACTTTTGATTGTTCGGAATCTTGTTAAACTTGCTTTTGGCTTGACTATCCAACCGTTGGAGCTTAGCAACATATTTTTTTAAATTATTTTGATAGGCAGCTTTATGGGTTGGGTCAACGCGTTCCAGTTGCTTAGCAATGTTTTTTGCATAAATAATGCCATTACTTAGATCAAGCCAAGCGTGAGGATCTTGCTTATTTGTTTTGCCTTTACCTTCAAGATGAATTGCTTCGACGCCATCACTGACCGCAAATGATTTTTTCTTAACTGAGTCACCAATGTTATTTTGCATCTTCGTGAACCAAGCATTTTTGGCGTTTTCTAAATTAAGGCCATTGTAAAAGACCAAATCAGCTTTGGCCGTTTTTGATACATCATCCGGTAGCGGGTCATATTCGTGTGGATCTTGGCCAGTCGGGACAATCACATGAACCTTTGCATGGCCTTTGGCAACATTATTGGCGATATCACCAATAATCGTGTCAGTGGCAACCACTGACACTGTTTTTCCAGGAGTCGACTGCGACTTTGAATCCTTTTTTGTCTGGCTACAGGCCGTCAAGAAAACGCCTAGTACCGCAACAAGAGCTAGTCTAAGAATTGATTTTACTTTCATTGGTTAATCTCCTCCGATGGATTAGGGTTTGTTTTGGTGAAAATATAAAACTGATTACAAAAATTATCGCGCCAACAATGACGATGCATGAGCCAACCGCAATATTGAGGTTGTATCCCAAAAATAAGCCAAGAAAAGATGTCAACCCGCCAAGACAAGCAGAAACGATCATCATTGTTTTCAATTGGTTCACAAAAAGATAGGCCGTTGCCGCCGGGGTAATCAACAATGACACAATCAAGATGGTGCCAACGCTCTGCATCGAGACGACTGCGACCAGTGTTAATAACGTCATGAGCAAATAATGATAAAAGTTCACGCGAATCCCCAACGCTTTAGCCATCGTTGGATCAAAGGAAGTCAGTAATAATTCCTTAAAGAACATGATAATTGTCAAAAACACGACGATCGAAATCCCGATTGTCAAATACATATCTTGATCCTGAACCGCTAAAACATTGCCAAATAAAATGTGAAATAAATTAGTGGTCGTAGGAACTAGTGCAATTAAAATAACCCCAAGTGCCAAAAAGGTACTAAAGGTAATCCCAATTGCCGTGTCGCTTTTAATGACACTATTCTGACCGATTAATGTTATTAAAAACGATGCGACAACGCCAAATACTGCGGCGCCAATTAGCGGATGAACTCCCAGCATAAACGAAATCGCGACTCCCGGCAAAACGGCATGGGAAATCGCGTCTCCCATTAATGACATGCCACGCAAAATAATGAAACTGCCAATCGTTCCGGCAATTACTCCGATAACCACTGAAGTTATCAAAGCATTTTGGAGGAAGTGAAATTCTGAAAGGCCACTGAAAAAATTTGCAAACATTAAACTCCTCCTTGCATATTAACTATCGGCAACCCATACGCCTGGTTCATATTCTGAGCCGTGAACGTCTCTTTAGTTGGTCCTGCAGCAATTAATTTCTCTTTAATAATAATTATATTGTCAAAATACGTTGGCACTTTCGCTAAATCATGGTGGACCATCAGAATTGTTTTGCCATCAGCTTTCAAATCATTAAGAATCCTCATAATGGTTGCTTCACTGTGAGCATCAATGCCAGCAAATGGTTCATCCAATAAAATAAGCTCGGGGTGCTGAATCATGCAGCGACCAATCATTACCCGCTGAAGTTGGCCGCCAGACAGTTGACCAATTTGTCGGTTAGCAAACTCCGTCATTTCAATCTGTGCCAGCGTCCAATCAATTTCTTCTTGGTGCTTATTGCGACCAAGCCGTTGAAATAGTTTAAGCCTTGGCACGATGCCTAAACTAATCGTTTCAGCGACCGTAATGGGAAAGTGACGATCAACTTGGCTAGTCTGTTGAACGTAACCAATCTTTTTGGCAATTTCCGCAAGGCTAGTCCCGTTAAACTTAGCGTAACCACCATGAGGAATCATCGAAAGCATTGCGTTGAGCAGTGTTGATTTACCAGCGCCATTCGGGCCAATAATGCCAGTAATCGTTCCAGCAGGGAGCGAAAAAGAAACGTCCGATAATACTCGCTTTTGGTTCTGATAGGTAACGTTGATTCCCTGAACAGTTAGTATGTTAATCACTCCTATTCTCCTAAAAATGTGCTTTACCAGCTAAAATTTCACCTCCTCAAGGGGAGATTACCGGAAAAGCACATTTATGTCAATAGTAATTATTACTATTTTCTTGTAAAAAGGATTACTTATGCTGCAATCTAAACGGATCGCTTTTAATATCCACGACATCATCATCCCGCATCAAACAATTATCAAGCTGTTGAATAATTTGTTGCTGATTCATGTGTTGCCCAATCAAAACCAGTTCAATCATCCGATCGCCAAACCGAGCATCCCAAATCTTCTTCAGTCCTTTACGAACAGTAAACATCTTCTGGATTTCCCAATCTTTCATTGAAGCAATCCAATAACCTGATGGAATAATGTCCATCGCACGACCGGCTTGAGAAATTGTGAAAACGCGATTGGGCTGAGTCATCACCCACATCACCCCTTTACACCGGGTAATTGCTGGTGGCCAATGATCCAACCAAGCGTCAAATCGCAGTGGGTTAAACGGTCGTCGGCGTCGATAAACAAACGAATCAATCCCAAAGCCTAGATCATGAGAAGAACTAAAGTGACTCAAATCGCCCGAACGATCGTATGCCTCTAATTCATGCAACTCATCAAATAAGTGCGTATTAATGACTTGATTCACGGGAACCACTGCAAACTTAGTTTCAATAAAAATTGCGCTTGGTTGCAGTTGGCGAACAAACTGTTCAAGATATTGCCGCTGTTCGGTAGTCAAAAGATCGGTTTTATTAAATAATAGTACGTCGCAGAACTCAATCTGGTTGATAATTAGTTGGTTACTTTGCGTGAAGTCCTGATTGTACGCCCCATCGCCGGGCATAAACTGATGCAGGACTCGGAACCCATCAACAATCGTTACATTGGTGTCCAAACGGCATCGTTTTGATAACGCTTGTCCATCCGTCGTTTCACCCCGAGCAATTATTTTGGCCACCATATCTGGCTGAACAATTCCCGATGATTCAATCAAAATCACGTCAACTTCACCACTAGCCGCTAACTGGTAAACGGCATCCGCCAGCTGCTGTTGTAGCTTACCACTAATACTACCGTGAGTTAGGGGGACTAGCTTGTCAGCCTTTGAAAAGTAGGGGCTGCGTTCAATTAACTTCTTATCCACATTGACTGCCGCCATATCATTGACAATAATTCCAATTCGTTTATCTTCCTTACATTTTAATAAGTGCAAAATGAGCGTTGTTTTTCCTGCACCAAGATAGCCGGAAATCACTGTCACGGCAACTCGCTTATCCATTTTTGCCTTCATCCTTTTCACTATTATGCTTCACCATTAAGCTAACTTCATCACGATCTAAAATTGTCACTTGATAATTTCATTAATGATCAATTAACGTTTGTAAATCGTAATGATTACTATATAATGTATCGCAGTCCCTATAAAGATGTCAAATTATCTTCAGTATGTTTGACTTCGTGGCACTTAACACCATTCAAAGCGGCAAGTTGCTGGCAATTCGGCTTCAATGAAAATGAGCTGGGACGTTCCTGTCTCTTGAGTTAAGAATGTACTTTTGGGTTCACCTATTTGAAAGAATAATAAAACCACTTCAATCACTGAAGTGGCTTCATAACTTAATAAACTTGATAACTACTTAAATATCTTCACATATCTACCATTAGCGGTTACATACCCACCAACAACTTGATATCGTTTAGCCCCAAAGGTTGCCATTGAATCTGGATGTGAATATTGCCAATTTTTAACTTTCAAGAGGGTCCCCTTTTTGATCTGTTTATTGCGCTTGCCAAAGTTGACATTATTGTAACGATAGATTGGCTGCTTAACTTTGATTTGCTGAGGTTGTTTCAGTTTGCCTGCAAAAACTAACTTTCGGTTGCCAGTGATGTAATGACCGTTGCTTAATTTATATCGGGTCGTTAGGTTATGCTTAACGAACCCTTTAACTTTCAAGCGAGTTCCTTGCTTGAAATTCTTAACCTTGCCCGTTAAGTTCTTATTTTTATATTCATTTACCCCGCGCGCCGCAATCACTGTTAAGGTTTGATGCTTACCTTGGTAATAAACAGGACGAACATAGGCCCACTTAGCGGTAATATAGCCAATCTTACCGGCAGTTTTGCTATGATGATTGACATCTTTTACAAGATATCGGAGATTGCCATTTTTTGACTTAGCCGTATCCGTTACCACAAACATCGGCCGGTTAATCCGTGGTTTACGCGTATAACTAGCCAATCGTTCGTTCTTTTTGAAGTTCTTATTCTTATATAAATAGATCTTCTTTAAAGCATAAACCGCGCTACCTTTTTTAACTATTTCGGATTTACTTGGTTGAGCTGGCTCAGTGGCGGTGATTGTTCCAGAACCATCTCCGTTCGGCCCACTTGGTTCTGGAATAGGCGTTGGGTTTACCGGATTAATTGGCGGATTTGGTATTGGTGATTGGTTGCGAGTATATCGATAATAAACGATAGCGCCCTTCTCAGCATCAAACGTACCTCTTAGCGGTCCTTGAACATCTTTAAAAGTATAAGTTGGAATAGTCAGCTTGTACTGCGGGCCGCTAACGTCGTAAGTGTCGCCAACGTTACCATTAACTATTTTTTCTGGCGCAATGACTTGGGATGGATTATCTGCATCAACGTAACGAACAATCACCGGTTTGCCGGCAACCGGTTCTGACTTTGTACTAAAATTATAAGTAATCGTTGGCACGGAATCGTTAGTATATTCTCCAACAGCGGGATCACTAACCGAAATTTGATTGAATTGATACTGATCTTTCAATGCATCAATAACGGCTTGAATCTTTTGGTTTTGCGTCGAGCCAGTGTCAGCAAGCTTGAAACTATTAGAGCCACTTAACGCTAAATTCCATTTATCGCCCAACGGCCCGGCCAGTAGCATCGGCGAATGGATATCTTGACCATTATCGGCGTTCTTAAATTGAACGTTAATATTACCAACCTCATCATCAAGAACAAAGGGCTGGACTACTACGCCATCATAAGGAAAGCCAACTTCTCCAAACAACTTATCGGTCCAAGTAGACGTCAGGTAGCCACCGATTTTGCCTTCCGGAAGAAATTCTGTTGCTTTTAAATCTGTCCAGTTAATTTGTGATTTAGGTGTATCAATTGGACCCCCATTGGCAGTACTGGCGTATCGACCAAACCAGCTATCTTGAGAAGCATCATCATAATAAGGCGTCACCAGCACTGCTTGACCTTCAATATTCTTAATTGTAAAGGTCGGACTGGCCACACTGGCAATGTGACTGTTTACCGTGATCGTTGGTAACATGTAGCGTTGATAGCCAATTGTCAGATTGGGATCAAGTGTCGCCGCTGAAGATTGAAGTGGCGAAATATCAGTGATTTGGTTATGGCTTAAATCAGTAACCATCCCATTTACGGGAGATTTGAATACTAATTTTTTACCTGCTAAAGCACTAATATCATGAACGCTGTTAAGCGAAATATTCACCGTGGTTAAGTTGCTTAATCCCGTCAAAGCACCAATGTCTGCCAACCTCCCATTTGAAATGCCACCATCCCATCTCATTTGAGCATCGGTATCTGGTGAAACTTCGATGCTGGTCAACCGGGTTGCATACTGCAGACCATCAAGGCTTCGAACATTCATCACTGCATTATAGTAAGCTTGATTTTCATACTGAACACTTTGACCGGTGGGATCCTCACTATGATTTCTAACGGTTCTCAAAGTCGTTAACTCATCATCCAAGAGCTGCTGAGTTATCTGGTTTGTCGATGAAATTCGACTACCGTTAATTTGAACGTCTTTTTGCTGCAACTCCACTAAGACGATTGTCTGCAAGTTCTTATCCGGCATCCAATCGTCAATCACTGCATCAGCGGCAACCCTTGGCTGATTGGATTCCTCTGCTCCCATGCTCACAATACTATTACCAATCATTCCAAAGCCAAAGAAAAGTGCGATTGCCACAGCATATTTCAAAATGGCGTGTCGTAAATCTGCTTGCTTGGTGTTGCCCATCACAAGTACCCCCTCATTTAAATTCACAAACCATTAACTTGGTCTACAAAATTGATACATAGCTCACAATGACACCGCTTACATTATATCATTATTAGGAATTTCTTTGAAGGAAACCGTCTCGGGGATAATAACCTATCCTCTGAAGTAGCCCCCCAGCCACTACCGGTGCTAAGTTGCAAAATCATAATTGATTGCTCGTGATCGGCATGAGCTATGGAAGTAAGGATTTAGCTGTTCGCAGAAAATCAAATTTACTCATAAATTTGACTCCCGCAAAAAAGCCCCTCCACCCATAACAGGCAAAGAGACTTCATTTTTACTATTAACTTCTACCAATTACCGTGTAATCAACGCCCTACTTCAAATCTTTCCATTCCCAATTTCGGATTTCTGGTAGATCGGCACCATTTTGGCGAATGTAATCATGGTGCTCTTGGAGCTTATCGTCCATCTTCGACGTAAATTCAGCAGATTGCTCGCCATACACATCTTTGGCAACTTCTTCGGCCAAGTGGAATCGGTCCAAGTGGTTGAGTACTCGCATGTCAAATGGTGTTGTGATGTCACCATCTTCCCGATAACCATGAACATGCAGATTGTGATTGTGACGACGGAAGAATAAACTTTCAATCAGGTCTTCGTAACCGTGGAAGGCAAAGACAACCGGCTTGTCTTTGGTGAAGTAGTTATCAAACATTTCATCACTCAGCCCACGGGGATCAAATTGTGGTGAATGCAATCTTAACAAGTCAACTACGTTAATGAAACGAATCTTCAAATCTGGGAACTGCTGATGCAAAATACCAATTGCTGCCAAGCTCTCAAGGTTAGGTTCAGTGCCCGCGGCAGCCATCACAACGTCTGGCTCTTCACCCGCCTTCGTGGTACTTGCCCAGTCGATGACCTTCAAGCCTTGATCAACTAACTGCTCTGCTTCTTTCACTGAGTAGAATTGTGGTCGCAAATGCTTAGAAGCCACCGTGATATTCAAAGTTTGCTTCATATTCAATGCCTTGTGCATCACTGCCAACAAACTATTCGCATCGGCCGGTAAATACTCGCGAATATACTTCGGCTTCTTTTCAGCCAAATGCGTTAAAACCCCTGGGTCTTGGTGTGAGTACCCATTATGATCTTGCTGGAATGACGTTGAAGATGAAATGATATTCAAGGATGGGTACTTTTTACGCCATGGCTGCTCATCGGCTTCACGAATCCACTTGAAGTACTGCGTCAACATAGAATCAACTACTCGCAAAAAGGCTTCATAACTTGCAAAAACACCGTGACGACCAGTCAAAGTATAGCCTTCAAGCCAACCTTCATCTTGATGTTCTGAAAGTTGTGAATCGATGATCCGGCCACTGGCACCCATCCACTGATCATTTTGCATTTGAATTGGATCTAGCCATTGCCGTTTGGTTACTTCAAAGGCATCTTGCAGCTGATTGGAGGCCGTTTCATCAGGGCCAAATAATCGGAAATTATCAGGATTACGCTTAATGACATCCCTGAAGAATTTCCCTAATTCGAGCATATCTTGGCCGCCTTCACCAGTTCCCCGTTTGGAATTATCCAGCGCGTAATCGCGCCAATCCGGCAAATCCAACTGCTTTTGGTTCTTGCCCGCATTGGTAATTGGGTTAGCCGCCATTCGGGCATCCCCATCAGGGGTCGTTGCCCGAATTTCTGGTTTCAAGGTGCCGTTTTGGTCAAATAGTTCTTCTGCTTTGTATGATTTGAGCCAGCTAACCAACGCATCAGCGTGTTCCATGTGTTCTGAGTCAACCGGGATTGGAATCTGGTGCGCCCTAAATGATCCTTCAATGGGTTTGCCGTCCCACTCTCTTGGGCCGGTCCAGCCTTTTGGTGCCCGAAGGATAATCATTGGCCATGTTGGTCGCGTTGCTTCATCAGCTGAGCCTTCGCGGGCTTTCTTTTGAATCGCGTGAATGCGTTCGATTGCTGAATCCATTGCTTGGGCCATTACCGGATTTAACTTTTCAGCATCGTCGCCTTCAACAAACGTCGGCTCCCAACCCATACTCTCAAAGTATTTCGTCAATTCTTCATCCGATTTACGTGACAAAATGGTTGGGTTCGCAATCTTGAAACCATTCAAGTTCAAAATTGGCAGTGCCGCGCCATCCTTAACCGGGTTAATAAAAACATTGGAGAACCACGAAGCTGCTAGTGGCCCCGTTTCTGCTTCACCATCACCAATTTCAACGGCTGCGATAACATCGGGATTGTCGAAAATTGCTCCGACCCCATGCGACAATGAGTAGCCCAACTCGCCGCCTTCATGCATAGAACCTGGTGTCTTGGCATCGGCGTGAGAGGCAACCCCACCTGGATACGAGAAACGCTTGAACAACCGTTGAAGGCCTTTTTCATCCTGGGTAATATTAGGATAAATAGTCGTGTAGCTACCATCCAGGTATGAATTGGAGACCATCACCTGGCCGCCGTGGCCTGATCCTTCAATATAGAACATGTTCAAGTGATATTTTTTAATAACTCGGTTTAAATGCGTATAAATAAAGTTTTGGCCAGCAATCGTGCCCCAGTGGCCAATCGGGTGAAACTTCACGTCTGCCTTAGTTAACGGCCGCTTTAACAACGGATTGTCTTGCAGATACAATTGACCAACGGAGATATAGTTGGCTGCTCGCCAATACTTGGTCATCAACTCAAAATAGTCTTTTGAGGAATAATCCGGCTCGTTTAAAGCTTGATCTTTCTCTGTCGTATTTGTCATAAACGGATAGCCTCCTTACATTGTTCTCAACCTACAAACATCGATTAGAGAATAATGCGATCGGGTTGAACGGTCAAGCATTTTTACCGGGATAATTTCAGCGACAATGTTTCGAAACAATTAAGGTTCAATCATTGTGATTATCAGTTTCTCATGAACGACCAAGTTGATTGGGAGCAGTCGCCAAATGAGACTGGCTAATCTTTAACTATTTTCCTTTAACATTACTAATGGCTTAGATAAGCCCTGGTGTAATCATCCTCACCAACTGGGTGGCGCAAAACACCCTTCAAATTTGGATTAACTAAGTGGCTTTCAACCATTTGATACAACGGCACTACTGGCATCGTGGTATTCAAACGGTCTTGGAGATTACGCATGTTCTGCCAATATTGCTTAACTTCGGCAGCATGGGAGCTGCTGGCTTCTTGATATTGCTTATCAAAATAGTTGTCTTTATATTTGCCATAATCCTGGGGATTGCTGCTTTGAAGGATGCTCATAAAACTAATTGGATCAGCAAAGTCTGCCAACCAGAAGACCTGCTCCATATCAAAACTGCCGGTTTGTTCAGCGGATTGTTGACCCTTTGCTGGCAAGCTCTTTACCGTCACCTGAGCATCAGGCAATGACTTTTTAATTGAAGCTTGGACAAATTGGGCAACGTTTTTGGTGATGGTCTGATCATCGCCGACTACATTCATCTTAACAGTCCCCTTTTGGCCGGCTTCTTTAACGCCTTGCGCCCAAAGCTTCTTAGCTTTAGCAACGTCGTAAGGATCACTTGGCGTCGTCTCTTCAGCAAAATCCTTACCGGTAGTTGGGTCTTTGGCCAAATCACGTGACGTATAGGTATATGCTGGCTCAGAGCCGTCCGCCAACACATCTTTGGTTAATTGCTGGCGGTTCAACACTAAACTAACAGCTTGGCGCATCTTTTGGTTAGCCAAGGGCTGGCCGCTTCTTAAATTTAACCGCAGGTAGTAAGTACCAGCCTTGCGTTCATGAATCAAATCCTGATTCTTTTGTAAGCCTTTGGCAGTTACGCCAGTAATTGTGGCGTCATCAAGTTTCTTTTGGTCAAACAATTCATGAGCCGTATTGGCATCCTTGACGACACTATATTTTAATTCATCGAGATGGATCGCCTTTTTGTCGTAGTAATACTTGTTGCGCTTGAGAGTCCAATTATCGTTAGTACCGTTCCAGCCAGTGACTTTGAATGGACCGTTGTAGTACATGTACTTCGAAGCTGTTCCGTACTTAGAACCAAATTTCTTCAGCGCTGTTGAATTTTCCGGGAAGAACGCCGGCAACACCATCATCTTGTTAAAGTATGGCATTGGATGTTCCAGTTTAACTTGAAGCGTATGTTTGTTTAACGCATAGGCCCCCAGTGTCTTAGGTGACTTTTTGCTGGCAGTAATCGCGTCAGCATTCTTAATGCCAGAAAATATGTAATTATAGCCAGATTTGGCAGTTGGCGAGACTGAGCGTCGCCATGCTGTGACGAAGTCTTGGGCAGTCAATGGGTCGCCATTGCTCCACTTGGCATTTTGCCGTAAGTGAAAGGTATAAGTCAGCCCGTGATTCGTTGGTTTAACCACCGACGTTGCCGAAGCTGGTGCTGGTTCATTATTCTTATTTGCCCGATAAAGGCCTTCCATACTATTTTCCAACGTATTCCAAGTCGTAAAGTCAGCATGGTTAGATGTATCCAGCGATAATAATTCAGCTGTCTGCATCAGTGAGACTGAACGACGCTTTGAACTTGACGTTTTATTACCACAAGCGGCTAAAAGAACCGCTGAGGCACCAATCATTAAAGTAGCTAATAATTTTTTCATGCAAATACCTCCAATAACTTATTTTTAAAATAACTATGAAGGCCGCCGTATCTGGTCGACCTGCAATTATCAGGCTCTTGGTTAGGCTGACTTAACTTTATTCATTAAACGTGCCAGCTTCCACGTCTTTCAGGAATTCGCCCAACGTTTTGAAAAATGCGTCCGGATTATCAATACTATGGCAGTGACCGCCATCCGGGGTGAGTACTAATCTTGAATGTGGAATTTGTTCGTGCATCCGCTGGGCGGTAGCTAATGGCATCGTGTCATGATCGCCAAACGTCAGTAACGTTGGTACGGTAATGTTATGAATATCTTGGCGACGATCCCAACCATTCAACGTTCCAACCATGACAAACTCGTTGTTGCCTTGAAAATGGTTATATACCGGCGTTGCCATCGTCTCAACTAAATGTCGCGGTGCTTGGCTAGGATGCCGCATCACATAAATCTTATACAATTGGGCAACCAACTCTTGATATTTAGGGTCATCAAAGCGTTCGTGGGCTTCAATGTCTTTCATGTATGTCACTTCAAACTTCGAGAATGTTTTTTCCCGCAGTTGATTGATGTGAACGGTGTATTCTTCAATGTTGTCAATCATGCTCATAATGACTAAGCCTTTTAAGTGATTGCCATACTTCAAGGCATATTCTTGTGCAAGTAGTCCGCCCCACGAATGCCCAAGCAAATAAAAATTTTCTAGGCCTAATTGCTTCCTGACAGCTTCTAGTTCAGACAAGTAATAATCCAACGTTAGGTATTGTTGATTTTCGGGCTGGCTAAAATCTGGTTGATCCGAATAAAAAGATCCCAGCTGATCATACATGGATACCTGAACACCTACGTTAGCCAACCCATCACCGAAGTTCTCAAACTCTTCGTGATTACTGCCGGGGCCGCCATGGACGCAAAGTAATTTGACGTTACCGTGACCAACAGTTCTACTAAACAAATGAAACCCATTATCCAATGTCAAAATTCGACTACCTTCATGCATTTTGTTAACCTCCTAAAAATAAGTGAGCGAAGCAAAGCGGTTAGAAAGCGGAGCCTAAGGCTACTTGGCCGAAAATCCCGGGCTTGGATTTTTGGTCAAGTGGCCTTAGGTGCAGCTTTCTGCTTTGCGCAGCTGTCCTAATAAGTGAGCGAAGCAAAGCGGTTAGAAACTGGAGCATAAGGCATCTTGGCCGGAAATCCCGGGCTTGGATTTTTGGCCAAGATGTTTTATGCGGAAGTTTCTGCTTTGCGTAGCTATCCTAAAATAAGTGAGCGAAGCAAAGCGCTTAGAAACTGGAGCATAAGGCATCTTGGCCGGAAATCCCGGGCTTGGATTTTTGGCCAAGATGTTTTATGCGGAAGTTTCTGCTTTGCACAGCTGTCCTAATAAGTGAGCGGAGCAAAGCGGTTAGGGATCGGAGTGTAAGGCTCCTCTAACGGAAATCCCCGGGCTTGGGATTTTTGTTAGAGGTGCTTACGCGCAGATCCCTGCTTTGCGTAGCTATCCTACTGACAAGAAAAAAAGCGCCCTTCCAGAGAAATCAATCTCTGAAAGGGCGCTCACGCACGGTACCACCTTTTATTTGCTAAAAAAGCCTCACACAAACGGCAACTTCAATGACTCAAAGTTACGATTTGCCGCATGAATAACGGCTGCGTACCGATGATTGCTTACTTAGTTCAGCCCATAGCTCAAAAGTGATTTTCACTCATGACCCGTTGCCCCTGCTTTCACTTATCCAGGTTCGCTATTCAACGACTTCACGAGCTACTTTCTTCCTCAACGCTTTTATAATTTTCTCATCAATATTTAATATCACCACACTAATCCGTTTTAAGTTAACTGTCAACCCAGCAATTAAATTGTATCAGCATAGCCAAAACCCTTCTAACACCAAAAATCAAGCGTTAATAAGAACCGGTTGCTTTTCTTTTTAAATTAAAATTTTCCAATTATTTACTCACAAACCCATAATCGTTCACGAAATTCTAAGTTAAAATTTGCTATAATAAAGCCAATAAGTAATTTGTGATTAGGAATTCATGCATGGGGGGATTTAAAGTGCAATCGATCAAAAAACTATTGATTTCATTAGGATTATCACTTGGAGTTGTTTGCCTATCACCGCTAGTAACTAACGCCCAGACGATTAAATCAATGACCGTTCATTATGTTTCAACTACCGGCCAACAAATTCGAACACCCCTTACATATCATCGTGCTAACAACGGTGTGTCTGCATTTGGTAACGGTACAGCTTATTCAACAACTGGTTACACGACTGCCAAGGGTTATGTCAAAAAAGTCAAGGGCTACGTTCCCTATAAAATTCAGCAAGATTATACTTATAGTGAATTGCCTAACACCCTCACCGTTAAGTACATAAAAGAGTCAACTTTGGCTCGGCGAGTTGAAAAACAATACCTGAAGCAGATTAATGCATACCGGGCAACCAAGAAACTCAAAGCATTCAAGCACAATAAAGGCTTAAAAGCCAAAGCAATCGTTCGCTCAAAAGAACTTTGGCAAAAGACCAGCCATACTCGGCCCAATGGACAATCTTATAACGCTAGCAACAGCGGTTACGCTGAAGTAATGGCTGTTTTGCCCGCTTACTTTTTGCCAACTGGGATTGCAACGGTCAATACCGGGCTAGGGGCGATGTTGGTCTATAATCAAAACGGCCTTGTTTCTTACAAAAAGACCGCCCAAACGGCTAGCAACGAATTGTTGACCTGCGATCAAGAGCACCGGGACACTGAGCTAAATACTTGGGCAACTTACAGTGAACCTGCTTTTAGCTTTCATGCAGACGGCTCGGGGATGATGGCCCAGTTATTTGAGTTGAAAGGCGCCAGAGGTAGTGGGTCTTACTAGCTTTTGGCGACAAGAAGCCGCATTGTTTCCTAATAAATTTTGAATGGAAGCTGGCGGTTTTGACATCCAAGCAAGATGATACGCCAACGGCCCTGGGAGCCACGCTTGGTTGCTTAGTGAAAAACAACTACTCCCAATATCAGCGATGGCGCCATAAAATCCAGAACTTAGATTTTACGGCGCCATTGCTGATATTACTGCAGCCAACCGCTTCTCTCTGCCAACCACAAAAAAGGCCCCTGCTAACACGCAGAGGTCTGAGGGGTTTTTCATATTGAGGGGTAATTCATGAAGTTAAGAAATCGTTGGGGGTTTCTTAGTAATTATTTGAGGGGTGAATTATTAAAATAGTGTGTATCATTTGCGCAGAGGCTTATGCTTTCACAGGCATCCCTTCTTTCATAGCAGGCAGCGCCAGGTAAATCAACCATTTCATGACATCAAGGTATTGGTTTTCTTGAAAGAAATGTTCGACTGTCCAATTTCTCAAAGATGCTGACGCGACCGGCTTCAGATTTTGGGTTCCAGTTCACTGGCTGAATTAACGCCTTCTAGGTTTTAATAGCAACTCCAAACAATAAATCGTTTCTGATTGGAAGTTAACTTACGATCATACTTAAAATATAATTTTTGGTTTGTTGTTGTGGGCAATTCGTGCATCCTTCCTTTCTAAATCCATCATTCTTTGGAGAAGCTTGGTTAACGCATGTTGTGTTGTGGTGTGCTTTGTTTATCACCTCCCTTCATATTTGATTGTCTATAGAATACCTGCTTGAACTTAACTGAAGCTTAAATCTGGAAATAATCTATTATTTTTTCTCATCTCTTTTTTCGACCATCAACAGTTACTTAAGATGATTGGGTATATTGCACGCTTAAGCCGTTACTATTAACGTTGGTCGCATCGGTCAGCCCCGAATCAATCGTTTTGTAAGAAGAATGAGTGATCTTTTCTGGCCGATGCTCAAACCCACTATTATCGGTTAAAGTTTCCGCTGACGTTTCTGATGGGGTCAGAGATGTCATTGGCCTTTTAACCACCGTCAAAGAGCTTTTGGAAGAATCGCTCAGTTCAATCTTAGGCTTCTTGCCTGAGTCAAAATTACTTTTACTTTTGCCCATGCTCACCTCAGTTTGATTGATCTGTTTGATTTGTCGAGGTTGTGTCGACGTGACGGCTGCATTTGCCGAAATGACTGATCCTAAAATTGTCCCGGTCATCACCAAACTGACACTGGCACTAAACAGTCCTTTTTTTAGTCTAATCGTAATCAATTTCTCCCCTTTGTTCAAAAAGCGCTGCAAAGTACAAATATCTGTTTAAGCACCTGCAATCTAAATCTCAAGCTTGCAAATTTAAATTGGAAGTAACTTTTGTACCAATCCCTAACTGCTTTACTTTGCTTACTTTAATTAGGTATCTCTTTTAAATAATTGGCATCCTCTCCTTCGTATTTGATTATCACTAGATTAAATGGTTGCCCTTAATCGAAGCTTAAATTCGCAAACTAATTTCGCAAATTCAATTCAGCTTAAGAAAACCGCAAACTTTTTAATGGAAACTAAAGTTTGCGGTTATTTTTTGAGCAAAATTGTGAGCGGCTAAACTCAATTGCTAATTATGGTTACGACTTGGATCCCAATTAGTGTGTTCATAACCGCAACGATGGGCATGAAACGCTCAACTCGCTTTTGCATCCCTATCGCTTAACGAACAAGACTAATTACAAAAAGGACTAACCATTCCACAGCCAGAAACGATTAGCCCTTTTCACTAAATTCTGGGATCAAAACGTTTTTTATCCCAGTAAAGTTTACATTCAATTAATAAAACGATGGTTTATCCCCATCTGTATTTGGTTGATTGACGCCGACCGAATGGCGAACCTGAGCAGTCGGATCGTTAATTAAACGAACGACAAAATCCGCAATACTCTTTCGTGATACTTCAGTGCCCTTAAAAGCTTCACCCTTTTGGGTAGTTTCGTAATCCACAATATCTTTGTTAGATAACCAAGCTGGTCGAATAATCGTATAATCCAGCCCGGAACTTTCAATTACTCTGGCCGCAGCAGCATATGTTTCCAGATAACCACCATCTAATTGCTGGTGGTTCCATTTACCAAAATTGCCCGGAACCTCATCGTAGATCCCCAACGTTGAAATCCAGATTAGTCGACTAACGCCGGCCTGATCCATCGCCGCCATAATTGCTTTAGCTTGGTCTTCAATGTTTTTACCAGCAAGGTTAGCATACACGATATCGATGTCTGCCATTGCTGAAAGAAGCGCCCGAACATCCGTCGCATCACCTTGAATCACCGTCTCTCGATCAGCATCAGCTACTTGAAGTCGACTTTTATCCCGCAAAAATAATGTTAAGTGATGATTGGTTTCTTCCAAGAGTTGCTTTTCCACTAAGCGGGCAATTTGACCATTTGCCCCAAGAATTAATACGTTCGCCATAAAATTAACCAGTCCTCCTAATAAAGTGATCGTAGCAAAGCGGTTAGAGAGCGCCAGGTAGGCTAGGCGTTTCACGGCCGTCAGAGCCTAAGTTTACTTGACCAAAAATCCCGAGCTTGGATTTTTGCGCAAGTAGGCTTAGGTGCAGCTTTCTTGCTTTGCATAGCTATCCTTTAAATGATTTCGTCTATAATTTCAATTTTATCCCATTATCCTTAAGCCATGTCTGTTTCAGATAATTGGTTCAGCGTTTGCATGTCTGCCGCACTAATTTCAAAATCTAATTGAGTATTGTTTTCAATGTGAGCTTGATGGGTTGCTTTCGGCAGCGGCAAAACGCCATTTTGAAGCACAAACTTAATTGCTAATTGAGCAACACTTACCTTGTAATTGTCTGCAATCCGCTTGATATCCGGATTCTCCAAGATACCGCCAGTTGCTAATGGTGAATAAGCTTCAACCAACATGCTGTTATCTTGGGCAAATTTCGTAATTTGGGGTTCCGTGTAGCCGACAAAATACCGAATTTGATCAACCATCGGCTGAACATCAGCCGTTTTGATAATGTTTTGTAAGTCATGAACGTTAAAATTAGAAACACCAATTGCCCGGACATTGCCACTGGCATAAATGTCCTGCATCGCTTTCCAGACCTCAACATTGGCTTCATCGTAGTTGGCGCCCCGCTCATTCCATGGCCACGGGGCGTGAATAAGGTACAGATCCAAATAAGAAAGATTCAAAGCCGCCATCGTTGATTGGAAATCAGCAATGGCCCCGTCGTAGGTTTTCGTCGCTGCCGGTAACTTGGATGTCACAAACACATTTTCTCGATCAACATCCGAGTCAAGGATTGCTTCACCCACGCTTTTCTCATTCCGATAAGCTTTTGCCGTATCAATGTGGCGATACCCAGCCTTTAATGCCAGGCTCACCGCGTCATAGGTTGGCTGACCCCCAGGAATCTGCCAGGTGCCAAAGCCAACTTTGGGGATCTTAACCCCATTCGTTAATTCATAGGTATCCGTTAAGAATGACATGTCAGTCTCTCCTTTATAATTAATAGTGAGCGGAGCAAAGCGCTTAGAAAGCGGAGCCTAAGTCCTCTTGGTTGGAAATCCCGGGCTTGGATTTCTGACCAAGAGGATTTAGGTGCAGCTTTCTGCTTTGCGTAGCTGTCCTAAAATAGTGAGCAGAGCAAAGCGTCTAGGGATCGGAGTGTAAGTCCCCTCAGCCGCAAATTCCCGGGCTTGGAATTTGCGGCTGAGGTGCTTACGCGCAGAGCCCTGCTTTGCGCAGCTGTCCTAAAATAGTGAGCGGAGCCAGGCGCTTAGAAAGCGGAGCGGAAGTCTCCTCTAACAGAAATTCCTGGGTTTGGAATTTTTGTTAGAGGTGCTTCCGTGTAGCTTTCTGCCTGGCGCAGCTGTCCTAAAATAGTGAGCGAAGCAAAGCGCTTAGAAAGCGCCAAGTAGGCTAGGCGTTTCACGGCCGTCGGAGCCTAAGTCCTCTTGGTTGGAAATCCCGGGCTTGGATTTCTGGCCAAGAGGATTTAGGTGAAGCTTTCCGCTTTGCGCCCACCACGTATAGCGAGTACCTTCATTATGACGCTTTTAACAACAAAAGGCGAGAATTGTGATACGAAAAAAGACCCAAAATCGTCATTTTGAGTCTTTTTTGAACAAGCAGGTCGACATATAGTGTTTGCATTAATCTTGTTAGTGATTGATTGTTCGAATTCGCAAGTCCCCTTATTGCCGGACAAAATAAATTCACCCGTCCCTGCTACTCCTAAGCTACTATCCTGCCAACCAAAAAGGGTAAAATTGGCTATTTGCAAACAGTAATTATCCCCATAGCAATATTATCATGTGGATGATGACAGTGTCATTTTTTTCGCTCGTAACTTGTGGATACCAAAGCAATTATCTCCCGTAACTAGAAAGTGATGCCTTCCTAAGGGCCCAATTGTTGGCCTTAGTTGATTTTTAAATCAACGTGCACTGGCTTAATCTAATTTCTGACAATGTAATACAACTTCAACGTATCGCCATAGCGGGCGTTGGCGTTCGCGGCTAATGTCCGGTTCTTGTCAAAGTAGTAGGTTTTGCCATCAACGCCGTTTAAAATTGTCAGCTTGCCATTAGTAAATAATGCATTATCAAAAATGGACGTTGCCATCACTCCTTGACCATTACTTGAGAACAAGGCTCTTTCAGAATCAGATAGCGTTGGATAAGTATTACCAATTAGTTGGCCAGCATTAATTTGAGCATTCGTATTAGTTGAATAATAGGTTAATTGTGACGTGTATTGCGCACTGGCCCGGTCCACATATACCGCATAGCTATCGCTGCCAACAGTCAAGTCAGCTAAGTTAGTGTTCGGTTGCGTCTTGCTGATTGTATAACCGGCTGGAACGTTTTTCGAAACAGCCGCTGTGAGCGAATCGGTTGTATTCAAAATGTCGCCTAACTTGGCCCCATTGGTCAGTTTAGCACCGCTCTTTAAATCAGTTGGTTGAATAATCCATTGATAACTACCGACTGATTGGCCTGACGCGTTTAGGTAATTAATCTTTAAGCTATTGTTTGAAGTTGCCGTATTTGTGTTAGTCGGCGCATTCAGGCCATCGGCGTAAACCCAACCGTTAATCGTGGCATTATTGTTATCACTTACTTGATAATAAAGATACCCTTCCCGCGTTTTAGTAGCAGCGGCCGTAACCGTGAACGTATCACCGGCTTTATAGCCACTCATATCAACTTGTTGGGCCTTATACTGGGACCACTTTGGATTAACCCAAAGCGTATTTTTATTGATATCTTTTAACGTATAGCCCGTTGTAATCGTTGGCATGTTGGCATTAGCCATCGTATTGGCCGATTGAACGCCACCAGCAAACGCATTGGTTGACTTGCCACCATAGATCCAACCACGATAGTTGCCGTTAAAGGAAACCACTTTGTAGTAAACGGAACCCTTGTTCGTTGTCGCAACTCGATAAGCCCGGAAATACTTCGTCGAACTCTTTGAATTCCCATAACTCTGCAACGTGTACTTAGAAGCTACCAGCCGTGCGCCCCGTAAAGTACCTGCCTTAGTGTATAACGCGTTCGACCCATTAGTCACCACGTTGCGTGTTTCTGGCGCGCTAGTCATTGTCTTGTTTGATGTAATTCTCGCATACGTTTTTGCGCTGGCCTTCGTACTGGTCAAGCTCGAAGCGGCAACCATTGAAACTGCTGCCAAACCTAAATATAGTGATTTTTTTAATCCTGAATTCATAAATTCAACTCCCCACATAGTTTCACGTTTCATTAACGCTGCTTAAATGTTACCACGATCCAAGACAACTGGGAAATAACAAATAAATGAAATCAATTATTTTATTATCTGACCCAAAAAGTTAATAAAGGATGCCGACCATCCCCAAGCGGAGATGAAATTGACACCCTTTATTAGTTGAACAATATGACATTTTAAAATCCGATTTGACTATAGTTCGTACATTAAGATCGTCACTGAGCACAAATAACTGTCGATGATTTTACTCACCAGATTACTTGAATTGAACCCAGTGTTTATTTGCAGTAACAAAGTGACCGTTTGTCAATACAAATCTAGTTGCTGCACCACTTTTAACCACGTATTTAACATCCAAATAGTGATGTTGCTTCACATGTTTGAGCCGCTTACCCGCTGCAAACTTAGCCGTTGAATATTCATAAATGCCCTTTTTGGTCGTTACTTTAACTTGCTTAGGCGTTGAAACATAGTAGCCTTTGGGTAATTGAACGGGTTTAACCGCTGCTTTCAAAACGGTGACGTACTTACCGTTAGTTAATTGCACCCGATAAGCTTTACCACTTTGAACCAGCTTTTTAGCAACGAAGACGGCGTTCTTAGGTAAATGAAGACCGCGCTTGCCAGCCGCAAATCTAGCTCGGGAATATTCATAGACGCCCTTTTTCATCGTTACAACCCAGGTTTGGTGGAAGCTGGTGTAATACTTGAAAGAGCTGTTTGGTGATTGCTTGGCCGTGGTTGGCGAAGTTGTCGAACTAGCAGTCATACTCGATGGTTGCGTGGTACTTGCTGCTGTCGCAGGCGTGGATTGTGTACTTGTTCCAGTAATTTCTCCAGTTGGCAATCCGTTTTCCGGTACTTTTTGACGAATCACATGGAACTTCTTAGTCACAGTATTACCAGCTTGGTCAACTGCCGTAATGGTGAAGTAATTATCACCAAGGGCCAAATCATAAGTCTCATTGAAATCGTGAGCAGGGTATGGATTAGCGTCCTTAGTTGGATCATCATGATTGTTAAAGCCGGCATTGTTTTGCTCATGATAAACATTATTACTATTTGAGTAAAGGCGATAACCGTCAACATTGTCATCAGCCGAACCCTTTACCGTAAATTGATCACTAGTTGTCGTAATCTTGTAATCGCCAGTTTGTGGATCTACGGTCATCGAATTGGCTTGTGGCATATCCAAAGTTGGAAATTCTGAATCGACGACAATTTCTAGCGTACCGCGAGTTGATGTTTCCTTGCCATCTTGATCTTTAGTTGTCAGAATGTAGCCAACCCCACGTTGTTCAGTCTTTCTAAACGGTACTTGGTAACTAAAGCTGCCATCCGACTTAATCTTGACCGTATTTTGGGGATCATCTTGATTAGGTGACTTTAGGATCTGCAACTTGTCACTTGGATCGTCAACTTTACCACTAATTGTCAACGACTGGGTGTTGGCATCATAAAGCTTCGACGTTGCCCCAATCAAAGTGATGTTGTTATCGTTGAGACCATTAAAGGTAATTCCCGGTGTCGGGTCAAAGCGAGTGGTTAAGTCACCCAATTTATGACCTGGCAGTTCAGGAGCCCCTGAAAGTTTGGTGACATTTTTTGTCGCCGTAGCGTTGTCATCCAATGGGTTATCCTTGATTTGGGTCAGTTCCGAAAACGCCGGATATCCTGACGCATTAAAAATAATCATTCCAGCATCTGGTGACTTAATCGCTTCACCAAACTTGTTCGACGGTGCAGTTGTGTAACCATCCAATTCGACGTATGGATTACCATTAAATGGAATATCAAAAGTTGCCAAGCCGGTTGTTTGGTCAACTTTGGCTTTATAAGTCACTCCAGAAGCGTTATCCACCGCAAATACGGTTTGATCAGGTTGATTTTTCGGCACTTGTGCCGTGACGGCTACTTTGTCTGAAGAGGTGATAGCTTGCCAGTATGGCATGTCGGATGAAATATCGTCGCGGAACTCACCATTACTTGAATTACTTTTATCGCCAACTAAAACCCACTTAAATTGCGGGGCGACTGTATCACTAGTCGGGTTGGCCTGATTTTGACCTTTAGCCGCCTGAATTGTTTTAGTCGTTTGATTACCAGCAACGTCGGTCAACGTTAATTTTAGTTGACCGTTGCCCTGCTCCAAGGCATTTTTCTGGCTGTCAGTGAGTTTATAAGTCAGGGTTCCGGTATTATTTTTGCCGTCATTGCTCAAACTAACGCCACTTTCAGCGCCATTAATGCCAAGCACCAGATCAGAATCAGCAGAGAAGCCGACGCCACTATCGTGATAGCTAACAGCTAGAGTGCCACCATTGTAAGTAGCTGAATCGATTGTCGGAGCCGTATCATCCACTTTTACCGGCAAATCAAAGTTTTGCTGCTGATTGTTGCCACTATTAACGTTAGTCGTCACAATCCGGTACGTGTATTGACCATCTGGAACTACTTTATTATTGCCGGTGGATTGATCATAGACCGTTCCATCCCATTTGAACTTAGTTGGATCAAGCCGCATGGATGGTGATAAAGTGAGATCATTATTATAGTCGCTCCCATCTTCATAGTAGGATTTATCTGTATTAGTTTCTTGATTGACTATTCTAACGACCTTACCAGTTGAATCCAGTACTTCTGCCGTGACGTTCTTCAAGTTCTGTTTAGCAAATACATAGGGACTCACCGAATCGGCATTGTGATCCCCATTTGGTGAAAAGGCTACTTTGCTTTCATCAATTTTAGTAGCTGCATTGCTCCAAGTTAAGTCAGTTTTGCCTAAATTAATCGTGTTGGCAAGCGATTGACTGTCGGTGATGCCAAGGGGATTGTTATTTTCGTCGACCAAATAGCCGCCGCCAAAGACACTATCCTTTTGGTTTGCCGGTTTATCAATCGCATTCTCTTGGGTCAAATCACCGACAAATCCTAAATAAGGAACCGAAAGATCTTGATTGGAATCAGCATTTTTAAACTTAACGTAGCCTTCTGCCAACGTATTCTTAGCCGTCTTTGGATCAACCTTCAAGGTAAAGTTGACGGTTTTACTTTGACCGGCGGCAACCGTAAAGCTCGGCGTGTCGGCAGTCAGTGAAGCACCAGCTAACTTAACATCATGAACTCGGTTTTGATTCTCGGTATCTTGGGTCTGGGTATATGGTCCTTGACTATTATCAACTGTGTAAGTTTCGTCAGTTTTGCTATGATTAGTTACTTTGACAGAAAAGTTGGTTGATTCACCAATTTGTTTAAGCGAAACCGAACCGATTCCAGTCGTTGGATCTTGGGCATAAGATGTTAAATTGCCAGCCTTGGTAACGTCAACTTGGCCAGCCCCTTGGCGTCTTGGTGAAATGAGCTCTCCGGGATAATTAATGTCGGCCATTGGTTCGGCAGAGTTCATCAAAGCCGTTTTGACCGCGTTAACAAGGTCAGATCCCTTCAAGCTTGGGTCGTCATGCATTAACTTTTGCATGATGATCGCAGCTGAACCAGCGATATATGGGGAAGCCATCGAGGTACCACTGTCCGATTGATACGTATTGTCTTTCCAAGTTGAATTAATATCTACTCCGGGCGCTGAAACGTCAGGTTTTAATGTATAGTCTGGCAAAGGCCCCCACGACGAAAAACTAGCCATATCACTTTGGTTACCTAAGGCCGTATTCTCAGCTGCAACCGTAGCCGCGCTGGCAGCGGCACCCGGATCAGCTATTGTCCCATCATTGTCCGGATTATACGACGTGTTAATACCACCTGGAGAATACTGCGATGGACTCGTCCACGTGCTGGCGGCGTTACCATTATTGCTTGCAGAAATGGCCACAAAGACGCCATGGTCAGTTGCGTATTTAACGGCTGCTTGTTCTTCATCGGTCAATGATTGATCGGAAACCCCGATTCCTAATGACATATTGATGACGTTAGCACCTAGGTCAACCGCATCATGAATTGCTTTGGCAATGTTGTCAGGTGATTCATCGGCAAACCCGCCAAAGACCCGCAAAGCTAATAATTGAGCTTCAGGGGCAACACCCGTTATGTATTCACCCTTGTTAGCCTTATTGGCCGCATCGGCAACCGGGTCACCATTGCCGGCAATAATTCCGGAAACGTGTTCCCCATGAAAAGTAGATTGGTCGTCTGGCGCAGAAGTATCGTTGTCGTTATTAACGTAGTCGTAACCAAAAGGAATTTTGGCATTAATGTATTTCCCATAACCCTTTTTGGCAATTAAGGCAGTGGCGTCCGCTTGAGAAATTTTTGCGTCATTTGGATCAGACAGTCGCAAATCTTGATGAGGCTGAATTCCTGTATCAATCACAGCTACAACCATTTTTTGCCCTTTATAACCTTCTGACCATAACCCAGCCACATTGCCTTTGGTTAAGGCATCCTGATTAGCGGGTGCGCTAGCTGCGGTTTCAGCCGTCGTCGTATCTTTAGCAGGTTGATTAAGTTGCGGCAATCCAGTTAAACTACTAGTTTGAGCGGTCGATAAACTGCTTGTTTGATCGGCAGCTACTGGTCTGGCACTACCAACAAGCAATCCTGCAACCACACTCATTCCGATCAACGTTGCGGGTACCCAATAGCGTCCCGTTTTATGGGTTCGATAGCGGGCCTTCGGTTCACCCAACTGATTATTTAGATGCATCAAATCACTCCTTCAAATACAAACAGAATTTCCCCAACAATCTCAAAATTCCAATCATTTCCTCATATGATTAAATATAAATGAGATTTAATATCGACAGTATATCACCTTAACAAACATCGTCAAGTTCAACTTTACTTTTTACTATTTTCTTCAATCAACATACATCTCATAAAATATTCATGAAATTTTAATCATAAATCAGCGTACTGTGGCTAATCAGTTTAACAAAACCACTACAGGTATTTACCTGCAAATGCAAAAAGTCCCTTTGGACCACCAACCGGTTGGCGATTCAAAAGGACAGTGAGTATCTTGATTTTTTAATTTAACGTTCAATCGTTATCTGAAAAAATGGCTACGTTAACCCGATCACGTTTATAAGCATAAATCACAACGCCAAGATTGATTAACACCAACAGCGTCGTCATCAAAAAGACGTATCGATAGTCCAAGACGCCAGCTACTCCAGAGGCTAGCATTGGTCCTACAACAGCACCCATTGCTTGAAATGATTGATTATAACTAAAGATTCGACTTACTGATCTGGCAGGTGCTTCCAAGGTCATAACGGTCTGCGTAATCGGTAGTAACGCTGCGTTAGCAATCCCGATTAAGAATCGCAGAACGCCTAACATCAAAACTGTGGTAACAAAAAACATTGGAAAGAAAACTAATCCCGAGAAGATGAGGCCGGCCAACAGAATTTTTTCAGGGCCAACGTGATCACCCAAACGCCCTAAGTAAGGGGCGGAAAACAGTGTCGCAATTCCAGGCAATGCCGCAATAATCCCACTGGCAAAGGCAACATTCCCGTGGTTGTGCATCAATTCTTTGACAAATAAACTAATAATTGGATTGATCGAAGTGGTTGCCGCCATAATGAGCATGGAAGAGATAATCATGGCGATGACAACCCGCTTGTGTTTAATGCCAACAAAGGCATCCTTAATCCCGGTTTTAGCCGTCTTCTTAGCTGGCTTAAAATCTTCTTTAACAAAAATCCAAGTTGATAACGAGGCTAAAAGCATCATAAAACCAAACATATAAAACGGCAGCCGGTAACCAAAAATCCCGGAAAGATAGCCACCGATGATCGGCCCAACTAATTGACCACCGACGTTACCGGTTGTCAGCGCGCCCATTGTCCGCCCACTTTGGTCACGGGGAACCTCGCTAGCCACTAACGCATAGGCATTATTAATGTAACCAGAAAAAGTGCCTTGAATCAATCGAATCGCAATTAACATCCACACGTTAGTCGATAAGCCAGTTAGCGTGGCACTAATTGTCATCCCAATCGATGCCCGTAGCAGCATTGGCTTTCGGCCAGTTCGATCGGCTAGATTTCCCCACAACGGCGACACAATCGCCTGACTGAGAAAGACACTGGAAAAGGCCAGGCCGGCGTATAAGGTCAATTGCCATTTTGGAAAATTACCCATTTCATTAATAAATAGTGGTAAAAACGGCATCGACATGCTGGCGCCGGCACCGGTTGCAAAGTTACCAAACCACAAAGCGTACATATTCTTTTGCCACTGTGGCCGTTTTGTTTTTGTCATTATTTCAGGATCCTTACTAAAATCGAATTTTTACATATAAATTTTATTATAACGATGGTGATTGTAGGTGGCAAGTTGTTTTCTGGTCGGAAAAGTTGCTGTAATCCTTTACAAGGGTTTACCACTGGCTCCCAATGACAATGAAAAAAATTACTGTTGCTATCAATCTATCGCCCCACTCCCCCTTGTTTGAGAAGTCACTGAGCGTTATTGGCTTGTTTATTAGGGGCTTCAACAAATGAACTAATTCACAGTCAAATCTTGTGCAATCGAATACCCCATGCCGTATTATGTAAGCGTATACAGATGTGATTCAATCAGTTTGTTTTTGTCAGCCGGGCTAAGTTATCGCATGGATGTAAGTAAGCTTCGCAAATGCTTCATTGAAGATTTACAAGCCAATCAGCCTATTTTACAGTTATGAGGTTCTTTGCACCGCTGACAGTTTTAGGGGAGGTATCAACAATGACAGAAAAAGTTGCGGTTATTACTGGTTCAGCTGGTGGCTTGGGGAAAGGCATCGCTGAACGACTTGCAAACGACGGCTTTGATATTGTACTCCACGATATCAATCAGGACCTGTTGAACGAAACCGAAAAGGAATTTACGGATAACGGTTTTAAAGTGACCAGCTTTGTTGGCGACGTTTCCAAACGCGAAGATCAATTCGCGCTGGTTAAGCATGCTGTAGACACTTTCGGTCGCCTCGACGTCTTCGTTAACAACGCCGGGGTTGAAGCCGTTACCCCGTTAATGGATATTGACGAAAAGGAACTTTCAAAATTATTCTCAATTAACGCTTTTGGGATGCTTTTTGGTACTCAAGCTGCGGCCGCTCAGTTCATCAAACAAGGTGGCGGTGGTAAGATTATCAGTGCATCGAGTATTGCCGGCCACGAATCATATCCAATGCTGGGCACTTACTCGGCTACCAAGCACGTGGTTCGTTCATTTACCCAAACGGCCTCAAAAGAATTAGCAAAGTACAAGATTAACGTCAACGCTTACGCACCCGGCGTGGCTAAAACAAAGATGTGGGATCGAATCGATGCCGAAATGGTTAAACAAGACCCATCGCTGAAACCAGGCGACGCTTTTGCCCAGTACACGGCTGATATTTCATTAGGCCGTTACGAAGTGCCAACAGACGTTGCCAACTTAGTCTCATTCTTAGCATCACCGGATTCTGACTACATTACCGGCCAAACAATTCTGGTTGATGGCGGAATGGTTTACAGATAAATTTAATGGCGCATACAAAAAGAACCGCCCTTCAAAATTCGGGACGGCTCTTTTTTATTGTGCTTCATTTTCTCGACGATAAGCCACTAGCTCATGAGAAATTTGCTTGGTACTTGGATAAATTTGCTTGTAAATCTCATGAAGCTGCTGATATTTCGCAACCTCATTTTCTTCAGGTAAAAAGACATCCTTAAATTTCACGAAGACCTTGGTGCAATCTTGCATCGTTTGGAACCAGCCAAGACCAACGGCCGCTAACATTGCCGCTCCAAGACCCGGTCCCTGCTCATTTTGTAAGGAAACAACTCGGGTGTTAAAGATATTGGCTTGAATCTGCTGCCAAAGCGGACTCTTGGCGCCGCCACCAATGGAAACGACGGTATCAAATTTGGCGCCCTCTTTTTCGTAAATATCCAAAAGATCTCTAAACGAGAAGATAATCCCTTCAAGAACCGCCCGAACAAAGTCGTAGCGTTGATGAATCCCATCGATGCCGATAAAGCTACCACGAATGTCAGCATCGGCGTATGGTGCCCGTTCGCCGACAATGTACGGCGCAAACAGCAAGCCATTAGCCCCCACCGTTGATTGTGCTGCACTTTCGACCACGTCCGTAAAGTCTTCTTTTTCAGCGAAAGTCTTTTTAAACCAACTGAGCGAGAACCCGGCTGCCAAAGTAACGCCCATTGAATAGTAGGCATCTGGAATGGCATGGTCTTCATATTGTAAAACGCCCTGGTAGTTGGTTTGCTTTTGAGGTTCGTATTTCAAAATCACCCCAGAAGTCCCAATACTGGAAAGGACTTTTGTCGGGCTATCGATTCCAGCACCGACTGCGCCACAAGCATTATCAGCACCCCCACCAAACGTCACCGTATCGGTTGATAAGCCGGAATACATTGAGTACCATTCATCAATGTTACCAGTGTTGTCGATTGAACGCACTAACGGTGGGCACAAACTGACTGGAATACCAAAAGCATCAAGAATTTCTTGACTCCACTCCTGTTGGTCAACGTCCAACATCACCGTGCCAGTCGCATCCGAATAATCAATTGCGAGCTTGCCAGTCATTCGGAATCTCAAATAATCTTTTGGTAAAAGCATGGTTTTGGCTTTGGCAAAGATTTCCGGTTGATTTTCCTTCACCCAAAGTAATTTAGGCAGCGTGAAGCCTTCCAGTGGTTGATTGTGAGTGATTTCAACAAAGCGATCGCCCATTTTAGCCATAATTTCTTCACGTTGCTTAGTCGAACGGGTATCGTTCCAAAGCATTGCCGGTCGCAATACTTGATTGTTTTCATCCAATAGAACCAAGCCATGCATTTGACCGGAATAGCTGATCCCTTTAATTTGTTCTGGTTTAAGCGAATCATTTAAAATGAGTTTAACAATCGCCACGGTTGTCGCGTTAACCCAATCATTGGGATTCTGCTCAGCATAGCCTGGCTTGGGTTGGTTTAACGGGAAATCCATTCCTTCTTGGGCAATGATCTCACCAGCTTGGGTGACGGCCGAAACTTTAACGGCGCTGGTGCCAAGATCCACTCCTAATACACAGTCGGTCATGTATGTGATCCTCCTTCAAGCATGCACTTTAATTATCGTCACAAAGGGGCCGGGAGCAAAAACCAACGTTTTGTCCCAGCCCCTCACATTGTATTTTACTAAATTCCTACCATTATTACTTTAGTGTTTGAATAATGTAATGGTTAATTGTATCTTTAATTTCTTCCAAGTGATCTGAATGAGTTGCGTCTCGCAGTTCTTTTTGGGTCTTATCAAGGGAGTAATTTTCAAGATCGGCCATCGTTGCTTTGCCGCTTTCGATATCAGCGCCAATGCCTGAATCAAATGAACTGTAGCGATTCTTGATGATGTTGTCAAGGACACCATCGTCTTTCATGGCAACGGCAACCCGCAAACCTGCTGCGAAGCTATCCATACCAACAATGTGGCCATAGAAGAGGTCTTCTGGTTCAAATGATGAACGACGTGGCTTAGCATCAAAGTTCAAGCCGCCGCGAGGGCCAATGCTGCCATTTTCAACCACTTCAGTCATGGCTGCGGTTGTTTCATAAAGGTTTGATGGGTATTCGTCAATATCCCAGCCGATTAACTTGTCACCTTGGTTAGCATCAAGAGAGCCCAACAAGCCGGCTTCTCGCGCAACGCGGATTTCGTGTTGATAAGTGTGACCAGCCAAGTTTGCATGGTTACCTTCCAAGTTCAACTTGAAGTCTTTGTCCAGACCATATTCTTTCATAAAGGCAATCGTGGTTGCGGCATCAAAGTCGTATTGGTGAGTGGTTGGTTCCTTTGGCTTTGGTTCGAGTAACATTTGCGCATCAAAGCCAATTTCGTTGGCATAATCCTTAGCCATGTGGAATAATTTAGCAGCGTGTTCCTGTTCACGCTTCATGTCAGTGTTCCAAAGGGATTCGTAACCTTCACGACCACCCCAGAAGACGTAATTTTCTGATCCAACCCGCTTACCAATTTCAAGGCTGTGCTTCAATTGGGCAGCTGAGTAGGCAAAAATGTCAGCGTATGGTGACGTACCGGCACCTTCAACGAAACGTGGATTGGTGAACAAATTTGATGTATTCCAGAGAACCTTCATACCGGAGGTCTTTTGGTTTTCAACAATCTTGTCAACTACTTTATCGAGGTTCTTGTTAGTTTCACGAAGCGTGTCACCTTCTGGAGCCAAGTCACGATCGTGGAAGCAAAGAAAGTCAACACCTAATTTGTCGTAAAATTCAAAGGCAGCATCAACTTTGGCCAATGCTTGGTCCATTGGATCAGTGTACTTGTCGTAAGGACGAAGAGCGGTACCATCGCCAAACGGATCGACTAATCGTTGATCAAATGTGTGCCAGTATGCGACGGCAAAACGTAACCAGTCACGCATTTTTTTGCCACCCACAACTTCATCAGGGTTGTAATACTGAAACCCCAAACCTGATTTTTTATCTCCGGTACCAACGTACTTAATTTTATCGACATTCCAATAACTCATTTAGAAGTCCTCCAATTTTTAATTAGTTTGTTTGCGCAACCAACTTACAAAATATATTCTACAACATTAAAATCATTTTGCAAGCCCTTTCAACGACTTTTTTTATAAATTCCGCAAAGGCCTTTATTCACGCTGGATTCTGCAAGGTGATATAATGGGATTTAATTCTTTGTTAGGACAGCTCCGCAAAGCAGAAAGCTGCACCTAAGGCCACTTGTCCAAAAATCCAAGCCCGGGATTTCCGGCCAAGTGGCCTTAGGCTCCGCTTTCTAACCGCTTTGCTTCGCTCACTGGTTTTAGGACAGCTGCGCAAAGCAGAAGGCTGTGCGTAAGCACCTTGGGCAAAAATTCCAAACCCGGGAATTTCTGCCCAAGGAGCCTTATGCTCCAGTTTCTAAGCGCTTTGCTTCGCTCACTTTAATGAAAGGGGAAGTGAATTGAATGGATCAATTAGACCGGAAGATTCTTAACATTATTCAAGAAGATGGCCGCGCTTCTGTTAAAAGTATCGCCGAACGCTGTTTTATTTCTGCCCCTTCAGCTTCCGTTCGACTACAAAACTTAGAAAATCACGGTTTCATCAATGGTTATACGGCAAACGTCAATTATGAAAAATTAGGTTATCTCATCAAAGCTTTTGTTCGTTTGGACGTTAGCTATAAAGAGCTGCCAAAATTCATTAAGTTTATTTCAAAAGTCCCCAACGTTGTGGAATGTAATTACATTACTGGGGACGCTGCTGTTCAGCTAAAAGTCTTTTATAAAACAATGACCGAACTAAACGAATTTAATGCGTCACTAAAGGAATTTGGTAATACCCACACCAACGTCGCCTTCACTACAAACATTGGACCACGCCCACTAAAGCTACCTGAAAAATAATGCTGGCCGGATAACGAGGCAGCGTATTTATTTGATCTGTATTAATTGCGTCCAGAGTCATCACAATAACTTACGGAATCATGTCGAACACATACAAAAGAAAGTCAATATCCACGCGATATTCGCTTTTTTGGTGTTCCTCATAATTAACCGGGATAATTAATTGAATCCCTATTTGAACTTATTTTGTCGGCACAAATCAAACGGCTTCAAATCTGGACACCAATCATCCAATGCTGAATGGTTTCAATCATAACTAACACATGTTTACCAAGTGATCGCTTGATGCAATTTCTCGATAAAGCCAAAACAATTGACACTTTTTTAAGTGAGGGCTAGTTTCCACTTTAAGAATGGTGGTTTTTGCTAGCTTCTCAGTCATTTTGTCACAGCTTTGAAAAAAATATTTTATTTTCATAGGCATTCACTTGAATATGCCTAATTTTCATCAAAAATATTTTAAAATTACAAAATGATGTTAAAACTTTCTTCCGAAAATGCCATCACCGTTGTCTTTCATGGTAGGATAATGCCAATTCGATTAGGAAGTTTCTAATTAAAGCTATTATTTAATTTCTGGAAGGAAGTTGTTTTAATGGAAAAATCTCAGATTACTGAAAATGCAGATGGGACGATGCGTTCTTTAAGCAATCGTAACGTGCAAATGATTGCGATTGGCGGCACGATTGGAACCGGCCTCTTTCTTGGCTCTGGCACAACCATCAGCAAGACTGGTCCGTCTATTTTACTAGTCTACTTAGTGCTAGGAATCTTTTTCTTTTTAATGATGCGAGCAATCGGTGAAATGCTCTATTCTGATCCTTCGCAACACACGTTTGTCGCCTTTATCACCCGCTATTTAGGCCCTACCGTTGGCCATTTTACCGGTTGGACTTACTGGTTGGGATTGTCATTTTGTGCCATGGCTGAAATTACTGCGATCTCTACATACATTCAGTTTTGGTTTCCCAACATTCCTTCGTGGATTATTCAACTGGTCTTTTTAGGCACCTTAGCATCGGTTAATCTAATCGCGGCTAAAGTCTTTGGCGAAGCGGAATTTTGGTTCGCCTTGATTAAAATTATTGCTATCTTAGCCTTAATTGCGACCGGGGCATTCATGATGATTAGTCATTCAACCACGCCGCTGGGGCATGCTTCAATCCAAAACATTTTTCATAATTTTGCACTATTTCCACACGGTAGCTTAGGCTTTATTTCTGCTTTTCCAATGGTTTTCTTCGCCTTTCAAGGCATCGAGTTTGTCAGCATTACAATCGGTGAAGCTGAAACGCCCCATCGAATCATCAAAAAGGCCGTTAACGAAACGTTATTAAAGATTTTGATCTTCTATTTTGGCGCTTTAATCGTTATCATGGGCATCATTCCTTGGACCCATTTGACCGCCGCTAGCAGCCCATTTGTTCAGGTGTTTAAGTTAGCAGGCTTTCCAGCTGCCGCTGCGATTATCAATTTCGTGGTTTTGACGTCGGCTTCTTCGTCACTAAACAGTTTTATCTTTTCAGCCGGCCGGCACCTTTACCAGCTCGCCCAAGAAAATCCTGAGAATAGCTGGATGCACCAACATGTTGCCAAGATTTCTAAGAATGGGGTTCCCGCTGCAGCGATTATCCTATCGGCCCTCTTCCTGTTGATCACCCCCTTAATGAGTTTAACCAGTGCGACCGCTTCAGTCTTTACTATCGTTGCCGGCTCATCAAACGATATGTACATCATCGTTTACGCGCTTGCCATGATGGCCCATCGCAAGTATCGTGAATCCACTGATTTCTTGCCAGACGGTTTCAAGATGCCATGGTATAGCATCACGAGTCCTTTGACCATCGCCTTCTTTGCCATCATCTTTATTACCCTGTTCTTCATTCCACAAGATATTATCGGCGCTGTCGGTGCCATTGCCTGGACTGTTGTTTTTGGCGGGATTACTTACCTGCATCAACGCAGTGTGGTTACGGCTAACGCAGAACAGTAAATTGATAGTTACTCCTCCAATATATATAAAAAAGCATTCACCAAACTAATGAGCATGGTGAATGCTTTTTGTTTTACAAGCAGCATCAACGTTTATCAAACTACTTATTCCTGAATCGCAAATTCCAAATTATAATCATCCATATCCAAAACTCGATGGGTAACGACGGAACAACAGCCCAATAAAGTTGCATAACCAGAATGAACAATCAGTCGAATTGGAATCTTCATCCCTAACTTACTGGTATTAGCAACAACTTCATCAAATAGCGACGGAATGGCCTCAATCAATGGCGAATTCAAGTAAAGTTCTTCAGGTGCAAAACTAATCGCAACGTTATAAATCACCCGAGAGATGGCATAAGTAAAGTGAACAAGCTCTTTTTGAACAATTTGATCACCAGCTTGGTTCATTTGAACTAAATCTTCGCGGGTTAGGTGCTCGTGCTTTGTCTGAGCTTCCACTTGATCGATAATTGCATCTTCGGAACAAAAATCTTCAACTTTATCATTCTTATTATCCATGAAGTTCTCAGTAAACATCAATGAGCGGCCAATTTCCCCCGCTTCACCATTAAAACCCCGGTACAACTGTTTATTAAGAATGATGCCGGCACCAATTCCTTTATGAATACTAATCGCGATGATGTTGTCCTTATCCTTGCCATCGTTAAAGTCCCGCTCGTAAATGCCGGAGAGATTAGCCTCATTTTCAAGGATGACCGGTACATGATATTTCTTTGAGTAACGATCAGCCAAATCGACCCCATCCATATCAATAAAGGGCGAATTAACAATCTGATTATCCTGGACGATTCCGTGAATTGAAAAACCAATTCCCAGTAGACCGTGTTTGGTTTTATCACTTTGCTTTGAAATCTTAATTTGCTGATCAATCATTTCAAGAATCTTATGAATATCTCTGCTACCAAGCTCAATTCGTTGATAGTAAAAGACTTCGCCATTAATATAGTTGCCCATCACGTGAAGATGGCGAAACCCAAGATCAAAATTAATCGTGTAGCCATAATGTTCATTGATCTTTACCAAAACCGGCTTTCTGCCACCAGCACTGGTTGACTCTCCTGAACCAACCTCTTTTAAAATACCTTTTTCGTCCAGCTCATTATACAGAGCTGAAACCGTCGATTTGTTCAAATTCAACGTTCGCGAAATATCAATCCGCGAAATAATTTTATTATTAAAAATTTGTTGGAGAACCAGATCCAGGTTCTGCTTGTGAAACAGCTCCCTTCCCGTAGCATTTGTCATCGAACTCATTCCTTCCGTTTTGTGTTTTAATAATCGGCTTCATTCACTAACAGTATACTTTACAACTAGTATACCAAGTTTGGCAATAGTGGTTATCAAAAGTATAAGTTGCTAATACAAAGTGAAAAAAGCACCGAAATGTAAGCGGTTGCTTTTCAAAAATACTTGTGCTATGATCTTTGGCGTTGAAAAGTTTTTCTATTAAACCAACCATCTTAACCGTTTCACAAATTTTAACATAAGGAGTGCAGAATATGGAAAATTCTTCAAAACCACAAGTTAAGATTCATAAAGTCTCATCAGCATTTGTCTACTTCTTTGGCGCTTTGGGCGGACTACTCTTCGGCTACGATACTGGCGTTATCTCCGGCGCCATTTTATTTATTGAAAAACAGCTTCACTTAGATTCTTGGCAGCAGGGTTGGGTTGTGAGTGCCGTTTTACTTGGAGCCATCCTTGGTGCCGCTGTAATTGGTCCAATGTCTGATCGCTTTGGTCGTCGAAAACTTGTTTTGTTATCTGCTATTATCTTTTTTGTTGGGGCAATTGGCTCTGCCTTCTCACCAGAATTTTGGACATTAATCCTATCACGAATCATTTTAGGAATGGCTGTTGGTGCCGCTTCCGCTTTGATTCCAACTTATTTGGCGGAATTATCACCGGCTGATAAACGAGGTTCGATGTCAAGTCTCTTCCAATTGATGGTCATGACCGGAATTTTCTTAGCCTACGTCACCAACTACGGTTTATCTGGTTTTTACACCGGCTGGCGTTGGATGTTAGGCTTTGCAGCCATCCCCGCCGCTTTACTCTTCTTCGGCGCATTAGTCTTGCCAGAAAGCCCTCGATTCTTGGTTAAGGAAAACAAACCAGAAGAAGCTCGGCAAATCTTAACCATCATGAACAAAAAGAATACAGCCGTCGTTGACAAAGAACTGGCAGACATTAAAGAACAAGCTGCCATTAAGAGCGGTGGCTGGAAAGAATTATTTGGCAAATTGGTTCGACCGTCACTGATTATTGGTGTTGGTCTAGCAATTTTCCAGCAAGTGATGGGTTGTAATACGGTGCTTTACTACGCCCCAACCATTTTTACCGACGTGGGTTTTGGCGTTTCGGCCGCATTAATTGCCCACATCGGAATCGGTATTTTTAACGTGATTGTAACAGCCGTCGCCGTTGCCATCATGGACAAGATTGACCGGCGGAAAATGCTCAACATTGGTGCCCTTGGAATGGGAATTTCGCTATTAGTCATGAGTTTTGCCATGAAATTCTCCGGCCAAAGCTTAACTGCGGGCGTTATTTGCGTTATCGCTTTAACGATCTACATCGCCTTCTTCTCGGCAACTTGGGGTCCAGTTATGTGGGTCATGATTGGCGAAGTGTTCCCATTGAACATTCGTGGATTGGGCAACTCTTTTTCAAGCGTTATCAACTGGAGTGCCAACATGATTGTCTCTTTAACGTTCCCACCATTGCTTGACTTCTTTGGCACTGGTAGCCTATTCATCGGCTACGCTGTTCTCTGCTTCGCTTCAATCTGGTTCGTTCAAAAGAAAGTCTTCGAAACTAGGAACCGTTCACTCGAAGATATCGAAGAAACTTTGCGAATGCGAATGGCTAAATCGGATGCGGAGGAAGCAGCTACGCATACTAATTAAATAAAAGATCTGAAAGCAAAAGCTGAGAATCGTATAAAAACGTGATTCTCAGCTTTTTTGTGTAAGAATAAACATAACTTATTATATTATTGTCATAAACTAAGTCATCAGAAAAACTACGACACAAATGTTATATGGCCAGTAGGTCTTAAGAAACTATTCATCGTTTTGCTTCACTAACTACAATTCCCACAGCGGTTAATTCTCGAATGAATCCTCTGAAAAGCTAATTAAAACCTGCAATCAAATTATTTGCTACAAATACCATCAATCAATCACAAACGTATTAAAAGAGTTAGGTGCTAATGTGGCCTTTACTCCCTTGCTTGGTTGTTGGGGGTCCGCAAACGTGAATGGCAACGCACGTTTCAATGCATTTTGAACAACAAGTACAATTGAACCATCCGGATTACGAAATGCCATTCCCATTGAATGAAAATGCCCTGTCGTTCCAAGAACTTTTGCTCCAGGCTGAATATAATGCGCATAATGTCTCATCACATAGTACTCTGGGTTACGCGTAACTTCATGAGTCTTAGAATCAATCGAAAACATTGAATTTTGATGCCACCCCCAAGTGCTAACAGAGTCACCCAAAATGATATTCCAGTAAGTATATGCGGTTGCACCAGCAGTAAAGTAATGATTTACCAAATGGAACACATATTCAGCGTAATCCCAGCTATTTTCACCAAATCCACATTCTGATTCCGTTTGGATCAATTCAATTTCTGGCCACGAAGCATGCGTCCGTTCGATCGCGTGTTGTCCTGCCCATTGATAGCCAACGCCTTTAATATATTTGCGCGCCTCATCATCAAACAAAATGTTATCAAGGTATCTGTTATAATTATCTAATTTTACACCAGTTGAAGTAAATGACATGTCTTCTGGGCCATTTAATGTCCCAAGAAAAATCTCCGTATCTAATCCTGCTTTTTCAAAAGTTGGGCCTAAATAGTCACGAATGAACACCCGAAGGTCATCGCTACTCCAAACACAGGAAGGAAATTTTTGATCAGCAAAAACTTCATTTTGCGGACAAACTCTTTGAATATGAATTCCTTGTTCGGCATAAGCTTGAATATACTTCACAAAATAATTAGCATATGATTGAAGATTTTTTGATGTCATTACAATTTTTCCGAAATTATAAGCTTTGGGAAACTTCATCCAAGTAGGCGGTGACCATGGACTTGCAAATAATTCGAAGTCTGGCTGATATTTCTTGGCATTCTGAATATAAGGGATTAGCGTCTTTTTATCATGATCAATCGAAAATGATTTGAGATCGTAATCCCCGTCATTTTCATCATAACTATACCAAGATTCCGCAAAATCATTTGCAGCAATCGGCGTTCGGTTGAAACGAAAGTTTAATTCATCTGGTGAAAAAAGGTCATGATAAATCTCTTGTTGTTTATTCTTATCGAGCGTATTAAGAGGTAGATAACCCAATTCATTAAAACAGCCTCCAAACCCCCGTAATTCCTGTAATTCTTTACCAGTCAATTGTAAATCACTTGATGAAACAGCTATAAAGGCTTCTGGTTCTTTAGTTGTCAAATAAGCATCCGGTGTGCTTTCAATCCATTCTGTCATAGTATCAGCATCCTCCTGTTTTATTATCATCTGAACAAATCTGATTAAACCAATGCAACTTGATTAGTAGAACATCAATTATTTGGTTGAACGAATCATCTGAATAAAAATGCATGCAATCAGCGCAAATGCGATTGCGGTTGGAAAAACCAAATTGTAGCCGCCTGCAACCACTAAGGCACTTGTAACAATTGGACCAGCCATCTGACCTAAAGTTGTCGCAATATTTAAAATTCCAAGATCTTTTCCAGCCTCTTCCTTTGAAGGTAATACATCAACATTTAGAGCCTGGTCAACAGCTCCATACACCGCATACCCTAAACCGGCAAAGCCAGCAAACATCATCATTGAAGCAGGAGATTTCAAAATCCATGGTAACAAGTAACCAACCACAAGCAATATAGAGGCAACAATAACTGGCAATTTTCGACGACCAATAAAATCAGAGATAGCCCCTGATGCAATCGATCCAACAAGTCCAACAGCCATTGTTATTACTGACATCACGGAAATAGTAGCAGCTGCCCCAGTCTTACTTTGTCCAATAAAACTTTCCAAAATGTATAATTGATAATTTAAAATCATGTAGTAACTAAAAATCAATAACGTTCGTCCAACAAAGGCTAACCAAAAATCTCTTGCACCCTTTACCGGTGGCCTGAACGAGGCTATCAGTTCACTAAATCCGCCTTTAACCGCTGGCATATCTTTAGCTGATTTTTCGGACGGCCATACAATTACTGTACATATACCAGCAATTCCCATTAAAATTCCTGCAATCACAAATCCAGGCAACTGGAGCGTGATAAACCTTGCACCAATCAAAGTTCCCAATGAGGTTCCTACTGTAGTACCAGCAGACATAAAAGCGGACATTGTTGCACGCATATCGTCGGGAACTCGATCAGAAAGCGTCGCAATTACTGGTGCAATCATCATATTCAATCCCACCATACTGATACAGTACATAATTCCAATAAGCCAGGGATTACTCAAAAGCCCAATAAGAAATAATGATAATCCTCCTACAACCCCACCACTAATGACCCATGGGGTTCGCCGTCCCAAACGAGACCGGGTTCGATCTGAAAGATTTCCAAATATAAGATTAGATAACAGGGATGCCACTGCGGTAACTGCATTCAAGACGCCAAAAATTGCAGTTGAAGCGTTGGAACCTACAAGATCTTTTAAATGTTGAGGTAATAGAACTGAGGAAACAATCCCCAATCCACCCATCCATAATAAGGCAAAAATAAAGAAGCTCAGTGAAAATCGAATTTTATTTCTCTTGCTCATTTTATCTTCTACTTTATTGATAATTGGTTCTACTGGCCGGTTAATTTGTTTTTCCATATCGATTTCTTCCTTTTATTTAAAGATTAGAAGTTACAAATGGCCATTGATTACGCTTTCATTTTTATTAAATGCAAATGCTATCCTTATTAGTTCACAGATGTTAAAAAAGGAGCTCTCAGTAGTTTGTTAATTATTAGCCATTCTAATGAATTTATTAACTTGCGCAGTAGTCGCGCCAAGCATCACCGCCGAACGAAGTGGTATATTTTCTAACAACTGCGCATTACTGTTTGAATTTTCTAAACTGTTGATTAATTTGTCTAAACCGGATTCTTTTAGCGAACTAGTTAAATCTTGCCGTTTGATAATATCTGAAAAATACGTATTGCCACTAATTTTTTCCTTAACCAACTTATTCCACTGAAGTGTCAATAACTGGCTAAGTTCAATGTTTTGTGATGATTTCCCAATCAAAACTTCGTATACACCATTGTCCATTTGCCAAGCATGCGTTTGTTCGTTATACCAACTAAAATCACGTCTAGAAAGTGTCATCCTAATCCGCTTAGATTCCCCAGGTGCTAACTGAATCTTTGCAAATTCACGTAATTCTTTTGCAGGCTTTTCAATCTGACTAGCATGATTGGCAACGTATAACTGAACAATCTCTTTACCAACTCGTTTGCCAGTATTTCTAACATCAAGACTAATTGCGACTCTTTGATTGGGTAACTGTTCCACCTTCAAATTTTGATAGCTAAAGGTTGTATAACTTAATCCGAATCCAAATGGAAACTGAACAGGTATTTCTTTGAAATCATAATAACGATAGCCTACATAGATACCTTCTCGGTAATTTTCGTATAGTAGATTTGCATTGAACGTCCCATAAGTCGGTGTATCTTGAATCCTCATTGGAAAAGTTTCTGCTAGTTTTCCACTCGGATTTACCTCTCCAGTTAAAACATCCCAAGTTGCCTCACCAACTGCTTCGCCCGCTAAATAAGTTTCTAATACTGCTCTGACCTGTGAAATCCATGGCGTGGTAACTGCTGACCCATTTTGCAAAACAACAACGACATTTGAATTTATTTGAGTTATCGCCCTAATTAGCTTATTTTGAGCGGCTGGTAATTCAATTGTTGTCTTATCAAAGCCTTCAGACTCAGCTGATTCTGGTACACCAGCAAATATGATGACTTTATTCGCTGCTTTTGCGGCTTCTACTGCCTGATCAATTAATTTATCGCTAAACTCACTATTATCTAAGGAATATCCTTGAGCATAGCTAGCTTCAGGATAAAGCTTCTTTCCAATCTCCCAAGGCGTGGTAATTTGAAACGCATTCACATGAGAACTTCCACCTCCTTGATAACGTGGTTTCACAGCTAATTCCCCGATTATTGCCAGCTTTTCCTGAGAACTCAACGGCAAAATATCATCTTGGTTTTTCAAAAGTACCATACTTTCTTCTGCCGCTTCACGAGCAAAATGATGCTGTTCACTCTTTTGATAACTAATTTTCCCATCATCATTAAGTTCAGAATATCGATTAACTAGAGATAAGATCCGTCGGCATGTAATGTTTAATTCTGACTCAGATAACCGGCCATTTTGGACTGCCTCAACAATTTCATCAATTGATTCTTGACCCTTTCCTGGCATTTCCAAGTCTAAACCAGCTTTTAAAGCGGCAACATGATCTGCAACTGCACCCCAATCAGACATTACTAAGCCATCAAATCCCCACTCATTTCGCAATATATCAGTTAGTAGACGCTTGTTTTGAGAATTCAAGGTGCCATTTATGGCATTATATGAACACATCAAAGTTGCTGGGGATGCCTTCTTAACAATCCGTTCAAAAGCTGCAAGATAAATTTCTCGCAAAGTGCGTTCATCAATTTCTGACGAAACCGTAAAACGTTGATTCTCCCGGTTGTTAGCCGCAAAGTGCTTAACACTTACACCTATTCCTTGTGATTGAACGCCTTTAACGTATGCTGTACCCAATTCTCCAGCAACTAAAGGATCTTCAGAAAAATATTCAAAATTTCTGCCCGCCAGTGGACTGCGCTTAATATTGACACCTGGTCCCAATACAACACCCACATCATTTGCTTTAGCTGCAATTCCTAAATGCTTGCCAAGATTACTTAACAATCTCCGATCAAATGAACTGGCAGTTAGCGCTGCAGTGGGAAAGCTAATTGCCTCCACACTGTTGTTCAATCCTAATGCGTCAGAACTATCAGCTTGTTTCCGTAAACCTGACGGGCCGTCTGTCATCATAACTTGACTAATACCAAGTCGTTTAATGGCTTCAGTAAACCAGTACAGTTTGCCACTCACTAGTCCGGCCTTTTCCTTTAAAGTTAATTGATTAACTATTTCACTTATATTGTTGGTCATCATTAATTATCTATTTCCTCCTTGTACACTGCATACTCAAATTCTTAGCTTACGTTCAATCCTCTGATCCAAGCAACGCTAAACGACCCGATATTGCAATCCAAGCATTTCCTTATGTCTCTATAATTGCTACTCCCCAAGGCTCTAATGACAACGGTCCAGAAACCTTGCTACCCCTAATTAATTCATTCCCGGTTACAGAATTATGAGTGGTTTGCACTACTCCTGAATAGTTAAAATAAAAGGTGATTTGCTTTCCAAATTCATTTATTGCCTGTTTTACAATGATTGGAAAGTCTTCAGAAGTTCTTCGAATGCCAACTTCTTCAACGAACGCTTGAATGATCTGATGAATAACTTCTTTGGAAGGTAAGCAACCAATGTAAATTGTGGCTCCCTTGCCGAAGGTATTCTTAGTAATTGCCGCGTAGCCTTGCCAATTAGGATCATCATAACTGGCAATTACTTCTGCCGTATCCGGGATCAACAATTCCATCCAGTCTTTCAAAAGAAGGTCACTCGTGGGATTAATGACCTGACTTTCAGGAACAAGCCGACAACCATCTGGGTCAACAAACAATTCATAATGGGCACCAATTGACTTACTAATTATCCCTGGCTGTACGTCTGTGCGTACCTTTACATGTTCATCTGTAAATCCAGATTTAAATGTGTAAATGACGTGACCACCGGCTTCAACATAATCATTTAATTGAGATAAGAAAATATCACTAACGCTGTATAATGCTGGCACAACAATTAACCGATAATTGTCAAGCTGAATATGATGTTCATCAACGATGTCCGTACGAACATTTAACTTGTAAAACTCGTCGTACAATAAGCGAAAAGCATCATTATAGTTTCGCTTATCTGAAAACGGGAAATTCTGAATCGCTGAAAGGCTTTGATTACTAACTAGAAAAGCAACATCCGCTGTTACCTTTAGATTTACAATGTGTTGCGACAACTGTTTAAACTGTTTACCTGTTTCAACAACTTCGTCATACACTGGGTTTGGCTGAAAATCATGGCTCAATATTCCCTTCCAAAATGTTTCAGCTGAATTATGAATCGAATGCCAATGCCAGTATTCAACCATATTAGCTCCGGAAGCGATGTGGCTAAAAGCAAGCTGTCGTAATTGCCCAGGATATGGTACCTGTTGCTTAAATGCTTGAGCTTGCGTTTCAAGAACCAAGTAATTATCATGCTTCAATGATCGCATTTCATCACCAGCGAATGAAATTTCAGCTCCCGTTAAGTGCTTTCGTGATGGATGATAAACATCCACCCCGGCATAATCCAAGGATTCACTCGCTTTAAAGTGATCCACTTCCGGTTGAATTCCAAATGAATAACCACGCCATTCAAAATCAAAATTATGCGTAATAAATTGATCAGAAAGACGATATTCAGCCACCAACTCTACCTGCCATTTCAGATATTGATTAACCAACTCTCTTCTATATCGATCAAACTCTGCTTGCAAACTTCCATTGATGGTTCCATCCATCGACGGGAAGTCCTCCCAAGAGTTAATTCGATTACTCCAATAATCTAATCCGAATTCCTTATTAAACTTATCTAAATCGTTATTGAACTCTTTTTTAATAAATTGAACAAAACCTTGCTGAACGTTTTTGCTTGACGTGCCATAGTATTTGGTCTCGTTATCTACTTGATAACCAATGACTGCAGGATGCCTAGCAACGTGGCTTACCATCTTTCTAATAATTCGCTCAGCATATCTCAGAAACGCAGGGCTAGAGATATCAAATATTTGTCTAGCACCATACGGCTTTCTATGACCGTCAACTTGAACCATAACTTCAGGATACTTTTTAGATAACCAACTAGGGATTGCATAAGTAGGGGTTCCAACAATCACACTAATACCTGCTTGATTCATCGCATCTAAAACTTTATCAAGGGTTGAAAAATCAAATACGCCATCTTCAGGTTCATAAGTACTCCAAGTACTTTCGCCAATCCTAACAACATTGATATTTGCTTCAAGCATCATCTCGATGTCTTTGTCGAGACGGTCATAGGGAAGATATTCATAATAATAAGCCGCTCCATAAAGTATTTTTTTAAATGACATTTCAAACCTCCAATTTCACCTTTTGGAAAGCGCTTTCTAAACAGCTATCATTATGTAGTATTTGAACAATAAATAATATTGCCAAATCGAGCTTGTAATTGTTCAAATATGACATATAATGAAATTCACTATTAGTTGGTTTGGGAGGATAATATGGACTTCTTGAAAAATGCAAAGCGTTTACCTGTAATTGACTGGAACCTAACCTTTTTTGGCGCCCATGAACAAAGAGTTCCCGATAACTGGGCGGTTCCGACAGAAAAGCATTATGCTTTCGAATGTGTTTATGTCATTCACGGCACCGAAAACATCCAGATTCAGCATCATCACTATCAACTATATGCAGGCGACTTTTTCTTAATTCCTCCAGAGTTCGTCCATAATATGTCAGCGGGAAAAGATTTAACATATTTTTGTTTTCATTTTGACATTGATGATCCGCAGTTGAAGGTTCAATTGATTAGGGGACTGACTTACTATCACCCATCTAGTTCACCCCTCTGCAAGAGTCTCAAAAAACATTTAACAGGCTTAGATGACTTAATTCGTATTGGGAATTTCGATTTTAATACAAAGATGGTTATCCAAATTGAATTATCAAAGATCCTACAAATCTTTTACAACGCCACTGTTAAATCCCGGAATCGTAATTCATCAACTTCAGTAGAATACTCAAGAATGATTGCTGACTATTTGAAAAATGCCTTAACCAATCAAATCCTCAGTTATATAAAAAATGGCTACTTAATTGATGAAACAAATGGATTAGTCGAAAAAGCAATCAACCAGGTTGGGATTAGTGATGGCTATGGCTTTAGAGTTTTTAAACAGACCTATGGCATCTCACCACGGGAGTATCTCTCAAAGTTGAAAGTCAATGAATCAAAAAAATTATTAATTAAGCCTCAGTATTCCATAAGTGATATCAGTACAGCACTGGGATACACTGATTTGGCTAACTTTAGTCGTCAATTTAAAAGATGGACAAACCAATCTCCAAGAAATTGGCGGAATCAACATGAGTCCGATTAAGTATAAATATCATTTCTGGATAATTATATGTCATATAAGGAATATTTATATCATGTAAGCTGCATGATGTAAGCTGCATGCTATTCATTATTCTGAAATTGAAGTATTAATCGATGCTGGTTTCAAATGAATAAGCAACTTTGTATTCTCTTAATTGGCTTGGCTGAGACTGATTCTAGATAGACATTGTTTGGATGACCTCTATTGTTATACCCATGTTAATTAAGTTTATTCGCACGAATATTAATCGTCCTATATCGATAAAGGGCACTGTTACCAACGTAAAACTGTTTTCATCATATACAGACTTAATTTTTAAAATTCATTTCCATATCATCATTGACTACATGACAAGTTCAAGAACCAAAAATGCTTGTAATAAATTAGTCACAACCACTAAGAGCATCCATGAGCTATTTGGGAAGGTTGGCTATGTTCGAACTAGTTATTTCTCAAGATTATCAAAGATCATGTTGTTTTATCTCTACTTCCATAGCGTTAGGCTAACAGATTGACGTGCAAAGCATAATGTTACGAAAGATTTTTCAGGACAATAAAATAACGAAAGAGCGATAACCAGATAATTGTCCAGGCATCGCTCTTTCGCTGTTCCCCCAACTCTAAAAAATATTAGACACTCATGACATTCATACATACTTTATGATTTTATCCATCATACTTTTATTTTTCATACCTCTCAAAATGCGCCCGCAAATACCGTGCCGTCAAGCTCCGTGATTGCTCTGCCACCTCTTTTGGCCGGCCCTTTGCCACAATTTGGCCACCTTGTTCACCGCCACGGGGACCCATGTCAATCATGTAGTCGGCATTCGCCATCAAATCAAGATCGTGGGTAATCATCAACACGGTCGCTCCCTGATCAATCAATTGGGAAAAGACTTTCAAGAGGACTCGTACGTCTAGCGGGTGTAGCCCCACCGTTGGCTCATCAAAGATAAATAACGTGTCAGTTTGCCGCCGTTTCATATGCGATGTCAGCTTTAATCGTTGGGCTTCTCCCCCTGATAAACTTGGGGTTGCTTCACCGAGGTGTAAATAACCAAGGCCCATCTGTTTTAATACTTGCAAGGTCTGGCCAACTGAACTATCAGCGGGAAATAGCTCAATTGCATGGTCCACATCCTTATCCAAAACGTCGGCAATCGTCATTCCATGCCATTTTACTTTTAAAATATTCTGATTAAATCGTCGACCATGACAAGTTGGGCAAGTTTCAACCATGTCTGGCAAATATTGAATATCCAGCGAAATTTCCCCGGTCCCGCCACAAGTTGGGCAAGCACCCTGCTTATTATTGTACGAAAAATAGCTGGAAGTATATCCCGCCTGCTTAGCTTGGGGCAAGTCGGCATACAATTTCCGCAAATGATCCATGATGTTCGTGTAAGTTGCTACGGTTGAGCGCGCGTTTTTACCAACTGGGGTAGCATCGACACTCACCACGTGCTTTAATTTTGCTGGATCAAATTGTGAAATGTAGCTCGGCAGCGATCGGTGCTGGAACTTTGCTTTAAACGCAGCCAATAATCCATCTAGCACCAGTGTCGTTTTGCCAGCGCCAGAAAAGCCGGTCACCGCAATCAATCGATTAACTGGAAAGGCTACAGCCACATTATTCAGGTTAAACCTGTGCGCAATCGTCAATTTAACGCTGCCTTTCGCAAACCCATCCTCCTTGACCGGGGTGCGGGTCATCAACTCACCTTCACCAGTTAAAAAGGGGCGAATTAGTGAGTGGCGACTATGATAAATCTGTTTGGGCGTCCCTTGATCGATAATTGTCCCCCCGTTTACACCCGATCCCGGGCCAATTTCAATAATCCAATCGGCCGCGTCAATGATTGCCGTTTCATGGTCCACGACGACCAGCGAATTTCCCTGATCGATTAACTGGTGAAAAATCTTAATTAAGCCAGAAACGTTGTCGGGGTGCAAGCCGACTGACGGTTCATCAAGGACATAAAGCACCCCGGTAGTCTGGGTTCGCAAAGTTCGACCCAGCTGAATACGTTGGAGTTCACCCGTTGAAAGGCTGGCACCAGCTCGATCCATCGTTAGATAATCGAGACCCAAGTCCAGTAATGGTTGCACTTGGTTCAATAATTCGTTTGTTAGGTTACGGGCCAAATCCTGCATATTGTCAGGCAACCAGGCCTTAATTTTGTTCACAAAAGCAGGTAAATCGCTAAGTGGCATTTGACTGGCTTCAGCAATATTTTTGCCAGCCACTAGTTGATTCAACCGGTCTGGATTTAACCGAGTCCCGTGGCATACCGGGCAGGTGAAGAAACGATAAAATCGGTTGAGGCGTTTCAACGCAATCTCGCTCTTGGTCGTTCGCATGCTGTCTTCAATTGCGTTATAGGCATTTTCGTACAGGGCATTGTTCATATGGAAAACCCGTCCATTTTTACTGGGAATGTCAATCGCAAAATGTTTCTGCTTGCCATGCAAAACCATCTCACGTTCCTTATCAGTTAACTGATTATAAGGCACGTCGATGCGAACCCCCGCTGCTTGGGCAACAATTGGCATAAAATTACGGCCCGGCGTCCGCCAAGCCGCCACCGCCCCATTTCGAATCGTCTTGGTTTCATCCCCAATTAGAGTATCTGGGTCAATTTGCTTGGTAATGCCTAACCCCTGACAATTTTGACAAGCCCCGTCTGAATTAAACGCAAAATCTTCAGCGCTAAAAGCATGAAATTTCACGCCACAAGTTGGACAAGTGATCACGCCCATCGTCTCGTCTTGCTTATCCATTGCTTCAGCAATCTTGATGGTTGGCGGCACCTGATGGCCGTTGGGGCATTTAGGTGACCCCAAGCGTGAATAAATAAGCCGCAATACGTTAAAGATCTCTGTCATCGTCCCTACTGTCGATCTGGCACCAGGAACGGTCGGCCGCTGACGCAAAGCAAGCGCCGAGGGGATATGCCGAACTTCTTTAACGTCAGCCCGGCCCACTTGGCTAATCCGCCGCCGGGTGTAGGTTGCCAGAGAATCAAGATAGCGTCTGGCACCTTCTGAGTAAAGAATGCCCATTGCAAGTGATGATTTGCCGGATCCCGACAGTCCAGAGATTGCCACGAATTGATGTAAAGGGACGTTAACTGATATGTTCTTGAGATTGTTTACGTTGCCGCCAACGACTTCAATCTGAGTTGGCTGTGAGCTATATGGCATGACCGTACTCCTTTCAAAATTGCGTTAATGGTTATATTGTAGTACAAGCTAGCCGCATCCGTGAAGGCAGGATCGTTTCAAGATAGTTGACAAACCCGCTAAGCCCTGCTATTTTATCAGTGTTGTCTCATTTATTTTTAATATTGTTCATCAAACAACTTGATTCGGAAAGTAGTCCTCACCATTGTTCAGAGAGTTGGCGGCTGATGGAAGCCAACCTTTGTGTGGGAAGCGAAAATGACCGATGATTGGCTGTCGCGATTAAGAAGTTAAAAGCGACAGACGGAATGGTCCTCGTTATCAGACACACCATTTCTTATCAGGAATGGTTAATGAGACTTTTTAGGGAACTAATTAAGTGAACTCAGGATGGTATCGCGATGAAGCGCTTCTGTATGATATACGGAAGGGCTATTTTTATATAAAAAGTTAAATTAAAGGAGAGATCTCAATGACAAAATTAGCAATTGTAACGGGTGCGGGTCAAGGAATTGGCGAAGGAGTTGCTCACAGATTGGCAAAGGATGGCTATGCAATTGCAGTGGCCGACATTAACCAACGAACTGCCAAGAAAGTTGCCAAGGATTTAAAGGATAACGGTTATCAAGCCAAGGCTTACTACGTTGACGTTGCTCATCGAGAAGAAGTGTTTGATTTGGTCAAGAGCGCCGTCAATGATTTAGGAGAACTCGCCGCTTTCATCAATAATGCTGGTGTGGCTTTCATTGATCCATTTGTCGACTCCCACCCAAATGACGTCGAGCGCTTATTGGACGTCAATTTAAAGGGGACTTACTGGGGCATCCAAGCGGCCGCCGAACAATTTATTAAACAAGGTCACGGTGGCCGAATCGTGAACGCCGCTTCCCTAGCTGGCGTAGAAGCTTCGGCGCTGCAAAGTGCCTATTCTGCTTCTAAGTTCGGCATTCGCGGCCTCACCCAGTCCGCTTCAAAGGAACTGGCAAAATACCAGATCACGGTCAACGCTTATGATCCAGGGATTGTTCGAACGCCTTTGCGAGACGGAATCGATCAAAGAACGGCAGAAATTAAGGGGATATCGATCAAAGAACAACAAGCCGACGCGCTTTCAGAAATTTCTTTGGGTAGAGAAGCAACCCCAGCAGACGTGGCCGAAGTCGTTTCCTGGTTTGTTTCGAAACACGCCGCTTATATCACCGGCCAATCATTGCTTGTGGACGGTGGGATGAGATACCAATAATCGTAATTGAGCCAAAAGGCGGAAGTGCCAAGACCGCTTTTGATATCAGGCAGTCTCCCAAGCAAATAATTACCTCACTTGTTTACATCATGTTAATGTTGGTCTAAAGGTGAATCAGACAAAGCCGGCTTAAAAGAAATTCCAATGCACCAGCTTGGCAAACCAGAACGATTAGTGGCTAATTATCTTGCCTCAGACGAAACCAGTTACGCATTCGGCCAAATGTTTACAGCAAGCGATGGTTATCCAATGAAATAAACATGAGTTATCTAATTCAATAGATGGTTTCGCTCACTTTATTAATACAATCCTAGGAGAAAAAATATGCGATCAAACACATCCCATTTAGCAAAACAACTAACCATCATGCTTGGCATTGGCGCGGCAATGTTTTTAGCTTCAACCATCTCCGCTCACGCCTACACCAGCTTAGCCAACAATTCCAACATTCAATACGTTAAGGTCAAGCGACCACTCTTTACTGGTCAATACACGAAGGTTAACGGTAAGAAAGGCCATAAAATCATCACTCCCAAGGGAACAATTCTCAAAGTTGAAGGGGTTGTTGACACGCCTAACAATCACCAGGCCAGCGTCCAACTAAGCCGTGGCGCCATTAGCTACCAAAAACAACAACGCATTTATCAGGCAACCAAACCGTCAAGCGCTTATATCAAACCATATACGACTAAGTACTTCACGCCATATAAGCTCCGTTTGCCAGTCCGAACCCAAGCACTCCAAGCCGGCCAAGGATTCACCAACACTCAAGCTGGTTACTACAAACCAATCTTCTACATCACGCTGGACGGTTACCTGCAATATTACACGACTGCCAGGCTAAAACATTACGGCATTCAAAATAGCTGGGAGTCAACCAAAGAAGTTGCCGCAGTCGACAACCCTATTTGGACAATTAAGCCGAGTGCTGCTGAAAAGATTAGTTCATTTAAATCAAAAGGGAACACTTCTTATATTTACTACAAACAACCAATCAAAGGCCTTCCCCAGAAGAAGGTGTCAGCTAGGAATTACCGACTAACCATCAAAAAGGGGCAAACCCGCAACCATACTTGGCACTATGGTGATGAAGACTTTCGCCTAGGGATTTGGACACCCTATAACGTTGGCGGCCAGCCATTTTATAACTTAGTGGAAGTTTCTGAAGGCGATTAGTAACCCAACATTTGAACAAATAATCCTTTATAAACCGAAAAAACGGCTACGAGCAACTCAACTTTGCCCATAGCCGTTTTAATTTTGTTTAAATTGTTTTTAGCTTCCCTCTAAAGTCAGCCAATGTCTGATAGCCCTTTTGAGCCATCAATTCCGTCAACTCTTTAGAAATCCGTTCAAAAATCGGGGTCCCGTCAAACCCGAAGGCTGTCCCAATTTGAACTAAGTCGGCACCACAAAGGACGTGTTCAAAAACGTCTTTACCAGATTTAATCCCACCAGTGCCAATGATTGAAATCTCTGGCTTTAACCGCAACCGCAGTGCCCGCACGTTAGCCAAAGCAGTTGGTTTGACGTAATCGCCACCTAGGCCGCCAAAACCGCCCTTTGGTTTAATGACCACTGACTCCGTTTCTGGATCAACCACCAAGCCATTACCAATTGAGTTGATTGAATTAATGTAGGTAATTGGAAAATCATTCAAAACGTCAGCAATGCCATCAAACTGATTAAAGTCAAAATATGGTGGTAGCTTTAATCCCAATGGTTTCTTGAAGAATTTGAAGGTGGCAGCCAATACATCCCGAACAGCTTCAAAATCATATCCTAACTGAGATTTTCCAGCAATGTTTGGACACGACAAATTCAACTCAGTCAAGCCACTAAATGAGCTGGCCTGGACCTTTTTTAACATCTCAATGTTCTGGTCGATCGATAAGCCAGCCACTGAAAGAATCACCTGTTTGCCGTGGTTCCCTTGCTTTTCTGTTGCGAACTTTAGGTAATAATCGAGCCCATGATTTGGCAAACCCATCGAATTGATGCAGCCCATCGAAGTTGCCTTCATGCGGGGGCTTTCGTTACCCTTTCGCGGCTCTGGGGTGGCACTCTTGGTGACACAGCCACCGGCATCAGAATCTAATATCTTGTCTAGTTCTTCAGTTGACGCACAGCGGACGCCGGCCGCGTTTAGCAGTAAATTATCGAATTGATAGTCGCCAATGTGTGAGGCCAGTGAAATATTAGTTTGCATGAGCTTCCTCCCGCTTTGTCCAATCCCAAGGTGCCTTGTGCCAAGTTGACAACCGTGAATATTCTTCGTCTGAGAATTTGTTTTCTTGATGTCCCTGCTTAATCAAATCGGCATAGCTGAGCAGCGGCACTAATTTGGTATTGGCGGCCGCGAAATTCTTGTCGGCATCTGGAAGCCCATACGTGAAGACGGAAGCCACGCCAATTACATTAACCCCTTCGTTTCGAACCGCTTTGACAGCGCCCAAAACACTGCCACCAGTGGAAATCAAATCGTCAATTAAGACCACCTTGTCATCTTGGTTGATCCGACCTTCAATTTGCTTACCGGCACCGTGGTCCTTTGGCTTGGCCCGCACGTAAATCAAGGGCAAATTCAGTCGTTCAGCCACCCAGGCAGCGTGGGGAATTCCAGCCGTTGCGACACCACCGATGACGGTTGCTTCTGGATAGTTTTCTTTAATATTCTCAGCGAGCCCGTCAGCAATCATTCTCCGTAAATCAGGAATTGAAATGGTGAGCCGAAAGTCAGTATAAATCGGGGATAAAATGCCACTTGCATACCGGAAAGGTTTTTGAAGGTTAATACTAACGATTTGGTGATCGATTAATGATTGAATGATTTGATTAGTTTGCATCATGCCACTCCTTTAAAAGTTTGTGATAAGCCGCTACCGGATCTTCTGCTCGAATGATTGGCCGACCAACGACCAAAGCGGAACTGCCGTATTCGGCAGCTTGTTTGGGTGTTGCGGTTCGTGACTGGTCGTCCTTAGGAAAGTTGGCGGGCCGAATGCCAGGGGTTACGTACAAGAAATCATCACCAACTTGTTGCTTCAGTGAGCTCACTTCCAGCGGGGACGTAATGACGCCATCGGCTCCGGAACGTTTTGCCAGCTTAGCTAAGGACACCACTTGATCGACCATGTCCAACTTGCAATTTTGTTCATTTTCCAAGGCATCTTCTGTAATCGAAGTTAATTCAGTCACCGCTAGTAATTTGGGGGTTGGCACGCCAGCCTCTTCACTCCCCAACTCCAAGCCTTCTTTAGCAGCCGCAATCATCGCTGAGCCACCGAGGGCATGAACCGTCGTGTAAGTCACGCCCATGCGGCCAATCTGCATCATCCCCATTTTGACCGTGTTGGGGATGTCTTGTAGTTTGAGATCCAAGAATACTTTAAAGCCCCGATCCAGTAAGTTCTGAACAATTGCGGGGCCTTCACCGTAGAACAATTCCATGCCAATCTTAACCGTCATTTCTTCATTGGTTGGGAATTTATCAATGATTTTGACTAAGCCTTCCCAGTTCCAAACATCCAGCGATACAATTAGTGGTCCTCTCATGATTAACCTCCATTATGATCGAAAAAGAGCCCGAGACAGTAGACCTGGCATCTGAACACACCAGTCTCCACAAAATCACGGACTCTTCGATTAAATTGTCGTCCGCTTTTGGCCTCTCTGAACCAAATTAAAGCTCTTTTATTTGCTAATAACTTTATCACGTTGGCGGCAGGAGTTCAAGCAGATTTTTGCTCACCATCCCCATTGACAAAATTAAACCAGCCTCGCATGCTGGAAAATACGATAACCCTTGATGGCATTATCCGTAAACGAGGTGATCGATAATCAAACGATATTCAAAGGTCGCAATTACTGCCTTAATCACCATTTTAATTTATTTTGGCTGGTCAATCATTAATTTTGACAACTATGCGCAATCATATACGCAGCAATATCTCAACGCCCAATTGAAAAGCAAGAATCTTACCAAGTTAAAGGCTGTTTGTGCTGACCGCCACACCTATCATTTTTTACGACGTCAAAAAACGGTTACTGTAAAATTCACAACGGATAATCAAGGAAGTGGCGATTTGGGATATTATGCAGCAAAGATTAATTCCAGCAAATACTATTTTGTAAACTTAAAGATAAAGGCAGTCATTCCAAATCACGTTAAGCTAACTGGCATCCGATACGATAACAATTAACGATGAATTTACTGGCGGTCTTAGAAGCGCACTTCAGCTCTGTTGAGGCTTATTAATTGAACTCGTCAAACTTTTTTTGTAGCATAGTCTTAATTCAATTGAAAGAAGTGATTGCGATGCCAGTTAAGTTTCGAAGCGTTGGGCAAACTCGGGGACTGTCAATCCCCAGCAGCATCATCCCCCTTGCCAATCAATTTAACATTTTTCAAGGCAAAGACAGGGTCATTGTCTTTACACCCAAACATGAGAACCCGTTTCATCAAGAGGCGTTCGTTCAATCCCACGACTTTAGTCAGCCGGAAGCGTTTGGTGGAAATCTGATTGGCGCAGAGATTCCGCATGACTAACTCACCGTCATCAATTCATTTGATGAGCCGCCTTGCAATTCGCCAACATCCATGCCATAATACGAACAGCTTAAAAATAAAGAATGTCCGCGAGCATTCATTTGGAGGATTAAACATGGAAAATACAAACACAACACTTACGCACAGCCGGACTTTTTCTAAGAATCAGAAATGGGTGATTGCTTCAACCAGTTCTGGATTCGCATTGGAAAACATGGATGTGCTCTTTTTATCGTTTGCGATGAGTTCAATGATCAGCCAGCTGCACTTAAGTGGTGGCGCTGCCGGGTTGATTGGCTCAATCACTAACTTGGGAATGTTGTTTGGTGGGATTATCTTTGGCTTGGTGGGTGACCGCTTTGGTCGGGTTAAGACATTTACATACACGATTTTTATTTTTGCGTTTGCTACAGCAATGATGGCCCTCGCTAATAACATTGCCGTTATCTACTTGCTAAGATTCCTGGCCGGCATTGGGGCTGGCGGTGAATATGGCGTCGGCATTTCGATGATCGCTGAATCGTTCCATAAGAACCAAATCGGCAAGATGACCTCAGTTGCCGCAATTGGTGGCCAAGTCGGTGCCATTTTGGCAGCCGTTACCGCTGCGCTAGTTATCCCCCACTTAGGTTGGCACGCCTTGTTCTTGGTTGGTATCGTGCCAGTTGTCTTGACCTACTTTGTCCGTCGGCATTTAACCGAAACCGCCGAATTTGTTCAAGCCAAGCAGCAAGAAACTGAGTCCACGACTAAAGCGGTTTTCAAATACATGTTCAGTTCACCAAAATTAGCTTACCAAAGTTTTGCCTTAATGATCATGACGACCGTTCAAATTGCCGGCTACTTTGGCCTGATGAATTGGCTGCCCATTATCGTTCAAAAGCAGCTTGGTCTAAACGTTTCCGGTTCATCACTTTGGATGATCTCAACGATTATCGGTATGAGCTTGGGGATGATGACGTTTGGCTCAATCCTGGATTTCTTTGGTCCTCGACGCGCATTTGGCATCTTCCTCATTGCTTCGGCCGCAATGGTCTTTACCATTACCCTGGCCCACAACACCGTTTCACTATTAATCATTGGCGCAATCGTCGGATTCTTTTCTAACGGGATGTTTGGCGGTTACGGTGCGGTGATCAGCCGATTGTATCCAACCGAAATTCGGTCAACCGCTAACAACGTGATTGTCAACATTGGCCGAGCCGTTGGTGGCTTTTCATCCGTTGTCATTGGTATTTTGATGGATCATTATTCACTCACCGTTGTAATGGGCTTCTTGTCAATTCTCTACATCGTCAGCTTTATCACGATGATTACCTTACCCGGATTAAAACAGTTAAATTCGCGTCAAAAAGCCTAACCACGGTTTCTATCAATCATTTTAAGTCATTCATCGTTCCTACTTAATTCAACCCAATTATCAAAGGAGTTCTGCCCCTTAGCCTCAAAAGCTAAGAAAGTCAGAACTCCTTTTTAGTATTGTTAAGTTAAAGTAGTGGGCCGCCATCCCCCTTTAGAGCCGCTTGCTGCCAATCATTCCAAGTCAGTTGTTTATATGCGGCGTCAAAGAAATACCATTCTAAAAGACAACTCTTTAAGAAGGTTTGCTTGGCCTGCTCTTGTTCACGGGGCGTAGCGGATTGAGCTTCATGATCGATGATATTAAAGAACTGCTGGATAAAGCCGTTGGGGCCAAGAAACGCATCGCCACCCATTGTCAAAAAACTTCGAAACGGCTCCTTATCAACCCGGGCCTGCCCGGCAACAAATTTCCCCAGCTCAATGTACAGCCACTCCCCTGCCGCAAACGATGGCAGAATTTGTAGCACACTGTGGGTTTGAATTGTTGCGCTCATGTGTTGGCGATACAGCTGGTTAATCGGCTGGATGGGCGTTTGCTTCAACGTCTCCCAATTGTGGGGCATTGATTTGGGCTCACGGTCCAGCCAGTCCCGTAACATGGTTAACTGCAGGGCTTGGCGTTGATGAAATAATAACGCCTGCTCAGTGGTCGTGCTGGCATTAATCAATGCGTTAATAATGCCAACCTCGTTGTATTCAAACGCGATATCCTGCTCATCGTAATATCGCAGTTGCTCGGAAGATAAGGTCGCGTGGATAATTCCCTGAACAAAGGGATGCTTTTCACTCGCGATTAAGTACGGCTGGGCTTCAAACAAAATATCTTGGGATAGTGGCATGGCAATGTTTCCTCCTTGAGTGGCGCCGGTCGCCTCATCACCAAAATGCCATCCTTCCCAATTTAAACGCCACCTGTATTGGTAACAATTTAATTGCGTCTTCCTGCGACAGTCCTAACTGCATCAGGTTCAATGGGTATCATCTCAGCTGTTAAAGCACCCCAGACCACGAATTATTTGTGTAACACCCTTTATTATAATAGGCAATCATTGAAAAACAACCATCTATTTGAAGTGTCAAATTTACTTTAAGCCTTTCTCAAAAGAATCGCTTTCACCGCTTTCTTCCAGGCCCACTTGTATCTTCCCGCCACGTGGTTGATAATAGATGGTAAAGTTTTTAATTAGGTTATTTATCTTGATGTGGACAGCTGTGCAAAGCAGAAAACACCACGTAAGCATCTCTAACTTGAATCTCGGGTCCGGGGATCCCCGTTAGAAAAGACTTATCTTCGGTTTTCTAACTGCTTTGCCTCGCTCACTTAAAAAGGGAGTCAATCAGTATGGAAAAAATCATTGCTTTTGACATGGATGGCACCACCGCCGAAACGTTTCCGGTTATTTTCGACTCGTTTAGAAAAACCGTTCATGATTACACAGGTAAGTGGATCAGTAATCAAGTGATCTTAGCGCAGTTTGGTGCCAATGAAATTGGCATGTTAAAGAAATTGATTCCCAATTATTCAGATGAGGTCCTCGAAACGTTCCATCGAAATTATCACAGTGCCCACATGCTGCTTCGAAAACCGTTTGATGGCATTAACGACCTTTTACATATGCTCCATGACCACCACGTCATCACCCCGATGATTACCGGCAAAGGTGAGCAAAGTTTACAAACTAGTTTAGAAGCCTTGGGGTTAGTCGACCAATTTGATCCAGTTTTATCAGGATCGCCAGATGGGTCGATTAAAGCCTCCCAGTTCACCCAAGTCCTAAACCAATACGACTTACCAAAGGAACAGATGGCTTACATTGGTGACGCGACAAGCGACGTCAAGGCCTGCAATGACGCTGGCATTAAGTGTTATACAGCCGCTTGGTCAATTAACGCTAAACCAGCCGAAATGGAAAAATTAAACCCTCACGAAGTCTTTACTTCCGTTGAACAGTTACGTGATCGATTATTAGAAGATTAAAGTAATCTAATTTTAGTCCTTAATCTATCTGTCACTAAGTGTATAATCAGTTCCAGTAGAACTAATTCTAAATAGAAGGGATTTGATGATTTCATGAAAATCAAAGAAGGCTACATGCCGTTTAAGGGTTACAAAACATATTACCGAATTGTTGGTGAAAAAACGCCTGGGAAAGCCCCGCTGCTGTTAATTCACGGTGGCCCCGGCTCTTCGCACAACTATTTTGAATTAATGGATGACTATGCCGACACTGGCCGCCAATTAATTATGTATGATCAGGTTGGCTGTGGAAAATCATCGATCCCAGACGACGACTCCGTTTACGTCAAAGAAACTTGGGCCGAGGAATTAATTGCATTACGTAAATACCTCCACCTAGATCAAATTCACATGTTGGGTCAATCATGGGGTGGGATGCTGGAGATGTTATACCTTACCCACTACAGCCAAGCAGGCGTCAAAAGTGTCATGATCGACGGCTCGCCAGCGTCGATTGATCTTTGGCGAAAAGAGCAGCACCGCCTCATCAAATACTTAAGTTACGAAGACCGCCAGGCAATTGCTGAAGCCGAAAGGACTGGTGATTTCACCAACGTCAAATACTTAGCTGCTAACGATCGCTACATGGAGCGCTATTGCTGGGACGACCCGGACGAAAACTCGCCGGAGCCATTGAGACGGCCAACTAACGGCAAAAAGGCCAGTTTAATTGCTGAAGGTCCCAACGAATTTACGGAAAACGGCACGATCGGTGACTTTGACGTGACCGATGACCTTAAGAACATCCACGTTCCCGTTTTGGTCACTAACGGCACTGACGACCTTTGCACACCGTTGATTGCCAAATCGGTGTATGATCATATCCCAGGTGCCAAGTGGCATCTATTTGCGAACAGCCGGCACTTGGCATTGTTAGATCAGCATGATGAATTTATCAGCGTGTTGGATCATTGGTTAAAGGCAAATGACTGAGAAATAAAGCATTCGATTAGCTGGCCAAAATACGCCGCCGTGATTAGCCTATCTAAGTAATCACGGCGGCGTATTTGGTTTGATGCCCTTTAGTAACAATCTTGCACTGGGTCAATGTTGCCTATAAAAGCCAGCTATTGAAGAAGTATAGGATAATACAAATGATGCCAGTTAATGCTAGAAATTTAAAGTATCCCCCCAATGTAAGTAAATGCCACTTGAAGCCTACTTGAACTAGAGTCCCTAGTAATGCTGCTAAGATTGCGATGATAATATAAATAACAATCATAAGAATGCTCCTTAATTTATAGTTACTTATATTTAAGCATGTATAAATTTCTTTTAGAAGCAATCATTTTCACCTATCACATTCACTAGACAACTATTAATCCGCTCCTTATCGAGGATGACTTGGAAAGCCATTGCCCGATTCTTGATTGGTAAACCTGCCAACTATTTGGTGATTCGTTTAAAACAGTGCAAAAAATAATCCTCGTTCTACAAGTATTGTAGTTCGAGAATTATGATGTCTTAATTCGTTTCAGTTTAGCTGAAAACACCGCTACTCTTACAGGAGCCTTATTGACTCACTTCAATATCCCGAAAGCCAATATCCTTGCGATAATAAAAGTTTGCCAAATCAATTCGACTTAGTTCAGCGTACACTTTCGCCTGGGCACACTCCAAGGTTGCGGCGTGATTATAAATAGTGAAAATTCGGCCGCCAGAACTGTAAAGGCGGTGATTTTTTTCAACGACACCAGCATAAAAAACATTTTTCGGCAGATTGGGTAATTCAATATCCTGCTGTGGCGAAGCCGGATAACCTGGGGCTGCAACCACGACGCCTAAGTAAAATTCCCCAGTTTGCCATTTCACGGTTGGCATTTGGTGATTAATCAAATCAATCGTCATTTGGTAGAAATCGCTTTGCAACTGTGGTAATAAGACTTGAGTTTCCGGGTCGCCCAACCGCAGATTATATTCAATCACTTTGGGGCCGGCATCGGTTAACATGCAGCCAATGTAAATTACGCCGGCAAATTCCAAATTTTCCTTAGCCAGGCCGGCCATCGTTGGTTCGACGACCTGTTGAATGGTGGCTCGCTGAACTTCTTCATCAATATGGGGAACCGGCGAGTAGGCTCCCATCCCACCGGTGTTCGGCCCAGTTTCGCCTTCATGAATTTTCTTGTGATCCTGTGAAATCGGAAAGATGACTTTCTGATCGCCGCCGACAAACATCATTAATGAAAATTCTTCACCGCTCAGAAATTCTTCGATAAGGATTTCATCGGATCGCTGGAAACTGGCATCAATTGCCCCGCGCAAATCATCAATGTCTCGGACAATCGAGACACCTTTGCCAGCTGCCAACCCATTTTCTTTCACGACAACCGGCAACGCCAATGTTCGCGCGTATGATTCGGCTTCATCGGCATCCATAAACGTCTTGAATTGGGCAGTCGGGATCCCGTTTCGGTTCATGAACTTCTTGGCGAAAGTTTTATCACTTTCCAGTCTGGCTGAAGATTGATTAGGCCCAAAGATTTTTAATCCGGCCGCTTGAAATTTATCAACAATCCCCATCGCCAACGGGACCTCTGGGCCAACAAAGGTCAAGTCAATTGCCTTGCGCTGAGCAAAAGCCAGTAACTTGGCAAAATCCAATTCATCAATATCAACCAGCCGAATATCATCCTGCTTCATTCCCGGATTGCCCGGCGCACAATAAACCGCCTCAACCTGTGGGCTCTTTAACATTGTCGCTGCAATTGCGTGCTCCCGAGCACCGGAGCCGATTACTAAAACGTTTGCCATGAGGAATCTCCTTTGTTTAATCATTTTTGACTATGTATAGAAGGCTGAATTCTCAGCCTTTGTTTGCATTACTGTGTGATTACGTTTAGGAATGACGGGGCGTTTAGGTATCCTAGCTAAATGATGCTCCGCCAAGCGGTTAGAAGCCTGCGGATAAGCACCTCTATCCCTCAGACTAGGACTGCTCCACCAAGCAGCTTTCAAGTTTGCCTTTCTTGGCAGCCGAGCGGAATGATGCTCCGCCAAGCAGAAACTTCCACATAAGCACCTCTACCCCTCAGATTAGGACTGCTCCACCAAGCAGGGACTTGTATCTAAGCAGCTCTGATCAAAAATGAAAACCACATTTTCGACCAGAGCTGCTTAGACTCCAGTCCCTAACCGCTTGGTTCCGCACACTAATGCCTGAAATGCCGAACCCCTGTCATCACCATCGCAATCCCGAATTTATCGGCCATCGCAATTGAATCCTTATCCTTAATACTGCCACCTGGTTGGATAATTGCTTTGATATCGTGTTTAGCTGCATATTCCACGCAATCGTCCATTGGGAAGAACGCGTCTGAGGCCATAATGGCGTTTTCATAGCCGTCCTTTGGCATGGCCTTTTGAATCGCAATCTTAGCTGAATCAATTCGGTTGGGCTGACCCATCCCGACTCCCAGCGTCTTAGTGTCAGTAGTCACAACCACCGCGTTACTCTTAACGTGTTTAACAACGTGTTGGCCAAACTGTAAGGCTTTTAGTTGTTGTTCGGTTGGTTGAACCTTCGTAACAACTTTGAAATCAGGAATCTGGTCAATCTCATGATCACTTTCTTGAATGAGCATCCCGCCGCTAACGGTAATTTCTTCAAAGCGATCTGGTTGATCACGGTGGCTGAGGTCTGCCTTGAGCAAACGAATATTTTTCTTCTTAGCTAAAATTTCAAAGGCTTCATCTGAGTAAGCTGGTGCAATGACAATTTCCAAGAAAATCTTGTGCATTTTTTCAGCAGTTGCCGCATCAATTTCCCGGTTAACCGCAATAATCCCACCAAAGATCGACATTGGGTCGGATTCGTAAGCCTCGTCCCACGCTTTTTCAATCGTGTCGGCCACACCAACGCCACAAGGATTCATATGCTTCATGGCAATCACGGCTGGCTGGTCAAATTCGGCTACCATATTTAACGCCGCGTTGGCATCCTTAATGTTGTTGTACGACAGTTCCTTGCCGTGAAGTTGGTTCGGAATAATTGATAACTTTGAAGGCAGTGGTTTACGGTAAAAGGCTGCTTTTTGATGACTGTTTTCGCCGTAACGTAAAGCCTGTTGCTTTTCGTAGGTTAACGTCAATTTTTCTGGAAATTCTTCTTCGGTCATGTAATTTGAAATCAATGCATCGTAAGCTGCCGTGTGTCTAAAGACTTTCGCCGCCAAATGTTTTCTGAAGTCGGCATCGTCGGCGTGCGCTTTCAAAGCATCAATCACTGGCTGATAATCAGCCGGGTCAACCACCGTTAAAACACCGACAAAATTTTTGGCCGCCGCCCTCAACATTGAAGGACCGCCAATGTCAATTTGTTCAATGGCTTCTGCTTCAGTGGTTTCTGGCTTCTCGATCGTTTGTTTAAATGGGTACAGATTTACCGCCACTAAGTCAATTGGCGTAATTCCAGCTTCGCTTAATTGCTTCATATGATCCGGATTATCCCGCTTAGCTAAGATCCCCGCATGAATCTTTGGATGAAGCGTCTTGACCCGGCCATCTAACATCTCTGGAAACCCAGTCACGGCTTCAACGCCAGTCACGTCAATGCCGGCCGCTTCTAAGGCCTTTTTGGTGCCACCCGTTGACACAATCTCAAAGTCTAATTCCTTTAATTGCTTGGCAAAATCAACTAAATGACTTTTATCAGAAACACTTAACAGAGCTCTTCTTGACATTAAATTTCTCCTCTTTCTAATAATTGTTTAATGACTTCTGGATATAACTGATGTTCAGTGGCATGAATCCTTGTTTCCAAATCGCTTAACTTGTCGGCTTTGTAAACCGGCACTTTTCTTTGAGCAATAATTTTACCAGAGTCAATCCCAGAATCCACCCAGTGAATTGTCACGCCGGTCGTGTCAACGCCGGCTTCATAAGCGTCTTCAATCCCATGGCGGCCAGGAAACTTAGGTAGCAAGGCTGGATGAATGTTAACAATTTTGCCCTCATATTTGGCAAGTAAAGTTGGCCCAATAATCCGCATGTAGCCAGCCAAAATAATAAAATCAATCCCAGCTGCAGCCAATTTTTCAGCGATCACTTTTTCAGCAGCTGCCTTGTTTGGATAATCCTTAAAATGGATCACAAACGTTGGCACCGATTCTTTTTCGGCTCGAGCCAGCACGTGAGCTTTGGTGTGATCACAAACTAGTAATTTCACTCTAATTGGCAAACGTTCCTTTCTGAAAGCCTCATAAAGGGCCGTAAAATTGGTTCCTTCGCCGGAAGCAAAAATAGCAATGTTCTTAACGTCTGATGTCATGATTAATCCTTTCGAATAAGTACTTCTTTGAATCCGGAAACGAGTCGGCCCACTTGATAGACTGTCTCCCCAGATTTGACTAGTGCTTCTTTTACTTGAGCCACATTTTCTGGATGAACTGCCAATACCATTCCTAGGCCCAAGTTAAAAGTATGCTTCATGTCGTCAAACGATAATTGTCCAAGCTTTTGCAATTCAGTCATTATTGCCGGCATCGGCCAAGTATTCGTGTTAAACTCAGCTGCCAGATTTTCCGGTAAAATCCGCGCCACATTTTCCGGCAAGCCCCCGCCAGTAATGTGGGCAATCGACGCGATAAATCCCTGTTCAACCAGTGGTAAAACCGATTTAACGTAGATTCGAGTTGGTCGCAGTAACTCATGTTTGAGATCGCGATCAAGTCCTGGTAATTGATCCGTCAACTTGTAATCGTGCTGCTTGAACAAAATGTCTCTTACCAGGCTAAAGCCATTCGAATGTAGCCCATTTGATGCTAACCCCAGTAAAACATCCCCTTCGCTTAAATCAGTTTTCTTCAATAATTGTGATTGATCAGCAATCCCCACTGCAAAGCCGGCCAGGTCATAGTGACCATTGGTGTACATATCCGGCATTTCAGCGGTTTCGCCACCGATTAGCTTAGCCCCAGCTTCAGAAACTCCTTTAACGACCCCGGCAACGATGTGCTTGGCTTGGTCCGGGTCTAGATGACCAACCCCTAGGTAATCCAAGAAAAACAGCGGCTTAGCACCTTGGGCAAGAATATCATTGACACACATTGCGACTAGATCAATTCCCACCGTTTCGTTGAGCCCAGCTTGAATCGCAATCAACAATTTAGTCCCAACGCCATCGGTGCCAGAAACTAAGACTGGTTCTCGATAGTCGCCAAGCGCTAGTGGAAACATCCCACCAAATGCACCTAATTCGGTATTTTTTGAGAGACTCTTAATTTCATTAACTAACTTGTAGCCAGCGTTAATATCGACGCCGGCTTTTTTGTACGCGTCCATCTAAATGACCTCATCTCATCTGTTGTAGTTGCGCTTGATCACGATCATATTCTTCTTCATAGTCGTATAAAGGCGTTGGGTATTTACCATCAAAGTAAGCAACACACAGGCCTTTGTTCGGTGCGTCAGTTTTTAGATTAACGGCATCAACCACTCCTTGAACGCTTAAAAAGCCAAGGGAGTCAGCGCCAAAAATCTCACGCATTTGTTCAATCGTCTTGTTGGCCGCAATTAATTCACGGACGTGTTGAATGTCAATGCCGTAAAAGCACGGATAACGAAGTGGCGGTGACGCAATCCGCAAATGAACCGAAGCGGCACCAGCATCTTTCAGCAATTTGACAATCCGGCGGCTGGTGGTACCCCGAACAATTGAATCATCGACTAAAATGAGGTTCTTGCCCCGAACAACACCTTTGACAGCTGAAAGCTTCATATTAACGCCCTGCTCGCGAAGCGCTTGGGTGGGCTCAATGAACGTTCTGGCCGAATATTGATTCTTAACCAAGCCCATTTCATACGGCAAACCAGATTCTTGGGCGTACCCCATTGCCGCCGACAGCGAAGAGTTGGGCACCCCAATCACCATGTCAGCATTATCAACGGGCTGTTCTTGGGCAAGCCGAGCTCCCATGCGTTTGCGGGCCGAATGAACGTTAACCCCATAGATGTCAGAGTCTGGCCGGGCAAAATAGATGAATTCCATCGAACAAATCGCCAACTGGGTATCGGTTGTGTATTGGTCAACCGTGATGCCGGCGTCGTCGATCTTAATCAATTGACCGGGCTGAACATCAAACTTGAATTCAGCGCCAACTGCGTCTAGCGCACAAGTTTCACTGCAAACAACATAAGCACCATTGGCCAATTGACCAACCACCAACGGCCGAAAACCATTGGGGTCAAGGGCGGCATAAAGGCGATCTTTAGTCATCACCAGGTAGGCAAAACCACCCTTAATGACGTTGAGGGCTTCTTTCATTTGGTCATCTAAATTATCCGCTTGGCTTAAACGAATCAAGTGCATCAGGTTCTCAGTATCAGAACTTGAGTGGTAAATGGCCCCGCGATCTTCCAAGCGCCTCCGAATTGAAATGGCGTTGGTTAAATTCCCGTTATGGGCTAAAGCAAACTGGGTATCGCTAAAATTAAACGGGAGGGGTTGGATGTTTTCAAGCAGATTACTGCCGGCGGTGGAATAACGCACGTGACCAATAGCGGCAGAACCAGTCATTTCTTCAACGGCAGTCGGTGAGTCAAATACATCGGTTAACAAGCCAAAGCCACGTTTGGTCGTGAGATGCCCGCCATTATTAACGGTAATCCCAGCCCCTTCTTGGCCGCGGTGTTGAAGGGCAAATAAGCCAATGTAGGTCAATTTGGCCGCATCTGGGGTTCCCCAAACACCAAAAATGCCGCACTCTTCATTTAAACTTTTTACTTCAGCCGGCATGCCAATGCCCCTTTCCAAATAGCCAGTGCTTTGTCACTGTCTAAATCAAAGTAACCATCGCTAGCTTGAACAAAGAAATGATTATCATCTGTCACTTTACCAAGTTGATATGCTTCACTACCGACTAATTGTTCAAAGGCTGCCTGCTTGTCTTGTGGCACTGAAACAACAAACCGAGACTGACTTTCCGAGAAGAAATCGGCAACGGTTAGGTCACTTGCCAACTCAACCCCTAATTGGCGGCCAAACGTACTTTCGGCAATTGCGGTAATCAAGCCACCCTCAGAAATATCGTGGGCGGACTGAAGGAGTTTGGCTTGAATGGCCTTGGTAACCAAATGTTGAATCTTCAGTTCATAATCTAAATCAAAGTCAAATAACTGACCGAAGATTTGGCCGGTTTGCATTTTTTGAATCTGGGAACCGTTAAAGCCGGCATCGGTCTTGCCAATCACGTAAACTAAATCACCCGCCTGCTTAAAATCTTGGGTAGTGATGTGGTCGATTCCCTTAATGAGGCCAACCATGCCGACCATTGGGGTGGGGTAAATTGGCACGTTGTCATATTCGTTATTTAAGGACACGTTACCGGAAATCACTGGTGCTTCGAACTTTTCGCAGGCTTCGCTCATTCCCATAACTGCTTGGTCCAGTTCGTAAAATTGATCCGGCTTTTCTGGATTACCGAAGTTCAGACAGTCGGTAATGCCAAGCGGTGTCGCCCCAGAAGCAACAATGTTTCGCGCCGCCTCAGCAACCGCCATTTGACCACCAATTCGGGGGTTCAAATAAAGATAGCGTCCGTTAACATCCGTGGTAATTGCCAACGCTTTATCATGATGGCGAATGCGAACCACGGCCGCGTCTGATCCCGGCGCAACCACCGTATTCGTTTGAACTTGCGTATCGTAGGTTTCATAAATACTTTCTTTAGAAGCAATCGTGAGTTGCCCTAGCATTTGCTTAAGAGTTGCAGTTGGATTGGCAATTTGCGGTTGATATTGATGAGCATCAGCGTGTTTTAAATGTTCCGGAACCGCTGACTCCCGGTGATAAACCGGCGCCTGGGCGGCCAACGAATCAACTGGCACATCGGCAACTAACTTGCCGTGATGCAATAGCCTGTACTGATGACCTTCGGTGACGTGGCCAATCACAACCGCATTAACACCCCGATCTGCAAACACTTGAAGCACTTCATCTTCGTGGCCAGCCTTCACGCACAATAACATTCGCTCCTGTGACTCTGATAACATTAATTCAAAGGCTGACATCCCGGCTTCTCGCTGCGGTACCAAATCAAGATTCAATTCCATGCCGTTACCGCCCGCTTTAGAGCCCATTTCGGCTGAAGAAGAAACCAACCCAGCAGCTCCCATATCCTGAATCCCGATTAAAGCTTCTGCGTGATTATTAATCACATCCAAGCAGGCTTCCATCACTAATTTTTCTTCAAATGGATCGCCAACTTGAACAGCTGACCGTTGGCTTTCATGTTCAGAATCAAATTGGAATGAGGCAAACGAGGCACCGTTAATCCCATCGCGGCCAGTTTTATGACCCACATAGACGATACTATTACCGACCCCTGCCGCAGCACCAACTTCAATCTTATCAAGATCCATCAAACCGACAGACATCACGTTGACTAGCGGGTTGTGGGCATACGCATCGTCAAACGCAGTGTCGCCACCCACCGTTGGAATACCAATACAGTTGCCGTATGCACTGATGCCGGCAACAATTTGTTGAATAAAGTATTTATCCGCATCGGTTTTGGGTTCGGCAAATCGCAAACTATCTAAACTGGCAATTGGCCGGGCACCCATTGAAAAAATATCGCGGAGAATCCCGCCAACGCCGGTCGTTGCGCCTTGGAAGGGTTCAACGGCTGAGGGATGGTTGTGACTTTCAGCTTTGAAAACAACGCCCTGGTTATCACCAATGTCGATGATGCCAGCCCCTTCGCCAGGGCCTTTAACGACGTGCTTGCCCTTGGTAAAGAACTTCTTTAACACTGGTTTAGAATTCTTATAAGAGCAATGTTCACTCCACATGCCGGAAAATAGCCCCACCTCAGTGTAATTAGGCAGCCGATGCAACACATCGTCCTTAATTAACTGATACTCGTGGTCGGTCAAGCCCATGGATCGATACAACTGTTGATCCCTGATTTGTTCCGGTGTTGCTTCTACTTGTTCTGCGACTTTATTCATAGATAACCCCTCGACTCTTAATGTGCTTGACGATTGATTGAAAGACCCCCTTGCCGTCACTTGAACCCAACACATCTTCCACGGCGCGTTCTGGATGGGGCATCATTCCTAATACGTTTCCTTGCTGATTCACAATCCCGGCAATATTATCAACACTGCCATTGGGATTGTTAGTGTACTTAAAGACAATCTGATCATGGGCAATCAAACTCTTGAGGGTTTCTTGATCACAATAATAGTTACCATCACCGTGGGCAATTGGTAAGCTAATCAGCTGCCCCTTTTGATACTCCGAACTAAACAAACTGTGATTATTATTAACGACCAAGGTTTCATCTTTACAAATGAACTTGGCTGAGACATTTTTTTGTAAACTGCCAGGAAGCAAACCAGCTTCAGTGAGAATCTGAAACCCATTGCAAATTCCCAAAACTGGTTTACCGCTTGAAGCAAACTGTTGTAGGGCCGGAATAATTGGCGAAAAACGGGCAATCGCGCCGCTTCGCAAATAATCTCCATAAGAGAAGCCACCAGGAATTAGTGCGGCGTCAAAACCGGCCAGTGACTCCTGTTTGTAAGAAACCAGTTCAACTTCTTCTTTGATAATATCCTTAATGGCGTTATAGAGATCCATCTCACAGTTTGAGCCTGGAAATTCAAGAACCGCAAACTTCATTGAGCCGCCTCCGCATCTTCAATTTCATAGTGGTAATTTTCCATGTTGTAATTAGCAAGTAACTTGTCACAAATTTCGTTGATTTCATGATCCATTTCCGCCTGGGACTTGCCGTCAGCCACGGTGAGTTCAAAATACTTACCTAACTTGACGTCTTCAATATCCGCATAACCAAGCCGTTTGAGTGCTTTGTGAACGGCTTCTGCTTCGGGATTTAGAATTGACTGTTTGTAATTAACGTAGACTTTGACTAATGCCATTAGTTAACACCTTCTACTTTCTCTAATCGGCCAAGCAATTCTTTATATACTGGCACCAGTTCGCCAAGCCCTTTTCTAAAGACATCCTTATCAAGCGATTTTTTGGTCTTGCGGTCAACGAGACGGCAGCTATCTGGTGAAATCTCATCGGCCAAGATCAGTTTGCCGTCTCGGTCAATGCCAATTTCGACTTTAAAATCAACCAGATCAATCGCCATTTTGTCAAAGATCTCCTTGAGACGGTTGTTGACCATTAAAGCAATTGCGCGAATCTGATTCATTTGATCTTCAGTGGCAATTTTTAATGCTTCGACTTCAAAGTCATTGATGAAGGGATCGTCTAATTCATCGCTTTTGTAATAAAATTCAGTGATGGGTTTGTCGAATTTCAGCAAATGCTTGACCGCAAACCGCTTTTCAAAGCTGCCTGAGGCAAAATTGCGAACGACCGTTTCTAATGGAATAATTTTGACCCGCTTAACCAATTGGTTGTTCGCATCGAGTTGCTTAATAAAGTGATTTTCAATGCCATGTTTAGCAAGATCAGTAAAAATGAGGGCCGAAATTTCGCAGTTGGTTTGACCCTTACCAGCCATCTGAACCTTTTTCTTACCATTAAAAGCGGTGACTTGATCCATGTAGTGAACCCACATGATATCAGGATCGTTGGTCGTAAACATTTCTTTGGCTTTGCCCTTGTATAAAAGGTCTCTTTTTTCAATCTGAGTTAAATCAGTCATTTTAATTTTCTCCCTTTAACATGTCAGTTGACTTCAACAAGTCGTCAATGTGATCGCCAAGCACCGTGACGTGGCCCATTTTTCGCTGCGGCCTGATTTCAGCTTTGCCATAATCATGAAAGTGCCACTCTGGATGCGTCTTCAGTAATTTACGGGCCAGCGTTAAATCCGTTCCGAGGAGGTTACGCATGACAGCTGGTTGCGTTTGGATAACCGCTGGAATCGGTAAGCCACAGATACTCCTAATATGAGCCTCAAACTGAGAAATATTGCATGCTTCAATCGTGTAATGGCCGGAGTTATGTGGCCGTGGCGCTAGTTCGTTGACCATAATATCTTGATCATCAATTACAAACAGTTCAATGCCTAAAACCCCGTACAAATCAAGGCTGTTGGCAATCACTTCCGCATAGTGGCGTGCTTTTTGATGAACCGTTTGTGAAAATTGGCCTGGGGCAATTGTGGTATGCAAAATGTGATTTTTATGACGATTTTCAACTAACGGAAACGTAATCACCTTACCGTTCAGATCCCGCGTCACCATCACCGAAGCCTCAGCGATAAATTTCTGGCGGGCTTCCAAAATACAGGGCTGTTGCTCGTACAATTCAGCAGCTTTATCCACGTCAGCTGGCTCATTAATATCCATTTGGCCGTGGCCGTCATAGCCGCCGGAAGTCGTCTTTAAGATTGCTGGGTACCCGACTTTTTCAACTGCGGTGAGCATACTTTTACGATCAGCCACCGCTGCAAACCGGGTTACCGGCAAGCCGCAATTATGAATAAACTTCTTTTCGTTTAAGCGTTCACCGGTAATGTGTAAAAGATTGACCCCCTGAGGCAATTCGGTTACTTGATTGGCTTTGAGTAATGAGGCCTCATCAACGTTTTCAAATTCATAAGTTAGCACATCAGCTTGTTGCGCTAACTTCATGAGGGCTGCCACGTCATCGTATTCGGCAACAATTTGAAAATCGGCTACTTGCCCAGCAGGTGCCTGCGGGGTTGGATCAAGAATTCCAACATGATACCCCATTGATTTGGCGATAAGCGCCATCATTTGCCCCAATTGGCCGCCGCCAACAATGCCGATCGTTGCTGGTGGCAGGATTGTTTTAATCGAATTGCTGCTCACTGTTTTTGGCCTCCACTTTTTGTTCGTGTTTTAATGCTTGAAGCTTGGTTTCAATTGACTGATCAGTGGTTGCTAAGATCTGGCCAGCAAGCAATGCCGCATTTTTGGCACCAGATTCACCAATGCTAACTGTTGCCACAGGTGCCCCAAACGGCATTTGAACAATTGAAAGTAACGAGTCAACACCGTTTAATGTTCGGGTTTTGATTGGCACTCCAATCACTGGTAACGTCGTGTTTGCCGCAATCATCCCTGGCAGATGCGCAGCGCCACCAGCTCCGGCAATGATGACTTTTAGGCCTTTATTTCGAGCTGATTTGCCGAATGCCTGCAATTCATCTGGCATCCGGTGGGCTGAAATAACGTGCTTTTCATAGGGAATCCCCAGCTTTTCTAATTGTTCACACGCTAATTTCATTGTCGGCCAATCAGAAATTGACCCCATTGCCACTCCGACGACGTTCGCCATTTTTAACACGCACCTTTTCGAATTTATTTTGTGTCTAAATCATACTTGGCCCAATTTCGAATGTCAACCCTATTGTTCGTGTTTTGATTGAATTTAATGGATTTTCGCAGATAATTATTAACTTTTTTATTAATTCACGAACTCTTTATGAGTATAACGATTTAACTTCGTCTTTTTCGTTTGGTCTGCTAAAAGGATTATTAAAAACAAACGTTCCCGCCATTATCGAAAAATGTTAAAATGAATTTACAGAATAGGATAATTGGAGGTTATATGCATGAAATTCCGAACACTTGGTAAAACCGGTTACTCAATTAGCGAAGTTTCTTTGGGAACCTGGCAGTTGGGCGGTAAGTGGGGCACCCCATTTGACCCCAAAGACGCCGAGGAAACTTTGAGCGAAGCCTATGATCATGGCGTTAATTTCTTTGATACGGCTGATGGCTATCAGGATGGTCAAAGTGAAAAGACGGTCGGCAAATTTGTCCGATCCCATCCAGACGTTCATTTCACCACCAAAATTGGCCGCAAGGAATCCCCATTAACTGTTGAACATTTCAACCCTGAGCATCTTACCCGTTACGTTGACGAGTCGTTAGCCAACATGGGAGTGGACGCTTTAGATATGGTCTTGCTGCATTGCCCACCCATGCAAACTTATTACATGCCTGAAACCTTCTTTACAATGGATAAACTCAAGCAGGCTGGCAAAATCAAGCATTACGGTGTCAGTGTTGAACGGGTTGAAGAAGCTATCAAAGCAATGTCTTACGATATTTCGGCCGTTGAGATCATTTTTAACATGTTCCGGCTGCGTCCCGCCGACTTATTCTTTGACCTGGCTAAGAAAAATAACATCGGCATTTTGGGCCGCGTCCCATTGGCAAGTGGCTTGTTAACCGGCAAATTTACTGCCGACACTAAATTTGCCCCAGAAGATCATCGAACCACCAATCGAAATGGTGAGCAATTTGACAAAGGGGAAACCTTCTCTGGCGTCGATTATCTGACGGGGGTTAAGGCCGCTAACGACTTAAAACAGCGATTGGGAACTGATAATCTAGCCGCCACCGCCTTACGGTTCATTTTGATGTACGATGCTGTTTCGGCAGTCATTCCTGGCGCCAGCAATCCAAGCCAAATCGACCGCAATACAACGGCCGCTGACCTGCCGCCACTGAGTGATGAGCAAATGCAGGTCGTCCGCGATGTCTACGATCAATACATTAAGAACCCAGTTGAATACTTGTGGTAAAATAATTCCTTATCAGCGAACTATTTTGCTGACCAACAAAAAACGGGCCGACAGCCATCTGAGACTGTCGACCCGTTTTATGATATTGATAGTTTTTTAATAATCATTATGATTCAAATTCGTAAAGTTTTATAGTTGCCCCATCGTATCAGCCGCAATTGACGGGAACAACGTCACCAGCCGCCCCAGTTGATCAGCATCTAATTTAAATTCAATAGCTGGCAAAAGCGTATTGATAGCATCTTCTGCTTGATCACTCATTTCCGTAGCGCCTACTAACTGGTGCTGCTGGTTGTAAACTAAAACATTATCCCCTAATGTTTCTTTAGTAACTTGGCGATACCAGTCATCTGGCAAGTGGTTAGTTGCCGTTTGATAATGCTCATTTTGAGCTGCTTCATCCGGAGAAACCCCTACTTTGGCAATTCTCGGTGATGTAAAGACAACTGATGGGATGGCCGGATACTTGATTGGTTCATCACTATCGCCGGCAAAGTGATGCATCAGATACATTGATTCAAAAATTGCGGTTGGGGTAAGCTTTGGCTGTTCTTTATCAATCACGTCTCCCGAAGCGTAAATATTATTCACGTTCGTCTGAAGATGATCATTAACCGCAATGCCATTTGTACTGTAGGTAATACCAACTTTGTCGAGGCCAATCCCATCGACGTTTGGCTTTCGTCCAGTCGCGTCCAAAACCCAATCAGCATCAAGCTGGGCATCATTATAGTGAACAACAACGCCATCGGTTGATTTTTCAAGCTGAGAAACTTCCGCGTTGTAGATAAACTTAACACCACGGGCTTTCAAGTCAGCAACTACTTGGTCGACAAAGGGCTGATAGAATTTTCGCAATACGCGATCACCATGGGTCATCACCGTGACATCAGCGCCAGCAGCATTGGCGATTGTCGCAAATTCCATGCTAATATATCCGGCGCCAATAATCACAATCTTTCGTGGCAAATGTTTCAAGTTCATAAATGCTTCACTGTCATGGGCAAGCTCTTTGCCGGGAATATCCAGTCGATGTGGATGCTGACCAGTTGAAATGACAATATTCTCAGCCGTCTTAGCTTGATCGTCAACCATTACCGTATGAGGGTCCGATAAAACACCGTAACCCTTAATGAGATCAATATGAACCGACTTCATTAAGCCCGCAATCATATCCGGCAATGGATCAATTACCTCGTGCATGTGTTTTTCATTTTGTTCCCAATTAATTGAAATGCCACCGGTGACAATGCCATTCATTTGTTCCGTTAATCGGGTCAATGCTACCGGCGCATCCAATGTAATCTTGGCGTTACATCCTCTATTCGGGCAGGTGCCGCCAATGAGGTCATCCTCAATCACACCGACCTTTTTACCGCGAGCAGCCAGTGGAATGGCCCCATCAAAAGTGCCGTGTCCACTGCCAATGTATAAAACATCATAATCATATTGAGTTGCCATAAACATCCCTCCGTTATCTTTCACGACTCGACTACAAATTAATCGTACCCCGAGAGAAATTCACAAGCAACCAAATTGCCTCTCATTTTTAAGCTCGAACGCCTAATAATGAGGCCAAAATATATAATATCCAAATGTGAAGGGGGTAAAAGGCATAAAAGAAGCCCTTCATGCTCTTTCCTAATTGACCATTGTACATTGCCAGTGGGATGATTGCCAAAATCATCATCCATTGAGTATTTTGCGTCAATAATTGACTGAAATTAAAGCCGGTTGCAATTAAAGCAAAAGCGGCAATCGCGAGTAATTGCCAACGACGATCTTTTCGAAGCAAATACATCACCGGTCCTAAATATAGGAAAAAGGAATTTTCAGCCGTGATCGGCGTCGGCACAGCCAGCACAATGGCCTTGGAAATCAAATTAAGCTGCGTTGAGCTTAATAAAAATAAAACCAGGCCCCCAAAGATTAGCGGCATTAACACGATTCCAACCCCGGCAAAAGTTTGTCCCAGCCGATGTTGTTTATGGCCGTTGGCAATGGTCTGGAATCCATACATCGTTAAAACACCAACAAATAAGTCACTAAAAATATTATTTATCAATCCCAAATGGCCAACGCTGAAAAAATGTTGAACGATGATATTACCAATACCCATTATCCAAAACCCAATCAGAAGCCGTAATAAATAACGCTTTTGATCATGGGTATGGGTAAAGCCTTCCACACTTAAAAACATAAAAATTGTGGCAACCGGCCGGCCAAACCAATCCAGCCACCCAGGCGCCCCGGCTGCCGAAAACATTTCGTGGATGTGATCAATTAACATGAATGTAATTCCCAAGACCTTAATATCAAAATTAGTGAGTCCGTTTTTTCTAATCGCTATGCCGTTCATTCTAAAATCCTCCGCCTCATCATTTTGTTATTTGGTTAATTATATGAGTAACTAACTAAATGCTGATGTTAAATTTAACGCGGCCAGCCAGATTTGTCAATGAAAAAAGCAAACCTGTTAACAAAATTGCCAGATTAGTATTCGCGTCACCTCCGACTATTACTTTGATTAAGGCAAGCGATTAGGCCAATGTGTGTAATCAAAAAGTGGTTCTTGATATTGAAGTCTTGGAGTACCTCCAATATCGAGAACCATTTTTCATTAAAATATTTAGTTATATTTTTGAAGACTAAGGCATGGTGGCAACCGATATAGCTCCTTCAAACCATCCGACTCAGACTTGCTAAAAGTCATCTTCGTCTTCTTCGTCTAAGCCAGCCCGAGGCGTGTTGCCCAACAGCGCTTGCAGCGAGGCGATGTTGTGATTGTTTTCGCCAAGTAACCTAGTCAACATCGCTGCTAAAACCGGTCGATCTTCTTTTTCAGCTAATTTAATCGCTCGAGTGACAAACAAATTTTCGGTATTATAATCATGGACAAAATTATCAATTAGCCACTCAGCTGAATGATATTTATTTTCACCGTTTTCCGTCAACATGGCATACTCGCTGAATTCCGTTTGGGTTGTCGGCGTTAATAGGTTTTCATCGACCAGAGTCCGACCTAATTCATCTTTTTGCTGACTTGCTTGAACGAGCAAGTCTCCAAAGTAGACTTTCAGCGAATGCGCATCCATTCCCTTAACATACCATTTGGCTTGCTGCAATTTATCGATAAGGACCACCAAATTGGCAACAATGTGACCGCTCATCGCCCCTGCCGTCGGGGTATGATGATCAATATCGGCTTGCTTAACTTCTTCATCAAATAAATCTTTGGGTGTTTTTTCAATATTTTTAATTGTCATGGGTAATCCTCATTCCTTTACTTTCATTGATTGAACTTCATATCCCAAGCTAGTGATGGTATCCGCTAATTGATCGGCAGAAATTTGATCACCATCAAACTCAGTTTTCACCTTGGCGGCGTTAAATAATACCTTCACATTTTCAACGCCCCCTTGTTTTTCCAAAGCGCCTTGAATCTTTTGCATACATGCCGGGCATGATAATGCGTCTAATTGTAAAATTGCTTTACTCATTATAGTAACCTCCATTTATGACTTAATTGTTATTTTGTTCGTGAGTTTGGGCCATGTTGGGCGGGGAGCATTTTGGGGCAGTTTGGATTAGGACAGCTGCACAAAGCAGAAAGCTGCGCGTAAGCCT
>NZ_BNJR01000018.1 GCF_016860605.1 Lentilactobacillus fungorum
TGAACTATCAGCCAAGTTCGGCTGCGCGGGCGCTTCACGGAAAACAATTTAAGTTAATTGGCTTAATTTTTGCTGGGATTACGAACCCAATCATTGCCGAGGTAGTCGAAAAAATTGAGGATCGCTTGTTTGATAAGGGGTATAAAGCAATCATTTGCAATAGTTTGGATAATCCCGAAAAGGAACGGCAATATTTGAGAATGCTGATGGCTAACCAAGTTGATGGTATTATTACTGGTTCTCATAACGAAGGCATTAAGGAATATGGGTTGACGGACTTGCCAATTGTTTCCTACGATCGATATTTTAAAAGCAAGATCCCAACAGTCCGCAGTGATAATTTTGGTGGCGGCCAACTTGCGGCTCGGACCCTAATAGATAAGGGAGCCAAAAAGTTATTGTTGGTTTCTGGCAGTATTGATGTCCAGTTGCCTAATAATGATCGAATTACCGGCTTTAATCAAGCAGTTGCAGAGCGTGGTTATTCGCCACAAGCAGTGGAATTACCATTTAACGCCACGCCGGCGATTAAGCGCGCGACAATTCATCAAGCATTAATTATTGACCATCCCGATGGTATTTTTTGTACGGATGATTTAACAGCACTGTTGTGTATGCAGGAAGCCAAAAAAATTGGGTTGAGGATTCCCGAAGACATTCAAGTGATTGGCTTTGATGGGTCAACGAACGTCCAAGAATATAATCCAGAACTTAGTACAATTGTTCAACCTTTGGACGATATTGCTGACTTGTTGGTCCGCTTATTGTTTAATCGACTAAATGATGAAAACGAAAAGTTGCTGGATGAATACACGCTGCCGGTTGAGTTGATTCAAAGGGCGTCACTTAAAAAATAAGGATCAAAAAAACAGGACTATTGGTTGACAAAGCGTCAACTGATAATCCTGTTTTTAAAAAATATAAGTGGGTAAGTTCGTAATCATACTATGTACCGCCTGGAGTTGCCAGGCGTTATTAGGAGTAAGAACCTATCAGCGCTTTTTAAAACTTGAAAGATATATTGGGGGTAGATCGTAACATTCTTGCTTCCGATATTTAATCGTGGATAACGCTGAAAGGCCCTTGTAACAAGATCAATGCAAGCATAAAGCTTTCATTTAGGTCAAATAAGTGGATGCAAACTACATCCACTGTCTATGATAGCCCTTTTTTACCATTGTTCAATCATTACGTCTCGAAAAAGTCAAACGTTGTGCAGGTGACGATGGCAAGTCTCTTTTAGTTAACAAAAAAGCTTGTTTGATCAGTTTGGAACCAGTTTAATGATCGATACAACAGTCGAATTGTTTCGCATTCGGCGTTATGATAAGTTATCAGTTTAATTTAGTGAGGTGACCATTTTGACGCTTCAATTTGTTATTGGAAAAGCTGGGGTTGATCATCAAGAAAAGATGATGACCATTCTCAAAGATGACCGGCAAAAGCATGCCGGCGATAAGTTCTTTTATTTAGTTCCTAACCATATTAAATTTGAATCAGAAGTTGAAATTTTAAAACAACTCGCCAATCCTGACGACGAGGTGACCGCCGAAAGCGATGTTCAAGTGTTATCGTTTACTCGATTGGCTTGGTTCTTTTTGCGGAATTCGCCGAAATATCAAAAGCAGCGGATTAGTGAAGCCGGCATTAGCATGCTGCTTTATCAAATTATTTTGTATAATCAAGATAAGCTGCTGTTATTTGCAAAAGAGGCGCATCACGCGGGCTTTATTAACCAAATTGCCCGCCAAATCGCAGAAATGCAGGCAGGTAATGTCTTACCTAATGATTTGTTGACGATTTATGAGAGTGATGAAGCTGTTATCAGTAATGATTTGCGGGACAAGTTACACGATTTTGCCTTAATTTACAGCGAATTTGTTAAACGAGTTGATGATCATTATTTTGATAGCCATACGGTCTTGAATCTATTAAGTGATCAATTGAGTGAAACGGATCTCACTCATTATCACTTCTACCTTTCGGGCTTTTCCAAGTTGTCGGCCCAAGAATGCCGACTAGTGGAAACCCTTATCCGCAATGCCGCTAGCGTGACGGTCGCGCTCACCTTGGATCGGGTTTATCGAGAAGAACTCCCAACCATACCCAATTTATTTTACCAGCCGGCTAAACTATTCTGGCAGCTTTACAAATACGCTGCTCAGCAAAAGGTTCCGTATCTAGGCACGATAATCGCCGACCAGCCAAGAGTTAGCGATGATTTGCTCAAACTAGAAACTTATTGGGAACAATCCAGTCGGATGGGACCAAATGTTGCAAGCCGGTTAGCTTCTAAAAAGGCGATCCAAATTTATCAGGCAGATAATCAATATTCTGAGTTAGATCAAGTAGCCGCCATGATTCATCGAATGGTTGCTGAAGGTCAATACCGTTATTCAGACATTTTAATTTTGACTCGCCATTTGGATGCATACGATAATATCTTGGATCCGGTATTCTCAATGCACCAGATTCCTTATTTTAAGGATAATCAAAAATCAATGGTGGATCACCCGTTAGTCGAGTTATTGGCATCATTGTTTGACATCTATGATCCAAGCCGTAATCGTAACTACCAATATGACGATATGATGCGCTTTTTGAAATCAGAATTGGTTTTGCCCCAAGTTGATGGCCAGCCGATGGCTATCGAAGATTACCGGCGAGCGGTTGCTTTAACTGAAAATCTGGTCTTAAAGAATAATTACCAAGGCAGCCGTTGGACACAAGACGAAGATTGGCAATACGTCTGGGTAGCCGATGACGATGAGGGCACAGTTTTATCTGACCCAGATCGTGAAATCACTCGGCAAATTAATCTTATTCGCCACATGGTAAAAGATACCTTACCTAAATTTTATCGCCGGTTAGCTAAGGCTAAAACGAATCAAGATGCCGCGGCCATTTTGTACCGCTTCTTAGAAGATGCCGGGGTGGTTAACCAGCTTCAGCATTGGCGAGATACCGCGATTGACCAGAATCATTTGAACCGGGCTAATGAGGTTGAACAGGCTTGGCGGATGTTTTGTGGTTTATTGGATGAGTGTGTAGCTATTTTAGGTGATAAACCGTTTGTTGCCCATGATTTTTGGGCATTGATATACGCCGGCTTTGAAGGTGCTAATTACTCGCAGATCCCATCAACCTTAGATCAGGTGACCGTTTCTGAAAGCGGCATGGTTCAGATGAGCAACCGAAAAGTGACTTTTATAATCGGCGCCAATGATGACAATATGCCGGCTCGTGCTGTTAACGAGAACTTATTTGGCGATGACGACGTGGCCCAACTTCAGCAGAACTTAACCGATGATCAATATTTAAGTGACTCAGCTGATGATCAAATGGCCTTTGAACCTTATTTAAATTATTTAGCCTTTTTGACTGCTAAAGAACGGTTGATTTTTACTTATACTGGTCAAACCAATGACGAAACAAGCGTTCAATTGTCGCCATATGTGCAACGAATCGCGACTCATTTCGATTTACCGCTCAATCATTACCCGGCGATTCCGGCTGCCGATCACTCCCTTAGCCCATATGTTTCTACCAAGCGGGCAACGCTGCACCATTTAATTCAAGTCATCCAAAGCGCTTATAAGACGGATAAGCAAGCGATTTCGGTGCCGGTAAGTTGGCAGGATATTTTGAATCAGCTGCGTGAGGACCCAGAATTAAAAACGCTCGTTAATCGGCTATTGGGGAGCATCACTTATAAAAACGACCCCCAACCGCTTGAACCAGATATTATTACGGGATTATACGGTAATGAATTGAACGTATCGATCTCACAATTACAATCCTTTTATGAAAACCCATATGAATACTTCCTCAAGTATGGATTAAGGTTACAAGAACGGGAGAAATTTGAACTATCGAGTGCCTCGACGGGAACCTTTTTCCATGAGGCTTTGGACCGTATCTTTAAAGAAGTTAATCGACAGCAGCTTGACCTACCAAGTTTAAGTGACGAAGAGATTGATGAATTGGTGGCGGAGAATGTGCAACAAATGGTTGAAAATCCTGACAACTACCAGTACGTTATCTTGACGAGTTCTAGCCGGATGAAATACCTAACCTCGCAACTTCAAGCAACGATTCAGCAAATGGTTCGAATTATGCGCGACCAGCAGCAATCCACACCAATGCGGCCGCGGACGACTGAACGAGTATTTGGTCAGCCCAGTGGTGATAATTTGGCTGGCCTATCATTTGAATTACCGGACAATCATTTGGTTAACGTCCGGGGGCGAATTGATCGAATCGATACCATGCAAGTTGAGGGTCAGCGGTACTTTGGGATCGTTGATTATAAATCTGGCAACCAGACGTTTGACTATACCAAGGCTTATGAGGGGCTCTCCATGCAACTATTAACGTATTTGGATGTGTTGAAGAATAACTTATTGACGTTAAGCCCGGATGATTTAAAGGCTTCTTTAGCGGGCGCCCTTTATTTGCATATTATGAATGCCAAGTTAAAGACGGCTGACTTGCAAAAATCTGGGTTCAAAGCGGCACTCATGGACCAACACCGGTACCAAGGAATCTTGGTGGCGGACTCGGAACTCATCAAAGATTTGGATCCGGCACTTGAAACCGGCAAATCACTAATTTATCCTTATAAGCTCAGGAAAAATGGTGCTCCGGCGAAAAGTTCCGCGTTAATGCCGGCAACGGATCTGGACGCATTTTTAGCGCATACCGAAAAGTTGATTATCAAAGCCGCAGATCGGATTTTTGCTGGGGACGTTACGTTGGCCCCCGCTAAATACGGTAGCCAGTCAGCGATGCAATACAGTCAATATCAAGCAATTATGAACTTTGACCCGCTGCTGGCAGATCCGACTTCTAAAAACAATCAATACAATAATATCAAGAAGCATACGGCAAAAGAAATTCTTGAAATGCTGAGAAAGGAGCAATAAATGGATTATACGCCAGACCAAGAAAAAGCGATTAATGACCGCCCCCATGGCAATATCTTAGTGTCTGCTTCGGCGGGATCCGGCAAGACCCGGGTTTTGGTTGACCGAATTATCAATATGGTCAATAACCATGAAGCAAACATTGACCAATTGCTCGTAGTAACCTTCACGAATGCGGCGGCCAAAGAAATGAGACAGCGACTGCAGCAGTCGTTGCGCGCGGCATTTAACGACACCCACAACGCGCAGGAAAAGGCTTACTTGCTCAGACAAATCCAAAAAGTGGCGGTAGCTGATATCACGACTATGGATGCTTATTGTCAAAAATTGGTTTCTCGATACTATTATATTTTAGGAATTGATCCGAATTTTAGAATTTTATCTGATCCAACTGAACAGGAGTTATTAAAGGACCAAGCTTGGCAGGATGTTCGCGAAGAGTTGTACAGCACAGATGATGACGGTTCGTTTGCCCGGTTAACCCAGAACTTTTCTAACGATCGAAGCGATGATGGCCTCACCAAAGTTATTTACAAAATGGACGAATTTGCCAACGTGACAGCTGATCCAGATCGTTGGCTAGCCAACGCAGCCCGTTTTTACGATTTACAGGGAAAAAGCTTAATTAAAAGTGATTTTTACAAGCAATTTATCAAGCCCCAAATCGATGATTTCTTTAGCCAAATGGAGATGGATCATTATTTGATGATTCAACTGGCACAACGAGTGGATCTATACGCAGATGAAGCGTTCTTCGATCAGCAGTTAGATGACATTAAGAAATTAAAAGCAACGATCGATAATTGTGCGACGTGGGATGAGTTGAGAAGCACAATCAACCAGTTTTCGTTTGCCAAACTTACGGGTGCGAAAAATTTAGATGGCGAGCAAAAGGAAGTTCATAGCCAGATTGTTAAGATTAATTCAGATATCAAAAATAGTGGTAAGCAGTTTCAGACATTTCAAGAACGCTACTTCTTGCTTGACGAACAGACTAACGTTCAAATCATGCAAGCAGCCAAACAACGAATTGAAAAACTAGTCGCCGTTGTTCAGCGGTTTCGAGCTGCTTATCGGGAGCTGAAAAGCGAGCGCCATCTCATGGAGTTTATTGATATTGAACATGCGGCCTATGATATCTTAAGCGGTGACAGTGAGCAGGCGAAACTCGTTCGCAAACGCTTATCAGATCAATATTACGAAATTATGGTTGATGAGTACCAAGACAATAATCAACTACAAGATGCCATTTTAAATAGGATTGCCAAGACTGACCGTGGAAATCGCTTTATGGTAGGCGATTCCAAACAGTCAATTTATCGATTTAGATTGGCTGATCCCCAATTGTTTATTCAAAAGGCCGAGGCCTATGATCAAGCTAGTAATGCTAATGAACTGGTGTCACTCGCCGAAAATTTTCGTTCGGCTCAAAATATTGATGCGTTTACTAATCTTATTTTTGAACAGATTATGGATAAACAGGTTGGTGAAATCGATTATGATCAAGCGAAGTTAAAATTTGGCGGCACTGATACATTAAAAAACTACCCTTCAGAAGTGGCACTCCTCATTTACAGCAACGACCAAACAGCAGGCGAAGACGAGGTGGCTGGCGAACAAATTGAAGATAGTGAAACCGGTCAAGTGGAAATTATTGCGCAAAAGATTCGGGAAATGTTGGATCATCACGAACAAATTTACGATAAAGATCATCTAAAGGACATAACGCCCGGCGACATTGCAATTATTTCACCGACGCACCACAGTGAATTAGTGATGGCTGATGTTTTTCGGCAATATGATATTGATGCAGAAATTACAGGTGCTAAAAGTTACCTGAAAACAACGGAGATTCAAGTGATGATGGCGCTACTGTCAGTCATTGACAATCCCTTTCAAGACATTCCACTCGTTGCGGTGTTGCGCTCGCCCATCGTTGGCCTAGATGAAAACCAGCTGGCTTTTTTGCGGATTAATCGTAAAACGGGTAATTATTATCAAGCGGTACTGGACTTTTATCATCATTATCCGACAGATAAGCCTAATGAGTACGCTCAAGCAGTCTTTTCAAAGATTAATATATTTTTGAATCAACTTGATCGGTTCAAAAACATTGCCCAACAAGATGGGCTGGTGGCTTTGATTTGGGATATCTACAACACGACTGGTTATTTGGATTATGTTGGGGGGATGCCAGGCGGCTACCAGCGTCAAACCAATTTGCACGCGCTGTATGAACGCGCTGCGGATTACGAAAAAAATGGTTTCAAGGGGTTGTTCCGATTTGTGCTGTTTATCGAGCGGATGCAGGAACACGATAAGGATTTAGCAACGGCAAGTCCAACGACTAGTGATAATAAAGTACAAGTCATGACCATTCATGGCAGTAAGGGGCTCCAGTTTCCAGTCGTGTTTTTAAACGATATGGGCAAGAAATTCAACGATCAAGACTTGAAGGGCAACTATATTTTAAATGACCACTTGGGAATTGGCATTTCATATCTCAACACGAAGACTCGTGAAGTAGCCGACCCTTTGCAAAAAGAAGCTGTTAAGACGGTTACTAAAAATGCCTTTTTATCAGAAGAGATGCGGAAGCTATATGTGGCGATGACAAGGGCTGAGCAGCGCTTATATTTGGTCGGCAAAATAACTGGTTCAAAAAACAAACCGGTTGATGAAGCGTCTCAAATTTTAACTTGGCAATCAAAAACAACCGCTGGACGGATGTTGCTGCCAACGGCGACCCGAAATAGCGCCCAGACTTACCTATCCTGGATTGGGCCGGCAATTTCTCGACACCCAGCGATTCTCAAGCAGTTCGGTGCTGATCAACCGTATAGTGATTTAGCCGCTGATCGATCCAAATTTAGTATTAAGTTCTATGATAACGAAGCGTTGGCAACGGCTGGGAAGTCAAAAGCCGGAAATGGTTTAGCGGCTAATGATTGGATTGGCCAACTAATTTCAAAAGCGAAAGGCGTTCCAAAAGATGAGCAAATTGCTCAGTTGATGAATGCTCATTATCGGTTTCAGGCTGCCACCCATACAACCGCCTACCAATCGGTTTCGGAGATTAAACGATTATTCGATGATCCGGATAACGTCCAATTAGGAAATGATGTTTTATTAGACGCCGACCAAGTCATTAAGCCAAGTCGATATACGCAGTCACTAGCAACGCCGACGTTTATTTCCGGCAATGGGAAAAGCCAACCAGCGCCAACTGATATTGGTACCGCCACTCATTTGCTCTTACAGCAGATGAACCTTTCAAGTACCCCCACCCGTGAATCTGCGGTAGCATTGCTTGACCGTCTAGTTGAAACCGGCATTATTTTAGAAAACGTTGCGGCGCAGATTAATATTGATGGGGTTCTCAATTTTTATAAGACGTCGATTGGCCAGCTGGTATTGGAAAATCCCGATAAAACCTATCGAGAGGTGCCATTCTCATTATTGATGAAAGCAAAAAATGTGTTTAAAAACTTTGGCGATGATGACCAACGCATCTTAATTCATGGGATTATCGATGGATATGTCAAAGTCGATAACGGTATTTATTTATTTGATTACAAGACCGACCGATTGCGTCCAGGAGTTACGGCAGCGACAATTGTCGATCGCTACCGCGGTCAACTTGAACTCTATGGTTTAGCGCTTAAAAAGGTTACCAGAAAGCCAATTATTGGAAAATATCTCTATTTACTATCAGCTAACCAGTTGATTGAGGTTAACTAATTTTAGGGATTGGTAAAGTTCGCAATCAAAATGATTCTCTGAAATCCTTGAGTGATATAATCGAGTGGATATTTTAGGATAGCTGCGCCAAGCAGAAAGCTGCGCGTAAGCACCTCAGCCCGAAATCCCAAACCCGTGGATTTTCGTTTGAAGAGACTTACGCTTCGCTTTCTAACCGCCTGGCTTCGCTCACTTACTAGGACAGCTGCGCAAAGCAGAAACTTCCGCATAAAACATCTTGACCAAAAATCCAAACCCGGGATTTCCGGCCAAGCTGCCTTATGCTCCAGTTTCTAACCGCTTTGCTTCGCTCACTTTTTTAGGACAGCTGTGCCAGGCAGAAAACTACACGTAAGCACCTCTAACAAAAATTCCAGAACCGGGAATTTCCGTTAGAGGAGACTTACGCTCCGCTTTCTAACCGCCTGGCTTCGCTCACTTACTAGGACAGCTGCGCAAAGCAGAAACTTCCGCATAAAACATCTTGGCCAAAAATCCAAGCCCGGGATTTCCGGCCAAGCTGCCTTATGCTCCAGTTTCTAAGCGCTTTGCTCCGCTCACTGTTATTAGGACAGCTACGCAAAGCAGAAAGCTGCACCTAAGCTCCTTTGTCCAAAAATCCAAGCCCGGGATTTCCGGCCAAAGAAACTTAGGCTCCGCTTTCTAACCGCTTTGCTCCGCTCACTTTATAAATAGGGGATTAAACATATGAAGAAATTTTTGCAGATGATGCTGGCTGTTTTTTTGGCAGTGGTCATCACCGGCTGTTCAAACGATACGAAGGCCGGTCATACAACTCGTTCGAACTCACAAACACAAACAATTAATTGGAAGCGGCCATCGCAATCCATTCCGTACCCCAAAATTACGAGCGCAAATAAGCGCTACTTACGGGTTTCGATCGCCAAACAGAGAGTATACGTGATGAGTCCGGCAAACCGGGTGCTATATACCATGTATGCATCAACTGGCAAAAATAACGCGACACCTCGAGGAACGTATCATATTCAATCACAACGGGGGGATTTCTTCTATAATCGTCGTTCTAAAGAGGGGGCTCATTATTGGACCTCTTGGAAAGGACACGGTGTCTACTTATTTCACACGGTACCAACAGATTCGAAGGGACGCTACATTGCTGCTGAGGCTAAAACATTGGGGATTAAGCCAGATTCTCATGGTTGCATTCGGCTATCAATCCCTGATGCCAAATGGATCAATCGCACAGTGCCGGTGGGAACAAAAGTTGTGGTTCGATAGTGATGTTGTGTAGAAAGCAATGCTATCGATGCAATGGGGAAATGTGCGAGCTAGAATGGCTTAATTAAAAAGTCGATATGATTGGTGATAGTTAATCAATCATATCGGCTTTTAGTTTGCGAAAATTAACCCATTTCAAAAGAAAGGATACAACTTGACGGGTTCTGAGTTGAGGATATACTTGAGATGTTGCTTAAATTAATTTATTTATAACTAAATTTGATTTAGATTAGATTTATTTTTATGTTAAATCATTTAATTAAGGAGATTACAGATGAAAATTAACCAATTTGCTTATGTTCCAACAGCTCACGATCAGATTATTTCTGAATTAACTCGTATTGGTTTTTTAAATAGTCAGAGCCAACAAATCAATGATCCCCAACTTTTGTTCCGGAAACTCTTGTTGCAATGCTATTTAGAACATTCCGGCAAGACGACTCGGATTCAAAAGATTGCTAATTTAATGGCAACTCCAACTATTGATGCGAATACATATACTAAAAGTGGCCGACCTTTAACAAAGGAAGCATTCTACAATATTGCGTTGCAACTTTTGGGTTTCTTAGACGATTTAGACTTTTCTCTAGCAGATCCGCTGGGGTCAATGAAAAAGTTAGGACTACCCATAATACCATTGCCTGAGCATCTAGATTGTAACCAATTAATTGACGCTTGGTATCGTTTACTAAATACTCGAAATAAGTATGGGCAAACATTAATTGATTACCTGGCAGGCCGCGGATATTATCACTTTTTAAACGATCATCGATTGGTAAATCGGCCGCTCGTTTTTAACGGTAAGGCGCAAGCAACCTTTGATACTGGCACCTTAATTCGTGAGGTGGTTTATGTTGAAGCCCCCCTTGATAGTGACCAGGATGGTCAACGAGACTTGCTTAAAGTGTGTGTGATCCGGCCAGCAGAAAGTAATCATGGTCTAAAGGTTCCAATTATTTATACGGCAGATCCATACGCACAAGGCATGAACGTTGAGTGGTCTAAGAAATACTCACATAATAATAATCGATCGTTAACACACAAAGAACCTAACCAACTAACATATCAGGATGTCATGAATACATATAATGATGCCAATGTTCCTAAGCCACGACCGGTTCAAGGGCAATCCAAGGAGACTGAAGAAACGTTTACAAAGTTTTGGTCTTATTCGCTTAATGATTATTTCCTTGCTCGGGGGTTTGCGGTCGTTTATGCATCTGGAATCGGTACTAAGGATTCTGATGGCTTTCGAACGACAGGGACACGGGATGAAACGATTAGTACAACTTCTGTCATTGAATGGCTTCATGGCGATCGGATTGCATTTACTAACAAGTCAGATCGGATCGCTATCAAAGCTTGGTGGAGTAATGGAAATGTGGGAATGACCGGCCGTTCTTATTTAGGCACCTTAGCGAATGCATCAATTCTAAGTGGGGTGACGGGGTTAAAAACGGCGGTTGTCGAAGCAGGGCTATCAGATTATTATGACTACTACCGAGAAAATGGATTGGTAGTTGCCCCGGATGGTGATGATGCTGATTCGCTAGCAGAGTGGACGTTTAGCCGACAGCGAGAAGCAGGCGATTATGCCAAGATAAAGTTGGCTTGGTTGACTCACTTAAAAGCGATGCGACAACAGGAAGCACATGATTCTGGTAACTATAATCAATTTTGGGATGCTAGAAGATTGCTAAAACAAAATCATGCTCAGGCCGATGTTTTGCTGGTTCATGGATTAAATGATTGGAATGTAAAAACCGCTCAAGCCTGGAACATGCGAAAGGCACTTAAGAAGCGGTCAGTTACGCAAAAATTGATTTTACATCAAGGGCAGCACGAGTATTTGAATAACTTCCGTTCGTTTGATTATACTGACCTCGTTAATTTATGGCTCACTAATAAGTTATTGGCAGTTGATAATCATGCTGACGACGTGATTGATGATGTGATTGTCCAAGATAACGCTCAACCGGAAACTTGGACTGGTTATAAAGATTGGGGTGGCCAACAAACAACGTGGCAGGTTTATCAATTAACCCCGAATAACATGAAGAACTTAAATGGAAATAACACTTTTTCAGACAGATTGGCTAACGAGCTTTTTAACGATTACACGCAAGATCTGGTTCGTTGGCGAAATGATTTGTATACGAGAAATGGTTCACCAATGGATACTCATTGTATACGTTTATTGACCGCGCCACTAAATCGCGCCTTAGTGATTGACGGTAGGCCACAAATTACTTTACGGGCAAAGAGCGATGCTAATGTTGGGATGATCAGCGTTGCTTTGGTTGATTACGGGCAAGCACATCGATTAGGTGATTATCCTCAGGTGATTAAGTCTCAAAAAATTTTGAGCGGCTATAACTGGCGGAAAGATGATTTGCGGGAATTCTTGCCACAGAAGAAAGTAACGGATTTTAAACGGATCACCGAAGCTCATTTGAATATGCAAAATCGACAAAATAGTTATCGCGTCGACGAACTTATTCCAGGAAAATTTTATGAATTGCAATTTGAATTTCAACCAACTTTTTGGCATCTATTAAGTGGGCATCAATTAGGCATTGTAATCTATGCGTCTGACATGGCTTACACAGTTCATGGTAATCAAGCTATTAACTACCAACTTGATTTAACGAAATCCAGCCTCAAGGTTCCAATACTAAAAAATTAAATAATGATCCGAAATATAATTGATCATTGAATGAGAATCAGCGTTTTAGAAAGGGAGACTAGTTTCTTTAGAAAGATTACATTATTAATTTTTGATTAGTATCAAGCAACTATCTTCTTGCAATAATGGTTTGATTTTAATTTTTTCCTTTAATCTAGCATAAAATATTTCCGTATGGTTACCAAAAAAGGAGTAATGATGATGAAAATGAAATCACAGATAAAACTAGTAGGTGCTGTGTTTATTGCTGGAGTTGTTTTGACAGGTTGCGGTAATTCATCAACTCACAGCAAAAAACAGGTTCTTAATTGGGAAACCCCAGCAAGCCTATCTACGATGGATCCAGCTCAATCTACTGATTTGTATGCTGATCAGATGATGCTGGCATCTGGTGAAGGTTTACTGCGAATGCAAGCGAATAATAAAGTAGTGCCTGGCGTGGCTAAGACTTATTCTGTTTCTAAGAATGGAAAAACTTGGACGTTTGATTTGCGCCATTCCAAGTGGTCGGATGGCTCACAGTTGACGGCTAAGGATTTTGTCAATTCATGGCGACGGACAGTCAATCCTTCGACCAAGTCACAGTACGCTTATATGTTTAGCGATATCAAGAATGCTGCAAAGATTACGGCGGGGAAACTGGCACCTAGTCAATTGGGCGTCAAGGCGAATAACAATTACCAACTAACGGTTCATTTGACTAAAGCGCAGCCGGCATTTAAGTACTTAGTCAGTGCCAGCTGTTATCTTCCTGAAAATCAAGCGGCACTGAAGAAATATGGTCATCGATTTGGTACTAATTCGACTACCAATACATATAATGGCCCCTTTTTATTGAAAGGGTGGAACGGTACAAATGATACTTGGCATCTGGTCAAAAATCCCAAATATTGGAATGCCAAAAATATTCAATTGCATCGAATTAACGTTCAAGCTGTTAAGAACCCATCAACTGCTTTAAACAGTTATGAAAGTGGTAAACTTGATTTTACTTATCTTAGCGGAACACAGGTTAAGCAATATGAACACAATCGAAATTATCATTTGTTCAAGGATACCGGGATGTTTTACATAGAAATGAATGAGAGAAAAGATCGACTGCTTAAAAACCGATTGATTCGACGCGCGCTATCTTTAACTATCAATCGTCAGCAGTATGCAAATAAAGTCTTGAGTGACGGCTCGGTTCCTGCTAAAGGGCTTGTTGCGGACAACATGGCTAAGCGAAACGGTAGAGACTTTGCGGATCAGGCATATGTTAAGGGGGCTGTTGCGTATAATTTGGCTCAAGCAAAGAAAGACTGGCAACGAGGCCTCAAGCAGGTAAACAAGAAGTCGGCTACCTTAACTTTGGTGAGTGATGATAAGGATACCAGTAAGCAGGGCGCCGAATTTATTCAAAGTAGTTTGGAAAAATTACCAGGTTTAAAAGTGACAATCCAAAGTGTTCCTTTAAATAATCGAGTTAGTCGGGCAGCAAATGGCCAATTTGATCTTATTCTTTCTGGAACTATCAATGATTATCCAGATCCAGATGATAGCATTAGTGCAATGACCACAAATAATGTGGCGAATAATGGTAAGTGGCACAATTCGGCGTTCGACCGGCTCATTAACCGGGCAGAAAATACGGATGCAAATCATGAATCAGCTCGTTGGAACGATCTAGCTCAAGCCGAAAAGATCTTGATGACCGATCAAGGGGTTATCCCACTTTACCAGCAGTCGCTGGCGACACTGATCAGGCCAAGTGTTAAAGGCCTTCAATTTATGCCAACCGCGCCGGAATGGGATTGGACTAAAACCCATATGAACTAGGATGAATAACGGCAACAAAAAGACCAGTTAGCATTTTACCTAACTGGTCTTTTGACTGCTTATAGAGTTGATAAGTTCAATTTAAAGGCTAACCCAAATTAAACAAATTCACCAAAATAATGCCCATTACCAAAATGACGGCAATGAGGCCAACTGAAAACTTGGTAAAGAGCTTATCATTGATTTTGTTTAGTAAGAAAAAAACAATTCCCAAACAAATGATGCCAATGACATACATCACTATTAGGGCGAGCTTAACGGTTGTATCGGTTGCTGCCATTCCTATCACCTCATTAAACCCATTATACGTCATTCCAGATAATTACTAAAACCCACAGTTAGCATTCTTCTGAAGTTAGCCACCAAATAACTGCTGTTGGCATCGCATTCAGGCAATCCAAGCTAAAAACTAATCAATAATGAGCTGGTAAGCGTATCTTGGGGTGGCAGCGTGGTCTTTTTCGGCCATATAAATGGTTCCCCGCTTGGTAAAACCGTTTGTTGTGATCACATGTTGCATCCCTTTATTATCGGGATGAGTATCGATTCGAATATCCTTGTATCCCAAGACACCAGAAATTGTAATCAAGCCGCTAATCATTTTATCGGAAAGATGTTGACCCCGAAAATCCGCAGACATGGCGATTCGATGAATGGCTGTGTAGCGGCCGTGGACACCGTTAACCCACTGACCATCATGAATATTGAGGTAATTAACGTCTAATCCTTGGTGTAAAGCGGCCGTAGCGGCAATTTGACCATCGATGACTAAAACGTAAGTAATCCCGAACTTAACGTCAGTTTCCAGAGCCTCAGCGTCTGGATAACCATTTTGCCACTGATCGATTCCTTGTTGTTTGAGGTAGGTTTTGGCTTCTGAGATGATTTGCTTAATTTTAGGGAGATCTTCGTTAGTTGCTTGCCGTAAATAAGTTGCTGGCATTACTTCTCACATCCTCACTGATATTTCTAACTTGAACAATTAGATTCAAATAACACGAGAGTGCATTATAGAGCAAAAGCATAAGACATGCAACCGGAAGATGAACGCTTTTGGATTACGATGAGTCCCGGTTAAGCCAACTATTAACAATAGTTAAAACCACCATCTATTGCGTACAAAAAAGCCCCAACTTGGGGTCGTTGTTGAACCCAAGTTGGGGCAATTAGGTTTACTTACTCATGGTCATCTAATACATCATTGGTTTTTTCAGCTGCTTTTTCTTTAGTATCTTCAACCTTCTCTTTAGCTTTACCGGATGTTTTTTGAGCTTTTCCTTTTAATTTGAGCTTATCATTTCCGGTAGCGTCACCAATCTTTTCTTTCATTTTGCCGACTACTTGATCTGATTTGTTCTTTAAGTTTCCCATTATTACACATCCTTTCTGTCTTTCTGTTATAAGAATAACTGATTAGCACTTATCTTCGCAAAAATAACGCCTATTAATTGAAATGATTGCCGCTGGTCGCTTCATTAATTTGGCGTCGGGATAAGGCTGATAGTGTGCTATTATTATCTTAAGACTAGGGGTGAAATGGATGGCAAAAAAGAAAAGTATCATACCAAATAGTAAGCAACAATCTGAACGCAGGGACCGAAGTCACCGAGTGATGGCTACGATTGCGTTGATGACATCTAAATTATTGGGAGAAAATACATATGCTAAAAGCTCAATTAATGCCGAACGCTTGGCAAGAGGTGAGCAGCGCTTTTTAAAGCGGCCGATTGTCTCGGGAATGTCGTTGGCAGATTTTCAGTTGGCCAAACAAAGTCAATTAGGGTATTTAGTTGCGGTCAAGGACTTGCAGTCAGTGGCGCTCGATCAAATGCAGGCGATGGTGTTATGGGCGACAGGCGTTAATAATGATGAAGTGATTAATCGGGCCGCTGGCAATGCGTTTTCGGTTTATTTAGCCCAAAGTAATGATCGACATCAGTTTGTGAGGGGGTATCAAACAGCCATTATCCAGTTTGTAGAAGCAATTGCTGGCGACCAGGGCGTCTTAGCAAAAATCCGTCATAAATTTCAGACGTTGACGTTTGAGGAAAAGACGGCGCTGGCCAACAACTGGTTCAAGCATGTCAATCAATTTATGACAGGCACTAGTCCATATAGAACCATTACCGATGGTGCCAGCGGCTCTACAGATGCCCAAATTGCAAAGGGCATTTTTGCGGAAGTCGACGAAGGCTACTTGATGAAGCAGCCAATTCGGGAAAATCAGGCACCGCTGCTGGGAAATTACGTTTACACGGGGGACGATTTTAGTGATCAACACCATCTGCCAGAAGCGACGGCGGCTGCTTTAAACCATCTAAGCCTATCTGAAACGATCAACTTATTTGTTAATGGCAAGCTTGCAGCGACGCTTGATTTGCTTTGCTCAATGGGGCTGTACGAATTTGTTTACCGTTATTTTCGCAATGACAATCAGGATTTGATTAGTTTGCCACCACTAATTTCAACTGATTTATCAACGATTATCAGCACAGTTGACAAGAAACTCCCCGCTATTTTTGAGCGACTTGAATTCCCCAAGACGTTGGCTGAATTAGCTGCTAGCTTACCAATCATTAATTTGAGCAATGCTGGCACCGCTAGAAATGCCCAAAAACAAAACTTTCAGCGGCGGCTAAGTGTGGTGATGGATCGACATCACCAGCAATTTGTTAATGACCGGGGCGAGTGGGTACCGATTGACTATGGCTTTTTAGCGGGCGTGACGGCAGCCATTCGAAACGCTTGCTGTTTGCCACTGCTTGTCCAGTATACGGTTACTCGAAATCAGTTATTTAGCCAAATTAAATCGGAGGACTATGCTCAAAGTCGGCGAGTTGGCGCCCCGGATTTTAATGTCACAACGCCGATAGTTCAATTTGTGGATCAACTGGCACGCTACCAGGTTGATCAGTTAATGGTGATTGTAAAACGGGGACGAAATGATTATGAAGGCTTAAATCAAGTCAGCAGCCAGAGTGCATTTAATCACTTGATGCGCGTAGCACCCCAGATGCGAAAAGTTAATCCTAATTATGTCACCATGTCAAAACCAACCAAGCGGTTATATTACTGGCTGTATCAGAGTTCATTTGCCGACACCCTTGAAAGAAAAGATCAGGTTAGTTTATAGATTAAAAAAACCGTTGCACGCGATCAGGCGTTTTGCAACGGTTTTTGGTTACTATCAAAGCATTCTGAGCGCAAGGGCTGACCCCATGCCGCCACCCATGCATAGTGAAGCAACGCCAATTTCTTTGTGGGTGCGTTTCAGGTTATGGATTAAAGTCGTTACGATTCGGGCACCTGAATCTCCTAAAGGGTGGCCCAAGGCAATTGCACCGCCGTTAATGTTAACTTTGTTAATCGGCAGGTCAAGGTCGCGAATAACCGCAACGCATTGGGAAGCAAAGGCCTCATTAAGTTCAATCAAATCGATATCGTTAATCGTCATTTTGGTCTGATCAAGTAACTGGTTGATTGCTAAATATGGTGCATAACCCATTAATTCAGGATCAATTCCAGCTTCTGTATAGGAAATGATTTCAGCAATTGGTGAAATTCCCAAAGCCCGGGCATTTGATTCGGTTGTCAGGATTAATGCGGCAGCACCATCGTTTAATCCAGCTGCGTTTCCGGCTGTTACCGTCCCCTCAGGTTTAAAAGCGGGCTTCAAAGCTGCCAGTTTATCAAGTGTTGTGTCAAATCTTACGGCTTCATCTTGGGAAATAGCATCAGCTTGATTAGTTGCTTTTAAGGGAATCATTTCATCCTCGAACCGGTGTTGATTAATTGCATCGATAGCTTTCTGATGGGATGACAGTGCAAACTGGTCTTGGTCATGGCGGCTTACGTGAAACTTGGCGGCGACATTTTCAGCAGTGACTCCCATGAGGGTTCCAGAGATTGAATCCCTTAAGCCATCGTGTTCTAAGGCATCTGGCATGGTGATTGGGCCAAATTTTTGTGGTGAGCGTTGGGTCATATTTAGGTATGGTGCGTTTGACATGCTTTCTGTGCCGCCGGCTATAATCAATTTGGCTTCGTTTAATAGAAGGGCCGACTGTGCTTGATGAATGGCTTGCATGCCTGAACCGCAAACCTGATTGACGGTAAAAGCAGTACTTGTTTGGGGAATACCGCTTCGTAATTCAATTTGGCGGGCAACGTTTTGACCGGTACCTGCTTGGATCGCGTTACCAAAAATAACTTGTTGTACTAAGCTGGCTGGAAGTTTGGTTTCTTCTAGCAAGTTTTTAACGACAATCGTTCCTAATTGTTCGGCAGTAAAGTTTTTGAGCGCACCGTTTAATTTACCGATTGGTGTTCGCTTTGCCTCAATAATGACTGCTTTATCCAAAGTACTTGGCTCCTTTTTATGAAGATTTCAATTGCAAGTATACCGAGTTGCCAACTATAATTGGGAACTTTCGATCAACTTTAATCAAATCCAAATGATTTATTTTTAGAAAAAATCATTTATTTGAAAATAATAGTTGACCTCAGTTAAAAATCCTGATAGTATATTACTCGTTGCTTAGTTAGCAATTACATATATACCAATTACTTCTTAAAAGTTTTTGTTGACTTACAGAATTTGATGATATATAATTGTTATTGCTGTTGAGGCAAAGGAACACAAGCCTTTACGACGCTGAACGATTTATTGATTTATGTTATAAATGTTTGTGTTTTGGATGTAGACCTTTGAAAACTGAACAAAATTTTCGACAAACAAATGTGCAGGGCGTTCCGAAACATTTCGGAACCAAACATTTGCGAAGTCAATTCGTAAAAACCAAGAATAAATTTTAAATCATGAGCTATTAACAGGCTTATCATTTTAAAA
>NZ_BNJR01000019.1 GCF_016860605.1 Lentilactobacillus fungorum
TTATATTGGAGGATTAGCTCAGCTGGGAGAGCATCTGCCTTACAAGCAGGAGGTCACAGGTTCGATCCCTGTATCCTCCATATTGAGCCGTTAGCTCAGTTGGTAGAGCATCTGACTTTTAATCAGAGGGTCGGCAGTTCGAGACTGCCACGGCTCATTACAATTGAATATTATTGCGCATAATATTTATATGCCGACTTAGCTCAGCTGGCAGAGCACCTGTCTTGTAAACAGGGGGTCGGAAGTTCGAATCTTCTAGTCGGCATTTTGCGGAAGTAGTTCAGTGGTAGAACATCACCTTGCCATGGTGGGGGTCGCGGGTTCGAATCCCGTCTTCCGCTTGTTATGCCGGGGTGGCGGAATTGGCAGACGCACAGGACTTAAAATCCTGCGGTCAGTGATGACCGTACCGGTTCGATCCCGGTCCTCGGCATAGTTTATGCACCCATAGCGCAACTGGATAGAGTGTCTGACTACGAATCAGAAGGTTGTAGGTTCGACTCCTACTGGGTGCAGTATTTCGGGAAGTAGCTCAGCTTGGTAGAGCACCTGGTTTGGGACCAGGGGGTCGCAGGTTCGAATCCTGTCTTCCCGATTGATAGAAAGTCACTATCATTAGATATTAATTTAATCATCGCGGTGTAGCTCAGCTGGCTAGAGCGTCCGGTTCATACCCGGGAGGTCGAGGGTTCGATCCCCCCTGCCGCGATATAGGTCTTGGACCTTTAGCTCAGTTGGTTAGAGCAAACGGCTCATAACCGTTCGGTCGTAGGTTCGAGTCCTACAAGGTCCATCGACTCAACAATATTAGAGTTAGTTTGTCAGCTTATTATGGAGGATTACCCAAGTGGCTGAAGGGGGCGGTCTTGAAAACCGCTAGGTGGGTCAAACCACGCGAGAGTTCGAATCTCTCATCCTCCTTATTATCGCGGGATGGAGCAGTCTGGTAGCTCGTCGGGCTCATAACCCGAAGGTCGTTGGTTCAAACCCAGCTCCCGCAATTTTGGTTCGTTGGTCTAGTTGGTTTAGGACGCCTGCCTGTCACGCAGGAGGTCACGAGTTCGAGTCTCGTACGAACCGCTTTTGGCTCGGTAGCTCAGTCGGTAGAGCAATGCATTGAAGCTGCATGTGTCGGCAGTTCGATTCTGTCCCGCGCCACTTTTTTAATATTACGATGCGGGTGTAGTTTAGTGGTAAAACCACAGCCTTCCAAGCTGTTGTCGCGAGTCCGATTCTCGTCACCCGCTTTGCATCAAATGGGCCTATAGCTCAGCTGGTTAGAGCGCACGCCTGATAAGCGTGAGGTCGATGGTTCGAGTCCATTTAGGCCCATATGGAGAAGTACTCAAGTGGCTGAAGAGGCGCCCCTGCTAAGGGTGTAGGTCGCGTAAGCGGCGCGAGAGTTCGAATCTCTCCTTCTCCGTTATAAATGACCCGTTGGTCAAGTGGTTAAGACACCGCCCTTTCACGGCGGTAACATGGGTTCAAATCCCGTACGGGTCATTCATGAAAATGAATAATTTATTATTATCGCGGGATGGAGCAGTCTGGTAGCTCGTCGGGCTCATAACCCGAAGGTCGTTGGTTCAAATCCAGCTCCCGCAATTTTGGTTCGTTGGTCTAGTTGGTTTAGGACGCCTGCCTGTCACGCAGGAGATCACGAGTTCGAGTCTCGTACGAACCGGTGTACAAGTTACCTTATTGTAACTTGTTTTTTGCGATTGCTAACTAAAAAGTTACACATAACAATAAAGCTCTTAGTTAAGTCTGATGTAATGCGTTGACTTAGCTAGGGGCTTTATTATTAATTAGCTTCAGTTTTTTTTGCTGGGGTGTAATAAGCTTCATGTGAATAGAAGCTTGGCGAATCACGATATTCTTTTGGAATAAATTCATGGGAGCCATTCTTCCAAATTTCAAAGTCTGAATAAGAATCCCATGTTCCTAAAATAACACGCTGATTAATATCCTTGTGGTAGTTTAATGAATAAATTGAATGCATGCCATCGGGAAGGCCATTGCTGCGCAGCTTATTAATTCTGGCGTCAAAGACTTTTTGTTGGTCAAAATTTAGATCCATTGCTGAAAAGCTGATGAAGCCCTCCCACTTGTCGTCCCCAGCATGACTTAACACATCATACAGGACTGGCGAATGAAAAACAGGTTCTTTACCAGAATAGTCAAGCATCATTAACTTGTCGTTTTGATTCAGCGCTTGATAAACCAGTAAATCCCGATCAGGATGGTTTGCTCTGATTGCCGATAAAATTTTATCATTACCAAACGTAATTGCAATTTGTTCGTTCATAGACCCACCTCCTATATCTAAGAATATTATACTTTCTTTCACTAACTTAGCCAAACATTTACAATTTAGCCATGCTCATTTATACTGAGAAAAAAGGAGGCAATCTTTGTGAATTTAACTGTACTAGGCTTTTTAGGCGGTTATCCGGCAGATGGAAAGGCAACGAGCAGTTATTTACTGCAATCTGATGGATTTAACCTATTAATCGATTGTGGAAGCGGTGCTTTATTGAGTCTAGAAGAAGTATTAGATCCATTAAAATTGGATGCGGCTATTCTAACGCATTATCATCATGACCACACAGCTGATGTGGGGGTGCTTCAGTATTACTGGCAATTACATACCAAACGTTATGATCAAGCAGTTTTACCAATTTATGGGCATCAGCTTGATGAGGCCCACTTTTCGGAACTAGATTGGCCGCAATCAACCAGAGGAATCGCTTATGATCCAAATGAAACGTTGGCCTTGGGGCCGTTTGAGATTCACTTTTTTAAGACGCATCATCCAGTGCCGGCATTTGCACTCAGAATTACTGAAGTAAAATCTGGCAAAGTACTTGTCTTTACGGCGGACACGGCGTACTTCAAAGCATTCACAAAGTTTGCTGAAAACGCTGATTTACTTTTGGCAGATACAAATTTCTTCGCCGATAAGACTGGGCAAAAATGGCATTTAACTTCTACTGAAGCTGGACAATTAGCCAAGGATGCCCAAGTTAAAAAATTATTACTAACTCACTTGCCAGCAACCGGCGATCTAACGCAATTAGAAGCTGAAGCACGTACCGCTGCTGGCATGATTCCAACGAGTGTTGCCAGTAAGCATTTAACAGTGACAATCTAAATTTGACCAAAAATAGGTCTTTGTATGGTTATTCTGTGAATCTTATGACTTTTATAACATCTTTCTTTATAATCAAGATACAGAAATGATTATTAGGAGGACGAAAATTATGACAGTTAATTTATTAACAACGCCAAGTTGCACATCTTGCCGGAAAGCGAAACAGTGGTTAGTTGATCACAAGGTACCATTTATCGAACGCAATATTTTTGCCAACCCCCTTTCGACTGATGAAATTAAGCAGATTTTAATGTTATCTGAGCGCGGAACAGACGGGCTGATTTCTACAAGATCTTACGTTTATGAACAATATAAAGAAAAAATCAATTCCTTGACCATTGGCGAACTGATTAAATTACTGGCTGCCCATCCAGAAATGATTCGCCGGCCAATTTTAATGGACGAAAAGCGTTTGGAAATTGGATTTAATGACGACGAAATTCGCTGTTTCTTACCGCGAGAACTCCGGAAAAACGATTTAGAACGGCTAGTTCGTGATGCGCTATAATGAAAATGTTTGAATTACTTGTTAATAACCATTTTTAGCCGTATCATTTACTTGGACAATATTCATGGTACAATGTTAATATTAATAGCCCTAGGATATTGAAAGGGGTGGCTAAAATGGAAATGGAACGGATCAACGAGAATACAATTCGCGTCTTAATTGGTAATGATGATCTTGACAAGCGTGGGATTACTGTTCTTGATTTGCTGGGAAATCATAAGCAAATTGAGAGCTTCTTCTACAGTATTCTTGAGGAAGTTGATAAGGATCATCAATTTCAGAATAATGATGCCGTCACTTTCCAAGTTCTTCCGAATCAAAATGGACTTGAGCTGTTTATCAGTAAAGATGTCGACATTTCCAGCAATGAAATGATGCTGGATTCCAAACATGGTGAGCCCGATAAACGTGATCGGGTCTCTAAGTATATTGATGAACATCCTGACAGCAACAAACCGCAACCCGCTGGTGATAGCAAGACTAATGATGAATTTGGTCATCAAAAGCGAACGGTGATTCTTGAATTTGACCAATTAAATGATTTTATTGAGTTAGCAAAGGCTTTACGACTTGAAAATGGGACGTCGGATTTATACCTGTATCAAGATAAGTATTACTTGATTCTACAACTCTTTAGCAATGACCCAGTTGATATGATTGTCAGTGATGAGGTTGCCATTGCCAATGAGTATGGTAAGAAGACGACGGTAACTGAAGATGTTCTTAATGAGTATGGTCAACAAGTCATGGAGAATAGCGCGCTGGAACTCAGCCGTTACTATTTTAAATAAGCAGTGTTGATTAAAGTGGTTAAGGTAAATGGCAGTTTCCTTGACCACTTTTTTAGTTACCTAAACCTAAATTGGTTGAAAACTCAAAAATCCCACCAGACCAGTAACATGAGATTGGCTTGGTGGGATTTTAATGCATGTCAGTTGCTTGTTATTTAAATAGATTAAAGTTAAAAGCTGTTGAGTTGATGATTTAACGTGGTCCGATAGTACGTTTTAGGTAAAACTTTGCTCGATGCGGCTTGAAATCCACTGGTTTTCGCCACAATGTATAAAGGCCGCTTTCGGGATGCCTCGAAAATTCTAAATAAGTAAGCACCAATCATTCCAAGGAATAATAAAATGATGCCTGTCATTAAGAAAAGCGCGAAGATCATGAGTTGATTTGAACCAAGATGCGTAAACAATGAAAAGATGAGGTACCCAAAGCTAAAGACGATAGCAAGACCACCAGTCCAGTTTGCCAGTTGCAAAGGAAAGGCTGAAAATGACGTGATCCCATCCATTGCAAGCCGCATCATCTTTTTAAGTGGGTATTTTGAATACCCGGCAATCCGTTCTTGGCGTTCATAGTCAACGGCCGTTTGCTTAAAGCCAACCCAACTGACCATGCCACGAACAAATGGATCTGGTTCATCCATTTTATTCAATTCGCGGACCACCTGCCGATCCATCAGGCGAAAGTCACCGGTATCTACGGGGATTTGGATACTCGTTATTTTTTTAAGACTCCGGTAAAAGATAGCGGCGGTTACTTTTTTAAACCAGCTTTCGCCATCACGTGACACCCGCTTGCCGTAAACCACATCAAAACCTTCATGCCATTTAGCAATCATGTCAACGATAACAGCTGGTGGATCCTGCAAATCGGCATCCATGACTACGACTGCTTCGCCGCTTGCGTACCGGATGCCGGCAGTAATTGCTAACTGGTGACCAAAATTTCTTGAAAATTGGACTAATTTGATATTTTGATGATATTCCTGTGACTGGGTGATGAGTTCAGCACTGTTATCACTGGAACCGTCATCAACGAAAATGAGTTCGAAACGTTGCGGTTGATTATTCGTGAAATTTTCTAAAGTATCAATCGTATTTTCAATGCCAGCTGCTTCATTAAAAACAGGCAAGACAATTGAAATGAGTTCGGGTTGTTTAGCCATTTAATGACCTCCTTGAAATACGAATTTATTGGTAGATGGTTGAAAGATCGTATAAGACACCAGTGGCACCCATACCACCCATACCACCTGGAAGCTGAGAATTATTTTTGCGTGAAGCTGATGGTTTGGCTACTTGCTTGGTCCCCTTAGCAGTTGGTTTTTTAGCCCCTTTGGCATTTTTGCCCTTTGCCGGCATCTTTTGATTTGGCGCTTTATTGCCAAAAGCGGGCATCTTTTGGCCAGTTGGTTGGCGACTGCCAGCAGCTTTTTTAGCGCTAGCAGTTGATCCGGTTGCTGATTGAGAGCTTGAATTTTGGTATAGGCTCGTTTTGACTTTAGTTGCGTGTTTTTTAATCCAATTAACAATCGCAGAATTACCGGATCGTCCAGAGGAATAATAATATTTCACTTGACCAGATTTAACGAGTTGCTTAAATTCTTTGAGCGTGATTGCTGGGTCTGTACCGTTAAATCCACCCATTGCCATGACAGCCTTACCAGTTTTAATGATATAAGGGGCTGCAGTAGTCGAATCACTGGTTGCAAACAGGTACTTAGCATTGCCTTGGTGTTTTTCCAAATAGTTGAGCAATTTGGTGTTTACTTGACTGTTGCCACCCATACCACCACCCATTGCCGAGCCGCCCTTAGAATTAAGTAAGGAGGGCCCAGCGGTTGGAATCATTGCTGATTTAGCGGCAATCGTTGGCGTTAATGACCACCAAGTTGGCGCTACTAAAATTGTGATGAGGCCACCAACTAAAAGGCCTTTAGCTGCAGGATTACGTGGTAGAAACAGCATAACACCAGCGATTAAGGTTGCCACGGCCAAAATGAGCCACATTAACCATGGATAGTAGCTGGAAACGTACCAAGCTTGCAAGCCAGCCGTGGTTAAAATGGCAAGCGGCAGTAGATAAAAACGCCAGTTGCGACGCGTATTTTGGGTAAACAACTTGAACAATGCGGTTACACCAATACCGAACAATGCCGCAATCGGTGGCGCCAACATAATCATGTAGTAGGGATGAAAGAAGCTAGCAACGCTGAAGAAGCCGTAGACTGGAACGAGCCAGCCAGTCCACAAAACAAGCTGCTTTTGTTGATGGCTAAGTTGATACCAACGTTTCTTTCGATCACGATAAAAGACTAAGCCACCAATCAAGCCAATAATTGCGAAGGGTAGTAGCCAGCTAATCTGGGGACCAAGGGAGGATTGAAAAATCCTAAGTGGGCCAGCGGTACCGATGTCAAAAGCACCACCACCACCGTTACCCATTTTAGTTGGGCCGCCCTTTTGGCCGTTGCCACCAGGGAACCCATTAGTGCGTTTGCCGCCAGGAGTGCCTGTAGGTGGAGTTGCACCTTTTTTACCAGTTGTTGGCAGCTTGTTTTGGCCAGGCCTTTGTTGGCCTTTTTTAGTTTGGCTTTTGCTATTCATACCACCGCCAAAGGTACCGCCAACGCCCGTTGTTTGGCCTAAAAGTCGTTCAGTTCCGTTATAGCCAAAGGCCAATTCGATTAAGGAATTGTGTTCAGAACCGCCAATGTAAGGGCGTTTACTAGCTGAAGTCATATCTGTCGACAGCGGCAGCGCCAATGTGAAAATCAATAGGGAAACCGTTGCAAACGTTAATTTTTTTACCTTTTGTTGCCATTTTTCATTTGCTGCCAGCCAATAAAAAAGGTACATTGCGGGTAGAATCATAAAGGCTTGTAGCATTTTGACGTTGAAGGCCACGCCGATGAGGGCAAAGCTGCCAAGTAGGGTAATTAATTTTTGGCTGGCAATGGCTTTTTCCAGTAGCAATAATGCGAGCAGTAAGAAAAAGACTAGCGTGGCATCCATGTTGTTTGTTCGCGAATTTGCTACGACAATTGGGGTTAGCGTCATCGCTAGTGCAGATAAGCGGCCGGCTGTTTTGCCAAAATAGGGTTTAACCAGTCGGTACATGAGATAAACTGAGCCAACGCCGAATAATACAGAAGGCAATACGACGCTCCAACCGTGGACGCCAAATATTTTAGCGCTAATTGCCATAAACCAGAGGGCAACTGGCGGTTTATCAACTGTAATGTAGCCGGCCGGGTCGAAGCTGCCGTACCAAAAGTTTTTAAAACTTTCGGTCATACTTTTGATAGCCGCGGTATAAAAGGCGTTGGCTGAGCCTGCTTTCCAAATTTGCCAGCCATAAAGAAACAGGGCAGCGATTAGAATCAGTGTTAGCAGCCAATCGATTTGAAATCGACGGGGGACAGCGCGTTTTTGGGTATTGATGGTGAAATGATTATTGGTTGCCATAATGGCGAACCTCCTTTAATGGTTTTTGATGGGGGAATACCCAAAATTTTGACAAGAAAAAATTGGTGGGTACTGTAATCAGCAAACTTCCTAATGGAATCAGCTGGGCATTCATTGAGAACCAGTTATCAGCAACGTGGGCAAATCCTACGCTGAGTAACCAGGTAAAAAGATACGTACTATAATACTTAACAACCACAGATTTTAAGTTTGCGTGGGTTGCAAATACCCATCGATTATTTAACGCTAACCCAAGTAACGATGTAATCCCGTAACCGACCCCCATCGCAATGGTTGGGTTAGTCGGGGTTAATAGAATTAGGTAAATGAGATACGTTAGAATTGTGTTGAGAAGACCAATTGTACTAAATTTGATAAATTGCTGAACGCTTTTGATACGCAAACCTCCTTTACTAGTTAATGTTGTGATTTTAGCGAAATAATCATAAACTAAGCTTAAAAATTGAAATTACTTAAAATTTGACTCCTCAAGTTGACGTAGTTTCAAAAAACCGGTACTTTTATCAGTGAGCGGAGCAAAGCGGTTAGGGATCGGAGTGTAAGGCTCCTCTGGAGGAAATTCCCGGTTCTGGAATTTTTTCCAGAGGTGCTTACACGCAGATCCCGGCTTTGCACAGCTGTCCTAAAATAGTGAGCGAAGCAAAGCGGTTAGAAACTGGAGCATAAGGCATCTTGGCCGGAAATCCCGGGCTTGGATTTTCGGCCGAGATGTTTTATGCGGAAGTTTCTGCTTTGCGCAGCTGTCCTAAGAATAGTGAGCGAAGCAAAGCGGTTAGAAACTGGAGCGTAAGTCTCCTCTAACGGAAATCCCCGGTTCTGGAATTTTTGTTAGAGGTGCTTATGCGTAAGTTTCTGCTTTGCAATAGCTGTCCTAAAATAGAAAACTGCTCAAACAGGCGAAGGCTTGGTACAGCTGTCTTAAGAATACAAGGAGGTGCAGTAATGAAAGAACTTCATATTTTAATCGTGGAAGATGACGAAGAACTTGCCAAAAGCCTCCAATTATTTCTTGGTGAAATTGCTCAAACAACAGTTTCCCATGACGGCTTTGAAGGCCAGATGTTGGGCGAAGAAGGCATTTATGACTTAGTGGTCTTGGACTTAATGCTGCCACAAATTAATGGGTACGATATCTTAAAGTATTGGCGAAATGAGGACCACTTAAGTATGCCAGTGCTGATTTTAACTGCTAAAGATACCCTTGATGATAAAGTACATGGGTTTCAATTAGGCGCGGATGATTATCTAACAAAGCCATTTCATCGAGAAGAGTTGTTGATGCGAGTTAAGGCGCTACTCAAGCGCAGTGGTCATCTCGGCAATGACAACCAACTTTCTGTCGGCCCCTTCCAAGTTAACTTGAGTAACAGAATTGTCAGTGTTGATGGTAAGCAGCTTGAATTAAATGGTAAAGAATTTGACCTGTTAGTCTATTTCATTCAGAATCCAGATACAATTATTACCAAAGATCAGATTTTTGACCGTTTATGGGGATTTGAATCTGAAACAGCCATTTCAGTGGTGGAAGTTTATATGAGCAATTTGCGAAAAAAACTAAAAAAAACCTCATCGCTTCAGCCGATTAAAACATTACGAAATGTCGGCTATATGTTTGAAACGGAGGCATTAGAGTGAAAAAAGGCGATCCCCAACAAAAGCAGCAGTTATCGCTTTTTGTGAAAGAGTTAATTGGCTTTGCCTTGCTGTTCATGGTGTTAGGGCTAGTTGTCAATTTTTTCTTTCACCAATCTATTTACAAGAATATTGACCGCGGGTTAATCACTCAAAAGCAAGTGGTCTTGAATAATAAAAAGCAACCGAGTTTTCGAACGGATAATGGTGGTACGACCCCACCAAGTACAACCACGCCTAATAATGGTGACACGCCATTTCGAACAAACATCCTTGTTTTTAACAAACGGGGGCAGATTATCAACGCCCAGATGCTTGGAAATCGGATTTATAATTTATTTATTAATACAAGGCTAGATAAGTCCCAGGTTAATAAAGTTCGTGAAGTTACTTTGATGTCAACAGACAATACGCTCCATTATTTTCGATCGTTGTTGATCAAGGTACCTAAGTCCAATACCAATCCGATGTATGCCGGTAATTACGTCTTAATCCTAGAAAATATTGATACGGATTTGCTGGCGATCAACAGTTTCCGACGTTCACTATTGATCACGCTGACGCTCTTTTGGATATTAGCAATCGGAATTGCTTATTACTTATCCCGATCCAGCATGAAACCAATTTTGGAATCATGGAAGCGTCAACGTCAATTTAGCGCGAATGCTGCTCACGAGCTGCGAACCCCGCTAACGGTCATTCAAAACCAAATGGAATATATGCTCACTAAACCAAAAGCTCAAGTGGTCGATCAAGTAGATGCTATTTCAACTTCTTTAGACGAGGTTAGGCATTTACAGACGCTAACAAATCGGTTATTAATGTTAGCCCGATCAGACGCGGGGCGAATTGAAATTAATGTTCAAAGTGTCGATTTAAAGTCTTGGTTTGACCAAGTGCTTCGGCCATATGTCGATATCGCAGCCAGCCAGCACAAATCATTGGACAAGTACTTGAGAGCCACGGGGCAGGGATGGTTTGACGCTGATTTAATTCGCCAATTATTAATCATCCTATTGGATAACGCGATCAAATATACTCCTGAAGGCGGCACGGTTACGGTTACCACCAGTCGAGTAAGAGATAAATTAACCATCGAAGTTCGCGATACTGGTCAAGGAATTGCCGATGAAGATAAAGCGCGGGTATTTGAACGCTTCTATCGTTCCGACAAATCCAGAAATTCTAAAACGGGTGGTAATGGACTAGGCTTAGCAATTGCCAAGTGGATTGTTACCCAACATCATGGCACAATTACCGTTAAAGATAACCATCCAAAGGGCGCGGTGTTTGTGGCAACAATTAGCATGCGCAGCCAAGTGGGACCTGCCGTGAATTAGGTAATGACCCAATTAAAAGATTTAAATACTAAAAAAACTGGTTAGGATTAACATCTCAGTAATGGATGCTATTATCTAGCCAGTTTTTTGATCTGTTCAAAAAAATTAATTAAACGACATTATCAAGGTTCAACCGCCACGTCCTTAATTTCTGGAAATAGGTCGTATAGGTATTCAACCGGATCTTTTTTCTCAATTTTTTTGGGGTAAACAACCTGCGTTAAGTTATGATACGTCAGCATCAATAAAACTTCACCATCTTCATCGTGAACGACGAAGTAACGGATACCTAAGCGAATGGCTTGAAAGATCAATTGTTGGGCAGCGGCTGACAGGTGGGGCATTGCCGGCAATAACAATGGTTGATTAAGTCGATTCTTCTTCCATTGTTTAGCGACTGAGAGGCCAAATGCCATCAAGCTATTATCTTGAATGTGTGGTAACAGCATTGCTGAAGCGGTTAACTCTGGGTGAGTCATCACTTCACTGAAGTCATCGAGTGCTTGGAGCTGTTCTGAATGAGCGTGAAGGGATTTCGCCATTTTAAGTAACTGATCAAACAATTCAACACCTGCCTGCTGCTTAAAGGTCGGCTGGTCTGGCGATTCGAGGGCGACTCGGTTATTATCGTCAAATGATTGGGCTAGTCGTTGCTTGATGGTTGTTTGGTCGACGGGTGTCACTAACAGGTATATCAAGAAAAATTTAAGAAAATATAACGCGTGGCGGCTAATGCCATTTGGCGTGAAGGGGGTATTATCGAAAACGCGAAACTCAAGGTAGCCGATTCCCTTTTTACGGTAATCTTCAAGCTGTGCTTGACCACGCAAACGAACTGGGCCGTAAAACTCTGCGGTCGAATACAAATGACCCTCATCAATGGCCTTAGTAATCGTATCAATGTAATTGTTAAGACTCGAGTACAATGTCACATTAACTTGGTCTTCTGGATTGTTGACATAGCCATAAATACTGTTCCGAAGGCTTCGAACTGGATGATCAACTAATTCATTAACGACGTCATTTAAGTAGCCAGCTTCAGCGATGGGACTGGCGCCAAATAGATAAGTTAACAACCAACGGTGCAAGACGACATTTTGCGTTAGTTGAAAATACAGGGCGTTTTTAAAGGCCACTAGCGAGTTAAACTGATCTCGATAGTGAAGGTATAATCGATTAATTACCGGATCAGGAATACTGAAGTTAACGTGGATGCCCGTCACGATTTTTCTGGAAACCCCATATTTTTCTGTTAGGTAATCCCGATACTTTTGATAAGCAGGACGGCCAAAATGATCCTTGATAAATTGCAGATCATCGTGATTGAGGGCAGGCGGCATGCTCAATGGCCAAATAGACTCTTGGTCGTTAATTGAGCGATACAAAACGGTTTGCAGGGTGTCAACTTGATTAAGGAGGCCACCAATGTTGGGGTTTGGATCAGAAATGAGTTCTGACATTGATTCGGAAAAATCGGATTGCAAATAAGGATGATATTTTCTGGAACCTAAATTTTTGGGGTAGGGGGCTTGGCTAAGTCTGCCGGTGTTGTCAATGCGGTGTTCTTCGATTTCGACGCCAACTAAACTGTGGTAAAGTTGTTCGAAAACGCCCTCTTCTTGAATATGTGCTAACAAATTTTTAAGCATCATCATGAGTCTCCCAATCAGATTAATTTAGTCATAATTATAAACATATTTCATCTAAATGATAGTATTCCGTTTGAATTCAGCAAAAACTTCGATATTTCGTAACCTTTTTCAATGATGACCAGTTGGTTTTCGTAATTAATAGTCAAGAAGGTGATGAAATGTTGATAGCGATGATAAATGAAAATTTGATTTCTGCAAATTCCGTTGTTCATGAAAACACAACGAAAATGGTTTTTGTCTGCCCATGCTGCCGATCAACGGTGATTCTAAAGCGCGGCAAGTATCGCATTGCTCATTTTAGCCATCAAGCCAACGCGACCTGTGTGGGGTTTAGTGAAAATGAAAGCGAAGCCCACTTGAAGGGTAAATTAACATTTAAGCGGCAGGTCAGAGAAATGGGCTATCGAGTTGAGATTGAAGTTGTGATGCCGTCAATTGAACAACGCGCCGACGTTTTCCTGCCAGATGAGCAATTTGTAATCGAGTATCAGTGCAGCCCAATTAGTTTCGATGAAATTAATCGACGAACCAGAAATTATCGCCACCTTGGTAATCAAGTGATTTGGATTTTAGGCGGCCGCCACCGCAGCCGCGCCCTCACTAGTGAAGCTGTTGCCAAGTTCGCCAGGTTTCAGGCCCATCTAGGATTTTATATTGTTTTTTATGAAGCAAGCGCCAAACAGTTTTGGCTGTACGATCACATCCAAGAAATCGCCGGTAAACTGAATTGGCAAAGCCAAACATTTAATTCACTGGCTGAAATTTTAGCCTTTATCAAAACTTCTGGTCAGCTCAGTGACGGGCAATCACTTAACTCAGTTGGCCGGTCAGCATTGCTCCAACAGTTAAGGCGGATTCAGCAAAGTAATATTTTAAAAAGCCCGACTTATCGGGAAATGGTAACGGCTTGCTATCGCTTTGGTCGACTATTTGTTGGCTGTCCGATGATATGCCATGGTAAACAAGCCGGCGGATTGCCAATTTTTAAGCAAACAATTTTATGCTGGAAAGTTTGGCTGGTCCTAGAGATCTTTGAAACTGGATTGATGCAACTCAGTAACCGTCACTTGAATGATTTGTTTGTCCAATCCGTAAATCGATTTGGTCGGCAAATGGTGCAGGTTAATAATTACGTGCGATTTTATCAAATTGAATTTCTCAATTTCATTAACGGACTGCGATCGCAAGGCTATCTTCGTCACACTGTTAATGGCGTTCAAATTATTCGGCGGCCAGAGTGGTTTGGCAGTTATGATCAAAAACGGCAGTTTATTATGACCGCTGCCCGCTTAATGTGATAACCTTGGATTAATTAAAGACTTGAAGGAGGACATTATGGCAAAAGCACAGGAATTACCCCTTAGAAAAGACGTCCCGGTTAAGTTAACTTGGGATCTAACCACAATTTATCGTACTGACGCTGATTTTGAAAAGGACTTTTCAGCGGTTAAGGATCAGTTACCAAAGATTGCCAAACTTGCAGGAAGCCTTTCAGATGGTGCTGAAGCATTACTTTCGGCAACTGATGCCTATTTACAATTAAGCCGGCGGTTAGAAAAAGTCTATGTATACGCTCAATTGAAGAATGACCAAGACACTAGTGAAACGAATTATCAGGCAATGTTTTTCCGTGTTGAATCATTGGCAGCCCAATTTGGTGCAGCTGTTTCATGGTTTGATCCAGAGTTACTGAAGCTTTCTGAATCTCAAATGACACGATATTATCAAGCTGAGCCTAAACTGAAAGCTTACAAACGGCTATTTGATCAAACATTTGCAAAACGAAACCACATTTTGAGTAATGATGTTGAGAAAGTCTTAGCTGGTGCCAGCGATATTTTTTCTGCTGGTGAAAAAACGTTTGGTATCCTCGATAACACTGATTTACCGTTTCCAACGGTTGTCGATGATAATGGTAATCAAGTTCAGTTGTCCCAAGGCGTGTACGGTGTCTTGCTGGAGTCGACCAACCAAGCTGTCCGCAAGCAAGCCTTTGAACAACTGTATAAAGTTTACGGCCAGTTTCAGCACACTTTGGCGACGACTTTAACGACAAATGTAAAGAACCATAATTTTAAAGCCAAGTTGCGTAACTACCATAGTGCGCTAGAAGCGGCTTTGGCAGAAAACGAAGTACCAACCAACGTTTATCAAAACTTAATTCAAGTTGTGAACCGCCACTTGGATCTTCTTCACCGCTATGTAGCATTACGCAAACGAGTTTTGGGCCTTGATCAGCTGCATATGTATGATTTATACACCTCATTGGTGGGCAAAAAGTCACCTAAATATTCCTTTGAAACAGCGAAGCAAATTGCGTTGGCGGCCCTGCAAGTGATGGGACCGGATTATGTGAGTCATGTTGAGGAAGAATTTGATAATCGCTGGATCGATGTGGTGGAAAATCGCTATAAGAGAAGTGGCGGGTATTCGTCTGGAACTTATGATACCAACCCTTTCATCCTATTGAACTGGAAAGACAATTTGGATAACCTGTATACATTGATTCATGAAACTGGTCATAGCATGCATAGTTACTATGCTGCTCATCATCAGCCTTATCAATATGGCGATTATTCGATTTTTGTTGCTGAAATTGCGTCAACAACTAACGAAAATATTTTAACGGATTACTTATTAAATAAATATCACGATAATCCGGAAATGAAAAAAATCATCTTAAATTATTATCTCGATGGTTTTAAGGGAACGGTTTTTCGTCAAACCCAGTTTGCGGAATTTGAGCAGTATATCCATGAACAAGATGCCAAGGGTCAACCGCTCACGGCTGCTTCAATGGATAAGTATTATCAGGAGTTAAATGCTAAGTATTATGGAACGGCGGTTATTTCGGACGATAAAATTGGGCTAGAATGGTCAAGAATTCCCCATTTTTACTATAACTTTTACGTTTATCAGTATGCGACAGGATTTGCTGCGGCAACGACATTAGCTGATGGCATCGTCAGCAAGCCCAATGATCACGTCGACAAGTATTTAGCTTTCTTAAAAGCTGGCAGTTCAGATACGCCAACTAATGTGATGAAGAAGGCCGGTGTTGATATGACCCAGCCGGCTTATCTTGAACATGCTTTTGAAATTTTTGAGCAACGACTAAATGAATTTGATCAGTTGATAACTAGCAACTAATGGCCAACGGTGAATGCTAGCCACTGTGCTCATATTTTAATCAATCAAAAATCCCCTAAGCCAAGATGTATGCTGACTTAGGGGATTATTGATATGTAATTGCGACAAAAGCGTTTTGCCGCATCTAATAACGGTTAAAACCAGTAATTAAAAATAGCTAAAAAGTAACGACGACTTTTAAAAAATTCTATAATTAAGTATAACCGTGGCTACAGGGACATTACATTCTACCGAGATTAACAAATTGAACAATTGTTGAGTTGGTTTCTGTTGGTTTGGCTAATTCTTCAAAATGTTTTGCCGAATCGAGACTACGTGAACAAAAACGATATAAAGAATTAAAATCATAATCTTTGATCAATAAGCCATTGCTATCAACGGCAGAATTGAATAACACCGTGCTGGCAGGAACTTTAACTGACATCTCATTAGCAACCCGTTGATCTGACCTGAAACATTTTTTGGCCAGTTCAGAGCGGCGATCTTCGCGAAACATATCACAATCAAGGCCATTTTTTTCCGCTAATTCAAACACCAATTCATCTCGGTAATCTTCGTTGTGATCGAGAATCTCGTGTTGTAAGTCCATTAAGAACTCTCGGCCATAACGTTTTCCCTGAAATGAAGCGGCTTTGGTATCCAAAATCATCTTGAAAGGAAGATCGTGGTCAAAGGCAGAAGTGGAATTAGTTGAATTAAGGTCATTTAAGATCTTAATATTTAGCATGGTCAAGAAACGAACGGAAACCTTTGATTTTAGCTTTTGCGAAATCTTATTAATCATTTTCTCGGCGTTATAGCAATGTCGATTTAGCGGATCAATAAATAAATATATCTCTAACACAGTATTGCCCTCCATATTTAATCGACAATCTTAAGTAATATACTAATTATTTACTTAATTAAGAATACCAAATTTTTCAGTAAAAACAACATATTTGCTCATAAAGAATGTTACGATCTTTGGAAAGATCCGTTGATATGGTAAAATGAAGTTCGGTTGAATTTATGGAAAACTGTTCATTTGAGCAGAATAGATTGGAAGTGTTGGGCTTGGTTGAAAATTGGGATAACTTTTTAATACCTTACAAACAAGCTGTAGACGAACTTAAAGTTAAATTGCGGGGAATTCGCGCGCAATTTTTAAAAATTGACGGCAGAAGTCCGATCGAATTTGTAACTGGCCGGGTAAAACCGGTTGATAGCATCAAAGAAAAAATGGTTAGACGGCATATTTCTGAAAACCGGCTCGAAGAAGATATGGAAGATATTGCTGGCTTGCGGATTATGTGCCAATTTGTTGAGGATATTTATCAGGTTGTTGATTTGTTGCGAAAACGAACTGATATTAATATTCTAGAAGAAAGGGATTATGTTCACAATAAAAAGCCCAGTGGTTACCGTTCGTATCACATCATTTTCGAGTATCCAGTTCAGATGCTGTCTGGAGAAAAAGTAATTTTAGCAGAAATCCAGGTGCGGACATTAGCCATGAACTTTTGGGCAACTGTTGAACACTCACTTAACTATAAATATCAAGGAGAATTTCCTGACGATCTTAAGGTTCGCCTAAAGCGTTCTGCTGAAGCGGCCTTTAAATTAGACGAAGAAATGTCTGAAATTAGAGACGAGCTGCAAGAAACCAACAATCAGTCGTCAGGTGATCATTTGGGGAAGCCATCAGATGAAAATAGCGATTTACAGTAATCTCGGGGAGTCATCAAATAATGTTGCCACTGCCCTCAAAAAAGAAATTGATAAGTCATCAATGCTGAGTATCGACGGGCTGAACCCGGAAATGGTCATTTCGGTTGGCGGCGATGGAACACTATTATCGGCGTTTCACCACTACCAAGATATTAGCGACCGAATTCGATTGGTTGGCATTCACACGGGCCATTTGGGCTTTTATACAGATTGGCGGGATTATGAAGTCAGCGAGTTAGTGGACAGCTTGGAACATGACAATGGTCAAAGCGTTACGTATCCGCTCTTGGATATTCGAGTCAATTATGCCAGTGGGGGCTTTGCCGATAAGGGCTTGGCGTTAAATGAGTCGACCTTAAAGCAAATCAACGGCACGATGGTGGCGGATTTATATATCAAAAACCAATTGTTTGAAAGCTTTCGTGGCGATGGCCTTTGTGTTTCGACACCAAGTGGTTCAACGGCTTACAATAAGTCAGTTGGTGGGGCGATTATCAATCCGTTACTAAATGCCATTCAAGTGGCCGAAATTTCGTCGATTAATAACCGCGTCTTTAGAACGTTAGGCTCGCCGCTCATTATTGCTCCTGATGAATGGGTTAAGGTAGTTTTGAAGTCGGCTGGCCGCACGATTTTAACCTGTGATCAGCAGGTCGTTTCAACAGACCCAATCGCTTCAATTGAGTACCGAATTTCCAAGCATCGAGTTGCGTTCGCTCAATATCGGCATACCCAGTTTTGGCGACGAGTTAGCAATTCATTTATTGGCAGGCCCAAAATCGATGACTAAATTTACGTGGGAGTACCGAGGAAACCAACCGATTAAAGTTCGAACGTTCATTATGAGTTACGGGGTTACCAGAACGCTCCTCAAAAAAATTAAATACCATGGCGGCCAGACCCTGGTTAATGGTGAACCGGTCTTGGTTAACCAGTTGATTCACCAAAATGATTTTGTGACGGTTGTTTTGCCGCCGGAACCGGAAAATGATCACGTGAATGCTTCTAAACACCCTCTTAAAATTGTGCATGAAGATTCAAACTTTTTAGTGGTTAATAAGCCTGCCGGGGTTGCGTCAGTCCCCGCGCATGGTTACTTCCAAGATACGCTGGTGAACCGGGTGAAGGGTTATTATCAACGCCGCGGCTATACCAATCAAAGGATTCATATTGTGACCCGATTGGATAAGGATACCAGTGGTCTGGTGATCTTTGCCAAGCACCACTTTGCTCATTCGGTTTTGGATAAGCAACTAAAGGATCGAACCATTCAAAAGTCGTATTTAGCAATTGCTGATGGGAATTTGGCGGTGCGCCACTTTGAGATTTATTTACCAATTGGCCGCGACGAAACTTCATTTGTCAAACGCCAAGTGATTGATTCTGGAAAAATGTCAGTGACGGAAGGTTGGGTTGTCAAGCAAATGCCGCGGCAGACGGTTGTTAAATTGGCGCTTCATACGGGCAGGACGCATCAAATTCGAGTGCATTTAAAGACAATCGGCCATCCCCTAATTGGTGATTGGCTTTATAACCCTGATAATCATTTGATGACCAGGCAGGCACTCCATTGTTATCGATTGCAGTTTTTTGACCCGTTTCACAACCGCCCGATTATCTGTCAGGCGCCAATGCCTGGCGATATGAGAACTTTTATTGATTTAAATCAATTTTAAGCGGATTTCATTGAGCTTCCACCTTGTGGCTGGGGGCTCTTCGTTTGCGTTATGATATAGTTGACTGATTTAGAAAGGATTTGCTTTGAAAAAAATTGCACTAGGCAAACAATTTATTTCCCAAAACCGTTATCTCTTTTCCTGCCCAATTTGTGGAGAGCCGTTTGATCAGGTTATTGATTTTAGCTTGCGTTGTCCCAATGGCCACAATTTTGATCTTTCCAAAAAAGGCACGCTTTATTTTTTGAACCATCAAGCTAATAATGAATACGGCGAACAAATGCTACAAGCAAGGCAACAAATTTTACAAGCAGGCCTATTTGATCCGATCATTGACGCAATTAATGCGCACTTAACTGAGGAACCTGAAACGATTTTAGACGTTGGTTGCGGAGAAGGGACGCCATTAGCCAAACTGCTAACGGCTAGAAAGCAAACTGACGTTGCCGTTGGGTTTGATATTTCAAAAGCTGGTATTAATCTCGCAACTCGCTATGGAGCAGCAGCTTTCTTTTGTGTTGCGGACCTCGCTAACTTACCGTTTAATAATCATGTATTTAGTGCAGTTATTGATTTATTTTCGCCATCTGCTTATGCTGAATTTAACCGAGTTATCAAACCCGGCGGCAAGCTGATCAAGATAATTCCCAACAGCGATTATCTTGATGAACTAAGAACGCTTTTGTTCGGTTCGGACCAGGCGAATAGTGTCTATTCCAACCAAAAGGTGTTCGATCTGTTTAAGCATCATTACCCTGGGGCAACGGCTGAAAGACTGCGATATTCCTTTACAATTCCAGATGGTTTACAGCAGGCATTAATGATAATGACGCCACTTCACTGGGGACGAAATCAGAATCAAGCTGCTGAGAAGTTGATTAAGGACTTAACGGCCGTTACGGTTGATGTCACAATCCTAGTTAACCAGTTTAATTAATCTTGGAGGAAAAAATGACTAATCATATTGTTTTATTTGAACCACTGATGCCTGCCAATACGGGCAACATTGCCCGGACGTGTGCTGGAACCGATACCGTTTTAGATTTAATTGAGCCGCTTGGCTTCAGTATTGATGATAAACACTTAAAGCGGGCAGGGTTAGACTATTGGAACAAAGTTCAGATCAATTATCACGAGAACCTGCCGGCATTTTTAAAGACTGTCAAAAATCCGCAAAACTTGTTTTTAGTCTCGAAGTTCGCCAATCAGGATTATACTGATCCGGACTATTCAGATGCGAGTCAGGACTATTACTTATTATTTGGCAAAGAAACAACCGGGCTGCCAGAGCCGTTTATGCGCCAAAATCCCGAAAAGGCTATTCGCATTCCCCAAGACGATGCCAACATTCGGGCGTTGAATCTGTCCAATACCTGTGCGATCGTGATTTATGAAGTCCTTCGTCAGCAAGGCTTTAATCATTTGGAACGAACCCATAAGTATGAACATGATAAGTTAAAATAGGTGGGGAGGACAGCTGCGCAAAGCAGAAAGCTGCGTGTAAGCACCTCTGGAAAAAATTCCAAGCCCGGGAATTTCCTCCAGAGGAGCCTTACACTCCGCTTTCTAACCGCTTTGCTCCGCTCACTGTTTTTTAGGACAGCTGCGCAAAGCAGAAACTTCCGCATAAAACATCTTGGCCAAAAATCCAAAGCCCGGGATTTCCGGCCAAGATGCCTTATGCTCCAGTTTCTAAGCGCTTTGCTTCGCTCACTTGATGAAAGGAGGGGGCCTTTATGGCAACCAAACGAGTTCGAAAAAAGACGTCACGCAAGCCGCGAAAGATTCAGGTTAAACGCCAAGGCTTTTTAGCCAAGTACGCGCTAAATTTGACCGGCGCGATTATCGCTGGATTAGCACTGTTGGGGCTTTTTCGGGCTGGGATTATTGGCGTGTTAATCATTAACTTGGTTCGAATCTTGGTTGGCAGCCTTTATCCTTTGGCACTTGTTGGGATGATCAGTGTCGGAATCATTTTGGCCGGTTTTTCAAAATTACCTAAAATTAAGATGAAATATTGGCTTGGTGGGTTACTCTTGCTTGTTGGTTTGTTGGTATGGCTAACGTTAATTGAGTATATTCAAACTGCTCAACCAGTTGCCTTTAGTTCCGTTAACTGGGGCAAATTAGTTGATGATATGGCATCTGCTAACACCACGGCTAACATCGGCGGCGGCATGCTGGCCACCTGGATTTTTGCTGGCCTTAACTTCTTGCTCGGCAAAATTGGGGTTGGGATGCTGGCGACGTTGGCAATCATTGCTGGCATTTTTGTCCTGTTTGGCGTTTCGTTCGGCAAACTTTTTGTCGGGTTACATAAGGGGTTAATCATTTGTAAAAAATCGCTGGTAACGTTGGCTACTAAATTCAAACAAGCACGAAATAAAAGGCAATCGACACCGCGTCCAACAAGCCATGAGTCTGAATCCACCAGTTTGACAACCGACACCCCTGAAATGCAGTCGGCTCAGACACCTAAGTTCTCAACTTCTACCATTACAATTTCAGGCATGCCAATTGCCAAAGACGCCGCTGATCAAGCTGAGGCCAACGCCGCGCAGTCTAAAGAACCGACTAAAGCAGAAGCTGATGATAAAAGCGATGTTGATTTGGTAGACGTTCAAGAAGACGATTCGTATCAGTTACCAACTAAGGATTTGTTAACCAAGATTCCTCAAGGCGATCAATCCAGCGAACTGAAGTCCATTGATCATAACGCCCAGGTCTTACAAAAAACCTTGGATAGTTTTGGTGTTAAGGCAGAGATTAAACACGTCAGTTTAGGGCCGTCAGTTACCAAATACGAATTGCATCCAGACATTGGGGTTAAAGTCAGCCGAATTGTTAACTTAGCTGATGACATTGCGTTAGCCCTTGCTGCAAAAGATATTCGAATTGAGGCGCCCATTCCGGGAAAGTCATTGATCGGCATTGAAGTGCCCAATAAAAAAATTGCGACGGTTTCGTTTCGAGACGTGGTTGAACATCAGCCTGACAACCATGGTCATTTACTGCAAGTGCCATTGGGAAAAGATGTCAACGGCAATGTCATTACGGCTGATTTAACCAAAATGCCTCACTTGCTCATTGCTGGGTCAACCGGTAGTGGTAAATCGGTCGCAATTAATGGCATCATTACCAGTATTTTACTAAATGCCAAGCCAAGTCAGGTCAAATTGATGCTGATTGACCCCAAAAAAGTTGAATTAGGCGTTTACAACGGGATTCCTCATTTGTTGAGCCCTGTTGTCTCGGAACCTAAAAAAGCTGCCCGGGCGCTTCAAAAAGTGGTCTCAGAAATGGAAAATCGCTATGAATTGTTTGCTAAGTTTGGCCAGCGAAAGATTAGTACCTATAACGAGTTTGTTGCCAAAAATAATCGGGAAAACGAGACCAAGATTCAACCGATGCCATACATTGTTGTCATTGTTGACGAATTAGCTGACTTGATGATGACGGTTTCTAACGACGTGGAAGCGGCAATTATCCGGCTGGCTCAGATGGGGCGGGCTGCCGGGATTCACATGATTTTAGCCACTCAACGGCCATCTGTTGATGTTATTACCGGCTTAATAAAGGCTAACGTTCCTTCGCGGATTGCTTTTGCGGTGTCTAGTGGGATTGATTCACGAACGATTATTGATACAAACGGTGCGGAAAAGTTACTTGGCAGAGGGGATATGCTCTTCTTGCCGATTGATGCCAATACGCCAATCCGCGTGCAGGGGGCGTTTATTCCAGACCAGGATGTGGCTAAGGTCGTCTCCTTTATTACCGATCAGCAGTCAGCCGATTATGATGAGTCAATGATGGTTAGCGATGAAGAAATTAAACAAGAGGATCAAGCTGAATCAGAAGATGACTTGTTTGACGATGCGCTCGCATTTGTCGTTGACCAGCAAAAGGCCAGCACATCGTTACTGCAGCGTCACTTTAGAATTGGCTATAACCGAGCCGCCCGTTTAATTGATGATCTTGAGCAGCGCGGCTACATCGGCCCCCAAGATGGCTCACGGCCGCGACAGGTTTATAAAGAAAAAAGTTCTTGATAAGGATGTTTTCAAAGAGTAGAGTGATGAGTTTTTCACTAAAATTTGTGAGTAAAAAAAGATTGGGTCAAAAATTACTTTTGCCCAATCTCTTAATTTGAATATATTGTTATCCTGATTATTAAGTCAGTTGATTAGATAAATGTCATGACGGCTGAAATAACTAACGAGCCAATCGTGGCAATAATCATAATCCAAACAAAAACTAATGTGATTTTTTGAAAACGAGTTCTCTTTTTCCGCGCCAATATTTGCACCACTTTCTCAATGTATTCCATAAACAGTTTAACTATCATTATGAGTCAATGCAACACGTTTTGTCAAAATAGGAGGGCAGATTCATGCATCTTTATCCGTGGTTGACCGCTACCGGGACATTTATTTTTCAATTTTTTATTTTATTAATGGTGGCATTGCTCACCCGGGCGCTCAAAAAATGGTTAGCTGCCAGGTCGCGCGTTAAGCTTAGCCCATTGGATTTTTGGCCGCCATTACTACTGGTCTTTATCCATCAGCTGAGTCAAAATGGATTTGCCGAGTCCTATATTCCAGAGGTTGTGATTGTCTGGTTGGGAATTTGCTTAATTGTTTTATTATGGCGGATTTTTAGCGATGAAACGCTGACTTATAAGAAGTTCTTTGTTTTTTTCTGGCGATTTAGTGATTTATTCTTATTCGTCTGTTGGTTTGTGGTTGCAATTGACGTGATTATTCAGAAATTTTAATAATTTTTAGCGCTACTTTTAGGACCAATGAAGGTGATTAACGACCTTTGCTGGTCTTTTTTGTCGGAACTTAGGGTGAAAAGTGTCACTTGAAATTACCGCTGATATGGCAAGATCTTGCTATAGCCAAGAAGTTTTAAAATGGATTATATGACAATCATTTTACAAAAATGGAGGGTCTGTGGTTGATAGTGGGGAATTGTGGTAGAATGTGAATGCAAGTTGAAATAAAGGGGATGAGTGGATGTTCATGGGCGAATATCAACATAATATCGACGCCAAAGGACGACTCATTATCCCCGCTAAGTTTCGCCAAGATCTTGGCAACAAATTCGTTGTCACTCGTGGAATGGATGGATGCTTATTTGGTTATCCCATGACCGAGTGGCAGAAGATTCAAGGTAAAATTGATGACCTGCCAGTAAACAAAAAGGACGCCCGCTACTTTACCCGTTTCTTCTTTTCAGCAGCTACTGAGTGCGAATTTGATAAACAAGGGCGAATTAATATTCCAAATGTGTTAAGGCAATACGCTAAGATTGAGAAAAAATGCGTCATTGTCGGCGTTTCCAATCGCTTTGAGGTTTGGAGTGATACCCGCTGGAGTGATTTCAGTGAGGACGCAGAGAAAAACTTTAACGAGATTGCTGAAAATATGATGGACTTTTAATGATTCATGAATCAAAAGGGGGTGGCCAAATGCCACAATTTGAGCATGTAACCGTTTTATTAAACGAGGCCGTTGATGGCCTTCAAGTTGATCCGGCTGGTACATACGTGGATGCAACGCTAGGTGGTGGGGGCCATTCCAGCAAAATATTAGCGAGACTCAAAACGGGTCACTTGTATGCGTTTGACCAAGACGAAGAAGCAATTGCTTATAATCAAAAACACCTTAAGGCCGAGTTTGATAATCATCGGCTGACCTTAATTCACGATAATTTTAGAAATTTAACCAAAGCCCTCCAAGAAAACGGCGTGGCCGAAATTAATGGGATCGTCTATGACTTGGGCGTTTCTTCCCCTCAATTTGATGATGCTAGCAGGGGGTTTAGTTACCGGTTTAACGCCCGTCTGGACATGCGAATGGATCAAGATAACCCAGTGGACGCTTGGAAAGTGGTCAATGAATGGCCATATGAAAAACTCGTGAGAATTTTTTACCGCTATGGCGAAGAGCGATTTTCCAAGCAAATTGCCAGACTAATTGAAGAACGTCGAAAAAGCCATTCGATTGATACAACGGATGACTTGGTCGCGGTTATCAAAGATGCAATTCCAGCAGCGGCCAGACGTCATGGCGGCCATCCTGCAAAAAAAGTTTTCCAAGCGATTCGAATCGCGGTTAACGACGAATTATCTGCGCTGGAAGACTCACTAGAACAGGCAATTGATTTATTGGGAGTTGGCGGTCGTATTTGTGTGATTACGTTTCAATCACTGGAAGATCGACTCGTTAAAACAATGTTTAGAGAAAAAACGTCGTTACCAGAGTTGCCACCTAACTTACCAATTATTCCGGAAGGCATCAAACCAAAGTACAAGCTAATCACTCGTAAACCTATTATTCCTTCAGAAAACGAATTGGAAGGAAATCATCGCTCCCATAGTGCGAAGTTAAGGATTATCGAACGAATTAAAAAATAATTTAAAAGGAAGAATACATAACTATGGCACAAAATAATTTAGCTCGTAAAATTGTTGAACAACCCGAAACCTATGTCTCGGCGCCTGAACAAACACCGGAAGAAGTTGTCTCTAGAAACGTTCGGGCGGCTGAACGCTTAAAACTTTCGGCGTTTGAAAAATTGCTGATTGTCAGTGGCAGTGTCATTTTAACTGTGTTAATGTTATTAGTTGTATCGTCAAAAATTGCCTTGTCAAACGCGCAACATCAGTTACAGCACGTTGATAGCCAGATTGTCAATGTTCAAAATGACAATACTAATTTAAAGCAACAAATCGGCGAGCTTCAAAGCAGCAGTCGATTAGAAAAAGTTGCCAAGCAGGGGAATATGTCACTTAAAAATGCCAATATAAGGAATGTTACCAAATGAAAGGCTCATCTGACCATTCCACAACTAAAAAGAAAATTTTAAAAAATCAGAAGATTGTGGGCGTTTGCCTCTTTTTTCTTTTTATCGGGATGTTTGTGTTGCTGTCATCACGATTATTAGTGATCGCGGTGGGAAAAAACGTCAAAAATGTGAATTTAAATGATCAGGCCCAAAAGCTGTATACGCAGACCCAAACCCTCAAAGCAAGGCGCGGGACTATTTATGATGCTGATGGCAACCCAATCGCAGAAGATACAAGTACATATTCGCTTTATGCCGTGTTGGATAAAAGCCAGCGTGGTCTTAATAACAAGCCGCTATACGTTGTTAATAAACAAAAAACAGCCAAAGTGCTTGCTAAATATTTGCCGATTTCTGAAAAAAAGGCGCTCAGCATTTTATCACCCAAAAACCAACAGCCCTTCCAAGTAGAATTTGGCAGTGCGGGAACCAATATTTCGCTGATTACCAAGAAGAAAATTGAAGCGCAACATCTCCCTGGAATTAATTTTGTTCAACAGCAAGCCCGCTTATATCCAAATGGTGTTTTTTCATCTAATTTAATTGGGGTCGCTGTTTCACAAAATAATAAGAAAACTGGGACCACTAATCTTGTAGGGCAGATGGGGATTGAAAAAGCCTTTAATAATGTTCTGGCTGGTAAAAACGGCTATAAGGACGCTCAATATGACGTTTACGGGTATAAATTACCTGGACGAAAGCAAAAACAAAAACCAGTTAAGAATGGCAACAATGTTTATACAACCATTGATTCCAGGCTGCAGACGTTATTGGAAAGTGAAATGAATTCGGTTGTTTCTCAGGTCCATCCGGCAGGCATGAACGCCGTTTTGATGGACGCCAAAACCGGTAAAATTGTGGCAGCTTCACAGCGGCCCACTTTTAACGCGGCGACGCTTAGCGGCATCAATAAAGCTTGGACGAATACATTGAGTGCCGACACCTATGAACCGGGATCGACGATGAAGATCTTTACGCTATCAGCGGCGATTGATTCTGGCCATTTTAACGGTAATGATACCTATGAATCAGGTCGCTATTCAATCGATGGCAAAATTGTTCCTGATTGGAATCCGGCTGGCTGGGGATATATCACCTACAATAAGGGGTTTGCTTTATCCAGTAACGTGGCAATGGCTCACTTGGAGCAGCAAATGGGGCCGAGCACTTGGAAAAAGTATATTAAACGGTTTGGGTTCTTGAAGAGTACGAATTCCGGTTTGCCGGGAGAATTAGCCGGCCGAGCCCAGTTTAAGTATCCAATTGAGCAGGCTGACACGTCCTTTGGTCAAGGGATTGAAGTCACGACTCTGCAAATGATGCAGGCATTAACGGCGGTTTCGAATAATGGTACAATGATGAAGCCGTACTTTATCTCTAAAATTACTGATTCAAGTAACCGTAAGATAATCAAACAGTACGGCAAACAGGTTGTTGGCCACCCGATTAGTGCAAAGACTGCTAAAAAGGTACGTCAACACATGCAAGATGTCGTTTATAAGAGCTATGGAATCGGCCAGGATTATAAAATTAAAGGTTATCGTGTTGCTGCCAAGACGGGGACTGCCCAAGTCAGCAATGGTTATGGCGGCTACGCTTCTGGTGACGACAGTTATTTATACTCTGTAGCGGGGATGGTTCCAGCTAATAACCCACGTTATGTGATGTTTATTACAATGAAGCAGCCTCAACTGACTGGGACCAAAACGGCCACGCAGCTGTTGGCAGAGATTTTTAAACCAGTGATCACCAGAGCCTTGCAAAACGCCAATACCAAGCAGACAACCGTTAAGAAAACGTTGCCGTCAGTCTTGTATCAAACGGCGGTTACGGCCAAGAAGACACTTAACGAAAAGGGCTTTAACGTCGTCTCAATTGGCAATGGTGGCACGGTTGTTAAGCAATCTCTTGCAGCAGGTCAAAAGGTAAGTGAGCAAAAGCGCGTCTTTATTTTGACAAATAAGGATTGGAAGATGCCAAGAATTATCGGTTGGAGCAAGTCAGATGTTGAAGCATTTTGTAAGCTGACAGGGATTCGACTAGAATCAACTGGCAGTGGCTATGCAGAGAGTCAAAGTATCAATTTCTCAAAGACAATTACTGGAAAAGAAACACTAAAAGTTAATTTTGAATAGGTTAAGGATGGGTTAGTAGAATAATGATGAATTGGGCGGTACCGTTACTAAGTGGCTTTGTGATTACGGCAGGGTTTATGCCGAGCTTAATTAACTATTTTAGAAGAAAGCACGAAGGGCAAATGATTCGAGAAGAAGGCCCAACGTGGCATGAAAAAAAATCCGGGACACCGACAATGGGCGGTATTTTGTTCATTGCGGCAACGGTGGTTACCGATTTGATATGGGCTTCGATTCAACACATTTTGAACCCGACGCTGTTAATTTTATTGTTTGTCCTCATTACATATGGCTTAATTGGAATGTGGGACGACTCAATTAAGCTGTTTAGGCGTCAAAACGAGGGGCTTAAAGCCTGGCAGAAACTTTTGGGACAAATTGTTGCCGCCGTTATTTTTTCTGGTGTTTATATCCATGAAGGCTTTCCAATGGCGTTTAAGGTACCATTTGCTCATGATCTAACTGTTTCGTACTGGTATATTCTATTTATCATTTTTTGGCTGGTAGGGTTCTCTAACGCGGTCAATTTAACGGATGGACTGGATGGACTGGTTTCTGGTTTGGGCATTATTTCATTTGGTGCGTACGGTATCATTGCTTTGGCACAACACCAACAAGAAGTTGCCATGTTTTGTTTGACAATTGTTGGTGGGCTACTGGGATTTTTCATTTTCAACCACAAACCGGCCAAGATATTTATGGGTGATATGGGGTCACTGGCCCTTGGCGGTGCTTTAGCCTGTGTCTCAATTTTAGTTCATCACGAGTTTTCACTATTGATTATTGGTATAATCTATGTTGGCGAGACTGCCAGCGTTATGATTCAAGTGGCGTCATTTAAGTTGACCGGCAAACGCGTCTTTAAGATGACCCCCATTCATCATCATTTTGAAATGCTCGGCTGGAGTGAGTGGAAGATAGACATTGTGTTCTGGTTAATCGGGTTAATTGCCGCTGTTGCCAGTGTCGTCACGATTGTGTAAAGGTTGGAACCAAACGGCTGTTTTGGATCCAGCCTCTTTGACTATAAAAGACTGAGCGAAGCAAAGCGTTTAGAAAGCACCGAGTTGGCTAGGCCTTTCAGAATTGTCGGTTAAGCCTAGCTTTAGGTGTTTAGCAGAGTTGTTAAAAAATAAACGAGGGAATTGATTATGAAAGCGATAGACGATTATAAAAATAAAAAAGTATTGGTTTTAGGTGCTGGCAAAAGCGGGACTCATGCGGCCGAAACGCTGCAAGAACTCGGGGCCAACGTCACTTTAAGTGATGAAAAACCGGCTAGTGAATTACCGGAAGTCCAAGAACTCAACGATCGAGGAATTGAGACGCTCACTGGTAAGCAGCCAGCGGATATTTTAGACCGCGGCTTTGACTTAATGGTTAAAAATCCGGGGATCCCTTATGATAACCCGGTTGTGAATTCAGCAGTTAACCATCACCTACCGATTATTACTGAAGTTGAATTGGCTGCCCAAATTACTGACGCTGAAATTGTGGGTGTTACTGGCAGTAATGGTAAAACAACAACGGTAACGATGATCACTAAAATTTTGAACGAAGAACGACCAAAGGGAAAAGCATATGCCGCTGGTAACATTGGCATCTCAGCGACAGAAACGGCTAAAAAAGCAACAAAAGACGATACAATTGTGATGGAGCTTTCAAGCTTTATGTTACTGGGGATTAAGAGCCTTCACCCTCATGTTGCGGTTTTAACTAATATTTTTTCCAATCACTTGGACTACCATAAGACTCGGGAAAACTACGTCAATGCTAAGATGCGGATCACAATGAACCAGACGCCAGCCGATTATTTTGTCGTTAACTTTGACTCAGATGAATGGCGACAATTAAGTCATCGTAGTCAAGCTCAGGTTGTGCCATTTGCGCGAACTTCCGAGATTGACCATGGTGCCTATGAAAAAAACGGTAAGCTGTATTATAATGACGAATTTATCATGAACGCTAATGACATTAAGGTACCAGGAAAGCAAAACGTCGAAAACGCGCTGGCAGCCATTGCGACTGCCAAAGTTCTTGGTAAGTCAAACTTGGCAATCACAAATGTCTTAGAAACCTTCACGGGGGTTCGCCATCGTTGCCAATACGTGCTTGAGGCAAACGGCCGAAAGTTCTATAACGATTCCAAGGCAACTGATATCGAAGCAACTCAAATGGCCCTTGAAGGATTTGATCAACCAGTTGTCTTAATTGCTGGTGGCCTAGATCGGGGATATACGTTCGATAAAATGATTCCTCAATTCAAACAGCACGTGAAAGCGGCGGTTCTGTTCGGACAAACAGCGGATTTGTTGGCTGACTCCCTGCAAAAAGCCGGCATTGAACACATTCAAAAAGTTGCCAGTTTAGATGAAGCCGTACCAGCGGCGTACGCTGACAGTGCTGACGGCGATATTATTCTGTTATCGCCAGCCAATGCCAGTTGGGATCAGTTCAAAAATTTTGAAGTTCGCGGCGATGAATTTATTAAAGACGTTGAAAAATTGACCCATAAACAGGAGGAAAACGGATGAGACTAATCATTTCTGGTGGGGGGACCGGTGGGCATATTTACCCGGCCCTGGCAATCATCGAAGACCTGTTGAAGCAAGAACCGGATTCGAAGGTCCTTTATGTGGGGTCAAGAAGAGGATTGGAAAGTGCGATTGTCCCTAAGCAGGGGATTGATTTCATGGAATTAGAAATTCAAGGCTTCAAGCGGTCTTTGTCCTTTGAGAACTTTAAAACAATTGCGCTATTTTTGAAAAGTGTTCACAAGTCAAAACAAATTATTAAAGATTTTAAGCCAGACGTTGTGATTGGAACGGGTGGTTATGTGTCGGGAGCAGTTGTTTATGCTGCGGCCAAAGCCCATATTCCAACGATCATCCATGAACAAAATAGTGCCGTTGGGCTAACAAATAAGTTCTTAAGCCATTATGTTGACAAAATCGCCATTGGTTTTCATGAAGCGGCTAAGCAGTTTCCAAAGCAAAAAGTGGTGTTCGCGGGTAATCCGCGAGCCCAGCAAGTCGCTAATATGAAAAGTACGTTTAAGTGGTCGACAGTTGGGTTAAAAGACGATAAGCCAACGGTCTTAATCTTTGGTGGCAGTCAAGGCGCCCCGGCAATTAACAATGCCGTCATTGAGGCGATCAGTGAATTCAATAAACGGGCGTACCAAGTCGTCTTCATCACTGGTCAAAAGCGATACGATTCCGTGATACAGCAACTCGATAAGGTACGAATTAGTGATAATGTTAAAATTTTGCCTTACATAGATAATATGCCGCAGGTTCTGCCAAAGGTGGCTTTAATTGTCGGCCGGGCGGGGGCGACAAGTATTGCAGAAATCACGGCATTGGGAATTGCAGCAGTGCTGATTCCAAGCCCGTATGTGACGGCGGATCATCAAACTAAAAATACAATGAGCTTGGTTAATCGCGGAGCGGCGCTCATGATTAAACAGCCTGACCTAAATGGTCAAAGTTTACTTAAATCTGTTGATCAACTCATGCATGATTCGGCAGAACGTGAGAAAATGGCAACTAACTCTAAGAAAATGGGTGTGGTTGATTCAGCTGATAAAATTTTGGACTTAGCGAGATCGTTGATTCGTTAATGAGCTGCTGGGGGTAGATGATCGTGGGATCGAAAAATGAAATTCCAGAGTCAAAAAAAGGCCTGTTTCGTCGTTATCAAATTAGAAATTTGAAAAAGATGTCACCCTTAATTATTGTGGTACTTTTGATTATTCTGTTCATGGCCTTTTTAATCTCACCATACAGTAAAGTTCAATCGGTTAAGGTTTCTGGTAACGAAATTATTAGTGTGAAGCAAATTAAACAGTATTCGTCAGTAAAGATTGGCACGTCACTTTTCTCAGTTTGGGGGAAAGAAAATAAATTGGCCCGCGCCTTAAAGAATCGGAGCCAACGAATGCAAACTGTTCACCTTAAGCTAGTTCATTTTAATCAGGTTAAAATTAGGGTTGAAGAGTATCCCACAATCGGGTATCTTTATGTTCACAAAGGATATGAACCTATTTTGCAAAGCGGTGTGATTATCAAAACCAAGGTGCTTAATCCTAGAGCCGGTTTTCCGGTTTTAAAAAAGTTTCATGAACCTAAGAAATTGCGGCGAACCATTAAACAGTATCGTCGGATTGATCCGCCAGTTCGTGCAGTGATTAATACGATTAGTTTTTCACCGACAAAGAGCAATCCGGATCGAGTCTTTCTGCAAATGACGGATGGCAATAAAGTGTACGCCTCAATTAGCAGTTTTGGTGATAAGATGGATTATTATCCAAGTATCAGTGCGAAGCTTAAAGTTAAGAGTATGATTAATATGGAAGTGGGCGCTTATTCGTATCCAATTACAAAAAATAAGTCAGCTGCGAATACGCATACAGCGCAGGCTTATTAGTATCAATTAATCTTTTTCCATAGTTATGATTGTGTTAAACTTGTGTTATGTTCAGAAAATATTCTAGATGTGGAGGTTCCTTACATATATGGATAATTCGGGTTTATATGTGGGACTTGATATAGGAACTACCTCAATAAAAGTGATTGTTGCAGAAAAAGTCAAAGGGCAATTGAACGTTATTGGTGTGGGAAATCAGCCTTCAAATGGATTGAGCCGTGGTGTGATCGTTGATATTGATCAGGCTGGCGAAGCGATTAGAAGGGCTGTTAATCAAGCTCAAGAAAAAGCAAGTATTGAAATTAAAGACGTAATTGTCAGTGTTCCGGCAAACATGCTGAAGATTGAGCCATGTAATGGGTTAATTACCCTAGATGACCAATCTAGAGAAATTACCGAAGAAGATGTTCGAAACGTTGCTGCATCGGCTCTAGGAACAAGTCTGCCAACGGAACGCGAGATCATTGATATTCAACCAGAAGAATTTATTGTCGATGGGTTTGATGGCATTAAAGATCCAAGGGGAATGGTTGGTGTCCGATTAGAAATGCGCGGTAAGCTTATCTCCGGTTCAAAAGGGATTATGCATAATTTACAAAAGGCCGTTGAAAAGGCTGGTTTAAATATTATGTCAACCGTTTTGACGCCATTAGCTGAAAGTCACGAAATGTTAAACGATGGCGAACAGGATTTTGGCACGATTATCGTCGACTTAGGCGGGGGTCAAACAACCGCGTCAGTTATTCACGATCACCAGTTGAAGTATGCGACGACCGACCCAGAAGGTGGGGCATATATCACAAAAGATATTTCGATCGTGTTGAACACATCCATGAATAGCGCCGAAAAGATTAAGCGCGATTATGGGTATGCTGATTCACTGCAAGCATCAGCAGATAATGAATTTCCCGTTGATGTTGTAGGTCAATCAGAGCCAACGTACATTGATGAACGCTACCTTGCAGAGATTATCGAGGCCCGGCTTAGTCAAATCTTTGATCGGGTCAAGGATCGATTAAATCAAATTCAAGCGCTGGAGTTGCCGGGAGGAATTGTCCTTACCGGGGGTGTCGCCGCCCTTCCAGGAATTGCCGAATTAGCCGCTGACCAGTTCAACACCAACGTCAGAGTCTATATTCCTGATCAAATGGGATTACGACATCCATCATTTACGGCTGCATTGTCCTTGGTCTCTTATTTTGCCGATTTACCGGACGTTGATATGATTGTTAGATCAGCTGTTGGTGCCACTTTAACCAAGGTTCCAAAGCTAGCCAATTCGCAAGAACCGCAGATTCCCGCAACAGAAAAGCCAAGTAAACCAAAACGACAACAAAAGAAGAAGCGTGGCGAAGGAATCAGGAATTTCTTTAGCGATTTCTTTGATTAATCAGGCACTTTACGGAGGTAAAAATAATTATGGAGTACTCACTAGATTCCACCGATAATCACGGTGCAAATATTAAAGTTATTGGTGTCGGCGGCGGCGGAAGCAACGCTGTTAACACAATGATTAATGCAGACGTTAAGGGCGTTGAATTCATTGTCGCCAATACAGATGTTCAAGCCTTGGCAACTTCCAAAGCTGAGACCAGGATTCAACTAGGACCGAAACTAACTCGCGGACTCGGCGCAGGCTCAAATCCAGACGTTGGTGCTAAAGCTGCTGAAGAAAGCGAAGAGGCCATTACCGAAGCCCTAGAAGGAGCCGACATGGTCTTTGTTACCGCTGGAATGGGTGGTGGAACCGGTAATGGTGCCGCTCCCATTGTTGCTAAAATTGCCAAGGACCAAGGTGCTTTGACGGTTGGGGTTGTTACCAAACCTTTTAGTTTTGAAGGCCCAAGACGGGTTAAATACGCTGATCAAGGGGTTGCTCAACTTAAGGAAAACGTTGATACGTTGATTGTTATTTCGAATAACCAACTGCTTGAAATGGTTGATAAAAAGACACCAATGATGGATGCGTTTAAAGAAGCTGACAACGTTTTACGTCAAGGGGTTCAAGGGATTTCTGATTTAATTACCAGTCCCGGGTACGTCAACCTTGACTTTGCCGACGTTAAGACTACAATGCAGAATCAGGGATCTGCTTTAATGGGAGTTGGAACCGCTAACGGTGAAAACCGGACAGCTGAAGCAACAAAGAAAGCCATTTCTTCACCATTGTTGGAAGTCTCAATTGATGGGGCCGAACAAGTTCTGCTTAATATTACCGGAGGCCCTGATTTATCATTGTTCGAAGCTCAAGATGCTTCAGATATTGTGTCACAAGCGGCTACTAGTGATGTTAACATTATTTTTGGGACGTCAATCGATGAGTCACTTGGTGATGAAGTTCGGGTAACCGTTATTGCAACTGGTATCGACAAGAAGCGTGCGGATGAGGGCAGACTAGCTTCGCGGCGAACACGAACTGCTCGACCTCAGGGAAGTGCTCGGCCGCACTTGGATGAGCGTAATAATTCCGGCGCCGCCCGTAGTAACTCTAAAGCTGCACAACAAAGCGACCCGCTTGGTAATTGGGATATTCGAAAGCAGCCGGCAGCTACCCGACCTTCAATCAATGAAGATAACGAGTTTGACGACGTTGAAAAGAAGGATTTTGATCCTTTCCAACCAGATGTTTCTGATGATGCTAACAATAAGAATGATGATTCACAAGACGATATTCCACCGTTCTTTAAACACCGTCGTCGTAGCTAACAAAGTGATGTGATCGGTATTTATCTGAGAGGTGGATGCGAAAGGAAACGACATGCCACAAAAATTTAACCTTGCTAATTTTTTCGGGATGGAGTCGGATCAACCCAGGACGACCAATGCTGATAATGAAAAGCCAACCGATAATGTGGTGCTGATGAATAAACAACCGATTGACCCCAGTAAAATCATTGTATTTGAACCGATTAATTATACCGACGTGGATACAATCGCCCAAAAATTGCTGGAGGATAGTGCCGTGATCGTCAAATTAAATAAGCTTGATGTTAATTCATCAGCGAGGATGGTTGATTTCTTAAATGGGGTTTTATTCGCCATTCACGGTTCAATCAACCGATTGGACAAGGATATCTTCCTGTGCTCCCCCAAAAAATTCCAGGTCACTAAGTAAACAACTCATGTAAAAATAAGGAGCGATCGATTGCAAAATATGATTTATTATACCGCTCAAATCATTAACCAGTTAATTAGTGTTTATATGCTGGCAATTGTGATTTATGCACTGATGAGCTGGTTCCCTAATGCTTACGGGACGGCCCTTGGCAGATTTTTGGCCCGGATCGTCGAACCTTTTGAGCGCTTATTTAATTTCGCAACCATTGGGATGATTAGCTTAGCGCCGCTGGTTGCTTTGGCTGTTTTGACGTTTGTTCAGTATGGGGTTACTTACGTGGCCAACTTACTGATCAGTTTCGTCGCTTATTAATAAAAGAGGGGTATTACCGTGGTGGATTCTAACGTGTCACAACATTATCGACCAGATGAATTACCGTTTCTTGAGTCGATAGATAGTTTGAGCGGAAGAGTTGAAAATGAATATCGGCCAATCCTGACTAATTTTTTAAATCCGAGACAACTGTATATTCTTGAGACGATTGTTAACCGATATGATGGCATTACTTTTAAAACGTATGGGGGCTTTGCCGAAGCTGAAATGAAGCGGGCAATTGCGTTTCCGGAATACTTCACGCCGCAAAGTGATGATTTTAATATTACGGCTTTCCAAATTGATTATCCCAGTAAATTTGCAACGTTATCGCACGGCCAGATTTTAGGCTCGTTAATGGGAGCCGGGATTGATCGAGACGTGATCGGTGATATTATTACGGACGGCCTTAATTGGCAGTTTATGTGTGAATCTGAAATGGCTGATTATGTTCGCTCACAGGTTGACAAAATTGGCAAAATTAAGATTAAATTAAAACAAGTTAAGCCAGAAGCGATCATCCACCCAGTTGATGAGAGTGAGGAAGTGACGACAACCGTTGCTTCCAGGCGAGTCGATGCCCTTGTAAGTGAAGGGTTCCATATTTCTCGCCATCACGCTAAGGAATTAATCGATGGTGGTGCAGTTCGCATTAACTGGGTAACTTCTGATCGACCAGATTTAGAGCTTTCGATTCAAGATATTGTTTCTGTTCGTGGATTTGGCCGGATTGTCATCAAGGATATTTTAGGCGTTACCAAAAAAGATAAGATTCGGATTGTGATCGATGTGTATAATCGAAATAAATAGGAGGGATTGATTCACCATGGTTTTAAGTCCACAAGACATTCATAATAAGGAATTCTCTACCAAATTGCGGGGATATAATATTGATGAGGTCAACGATTTTTTAGACCAAATCATTAAGGATTATCAAATTGTATTACAAGAAAATAAAGACTTGTCTGGCCAACTTGCCGAATCAAAGGATAAGTTGTCGTATTTTAATGACCTCAAGGATTCTTTAAACCAATCAATCTTGGTTGCCCAAGAAGCGGCTGACAAAGTTAAGACGAATTCCAAGAAAGAAGCGGAAATTACGAATCGCGAGGCGCAAAAAAAAGCCGACGATATCTTAAACGCTGCTGATGAAAAGGCCAATAATATTTTGGAGGAAGCTTCCAGACGGGCTAAGAAGTTGGCTATTGAAACGGATGATTTGAGAAAGAACACCCGGGTCTTTAGGCAGAGATTGCAAGTCATGTTGGAAAGCCAACTTGAAGTTATCAAGGGATCTGACTGGGATCATTTGGTCGAAGAAACCCCAACGACGACGTATGAAGATATTGAAAAGGTTGTGGGTGACCTTGACAACACCTCAAATTCAGGGGTAGAATCAAGAACCAAACAGGATAATCATACAGACGTAGTAGAAGATGCAGTGAATGTTGATGATCCAAATGAAACGGTTGTTTATTATCCAGATGATGCAAATAAATAATTTAATCGATTAGAGACCAGAAAGTTATTAACCGATACATCAGCGAGCTAAAGATGGTGAAAGTTTAGCAGTCACCGGTTAATTAATCGATCACCTCTAGTACATAAATCGATTGTTGTTGAGAGAATTGACAAATTCTAAAATTGGGTGGTACCACGAAAGTCTTCGTCCCTTGTGACGGGGGCTTTTTTTGTACAGAGTGCAAAACCAAGCGCTTAGGAACCGTAGCATAAGTTTCCTCTATCAGAAATCCCCGGGTTTGGGATTTGTGATAGAGGTGCTTATGTGGAGGTTCCTGCTTGGTGGCGCACGTTTCAGCCGGGTAGCCTGCAAATTTCTAAGAGAATCCCCTGTTTCCAAAATTAGGATTTCATCATCGAATCAAAAGCGTCTTTGAGAATAAGTAAGCCGTCATTGCCTTGGAACCCATTTTCACACAGCATTGGTGAAGGGTGAATCCCCGAGCGTTAGGTCAGTCTCTCGTGCCGCCAATTTATTTTTCATCACAGTCACTTTACACAACTTAAATCAGAACCATTATCCTGAAACAATACCAAGAAGGGAAGTTACGTAATGCGGGTAAAAGATACGTTAAACTTAGGCAAAACAAAGTTCAAGATGCGCGGAAATCTTCCTGTCAAAGAAGTCGATCGACAAAAAGCATGGGATGAAAACCATGTGTACCAGCAAAGGCAAAAATTAAATCAAGGCAAACCAACCTTTGTTCTCCATGATGGACCACCATATGCGAATGGTGATATTCATATGGGCCATGCGATGAACAAAATCTCTAAGGACATTATTGTCCGCTATAAATCCATGAGCGGGTTTCGCGCCCCCTATGTTCCCGGCTGGGATACCCACGGCTTGCCAATTGAGCAAAAATTAACGCAGGCCGGCTATGATCGTAAAAAGATGTCAACGAACGCCTTTCGAAAATTGTGTCGAGAATATGCGTTAAAACAAGTGGAACGCCAAAAAGCAGAATTTAAGCGCCTCGGTGTGTCTGGTGATTGGGACAACCCTTATTTAACATTAAAACCAGAGTTTGAGGCTCAAGAAATCCGAGTGTTTGGGGCCTTCGCTAAACGTGGCTTGATTTATAAGGGCAAAAAGCCGGTTTATTGGTCATGGTCATCTGAATCTGCTCTAGCCGAAGCTGAAGTTGAGTACCACGACATTACCTCACCAACCGCATTTTATGGTGAAAAAGTGGTTGATGGTAAAGGTGTTTTGGATAACGAGACGACCTACATGGTAGTTTGGACGACGACTCCTTGGACGATCCCAGCCTCAGAAGGGATCACGGTTGATGCTGGGTTTGATTACTCAGTTGTCAAGCCTGAAGGCGAAACGCGGCAGTTCGTGATTGCCAGCGAATTAGTTAACAAGGTTGCCGACTTGGTAGGTTGGCAAAACGTTGAAACCATTAAAACGGTTAAAGGCCAAGACTTAGAAGGCGTTTTGGCGGAGCATCCATTTGACCACACCAAAAAGCTATTAACCATGTTAGGCGATTTTGTTGACTTGGAAGAAGGAACTGGCTTAGTTCATACGGCTCCTGGTTATGGGGAAGATGACTTTAATATTGGCCGTAAATATGGGCTGGATATCTTTGCCCCAGTTGATGACAAAGGGTATTTGACTGAAGAGGCTGGCAAAGACTTTGCGGGCGTTTTCTATGACGATGCCAACAAGATTGCCTTGGACAAATTAAAAGCCGCTAATTTATTGCTAAGATACATGCCACTCAAACATAGTTACCCGTTTGATTGGCGGACCAAAAAACCGATTATCTTCCGGGCAACCCCACAATGGTTTGCTTCAGTTGATAAGATTAAAGATGATATCTTAAAAGCGTTGGATGATGTCGAGTTCTTCCCAAGCTGGGGGAAAGTTCGCCTCGCCAATATGATTAAGAATCGTGGTGACTGGGTCATTTCCAGACAACGGGTTTGGGGTGTTCCACTACCAATCTTTTATGGTGAAGACGGTGAAGCAATTATTACCGAAGAAACCATCAACCACGTGGCGGATTTATTTGAAAAATACGGTTCGGATATTTGGTTTGAAAAAGCCGCCAAAGATTTATTGCCAGCTGGATTTACCAGTGAACATTCACCTAATGGCCAGTTCACTAAAGAAAATGACATTATGGATGTTTGGTTTGATTCTGGGTCGTCGCATCAAGGTGTGCTCGAAGAACGCGACGATTTGACTTATCCGGCTGATATGTATCTTGAAGGTTCCGATCAATACCGTGGCTGGTTTAACTCCAGCTTGATTACCAGTGTGGCCGTTTCGAACAAAGCCCCTTATAAACAAATTTTGTCCCAAGGATTTACGTTGGACGGCCAAGGCCACAAGATGAGTAAATCACTGGGGAATACAATTGCGCCAATTGACGTGATTAAAAAGATGGGAGCCGAGATTGTTCGTCTGTGGGTGACATCCGTTGATACATCGGCCGATGTCCGTGTCAGCACCGAAAACTTCGTCAAGGTTTCTGATACTTACAAGAAAATTCGAAATACAATGCGGTTCTTATTGGCCAACATTTCGGATTTTGATCCGGCTAAAGACGGCATGACTTTTGACCAGCTTGAAACGCAAGATCAATATATGCTGATCGTGTTAAACCGATTCTTGGCTGAAGCACGTGACTGCTATGACAAGTACGATTTCTTGGATTTAAACAAGAAATTGATTAGCTTTGTTTCGGCTGATCTATCTGCGTTTTACCTAGACGTGGCCAAAGATATTGTCTATATTGACAGAAAAGACGGTCATAAACGCCGTTCAATGCAAACTGTGATGTATCAAGTCGCTGCCACTTTAACCAAGCTCATGACGCCGGTATTGCCACATACTGCAGAAGAAATTTGGCCGTTCTTGTCAGAGCCTGAATCTTTTGCACAACTGGCTAATATTCCTGAAGTTCAGCATTTTGACAATGACGCGACGATTTTGGCAAACTGGACGAAATTTATGGGCTATCGAGACGATGTCCTAAAGGTTTTGGAAGAAGCTCGAGATGCCAAGCAAATTGGTAAGTCCTCGGAAGCAAAATTAACGATTTATGCAACCAGCGAAGTTGCTGATTTGTTTGAAAGCCTCCATACTGATTTGGCAACGGTTTTGCAAGTTTCCCAATTGGACGTCAAGGCCTTCACCGATGCACCGGATACTAGCACTAAGTTTGACAGCGATGGCCTAGCCTTGCTGGTTGAAAAAGCAGATGGTAAAGTTTGTGAACGCTGCCGCTTAATTCGTAAGGACGTGGGCGCTGATCCAGATTACCCAACGTTCTGTCAATCATGTGCTGAAATTGTCCGCAGTGAATTTCCAGAAACCGCCACTGAAGGGTTTGATGAAAAGTAAGGCAAGTTACTTTTAAGCGGAACTCTGTTAAAAGTGGTTTCATATTGTGGGCGAAAACAGTAAAATAAAGCTAGTGACAAGTTATCTTGTCCTGGCTTTATTTTTTTACCAGGAAGTGTGACGATTAAGATTCGTTACTAAAATAGTAAAATAGCTTAGCTAAAGGAGACTGACAGTGTTAAAAGGAAAAGTAAAAACATATAGTCCTAAAAATGGCTTTGGTTTTATCACCCAAGATGATGGTGACGACCTGTTTTTCTTTAAAAACGCTTTTCCAGAAGAACAGTACGGCACGATCCAAGTGGGCGCTCGGATCGAATACGTCGTCGTTGAAGGCCAAAAGGGGCCTCAAGCTGCTAAAGCTCGGGTCATCGATGACTAGGTGCCTCAATTGCATTCGGGGCCAAATCTTTGTAAAATAAAAACATTAAACAAATAAGGTGATTTTTTGAACTTTGTCGAACACGTCATTGGATCAGAGCAAATTTACGATGGCGCCATTATTAACGTTGAAAAGCAGACCGTCCGATTACCCGATGGTCAAGAAGCCACTAGAGAAATCGTTCATCATACCGGAGCCGTCGGGGTCTTAGCGTTGACTCATGACCACCAAATGATCTTAGAAAAGCAGTGGCGGGCACCGATTGGCAAAACGACGCTTGAAATTCCTGCGGGTAAAGTCGATAGCCGTGACGATAATTTTCATCATGCAGTGATTCGCGAACTAAACGAAGAGATTCGCTACGTTCCTCAAACCGTCAAACGGTTGTGTGGTTTTTACTCAAGTGTGGGATTCTCTGACGAATATATGCAGCTTTATTTGGCTGAAGATCTTAAGCCAGTTAAGGATGAATTGCCACGGGATAAAGGTGAATTTTTAGAGATTATCAAGAAATCATTGCCCGAAGCCGTTCAGATGGTGGCAAACGGCGAGATTGAAGATGCGAAAACAATCATGGCAATCCAACACTGGCAACTCATGCAAAAGTAGGTGACCACTTCATTGGCAATTGATCATAAAAAAGAGGCTGAACCACTCACTCGAGAACAGTATCGCCAGCTCAAACAGCAACAAGAAGCGGACTTTAAAGAGCGCGATAAACGGCGGGTACAAGTCGAACGAAAGTACGCTCGAGAACATCAGCAAGGCGATGGCACTCATCCGGCTGAGCATCCCCAAACGGGCGAATTAGTGGATGACTTTAAAACATTTCGATGGAGACGGACTAATCGACGGTTAAACTGGACAATTTCGGTTTTGTTGACTTTACTTTTAATCGTTTATTTAGTGTTGTTTTTCGTTAATTAAGGAGATTTTTGAATGGCTTACGGAATTATATGCGCAATGGACGAGGAATTGGCGGTCTTAAAGGATGCGTTGGATAATGCCACAACTGAACATTATGGACATGCGGACTTTTTGATTGGCCAGATTCATCATCAAAAACTGGTGATCGTTAAATCTGGGATTGGCAAAGTTCAAGCTGGAATTACCGCGGCAATTTTGATTAACCACTTTAAGGTGGACAGCCTGATTAATTCGGGTTCGGCTGGCGGGATTGGCGATGGTCTTTCAATCGGAGACATTGTCGTCTCCTCACAGACGGCTTATCATGATGTTGATGTGACGGCGGCTGGCTATCAAATGGGGCAATTGCCTAACTTTCCGGCCAGATTTCCGGCTGATCGCCAACTAGAAGATAAAATTTTACAAGCGGCCAAGGATAATGGCCTGGTTGCCCACCGTGGCCTAATTGTGTCGGGGGATCAGTTTGTCGCTGACAAGCAGGTGATTGCAACTATCAAGCAGCATTTTCCAGACGCGTTGTGTTCTGAAATGGAAGGCGCGGCAGTGGGTCAAGTTGCTTATGAAAGTAACGTCCCGTATGTCGTGATCCGGGCAATGTCTGACGTTGGTGACGAAAATGCCAACGTTAACTTTGACCAGTTTATTGTCAGTGCCGGTCAAAAATCCGGTCAGATGTTAATTGATTTCTTTAAGAACGAGTTACTAAAGGAGTGAATGCTTTGAGCGACGAGATTTATTTGGATAACGCGGCGACAACCCCAGTTTCTCAAGAGGTTTACGAAGAGTTAATGGACAAGTATAAAAACGTGTATGGGAATGCCTCAACCCTATATGGGCTGGGCCGTCAATCCCGGGCCGTGATGGAACATGCCCGCGACATTATTGCCAAAAGCATCAATGCCGATACCGACGATATTATCTTTACCAGCGGCGGAACGGAAAGTGACAATACCGCGATCATGCAAACGGCCCTTTCCCGCCAATCGCTTGGTAAACATATTATTACGACTGCTATTGAACATGAAGCAATCTTAAAGCCTTGTGCGGCGCTTGAAAAGATGGGCTTTAAAGTGACCTACTTGCCCGTTGATGAGAACGGCAACATCTCATTGGCTGATTTTAAGGCAGCCTTAGATGACCAAACAATCTTGGTTTCGATCATGACTGGCAACAATGAAGTGGGGTCTGTCATGCCGATCCATGAAATTGGTGAAATTTTAAAGAACCACCAGGCTTGGTTCCATACGGATGCTGTTCAGGCGTATGGCCTTCTCAATATTGACGTGCAGCGTGATCATATCGATATGTTGTCCACTTCGGCTCATAAAATTAACGGTCCTAAGATGATTGGGTTTTTGTATAAGCGCAATGGCATTAATTTCCCAAGCTTTGTTAAAGGCGGCGACCAAGAAGAAAAGCGTCGGGCTGGGACTGAAAACGTGCCGGCAATTGCTGGTTTTGGAAAAGCGGTTGAAACGATTACTGAAGCAGAAAAAGCGCACCGGCAAGCTAAGTATCTTCAGTTCAAAAAATATATCGCTGATAAATTAACTGAAAACGGCGTTGATTTTGAAGTCAATGGGCAAATAAGCAAAGATAACTTGAACCATGTCTTCAATATTTGGCTGAAGGGGATTTCTACTTACGTGATGCAAACCAATCTTGATTTGGCCGGCATTGCCGTTTCTGGCGGCTCGGCCTGCACGGCTGGCAGTATTGAGCCTTCACACGTTTTGGTGGCAATGTATGGTAAGGATAGTCCCCGAATCAGTGAATCAATTCGAATTAGTTTTGGCCGTTATAATACCTATGAGGACCTTGATCAGCTCGTGGCGGCAATCGTTAAAACTGTTAACCGCGTAAAGCGTAAGGGGGTGAAAGCATAATGGCATTTTCTAAGACAGCTCAAGCAAATGGTGATTCACAAACTTATGAAATTAGTGACGGGATCAAACGGTACACCTTAAAGGATTTAGGGTTTATGGAAACCAAAGCCGGCAATTTCTCGTTGGATCGGTCATTAGACCCGAATTCACCCTATAACGCGGGGTATAAGTTTAAAATGATGGTTTCAAAGGATTTGGACGGCTTTCGAATGTCCATCACGACTGGTAATGGCCTTAAGAAAATCAATATTTTTAAGGATCCAGCAACCGCCGACAGCGTCGAACAATACAATTTTATTATCAATAATTTAATTGACCGAGAAGTGATTAAGCGGGCTAATTAGTTTTTGTGACAATGGGCATCGTCAATTGGGGGTGCCACTCAAAATAACTTGGGCTTGAACCAAGCTATCAAATCTGAGCTGAAAAGTGATTGCCATTTTTGGTGGCATCATTTTTTGGCTCACTTTTTTACAAAAGTTGCTTTTTCCTAAATGTCGATAAAAAAGCGTTAATTTTTAAGCCATAATTTTGTGAGAATGAGTTGTTATGGTAAAATTGATCAACCGTTTTAGGTTAGCTGTCGGTTTGTTCTAAGGTAAGGGGTCCAAATGATTTTAGATATAATTGTTATCTTGATATTAATCAGTGGTTTAGTGAGCGGGTTTCGGCTGGGATTTATCCATCAGTCGATCCGAGCCGGCGCGCTGATTTTAGCGTTGATTGTTGCCTTGTACTATTTTCAGCCGCTTGCAAATTTGGTGATTACTGGTTTGAAACAATTACGATGGCAACCTGATATTCAATGGACTTATGTATTTGATTTGATCGCCTTTATTTTCTTGTTTTCAGTTACTAACGCGGTTTATTTAGGACTGGGACGCTATTTAAACGTGGCTGCCAAATTGCCAATTTTCCACGTTGGTGATGAGTTGCTTGGCGCGTTAATGGGGGTTGTCACGCACTACTTGATTGTTTTCTTTGTATTAAGCGCTTTGATTGTTTTGCCAGTTTCTTGGTTTCAAACTCAGTATCATGAGTCACAAATTTCTCAAATGATTGTGAAAAAGACACCGCTGATTTCAGATTGGCAGTCACAACAAGGGTGGATGAACAACGCCGCCAGCCACTCGAATCCGCTCAATTATCGTGTGAATGGAGGACAATCTCATGAAATGGTTTAATCGGTTGATTGCCACGGCGGTCATTTTACTGACGGTTAATATTTTTGTTCAGCCCAATGCGTTAACCACGATCGGCAGGCAGGTTAACAATGCCGTTGATATCCCAGCCATGCTGATTGGCCGACTGAAAAAAGCGGCAACCATTACACAATCACCTGCAACGACACAAGCCCGTAACGAGACGCCGATTGAAAGCATTGTGAATAAACGGAAATTATCGAATCATTATCGCTATCGGTTTGCAAAGAATGTTCCTGCTAAAGCCAAGCAGGTCTTTTTAACCGCGGTGGCTAAATATAATCATACGGGAATTGTTAAACTAAGCCCAGCTTCCCAAAAAACTAGCGCGCAAACTAATGAAATTACTTTCTACGTTTATCGGAAACGAATTTCGGCTCAAAGTAGCGCGATTGAGTTAGGGCTGGGCGGCCCCAAGATTTATCCACTACTTGGATATCATGCGGATGATCTTAATCGGGGCAAGGCGGGATTGAACATTGAATATCCGCAGTCCAGTATCCAGTTATCAGTTGCGATGCATGAAATTGGCCATGCCCTTGGCCTTGATCACAGTCTCGATCGCAATTCAATCATGTTTCCGGTCGATCAAGGCAAAACAAAGCTATCGGCTGGCGATTTGGCAGCCTTGCGAGAAATTTATCAAAATTAATTCAGCGCACTACCTGTTTTCTTGAGGTTCAAGGGAACTGGCAGTGCGCCTTTATTTTGATATGAGTACCAAAATTAAAATTCGATATTGACAGCGGATTTCAAAAGCGATAAATTAGACATTAATTAAGAAACGATGATAAACAAGAAAATGATAATTAAATCAGTGGTTCAGCGACTAAGCAGTTCTGTTGGATTATTTCTTACATAAGCTCATCGGGAAACCATACTTAATTTCTTATTTATCATCCTCTTAACAATATTTTAAGGAGGATTCTCATAAATGGCAAAACAAGATATTAAAGACCTCGATTGGAACAACCTTGGCTTTGAGTATAGAGATTTACCTTATCGCTACACGGAAGATTACAAGGACGGTAAGTGGCAAGGCGGTGAATTAACCACTGACTCGACAATTACGTTATCTGAAGGGGCCGAAGAACTCCATTATGGTCAAGAAGTTTTCGAAGGAATGAAAGCATACCGCACAAAAGACGGTGGGATTAATTTGTTCCGGCCGGACATGAATGCCAAGCGGTTAAATAATTCGGCCAAACGGCTGGTAATGCCAAGTTATCCTGAAGATAAGTACGTGGACGCGGTTAAGCAAGTCGTCAAAGCTAACCAAGACTTCGTGCCACCTTATGGCTCAGGCGGTTCCCTCTATATTCGGCCATTCATGATTGGGACTGAACCGGTTGTAGGCGTTAAACCATCAAGTACGTATACCTTCCGGATTTATGCAACGCCAGTTGGTGCCTATATTAAGGGCTTACAACCAATGCCATACGTTGTGAGTGACTACGATCGGGCCGCTCATGCTGGGACTGGCCAGGCCAAAACGGCCGGTAACTATGCAGCCAGTTTGTTAGCTGGTACCCAAGCTCACGAAGCTGGTTACGCGGGTGAACTTTACCTAGATCCTCGAGAACATAAGTACATCGATGAATTTAGTGGCGCCAATTTCTATGGAATTGGTAAAGATGGTAAGTTCTATACACCAAAATCCGAATCGATTTTACCATCAATTACTAAGAAATCGATCTTAACAATTGCAAAAGATCTTGATTTGGATCCACAAGAAACCCATATCGACATTAATGATCTTGATCAATTTACGGAAGCCGGCGCAATGGGGACGGCTGCAGTTATTTCACCAGTTGGTTCTTTAACTTATAAAGGCAATAAACATGTCTTTTATAGTGAAACCAAGCCGGGTCCTGTTACTCAGAAGCTTTATGATACGTTATATGGTATTCAAGAAGGCGACGTAGAAGATAAGTATGGCTGGGTCGTTAAAGTTGATTTATAAGATTTAATCCATCAAAAAGAGTGTCCGGCGCGCTAGACCGCTAGGACACTCTTTTTTCTAAAGTTAGAAAGTGGTTAAACTGATGTGTAGCCTTCGTCAATGCTTTTTGCCCTTATTCGAAAAACTAAACTGTCGATAACCACTTTGGCTCCTTCACTCAAGGGCTGTTTGGCGGTTGTAATCTAATTCCGGATGGGTTAACCCAAAACGTAACTGAATGATCGTGGATAATCGCAGGCTTAAAACGAACTTGAGGTGAATATAATGATGAAACGAGAGGGGCACACCCATACCGAATTTTGTCCTCACGGTAGTGGTGAGGATGTGGAATTGATGATTCAAAGAGCCATTCAGCTGGGCTTTGATGAGTATAGTATTACCGAACACGCGCCGCTGCCGGCAGATTTTGCCGATCTTTATGAAGGCCAACCGACCGGCCTATCCGATGCTTCAATGGCGGCCAGCGATTTACCAGCGTATTTGAAAAAGGCCAAGCAAATGCGACAGAAATACGCTGATCAAATTAGAATTCATATTGGGTTTGAGGTCGATTTCTTGCCTGAATTTACGGACTGGACCCGAAGATTTTTGGATGAGTATGGTCCCCAAACGGATGATAATTTATTATCGGTTCATTTTTTGAAGGGCAGAGATAATTGTTATTGGTGCGTCGACGACACCTTAACGGATTTTGAAGACGGCTTACTGAGTCAAGTTAATAGTTCAGAAACACTATATCAATTTTATTTTAAGCAGGTGCTTGACTCGGTTCAAGCCGATTTGGGACAGTACGCGCCAAATCGAATTGGGCATATCACGCTGATTAAAAAGTTCCAAGATTACTTTCATCTTGACTCAGCGTTTTCAATTTCTGGCCAGCGGCTGATCAATGAAATTTTGCTTAATATTAAGGAACAGGGGCGCCAATTGGACCTCAACTCGTCAGGGCTTTACAAAGCTTATTGCAATGAGCAGTATCCGAGTCTGAGTATTATTAAAACGGCAAAATTATTAAAAATTCCGATGGTCTATGGCAGTGATGCCCACAGCATTGCCGAGGTTGGCAGAGGTTACCATTGCATGGCGGCGATGGCTGTTAATTGATTCAAAAAGTCCTTGACTTATCAAAAAAGGATGCTAATATTAACAATTAAATTAATAAAATAAAGTTTTGATTAGAAAAAGTAGCCAGTTTAGACGCCTAAGAGAGTTCCGTTGCTGTGAAGGAATGCGTCGGCTGGTGAACCCACATCTAAGAACTAACCGGTTGAACCCCAGTAGACCGATTCGCATGTTTAGCGTTATCAGGGTTACCGCAGCTGTTAATGATGACTAGCTGTTGGCAACGTAAGGCACACTTCCGTGAGGGAGCGGCAAATTGGGGTGGAACCACGATTAAAATTCGTCCTCGAAAACTGAAATCAGTTTTCGGGGACTTTTTTTGTTAAGTGAGCGGAGCAAAGCGGCTAGAAAGCGGAGCCTAAGGCGACTTGACCGAAAATCCCGGGCCTGGATTTTTGGGCAAGTCGCCTTAGGTGCAGCTTTCTGCTTTGAGGAGCTGTCCTAATAACAGTGAGCGGAGCCAGGCGGTTAGAAAGCGGAGTGTAAGGCTCCTCAATCAGAAATTCCCGGTTTTGGAATTTTTGATTGAGGTGCTTGCACGCAGCTTTCTGCTTTGCACAACTGTCCTAAAGAAAGGAATGCTAAGTTATGAAAAATAAAAATTTACCAAACGGCACCAGGGATGAACTTGGTGTTCAAGCCGAAGCCAAAGAAGTAGTTGAAAATCAGTTGTTTCAAAGCTTTCGCCGACGGGGATTTCGTAAACTCACTACCCCGGTGCTGGAATACCAAGACGTTTTTAAGCCACTTAATCAAAACCATTATCGCCCCTATCAATTACTGGATGATCAGGGTGAAACCCTGGTTCTTAGGCCTGACTTGACGTTGCCGGTTGCCCGGGTTATGAGCACGACTGGAATTGAATTACCCGTCAAGTGGTACTACGGCGGGGATGTGTTTCGGCTCAAAAAGCAGCTTTCGGGCAGTTACAACCAGCTCACTCAAGCGGGGGTTGAAATTGTTGGATACGGTGGTATGAAAGCTGACTGGGAATGTTTGACAGTTGCTTTGAGTGGGTGTCACGAGTTGAACATTCAATCGGTCGTTGTTGAATTGAGTCAAGCGACATTCGTTGATACGGTAATGGCGCAATTACCCTTGCCGTCACCGACCAAGGTCACGCTTAAGACCGCGCTTTACGCCAAAGATTTAAGCCGCTACAACCATTTGTGGGCACCGCTGAAAGGTAGCGAGTATGCGCCGTTTTTATCCGAGTGGCCTTGGTTGTTTGGCAACTTTGATGACATTTTAGCCCTGGTAAACACCCTGCCAAAAGCACCACGGATTACCAAGCTGGTTGATCAACTAACGGCAACTAGAAGCTTTATTGCCCAGCAGTTCCCGAGGGTTGACACGACGCTAGATCTCAGCGTCCCGTCACCGCAAGCCTACTATACCGGGATGACATTTCGTGGGTTTACCGCTAGTTCGGCGGATTACTTATTTAGTGGTGGCCGCTATGATGACTTGCTAACGAATTTTCAAAAAGTTCCCGTCGCGGCCGTTGGTGTTGCCTTCGATATTGATGCGTTGGTTCAGCGACAACCATTGAGAAAGCCTGATGCGCCTGTTCTGATTTATTTTGAAAACGATCAGTGGCCCCAAGCAGAACAACTATTAGCCGGCTTACCCAATGCCACCCTTTGTTTGGTGGATAATCAAGCGGCAGCCGAAGCGTTGGCGGCTAGTAGTGGTAGTCAGTTAATTGATTTAACGAAAAGCAGGTGAAAAGGATGGTACCGATCAAAATTGCCCTGACTAAAGGGCGAACTGAAGAACAAGTTTTGCCAATCCTAGAAGCAAGTGGGATTGATTGTCAAGGCTTGAGAAACAAGCGTCGACGGCTAATCTTTAAGGAAGATCCCCGTTATGAAATTATTTTGGTAAAAGGGCCAGATGTTTTAACTTACTTAAACAGTGGGGCAGTGCAAGTTGGGATTGTTGGTAGCGATATTTTAGCTGAACAGCGAAATTCACAGTATGCCATGCTTGATTTAAGCGTTGGCAAATGTCGATTCGTCTTAGCATCAACTGAAGCATTTGACCCACACCAACAGCGCCGTAAAATCATTGCCACTAAGTATCCAAACATTACTAAGGATTATTTTCAACGCATTGGTGAAGACGTTGAGATTGTCAAGATTGAAGGCTCAGTTGAATTAGCGCCACTAGTAGGTTTGGCTGATGCAATTGTTGATATCGTCGAAACGGGTAATACGTTAAGGGAGAATAATTTGCGGATTTATGCCAAATTGATGCAGGTCAATACGAAACTAGTGGTTAACCGACTGGCGCTCAAACAATTCCGACCCCAACTTAGAGTCTTGATGACCAATTTGCAACGAGCCGACGCCAAGTTTGCCGCGATGAATTTGATTGACAGTTATGCCAAATAATTCTTTGCGGATGTTTGAAAGCGTCAGCGGCTATCTCGAATTCAAAAGTTTGGATAAGAGTAAAGTGACGCACCGACAATAACGGCTTGTTAAGCACTGAAATAAGTATCAGTCATCGCGTAATCACTTGTGAGAAAATGGCGGATTCGAAATTTTTTAAGAAAATCGGTGCATTGACGGCCGTTAATGGTCTTACCGATTTGGACATTGTTACTTGTTTGGCGTTACTGATTTTTTGATTGGGGAGCGATTACGATGAGAAAAGCAACCATTACGAGAACTACTAAAGAAACTGATATTCAACTTAGTTTGAATTTGGACGATTATACGACGATTAAAATCGATACTGGCATTGGTTTTTTTAACCACATGCTAGATGCTTTTGCCCGCCATGGCCGCTTCGGGCTGATTATTAAGGCCAAGGGTGACTTGGAAGTCGACCCGCATCACACGATAGAAGATGTCGGCATTGCCTTGGGGCTTGCTTTAAAACAAGCCCTTGACGATAAAGCTGGAATTGAGCGGTTTGGTTCGGCGTTGATTCCCTTAGATGAAACGCTTAGCCGGGTGGTCATTGACCTTTCTGGCCGGGCTTACCTGGTTTTTAATGCCGAGTTTGCTAACGATCATCTGGGCGGCTATGACACCGAAGTGACTGAAGATTTTTTTCAGGCCTTTGCATTTAATGCTGATATGAACTTGCACGCCGAAGTTCTTTACGGGCGAAATAGCCACCATAAGCTTGAAACGTTATTTAAGGCGTTGGGACGAGCCCTGCGTGCAGCCGTGACGATTAATCCAGAAATCATTGGCATTCCATCGACCAAGGGGGTTATTTGAATGATTGCGATCATTGACTATGATACTGGCAATACGCGAAACGTAAAGAAAGCTTTGGATTACCTCGGCATAAAAAATGTGCTATCAGCCGACCCACAAGAGATTTTGGCCGCTGACGGTTTGATTTTACCAGGGGTGGGGGCCTTTCGAAAAGCCATGTTATCCCTACAACAGCGACAGCTTGTGCCGGTGATCAAAGCGGCTGCTAAGGCTGGGCGGCCAATCCTAGGAATTTGTTTGGGTATGCAGTTATTGTTTGACCAAAGTTTGGAATTTGGCCAAACCGCAGGACTGGGGATTATTGCCGGTCAAGTGGTGCCAATTCCAGCAACTATTGGCGTTAAGGTCCCTCACATGGGTTGGGACCTAAATCAAGCAACGACCGCCGATCCGTTAGCGGCCGTGTTTGATCAACAGTTTACGTATTTTGTTCATTCCTACTATGTTCAGGCCAAACCGAAAACAATTTTGGCAACGAGTGATTACGGCGTCAAAATTCCAAGTATTGTTAAACAGCAAAATGTGATTGGCATCCAATTTCATCCGGAAAAAAGTGGTGAAATTGGACTGGCTGGCTTAACACAATTTAAGGAGCTGACTGAAAATGCAGATTATTCCCGCAATTGATTTGAAGAATCAAAAAAGTGTCCGCCTTTATCAAGGTGATTTTAATCGAGCAACCCTAATCAGTGACTCACCGCTAACCCAAGCCAAATCGATTGAACAAGCTGGTTTGCGGCAACTTCACTTGGTTGACTTAGACGGCGCCAAAACGGGCCGGCCAATTAATCGGCCGGTCATTGAACAGATTTGTCAGCAGACCAATTTAGCTGTTGAAGTTGGTGGGGGGATTCGCTCATTGGCCCAAATTAATGCTTATTTAACTTCTGGCGTCGCTCGGGTCATCTTAGGATCAGCGGCGCTGAAAGAGCCAAAATTGATTCAGCAAGCTATCTCGCAATTTGGTGCTGATCAGATTGTGGTTGGCATTGATGGTAAGAATGGCCGGGTAGCAATTTCCGGTTGGCTGGAACAAAGTGACGTTGAGATGGCTGAACTCATTGAATCAATGGCGGCTTTTTCAGTCGTTAACTTTATTGTCACTGACATTTCTCGGGATGGGACGATGATGGGCCCCAATGTTGCCCAACTGAGTGAACTTCAGCGACGGTTCCCAGCCGTCAGCATCATTGCTTCTGGTGGCATTCGAAATCTTACCGATTTGAATCGGTTAGCCGATGCTGGGATCAGCGCGGCGATTGTTGGCAAGGCAATGGCCACTGGTGACCTTTCGGCAAAAACATTAGCGGAGGTGGCAGATCATGTTAGCTAAACGGTTGATCCCTTGTTTGGACGTGGATCACGGCCGGGTTAAGAAGGGCGTTCGGTTTGTTCATTTGAGAGATGTTGGCGATCCCGTTAAGATTGCGGCAGCCTATCAGCAACAAGGGGCCGATGAATTGGTTTTTTTGGACATCACGGCGACCCACGAAGGTCGTTCGGCAATTGTTGAAACGATCGAAGCAACTGCCAGTCAAGTATTTATGCCACTGACCGTTGGTGGCGGTATCCACGATGTTTCTGATATGCAACGTTTATTAAAGGCTGGGGCAGATAAGGTAGCCGTCAATTCCGCGGCCGTTTCTAATCCCGACTTGATAACCGCGGGGGCTGAAAAGTTTGGCCGCCAATGTATCGTTTTAGCAATTGATACCAAATTTAATCCAATCAGCCGCCAATATGAGGTTTACGTTAATGGCGGCAGAACGCCAACACCTCTAAACGCGATTGATTGGGCAAAGCAGGGGGTTAGCCGCGGGGCTGGTGAATTATTGGTAACCAGCATGGACAAGGACGGAACTAAAAGTGGCTTTGATCTTGATTTGTATCGCCAGTTGAGTGCTGCGGTCAACGTACCAATTGTAGCTTCTGGTGGAGCAGGGGCCGCTGAAGATTTTAGTGACGTTTTTACGAATGCCAACGTTGACGGCGCATTGGCAGCATCAGTCTTTCACTACGGTGAGTTGACGATTACTGAGGTAAAGCGTCAATTATTAAAAGATGGGGTGATCGTACGTTAAAACCAAATTTTGCGAGGTACCCGGATCAATTGATGCCGACAATTGTGGTAGATGATCAGAGTAATCAGGTCTTGATGTTGGCCTATATGAGTGAAGAAAGCTATCAATTGAGCCTTTCAACCGGACAAACCTGGTTTTGGTCTAGAAGCCGGCAAGAACTTTGGCACAAAGGCGCGACTAGCGGTAATACACAACAGATTATGGCAATCCAAATTGATTGCGATGAAGATACGTTATTAGTCCGAGTCATTCCGGCCGGGCCAGCGTGTCATACTGGGCACCAAAGTTGTTTTTATCGAACGCTGCAAACGTTTAGTTAAATAGGCGGTCTGATAGAGACTTAGCGTTGATTATTTTAGAATGGCTGCGCAAAGCAGAAAGCTGCACCTAAGTCAACTTGGCCAAAAATCCAAGCCCGGGATTTCCGGCCAAGTCAACTTAGGCTCCGCTTTCTAAATGCTTTGCTCCGCTCACTGATTTTAGGACAGCTGCGCAAAGCAGAAACTTCCGCATAAAACATCTTGGCCAAAAATCCAAGCCCGGGATTTCCGGCCAAGATGCCTTATGCTCCAGTTTCTAAGCGCTTTGCTCCGCTCACTTTAGTAGGACAGCTGCGCAAAGCAGAAAGCTGCACCTAAGGCCACTTGGCCAAAAATCCAAACCCGGGGTTTCCGGCCAAGTGGCCTTAGGCTCCGCTTTCTAAGCGCTTTGCTCCGCTCACTTTTATATAGGAGGTACCAATCATGCAGAACTTAGATGAACTTTATCAATTGATTTTAGATCGAAAACAAAATCCCCAGCCAGGGTCTTATACGAAATACTTATTTGACCGGGGGCTGGACAAAATTTTAAAAAAAGTCGGTGAAGAAGCCACTGAAGTCGTCGTCGCCGCGAAAAATGAATCGGATCCTGAATTTATTTTGGAAGTGGCCGATCTTGCTTATCACGTGGAAGTCTTAATGGCCGAGCGGGGAATCACGCCAGACCAGATTAAAAAAGAATTAGCTGGCCGGGAAGGCAAACAAAGCCAATACGCCGATCGGAAAGAAATCAAGAATTGGTAATCAAAGTTGGATTGCCTACGAGAGGATTTTTTGATACGGTACAATCAATAAGTGGTTATCTTAGCTTAAAATTGGAGGCTTTCCATGGTAAAAGAAACGGTTAAACATTTGAATCCCTACGTTCCAGAAGTGACCCTTACTGAATTGAAACAGCGGTATGGGCTTGATCGACTGGTTCGGCTGTCGGCGAATGAAAATGCTTTTGGAACTTCTGCTGATGTGGTTAAAGCATTAGACAGCTGGCATTACGCGGATGCCAATTTGTATCCTGATAGCAACGCCGAACAATTACGATCGTTAATTTCAACGCGGTTTAACCTGAATCCAGATAACTTGATTTTTGGCAATGGGTTGGATGAGCTAATCGAATTATTGAGCCGCGTCATTTTATCCCCCGGTGATGAAGTTTTGGAACCAGCGACCACTTTTTCTGAGTATCAGCTGCACGCCCAAATTGAGGGCGCCAAACTTCGGCCAATTGATTTGGATGATTCCGGCCGGATTAATTTAGCCGCGTTCATGCGGGAGGTTAATGATAAGACGAAATTAGTCTGGATTTGCAACCCCAATAATCCAACCGGAACCTTTATCGCGCCTGAAGCGATTGAAAAATTTATGGCAGATCTTCCGACAACGGTTACGGTAGTCGTTGACGAGGCTTATATTGAGTTTACCGGTGAAAAGAAGGCCTCAGTGATTCAATTGACGAAACGTTATCCGAATCTGGTGGTTTTACGAACCTTTTCCAAGGTATACGGATTAGCCAACTTTCGAATTGGCTACGCGGCTTGTACCGGACCGCTAATTGCGTATTTACAAGCAGCTAGATTACCATATAATCTCAGTACTTTTGCTGAAATTGCGGCTAAAGCAGCTTTCTCAGATACTGATTTTATTGATCAGGTGGTTGATACGGTGATCAGTGAACGCAAAAAGTGGGAACACTTCTTAATGAAGTCGGGATTACTATTTTATGACTCAGCGGCTAATTTTATTTTCTTTCAAGTCAAAGGCGGCGATGCCGATGGGTTGTATGAGTACTTATTAAAAAATGGTTATTTAGTCCGCAATGGGCTACGTGCTGGTTGGTTGCGGATCACGATTGGCAAGCCTGAAGATAATCAGGCAGTCCAAGATTTAATTGCCGCGTTTTTAACTAAATAAGTTGGCTTTATTAATTGGTGGCAATCATTTCGAGAATGCGTTAATATAAGATTTACTGGAAATTACGACCTTCAACTCGTGGATTCTCCAGAATCTAATTGAAATGATGGTGGTTTTATGCAAGACAACAGTCAAACTCGGGTTGTTGTTGGAATGAGTGGGGGCGTCGATTCTTCTGTCGTCGCTTATCTGCTCAAACAACAAGGCTACGACGTGATTGGCGTTTTCATGAAGAATTGGGATGATACTGATGAAAACGGCGTATGTACAGCGACTGAAGATTATAAAGATGTTGCTAAAGTCGCTAACAAGATCGGCATCCCATATTATTCTGTTAACTTTGAAAAGGAGTATTGGGACCGTGTGTTCACATATTTCTTGGACGAGTACAAAAAAGGCAGAACGCCCGATCCTGATGTGATCTGTAACAAAGAGATTAAGTTCAAGGCGTTTTTAGATTACGCTTTGGAATTGGGTGCTGACTACATTGCGACTGGTCACTATGCTCAGTTAACCCGTGACGCAGATGGTCATAATCATCTGTTGCGGGCAACCGATGGCAATAAGGATCAAACTTATTTCTTGAGCCAACTTTCAGCAGAGCAGCTTGACCGGGTGATGTTTCCAATTGGCAATATGGTCAAACCAGATGTCCGAAAGATTGCCAGAGAAGCTGGGTTAGCAACGGCTGATAAGAAGGATTCGGTTGGCATTTGCTTTATTGGTGAGAAAAACTTCAAGAACTTCTTGGGTCACTATTTGCCAGCCACCCCAGGTCAAATGATGACAGTTGATGGCGAAATTAAAGGTCAACACGATGGCTTAATGTATTATACAATTGGTCAGCGGCGAGGACTTGGCATTGGCGGCGATGGCGTTGACAACCAGCCGTGGTTCGTTGTCGGCAAGGACCTTAAGAAAAACATCCTGTATGTTGGCAAGGGGTATCATAACCCGTTGTTGTATGCTGATTACTTAGAGGCTTCAGACATCCATTGGGTTAATAACTTAGATCGAGGTAAAGACTTTCATTGCACAGCGAAGTTCCGTTATCGTCAAAAGGATACCGGCGTAACGGTCCACATTAGTGATGACGGTCAATCAGTTCGGGTTGATTTTGACGATCCGGTTAGAGCCATCACGCCAGGTCAGGCAGTCGTGTTTTATGATGGCCAGGAGTGCCTGGGTTCTGCGATTATTGACGCAGCTTATAAGCAGGCTGAAGAGTTACAGTATGTATAATATTAGTGTGCGGGGCTAGGCGTTTTCTACTTAGTAACGCATCGCTTGATTATTCAAAATAGAGACGTTACGAAGTTCCAATAAATTATTATTCGCTCAAAAAGGCACTGGTTGATTTTGACCAATGCCTTTTTAACTATATATAGAGAGATTCAAAAATTAGTTAACTGCTGATTAACAACCATAATCCATTGGCGTCATTCCGGCTTCGAATGCTTTAGTGACCTTTGTTCCCTGGGTAATCTGAACAGCACTGTCTAAGAGTTCCGCATCATCACTGAGCCTGATACTGTGATGTTGGAAATCCATTTTCAAACCAGCTCCTAAAAAGTTGAGATCATATGCCGAAGTAAATAGTGGTATCTCAGCATTATTTTTCAAAGGAATTGGATACCGTTCATCTGGCTGATCTAACACGACTAGCGTAAAGTTGCCGCCAATTGTACAAGCCCCGCCGTGCAGTGAATAGTTACCGCCGCCGTCATCGGCGATCAATAGGAATGTTTTGCCGGCAAACTGTGTTGTTGATAAGTACTGCTTCATAGGGACTGTTATTTTAATGGTTGGCATGGCACTCACCTCTTACTTTTATTGTAACGAATTTGATGAGTTGTGTACAATGCATATTCGTTTAAAAGCTCATTCATTGAAAAAATGGTTAGTTTTTCTGTTTAATAAATTTTCGTATTATTCGACTGGAACGTTTTGAAATCAGAACCTTTTCCTGTCATAATATAAACAGCAAATTGCTTTTTGGAGGAATAAATTTTGACTAAGTTGTACTTTGTCCGTCACGGAAAAACCGAATGGAACCTTGAAAGCCGCTACCAAGGGGCCGGCGGCGATTCACCCCTGCTCCCCCAAAGCTATGAAGAAATGAATTTACTTGGCAAACACTTGGCTAAGGTTGTCTTTAACCACATTTACGCCAGCCCAATTAAGCGAGCGCGCGTGACGGCGACAACGATTAACCGTAAATTAAAAAAACATCCCCAAATCTCATTGCTCTCCAGGCTAGAGGAATTTCACCTCGGCAAGATGGAGGGAATGAAATTTGCTGACGTTGAACGCCAATATCCAAAAGACTTCGATAACTTTCGGAATCATCCGGACTTGTATGATCCAACGTCAATCGGCGGGGAAAGCTATGCGGATGTCATCAAGCGAATGACTCCGGCAATTATTAACATCGTGCAAAATAATCCCAATGCAAACGTCTTAATTGTGAGCCACGGTGCAGCACTAAACGCAGAAATGAACGCTTTGCTTGGGGTCCCATTGGCGGATTTACGCAAGCGCGGCGGCTTAGCTAATACCAGCACGACGATTTTAGAGAGTCAAGATCTGGGCAAGTCGTTTCAATTGATTGATTGGAATGATACTAGTTATTTGAATAGAAAATTAGATGAAACTGATTTGGTTTAGGTGATAAAAATGGCAGAAAACGATTCAGAAAAAGTAAGAAAATTACAGGAAAAGAATCGAGAAAATCAGCGTAATTACACTAAGAAGCGGGAACAAGAAGAAAAAAAGGCTCGCACGCTGATTCATAACCTAGTTCAAAAAATCGATCATGAGCCCAAAAATTACCGTCATTATTATGAGCTGGCAACGCTCCTAGTTGAAGGTAAAGACTATGAACAAGCCGAAGAATTGCTCATGAAGGCGTTGGGCTTATTTAAAGATAGCTCAATTGACGTGATCGATACCCTCAAGTTTGGCTTAGGCAATGTTTATTACGCCGCCCAAGAATACGATAAGGCAATCAAGATTTTTCAAGAAATTGACGATGATAAGCTCCAAGGTGAAGCTTATGCGATGTTGGCTCAAAGCTACATGGCCAAAGGCGATAACAAGCGGGCGATGGTATTTGCGCTGTCGGCCCAAAGCAGCAAGCGAGACGATCCGTCAATCAATGAAATGATCGGCGATAATTTACTAGCTTTAGGAAACTTTGCCCAAGCGGGTGAGTTTTACGATCAAGTGTTAAAAGTCGAACCTCAAAACGGTAAGGCTAATTTTAACCGTGGCTTGGTCGCAATGGTCAACGGTGAAGCTTTTGATCAATTTTTCAAAGTTGCCAAACAAAGTGACCCTGATTATTTCGATCAAGGGCAAAAAAAGTTAAAGGACATTGAAAAGTTTGTTCAGTTGAATCACCAAAAAGATAAGCACTCAGCTCAGCAAAAAGGTGATGCCAAGAACTAATGGATAAGGAGGATCGGCGTGGCGCGATCAGTAGATTTATTTGAAACAGATGATAATCAAGATGAGCCCAAATATGTGGATGGTCGCCTCTCTGCTATCTTCTTTTCAAGTAGTGACAGTTTTTACAAGGTTGTCTTGATTGAAATCACGGCGACCAATATTAGTTGGCCCGAAGCTGAAATTGTCGTCACTGGCAATTTTGGCGATCTAGTTGAGGGAAATAGTTACCATTTCACTGGCAAACTAATTGATCATCCTCGTTATGGCAAGCAATTTCAAGCTAGTAATTATACGAGTTTAATTGCAACCACTAAGGATGGGGTGATCAAATACTTATCTGGTGATCAGTTTCCGGGAATCGGTCGTAAAACTGCTGAACGGGTCGTGGATGTGCTGGGCGAAGATGCCATTGAAAAAATTAATTCCGATGAACGCGTCCTCGATGACATTCCAATTACCCAAAAACAGAAGCGGGCGATTACTGAAAATTTATCGGTTGACGACAGTTTGGAAAAAGTGATTGTTGGCTTAAATAGCTACGGCTTTTCCAGCCAAATTGCGGCGGCCATTTACCAAAAGTATCATGAAGACGCCCTCAAAATTATTTCTGAAAATCCCTATCAATTGGTTGAAGACATTGATGGCATCAGTTTTCGTAAAGCCGACGCCATTGCTTTAAAGTTGGGGATCGTGCCGGATTCTAAGGAACGGGTGCGAGCTGGCTTGATGTTTGCGATTGATGAATTGTGCCTAAAAAATGGTGATACGTATACAACAACGGCACCACTGATTGCGACAGCTACCACTGTTTTGGAAGGTAATTCACAGCCGCGGATTTCTGGTAAAAGATTAGCTGAGTCCCTAGTTGAGCTAGCAAAGGAAAACAAAATTGTCGGCCAAGACGACCGAATTTATTTAACCCGGCTGTATAACGCGGAAGTTCAAATTGCTGAACACGTTAATCGAATTATCAAAAATAAGGACGATCATGACTTTGATGAAGCGACCATCAAAAAGCAGATTCGGCTTGTCGAAAAGCAATTTGGGATTACCTATGATGATTCTCAAGTTGCCGCCATTGTTCAGGCAATTCAATCACCCGTTTTTATCCTGACTGGCGGGCCGGGGACTGGGAAAACGACGATTATTAATGGCATTGTCCACACTTACGCACGTCTCCATGATTTTTCGCTCGACGTAAATGCTTATAAAGATGCCAATTTTCCGGTGGTTTTGGCTGCCCCGACTGGCCGAGCCGCCAAGCACATGTCGGAATCAACTGGACTTCCAGCCAGCACCATTCATCGACTATTAGGTTTAAACGGCAGAGAAAGCAACGATGCCGATGCAACTAAAGATATTGAAGGTAATTTGTTGATTATCGATGAAATGTCAATGGTGGATACGTATTTGTTTCGCTCGTTAGTTCGAGCGGCACCTAATCAAATGCAAGTGGTTTTGGTGGGCGACCAGGATCAGTTGCCGTCAGTTGGCCCCGGGCAGGTCTTCCATGATTTGTTAGTCTCCAAACAAATTCCAGCAATGCAATTAGATACCATTTATCGCCAGGAAAAGGGCTCTTCGATTATCCAATTGGCCCACGATATTCATAATGGCCAATTGTCCGCGAACTTTGCTGAAAACCAAGCTGATCGCTCATTTATTTCTTGTAGAGAAAATCAGGTACCTTCAGTGATTGAACAAGTGGTTAAGCGGGCAAAGCAAAAGCAGTTTGGGTTAATGGACGTTCAGGTTTTGGCGCCGATGTATCGTGGCAATGCTGGCATTGACCATTTAAACGATGTGATTCAATCTATCTGGCAGGATCAACCGGCAAAAAAGACGGTAACCATTCGAGAGCACACCTATCGAATTGGTGATAAGGTGTTGCAATTGGTGAATAATCCCGAGCAAAATGTGTTTAACGGCGATATTGGCGTCATTGTTTCGATGGAAGTTATCAAAGATCAGAAGGCCCCCACTAAGATTACAATTGATTTTGATGAAACTGAGGTAACTTACGAAAAAAACGAATGGTCTCAGTTCACGCTGGCTTATTGTACGTCGATTCATAAGGCGCAAGGGAGCGAATTTAAGATGGTGATCCTACCAATTGTTCGTCAATATTCACGGATGTTGCAGCGAAATTTGCTGTATACAGCAGTCACCCGGGCAAGCGACTTTTTGATCATGCTGGGTGAACAGGATGCTTTTGAACAATGTGTGAGAAGTATCTCAGTTAACCGGCGGACCAGTCTGGTTAAACGTTTGGTTGACGCTATTGGCAGACCAGAGGAACCAGTCCAACCACCTGCTGATAGTGGGCAAAGTAACACCCAAGATGATGACCATGAGCAAGCAGTTGATCGGCCGAAGCATTTAACAGAAGCCGTTATTAATCATCACGAAATTGATCCCATGATTGGCATGGGTGGGGTCTCGCCAAAAGATTTTATGTGATTCGTGAACAGTTTTACATCATTTAACATTCAGATTATGGTAAGATTTAGTTAAACAAGAATATTGGAGGACATCATGACCGAGTTGAAATCACATCCCAAATTAAAGCTGTTTTCTCTCAATTCTAACCGCCACTTGGCAGAAGAGATTAGCAAAAAAGTAGGTGTGCCATTAAGTCAGGCAACCGTTGAAAAGTTTAGTGACGATGAAATTAAGATTAGTGTGGATGAAAGTATCCGGGGTGACGAAGTTTATATCATCCAGTCAGTTTCTGACCCGGTTAATTCCAACTTGATGGAATTATTAATTATGGTTGATGCCGTTCGACGGGCGAGTGCTAAGTCAATTAACGTCGTCATTCCATACTACGGCTACTCCAGAGCCGACCGTAAAGCCCGCTCAAGAGAGCCGATTACAGCTAAGTTGGTGGCATCGTTTCTTGAAATGGACGGCGTTGATCGAGTGGTGACGCTTGATTTGCATGCCGACCAAATTCAAGGGTTCTTCAATATTCCGGTTGACCATTTAAGAGCTGATACGCTGTTGGCCAATTACTTTACCAAAGAACACCACGATTCTGAGTTGGTGGTTGTTTCCCCTGATCATACTGGTGTGTCGCGAGCTCGAAAATACGCAGAGTTATTGAAAGCGCCGATTTCCATTATTGACAATCGCTCCCCAGAAGACGCCACGACTGTTCCCGAATCAGTTATTGGTAATGTGCGTGGCAAACGGGCAATTATTGTCGATGACATGATTGATACCGCGTTTAAGTTAACCATTGCAGCCGAGACGCTAAAAAAAGCCGGGGCAACCGACGTTTATGCGATTGCGACGCACGCGGTCTTTTCAGGAGATGCTCAAAAGCGGCTGCAAGAATCCCAAATTGAAAAAGTCATTGTGACCGATTCAATCAATATCGCCAAACAGGACCAGTTTGAGAAGCTGGAGGTCGTATCGGTTGGGGATTTATTTGGTGAAGCAATTACATTGATTCATAACCAAAAGTCTGTTGGCAAATTATTTGGCAGATAAAATTCTATTGTGAAGGTGAGTTAATTTATGTATAAGGCAAATGACGATCGTTATGAGAGTGCAGTTGTACGCAGGGCCGGCAATTCAGGCCTTCAGCTGCCAGCATTATCATTTGGATTGTGGCACAGTTTTGGCGATGACGCCAATTACGGTGATAGTGAGAAGGTTATTTTAAAGGCCTTTGATTCTGGAATCTTTTGTTTTGATAACGCTTATAACTATGGTCCAAGTGCCGGGGCTGCCGAGCGGATGTTTGGCGAAGTTTACCGGGCTAACTTAAAACCTTATCGAGATGAATTAGTGATTACGACGAAGGCAGGCTTTAATATGTGGCCAGGGCCTTATGGGAACTTTTCATCACGAAAGACGTTAATTAATGCCTTAGATGGCAGCTTGAAGCGGATGGGATTGGACTACGTTGATATTTATTACAGTCATCGATTTGATCCAAATACCAGTCTGGAAGAAACGGCTAACGCACTAGATAGCCTTGTACGAGCTGGCAAAGCTTTATATATTGGCATTTCGAACTACAATGCCGCGCAAACCCGAGAAATTACGCGATACTTTAATGAATTACACACGCCGTTTGTGGTCAATCAAGCATCGTATAATATGCTCAATCGAGGCATTGAAGACGATAGTTTGCTTGACACGCTTGCTAAGGAGAATAAGGCGTTGGTTGCCTATGGGCCACTGGCAGAAGGTCTCTTAACCGATAAATATTTAAATGGGATGCCTGATGATGTCAAGGTTCATTGGAGTAATGAATTCGTGATGAAGCACGGCAAAGATGAGTTAATTCAAAAGTTGAATCAATTGAATGATTTAGCTAAGAACCGCAATCAGAACTTAGCTCAAATGTCGCTGGCATGGTTATTGCACGACAAGACGGTTGCTAGCGTTGTAACGGGTGCTTCTAAAGTTAATCATTTGGAAGATAACTTAAAAGCTTTGAATCATTTGGACTTTACTGATGATGAGTTAGCTGAAATTGATAAAATTGTCAAAGAATAATCATGATGATTGACAACGAATAATGGGGTGCTGGGGCAAAACTTGGGTTTTGAAACCAGCGCCTTTTTTGCGTTGAAGGCAACTAACTGTTTAGGCTGGGCTCTGGTATAATTAGTTTAAATAAAGAACGAAGTCGAATGGAGAATTAAAATGACAAAAAAAGTAACGATTACCGACCTTGCCAAGAAAGCGGGCGTTTCGGTGACAACGGTTTCCCAAATTCTAAACGGTAAACAGGATCGCTTTAGTGACAAAACGGTCAAAAAAGTTCATCAGCTCCAACATGATATGGGCTACGTGCCCGATTTTAATGCCCAAAGCTTAATCCGAAAAAGCGGTCGCACAATTGGGGTGTTGTTACCTAATATTAATAATCCTTTTTTTGGCCGATTTGTCCGGGGAATTGAAGCCGAAGCGATGAAGCATGACTACGTTCCGCTTATTTTCGGTTCTAACAATAGCGAAACCTTGGAGAGTCACTACTTACTGGAATCAATTAGAAGGACCGCAGACGGCATGATAATCGCTTCTGCGGTGTCTGATCTTAACTATATCGATAAGATTCTCAGTCAAAACGAAGTCCCGTATTTGTTGGTTGACCAAGCACCGGTTGTGGAAGGCGATAAGATTAATGCTAATAATACCAAGGGGGGTAAATTATTAGCTGAATATCTCATGAAAAAAGGTCACCAAGACATCGTTGTCGTAGCAGATACCCACCCAACCATGAACATGGAGCACCGCCTAACTGGCTTCTTATCGGCTTTTAAAAGGGCAGGGAGACCTATCAAAGCCGATCACATTATCAAAACTGATTTGACAAAACTTGGTGGCTACCAAGTAACCAAGCAGGCCTTGGCGTTAAAACCAACTGCAATCTTTGCGATTAATGATGAAATTGCCATTGGTCTGTATCGAGGAATCTATGAAGCTGGGTTAAAGATTCCAGCTGACATTTCGGTTGTTGGCTACGACGATATTGATTTGGCCGAATATGTTGCGCCTAAATTGACAACGGTTCACCAAGCAGCGTTTGAAATGGGGCAGCATTCGGCCGCTATGATTATTGAACGAATTGAAAATCGGAATGAACCGATTCAGCAAGTTAATCTACCGGTTAAGCTCATTGAACGAGATAGTGTCAAGCAGCTTTAGGCCCAAATTGAATAAAGCACTTGTTAAACCCTTTCAGCTTTGGTAGAATCTTAGGTGAAAGGTTTTACTTAATATTAAATTGTAATCAAGTTAGAGGAGTACACTATGACGAATAAAGTGGTTGTTCTTGGTAGTTTAAATGTTGATACAACGTTACACATTGCGCAGATGCCCAAGCCGGGCGAAACCATTCGGGCAATGAGTAAGACAAATTCAGCCGGCGGCAAGGGAGCTAATCAAGCGGTGGCGGCTGCCCGCTCAGGGGCTGCAACGAGTTTTATTGGTCAAGTTGGCAAGGACGGCAATGGCCAATTTATGATCGATGCACTCAAGCGTGATCAGATTAACGTTGACCATATTAAGGTTGATGATCAAGACGGCACCGGTTCGGCAGTAATTTTACTGGATGAAAATGGGCAAAATAGCATTATGGTTTACGGTGGTGCTAATCAAGCAATGAAACCAACAATTGTTGCTGATAGTGAGGCCTTGATTGAAAGTAGCGATATTTTGATCTCGGAATTTGAAACCCCTCAAGAAGTCACTTTAGAAGCGTTTAAACTAGCTAAAAAGCACGGGGTGACCACCATTTTAAACCCAGCTCCGGCAGCTAAATTAATTGATGGCTTAGCCGAGGTGGTTGACTTAATTGTCCCTAACGAAACAGAAAGTGCTTCGCTGACCGAGATTGAGGTGAACGATCAGGCTTCAATGGATGCCAACGCCGAAAAATTTACTAAAATGGGAATCAAAAACCTCATTATTACAATTGGCGATCGGGGTGCTTATTATCATACGCCAGCAGGTAGCGGGTTTGTACCGGCATTTAAAGTTCATGCCAAGGATACAACCGCAGCTGGCGATACATTTATTGGGGCGTTAAGTTCAGAAATTAATAAAGATTTTTCTAATATTAAAGCTGCCCTGACATATGCACAAAAGGCGTCATCCATTACGGTTCAACGCTTGGGCGCATTACCATCTATTCCAACCGCTAAAGAAATTGCGAATCAGTATAAATAATAATTATTGAGTGAATTAGGTATTGCTTCGTTCCTGAATTGATTTTTAGTAAAGTGTTGCTTTACGTAAAATTATCTGTTAGTATATCCAATCGTTAGCAGGAAATGATTAAGTGTTTACTAACATTTCCTTGTGAGAAGTTTAAATCGATGGATCCTAAAATTTAATTTTATAGTCAAAGGGGTTTATAGCTATGAGTAATAAGTTAGAAATTCTTGAAGAATATCAAAAGGCCGCATCAAAGCTCAGCCAACTAAAGAACCAAGAAGCTGAGTTAATTCATTCAAAGACGCAGGATACTAATGACACGGTAGTTATTAAGCCACAATTTGGCAACGAAATGAACCATTTAAACCAAGAGTGTATGCAACTGAATATGATCTTAGAAGCAATGGATGCTTCAGAAGATTAAACGGTAGGTAGCATGAAAAAGCACCGGTCAAGACAGCTTAAAGTTGTTTTGACTGGTGCTTTTTGACTTGGTTTGTTAACGACATCGTGAAGTCACTAAAAGTAATCGGATAATAGGGCCGAAGAAACGGCCACCTTGATTTGATTTCGTCCTTTTAATTGATTAAGCCAATCCTGCGGGAAATTAACGGGGGCAAATAGGAGTGAAGCTAACATTGAGGTGATCGACCCAATTGTATCCGCGTCATTTCCTAAGTTTACCGCGCGTGTCACTGCGACATAATATTGCTCCGAGTTCATGAGGCACCAAAAAACGGAGTTAAGGGTGTCAACCACATATGGAGAACTCTTAATATGATTACTTGGCTGTCTTAAAAAGTGGGGATCTTCTAATTGATAAAAATGATCAACTTCGTCGGCAAAGGCTGCCTGCTGGCGGTAATAATCCAGTGACTCTTTGACGGCCCGAAGCATTGCATACTTATTAGGATTATAGACTAATCGGATAATGACGTTAGTGAGTATGCCTGAAGCAATCAAGCTGCGAGGGTGACGATGGGTGGTCGCTGTGTAATCATGGATGAGCTTGACTACCTGATCGTTAAAACGATAGCCCTTCGAACTCGTCAAAATATAGAATGCAAGTGGCATCATTCTCATTAAGGCGCCGTTGCCATTATCCATTTCGGAAGTGCCACCGCATAATTCGGGCTGGATGCCGGCGTCAAATCGACGGATTGCCTCACTAGTGGTTTTACCGACGCCAAACGTCATGCCAAAAGGGGTGTAGTCGCCAAAATGATACCACTGAGAATAGCGCATCATTAAATCATGGAGGTTATAGCCCTGCGTCAAACTAACTAACGAAGCAATGGTGAGGGAAGTATCGTCAGACCACGTTCCTGCAGGTACATCATTTTCTTTGTGCCCAACCATCGTATTAATTGGGTTCTCAAGTAAGTCTTGTCGTTTGTGGCACTGATAGGGAACACCTAAAGCGTCGCCTAGCGCAACGGCGGTGACACATTGAAATAATAAGTAGCTGGTTGAGTACATGGAATTACCTCGTTTATGATTTCTGAATGGGGGACACAGCTATATTAACATAAGACTAGCGAATCCAAAAAGGGTATTGATCAGTTTCGAATTTAAGCTGATAAGTTTGAGCGCCCAGTTCTTCACCGTCAATTTGACCATAACGGTCAGCCTCAGTAGAAACAAAAAGTTGCTGGCCAACGTAATGGTGAATAAAGCGTAGGCGCAAATGTTTCTTTAAAAATATCATACTGACAAATAAAAACAATTGAATCAGGTTGGGCTTTTCAACAATGACCACATCCAATTGATTCTCATAGGCTGACGCAGTGGGCACAATCTTAATACCACCGCCAAAATAGGGCAAGTTAGTGGTCGTAAGTAAGAAGGTATTGGCAAAGGTTCTTTCTTGCTGCCCAGGAATTTTAACGTGGGCTTTGAACCCCTGAAAACTTCTCAAAGCATTGACCACAGAAACCCAATAAGAGAATTTGCCGAAATAACGGCTGTTTTTCAATGGTGATTGATTTGCATCATGGACAACGGTTGCATCAAAGCCGATCCCAAAATTATTAGAAAAATAGCCGTTATCGTGAGTGCCTAAGTTGACATAGCGGCCGACGTTAACAGAAATTGCTTGGGTGCAATTTAAAATTTGATCGAGGGCAGCCCGCCAATGAAGGGGAATATTTAGCGCTCTGGCAAAGTCATTTCCAGAGCCAATTGGCAAAAACGCCAACGGGACTTGGTGATCACTTGGATTGGTTGAGTAATACTGTTTACAGCCAAGAAGGGCTTCGTGCAGGGTGCCATCGCCGCCGGCAGCAATGATAACGGCGGGTTGATTATCTGTTAACTGGCCAAGAAGCTGTTGCGCTAGCGAAGTGGCATGGCCATCATATTGAGTAACAAAAGTTTTGTATGAAACGCCGGCTGCAGCCAATTGTTGCTGAATCTTCGGCCATAGTAAGCGAGCTTTGCCACCGCCAGCGCATTTGTTTAAGATGATGAAATAGTTCATTGGCCGAGACTCACTCCCCACAGAAAATTAAAAGGATGTAATAGAAAAGCTTGGCTTCGAATATATGAGATATTCGACCCCAAGCTTAGTCAATACTTATGAAATCGGTTTGAAATAGATGTTTACTTTTGATTTCCATTCATGATAAGCATTGGCAGGATCATCGGATGACGTTCAGTTTTGTCATACAGAAATTCTTGGAGGTCATCGATGATTGCATTTCTAATAGAAGATTCAGTTGCTTTTTTGGCTCGCATGGCTTTTCGGATTGTCTTAAAGACTAGTCGTCGGCCTTCATCCAGCAGCTCACCAGATTCACGCATATAGACGAATCCCCGGGAGAGGATATCTGGGCCAGATTGGATTTCTTGGTTATTTAAATTAATCGTGGCGACCACCACGACAATGCCTTCCTCGGAAAGCAATTGGCGATCACGAAGCACAATGCTGCCAATATCACCAATCCCGCTGCCGTCAATATAAACATCCCCGGCTTGGAAATGACCAGCTAAGCGGGCATGGTCACTAGAAAGCGCTAAAACGTCGCCATTTTGCATGATGAAGCTATGATCAAGCGGAACCCCACATTGTTCAGCGAGTTCAGTATGAATTTTAAGCATTCGATATTCACCATGGATGGGCATAAAGAACTTAGGCTTCATTAATCGAAGCATGAGTTTTTGTTCTTCTTGTCCACCATGACCAGAAGTATGAATGTTATTAACCCGACCGTGGATCACGTTGGCGCCAGCTTCTTCAAGCTTATTAATCACGCTGTTAACACTGGTGGTATTACCAGGAATTGGGTTGCTTGAAAAGATGACGGTATCGCCTGGTTGAATTGAAATTTGTCGATGGGTGCCGTTCGCAATTCTCGAGAGCGCAGCCATTGGTTCACCTTGGGATCCAGTACATAAAATCAAGGTTTTGTTGGCTGGCAATGACTGTAAATCGTGCGCATCAACAAAGGCATCATCTGGTATGTCCAAATAGCCAAGTTCACGCCCGTTAACAATTGCCGCATCCATACTACGCCCAAAGACCGCAATTTTTCTTCCATGCGCCATCGCGTTATCACAGGCCGTTTTGATCCGTGAAATGTTAGAAGCAAAGGTTGCAAAAATAATTCGGTCTTTAATTTGATCGAAGATGTGGGCAATTGAGTTACCAACCCATTTTTCAGAGTGAGTCCAAATGGGCTTTTCGGCGTTCGTACTATCAGACATCAAGCATAAAACGCCCTCTGCGCCCAATTTAGCCATTTCTTGTAAATCAGGCGGCTGGTTGGTCACTGGAGTAAGATCGAATTTGTAATCTCCAGTTTCTACGATAACCCCAACTGGAGTGTGAACAGCAATTCCAACAGTGTCAGGAATTGAATGGGTTGTTCGGAAAAACGAGACCTTCATTTTTCTGAACCTGAGGACCGATTTATCACTAATTTCGTGTAACTCAACGGAGTTCAATAAGCCATGTTCTTCCAGCTTATTCTTGATTAACGCCATTGCTAATGGGCCAGCGTAAATAGGGACGTTTAAAACCTTCATCAAATAAGGGACGCCGCCAATATGGTCTTCGTGTCCGTGAGTGATGACCAAAGCTTTGATTTTGTCCTTATTGTCCACTAAATATTGATAATCTGGGATGACATAATCGACTCCCAAAAGATCGTCTTCCGGGAATTTGATGCCGGCATCAATCAAAATAATTTCATCTTGAAATTGAATGCCATAAGTGTTTTTGCCGATTTCGCCCAGACCGCCAACGCCATAGATAGCTGCTTCGTTATTTTTGACGTTTAATTTTTTCATTGATTATTGAACTCCGTTACTTTGTAATCTGGATTATTTTGTTCGTACTCTAGATGTTTACCTTGGAGCGGTTCAATAAACTCGATTTCATAATCTGTGTGATCTTCCACGAGTGCATGAGCTTCGACCTCGGTATCGGCCTCAACATAGAGGGTACGCGTTGTCTCCCGACGAGGATTTTGTTTCTTGTCGGGTTGGTATAGTACTTTAAAAATCATAAAAAAACTCCTTTAAAAATTTACTTTTTAGAAACAGTTAGGTTTCTTTCCGGACAAGTGGCTGTGAAAACACAGCTAATAACGATATATTACCATATTATAAAACATAAGTATATAAAGTTGAAAGCAATCGTCTTGGAGCAGTCATGTTAAAATGAAGTGAAGTATCAAGAATGGGGAGCTATTTAATGGAATTACTCATACAAATTTTGATCGGCTTGGTCGTTGCTTTTGCCGTTTATAACTTGATTCATTATTTATTTGTGACCCGGCCTAGTAGGCGGCGGACAATGCTGGCACAACAAGTTTGTAATGAAGCCGTTCGAGCGGCTGTTCATGCATTGATGACGGCCAAAACGCTAAAGCCCTTTGACGATAATGATTTGCGATCCGAACAAATCGCAGAGGTATGGGGACGGGGCGTGATGGCGTTCGAATATCATCTGCCAATTAATAACGTCAGTCAATCAATTCCAGATTTTAAGCAAGCGTTGGTCAAGGCGTTGGCAGAATATGGTGATGATCACCATATGCATGTCCATTCAGGGGAAGTCGATCGACCAGCGTTTGTGGTGACCGATATTTGGCAGTTAGATAACCGACTTCATTTTGACGTGGCTTACCTTGTTAACTTAACGACGGTCGAATACGTAGATGATCTTAATCGGTTAAGCAGGTGAGTTTATTTGGCTTGCTGTCGGCGATATTTTTTCGCCCATTTTTTGCGGATTTGAATGATGCCAATCACGTTATGATCGATTGCTGGGGTATAGAGTGCTTCAAATTGTTCGATTGCCCTTAAAATGCGCTGGCCGGCCTCTTCATTGCCAAAGTATAAATTAGCGATTCCGACGATAAGTTGTTGGCAGATTCTGCCGTTAGCGGTTAGCAAGTGGGCATCAATTGCTCCAACCTTTTTGGCGAGTTGCTTGGCCTGCTCGAAGTGGGTTAAGTTAAGTTGGATTTGAAAGACGGTTAAATACATATTCATTAGTTCATCTGATAGGTTGAAAGGATCATGACCATTTGGTAGGTACTTTAAGCAGTTAGTCTCAAATTTGGCAAAAATTTTGGGGATTAGCGCTACTTGCCCCGTACTGACAGCAATTACGAAAAGAACATCGGCCAGTTTGATTTCTCGAATGGTCCAAGTTTTAGCAGCGGCGAGTTGATCCCAAAGATTGTTGATCTCAGGAGTCATCGATACAGTTTTAGAATGATAGGCTTCAATCAAGATTTCACCGGTAGCCGCCACTGAACGCAAACCTAAGTCACGACTTGTTTTATAATCTGCGACAATCTTTCCCATTATCTGCAAATTATGGGCTTCATATGCATGAATGAGTTGATCTTGGAGTGCTTGGACTTTTGTTTGCTGATAATTGTTATGAATGAACCGAAATTCATCGAGGGAAATTGAAAGATTGTCTAGAATCTGAAATAACTTAGTGGCACTTACGTCATTTAATCCCCGCTCAAAACGGTTTGCAAACGAGCGGGACACGATAGTTGAATAAACTTCTTTTTGGGTAAATCCTTTGATTTGCCTAATTTTTTTGACCGTTTGACCGATAGCTGGCATGATTGCCCTCCTGACGTCTCATATATGCAACATATTGTAAGCTCATCGGAACGAAATAACTAGTAGTATTCATACTAAATTAAGTAGGTGGGTGGCTGAGGACGGCTGCGCCAGGCAGAAAGCTACACATAAGCACCTTGAACAAAAATTCCAAGCCCGGAAATTTCTGTTCAAGGAGCCTTATGTTCCGACGGCCGTGAAACGCCTAGCCTATCTGGCACTTCCTAAACGCTTTGCTCCGCTCACTTACTCTTGGAGGCCTCACAATGGATATTACAAATTACCAATCAGCTAATCAAATTATCAAAGACTTCTCAAGCAACCTAATCAGTGCATTTTCCGCTGACATGTTTTCGATGGCAATGGGGCTCATGTTACTCGACCAAACCGGGTTATCGTTGAGCTTCGGTCTGTCGCTGATTATGATGCCGCTTGTCAATTTAGTTGGGCTGATTCCGATTGGAAATTTGGTCGACAACTGGCCGCATAAGCCTTTATTGTTGGGCGGTATCTTGGTTCGCTTAGTAGCGCTTCTCATATATGCCGGGGTGATTAATCAGTTCGTGGGGATCCAAAAGATTGTGCCTACGCTGGCATTCTTGGCGGTAAATTATACGGTTCAAAGTGTGATGACTACTACCTACAACGCGTCAATTCACGAATTAGTCAATCCGGCCTACGTTCAAAGGTTGAGTTCGTTGACCCAGGCAGCGACGTCGTTTGCGACGATTTTTTCGCCAATTATCGCAACCTCCTTTTACTCGTTGTTAGGGTTTGATACCTTCATCTGGTTTTCGGTTGGGGCGAATGTGGTTGTCCTATTGATTCTATTATCAATGAAATTTCACGTCCAGCCACGATTTCAATCTAAGCATTCGAAAACCCAGTGGGCACTCTTTAAAGGCGGCCTTAAATATATTGACAGCAATCAATTTTTGAAATATGTGATGAGCGGTGGGGTTGTTTTAAACTTGATGGCGGCAGTTTTTAACGTTGGCATGCCCTTTATGGTGGTTCATCAGTTGCACGCTGGAAACGTGGTTTTAGGCGTTTTAAATTCAATGTATGCGTTAGGCGTCTTGATTGGTAATCTCATTATTAGCTGGCTGCCTAAATTTCAGCACTTGGCCAAAACACTGGCGTTCGCTTACATGGCTTTTAGTATGACCATTTTAGCGTTTGGCTTTGTTATGGTTCCAAACATTAGTTCATTAACGTTAAAGATCGCTGGTGGTGGCATTTTATTGCTGAGTGGCATGGCGCTGGCGTTTTTAAACACGCCGATGGGGATTTATATTCAACAGGCTGTACCAACTAGGTTGCTGGGGCGGGTTTCTGCGACCGTCATGACGATTAATATGGCGTCAGCACCGGTTGGAATCGTAATTTATAGCCTCATTTTTCAAGTTTATCCAAGCTGGCTGAATTTTCTTATCAGCGGAATTATTTTGCTGATCTTTACGATAATCTTGGGTAGATTGATGGTGGCCGAAGAAAATCGACGGCAGGTTCATTCAAATGCCATAGAAAATATCAAAAATTAAAAAAACGATGAAACTGGGACAGAAGGCGTTTTGATCCCAGAGCATAACAAAAACCTCCAACCACCCATAACTGGGAACGATTGGAGGCTTTTGTTGAGTGACAAAGATTGGCTATTTGTCATGGCTTTTTTCCAAATTCGAGTGGTGTCTAAGTTGTAATCACGGGTGGAAATCAAGCTTTGCCCCACTTTGTCATCTTTTGCGACCGGCGTTTTTTAACCTAATAAATGAAAATTTCATCGTCAGTTTTAGCAAACGGATTATCTTGATTAATATGATCGTAAAATAAGACGCCGTGCAAATGGTCAATCTCGTGTTGGCAAACAATTGCCGGGTAATTTTTGAGCCGAATCTGATGTTGCTTGCCGTCAACGTCTGTATATCGCAAAGTAATCCGAGCTGCTCTTGGCACATATCCGGGGATATCCTTGTCAACTGACAGGCAGCCTTCACCCTCTGTGAGGGCCCCCCGCTGGACGGAATTTGAAATAATGACCGGGTTGATAATGACGTCCTTGAAAAGAGGCTTATCGCTTTCATCTTCGTCTTCATTTGGTACAAGTACAGAGGCCATCATTTTAGAAACGCCGACTTGAGGGGCTGCTAAGCCAACCCCTGCTCGTAATTGGTATTTTTCACAGAGCTCTGGGTTTTGGCTGACTTCCAAATATTCCATGAGGTCGTGGGCCAATTGTTTATCTTCGTCGCTCAAAGGAAACTGAACTTTTTGAGCTTGCTTGCGGAGAACTGGATCCCCGTCTCGAACAATATCTTTCATTAAAAACACTTCAAAGACCTCCGAATAAGTTTTGAACTTTATACGCTAACAACCATTTTAGCGTAAATTTTGAAAAAAAACTATCTTCAAATTGTTTTGTGAATTTTCACAAGTCCCTACGCGCACAGCCGGTTTCGAATTGAGAACTTTTGGCGCGCTATAAACACGAAAGAAATCTTATTTCATAGCAATGAAAGGGCTTGCAAACGGTTGCGAAAAATGCTAAATTTGAAGTGTGGTTTAGAGAGATTCGATTGTGCATCACAAGTTGAGCTTTACAGGAAAGGAAAGTGTTATCTATGGCAGCAGAAGACAAGCACGTTGTTGATTTTGCCAAGATCAAATCAACGATGAGCGATCCTTATAAGAAACCAGTTCAAGTAATTGATGAAAATGGCAAGATCGTTAACCAAGAATTGTTTGATCGCTTTAGTGATGATGACTTAGTAACTTTGATGGAAAAGATGGTTTGGGAACGTGCCTTGCATGAACAAACCATGAACTTCTCTCGCCAAGGTCGGTTAGGCTTTTATGCCCCAACATATGGTGAAGAAGCATCTGAAATGGGCATTGCTTATGCAATGAAGAAACAGGATTACCTTTTCCCAGCTTACCGTGATTTACCACAATTAATTCAACATGGCGCAACTGTTAAGGAAGGCTATCTCTGGTCAAAGGGACATTATCAATGCTACGACTATGTACGTGATGGTGTTCGGGCTTGGATTCCACAGATCATTATTGGTGCCCAATATGTTCAAGCTGCAGGTGCTGCACTGGGGATTAAAAAGAATGGTGAAAAGGACACCGTTGCTTATACGTTTACTGGCGATGGCGGCACTTCACAGGGTGACTTTTATGAAGGCATCAACTTCGCCAGTTCATTCCAAGCACCGGCCATTTTCTTCGTTCAAAATAATGGTTGGGCGATTTCAGTTCCTCGGAAAACCCAAACGGCAGCCGAAACCTTGGCTCAAAAAGGGGTGGCTTCAGGAGTTCCTGGAACCCAAGTTGATGGGATGGATATTTTGGCAACCTATCTAGTTGCCAAAGATGCTCGAGACTTTGTTGCGGCTGGCAATGGGCCGGCATTAGTTGAAACGCTGACTTACCGATTTGGTGCTCACAGTTCTGCAGGGGACGATCCAAGCCGTTACCGGACAAAGGAACAAGAAAAGCCATGGTTCGATCGGGATCCATTGATTCGACTCCGAAAAGTTTTGACGGATAAGAAGCTTTGGGATCAAGACAAAGAAGATAAATTAGTGGCTCAATACAAAGATGAATTTAAGCAGGCAATGAAGGATGCCGAAGCCGCTCCTAAGCAAAAGATTAGTGATTTCTTGAAGCACACGTTTGAAGTACCAACTCCGGACGTAGCGGCTGACATCGAAAAATTCGAAGCAAAGGAGTCGAAATAATCATGGCTAAATTAACGTATATCAAAGCAATTACTGACGGACTTGATCAGGTATTGCAAAACGACGAAAAAACGCTGATTTTTGGTGAGGATGTCGGCAAAAACGGTGGCGTATTCAGAACAACCGAAGGCCTTCAGGACAAGTATGGCACCGATCGGGTATTTGATACGCCTTTAGCTGAATCCGGTATTTTAGGGATGTCAATTGGGCTGTCATTAACGGGGTGGCGGCCAATTCCAGAAATTCAATTTATGGGATTTACAATGGAAGCCGTTGACTCAATTGGCGGCCAGATGTCTCGAAACCGTTTCCGGATGTCCGGTGATGTTTCGATGCCGATTACAATTCGAACCCCATTTGGTGGTGGGACTCACACGGCCGAACTTCACGGCGACTCACTAGAAGGGTTGTTTATTGGTATTCCTGGACTGCGGGTTGTAACGCCTGCCAATCCATATGATGCCAAAGGAATGATTATTGCCGCCGTTGAAAACAACGATCCAGTTTTATTTATGGAGAACCTGAAGCTTTATCGTTCAATGAAGGCCGAAGTTCCCGAAGGTCACTATACCGTACCGCTAGATAAGGCCAACGTTGTTCGTGAGGGATCCGACATTACCGTAGTAGCTTACAGTGCAGAAGTGAATGAAGCACTCAAAGTAGCGGACAAGTTAGAAAAGGAAAATATTTCAGTTGAGGTTATTGATCTACGGTCATTGTCACCAATTGACGATGCAACCATTTTTGCTTCAATTGATAAGACCCACAAAGTCGTAATTGCCCAAGAGGCGCAAAAGATGACCGGAGCTGGCGCAAAAGTGGCTTCAGATATTGCTGAAAAGGATATTATGTCACTGGATGCACCAATTGGCCGAGTTTCTGCCCCAGACAGCATTTTCCCATTCGCAATGGCTGAAAATGATTGGTTACCGGATGCAGACGACATTGAAGAAAAAGTTCGCGAAATTTTAAACTACTAAAGTATTGATTGTTCGAAAGAAAGGAAGTTAGATCCCATGGCCTATAAGTTTAAACTACCAGAAATGGGAGAAGGAATTACGGAAGGCGAAATCGCGTCTTGGCTGGTTAAAGTCGGCGATCAAGTTAAGGAAGACGACCCGTTGGTTGAAATCCAAAACGATAAGTCTGTCCAAGAAATGCCATCCCCAGTTGCTGGTACTGTTAAAAGTATTGATAAACAAGAGGGCGAAACCGCAGAAGTTGGCGACGTCTTAGTCACAATCGATGACGGTTCACCTGATACTGCTGATGAAGCTGCACCGGCAACACCAGCTAAGAGCGAGGAAGCGGCAGCCGCTCCGGCTGAACCTGCCGCATCAGCCGCTCCTGCTCCAGCACCAGCTGCCGAAGCAACGGTCACAGCACCGCCAGCCGCTTCAAATCCAAATGCGATTGTGAAGGCAATGCCATCAGTTCGCCAATATGCTCGGGATAAAGGTGTCGATATTACAGCTGTTCCGGCAACTGGCAATCATGGTCAGGTGACTAAAGCTGATATTGATAACTTCAATCCAGCAGCTGCACCTGCTGAGCAAGCCGCTAGCCAGCCAGCTGCACCGGCACCAACAACTCAAGCTAAAGCCAGTGGCCAGGCAATCAAACCATGGAAGTCCGGTCAACCTGATCTTGAGACCAGAGAACCAATGTCCATGATGAGAAAGACAATTGCCAAGGCAATGCGGACTTCTAAGGATATTTCACCACACGTTACTTCCTTTGATGATGTTGAAGTAAGTGCGTTGATGGCTAACCGTAAGAAGTACAAGCAATTAGCTGCCGATCAAGACATTCATTTGACATTCCTGCCATACATTGTCAAAGCGTTAGTTGCTGTGATGAAGAAGTTCCCTGAATTTAATGCATCCATTGATGATAGTACGCAAGAAATCGTTTATAAGCATTATTACAATGTTGGTATTGCAACGAATACCGATCACGGTTTATACGTGCCAAATATCAAGAATGCTGATTCTAAGGGCATGTTTGAAATTGCCAAAGAAATCACTGAAAATACGCAAGCAGCCTACGATAACAAACTGAAGGCCGATACGATGCAAGGCGGCTCGATTACGATCAGTAACGTGGGTTCAATTGGCGGCGGCTGGTTTACGCCGGTTATCAACCAACCCGAAGTTGCAATTTTGGGAGTTGGTAAGATTGCCAAGGAACCATTCGTTGACGAAGATGGTGAAATTAAGGTTGGCAATATGATGAAGCTCTCGTTGAGTTATGATCACCGACTCATTGATGGAGCCCTTGCTCAAAATGCCTTGAATTACATGAACCAGTTGCTTCATGATCCAGCTATGCTGTTGATGGAAGGATGATCGAATAATGGCAGATGTTGAAAAGAAAGAAACAGTGATTATTGGTGCTGGCCCTGGCGGCTACGTGGCAGCAATTCGTGCCTCTGAGTTAGGCCAAAAAGTAACTTTAATCGAAAAATCCGATAAACTCGGTGGGGTTTGTTTGAACGTTGGCTGTGTCCCGTCAAAAGCCTTGATCGCAGCCGGCCATCGCTTCAGGGAAGCAAACGATGCTGTCACTTATGGGATTACAACCCAACCGGCAACAATTGATTTCAAAAAAACTCAGGAGTGGAAGCAGAAAAAAGTCGTTGATCGAATGACCAATGGTGTAAAAATGCTCCTGAATAAGCATAAAGTTGATATTATCCAAGGCGAAGCAGTCTTAGATAGCGATACTCAGTTAAGGGTAATGCCGGTTGGCCCACAACAATTTATGAGCACAAACACGGGGACCACGATTCAATTTGACAACCTGATTCTTGCGACCGGTTCGCATCCGATTGAGATTCCTGGTTTTAAGTTTGAAGGCCGGGTAGTTGATTCAACTGGTGGGTTGAACTTGCCAGAAATTCCAAAAGAGTTTGTAGTCATCGGCGGCGGTTATGTTGGTACTGAACTGGCGGGTGCGTACGCTAATTTGGGTGCCCATGTAACGATCATCGAAGGCTTGGACTCTATCTTAAATGGTTTTTCAAAGGATATGGTTTCAGTCGTCTTGAAACAGCTGAAGAAAAAAGGCGTTGATGTGCATACCAGTGCCAAGGCCATTTCTTCAAGCCAAGATGATAGCAGCGTGACGGTTACCTACGAAGAAGACGGTAAACAAACAACGATTAAAGCTGACTATTGTATGGTCACTGTTGGGCGGCGACCGAATACCGATGATCTTGGCCTTGAGTATACTAAGGTTAAATTAAATGATCACGGGATTGTTGAAACTGATGAACAGGGTAGAACGGATTCACCGCATATCTTCGCAGTCGGCGATATTGCTTCTGGCCCGGCGTTGGCGCACAAAGCCTTCTTCCAAGGAAAAGTTGCTGCCGGAGCAATTGCTGGCAAGCACACAGCCAATGATTACGTTGGGGTGCCGGCGGTTTGCTTCTCCGATCCGGAGTTGGCTGTTGTTGGTTTAACTCAAGCGCAAGCAAAGGATCAAGGCATTGAAGTCGCAACAGCAAAATTCCCATTTGCTGGTAATGCTCGGGCGGTTTCCTTGGATCAAGCAGACGGCTTTGTTCGCTTAATTTATACTAAAGATGATCAAACGATTCTCGGTGGCGAAGTCGTTGGCCCTGGCGCCAGTGATTTAGTTGCTGAATTGAGCTTGGCAGTCAATGGGCGGATGAATGTTGAAGACATTTCGTTGACAATTCATCCACACCCAACCTTGAGTGAGCCGGTTCAAGAGGCAGCCGATGTGGCGTTAGGCTTCCCAACCCATATCTAAATTAAAGGTTTAGTTACAAAATTTTAGATAACTAAAATAAGCGTTTGGAATTAAAAAGGGCTCGTATTACTGATGCCCGTTGGTAATTAATTTCCAAACGCTTTTTTGGTTGTCCATCAATTTGAGCAAAAATTAGCACTTTGAACACCCACTTTATGGCTCACTTTTGAAAAAGCAACGACTTTTTGCGTTCCAATATTTCACAAACTTTCATTTTAATCTATAATATGGACAAGGGCTAATTAATGATCGGAGTTGATTTTATGGCTGAAGGGTATGAATATCCGCTGATTGATGGGCTTAGCGTTGATGAGGTGATTGACGTTGTGGCTTTTTTTCAAAGCGTCGAAGCGGCCTATGAACAAGCTGGTGGCGTTGAAAAGACAACTTTTCTAGCAGCTTATACTAAATTCAGGCGGATTTTGCCAACTCAAATGGAACAAAAGCAACTTGAAAAGGAATTCTTGAAGCGATCTGGTTATGATGCTTATGCGGTCATTAAAGCAGTTCAAAATTCGAATGCGAAAAAAGTAAGGATGGATCAATCAAAAAATGGACGTTAATGAAATTAAGCGGATTGATAAAACCGTTAAAGGCTGGCTACGAGAATCACGGGATAATGTTTTACGAAAAATTGATACTCGATTGACGGTAAATACCAAATCTAGTCGAACCGATTTAGTGACGAACATCGACAAGCAAAATGAACAATTTATTGTGACTAAAATTCGTGAGTTTGATCCTGATGCTCGAATTCTTGGTGAAGAGGGCTCCGGTGATGAAGTAGATTCAGTCGCTGGCCATGTTTGGATTGTTGACCCAATTGATGGGACAATGAACTTTGTGAAGCAACGCAATCATTTTGCGATTATGATTGCGTTATATATAGATGGTGCAGGTGTTCTGGGCTATATCTTAGATGTGATGGGTAATCACTTATTATCCGGTGGCCCGGCTTTAGGGGTCTTTGATAATGGCCAGCCACTTGAAAAAGCTGCTGATACGCCTTTGCGTGAAGGATTGGTTGGGTTAAGTGGGCCAATGGTACTCCATGATGACTATCATATGGTTAATATTGCTAACCGTTCTTTAGGAATGCGAGTTTACGGCAGTGCAGGCATTGATATTATTTCCGTGTTACGAGGCGAACTGGTTGCTTATATTTCTTACCTTAAGCCGTGGGACTTTGGTGCTGGTAAGATCCTTTGCGAAACTGCTGGTTTAAAGGTAACAACAGTTGACGGCCAGCCCTTAGGTATGTTATCATCAACCACGGTTATGTTAGCAACACGAAAGGCACATCGAGACATTCTTACAATTGTAGGTCAATAGTCATACTGTGACGGTTGTCACAGTTTTTTTATGCCAATATATCAAGGTGTGTTCATTCGGTAATGATTTAAAATGAAGGGAAGCAAACGACTTGGATACAAAACTAAAAACACGAGACGACATTCGTAACATTGCAATTATCGCCCACGTTGACCACGGTAAAACGACTTTGGTTAACGAGATGCTAAAACAATCAGATACTTTGGACCAACACGTTCAAATTGAGGATCGAGCCCTTGACTCAAACGCGATTGAACGGGAACGGGGAATCACCATCCTGTCAAAAAATACCGCTGTTAAGTATGGGGATAAACAAATTAATATTTTGGATACCCCAGGGCATGCTGATTTCGGTGGCGAAGTTGAACGAATTATGCGAATGGTTGATGGGTGTTTATTAGTCGTGGATGCTTTTGAAGGAACAATGCCTCAAACGCGGTTTGTTCTTAAAAAGGCGTTGGAACAACATTTAACGCCAATCGTTGTCATTAATAAGGTTGACCGTGAAGGCGCCCGCCCAGAAGAAGTTGTCGACGAAGTGTTGGATTTGTTTATCGAACTTGGCGCCGATGAAGAACAACTGGACTTTCCAGTGGTTTATGCATCAGCTATGAACGGAACTTCAAGTTATGATTCAGACATTAGTACGCAAAAGCATACGATGAAGCCAATCTTTGATACGATCATCAAGGATATCCCGGCACCAATTGATAACTCTGACGAACCCCTTCAGTTCCAAGTTGCGATGCTTGATTATAACGACTTCGTAGGTCGAATTGGTATTGGCCGAATCTTCCGGGGAACGATCAAAGTCGGCGATAACGTTACAGTTATGAAACTTGATGGGACAAAGCAAAATTTCCGAGTTACCAAATTGATGGGCTTCTTTGGCCTTAAGAAAGAAGACATTCAAGAAGCCAAAGCAGGTGACTTGATCGCGGTTTCTGGCATGGAAGATATCAATGTTGGCGAAACGGTTGTATCGCCTAATGACTTGGAACCATTACCAATCTTGAGAATTGACGCACCAACTTTGCAAATGACTTTTGGGACCAACACGTCACCATTTGCTGGTCAAGATGGTAAGTTTGTGACGGCTCGTCAGCTGGAAGACCGATTAAGACGTGAACTGCATACTGACGTTTCTCTGCGAGTTGAAGATACCGATAACCCGGGTGCCTGGACAGTGTCTGGCCGTGGGGAATTACATTTGTCAATTTTGATTGAAACTTTGCGTCGTGAAGGGTATGAATTACAAGCTTCCCGTCCAGAAGTTATTTATCGTGAAGTTGATGGTCAAATGTGTGAACCATTTGAATCAGTTCAAATTGATACACCGGATGAATATACTGGTTCTATCATTGATACCCTTTCTCAACGAAAAGGCGAGATGCAAAACATGGAAACAACTGATAACGGTCAAACTCGGTTGACTTTCTTGGCACCATCTCGGGGATTGATTGGATACTCAACTGAATTCTTATCAATGACTCGTGGATATGGTATTTTGAACCATACTTTCGAAAAGTACCTTCCGGTTATTAAGGGCTGGAACCCTGGTCGAAAGAAGGGAACGCTGGTTTCCATGAATGCTGGTAAAGCAACCACTTATGCCATGATGGGAATTGAAAGCCGGGGGACGTTATTGATTGACCCAGGGACTGAAGTCTATGAAGGCATGATTGTTGGTGAAAATAATCGTGAAAATGATATTACGGTTAATATCACCAAAGGAAAGAATTTGACTAACGTCCGGGCTGCTGGTTCTGATGATATGGCTAGAATCAAAACGCCGACACACTTGAGTCTTGAAGAATCACTTGAATTCTTGAACGAAGATGAGCTATGTGAAGTAACGCCCCACCATATTCGTTTGCGAAAGAAGATTTTAAACTCTAACGCTCGAGAAAAAGAAGCTAAGAAGCGCAAGCACAGCTAATTAAATATCACAATCATTCTGTAACTTAGCACTAGTTTGCCCAGGCTTTCATTTGTGAGACTGGGGCAAACGCTGATAATTCCAGAATTATGCAAAATACCACCTATTTCGAAGGTCATTCCGATCTTTTAAAATGGGTGGTATTTTGCGTACATGGCAAAGATCAACCGTCTGCCATGTATACGCCAGGCATTTCATGGTCGTCGCAGTTTTTCTACTAATTATGGATGGAGAGCTAAGTTGCAATTACGGGGAAGAAATAAATCAAATCTTGTTCGGGTCTTTTTATATGGCAAACAAGTCCTGGTTAACTGGTTATTAATTAAGCGTTCAATCATCTTTAAAATTTGATGATCTTGATAAACTTCGTTATTTCAGGCGAAATAGATATGATATAATGAGGTTCGATGTGATAACAGTTGAACTTAAAAAGTGGAGTGAAGCCCTTGTCTCGGTTTAAAAACATGGATTATTTTATCTTTATCCCATACCTGATAATGTCGGTTATTGGGATTATTATGGTTTATTCGGCCAGTGCAAATATTGCGGTTCAAAATGGCGGCAGCCCACTGAGTTATTTTAAAAAACAACTTATTTTTGTTGTTTTAAGCGTCATCATCGTTTTACTAATGAGCCGATTTAAGATTCATAAATTACGGAATAAACGGTTTTTATCCTATTTGGAGATTGGCTTTTTTGTTGTTTTGGTGGGCTTGTTAGCTATCGGAACCACAATTAACGGTGCGGCGGGCTGGATTCGCCTCGGGCCGTTTAGCATCCAGCCCGCTGAATTTGTCAAATTTTTTATTATCATTCGCCTTGCCAATATTATTGACGCTAGACAAGACCTGATTACCCAATCAGCTTCTGAGTGGTGGCACCAACTTTGGCCAACAATCGTGCGGGTTGGTATCTTGATTGCCCTTATCTTTTTACAGCCGGATGCTGGTGGGGCGGCCATTAATTTTGCGATTGCCTTTGTCATTTTCATGGCCAGCGGTATTTCGTGGAAAAAGGCTTTGGCTTTCTTGGGTGGTGGCGTGGCGTTAGTCGTCGCCCTCATTCAGTTTGTTTTAGTGCCACTGTCGAAGACTGATCTTTTTGCCAATTCTTATCAACTGCAGCGAATTATTGCGTTTACTAATCCATTTGGGCATGCAACTGGGGCGGGCCAACAACTGGTTAATTCCTACTATGCGATTAGTAATGGTGGTTTGTTTGGGGTTGGCCTGGGTAATAGTGTCCAGAAGACGGGATATTTACCTGAACCGAATACTGATTTTATTATGGCCATTTTAACGGAAGAGCTTGGTGCAATTGGGGCGATTTGTGTGATGGCACTACTGACATTCATTATTGCCCGAATCGTTCTGATTGGCGTTCGAAGCACACACCCGTACCACAGCCTGATTTGCTATGGGGTTGCGACTTATATGACAATTCAAACTCTGTTTAATATGGGCGGGGTCCTCGGGGTCCTGCCGATTACTGGCGTGACTTTTCCGTTTATTAGTTATGGGGGATCAAGTATTTTAACTCTATCGTTTTGCTTAGGGTTGGTGTTAAATATTTCAGGACGACAACACCAAGAACGGCATGCATTGCAAACAACTACTGGTTAATTTTAGGGAGATGTAAATTTGGCATTTAAAATTGAACCAACAATGGGATTGATTGTTTATCTTTATTCAATTAAGCACGCCAAAAATTTAAAGCAGTTCGGTCGACTTTATTATGTATCGAAGCGAATGAGATATGCTTTACTTTATATTGACCAGGATCGTCAAACAGAGGTTATTAAAAAGTTAAATTCCGAAAATTACGTTAAACAAGTCGTTCCTTCACATTTAAATGAATTAGTTCATGAGGTTGAGGGAAAGAATACGCTTGATGAAGATGATTCATTTGATGAAGATTTTTAAGGTAGCGAGGTTAGTAGATTGCGAATTATTTCAGGAAAATATGGTGGGATCAAATTAGTGCCGGTTAAGAGCGATCGAACGCGGCCAACGACTGATAAAGTCAAAGAATCGCTGTTTAGCATGACAGGACCCTATTATGAAGGTGGCCGCTTTCTTGACTTGTTTGCCGGATCCGGGGCGGTCGGGATTGAAGCCGTTTCACGGGGCATGACGAGTGCGGTCTTAGTGGATAAACAGTTTCAAGCGATTCAAGCGATTAACGAAAACGTGGCTAAAATTCACGCTAAAGACCAGTTTGAAGTGATTAAGGGCAATGCTGATACCGTGTTAAAGCAGCTTGCAGAAGCTGGCCAAAAATTTGATATGGTTTTTTTAGATCCGCCATATCGAAAGCAGCGAATAATTGACACAATTGATCGCTTAATGGCACTGGATTTGTTAAATGAAGAGGCAATCATTATCTGTGAAACGGATAATCAGACGGTATTGCCCATCAGTCACGGCTCAGTTGCCGCAGTTAAACAAAAGAACTATGGCTTAACTAATTTAACGATTTATCGATATACGGAGGCGTGAGTTTATGACAACCGTTCTATATGCTGGGAGCTTTGATCCAATTACCTTGGGCCATGTGGATGTGATTCGCCGAGCTAGTCGTATTTTTGAAAAGGTGACCGTTGCGATTAGTATTAATACGCACAAAAAAGCGACCTTTACACCTGAAGAACGAGCGGCATTTGCTAAAGATGCACTTTCAGAGTTAACAAATGTTGAGGTTCTTATCTCCAACAAATTAACGGTGGAGCTGGCTGCAAGCTTGGGTATTACGGTTTTGCTAAGAGGTGTCCGTGGGAGTGCCGACCTGGATTCCGAGATGGCTATTGCTGGTTTAAATGAAAAACTGAATCACCGTATCCAAACGGTTTTTATTCCCACTGCCGCTGACTATCGGGATTTATCGTCAAGCATGATTAAAGAAATTGCCAAGTTCCATGGTGATATTACTAAATTTTTGCCCCGTCAAGCTGCCAACGCACTAAAAAACAAATTTTTGTAGAAAAGTGGTTAAAACGTGATAAAGTCGAAGACCAAACGGTATATCCTTGGCGTCCTTATTTTCTTGGTCATCCTTGCCGGAATGTTTTGGCCATTGCCAAATTACATAGAAGGACCGGGTGACGCAGCCAATTTAAGTCAGATTGTTTCTATTAAGAATCACCCGGATCGGCATCAAGGCGAATTCATGCTTATGTCGGTAAGTATCGCTAAAGCGCGGCCAATAACGTATTTGTATGCAAAATTAAGTCCATATTATTCAGTTGTGTCTGATGCGAGTGTCACGGCTGGCCAAAATATGAAGGAATACGATAAGGTTCAACATTTTTACATGGAAAGTTCAATTGGCCAGGCAATTTATACAGCTTATAAACATGCCCATCAGGCTGTTAAAATGGATTATCGGGGAATTTACGTCTTGTCCATTCAAAAAAAGTCTAAATTTCGCAACAAGCTGCAAGTTGGTGACGTTGTCGAATCAATCGATGGTCATCAGTTCACAAGCTCCACTGGGTTTGTAAACTATGTTAAGAAGCAAAAATTAGGTCAGCGGGTAACTGTCAAGTTTCGGCGTAATGGTCAACTCCATCAAGTTTCAGCACCATTAATGATGATTTCAAAGCATCGAGCGGGAATTGGCATCACCTTAACCGATGATGTTAAAGTACAAACAGATATCCCGATTAAGGTTAATCCGGGCGATGTTGGCGGCCCTTCAGGTGGGTTAATGTTCTCGTTGCAAATTTATTCGCAACTTACCGGCAAGGACTTACGTCATGGCCAAAAGGTTGCCGGGACTGGGACCGTTGATGGGCTGGGAAACGTTGGCGAAATTGGTGGTATTGATAAGAAAGTTATCACGGCCAAGAAGCATGGCGCCAAAATTTTTTTAGCACCTTATATTAAGCCGACTAAGCAGATCCTCAAATTAGAGCCGGGTCATCTGACCAATTATCAACTCGCCAAAAAGACCGCTAAGAAGTATGCGCCATCGATGAAGGTTATTCCGGTTAAAACGTTCTCCCAAGCGGTTAAGATATTAGAAAAGCAATAAGGGATTAGAGAGTCTAATCTCTTTTTTCGTATCTAAAAGTTAGAAGGGAGGCACAGTATGAATAGGATACGTGAGTTTATTGATGACTATCTTTATCAAATATTGATTGGCTTGGTGAGTGTGATTGTTATTTTTATGTTTGTAATTGGCGGATTAATCCTCAAAGGCGGTTCAAAAGCAACCGTAGATGACACAACTAGTATCAGTGAAACTGCCACCAGCCAGAGTTCGACCAGCCAGATGACTTCTCAAGAAAGCACCCGGCAGATGGCGACCAGTTCTTCAGGAACCCAGCAAATGTATGTGGATGTAAAAGGCGCAGTTAAGAATCCTGGGGTTTACCAGATTAATGCAAATATGCGGGTGGTGGACGCCATTCATCTGGCTGGCGGGTACAATCGATCGGCTGACCGAAAACAAATTAATTTGGCTCAGAAATTATCGGACCAACAGGTGATTTATGTGCCTATTCGTGGCGAAAAGCACGCCCCGAACACATCGACGATGACACCACAATCAGGCGCTGAAAGCACCGGCAGCGATACTGGCGAAGCAGGCAGCTCAACTACTGCCACTAGTGGTCAAAGCGGTGAACAGATTAATTTGAATACCGCGGATAAAGCTAAGTTGCAGGAGCTTTCTGGGATCGGGGATAAAAAGGCTGATCAAATCATTGCTTATCGACAGGCCCACGGGCAATTCAAAAAGATTGAGGAGCTAAAGGATGTTCCGGGATTTGGCGATAAAACCTTTGATAATTTAAAATCTTCAATCTGTGTGTAGCCCAGATGACCGTTTTGAGATATGATTTAATTCATGGAAGGTGAAATTATGGATAAGCGGATTAAATGGGATCAATATTTTATGATGCAAGCAGTCTTACTTGCATCAAGAAGCACTTGTGAGCGACTTTCCGTTGGCGCGGTCATCGTGCGCGATAAACGGATTATTGCTGGCGGCTACAACGGTTCGGTTGCCGGCGACGATCATTGTATTGACGTTGGCTGCTACTTGGTCGATGGGCATTGTTTGAGGACGATCCACGCTGAAATGAACGCAATCTTGCAATGTGCAAAGTTTGGCGAAAGCACGGATGGTGCCGAAATTTACGTAACAGATTTTCCCTGTCTCCAGTGTACGAAGATGTTGCTGCAAGCCGGAATTCGTAAGATTAATTACTTAAGGAATTATCATAACGATGATTACGCGCAAAAACTCATCAAATTAAAAGATATTGCATTAAATAAAATTGAATTGACTCATTTTGATATGGATCGAATTCCATTTGACGCCTATTTATCTGATTAATTATTCGAAATTGGGTTATTTTTCCGGCATTAACCATGTTACTGTTGAGTATGGCCCTACTTGGCGACCATCTGATTGGGTTTCTTTTATTGGGCATTTTAGTTGTCAGGATTGCTACTTTGAGGCGCCTTTCAGTGATCATCGTTAGTATCTTCGCCGGACTTGCTTTCATATTTTCTACCATGGTCATTAATTCGGAATTACAAAATCAGCCCACTGGGGAATTTACCAACCAGTCCTTCAAGGTTTATCCGGATATGCTAAAAGTAAATGGGGCGAGTTTTAGCTATTTAGGCCGCTTAGATAACAAGCAACCCAACGTCATTTTCTATGGCCGCTTTAAAACATTGGCACAAAAACAGCAAGTTAGCCGGGCTGACAAACCGCTTAGATTAACTGTTAGTGGTAAGATTGCGGATTTTAATCCTGCAACCAACGTGAATCAATTTGACGCGCGCCGCTATTATCACCATCAAAAGGTCGCCAAGGTGGTTGTTATTAAGGATATCCAGTCGTTTCAACCAGTCATGCGTTTGACGTTGGTTGATCGACTTCATTGGCTGCGCTCGCGATTCAACCATTACTGTGAAACGTTGCCCAAGACACTAAAAATCTACGCATTGGGTTTGCTTTCTGGCAGCCGAGAAGCCGATTTTTTTAGCGAGATGACCGGGGTTAAGCAATTAGGACTCCTCCACATTTTTAGTATTTCTGGGATGCATGTCTATTATTTTCTAGCGATTATTGATCAGTGCCTGGGCTTGTTCAGGCTACCCAAAGCTGGTAAAGCTACCGTGGAATTGATGAGCATTGGGGCTTATTTTGTGTTTTCTGGTGGCTCTCCTGGTTTATTTCGAGCCGTTGTGATGGCGGTCATCGCAATTTTGAATCGTTTATTTAATAGCGGCTTGTCACGACTAGACATTTGGAGCTTAAGTTTAATCATCAATTTATTAATGATGCCGGAAGCCATGTTTTTGATGGGGGTTCAATTGAGCTATGGGTTGTCATTTGGGCTGATTGTGGCGGCAGATTTTTCGTTTGTCAAACAAACGTTATTGTTGAACATGCTGACGTTGCCGATTTTGCTTTATCATATTTATGAGTGGCACGTCCTCAGTGTTGCGGTTAATTTGATCGTGTTGCCAATGTTTGGCAAATTCATCTTTCCGCTAGTAATCATTGGCACGTTAGTTGGTTTAGCAGTACCGGTTTTGGTGCTGCCAATTGACTGGCTGCTTAAAAGCTTTAACGACACCCTCAATTGGGCGAGCACGTTGCCTGGGTTGGTGACATTTGGCAAACCGGCATTGGTGATTGTGATCATGATGTTGATCCTCACGCTGGGGCTTGCCTTAAAACGGGGCCGGCCAAAGGTGTTGTTAGCCGGGCTCCTCACTTTGTACCTAGGTACATTTTTAGTCATCCACTTGCCCCTTAACGGTGAAGTCGTGATGTTTGACGTTGGCCAGGGTGACAGTTTCTTAATTCGAACACCGTTTAATCGAACCGTGACGTTAATCGATACGGGCGGTAAAGTCGATTTTAGTCGAACAGCTTGGGAGCATGGCACCAAAACGTATCAAGCGGACCGATTATCAATCAATTATCTAAAAAGTGTTGGCATATCAAAGATTGATTTTCTTTGTGTTAGCCATCAAGACGCCGATCACTGCGGCGATTTGCCGGCATTCATTCACAGCATGCGAATTGGCACCATTTTAATGCCACTTGGAATGGATCAAAATCCGAGCTTTATGAAACGAATTGAAGATCGTCATCAAAATACTAAATTGGTGCCGATTAACGATGAAAGCAAAGTAGTGGGGTTGCCACTTTCGATCTTGCATCCTCATGAGCCGGGTTTAGGCGAAAACCACGATTCGATGGTTTTGGCAACCCGGGTAGGTGGGATGAGCTGGCTGTTTACTGGCGATTTGGATCGGCTAGGAGAAATGGATACTTTGGCTCGGCATCCCGACTTGAAAATAGATGTTTTAAAAGCGGGGCACCATGGCAGCCGAACGTCATCTGACCCACAGTTTATATATCAAGTGAAGCCTAAAATTGCGCTGATTTCGGCTGGTCGAAATAATCGCTACCATCATCCCAACATTGAAACGATTCAAACACTTAATCAAGCAGGGATTAAAATTTACAATACTCAAACACAGGGGATGGTGCGGTATCGTTATCGACAACAATCAGGCCATTTTGAAACAGTATTACATCAACATGAAGGGATGTCGTAATGGATTTTTCACAATTTAAAAAACAATTTAATCCGGATCACCTAGCACCAATTTATTTGGTGTTAGGCGACCAAGCTTACCTTAGCCAACAAATTAAAGAATTATTCGTGAGCGTGATCCCTGATGCCGAACGGTCAATGAATATTGGCAATTATGATATGGAAGACGTTGCCATTTCAACAGCTGTAGAGGACGCGATCTCTGTCCCTTTTTTTGGCGAACGCAGATTGGTCATGGTCAATCGACCGTACTTTTTAACCGGGCAAAAGGTTAAAACTAAAGTAGATCAAAACGTAGACGACTTTTTGGATTATTTAAAACACCCGGAACAGTCAACGGTGATGGTCATTTTTGCCCCCTATGAAAAATTAGATGCCAGGAAAAAAGTGACCAAAGCCCTTAAAAAGGTTGCGACGACAATCGAAATTGGCCGATTACGGGAATCAGAAATTAAGCAGCTTGTGTCAGCTCGAATTAAAGATGAAGGCTTTCGGATTAACCGGGATGCCCTGGACCGGCTTGTTCAGCTGACAGGGGGCAAATTAACTGCAATGATGGGAGAGCTGCCAAAGCTATTCTTATATAATCATGACAGTAAATTAATCGGCATTGATTCAGTCGATGGCTTAGTCAGCCGATCAATAGAACAGAACGTTTTTGACTTAGTTAATACAGTTTTACAGAAGAATGCGAAACAATCGATGGACATTTATCATCAGTTGATTTTAGAGAATGATGAGCCGATTCGAATTAATGCGGTTTTAATTCAGCAATTTCGCTTACTCTTACAGGTCATGATTTTACAGCAACACGGTTATTCGCAAGGGAATTTGGCAGCTGTCCTCAAAGTTCATCCTTATCGAGTTAAGCTCGCATTGCAAACGGTCAAACAGTTTAATTACGAACAATTACGCGATGCCTATATTGGCTTGATCGATACGGAAAAGGAAATGAAATCAACCAGTCGATCACCAGAACTATTATTTGAGTTATTTATTTTGAAGTTTATGAAGAAAGACATTAAAGAAACTTCTTAAGATGGCCAACAAGATCAACTGGCCGGCGCTTTGATCAGTTCCTTCAGTCACCTGATTAAAGGGTACTTCATTAAATTCCGATATATAAAAAAGGATCAAGATAACGAATTGACGTTACCTTGATCCTTTACTATGTAGTCAAGTTGTTAGCTGAACTAACAACTAAAAAGTCTTATTTAGCTAATTTAGCGGTTAAGCGTGACTTATCACGAGAAGCTTTGTTAGCTTTGATTAAACCCTTTGATTTTGCGCGATCAATGGCACTAATGGCATTGATGTACAAATCCTTGGTGTTATCAGCACCAGCAAGTTGGGCCTTTTCGAACTTCTTAACAGCAGTTCTGTAAGCACTCAGTTGAGCGGCATTACGGCGTTGAGCCTTTTCGTTGGTTTTAACCCGTTCGATAGCAGATTTGATAATTGGCATTTTGTTCACCTCCGACGATGATTGTAAATATAAATGATTAAATTTCAACAAGCACCATTATACAAAATGGCCGGCATGATTGCAAGTAAAACTCAAGGGAAGTGGAGAAGTTGTCCTTGTATTACTCAAGAAAATCCGTTATACTGTTTTTTGTGTGTTACACGGACCTTCAACTTAGTTTGTCGGGTACCACTGCCGCTGACTCAGTTGTTGGATTATTTTAGAAAAGGTGGTTGTTAACTATGGCAGTTACACAAACAGAAAAGAACGAGATTATCAAGAAGTATGCTCGTCACGAAGGCGATACCGGCTCAGCAGAGGTTCAAATTGCTGTTTTAACCGCAGATATCAACGAAATTAACGAACATATGAGAACTCATCGCAAAGATTATCATTCACAACGTGGTCTGATGAAGAAGATTGGTCATCGTCGTAACTTGCTTGCATACTTACGTAATAAGGATGTAGCACGTTATCGCGAATTGATTCAAAGCTTGGGACTTCGTCGTTAATAATAAGAGGGATGGTGCAAAGCTTCGGTTTTGCAGCCATCCTTTTCTTTTGTTCTGGTGCTGGCGTCTAGCTATACCAACCATCGATGGAAATTTTGAACTTAAGCCTAACAATTCGGCGGAAAAATTCGGTTTTCTGAAAAAATATGGTAAACTAAAAGAAGCTGAATTCGAACGTAAAAAAGAACAAATTATTTTTTGAGGTGAAACATGAAAAGCGAAATCAAAATTATGCCGATTGGCGGTGTCCGCGAAAATGGTAAGGACATGTATGCCGTCGATATCAATGGTGGTATCTATATCCTGGACTGTGGACTGCGATATCCCGAAAATGAACTTCTTGGAATTGACGTTGTCATTCCTGATTTTAGTTATTTGGAAAAGAACAAAGATCGAATTGTTGGTGTTTTCTTAACCCATGGTCATGCGGATTCGATTGGCGCAATTTCATATTTCTTAAGCGAGTTTGACGTGCCGGTCTTTGGATCAGAGATGACGATTGAACTTGCGAAATTGAACGTTGCTGATTCTGAACAATTAAAAAGTTTCGATGATTTTCACGTAGTAAGTGATCATAGCGAGATTGATTTTGAAGATGTGAACGTCACTTTCTTTAAGACAACCCACTCAATTCCCGGATCACTGGGAATTGCCATTCATACATCTGAAGGGGTCATTGTTTATACTGGTGACTTTAAATTTGATCAAACCGCTGCACCGATGTATCAGACTAATTATTCTGCTCTTACCCAACTTGGAGATGAGGGCGTGCTGGCATTACTAAGCGATTCTGGCAATGCCGAAAACCCTAAGCCTAGTGCGTCTGAAAAGCAGATTGGCGAGTACATTTACGATACGTTTAATTATCAAGACAGCCGGATTATTGTTGCGAGCGTCGCTTCTAATATTTTACGAATGCAACAGGTTTTTAATGCTGCGGCGATGTGCGGCCGGCGGGTCTACTTAACTGGTCACGATTTGGAACGGATTGTTAAAACGGCGATGCGTTTGAAGACACTGACACTACCAGAGCCGGATTTGTTGATTAATTCGATTGATGAATTAAATAAGCTGGCACCAGATAAAGTTGTAATTATTCAAACCGGGAAAATGGGCGAGCCAATCAAAGCGCTCCAACGGATGGCTAATAAAGAACAAAGCGATATTAATATAGAACCCAGAGATTTGGTATTCATTACGACGACGCCCTCAACCGCAATGGAAACGACAGTTGCCAAAACTCGAGATATGGTTTATCGAGCAGACGGTGAAGTCAAAATGATTTCTGATGAAATGAACTCATCAGGGGATGCTAGTCAGTCTGATCTGCAATTACTCATGAATCTCTTACACCCTAAGTACTTGATTCCTGTTCAGGGTGAATATCGACTATTGGAAGCCCATGCTCAGTTAGCTAAACAAATTGGGTATACTGATAAGCAAATCTTCATTCCTAATAAGGGCGATGTCATCTCCTTGAATAAGGACGAAATGTGGATCAGTGGTGGTGAAGATCTAGCTGATACCATGATTGATGGAATTGGCATTGGCGACATTGGTAACATCGTTTTGCGAGATCGAAAGGTACTGTCAGAAGACGGTATTTTTGTGGCGGTTGTCACGATTGACCGTAAGAAGAAGAAAATCGTGTCACAACCCAAGTTGACTTCTCGCGGATTTGTTTATGTCAAAGCGAATAAGGATTTGATGAAGGAAGCTGCCGGGATTATCGAAAAAACGGTTACGAATAATCTCGAACATAAGGAATTTGACTGGAGCAACTTGAAGCAAGACGTTCGTGATGATTTGTCTGATTATCTTTACAAGCAAACCAAGCGACGCCCAGTTATTTTACCGGTTATTATGGAAGTTAACCAACATCATAAACGTTCCAAGAAAAAGCAAAAGCATAACGAAAAGAAATCAGAACTTACTAAATAGGAATCTTTATAGGAATCTTTAAAAGACGAGACTGGGGCCAAAGGCGTTTTGATCCCAGAATTTAACAACAGAGAAGGCCAGCCATTTCAAAAACGGGAATGAATGGCCTTCTCTGTTAAATACTAAGATTAGCCAGTTGAGGCACCGCTAACTTCAAGTATGGGTGGCGATCCAAGTTGCAATTAACGGGCGGAAATCAAGCTTTGGCCCAGCCTCAATTAACGGTGGGAGAGTACCATGTCACTAACTAAGAATGATCAAGTTATTTTATTGAGTGCCAAAGAAGATCTTTTTGACCAACGATTTCAGCAAGTTTTAAATAAAACTGATCACCTTTTGGAGCGATCCCCTAACGACCCGGAAGTCAATTTTGTTAAGGCACAAGCCCTTTTTAAATTAAACCATTTTCAAGAAGCCCAACAGCTCTTGATTGATTTTAAAGATGAAATGATGGTCACTAAGGGCTTGGTCGCCCCAATGATTGAGATGTCGATAAAAAATGGGGCTTTTATGTTTGCCAGGGAATTAGCAGCTGGCAGTCAAAATGGCTTTGTGTCGATTGAGGCAGGCGAAGTTGCGTACCGGCAGAAAAAGAACCGACTTCTTCAGCAAAATACTAGTCGATTTGCGCATGCCAGCGCTTTGAGTGCTTATGGGCAGGTTCAAGCAGTTGAAGCAGCAAGATGGTTACCGCTAAAGGAATATCTACTGGCGGCCAGCGGCATTTTGCGCGATCCGTTTGCTTGGCAGGTGACCAAAACGCAAATTTTGCTGGAATTGGTTACTGTCAAAGCCGATGTCACGATTACGTTGAATTGGTTGGATCGACAGGATTATCAAATTAAAATCGCAGAGTTAAAGCCAATTGATCAAGTTAAGCCTTTGTTATCGGTGCTGCAGATGGTTGAGGAAGCTTATTCGGCGACTGACCCGATTAAATTACAGCTAGTTGAGAAAGAATTAATTACCCAAAGTCATTATATCTACCCCTTCTTCCATAAAGTGATAACGGATCCGCAATATTGGAAGCACCTAATCATTGGGCAATTATTTGGCGATGATGTTGCTGCTAACAGTGATAGCCAGCGATCCATGCAGGATTGGGTAGCGGTAATTCATCAAGCAGAGAGTGAAATAAATTTGCAGTAAACCAATTATTTTTTGGAAAATCGGCAGAATCTGTTTACAAACAAATTAACAATCGATATAATACTTAAGGATTCTTCGAAAATTGACTGCTTTGTCTTTTCCAGAAGATGTAGTATAATAACATTTAGAAATGCATTGATGCGAATTGATGTAATTCTTGAAAACAACAGGAGGTTTCATTAATGGCAAAAGAACATTATGAAAGAACAAAACCCCATGTAAACATTGGTACTATTGGCCATATTGATCATGGGAAAACGACTTTGACTGCTGCAATCACCAAGGTATTAGCTGAAAAGGGTCTTGCTAAGGCTGAAGATTATGCTGATATCGATGCAGCGCCAGAAGAACGTGAACGTGGTATAACGATCAACACCGCCCACGTTGAATACGAAACTGAAAAGCGTCACTATGCTCATATTGATGCCCCAGGACATGCTGATTACATTAAGAACATGATCACTGGTGCCGCTCAAATGGATGGTGCTATCTTGGTTGTTGCCGCAACTGATGGCCCAATGCCACAAACTCGTGAACATATCTTGCTTGCCCACCAAGTTGGTGTTGACTATATCGTTGTCTTCTTAAACAAGACTGATTTAGTTGATGATGACGAATTGGTTGACTTGGTTGAGATGGAAGTTCGTGAATTGCTTTCTGAATACGATTACCCTGGTGATGATGTTCCTGTTGTCCGTGGCTCAGCTCTTAAAGCCCTTGAAGGCGACAAGGAACAAGAAGAAGTTATCCTTCACTTAATGGATGTCGTTGACGAGTACATTCCAACTCCAGAACGTGACGACAGCAAGCCATTCTTGATGCCAGTTGAAGATGTCTTCACTATCACTGGCCGTGGTACTGTTGCATCTGGTCGTATCGACCGTGGAACTGTTAAAGTCGGTGACGAAGTTGAAATCGTTGGTTTAGTAGACGATGTTTTGAAATCAACTGTTACTGGTTTGGAAATGTTCCGAAAGACCTTGGATGAAGGTCAAGCCGGCGATAACGTTGGTATCTTGCTTCGTGGTATCGATCGTGACCAAGTTGTTCGTGGTCAAGTTCTTGCTGCCCCAGGTTCAATTCAAACCCACAAAGAATTTGAAGGTCAAGTATATATCTTGACTAAAGAAGAAGGTGGCCGTCATACGCCATTCTTCTCAAACTATCGTCCACAATTCTACTTCCATACTACCGATGTTACCGGTGTTATCGAACTAGAAAAGGGCGTTGAAATGGTTATGCCTGGTGATAACGTTACATTCCAAGTTGAATTAACGAAGCCAGTTGCCATTGAAAAAGGTACTAAGTTTACTATCCGTGAAGGTGGTCATACTGTTGGTGCCGGTGTTGTTAGTGATGTTAAGGACTAGTTCCTTAACTTATTAACGACTTGAAGCTGTGAGGATAATTCCTCATGGCTTTTTTTATGCTTGCGTTGGTGAAATAAATTTTACATTTGAGTGTGAATACGTTAAAATAACAATGTTATGCAATTATGAATTGTAAAAATAATCTTTTCGTCTCGGAGGAAAAAGAATGTCTGCAAAATGGGAAAAGAAAGGCACCAATGATGGAGAATTAACATTCGAAATCGGTACTGATTCAATCAAAACTGGTCTAGATCGTGCATTTGAAAAAAACAAGAAGAGTATTCGGGTTCCTGGATTCCGTAAGGGCAAGGTTCCTCGTTCAATCTTTACAAAAATGTATGGTGAAGAAGCATTGTATGAAGATGCTTTAAATATTTTATTGCCTGACGAATATTCAAAGGCAGTGAGTGAAGCTAAAATCGAACCTGTTGATCAACCAAAGATTAACGTTGAGTCAATGGAAAAGGGTAAGCCTTGGGTGATTAAAGCAAACGTTACCGTTAAGCCAGAAGTTAAGCTGGGCGATTACAAGGGCTTAAGCGTTCCTAAGCAAAACACCCGTGTTTATCAAAAAGACGTTGACGCTGAACTCGAAAAGAAGCGTGAAAGCCAAGCCGAATTGGTTCTCAAAGAAGGCAAAGCTGCTGAAAAGGGTGACACAGTTGTCATCGATTTTGAAGGTAAAGTTGATGGCAAGCCGTTTGAAGGTGGCAAGGCTGAAAACCACTCATTGGAATTGGGCTCAAACTCATTTATCCCAGGATTTGAAGATCAATTAATTGGTCACAAGGCCGGCGATGATGTTGAAGTTAAGGTCACCTTCCCTAAGGATTATCAAGCAAAGGAATTAGCGGGCAAAGATGCTGTCTTTGACACTAAGATTCATGAAGTTAAAACCAAGGAATTACCTAAGTTAGATGATGACTTTGCTAAGGATGTTGACGAAGATGTTGATAGCCTTGAAGAATTAAAAGAAAAAATCAAGGACGATTTGAAGAGTCAAAAGAAGAGTGAAGCCCGCGATGCGATTGAGGATGCCGCTATCAGCGAAGCAACTGACAACGCTGAAGTTAAAGACATCCCAGAAGCCATGATCAATGAAGACATTCAACGTCAAATGGATCAGTACTTGGCTGGCATGCAGCAACAAGGCATTAACCAAGAAATGTACTTCCAGTTAACTGGTACCAAGCCAGAAGACTTGAAGAAGCAATTCTCAGATGGCGCTGAAAAACGGGTTAAAACAAACTTGGTTCTTGAAGCAATCGTTGATAAGGAAGACATCCAACCATCAGAAGACGATGTTAAGAATGAAGTTAAGGACTTAGCCAAACAGTACGGCATGAAAGAAGATGCTGTTCGAAAGGCCTTGACTGACGATATGTTGAAGCACGATATTGCGATTAAGCAAGCAATTGATTTAATCGTTGATTCTGCCAAGCAGGATGCCAAAGCAAAAGAAAAAGACGATTCAAAAGCTGAAGAAGAAAGTTCTGAAAAGTAGGTTTCGTCCATCAAAGATCCGTTAGTTAACGGGTCTTTTTTTCGGAAGGACAAGCATTCTGATTGCATTTTGACCGTTATATGATAGAGTATCCAGTAGTTGATTAATAATGTATTAAAGTCCATCTCGGATGGAGGAGTGAATAAATTTTGTTTGAAGACAACGAATCAAGCGGACCAATTACTTGTTCTTTTTGTGGTAAAACGCAAGATCAAGTAAAGAAAATTGTCGCGGGTCCCGGCGTCTACATTTGTAATGAATGTATCGATTTATGTAAAGAAATCATTGATGAGGAGCTTGCTCCCGAAAAATCTTCTGAAGATTTGCTGAAGGTTCTAACACCCCAACAAATTTTAGATAAATTAAATCAGTATGTCATCGGTCAAGATAACGCAAAGCGAACGCTTTCTGTAGCGGTTTACAACCATTACAAGCGAGTTAATGAAATGATTAGTGAACCAGACGATGATCTTGAACTTCAAAAGAGTAATATCTGTATCATTGGGCCAACTGGCTCTGGAAAAACTTATCTTGCTCAAACTCTGGCTAAAATCTTAAACGTTCCGTTTGCGATTGCCGATGCCACAACTTTAACCGAAGCTGGTTACGTTGGCGAAGATGTTGAAAACATTTTGTTAAAGTTGCTTCAAAACGCTGATTACGACGTTGATCGTGCTGAACACGGGATTATCTATATTGATGAAATTGATAAGATCGCCAAAAAGTCCGAAAACGTTTCAATCACGCGAGATGTTTCTGGTGAAGGGGTTCAACAAGCTTTGCTGAAGATTCTTGAAGGCACAATTGCCAACGTTCCGCCTCAGGGTGGCCGTAAGCATCCTCAACAGGAATTTATCCAGATTGATACCACGAACATTCTTTTCATCGTTGGTGGCGCCTTTGATGGCATCGAAGGCATTGTTAAGAGCCGCTTAGGTGATAAGACAATCGGCTTTGGTACTAATTCCGATAAAGCCCCAGACATTGATAACCGTAACATCATGCAAGCGGTTATCCCAGAAGATCTGTTGAAGTTTGGTTTGATTCCAGAATTTATCGGTCGACTGCCAATTTTGACGGCACTGGACAAGTTGGATGAAAAAGATCTGGTTCGAATTTTAACTGAGCCGAAAAATGCATTAGTTAAACAATACAGGAAACTAATTGAGCTGGATGGTGCTGAACTTGAATTTGCGCCAGGTGCTTTGACAAAAATGGCTGAACTGGCTATTTCCAGAAATACGGGTGCCCGGGGATTGCGTTCAATTATTGAAGACGTTATGCGTGATATCATGTTTGACCTGCCAAGTCGTAAAGACGTTTCTAAGGTGATTATTACACCGGAGACGGTGGTTGATCATAAAGAACCGGAACTAATTTTGAAAAAAGCATCGTAATTCGAGAAAGCCTGATGTAAGCTTTAATTAGTTTGCGATCGGGCTTTTTTTATGCAAAAAATTTGATGACGATGATGAAGGAGTGGTTTGATGGAGGTTCATAACGTCGACTTGACGATAAGTGCGGTTGCCGAGAAACAGTATCCCAATACCCAATTTCCAGAGATTGCCTTTGTTGGCAGATCCAATGTTGGTAAGTCTTCATTAACCAACGTATTGATCAATCGACGCAAGTTTGCTCGGACTTCGAGCCAACCTGGAAAGACCCAGACACTGAATTTTTACAACATTGATGACAAGCTTTATTTTGTCGATGTTCCGGGTTATGGCTATGCGAAGGTCTCAAAAGCCAGTCGCCAAAAATGGGGCCAGATGATTGAGACTTATTTGACTAAGCGTCCCCAGTTGCGTGGGGTGATTGCGTTAGTTGATGGTCGCCACGCGCCAACGGCTGACGACGTGTCGATGCACGAATGGTTAGCGTATTATGGCATTGAAACCCTAACGGTGGCAACGAAGATGGATAAAATTTCCAAAAGTAAGTGGAATAAACAGGAAGCATTGATCAAGAAGACATTGAACATTTCAGCCGATGAACTCGTCTTGTTTTCAGCGTTGACTAAAACAGGTAAAAATGACGTTTGGCAATGGATTGAAGGGAGAATGGGAAATGGATTTTGATGATTACCAAAAAGCAGCTAACCGAACTTTAATGGGCAAAGAACAAGTATTAACGAATTGTGCGCTTGGCTTGACCGGTGAGGCGGGTGAAGTTGCTGATCTAATTCGCAAGTATACATTTCAAAGCGAAAAGTTGGATCACGATCAACTCATTAAGGAAATGGGGGACGTTCTTTGGTATTTATCCCAGATCTCTGAATGGGCAGATATTCCCTTTGAAAAAGTTGCCGAGGATAATATTAACCGGTTAAAAAAACGTTATCCTACGCAGTTGGGTGGCGCTAACCAAATCAATATCTAACCTAATCGCCTAAGCTAGTAGCTACGGGTGGTATCGGGTATGGGGGCTTGAATCAATCCTAAGCGGGGTTATTTCGAGCCTCTTTTTTGAAATCCACGTTCCAACTGGGGAATGACCATCGAATGAGGTGATGAAATTACTACAAATTGCATATTCGAAATAATAATTCTTAAATTAATGAATAAAACACAAAAAAGGTTGCAATTTATGAATATGGGTGTTAACCTCATTACTATTAGAAATTTAGGAGAGCTGTGTTGAGCAATAATCTGCGTGTTGATTGTTTGGCGCCGTTCTATATTCAAAACAGCCATGCAAAGCAGAAGTTTGTATCGGAGCGTTTGGTAATCATCTCGGAGTTAAGAAAGTTTATTTGAATAGATTTTGACGCTGGCTTCTGATTGCTTGGCTTAGTTTACTAACAGATAAGGGGTATTAATATGGCAGAAAACAAAAAAGTAATTTTAGCTTATTCTGGTGGTTTGGATACGTCAGTTGCAATTGCCTGGTTAAAGGACAAAGGTTATGACGTGGTGGCTTGCTGCATTAACGTTGGTGAAGGCAAGGATCTCAACTTTATTAAGCAAAAGGCGCTTAACGTTGGCGCTGTTAAAGCTTACGTGATTGACGCTTTGGATGAGTTTGCGGATAACTATGCAGCCGTTGCTTTGAAAGCCAACGCGATGTACGAGGGTGCTTATCCACTGATTTCTGCATTATCACGTCCCCTGATTTCAAAAACATTGGTTGAAGTCGCTCACCAAGAACATGCTGAAGCTGTTGCTCACGGCTGCACGGGCAAAGGCAATGACCAAGTTCGATTTGAGGTTGCCATCCACGGGCTCGATCCACAATTGGAAGTTTTAAGTCCCGTTCGTGATTGGCATTGGTCTCGTGAGCAGGAAATTGAATATGCAAAGGATCATCACATCCCGATTCCAATTGATTTAGATTCGCCATACTCAATTGATGCCAACATTTGGGGTCGAGCTAACGAGGCTGGCATTCTGGAGGATCCATGGCAAAGCGCTCCGGAAGATGCCTTTGCGATTACCAATCCGATTGAAAATACACCGGACACGCCAACAGAAGTTCAAATTACGTTTGAAAAGGGCATCCCAGTCGAACTTGACGGCCATTCGATGCGCTTTGCAGAAATTATCCAAGAATTGAATAAAATTGCTGGTGAAAATGGGGTTGGTCGAATTGACCACATTGAAAACCGACTGGTTGGCATTAAGTCCCGTGAAGTTTACGAAGCGCCAGCAGCGACAGTTTTACTAAAAGCACACCAAGAGTTGGAAGATCTTACTTTTGAACGGGATCTCGCCCACTTCAAGCCGACGATTGAAAAACAACTGAGCGAGCTAGTTTATAATGCCCTTTGGTTTTCACCACTAATGGATGCGATTCAAGCCTTTATTGATAAATCCCAAGAAGTGGTCAACGGCGTTATTAAGCTGCAGCTATTCAAGGGTAACGTTATGGTTCTAGGCCGGAAGTCCAATTCATCACTTTATGACAAAGACTTGGCAACTTACACCGCCTCTGATTCCTTTGATCAAGAGGCGGCCAAGGGCTTCATCAAGCTTTGGGGATTGCCAACCCAAGTTTATCAACAGGTTCAGTTGAAGAATAAGCAGGCGCAATTTGTCAAAGCCGTTACGAAGTCACAATCAAAAAGTAAAGTGGTGGTTCATAATCACTATTCCACAAACACGGGAGCTAAAAAATAGATGAGTACAAAGAAACTATGGGGTGGCCGGTTTCAAGCCCAAGCTGCCAAATGGGTTGATGAATTTGGCGCGTCAATTTCGTTTGATCAGCTGATGGCCGAAGAAGATATCGAAGGCTCACTGGCACACGTTAAGATGTTAGGGCATACCAAGATTTTAAATGCGGCAGACGTTGACAAGATTGTTAACGGGCTGGTTGACTTACGTGAAGAACTGCATGCCGGGAAATTGCATTTTACGGTTGAAAACGAAGATATTCATATGAATATTGAAGCGTTGTTAACCGAAAAAATTGGGCCAACAGCTGGTAAGCTGCATACGGCTCGTTCTCGAAATGATCAGGTGGCAACTGACTTTCACCTGTATTTGAAGAAACGTTTGCCTAAAGTGATTGATGAAATCACCACCTTGCAGCAAACGTTGGTCGCAATGGCCGAACAAAACGTTGAAACCATCATGCCGGGATATACCCATCTCCAACACGCGCAGCCAATTTCGTATGGGCATTATCTGATGGCGTATTATCAAATGCTCAAACGAGATAAGGAACGGTTTGCTTTTAATATGAAACATACGGATATCATGCCATTGGGAGCCGCTGCTTTGGCGGGGACGACCTTTCCGATTGACCGGGCTGACACGGCGCGCGAATTAGGCTTTGGCCAAATCTATGCCAATTCGTTGGACGCAGTTTCTGACCGCGACTTTGCCTTGGAATTTCTAAGTAACAGCTCGATCTTAATGCTTCATCTCTCCCGATTTTGCGAAGAAATTAGCATGTGGGTCAGCCACGAGTTCAAGTATCTGGAACTGTCAGATGCCTATACAACAGGGAGTTCGATCATGCCCCAAAAAAAGAACCCGGATATGGCTGAACTAATCCGGGGTAAAACTGGGCGCGTATATGGACACCTGATGCAACTGTTTTCGACTATGAAGTCCTTACCACTTGCTTACAATAAGGACTTGCAAGAAGACAAAGAAGGCGTCTTTGACACAGTCAAGACCTTACTGCCGTCACTAAAAGTTTTCAATGGCATGTTAAAAACAGCCAAACCAAATGTGGCTCGAATGAAACAAGCGACTGAAAATGATTTTTCTAACGCGACCGAATTGGCAGATTATTTGGCAGCTAAGGGAGTGCCGTTCCGTCAAGCTCATGGAATTGTTGGCCAATTGGTATTAAAGGGGATCAAAAGCCATCAAAATCTTCAAGACATGTCGCTAGCCGACTTGCAGCAAGCTTCACCCAAAATTGAAGCCGATGTCTACCATGATTTAAAATCAGAAGTTGCCGTGGAACGCCGCCATTCATTTGGAGGAACAGGGTTTGATCAGGTAAAACAGCAAATTGAGCAAGCTAAGCAGGAATTAAGTGAGTAAAATACTCAGTTCATTAAAAAAACATTAGCTATTTTTGTTAATACATTTGTAATGTAGCAAAAACGGCTAATGTTTTTTTGCTGCATTATTATATATTAATGTATATATAAATAAGCGGTTTCATTACCTATCTGATAACTTACAACTAAAGTGACTGGATTTTTTTATCTTGCGAGTTATATATATTCACAACTTATGATGGGCATGTTATTATAATGTTATCGATCCGTTAATAAAGAACAGGTCAAAAGGGGATATTTTAGCAAGTTTTTAGTGTTTTTAGGTAAGTTAATGAGGGGGGCACATACATTGAGAGGGAAGAATTCTTCCAGAAATAATTTGTGGGAGCGGTCTGACAAAACAGATCTGCACTACAAGATGTACAAGGTTGGTAAGAAATGGGTTTTTGCCAGCCTTTTTATGCTGTCGTTAGGGTCGTTTATGCTATCAGACGTGTCGGTTCATGCTGATACGCAGGATCAACTAAAGACAGAGGAAACTAGCGCGAATGCAAAGACTGCGTTGAGTAAGGTTGTCACAAGTAATAATAGTTCACAGGCTGGGACTGAATCGACACCGTCAAGTGCGGCTCAAGCGGCCAGTCAAGCTGTTGAAGTTACCAACTCAGCTGAAACGTCTGAAACGTCGTCTGCGGCTAAAATGACCACATCGACTGAGGTAACCGGGACGAAGTCGACAACGTCAGAAAGCACTGCTTCTGCACAGTCGTCAGAAACTGCCGCCAGTTTGGTCACTGCATCTGGAGCCTCCGCAGCTCATGCTTCATCCGCTGCGAGTTCTGCTGCTCCTGCTCAAAATGGCGAGTCAGCAGAGTCTGACTCAGTTGAAAGGGCATCTAGTGCTGCCAGTTCAACTGAAACGAGTAATGAACAACAAGCATCTGACACAACGCCAGCTAGTGATCGTGCAGCTGCTGGTCTAAAGGATGCAGCGACTACTTCTTCAAAAACTGCGTCGGATGCTACTTCAGCAGCCGAAAAAGCTGATGGTTCAAGCGCAGCTGAATCAGACGGTGGAACTTCAAGTGCTGCAACTGAACCCCTTGAGGCCGTCCTTAAAGCAAATGGCGCAACTTTAAATGGTTCAACGATTGACGCTTCTAAGTTAACCAGTGCGCAGTTAGCAGCTGTCAAGGCTGCTGTACAAGCATCTGGTGAAGACATTAAGATTTCTGAGAGTGGTGACCAAGAAGCAGCGGATTCAGCAGCTGCTGTAAACCAGTTAGTTGAAGAAGGCAAAGTTGCTAACGGTAGCACGATTGACGCTTCGAGTGTAAGCGCTGATCAAGTGACCACATTAAAATCAGCAATCAGTAAGACTAGTCTTGCGATGACGTTAACTGCTGTGGATGCAACGTCGTCTGATGCTTCAGCAGGTGACAAGACGTCAGTTGCTTATTCTTGGGGTGTCAAGGATGCTTTGGCTGATCTGAAATCTATTTTTGGCGTGATTACCGGAAATAGCAGCCTTGATGCGGTTGCAAACTTAACGATTATTCCTAAAATTGCTGCTATTTTGGATGCTTATTTAAACACAAGTGGGGCCATGCTTGATAGCAACGGTGATTTGGCGTGGAAAGGAGCCGCCTCTAATAGTCAAAAAGAAGGCACAACGCTTTATCATCACTACATTGGTGATTATTGGGATACTCACACCGGCTTATCTGATAAAAATCAAACTTATCATACAGTTGACTATAATGCTGGATATGTGACGATTCTCAAAACATTTGCTGAAGAAGTAAATACGTACCTCACTAATGTCAAAAATAACATTAATGATCCGACGTATGCTGATAAGTTAATTGATGACACAAACACAGCGTCTTATTATGATCCAACTGATTTGGCAAGTACGACTAATATTTTCAACGATATTGGCAAAATGTTCGAAACTGGTGGCACCTTATTTAATAACCCTGTTAAGAGTAATTCTGGTATTTTTAACACATCTGTTAGTGCGTCAGATGCGCCAGATTCGGGTGACACAACGGCTTCCAATACTGATATCACTAAATATGCCAACACCACGATTGCGGTTATTAACATGTTCATTGGTGCCGCTATTACGAATATTCAAAACGGTATCATGAGGCAAGCGTTAAGTGACATTCGTTCTTTAGGCGGCAATCAAGGTAATAGTCAAGCTGATTCATCTACTACAACAAATGTTAACGGGTCAATCGCAATTCCTAATTCATTGACGGATGCGTTGAAGTTGAATGCTTCGCTGAGTCAGTTGATTAAAACTTTTGGGTTTGGTAGCACCGTTCAGTCGTCAGTCGTTAACGGCGTATATCTTGACATTGCGTATGGTATTCGTAATGCGATTTCGATTCATTTTCAAGCTGGCGTAAACAAAGCGGCTGACGTTGTTTTAAATGGAGCGGCTGCTCCGGATTATAGCAAAGTAAATGGCTATAAAACAGGAGTTGATCCATACACACTTGCCGATACGAAACAAGATGTTGGCGAAACAACCTTATTTGTTGAGGCAATGGGCTATGCCTGGATGACTAAGCTTGCTCAACCAATCGTGAGTGCGGCTGTTCAAGACGTCGCTAACAATAATGTTCAAACGGATGTCAATAAAATTATTGCAAACCTGCCCGCTGGAACCTTAACTGAACAAGAGAAATCGGAATTGACGGTCGATGGGTATTATGATACCCGTCTTGATGGTGCTGATGGTCAACACTATGTTGCAAAGGCTGATGGTGCCAAAACGACTATCTTAAATCTTTATAATGCTGAGGTAAATGCCCTCAAGCAGGCCCAAACAGACTACTTAGCGAATCCGGTTGCCCCAATTGATAGCTCCAAAGCCCCAGATTTTCTTAATGAAGGAACCTCGGGGATTATTTCGTATGATTCTAAAACCGGTAAATATAGTGAGCCGCAGTCAGCTACCCCTACTAAAGCCTCTGGCGATTACGCTCAGGCGCTTGCATATCTACAATCAACGAACGCGGGTGCTTATGCTCAAGCTGATGCGGACCAAGCATCACATAACCAACATGATGGTAACGTGACTAATATTGATACCACTACCAAAACGTTTACTGGGGATAAGACAAAGCTGACAAGCGCTCAACTGAGCGATAATAAGGCTGCTATTTCTAACTTTTTGTCTGGAAACCAGTCGAGTGTTGTAACTAAGGCGTACGTGAATGAGTATAATGCCGAAGCTAAATTAGCAAATGCGGCCTTTGCTGCTGGTCAAAAAGCAGCTGTTCAAGAGACGACTAGTGATCAATATAAGACAAATGGCACGCTTCCTGATGTTGGTAATGTTACTTACAAAGATGGTTCGATAACTTATTCTTCAACAAGTGATGGGACTGCTTCCTTATATGCTAGCCAAACGGCGGCTGATCAAAAGACTTATAACAGTTTGGCTAGCGGAACTGCTTTTGCTGATGGATACAAAGCGAACACCGTCAATGCGATTAGAGACGCAATTGATGCAGCAGCCAACGATGCAGCTTCAAATGCATCTGCCGCTCAATCTCAAGCCGCATCAGCTTCTTCAGCTGCCTCGGCTGATGCCCAAACTGCTGCTGATGTGGCGAAGTCGGCTTATTCTGATGCGGCTTCACAGGCAGCGGTTGCTTCCGATGCTGCGGCTAATGCGAAATCAGCGACTGCAGATGCATTGACGAGCGCGGCAAAGTCTGCAAATTCAGCGAGTGCCGCGGCTGTTTCTCAAGCTTCTACGTCTAACACTGAGAATAAGGCAGCGCAAACTGCTCTGAAAAATACGTCATCAGCTGCGACTCAAGCAATGGATGCAGCAAGTGATTCGCTCAGAGAATTGGCAAAGAGTGCAGCTGAAACGCTTGCTGGCTTTGCTACTGATGCTAAAAACACGAATAATTCAGCTCAATCTGATTATAATTTAGCTTCATCAGCTGCAGATGCTGCTGAATCTGCAGCTGCCCTTGATCCAACTAATTCTGAAATTAAAGATGATTATAATAGTGCAGTGGCTCAACGTGATCGAGCGTCTGCTGCTGCAAGTGATGCTTCAGCGGCCTATGCGGGCATGTCTGATGCTGCTAGTAAGGCTTCTAAAGCTGCCAGTGATGCTCAATCGGCTTCTGGTGATGCATTGAAGAGCGCATTTAGTGATGTTAATGATGCGTTGAATGCTGCTCAATCAGCTTCTAATAGTATGTCTAGTGCAATTTCTTCGGCAGCATCAGCTGCCACTAGTGCGATTTCCTATGCTAATGGTGCAACTACCAAAGCAGCGAATGATGCGGCTAAGGTAGCGAGTGCTGCAGCTAGTGCCGCCAATAGTCAAGCGGCTGTAGCCAGCGCTGCAGCCAGCGCTGCAAGTGCTGCAGGAAATAGTAGTGCGGCCAAAGCTGCCAGTGATGCAGCGAGTGCTGCTAAGGCAGCAGCAACTGTTGCCAAGAATGATGCGGATGCGGCGACGAAGGCAGCTGACGCGGCCAGTGCCGCAGCCAGTGATGCTAAGAGTGCTGTTGCCAGTGACGCGGCTACTAAAGCAGCGAATGATGCGGCTAAGGCAGCTAGTGATGCGGCTAGTGCCGCTAACAGTCAAGCGGCTGTAGCCAGCGCTGCAGCCAGCGCTGCAAGTGCTGCAGGAAATAGTAGTGCGGCCAAAGCTGCCAGTGATGCAGCGAGTGCTGCTAAGGCAGCAGCAACTGTTGCCAAGAATGATGCGGATGCGGCGACGAAGGCAGCTCAGGGTAGTGATGTGGCTGCTAAGAATGCCGCCGCCAAAGCGGCGAGTGATGCAGCTACTGCGGCGACGAAGGCAGCTGACGCGGCCAGTGCCGCAGCCAGTGATGCTAATAGTGCCGTTGCGAGTGATACGGCTAAAGCGGCCAGTGATGCTGCTGACGCTGCTAAGAGTGCCGCTGTTGATCAAGCAAATGCTTCCAATGCGGCTAAGGATGCCGCCAGTGCGGCCAGTGCTAATCCAAGTGATGCCAACGTTCAAAGTGATCATAATCTCGCTTCAAGTGCCGCCAGTGCCGCTTCCAGCGCAGCCAGTGCAGCGGCCAGTGACGCTAGTGCGGCTTCCAAAGC
>NZ_BNJR01000020.1 GCF_016860605.1 Lentilactobacillus fungorum
TTTTAAAATGATAAGCCTGTTAATAGCTCATGATTTAAAATTTATTCTTGGTTTTTACGAATTGACTTCGCAAATGTTTGGTTCCGAAATGTTTCGGAACGCCCTGCACATTTGTTTGTCGAAAATTTTGTTCAGTTTTCAAAGAGCTACTTCCGTTGTCGGAAGCGCTTGTTCATCGCTTTTGACAACTATTTAATATTATCAGATTTTCAAATTTAAATCAAGTAGTTTTTTCTTGCTTTTTTAAATTAAATATCCAATCAATATTTGACAACGAATAATAGTTTACCAAGATATGAAATGACGGTCAAGTACTTTTTTACCGAAACAGATTATTTGCTTCGTCCAGCCAATTTTTACGATACTCAGCTATAGTAGAAAAACCAATGTCAAGGCGGTAATTGGTCCAATAATGCATATGAGGTAGTTTGACCGGTCGAGCATCATTAAAGATATTCAGGTCAACTAATCTACTTCTGGTTGATAAGGAAATCTTGCCGGAATACTCATCAATATCAATAATTAACGCTTGTACCGTTTGACCCACTTGAAAGAGCTTATTAATATCCTCAACATACCCGGCTCGACACTCCGAAATATGGATCAGTCCTTGCTTGTGATCGCCAATATCCAAAAAGACTCCATATGGTTGAACGCCTGTTACCTTACCTTTGACGCGCATCCCAACTTTTAAAATCATTTTTATCACCTCGTTTTTAGCCATTCCTGCTTAATATTGTATCGTGAATCCAATCACGCCACAATAAAAGTTGTTTTTTGGTAAAGCTCCCCTACATTATTAGAAGAATTCCCTCTTATCTGCTAAAATCAGACATAATAAAATGTAGGAGGAACGATCATTTGAGTACATTAATCGACTTTATTCTCCATATTGATGACCACTTGGTAAATATTGTCAACACATTTGGAAATTCGGCTTACTTAATCCTATTTGCGATTATTTTTATCGAAACTGGGGCAGTTATTTTTCCGTTTCTCCCTGGCGACTCGCTCCTATTTGCCGCCGCTGCACTTGCAGCCAACGCAAATTACAATTTAAATATTGGTATATTCATTGTTCTCTTTTTGATTGCTTCAATTGCCGGTGATTCGTTAAACTTCTTTTTTGGGAACAAATTTGGTGAATTAATCCCAAAACATCGTATTCTTGGGAAATTCATTAAAGAAAAAGACCTTTTGAAAGCCAGAGAGTTTTTTGAAAAGTATGGGGCGATGGCCATTTTCTTAGGCCGATTTATGCCAATCATTCGAACGCTCATCCCGTTTGTATCTGCAACCAGTAATTTTCCTTACCGCCGATTTGCTAAATACAACATCGCAGCATGCATCACGTGGGTTTTAATCTGTTGCGGAGCCGGTTATTACTTTGGTAATATTCCGGTTGTCCAAGATAATTTCTCGATGGTCATTATCGGAATCGTTCTTGTTTCGCTAATTCCAGCAATTATTGGCTTCATCAAAGCAAAATTTTCCCCAACTAAAGAATGAACAATTTACAATTCCGTAGACAATTGATATAATTGTCTTTGTTCTGGTGAGTTGGCAGAGTGGTAATGCACCGGACTCGAAATCCGGCGAACCGGCTAATACCGGCGCGCAGGTTCAAATCCTGTACTCACCTTTAATATATCAATCAAGAATGCTGCAGCTTTAATAGTTGTGGCATTTTATTTTGCCCTTCTAAAATCTTCTGGCCAGATGATGACCACTGCTCAAATTAGAATCAATTTTACGCTCGCAATAACTTAATAAGTCTGAACATCTTCATCTACAATATCCTCATTAGTAGTCCTTTGCCCCCTTTTTCCATATTAAACACCCTTGAATGGCCTTCAGTTATCCACTCAAAGAAAAAACTTAATTAGTACTCCCACGCACTTGCGCTCAAAAAAGTCGAGATTACTAAAAACGTTCAGTATAGCCGATGACTCGGCCATACTGAACGCTTTTTAATATTTGAGTAACGTAAAGAAATCGTAATCCTTAACCTTTTCACGACCCTTAAGTTCAGTTAATTCAATTAAAAAGGCCGTGCCGACGACAATCCCACCGAGCTTTTCAACGAGCCGAATCGTCGCATCAATTGTCCCACCAGTTGCAAGTAGGTCATCTGTCACTAGCACCCTTTGGCCAGGTTTAACAGCATTGGTACGCAAATATAAAGACGATTTGCCATATTCCAGCCCGTAACTTGCTTCGATCGTCTCTCCTGGCAGCTTATTTTTCTTACGGGCAGGTGAAAAACCAACCCCTAACTTATAAGCGACAGGACAGCCCACGATAAATCCCCGAGCTTCTGGGCCGACAATCATCTCAACGTTGCGGTCTTGGGCAAACTTCACAATTTGATCGGTGGCTGCCCGATACGCCTCACCGTCCTCAAGCAGTGGCGAAATATCTCTGAATAAAATGCCTGGTTCGGGAAAGTCTGGATATGACGCAATGTATTTTGAAAAATCAATTGACATAGTAATTCTTCCTTTCATCAGCTGTCCAAACAATCCTTCACAAAATCAATCAATTCACGGGTGCTAGAAGCCAGGAGTTGTTGTTCAGCCTTCATCTGTTCCTGTCTCAAATGGAAACTTGGCGCGGATTTAAGATCATGAGCTTGGTAATGAGGGTTCAAGTTAACAACTCTGTCATTAATTGTGATGAAATCCAGTTCAAGAAACACCTGGATCATAAAAATGATTGTTCGTTCAGCAATGTGCAAATGCTTAGATAAACGTTTTAATTGGGTCGCAATATTAATATTCGGATTCTCTTTAACGAACCTAAACAGTTTAGCATAAGAATGCCGATCTGGCATCCCCATTTTTGAAACTAATTGTTTTTTGTAGAGATAAAGCGTTGTCGTCTTAGGATGGGTTCGGTGCAAAACATCGGCTAGATCAGCTACCACGTCCGGACAATCAACAACAAACAAATTCTGATCCTGAAAAGTCTGTCTTGTCAGTTGATCATACATCACTGCGCGACAATTATCGGCAAAATAAGGTTTTAACTGCGTCAAATTGCGCTCGTGGAAGAAAACATATGTCCCGGCTTGCCGAAACATTTGTTCATGAAGTACTCGGGTTCGTCGATCAACGACCGGAGCCGCCGGCTGCTTCAAATCATCCACCATTAATTGGAGGGTTGTCCGATTATTCCAAGTGTTTTCACCAATCTCGCCGATTACCTCTAGATCAGTTGCTCCCGGATGAATCTGGGCGGCCAACGCCCCCTTGCCAAACGCAACTGCCACTAATGAGGTGTTACCCTTAGCAAGCGTAAATTTTAGATGATCCGCCCCCTTCCCCATCGTTTTAACGCTTTGAACCTGATCGTAGGAAACGTCAAAAATGGGTTTGGGATTATCTTGCCCGAACGGTGCTAGTGTTTTAAGTTGACCAACTAAATCACTATTTAGTTGATCAATGCCAACTTTGGCAGCAACTTCAATCTTGGGCTTTGCAGATAAATCTAATTGCTGCTGTTCGGCAGCTTTTTCCAGTTGATCACTCAATAGCGATACATTTGGCTTTTTGACAGTTAATCCAACGGCAGAATGGTGGCCGCCAAAAGCGACAAGTTGGTCTCGAATCGGATCAATTGCTTTAAACAAGTCAAATTGGTCAATGCTGCGACCCGACCCCTTGACGTCGTCAGTACCATCCTGGCTAGTAAGGACTAATGTTGGCCGTTGATATTTTTCAACCAACCGACTGGCAACGATTCCTAACACCCCCTGATGCCAATTATCGCCAACTACCAGCAGTGTTGAGCGATTGAGATCAGAACCGGTCTCTACTTGCTCAACTGCCTCTTTATAAAATTGGTCGACTAAAGATTTACGCAGATCATTCTGTTGATTGGCAAACTTGGCAAGTTCTATTGCCTGTTCTTCGTCAAAGGTCGATAAGAGTTCAACTCCAACGGTTGCGTCCTTCATTCGACCAAGTGAATTGAGCCGGGGGGCGACAGCGAATCCAATATCTTGTTCGTCAAACTGGTCAAGTTGACCACCGGCCTCTTTAATGAGCGCCAATAACCCCGGGCGTTGACTGTTTTGAATTGCCTGAATCCCAAATTTAACGATCGCCCGATTTTCATCCCGCAGCGAAACAATATCAGCAACCGTCCCAATCGCAGCTAAATCCAGCAAATCGGTTGGCACTTCGTCTAACAATGCCGTTGCAATTTTAAAGGCCACCCCGGCCCCGCATAGATCGCCAAATGGATAGGAGGCACCAGTTGCTGACTTCAGTCGGGGATGGATAACCGCATAAGCGTCTGGTAATACTTCTGGCAACGAATGATGGTCAGAAACAATCACATCACATTTTAACTCATTTGCAACTGCAATCGCATCATGACCAGCCACACCATTATCAACTGTCACAATGAGAGTTGTTCCACCTTGGATAATCTTTTGATAAGCAGCCGCATTAGGACCGTATCCTTCAGAAAATCGATTGGGGATATAATAATTAACATTAGCACCTAAATCAGTCAGCACTTCGTACATAATGGTTGTACTTGTAATCCCATCGGCATCGTAATCGCCATAAACGGTTATTTGTTCGCCCGCTTCAACTGCTTGTTGAATTCGCGCAATCCCCTTTTTCATATCATGCATCAAAAATGGGTCATGGAATGCTTCGATGGACGGCTTCAAAAATGTATTTGCCTTTTCCGGTGTATCAATACCACGCTGAAGCAACAGCTGGGCAATAAACCCATCGACACCCGCTTGTTTGGCCAAACTGGTAATGGCATCTGGTTGAGCTTGCTCAATTTGCCAATCATACTTTGATTCAATCATTCAAACACGCTACCTTACTTTTGTGACAATTTTTCCGACAACTGATCAATTTCGGCTTCCAAACTGCTGATTTGCTGATCCTTTACCCCCAGCTCTTGTTTGCCCGAAGCATTTTTTAACCTGATTTCAAGTTCTTTAAGAGATGCCTGTAACTCCTGAATCTGGTGTGTCAACTCAGCTTGGCGTTGTTCACTTTGCTGTTCCAGACCACGATATTGGCGATTCTTTTTAACGTTTAAAATCGATGAGAGTAAGAAAATGATTAATGCGCCTACTAAAACTGAAATTAAGATCAATAAAACTAGTGGTACTCGAACAGACGCAAACCCGAAGTTAACATCGACTGACTCGAAATTAATTAAGGCAAATAATGCAATAACGATAATCAAAATAATCCCAATAATTGTTGTAATTTGTTTTTTCATGTCAATCCCCCAGTGAGCGAAGCAAAGCGATTAGGAACTGGAGCATAAGGCTCCTCTAACGGGAATCCCCGGGTCTGGGATTTTCGTTAGAGGTGCTTATGCGGAAGTTCCTGCTTTGCGCAGCTGTCCTAATAACAGTGAGCGAAGCCAGGCGCTTAGAAAACGGAACATAAGGCTCCTCTGACAGGAATTCCCGGGTTTGGAATTTCTGTCAGAGGTGCTTATGTGTAGTTTTCTGCCTGGCGCAGCTGTCCTACAAAGTAAGCCGAACCAAACATCTAAAGCCCAAATTCAAGCTCCCTTATCCAGCAATCACAACCTTCAACTTGAGGACAAGAAGTCGCCTTCTGCCTACCATAATTATCATTAATTTTTAATAAATGGAACATCAACAATATCAAAGTCCTTGACGACCCTTGAATTCGGAAAGATTGCTTTAGCCTGCTTCTCTAATTCATGGGCCATCTTTCCTGTATAACGCGCCGAAATATGATTCAATAATAGTTGTTTAACATGCGCTTTCTTGGCGATTTGAGCGGCTTGCGTATTGGTTGAATGAAAATAACTCTTTGCCAGTTTATTTTCACCCTTCCCAAACGTGCTTTCATGAACCAAGGCATCGGCGTTCTCAGCTAATTTAACGGCGTTCGGTGTCTTTCTAGTATCGCCAATAATCGTTACGATCCGTCCACGTTGTGGTTTGCCAATCATTTCTTTGCCATCAATAACTTGACCATCAGCTAATTCGACAACCTCTCCCTTCTTCAGGCGGCCATAAATCGGTCCAGAGGGAATCCCCAATTGAGCCAGCTTATCAACCATTAGCTCTCCAGGATGGTCGTGTTCAACAACCCGATAGCCAAAGCTCGTAATTCGATGATCCAGCGGCGCGGCAAATACCGAAAACTTGTCCCCTTCAAAAATGGAACCATTCGTATCTTTAGGAAGCTCATGAAAATTGATGCGATAACCTAATCGACTCTCGGAAATCCGCAGACTGACGTTAACATAGTCCTTGATTCCTTTAGGCCCATATATATCAAGTGGCCCATCGCCGCCTTGAAATGACCGGCTGCTTAAAAGGCCTGGTAAGCCGAAAATATGATCGCCATGAAGATGAGTAATAAATATTTTATCAATTTTCCTAGGTCGAATGGTCGATCGTAAGATTTGATGTTGGGTGCCTTCACCGACGTCAAACAACCAAACTGAGTTGATTTCATCCAATAATCGAAGTGCCAAACTTGATACATTACGAAACTTACCTGGAGAACCGGCTCCAGTTCCTAAAAATTCAATCTGCATTATTATCGTTTCCTTAATTTTAAAATCGCGTAACCAGAAAACGGCTCATAATCAATTAAGATTCACCGCTTTCTTTAAAAATCACTTTTCAATTGTATCATAATTCGAGTAAAATACTAATGAGTAAGGAGTGGCCTAATTTGAATTTAGACGAATTTTACCGTGCCAGCAACACACTTAATCCCAAACTCACCCTTTTAATCGCGGAAGGGAAGCATTATGTGCCGGTTAATCAATTGACAATTGACGGGCAGTCATTAATCTTGAATGCAAGCAGCCAATCTCGGCGCCAATTTGCTACAATAACATTAGACCAATTTATTACTAGAACCAGTCACCTATCACCAAAGACCAATTTGAGGACAGCAATTAACCATCAATTGGTATTTGGGTTTAGAATTGTTAATAAATCAATCGTTTTTTATTAGAGGTATTAAATATGAAAAAACGTCAACTCGCCGTTATCCTGTGTGCATTTTTAATAGTTGGCATCGCAGGGTGCGCCCATCAACCAAAAACCAGCTCACAAAGCAAAAACTCACTCCAAGCTAATATGCAAAATAGCAGTTCATCAGCTTCTACCAAATCAAAGGAATCCTCAACCAAAGATCTGGGCAATTATCAGTACAAGGTTCCCAAAAAAGTGGTTCAAAATAAGCACTATGTTAAAAATGGCAATTTAACCAGTCCTCACCAGTTTAGCTACGATCGCTTTGGCACTGAACAGCAATTGGCAAAAATTACCAGTAACCATGCCACCCTGTCCACTGGTAGCGTAAACTACCAAGTTGATAAGGTCCGGGTCTTAAAGAATACCGCTAAAACCCCAGAAGCTAAAGCTGCCGCTGAGCAGGTACTCAATATTACCACCATTCCAAATACTTATTATACCTTTGTCCTAAATTACACGGTAACTAATAAGCACGCATTCCAGGTTGCCCTCAATGGCGTCCAAACCGTTAAAACAAGTACCGGCCAGCGCTTAACCACGGTGGATCAATTATCAGATTCTTCGGCGGGTAATAAGATTCCTGCCCATGAATCCGCAACCTTTGTGATGAACGGTTATTTGTACAACTATGGAAATAAGCCAGCTAAGACGCTCACAATTGACTTTGGGCCAATCTTTACAACTAATGGCAAGCAAGTTTCCAATGCGCCGAACCATAAAATGCAAGTTAAGCTTAACTAACGTCGCCTTAGGGCTAGTTAACTTCGATTTCTTCACTGACAAGGTCTTTCATCAGTGCCTAGTATCAATTTTGACTGACGCCACAATCACTGATTTTATGATAACCAGCCCAACTTCTGCTTGTTGATTTTAAATTGCATTTGGTCTTCGCAAAAAATAAAGGCCTCTTAAACGGAACACTTCACGATCCCGTTTAAGAGGCCTTTATGCATTATTATTTCATCTTTAAATGTTGACTAATCTGTTTAGCTACTAACTGCGTATAGTGAATGTTTCCCTTGGGATTGGGATGGACATTATCGCTCCAGAACCAATCGGGCCGATTATAACTATAACCATGCCAATCAATCACGTAAAAATGCGCATATTTTTTTGAAGCGCCCTGAATAGTTTGGTTTACTTCGGTTTCCCAATTTCGTGTCGGCACATGGCAGTTAACCCAGAAAATTCGGTGGCCTTTGCCAACTGCCTTAACCACTTTATCAATTTGTGCTGGCGTCATCGGGGAATTTGTTCCCAAATTAATTAAAACATTCGGCGCCAACTCGCCTTTCTTCTTAAGAGCAGTTAGAACGTCTCCCGCCTGCCAGATTTGTCTGCCAACAGCCGCAGAAACATAAGCTTGTTTAAAGACTGTCTGCAGATCCTTACTGTTATCAGCCATGATTGAGTCCCCAATTGCCGTTAGCGGCTGTTGATGAACAGTTAAGTACTGGCGCTTAGTTAAGCCATATTTTTTGGCTGTTTGATATTGACGCGGGGTTAACTTTTTATTAAGTAATTTTGCCATGCGCTTCTTGTTTTCAGCAATTCTTTGGGCACGCTTTTGCTTGGCCAGTGCTTTTTTGTTTTGAACGCTTGCACTCGTCTGGTTCTGCAAAATGCTTTCCTGCAGGCCATTTTTAGCATCCTTAGTTGGCGAGATCACACTCCCATAAGCCGAAATCCCAATTAATAAAATTGCTGGAATCATCCACAGACGTTTTAAACCATATATCGAATCTTTTTGGAAAAATTCATAGATTGAACGGCCCAAGTTATGGTACCGATAATGACGTAACGGCGCCTCAATATACCGATATGACAGTTCACTAATAATCATAATTAAGCCAATTTCGATAACGGCATGCATCATGGGGTGAGCCGCAATATCTTTAATCCGCATCTCATAAAAAATCATGACTGGAAATTGGTAAAGATAAATCCCGTAACTCCGCGTACCAATCCACGAAAATACTGGGTTAGTCAACCAACGGTTAATATCGGCGCCGGGGTGCGCACAAGCAGCAATCAAGGCCGTCGATACCACGGCCATTAAGAACATCCCGCCCCGATAAGTAAACGTATTTTGACCCGCTAATTCAAAATACATATAAACCATTGCCGCAAACGACAGCAGACCAATGGTATTTAGCGTCCACCTTGATTGCGTTGAGACCTGTTTTTTGAGATGCGTTGATGGCCAAATAACGGCCAATAACGCGCCAAAAATAATCGTAAACATTCGGGTATCCGTTCCGTAATAAACCCGGTTTAGCGTATCGGGACCGGTGTAGAAAACACCCATTAAAACCGCAGAAACCACTGCTAAGCCAAACAGCAGGTAAGCAATTGTCTTACGCTTGCGAATAATTAAGACCATTGCAATTAAAATGAGTGGCCAAATTAAATAATACTGGCCTTCAATTGATAATGACCACAGATGCGTAAACGGTGATTCGCCGTTAAAGCGGTCAAAGTAGCTTTGACCATGGCCAATTTCCCACCAGTTGTATAAATAAAGCAAGTTAGTTGTGATAATTGATCGTAAATTTGTTAATAATGATCGCTGAAAAAGGGTTATGTACGTGCCGGTTCCAACCAGCATGAAGACCAGGGCAGGATACAGACGTTTAAGTCGCCTAGCGTAGAACCCCCAGAAATCAATTTTGCCATTTTGTTCCCATTCTTGCAGTAGCAAATCAGTGATTAAATATCCAGAGACAACAAAAAAGATTGGTACCCCCAGATAACCGCCTTGAAGCTTATATGGCAACAAATGGTAAACGATAACCCCCACAACGGCAATTGCCCGAATTCCGTCAAATCCGGTAATATAACGGCTATTTTTAAGCCGCTTTCCCTTTTTTTGTGTGTGCACTTGTTGCATTGAAATCTTCCCTGTCTTATTTGTCATTAATCATTCCACGTAAGTAAATGAAAAGTCCAAGATGGTGACCGTATCACCGTCTTTGGCCCCTGCTTTTCTAAGGGCATCATCAATTCCCATCCCATGCATTTGCCGGGCAAACCGTAACATACTCTGCTCATGAGCCGTATCTGTCATCTTAAAGAGCTTTTCGATTTTAGCCCCGCTAATCACCCAAGACTCAAGTTCTTGATCATATGAAATCTGAAAATCACTTTCAGGTTGGGCTTCGTATTCATAAGTCTTGGAATCTGACTTAGGCTGCTGCAAATCAGAAAGGTCAGTTTGGTCCAATAAATCAGCTGTTTTTTGGACTAACTCGTTAAGCCCTGCGTGGGTAACCGACGAAATTGGTAAGACTTCGAGTTGACCCAGTCTATTCGCCTCACTAGCCGCCAACTTTTGCTTAAACTGCGCGAGGTTTCCCTCGGCATCCGGCAAATCCATCTTAGTAGCAACAATAATTTGTGGGCGCTTTAATATTTTAGGGTCATAGGTTGCCAGTTCTTCGTTAATTGCCTCAAAATCTTCGTAAGGGTCGCGGCCTTCTACGCCGGACATATCAACTAAATGAAGAATGACCCGCGTCCGCTCAACGTGGCGAAGAAATTGAAAGCCAAGGCCGACACCCTTAGAGGCGCCTTCAACCAAGCCGGGAAGATCGGCCACCGCAAAATCACGGCCATCATCCAAGCGAACCATCCCTAAATTTGGTACCAATGTTGTAAAGTGATAACCAGCAATCTTAGGCTTAGCTGACGTAATGACCGAAAGTAGCGTTGACTTGCCAGCAGATGGGAAACCTACTAACCCAACGTCAGCCAATACTTTTAACTCAAGTTGAAGGGAAACTTCTTCGCCAGGTTCGCCATTTTCAGCAATTTCTGGTGCTGGGTTGGTCGGGCTGGCAAAATGGATATTGCCACGACCACCACGACCAGCCTTGGCAACGATCAGTTCTTGATTGGGTTTGGTTAAATCACCAATCACCTGACCAGTTTGCGTATTGGTGACCGTTGTCCCTTCTGGAACGGGGATAACCAAATCATCAGCACTTTTGCCTGTCATTGATTTGTTAGCGCCCCCGCCGCCATTTTTAGCTTTAAACTTTCGGTGATACCGAAAATCCATCAAGGTATTCATCCCTGAATCGACCTTAAAAATGACGTTACCGCCACGACCACCATCGCCGCCGGCAGGACCGCCATTTGGTACATATTTTTCTCGCCGAAAAGCAACCATTCCATTGCCGCCATTTCCGGCCTTAACATCTATTTTAACTTGATCAACAAACATGTTATCACCATTTAATTTAATCCCTACAAACGAATTACTATTTAGACACTTATGCAGTATACCGAGTTTGTCCGGCCAGGTCAAAGGGTTCTGAAAAATTGATTAATTACTTAATAATTAGTCACGGGTCAGCTTTTTATCCTGATAGTTAACCACTTTTCGTTCTTGTTCAATCTTACTTAACGAGAACTTAATCGTTTGCGCCGTGGTTTCCGAAATTCCCAGTGATCTAATTTCATCAATTGAGGCTGCCGAAATCTTCTTTAAGGAGCCAAATTTACGCAATAGCTTGTTACGTGTCTTTGGTCCAACGCCGGCAATTGCATCCAGTCGAGACCCCAAAGAATTCTTCGTGTGCACCTTTCGATGATACGTGATCGCAAATCGGTGAACTTCATCTTGGATTCGCTGCAGCAGGTAAAAGCCCTGACTCTTCGGATCTAATCTAAGCGGAGTATCGTTATTGCCAAATAACAAGTCCGCAGTTTGGTGATGTTCGTTTTTGACCATGCCACCGACTGGAATATTCAATCCCAACTCATTTTGTAACACATCCTTGACCGCATTCAATTGAATAACCCCGCCATCCATTAAAATCAGATCAGGCAGTTCGGCATGTTCCTTAAGCAATCGCGTATACCGCCTTCTAATAACTTCTTTGGTGCTGGCGGCTTCATCGGCATGATCAACCGTCTTTAGTTTGTATTTTCGATAAAGGTTCTTATTAGGCTGCCCATCAACAAAGACCACCATTGCAGAAACCAAATCAGCGCCTTGAATGTGCGAATGGTCAAACGCTTCAATCTTGTGGCCGGGCGCAATTCCCATTGCGTCAGTTAATTCCTTCATCGCCCCAGTTGTTTTGCTTTCATCTAATTCCAACAAACGAAACTTTTCTTCCAAAACTAACTGGGCGTTCTTGCCAGCCATTTCCAGTAAGTCACGTTTCTGGCCTCTTTGCGGTGTTCTAACTGCAACGTCATCGACCACGCGGCTGATAACGTCTGCTGGCAGTGACTTTGGCACCAGAATTTCCTTTGGCAGTAATTGGTTTTTCTGTTTATAGAATTGTGAAATGAAACTGACCATTTCTTCTTCAGGGTCATCAATAATTGGAAACAATCGTTTTTCACGTTTCATCAATCGCGATTGACGAATAAAGAAGACTTGAATGGATAACCAACCTTTGTCCATATAATAATTGAAAATGTCTCGTGGCGTATTATCGGTTGAAATGATTTTCTGCTTCTCAACGGTAATTTCAATATACTTAATCAAATCGCGGATTTCAGCGGCCCGCTCGTATTCCATCTTGGCAGCTGCTTTTTGCATCCGCGCCGTCAATAATTGCTTTGCGTGAGCTACGTTTCCATTTAAAAAGGACTTAATTCGCTTAATTTGCTTCGCATATTCTTCTTCGGGAACCACTCGAAAGCATGCGCCCAAGCACTGGCCCATATGGTAGTACAGACATGGTCGGTTCTGAAAGCCATTACACCTTCGCAGCGGATAAACTTTTTGAAGAAAATTAACCGTTTCTTCAGCCGCGTAAACATTTGGATACGGGCCAAAGTAATAGCCGCCATCCTTAACCAATGAATTAACAATTTTGATTTGTGGGTCCCGTTCATTAGTGATCTTAATATAAGGGTAACCGTTATTTCCCTGCTTTAATTTAATGTTAAAATACGGGCGGTGTTTTTGAATTAAGGTAATTTCTAGTAAGAAGGCTTCCTTATCACTGGAAACAATAATGTACTCAAAATCGGCAATTTCAGATACCAATCGGGCCGTCTTGCCTTCATGGCTGCTCTTAAAATACGAGCGAACCCGGTTTTTCAAATTTTTGGCCTTACCAACATAGATAATTTTGCCATTAATGTCCTTCATTAAATAACAACCAGGCAAATCAGGTAATAATGCTAATTTATGTTCCAGATATTCACTTGCCACTAGGCTCACCCCCTTTAAATATTCACCATAAAAGTATAACTCGAATGTATGTTCTGTTCAATAAAAGACAATCGAAGGCAATGAAGGTTTGTAAATAATAAATATTGGCCATTTGGAAAATTCAAAGAATGTCTACGATTTATCAATAGAAAACCACCAACTTAAGTGGTTAATCAACGTTGGTGGTTTAAAGAAAGCCCCTATTCAGTTTTTGATGGCGTTTTATGAAAACAATTAAATAGTGTTTGTTGTTCTCTTAGAGGCGTTTAATAAAAATTTCTTGGCGGCTGACGTTCGGCTAGGCAGAAGCCTCCGCATAAGCACCTCTAACAAAAATTCCAAGCCCGGGGATTTCTGTTTCCAGGCGACCTAGCAGAAACGTGCTCCGCCAAGCAGCAATCTGCGCATAAGCACCTTTGGCAAAAATCCCAGACCCGGGGATTTCTGTTCTAGGCGACTTGGTCGAAACGTGCTCGGCTAGGCAGAAACTTCCGCATAAGCACCTCTAACAAAAATTCCAGGCCCGGGAATTTCTGTTTCCAGGCGACCTAGCAGAAACGTGCTCCGCCAAGCAGCAATCTGCGCATAAGCACCTTTGCCAGAAATCCCAAAACCGGGGATTTCTGGCAAAGGTGCTTATGCTCCGATTGCTAACCGCTTGGCTCCGCACTCTCGCACTCTACACACTTTGAATAATCTTCCCAATAAAATCCTTTGCCCGTTCGTTTTGTGGGTGGTCAAACACGTCTTCCGGTTTTCCCTTTTCTAAGATATAGCCGTCAGCCATGAACCATACCTCATCTGCCACTTCTTTGGCAAACCCCATTTCGTGCGTGACTACAACCATCGTCATCCCCTCGTTAGCCAGCTTTTGCATGACCTCCAGCACTTCGCCGACCATTTCTGGATCCAGCGCACTGGTTGGTTCGTCAAACAGCATGACTTCCGGGTTCATTGCCAGCGCCCTAGCAATTGCCACTCGCTGTTGTTGGCCGCCTGACAGGCTGCTAGGGTACACGTGGGCCTTTTCTTGCAAGCCAACCAAACCCAAAAGATGCATTCCCGTTTTTTCCGCTTCCGCGTCAGCCATGCCTTTGACCCGGATTGGCGCCAATTTTAGATTTTCAATGACTGTCATATTAGGAAATAAGTTAAAACTTTGAAATACCATGCCCATTCGTTCTCGCAACTTGACCAGCTGCTTATCGTCAACATTAGTCAAATCTGTGCCCTCAAAGTTTACCTCGCCACTCGTCGGCTTTTCAAGTAAATTGAGGCAGCGAAGAAAGGTACTTTTGCCGGCACCTGATGGGCCAATCACACAAATAACCTCGCCGGACTTAACCGTTCCGTCAATATCTTTTAGCACATCAGTCTCGCCAAACTTTTTGCTAAGGTGTTTAACTTCAAGAATCGTTTTATCCTGCATGTTTCATCTTCCCTTCGTAGTGATTCAGCAACCTTGTCAACGCAAACGTCATGATAAAGTACAGTAACATGGCCACGAAAATCGGCATAACGCCACGGTACGTATCGGCCCGGACAATGTTCAACTGGTAAATCAAGTCGGTAACGCCAATAATCGATACAATTGAACTTTCCTTAATTAAGGAAATAAATTCATTGCCCAAAGCTGGCCAGATATTCTTAAATGCTTGTGGCAAAATGACGAACCGCATCATATCCCGTTTAGATAAGCCCAAACTTTCAGCCGCTTCCGTTTGCCCCGCGGCAACGGAATTAATCCCGCCACGAATAATTTCGGCAACGTACGCACCACTATTGAGTGACACAGCAATCATCCCTGAAATCAGCGCCGGAATATTAACCACCACGCCGATCCCAAAGTAAACAAACATCACTTGGACCATCAGTGGGGTTCCTCGAATAAACTCCGTGTAACTAATTGCCAAACCGCGAATCCACTTTTGCTTGCTGAATCGCATCAAGGCTAAAATAACCCCGATCAAAACACCAAAGAACGTTGCCACAATCGAAATGAGGATTGTGTATTCAACCCCTTTAGCAAAATAAGACCAATAATGCCACATTGAGGTATTAACCGTATTGACCTTCATGTATTTACCGGCACTGGCCAAATATTGATCGGTTAAATGCTGCTGTTTGATTTGGTCAATACTTTTATTGACCGCGTTAACCAAGCTATCTGAACCTTTCTTAAAGGCAATGGCCGCCCCAACTTCATTTTTATCCAAATGGTAACCAGAAGGAATCATTTTTAAGCTTGGATCGTTTTTAACATAAGCTTCCGCACTGGGTTTTTCAATCCCTAGCGCATCGATTTTATGCGTCTTTAAAGCAAGCACTAAGTCAGTCGATTTATCCATCCCCTTAACGGTGGAATTAGGAATCTTCTTTTTAGCTAATCCATATTGCAAGGTTCCAGTCTGGGCACCAATCGTTGCGCCGCGCAAGTTTTTGACACTTTTGTATTTATTAACGTCACTGGAATTAATCAAAAAACTTTGGCCGCCTGAATAATAAATCTTTGAAAAGTCAACACTTTGACGGCGGGTAGTGGTGGGGTTAATCCCACCAATTGCCATATCCGCCTTGCCAGTTTGAATAGCTACCAAGAGTGAATCAAAATTCATACTTTTGATAACCAGCTTAACATGCAGATCCTTGGCAACTTTCTTGGCAACGTCAATATCCATCCCCACGATCCGGCTCTTCCCATTCTTATTCACCTGAAATTCATACGGTGGATAATCCGGGCTGGTGACCATGATGAGCTCGCCTCGTTGCTTAATTCGCTGCAGTGAATTGTCCGCTGCATCAGCTTGGGTAGTCTGCCATATTCCTAAAGTTAGGAATATGCCAATCACCATGATAACCTGAATGATTGCTTTAACACGCTTCTTCATTAACTTTCCCTCTCTCATGAATTTATAATACCAACTAGATTACACCATAACCATAATTTATGCAATATATTTCGTAAATTAGTTATTTTTATACAAAACATATTCAAATTATTCAAGCAAATCAACTGCTCAGTTGACAGAGATGACTTTATGAGTTAATTTTGCTATGATAATGACGTAAAAGGGATAAGGAGATGAACCCAATGTCACTGAAAGTTAATCGCCAAAATGATTTAGATGCCATGTTCGGCAAGTTCGCCGAGATGGATCCTAACGATAACAAACGAGATAAGTTCTTAGGCCACGATAAGAAGGATAAGGATAAAAAGAGGAAAAACGAAAAGCGACCAGCTAAGAAGTAAGCTGATCGCTTTGTTGTGCATGTCCTCCGCATTTTACTGCGGAGGATTTTTTTGCATATTCAATTATTAGTTATTTACAATTTGAGATTGCCATAATTTAGCAATTGCTTTATTGCTAAACTTCTCGGCAGTCTTTCTAGCATTTTCTGAATATTCGGCAAGTCGCTTAGGATCTTTTAGCAATACTGCAATGCCTTCTGCCATTTCCTTTGTCTCCCCATCTCTGAACAACATCCCGTTCCAGCCATCACGGATAATCTCACTTGGTCCATAAGCAATATTGAACGCTACCATCGGCAAGCCATAACTGGCTGCCTCAGTTAGTGCCAACGGTTCAATATCAACCGGTGTAGGTGTGACAAACAATTGAGCTTCTGAATAGGGCTTTGATAAGTCAATTTGGTAATCGTTAAAATCAACGACGTCATCAATTCCCAGTTTCTTAGCTTCTTCTTGGGCTGGCTTTTTGGCTTCACCGTATCCATATATTTCAAGCTTCAAATTTGTTAAGTGATTATGAACCTCTTTAAACATTTGAATAAGTCGGACAATCCCCTTGTCGTTGCCCAAACGGCCAACAAAGATAATCTGGTCCTTCTTACCACCGGCGACGGGCACAACCCCATCGGTTGTAGCGGCCGGTAAATAGATGACGGGGGTATCTACCCCAATCTTTTTTTGAATATGGTCAGCCATGTCTTTTTGTTGGGCTTTGGTCGCAACAATGATCCCGTTAAGTAATCCAATATTTTCTCTTGACAACGCATCCTGATAAATATCCGCTAGGGCGCCATCAGATAGCGAATATTTTTGATTTGTCTGGATCATTGGCATGAATATAAATTTCCGCGATTGACTCGGAATGCTCATCACAGGTTTGTATGTTGGCAAAGGTCGATCCGCAATAAAGGTATTTTCTCCAGGCGTCTGTACTTTATCTAGCTCTGCTAAAAAAAACGTGAATAATTCATCGATGTTACCAAAGAAGCGGTCATGGCCCTTGTAATTAATGAGGCGAATAAACGTCATATCTGACTGGGAAACTCCTTCACCTCCATAGGCAGCTTCAAGCACTGTGTTACCATGAATATCCAAATATTCATCTCGAATTAAATGGGATTCATCATCATAGTATTTAATACAAGATTTGAATCCACGCCAGTCCCACTGCTCGGCTTGAACAAAGTTTTGATATTTATCAAAGGATTCTTTTGTGTCAAGCTGGCCAAACGTGCCAGCCATAAAAATAACACGATTATTTAGTAAATTGACGCGAAACACCTTGCTGACAGTTGAATCCGGTGAGATTTCATAATCCGGATTCACTTTGGCATCCTTTATTTTAGCTTGTTTAGTTTCAATATTGGTGGCTCCTTGGAAGAAGTCAAACATATTGACCACATCATCTGAATGAAGCCCAAACTTTGCCATATTCCGATGTAACTGCGTGTTGAATTCCCGCGTTACTAATTTTGCTGGCACGTTCATACTCTTGAAAAGGTTTAATCGCTTCATTTCGGCGTGCTCAATGCCAGAATTTAAACCATAGAAATACTCATTAACAAAATAGTACATGACTAGTCTCCCTTCCTAAGTGCCTTAAAATAATTCGTTGCATCTTTGTCCAACGTCTGCCATTGTTTCCAAACATTGTCCTCAGAATATTTTTTTCGGGATTCATAAGCGGTGTCACTAAATTGCTTTCGAAGTTTATCATCCGACATGATTTTGACAATTGCATCTGCCATGCCATCAATATCTCCTGATTTGACCAAATAACCATCTTTACCGTTATTAATCACATCTCGTGGTCCATAATGTACATCATAAGATGCCAACGGAACCCCATGCGACTGAGCTTCAATAAGCGATAATGGCAACCCTTCAGCCGTACTTGTCAGAATAGAAAGTTGAGCTTCATCATAAACTTTATTAATATCGTTAACATAACCCTTAAAACTAATAACCTTCTTTAAACCCAACTGGTCAACCAGTTTTTTAGCCTTATCGCCACTATCATCATTAGCATATCCGTAAATATCAAGCGTGATATTTGGCACTTTTTTAACTGCTTTGGCAATTGCTTTAACTGCATGATCAATTCGCTTTTCGTGCGATAATCGCGCAATTTGAACGATTTTGCCATCAATCCGTTTATTAAAGTCCTGCTTAGGCCGTTCCATGACGGCATCTGGCACAATTCCAACCGAAATTAAATAGGTCTTAGGTTTAGTGCCAAATCGCGCTTGAACATGATCTACTTGGGTTTGGGTTGGCGCGATAACTCCCTGCCATTTTTTAAAATTATCAAGCGGGTATTCGTAGTTAAAGTTCAAGTCGGAGTTCATATAATCAACTGGATCATTTGTATGATTATTATGAAGTTGCATCACTCGAAAGGCTGGCTGCTCCATGTGTAGCAGCGGCCACGACAATTCATAGCCAGCATCACTAATAATAATGTCATTTTCGTCCTGCGTTTGATCGCGCTTGCTTAATTCATCGAAAAAGTAACGGGCCAAATTCTTAAAACCATCAAAATCTCGATCGTAGCCCTTGTAATCTACCAATCGGTACAACGTTTTGTTAACTGTGTCAAATTTCTTTGCAAATTGAAATGATTCAAAATAAACCTTTCCCTGGTCATTTAAAAGGCGCTCAACTCGAATCTTCCCCTTTTTATCAAAGAACTGTTGTTGTGCTTTAAAGCCTCGCGGATCCCACCAGTCAACTTCGACCACCCTTTTTGCAGAGTCAAAATACATTAATGAATCAATGCATTTTGGATTATCCTTGCGCATGGTAATTCGCATAATTATCTGACCATTTTCTAAACCATCAAAGTGATCCTCGGACTTACGAATTTCGAAATCATCGGGTAAGTTAAGATCCTTAATCTCAAAATTTTTGAATTCCACATCTTCCGTCCCGCCAAAAAAATCAAACAGATTGACTGACTGATTTTTGTCGATGCCATGGTATTTCAATGCAACCGGCAAGTCTCGATTATAGTTGGTTGTTAATAGTTTTGCTGGTTGCCCATACTTTTTAAATAAAGCAAATCGTTTTAACTGCGCATGACCAATTCCTGAGTTTTTAATATTAATCGTTGTATTTAAAAAATAATACATAAGTTCCCTCCATCATTCAGATTTATGTATCAAAACGGACGAGAAAGTTATCTCGTCCGTTTTGAATTTATATCGGTTGAAAATCCAACCTTTATAAATTAATATCCGAATCACAACTTTGCCCATCTGCATTAATTATAACGTTTATTAACTGATTCAACCAATGTGATGTTTGCTCAGTATTCATTAAGTTCTATTGATTCTTAGTGTTTTTGATAAATTTGGCGTTAGCAGTGATGTAATGGCCGTTTGTCAATTGGTAACGCTTCTTACCATTCTGCTGGATTGTCGCTTGAACTGTTAAAATGATTCCCTTCTTAACAGGCTTGAGCCGCCTACTCTTCTGCAAGCTTGCAGATTTGTATTCATAAACACCTTTAGGATTAATTACCTGAACGTTTTTCTTGGTTACGTAGCGGAAATTAGTCTTCTTAATATTACGTTTGACCATTGTTGCTTTAGCAGTCACATAACGACCATTTGTCAGTTCAAACCGCGTTATTGAACCACTCTTGACAATTCGCTTGACGTGTAGCTGCATACCTTTCTTCAAGTAACGAACCCTCTTAGCATGCTTGAATGTTTTCCCAGTATACTCATAAATTCCCTTACTAGAAGCTACATACCAAGTACCCTTCATATCAATTCTGTATCCTGAGTTGATTGAAATAAACGATCCAAACGACTTCAAGGCCGTTACATACGAACCGTCTTTGAGCAAGAAGCGCGTTGTTCTGCCATTTTTGACCACTTTAACAACGTGCAGAACCGATCCTGACGCAACATAACCAAGTTTCTTCGAAGTACTAAACTTCTTGCCGCTATAACGATACATTCCGTGTTTAGTCACAAACGTGTTTGTCTTCAAAGCATCGTAGTATCTACCAGTTGCTTGGTTAGGTAAATCGGAAGTGGTTGAATTTGACTCTGGGGTTGTTGTTTCCTGACTGTTTTCACCATTTTCTGTGTCGCTAGTTGCATTCGTAATCGCTCCAGTAGCGACATCGTTATTAACAATAGTTTGAGCCGTAGCAGCGGCGCTCTTTGCCACGTTAGCATAGCTTGAAGCCGCACTAGCATATTGAGAAGCCTCTGCTGCCGCACTAGCAGCGTTAGAAGTAGCAATTGAAGCAGCCGATTTGTCATTAATACTCATTGCGCTCGAAGCCGCACTAGCTTCACTGGCTGCAATTTTGGCAGCACTTGTTGCCGCGCTGGCAGCAGTTGCCGCCTCACTAGCAGCAGATTCCGCTTCATTAATGGCGCTTGATGCGTTTGGATCAGTAATTTTACCAGCATCGCTTGCTGCTTGACTAGCCGCATCCGATGCAGCAGAAGCCGCATTCGATGCATCACTAGCGACTTTGGCGGCATCGCTAATCTTATTGCGTTCAGCGGCATCACTGGCCGCACTGGCAGCACTCGCCGCCGCGTTCTTAGCGGCATCACTGGCAGCCTTGGCGTCACTGGCAGCGTTTGAAGCCGCACTAACGTCGCTCCAGTAATTCTTTTTAGCCTCATTGGCCGCGGCACTATCACCCTTGGCATCGGCTGCACTCGCCGCTGCCGAATGAGCAATGGCATCACTCGCAGCTTTGGAAGCCGCACTAGCGGCACTGGCCGCTACACTGGCTGCGCTGGAAGCGGCACTGGCGGCACTGGAAGCGATATTATGATCACTTTGAACGTTAGCATCACTTGGATTGTCACTAGCCGCACTGGCGGCATCCTTAGCTGCATTAGAAGCATTTGCTTGATCAACAGCGGCACTCTTAGCAGCGTCAGCGGCATCACTGGCCGCTTTAGCCGTATCGCTAGCGACCTTCACGGCCGCATCACTCGCTGCTTTAGAAGCCGCACTAGCATAACTGGAAGCGGCACTGGCATGACTAACAGCGGCACTAGCCGCTGCCGAAGCATCACTGGCAGCGTCCGAAGCATCGCTGGCTGCCTTAGAAGCGGCAGCATTATTTCC
>NZ_BNJR01000021.1 GCF_016860605.1 Lentilactobacillus fungorum
TTTTTTAGGACAGCTGCGCAAAGCAGAAAGCTACACATAAGCACCTTGAACAAAAATTCCAAGCCCGGGAATTTCTGTTCAAGGAGCCTTATGTTCCGCTTTCTAAGCGCTTTGTTCCGCTCACTTTATTATTGGAGGTCATTTCATGCACTCACCGTCAAGCTATTGGGCAAAAGTTTCTGTTAGCACCTCATTCATTATTTTCCTATTACTTGCCATCGCGGTTAAGCGGCACCAAGCTTGGATTCAGTCGTTCGATCAATTTTTTGGTCGGCCGATTAGGGCAATGGCCACTCCAGCTTTAACCCATTTTTTCGTTAACTTCACTAAACTGGGAAATATGGTGCCTCTCACGGTTTTAGTTATTGTGGCGTGCCTGACTTTGTTTTTCGCTGGCAATCCTGTCGCCAGCCTCTTTTTGTTAACTAACGGTCTCCTGTTGGCAATGCCCATCAATTCACTTGCCAAATTACTAATCAACCGTCCTCGTCCCACTCTCCGACACTTAGTTACCGTGCATTCCAGCAGCTTTCCAAGCGGCCACGCAATGGGCACGATGATGGTTTTTGGCAGTTTAATCATGATTGTTAATCATTTATTAAAAAATAATGCCAAAAAATTAATGTTGGATTTGCTATTCCTTGTTATCATTGTATTGATTGGAATAAGTCGAATTTATGTTGGTGTTCACTTTGCAAGCGATGTTGCTGGTGGCTGGTCACTTGGATTTTGTCTCCTAGGCATGAGTAAATTCGTCTTCAATAAATTTATAGGAGGCGCATCATGAAGCGGATTCCCTCTGCGTTGGAATTTAGTCATCAATTATTTGCCGAACGGATCCAAGCGGGTGACACGGTTGTCGATTGCACCATTGGCAACGGCCATGACACCTTGTTTTTGGCAAATTTAATTGGCCCGACAGGAACGTTGTATGGCTTTGATATTCAAGCTGAAGCCATTAAGCATACTCGGAGCCGATTAACCGAAAACCACGTGGATCTTGAAAATATCTATCTTTATAATATCAGTCATTCAAAGGTCGACGAAATCTTACCCTATCAGACGACAATTGCCGGGGCGATATTTAACCTAGGCTATTTACCGGGTGGTGATAAAACAATCGTTACATACTCTGACACGACCATTAAGGCCATCGAAGGCTGCTTGAGTCACTTAGGTAAGAATGGGATCGTTGTCCTCGTTATCTACTATGGACACCCCGGGGGCGAAAAAGAAAAAAATGATGTCTTGAGTTTCGGTCGAACCCTCGACCAAAAGCGGTATAATGTTTTAACCTATCAGTTTATCAATCAACAGCATTGGCCGCCCTTTGTCATGGCTATTCAGCGAATCGATTAATCGATTCGCTGTTTTTTCTGTTGGCGATCAAAAAAGTTAACTGCATAGGCAACAATAATTAGAATTAACGCAACGATAAACACGTTATGCAACGAACTGAACAAAATCTGTCGCAGTTTCGGCAAAAGATTGGCACTTAATTGATTAGCCGTCATCGGGTTAATCAATTTATCCATCATCTTTAACGTTGTTCCCTCGGTCTGACGAACCCCCCGAAGCATAGTAGCATTCATAACAATGCCGAAAACAGAAATCATTAATGTTTGCCCCAAAGTGCGCGCAAGGGTATTAAACGAAGTTGCCACTCCAATTTCAGTGGACTCAACTGTATTTTGAACGCTAATTAATGATGTCGTTACCGTAAGGCCAAAGCCGGTCCCACAAATGACAGATATCAGTAAAAAGGCCACAAATGGTGTCTCGGCTGGAATTAGAACCATGATAATGCCACCAATCAGAACAAAAGCCAAACTGAGATTAATAATTTGATGTGGTGTAATCCTAACAAGTAATTTCCCCGCAATAAATGACCCCACAATCCACATCAATGAACTGGGCGTAACCGCAAAACCGGCCATCGATGCTCGCAACCCTAAGATTCCCTGCGTCCAGTCTGGAAGATAAACTTCATAACCAATCAAAAAACCACTTACTAAAAAGACAACAATATTTTGGACAACAAACGTTCGATTATCGAACAATTCCATCGGGATTAGTGGATCCTTCGCCAAGCGTTCCGTTCGAATAAACATAATGAGCGAAACGATGGTAATCAAGAAACAGCCAGCCACGATTTGCCAATTAATTGGTGATTGACCAATTAATTGAAAGGCATACATAATAGCTAGGAGCATCAATGCCAGCCAGATAGTCCCGGCAAGATCCATTCGTGTCGTCCCCTGCCGTTTTTCTTCATGCAGGTACAATTGGACTAAGATCATAACAATTAATCCAATTGGCAAGTTAATAAAAAAGATCCAATGCCAACTTAATTGATCTACAATAAACCCACCCAGCAAGGGGGCAATTACGGATGCAATTCCCCAAGCGGAACTGTTTAATCCCAATACTTGAGCTCGTTTTTCTAGTGGATAAATGTCAGCAATGATTGTATTCGCAATTGGTAAAATTGAACCCGCACCAATTCCCTGGATTGCTCGCCAAATGATAAGAACAATCATTGAATTGGATAAGCCGGACATAACCGAGCCAAAGATAAAGATAGCAATCCCACCAATAAACATCGGTTTGCGACCCAGTCGATCCGCTAATTTCCCATATATTGGCGTTGCGATTGCGTTAGTAAGTAAGAAAATGGAAAATACCCAGTTCATTAGGGCAACCCCGTGTAAATCACCAACAATGGTTGGCATCGCCGTTGAAACAATTGTTCCTTCAATTGCTGCCATAAATGTCGCCACAAATAATGCAATTGTCACCAAGGTCACGTTGCTTTTTTTAGCCGTTTCAGACATGAAATAACCCCTTTAATCTTATTTTGACCAAAAAAGCGCCCCTGAATTTTCAAGGGCGTTTTGCTGGTTAGCTGTTTATAACTTGAAATAATCTTTTAACGCATCAACCTTATCGGTATGTTCCCATGGCAAATCAATATCCGTCCTGCCAAAATGACCATACGCGGCGGTTTGTTCATAAATTGGTCGTTTGAGATCCAACATTTTGATAATCCCGGCTGGACGCAAATCAAACAATTTCCGGGTTGCTTCAATTAGTTGTTCTTCTGAAACTTTTCCGGTGCCAAACGTATTAATATCGATTGAAACGGGCGTTGCAACTCCAATCGCATAAGCCAACTGAATCTCTAATTGGTCTGCCAAGCCGGCCGCAACCATATTCTTAGCAATGTAGCGAGCAGCATAGCTAGCCGAACGGTCGACTTTGGTTGCATCCTTACCGGAAAATGCACCACCACCGTGATGGGCGTAGCCGCCATACGTATCAACAATAATCTTTCGGCCAGTCAATCCGGCATCACCTTGAGGCCCGCCAATTACAAACCGACCAGTTGGGTTAACCAGGTAACGCGTTTGACTGTCCAAGTATCGACTTGGAATGACCTGCTTAATGATCTTTTCGATCACGTCGGCACGAACCTGATCCAAGCTAACCCCATCATCGTGCTGCGTGCTTAAAACAACGGTATCGACTCGAATTGGTTGATTGTTATCATCGTACTCAACCGTTACTTCAGCCTTAGCATCAGGGCCTAAATAACTAATTTCTCCAGACTTGCGCAAAGCTGCTTGTTTTCGCATCAGCTTATGAGCTAATGAAATTGGTAATGGCATTAACTCGGGTGTTTCGTTAATCGCATAACCGAACATTAACCCTTGATCACCAGCGCCAATCTTATCAAGCGGATCGGACTCACCATTGCGCTCTTCCAGGGCATCATCAACGCCCTGGGCAATGTCTGGTGATTGTTCATCCAAAGCAACAATCACGGCACAAGAATCACCATCAAAGCCGTAACGGCCATCGCAATAACCAATTCGCTTAATCGTATTACGCACAACTTTTTGAATATCAACGTATGCCGTTGTCGATATTTCGCCAAAAACTAAAACTAATCCAGTGGTAACCGATGTCTCGCAGGCAACACGAGCATCTGGATCTTGAGCAAGCAAGGCATCCAAGATTGCATCACTAATCTGATCGGCAATTTTGTCTGGATGGCCTTCTGAAACTGATTCCGAAGTAAATAAATGTTTTTCGCGCATTTTATTTTCCCCCTATATATTTTTAAGGTTACAAGGCTTCTTCACGTTAAACGTGAATCCTATCGGGAACTCATAACTTTATTATGTTATCACAGAATTTTTACTTTTGGAACCAATTATTGATTCCCGTTGACCACTTCTTCAAAAAATATTACGATTATGAGTATTAATGTCGATTAATCAGGTAAGGAGAAAATGGCGGTGGCAAGTACAAAAAGATTGAATCAATTTCAGTTTATTTTGAGGGTGAGCGCCTCTTTAATCATTTGGATGCTGTTTGCTAACGTCCCGCTGGCGCACTTTTTTCAAAATCGGCAGCTCATTTCGTTGGTTTTATTAGGGATTCCCTTTGCAATTTTATTAAACCAAGTCATTTTACCGCGACAAAATCAGCTATTAACCGTCATTTGTGATGCGGTGGTCGGGGTCTTAAGTATCCATCTCTTCTTTGAACAGGGTACGCTCAATACCATCTTAATGCTCGTTGATTTTATTTTTGCGAACCTGCTTTTATTAACACAGTTCATCAACGAACCCCACGGCCGCTGGATCACATTTGGAGTGATTAACGGCAGTGGCTTGGCTTTTTTATTCACAGTTTCTTATCATCATTATTTTTCGTTGTTATCCCTAATGTACATTACGACACTCATTTTTTCTAATATCTTTTTTGCTTACCATGGCTTTATGAAAAAAAGTAATTTATCGTCACTATTAATCATTTTGATTTTGATTATTCTGTTATGTTTAACGCTGCAACTATCATTTCTGCGAACCGTTTTAATTACCGCTATCTTGGCTTTTTATTTATTTTTCGAATCACAGGTTAACCCCAAAAATTATCAAAAACGGGCAAATGTCTCGACAATTTGTTACCTATTCTTTTCATTGCTCGTCTGTTTATAAACTTTAAATATTATAATTTGGTTAATATAATTAATTTTACTAAAAGAAGTGCCGCGGCATGCGCCACTCGCATTAATAGCGGGTAAAATAACCTGTGATGGATAATAAAGAGGGCGGTGATCAACATGAACATCAGAGTTGTCGGTGACATTCGAAAAGGAAAAATTCAGCCTTCTTTGACTGGAAATCCAATCGTTGATGATGCCTTACTCCAAAATTTCTGTGAACGGTTAGGTACCCATATTAATTCAGCTCAGTCATCATTCAACATCATTTTAGACCATTTCTTTGACCCCACAGTTTCTAGTGATGATGTTATCTTAATGGATAAGCAGATTATTCATGATTTTCCAAGTGATTTGCTAATTCCTTTCACCATTATCGCCATTGACCATAGCGACTTGATCCGCGGAAATGTTTTGAACGCCATTAACGCGCTAAAACGATTCGCAAATGGCGAACCCATCCCAGATGGTCGAACTTGCTCAAAACAATAGGGTTCAAACATCGTTTTAGTGACAATCAAAATAGCGGCTTAAACAGGAGTTCCTCTTGTTTAGGCCGCTGTTATTTTTCTAAGGCGATAATTATCGGTGCTGATTCAGCTTGATGTGTAAGATCATCCGCCCCACTAATAGCAACGTCATTAACACCGTGTAAATCCAAGCTGCCGACTCATCCGCAAATGGCAATTTGACATTCATCCCGTAAAACCCAGAAATAATTGGTGGAATCGCTAAAATCAGTGACCACACTGTTAAGAATTGCATCGTTTGGTTCAATTTATTATTCAAAATATTGCCAAAGGCCGACTCTGTCTCACTCACAACATCGCCAACCACGTCAAACATTGACCGGCATTGCTGATATTCGATCAGTAAATCAGAGATCTGCTGATCCGCTTTTTTAGTGGCGACTGCAGACATCGTTAACTTTTTGTGAAATGTTTCCTGCAGCTCTTGTAAGGCAACTAAATTACCAGCAGTTGCCGATCGCAAATATACTAAGTTTGTTTTCATTAAGGCCAACGTATTTAAATGGTCATTACTAACCCGACGAACCCGAGCATCTTCTAATTTTTCTGCTTGCTGACTAATTTTATCCAGCTGATCAAAATACGGTGTTAAAAGTGCCGCTAAAATCGCTAAAATGTGGCCGCTAATTTCGTGATACTGGACTCCTGATTTTTCTCGGACAAGCCTTGCCTGTTCACTATCATGGCAAACTGAAATCAATACCCGATCGTTAAAACCCAGAAAGATTGGCACCGTTGTCGAATGACTTTCTCGAACGTCTCCCAGCGCTCGAACCACCAAAACGCCAAAATCAGAAGCGTCATCATAGGCCGCTCGCGGTTGCTCGTGGCGATCCATCATGTAATTTTTAAATTTGGTTGGTAGTTGATAGTTACCAACCAGGCCAGTCAATTCGCTTTCAGTCGGATCAATTGCTTCTACCCAACTATATCTTGACAAGTTGTGAATGTTAATCATTAGTTTCCCCTTACGTTTTTAGCCCAAAGTCCAGTTTATCAGATAACAAAATTGTAAGGTACCCAACTGTTTTTTCAAATTTAGCCAATAATTATTTAGAAGCCCTTGCCTGGATAACTTGATAAATAACCAGCATCGCTCCTATCGAAACAACCGAGATCACCATGGCTATCCGAGTGGCCGAACTGATTAACAAGAATCCTAAGACAAAAACAAAAAAGGCTAAACTCGCGTAATCGGCAATTGGGTAGCCCGGCATCTTGAAACGGGCAACCCCATCTGGATTTTGCCGCCGATACTTTAAATGGACAATTAGCAAAATGACCCAAACCACCACGAAATTAATGGTCGAAACACTGGAGACCAAATTAAAGACCCCAGCGGGAATAAAATAATTTAGGATAACGATAATTAGTAAAAAGGCCGTTGAAAAATTCAATGCAATGTTGGGGACACCGTTTCTTCCCAATCGATTCAAAAACGAAGACGCATTACCTCCCATACTGAGTGCATACATCGTCCGGCTGGTACTAAACAAACAACTATTGGTCGCTGAAATGGCTGCCGTTAAAACGACGAAATTTAAAATTCCAGCGGCCCCAACAACCCCAATTCCGGAAAACACTTGAACAAACGGACTAGCGGTTGTCGTAATGTTATTCCACGGATAAACACTCATCACAGCAATCATTGAGCCAACGTAAAATAGTCCGATTCGAATCGGTAAACTATTAATTGCCTTTGGCAGGTTCAATTCAGGATTGTCCGTTTCCCCAGCTGTTAGACCAACCATCTCGATGCCGACAAAGGCAAAAACCACCATTTGAAAGGACATCAAGAAGCCAGTTATTCCTGTTGGAAAAAAGCCACCGTGTGATACGAGATTACTAAACGAAGCCGTTGATTGACTGGTTTTAACGTGGAAAACTGCTAAAATAACGCCTACTACCACCAACAAGATGATGGCAAGGACTTTTATCATTGAAAACCAAGATTCCAATTCGCCAAACAAACCGACGTTGACCATATTTGCCGCAAACAAGCATAGTAAGATCACAAAGGGCGGCAACCACTGGGGAACTGCCGGGAACCAATATCTAATGTAAATCCCCGTAGCTGTTAAATCGGCCATTGCTAAGCTGATCCAACAAAACCAATATGTCCAACCGGTGACAAACTCCCAGCGATCACCTAAATAATCTTTAACAAAGTCTAGGAATGAATGTTTCCGAGTATCTGAAAGCAAGAGTTCACCAATTGCCCGCATTAACAAGAAACAAAAGAAGCCAACAACCAAATAAGATAAAATAATCGAAGGCCCTGAGGTATGAATGGCCGATCCAGATCCTAAGAATAAACCGGTCCCAATCGCCCCACCAATTGCAATCATTTGAATGTGGCGGCTCTTTAACGAGCGTGACAATGTATTTTGTTTTTGATCTGTTTGCATTTAACTATCTCCTCCTAGTGAGCGGAGCAAAGCGGTTAGAAAGCGGAGTGTAAGGCTCCTCAGTCAAAAATCCCCGGGCTTGGGATTTTTGGCTGAGGTGCTTACGCGTAGCTTTCTGCTTTGCGCAGCTGTCCTAAAATCAGTGAGCGGAGCCAGGCGTTTAGAAACTGGGACATAAGGCTCCTCGGACAGGAATTCCCGGGCTTGGAATTTCTGGCTGAGGTGCTTACGTGCAGCTTTCTGCCTGGCGCAGCTGTCCTACAAATAAAAAAGCTCCCAGTACCAATTAAGGTACCAGGGGCATTCAATCGAACGCGGTTCCACCCAAGTTCTGCAATACAATATGTATTGCCTCAAAATGCAGATATTGGTTGCAGCCAATTATGTGATTTGCCATTAATCTGTCGACTTTCAGCCGTAATCGACTCTCTGTTGAATGCCTTCAAGTGTACGGAAGATTTTTTAAAAAGTCAAGGGTAACTTCTTAACAATTTTATCAGTTATCACAAAATTGTCCGGGTTCATGATTGTTTTTGCCACTTGCTTATTGCACGCAAATGATTGAATTTTCGATCAAAACAGTGTACCTTTAAGCTAGTAAAAGTTAAAAATACTTTTAACGGAATTGAGACTGGAGGCATTATGATGAGTTCACACACTGCATTGTTAATTATTGATTACACGAATGATTTTGTCGCCGACAAGGGCGCCTTAACTTGTGGCAAGGCCGGCCAAGCTATCGAGCCGACAATCATTAACTTAGCGAATCAGTTTGTCAAAAATGGCGATTGGGTCATTTTGCCAACCGACGTTCACAAGCCCAATGACCCGTATCATCCCGAAACCAAGCTCTTCCCTCCTCACAACGTCCGGAATACTTGGGGCCGAGAATTTTATGATGGTTTAAAAGACTGGTTTGAGGCTAACAAAAATGCTGATAAGGTTTACATGTATGATAAGACTCGCTATAGCGCATTTGCTGGAACCGACTTGGATATTCGCTTGCGGGAACGTCACATTGATACCCTTCATTTAGTCGGCGTCTGCACGGATATTTGTGTTCTTCACACTGCCGTGGATGCTTATAACCTTAACTATCAACTGATTATTCATCGAAACGGTGTTGCTGGATTAACTCCTGAAGGTAAAAAATGGGCCCTTAATCATTTTGAACATGTATTAGGTGCAAGCGTCGTTGATTAATTCAAAATCCCCCTTTGCAAAATGTGCCGATTTAGTGTTTAATGTTCATCAGAAGATTAAACATGAGATCGAATCGCCAAGTATTTAACCATGCTTGACAATATTTTTGTGCTTAAGGAGGAACCCTCATGGCTAATAAAGTGCCAAGGTACAATAATGAACAGTGGGAAAAGGCCAAAGAAGCCGTTTTGCAAGAATACGAAGATTACAAAGAAACTTTGAGGCAACAAGGGGTCGATTACACCATTAAAAACGCTCGCCAATTGTTAATCTATCAAGACCTAGTAGCCGAATGGAATCACAAATTGGGGACTGTCATAACGGATTTGGAAGATAATATTTTCGCCCTTACTGTTTTTGATGATCTTAAAAAACGCAAAGTTTCTTCTTTGTTGCAGAGAGGCTATGCCCATATCTCAAGCTGGCCGGACTTCAATCCGACTGCATTGGCTCTTTGGCTAGAGTTAGAAGAAGACGAGGCAATGGCATAATCAAACCGTTTAAATCATTAGTTGAAGGCCGTGGATTTGCAATGAAAAATTGTGAATTCACGGTCTTTTTGTGTACATTCGTGTTACCAATTATGAAGCCTGCCATGATTCGTTCAAATAGATTATCCCTGCATCTTTGCTGAAACGCGGCTGCCAACAAAGGTATCAATGCTATTTGGGGCTACCCATCAAAAACCGGGTTTGCGCTATCACCATTTAGCGGAAATACGCGCCGAAGCAACTGACACGACACCTAAAAGGCCCCCTTGACTCAAATCCAAAATTAGGATTAGGTCAGAGGGCCTTTAGGTGCCGAAGCAAAGCGCCGTTACTCGGGTACTATTTGTCTTTGTCCTTTTTCTTGTCACCTTTGCGATTCTTGCTCATAAATTCTTCTCTCGTTTGTAAATCTTTTACGTTAATTTTAATTTCTGTTGGCTTCAAATCTGTCATTTCATTAATGGCTTGTGACAATTTATTCGTTACCTTATTGAAAACGGCTGGAATGCTCTTGCCGTATTCTACAACAGCATCCATTGACAACTTAACTTCCTTGTCGTCATTATCCAGATCGACTTTAACACCAGTTGTTGGGTCGGTATCATCAGAAAATCTGTCCGTTACTGAATCAATTAGGTTGCCTTCAAGTGATAAGACGCCGTCAACGTCGCGCACTGTATTTCCAGCAATCTTTGCTAATACGTCATCTTCATAAGTCAAAACGGTTTCAACACCCGTTGCTTTGCTTTGTTCAACCATAATTAAATTCCTCCTAAAGTAAAGTGAGCGGAGCAAAGCGGTTAGAAAGCGGAGTGTAAGGCTCCTTAGCGGGAAATCCCCGGGCTTGGGATTTTTCGCCAAGGTGCTTACACGGAGCTTTCTGCTTTGCGCAGCCATTCTAAAACAATCGATTACTTAACCCGATCATCTTGAACATTATTGGCAATTTTATCCTTTTTACGGCTGCTTTGCTGTTCCCATTCTTGTTTTGTCAAAACATCATTGATATTTAAATTCAGTTCAACGACATCCAAACCAGTATAATTTTTAATTGCCCGCTGGGTACGTGAACAAACTTCATCAAAAATTTGCCGGGCATCTGCCCCATACTCAATTGTTGCTTCCATATCCAAAGCGACTTGTTTTTCGCCGACTTCAGCATCAATTCCCTTGGTTGGGTCAGTTGACTTTGAGAAACGGTCTGCCAGTTCACTCATCATGCCACCGTCAAGAGATAAAATGCCGTCAACGTTTCGGCATACCAGCCCAGCGATTTTCTCAATCACTGCATCGTCAAATGTCAACTTTCTCGTTAATTGCGGTGTTTGTACCGTTGCATCCATCGATTTCAACTCCTTAAAAATTAATCATCACTCATCATTTGGCTAATCAAACTTTTGATCCCGCCTAATTTCCATATAATGGCCCCTACCAGCGTTCCAATTAATGTAAGGGCAATCACCAGCAACATGCCACTAAAGCTGCCAAATACCCATACGAGCCCACAAATTAAACCGATTAGGCCACCATACATCATTGAGTTCATCTAATCCGCCTCCTTATACCACTCGCGGGTGGTTTGCCCTTCGTTTATTTGGGAGTGAGTCATAAGGTTTGACTTTTACTTTGACTTTTTTAACTTTAACAGCCATTAAGTCAGCAATTTTATCAGCCACAATGGCCTGAATTCGTTCACCTAAATTGACTAAATCTCTACCTTGTTTATCAACAGCAATAACCGTTACCTTTGCCAAGCGATTTCTAGTTTGCAACTTAACCGTCGAATCAACGTCAACGACCGCTGCTTGTTGCATAATTGCCTCGTTGAGTGATTTTTCAACAGCTTTTTTTGAGATGCTCAGCTTACCGGTTGTCGATTGAAACACCAATCGGTTAGCTTTTTTGGGAGCAAACATGATAATTATCATTGCCACCACACCGACTATTCCAACCACTATGCTAAGTCCTAACGCTAACACCATTAGCCAGTCAACGTTGGTTTGAATTGACGGTAACGCTAATTTTGATAGGTAATCAATTGGCACGACCAGTGCAACAAACCAAACGGATTGAACAATTAAAATGATACTGATCAGCAAAACCAGTAATTTGGTTAGTCGACTCACCGCCTGACCTCCTCTCTTCAGCTAATCATTTCACGCTTTATTTAGCCAAGCCACGGCTAATTAAGGAAACGACTAGAACCAGTACAACGGCACCGACAATTGCTGGGAAAATTGCTATTTCAGCCAATTGTGGGCCCCATGTTCCAAGTAGTGCTTGACCTAACCAAGCACCAATTAACCCACCGACGATGTTTCCGATCCATCCCATTGGCATATCGCGACTTGTAATCGCACCAGCAATGGCACCGATAATTCCGCCGATAATTAGTGTCCAGATTAAACTAAACATGGCAATCATCCTTTCTATAGTGAGATTTAACAACTATTTGCGTTGCTATAACCATAGTATACAATAACATATAACTTATTGTGTGAATAAGCCTTGAAAAAAGTATGTTCTTTTATTGAACGGCTTCTCCCCGTTCAAAAACAACAATTCTTCATTACAAATACCTAATTGTCCATAAAAAAAGCCCACCTAAGCAAAAAACTTAGGTAGGCTATCCCTCATCCCTCAATGAGGCTTTAAGTAAAACATTACTTTTCAGATTTTGACATCTCGTGAGCGGCAAAATCTTTGATGAAGGCCAAAATTTCTCGGACCTTGTCTTCCCCGTAGCGGCTAATCCAGTTATCGAAGCGCTTCGTGATTAAATCGTTCACTTTCTTTTCGGCCTTTTCGCCGCTCGGTGTTAAATGCAGGTAAAGCCGCCTTCTGTCACTTTCGGCCGGCTTTTGAAAAATATAATCATGCTGTAATAGCACTTTGATTTGCCGCGATATTGCACTCCGGGTTACTTTTCGTTCGCTGGCAATATCCATTAATGACACATGCTCTCGTTCGGCAATCGTATGCAGAATTAAATACTGCTCAAACGATAGGCCGTACTTTGTCGCAGGTTCAGAAACGAAATTATCTAAATACTTCAATGAAGACAAATAGACATCAATCGCTTCCTTTAGTAATTGTTGATTTGTTTTACTCATATCCCTCACCATTCCCAAAAAATAATTATTATTAGTACCGCCTTAATTATATATTTTCATGCTCATTGCCGCAACCTTATACCCCTTCTTTTGGGAATCTTTCTCAAATACCTTATAATTAGGGTTATTAAATGAAAATAGGAGGTATTATGACAGCCAACGTCACTACATTAATTCATCAAGTTGAACTAAATATCTTCAAAGAATTCGCCCGAATTGCCGAGAATTTAAATATCCACTACCTTGCGCTTGGCGGAACCCTTTTAGGGGCTGTAAGACATCAAGGGTTTATTCCTTGGGACGACGACATGGATATCGGTATCCTAAGGGAGGACTATGAACGATTTCTCGACACAGCACCAAGTCAGTTGAGTCCTCATTTTTTTCTTCAAACCCCTTGGACTGACCCCAATTATGCCCTTAGCTATGCGAAGCTTTTAGATCGTACGACTTACATTGAAGAAAAAAACAACGTCAACAATGCACGAAAAGGCGTCTTTTTGGATATTTTTCCATTAGACAAAATTCCAGCTTCAAAGGAGCGCCAACGCAGACAGATCGTCAGTCTGCGAAGACTTGATAGTCGAATCTATTTGAAACTGCGGTATAATGTAATTGATAATCCAATGAGAAAGTTTCAAACGCCGCTGTCCAGCGAACAGTTGCAAACCGCCTGGGAATATAAGCGTCAGCGTCAAGATCTAATGACAAGCTATAACGAACGGCCGAATTTGATGACTTACAAAAATTTAGCTTCGCAATACAGCTATGATAAGGAAGTTTTTTCAAAGGAGCAATTAAATGATTTGGTTGATCTTCCATTTGAAGATACCGTCATTGCCGCCCCCGCTGACTATGACCAAATTCTGACCAATCTCTACGGTGACTACTTAACATTGCCACCGGCAAACGCCAGAGTCGAGAAGCACATTACCAGGTTAATCATGGATAATCAGGAATTTATGATTTAACCCGCCAATTACTTGCATCAAAAATACTTTTTTGGTAGGTTGTTAACAATTACTTTTACATTGAAGGTGTTAATATGTTCGATAAAGATCATTCTCGTTTTGCGAGTTATAGCATTGTCTCAACGTTACCAGATGAAGCCATTGACCACGTTTGGTACCTTATTGATAATGATCTTCAAGGGGTCTTTCCGCTTTCCAATCTCATCGTCTTCAACCTGATCAATCATGATGGTACTTTATCATACGATTTTATGCAGAATAATGAGTTAGTGGCCACATTTGACTCGCCATTTCCATACAACACCAGCTATCCAAAATCACTGGTTGTCTATGACAGTGGCAATCGTCAAATTATTGCAACGCCGTCTGAGATTAATATTTAATAGGTATCTGATTGTTATTTAAATGTCACCATTTAAAGCCCTGTCGACAACAGCTAAATTGTTATCGACAGGGCTTTTAGCAATCCCCATGATCATCTCCAACTGAGCTAGTTGAGCAATGAGCTAATAAGTCTACAATAATTGCACTGCCTGCTGGCAGATCCAGACATTCTTCGAGTGCCATCTAAATCGATACCAGATCGTAAACCCCTTAGAATGGAATTTGACTGCTTCTTGATTGGCTTTATACGTTCGGTTGAGAATCGACTTAGCCGATCCCTTTACTAAGGATAAGTCCTCTGAATTATAAACATGACTTCTTAAGGCGTAGCTGCCATGCTTGATTTTAATTTTCTGAGTGGATGGCACATATTTAACCTCATCAAACGTCAATGCCTTAGCGTAAACCCAATACTTTTGCGCTTTGGCTGCTTTGGCAAACCGAATGCGGTACCAAGTTGTCCCGGTAGTCTTTTTGACAGCCCGTGCGTCCACATAGACTCGGCGCTTAAACGCTGCCGGGACATTGTTCCAATTGTAATAATAAGTAAAGTAACCGGAGTCAGTGACGTGGTTATAAAGATGGTATTTTTGATAATTCTGACTTAAGGTGGCCGATTCGTTTCCTTCGCCGCGATGGTAATTAACCGTCACCGGCATGGTAGCGGCCGAGCTTTTAGTTTTGGTTGCCTTCGATTTTCGAGGCGTTTCTTTGCTGGTCGACGATGATTTCTTAGTAGCCGTCTTTTGAGTTGAAGCTGACTTTTTGGCGGCAACCGTCTTTTTTGATGACGTCGTGGTTTTGTTTGAATGTTTACCCGCCATTAGTTGGTTCTCAAAAATAGTACTTTTGATTAATGATTGCGCCTCAACTTGTAGGTAGCCACCAAGCAGGCACCCAGCTCCGACAATCAAGCCGGCTAATTGCTTTAAGACTTTAATTTTCATTTTTTGTTCAATCACGCTTAATCCCCCCACGGGTACCTTGAGTATCTCTCCAACGTCCCATTTGTTTCGTACTATTATCGTATCATATCTCATTGTTAAGCGAGAATTTGAATTTTTGAAGACCCGTTTTTGCTGACAAAATAAGCCAATAACGATAACCGTCTCCATCTCTGGAAATGATCTCGTTATTGGCTTGTTTTATAGATAACTAAGCTTTTCGAATAGTGATCAGAATTTTAAAAAGAAATAACTTATTTAGTTGCCAATGCGTCCGTTAAGCTGCCTGACCACTTCCAATTCTTAACCTCTGGCATGTCAGTGCCAAAGGCTCGAATGTAGTCATGATGTTTTTGCAGTCGTTGGTCCATCTTTGCTTGAAATTCATCGGCTTGAGAAGCAAACTGCGTTCGAGAAATAGCGTCCTTGGCTAGGTGATAGCGATCCAGCTCATTGAGAACCCGCATGTCAAACGGTGTCGTAATGTCACCATTTTCACGATAGCCGTGGAAACTAATGTTATGATTGTGTCGATTGTACACCAGTCCACGGAAGGTATTCTCAAAGCCATGAAAGGCAAAGATAACCGGTTTAGTCGTTGTAAAGTAGTGATCAAAGGCTGCTTGGGTTAATCCTCGGCCATCCTGATCTTCACCGCTTGGCCGGAGCTTCAAAATATCAATTACATTGATGAAGCGAACTTTGAGCTTTGGAAAGGCTTCATGCAACAGATCAATGGCAGCCAAACTCTCCATGGTAGCTTCCGTTCCAGCAGTCGCAAAAATCACGTCCGGATCGCCTTCATCATTTGATGCCCAAGGAATAATCCCAAGCCCATCGTTTACAAGTTGGGTTGCTTCATCCATTGAGAACCACTGTGGCCGTGGATGTTTAGAAGCCACAATCAAATTTATTTTTTCACGGACTTGAAGGGCATGATTCATCACCGCCAACAAGGAATTGGCGTCTGCTGGCACGTACTCATTAACCAATTCATGGCCTTTTTCAGCTAAGTGGCCCAGCATTCCTGGATCTTGATGTGTATAACCGTTATGATCCTGCTGGAAAGCATGCGAAACGTTCATGATATTCAAAGACGGATAATCATGGCGCCATGATTGTTCGTGTGCCTTTCGAAGCCATTTATAGTGCTGAGTGAGCATCGAATCAATAACCCTGGTAAAAGCTTCATATGAAGCAAAGAAGCCATGGCGGCCAGTTAAGACATATCCTTCCAGCCACCCTTCAGCTTGATGCTCAGAGAGCTGAGAATCGATTACCCGGCCTTCTGGCGCCATATTTTCATCATTTAGGGACTTGATGGGTTCCAACCATTGTCGTTTACCATAATTAAGCATCGAGAAGAATTTGTTCGACTTGGTTTCATCAGGACCAAACGCTCGAAAAGAGTTGGTATTTTGCTTCATGATTTCAGTATAAAAGTTAGCAAGTACTTCAGTGTCTTGCGCTTCTTTTTCCCCTGGGTTGTCAATTTTGAGGGCAAACTGCTTTACGTCTGGCATCTTTAATCTTTTAGGTGCAATCCCGCCGTTGACGATTGGATTCATCGCCATGCGCTGATTACCGTCCGGCGTGGTTGCCCTAATCTCTGCCTTAATTGAGCCATTTTTATTAAAGAGTTTCTCGGGCTGATAAGACTTTAGCCAGTTAACCAGCAGGTCTTTATGCGTCATTTGATCGGCGCTTACAGGAATCGGTACTTGATGAGCTCTAAAGGAACCTACGATTGGATTACCTTCTAAATCAGATTTAGGGCCGGTCCATCCTTTAGGGGAGCGTAGAATCAACATCGGCCAGTGCGGAAGCCGATCATCGTTATTTTCTCTGGCACGTTGTTGAATGGCCTGAATTTTAGTAATAATTGCATCCATCGTTTCAGCCATTTCCCGATGAACCCGTTGATAATCATGAGCGTCCCCGGTGGTTTCAACAAAGTAGGGCTCCCAGCCCATGCCCCTAAAATAATTGGTAAGCTCTGCATCACTCATACGTGACAAAATGGTTGGGTTGGAAATCTTAAAGCCGTTTAAATTTAGCATTGGCAGCACTGCACCATCATGAATGGGATTAATAAACTTGTTTGAGAACCAAGATGCTGCCAGCGGACCAGTTTCGGCCTCCCCATCGCCAATTTCAACAGCTGCAATCACATCGGGATTATCAAGAATCGCACCGGTTCCATGAGAAATTGAATAGCCTAACTCGCCGCCTTCATGCATTGAACCTGGCGTTTCCGGTGCTGCGTGGGAAGCGACTCCGCCCGGAAATGAAAATTGCTTAAAAAGTCGTTGAAGGCCAACTTCATTTTGGGAAATTTGAGGATAGATCTCACTATAACTACCGTCCAAATACGAATTAGAAACCATCACCTGGCCGCCGTGACCTGAACCTTCAATGTAGAACATATTTAAATGATACTTCTTAATCACCCGGTTTAAGTGTGCATACATAAAGTTCTGCGAAGCAATCGTTCCCCAATGACCAATCGGTTTAATTTTGACGTCTTCAGCCACTAACTCCCGCTTAAGCAACGGATTATCTCTTAAGAATAGTTGACCAACGGATAAATAGTTGGCTGCTTGCCAATATAAATTAACTTTTTGCAGATAATCGTCTGAATCAAAATTTGTCATATTAGTAACCTCCTGGATTGACAGTGATTAGATACCAATTTGTGATTTGGTCCGGCCCAAACTTAAATTACAATCATATTGTATGCTGACATCCCCATCAAATCAATAGTTTAACCATTCAAATCGTTTATTCTAATATAGACAAATCTTATATTAAATTGAATTACTATAGTAAAAGTATATTCCATAGTGGCCTTAGCTGCCTGTTACCCCTACTAATTATGCGCAAAAAAAGACATGATCATTATTGTTCACAACGATCATGCCTTTTGTATATCCCAACGACTAACTTTCAATCATCAGAACCGATAATCACTTACTGCTCCGGCTGGGTTCGAACCAGCGACCTCTTGATTAACAGTCAATTATTCTACCACTGAACTACGGAGCAAAAATATTTGATTAAATTCCCATGAAACTAATTTATCATATTCACATGATAAACACAAGTAAAAAATGTATAAAAAAAGATTTTGGAAGAATTACGTTCTCCTGAAATCTTAACTGCTCCGGCTGGGTTCGAACCAGCGACCTCTTGATTAACAGTCAATTATTCTACCACTGAACTACGGAGCAATTAGCGTCTTTAGTAATTGCGACATATATATTTATATCATATTTCTCAAAATGATGCAATATAATTTAATTATCCGATGTGATTTTCTTTTAAAATAATGGCTACTTCCTTCTGCATTTCAGGTGTTTTGTGCCATTCTTCAAAATGATCCATATTCTCATCTGGCATCGTAAAATTCTCATTTATATAATGCTCGTACTTAGCGACATGCGGTGAGTGTGGAATATTGAGTTGGAGAATTCGAACTTGTTTGATGAATCCCCGTTCAGCTGCCAATTCAGCTCGACCATTTTGTACCATGTTGCTAATTTCGATATATTTCGTACCATCATTTCGGGTAATCTCTTCAATTAACGTCAATACTTCATGACTTTTCACAGTTATCTTCTCCTAAAAATGAATGAGACCAAGGATTAAAAATCGCCAATTAATGAGAATGCTTTGGCTATCCACAGACCCACCAGTTTTTTCTTTACACACGGCCAGTTTTTCATTATACATGAAAAAGCTGACGGTATCAAAAGCCGTCAGCTTTTTAAGAGAGAAAGAGAATTGATTAGAAGGTATTTATTTAGTACCCACAGATAATATACTCAATTTTGGAAGCGCTGTCAATATTAATTTGAAATAAATGGTCAAAATAACCACTGCTGTTTTGACCAATTATTTAAGCAGTTTAAATTGTTGATAAGCTTGCAGCTATTTGACAATCCACTAGCTAAACTTATTTAACCCCCGGCAAGTGTAATACATGGGAAGGATGAATTAATGCCGATGGGTCGCTTATAATATGGCCGACAGAATACCCAGAAATATTAACCAGGCAGAAGAAAATAACCACTAATAAAACGCCCCAAGTTAAAAGCTGATTCCACACTGACATTTTTTCACTAATCACTGAACCATAAAACAACTTATGAACTTTAGCAGGAACGTTCTTTTCATCAGGAGCGTTTTTCTGCATTTCTTCGGCTACTTTCTTTTGGTATTTTTCGATACTGAAGTTTTTTTGAATACTCTTGCGTTTGGTTTCAAATTCGTGCTTTTCTTTTTTACTTAATTTCTTGAACCACTTTGTAAACTCTCGATATTTCGCGGTAACCTCTTTTGTATCGCCAACCATCTTTAACTCACCGTAGTTAATCCAAGCAACTTTGTCACAAAGCATTTGAATTTGTTTAAGCGAATGGCTGACGAAGATAATCGTTTTCCCCTCTTCTTTAAATTCGGTGATCTTATCAACGCACTTTTGGTAGAACGTATCATCCCCCACCGATAAAGCTTCATCGATAATTAGAATATCAGGCTTAATGTGAACAGCAATTGCAAAGCCTAGCCGGGAACGCATCCCACTTGAATAACTCTTAACTGGTTGATCCACAAAATCACCAATGTCGGCAAATGAAATAATATCGGGCATTACTTCATCAATTTGTTCATTGGTCATTCCTTGCATTAATGATTTTAATCGAATGTTTTCTCTACCAGTTAAATTATTCCGTAAACCGGCACTAATCGCAACAATCGAAGTTTCACCACGGACGTCAACGTACCCCGTTGTCTGGGGAATAATCCCTGAAATAATGTTTGACAGCGTTGACTTTCCAGACCCGTTGACCCCAATTAATCCCAGTGTTTCTCCGGGTTGAATCGTCAGTGAGATCCCCATAAGTGACCAAAAATGAGGAACTGATTTTTTGGATACCGAAAAAAACGATCTCAGTTTCTCAGACTGAGTTTTGAATAAGTCATATTCTTTTGTAACATTTTGAACTTTTACTTTATAATCTTCCACAATTATTCTCTCCTGTTTTTAAGAGATGCTCATACAAACAAATAACATTATACCAAAAACAACTTACAAAAAAGGATTCGCAATGAATCTTGGTGAACCCTTAAATAACTATTAGCGAGTAATTTTAATTTTTTCTAATAAAATATTATTAATTTGAATTTCATCGGAATTATTGGTAGTCGCTGGCCCGGATTGCTTTTCAAAAATATTTCTGGGGATCAAAGGCCTATTAATCTTGGTGATCTTTGACTGCTGGGTGGCTTCTTGGGGTTGAGTCGTGTTAGAAGTCCCCAATTGTTTTTTTAAAGATGCTTCAATCTTAGAATTAATGTCATTTGAGCTAGCCCCCGTATCCAGCTGATTTAGATCGTATTTAACAATTATTGCGTTCAGCTTGTTACCATAGTCCATATCAGTTGCATAAGTTGAAGAGAGGGCCATGGCGGCGTCAACGGATGAAATCGCGCTGGTCGTCCAAGTTCCTGAATAATAATTGGGGTCGGACAGCGTGCCATGACGTAAGATATAGGCATTATCCCTAATTGAGGCAATCATACTGGGGTACTTTTTAAACTGGGCAGCAGTGACGTAATGCTTCCCCTTTGTCGTATACTCACCCGTCCTCATCGTGACTGATTGACCGTTATAGCTTCCCTTTACGCCAAAATAATTGTTCGCTTCTACAGACAATTCTGAACGACCAAAATCACTTTCCACAATTGCTTGGGCCATCATAACCGACGGATACAAATGATTCTGTTTGCTGATTTTGACAATCGGCGCTTTAAACTGCTGAATAAAATCAGTTTCAACACTCGCATTCACAATAAGATGATTTGCAAAAGAAAAACCGATTATCGAAATCCCCATGATAATCGTTTTTTCTAGGGCTTTTTTTATTCGTTTAAAGATTTGAAAAACCTCCCTAAAATCAGATACCAGAGTGATATTATACATCACCTGCCAGTATTTGCTATCCTTAAGGGAAAATCTTATGACAAACTTTTAGAAGAAATCCAATACTTATTGTGAGTTCCTGGAATCGTGATCCGATACCAAATTGAGTGATCCTGAATCTTAAAGCCAATCTTGTCAGCGACCACTTTTGTCCCAACCTTCAAACTTGTTTGGGCGAGTTTGTAATGCTTTTGCATGTTTCCGGTTTTGACAGCCTGATCAAATAATAAGGCTGAGTCGGTGCCTTTAACAATCACTTTGGTTAAGTTCGCATTTGCAATCGCCACGGAAGCTGGATAAGAAGTGACAGCTGCTCCTTTAATCCAACCCTTCTTTTTGCCAAGCGCAACTCGATACCATAAAATTGGTCCGGATTTTGATGATTGTAACGCAGTTTTATCAACTGAATAACCTGTCTTCGTTGCTTTTAAAGCCTTCACCTTGGTCACCGTCTTTGAAAGCTGGGGTGTCCCAGAAACGTGATTATAAATAGCTTGGTTCGACTTTAAATTTGGTGTGAGCCGACCACTGGTTGTGCCGTAATAGGTTGGCGCAAACTTGAGCGCAGAGGAATAAACCCAAAATTTTTTGGCTTTCGTGTTTTGATAAAATCGCAGTCGGTACCATGAACCAGATGTTCCCTGCTTGACACCCCGCATGTCTAAGTAAACACTAACTGGCTTTTTGACACCCAGGGATTGCCACGTGTACTTTTTTTCAGATCGACTGGCTCCCTTAATATGATTATAAACATAATACTTCTTATATTTGCCCGAAAGCGTGGCTTGATCAGATCCGGATGAATGATAATATTTGACCGTTGCCAGAGGACTTGCAGAAGTTGCGGTTGAAGTCGTATTCGAACTACTGCTTGTCGAAGAAGTTGATGAACTAGACGAACTTGCTGCGCTCGAAGAAGTTGCCGAAGCTTCCCCAAAGACTTGATCCAAACCATAAGTTTGAATCAAATTGATGAGCGAAGTGCCATAATTGGGTGCTGTCGCATACTTACCAGTTAACGCATTGGCAGCCGCGGCGTAATTTTCAGCATTTTCTTTCCAAGAACCTGAATAGTACTTTGGATCCCAACTGGTTCCGTTTCTTAGTGTGGCGCCATTATCTGCAAATGATGAATAAGCTGTCGGGTACTTCTTGAAATTAGCAGTCGTATTCACCATCTGACCATTGCTGTTGTATTCAACCGTTGACATCGAAACTGATTGGCCATTGTAAGCGCCTTTAATGCCAAAGAAATTATTGGCCTGGGTTGTCAGCTGGCTCTGTCCCCAAGAGCTCTCTAGGGCGGCTTGGGCCATCATTACCGACCCGTACAGGTTGTACTTCGAGGATGCCTTTTTGACATCACTCTTATACTTATCAATAAAAGTCGTTGCCGTAGTCGTTTGGGCATATGTACGCTGAACTGGGAAGATTGAGGATAAGGCCCCCATCCCAGCTGCCAAGACAGCAGCAAGTCCACATTTAATTAATTTATTCAATCGTTCCACCCCTTTGTTAGATACCACATCATTATCATATTAAAAATGCGGCGAAAAATGAAGTGATTCACAACAAACTTAAACAATAAATTCTTAAGATTTTCTTAATACTTTCAACACTCATAATACTATATTATCCGTGACTTGAACACAAAAAATTAGCCTCAAATCATAAATAAATACTATCAAGTTAACCGCAGTGCTTAAATTTTGCTACTGAATCAATCCCTCGGTTTTGCTTTCATTTAGGTAATCCAAATAAAAAAAGCCAAAATAAAGATGTTGTCTTTATCCTGACTTCTAGCTTAACCTCATATTCAATTACAAACCAGTAGGATCATAGCGATTCAATTATTCAACGGTCACGCTCTTCGCTAAGTTTCTTGGTCGATCAACGTCCAAGCCTTTATTTAAGCTTGTGTAATAAGCAATCAATTGGGCTGGAACCACACTTAATAATGGGGTGATCATCTCATCCACATCTGGCACAATGATTGTGTCATCAGGTTGCGCCAATCCTTTTCTAACGATCGTAAACGTCTGGGCACCTCGAGACATCGTTTCTTGTAAGTTACTTCTGGTTAAATTAGCCGTTCGCTTTTGGGTAATAATGCCAACAACCGGCGTACCATCTTCAATTAACGCAATCGTGCCATGCTTTAATTCACCTGAGGCAAATCCCTCAGCCTGAACATAAGAAATCTCTTTGAGTTTCAAAGCCGACTCCAACGAAACAGTTTGGTCAATCCCTCGACCGATGTAAAAAGCTTTGGTTGTTGGCACAAAATATTTCTTAGCAAGGGATTCAATAAAGTCCTTTTCGTCAGTAATGGCTTGCATTCCTGTTGCAACCAAACCAAGCTGCTGGCGAATATCAAATTCTTCAGCAATGACTTGCTGTTTAGCCTCACCAAGCGCTTTAGCCAAAATCGCTTCAACTGCAATTTGAGCCGTATATGCCTTAGTTGATGCCACTGAAATTTCTGGACCAGCATGAAGCAGCATCGTGTAGGTAGCTTCTCGAGAAAGGGTTGAATTTTCAACGTTGGTAATCGTCAAGCTCTTGTAGTCATGCGCATTCACGTTTACCAGCACTTCTCGACTATCTGCCGTTTCGCCGCTTTGAGAAAGAAAAATGAAGAATGGTTTCTGGGACAATAATGGGTTGTCGTAAGCAAATTCGGAAGCCACGTGAACTTCAGTTGGAACATGCGTTAATTTTTCAAATAACTTTTTGCCTACCAAGCCAGCATGATAACTGGTTCCGGCGCCAACGATATAAATCCGATCTGCTTGCTTCATGGTGTCAATTAAGGTTTGGTCAACGTTGGGCCGACCAGATTCTTGCGTGTATAATGACGCTAATTTTCGCATTACGTTGGGCTGCTCATCAATTTCTTTTAGCATGTAATATGGATAAGTGCCCTTATCGGTTTCTTGAGCGTCCATTGAAACGTGGAACGGCTCACGATCCACATGATTGCCATTGGCGTCTTCAATCACGACGGCATTTGGTTTAATCGTCACTACTTCGCCATCATGAAGTTCCAAGAAATCATGGGTAACATTCAACATGGCCAGTGCATCCGAGCAAACAACGTTGCAGCCATCACCCACGCCAATCAGCAAAGGGCTTTTGTTCTTAGCAACATACAACGTTTCTGGATCCGCACTATCCATCAACAAGAACGCGTAAGACGAGCCTTCCAATAGGCTTAGGGTCTTTAAAAACGCGTCCTTTGTCGATAAGCCCTCAGTCTGAACAAACCGGTCAACTAATTGGACAACGACTTCAGTATCCGTTTGTGATTCAAAGGTCACATTGCTCAAGTACTGTGCCTTTAATTCTTTATAATTTTCAATGACGCCATTGTGAACTAGATAAAAGCGGTGATCTTCTGAATATTGAGGGTGGGCGTTTGCAACACTCACCACACCATGAGTTGCCCAACGAGTATGGCCAATGCCAACTGATCCGTGAACTTCAGGACCAACAGCTGCCTCAAGGTTAGAGATGCGTCCCTTTCGTTTAACTAAGTAATCATTGCCATTCAAATCATTTACATAAATGCCCGCAGAATCGTAACCACGGTACTCAAGCTTTTCAAGCCCTTCCAATAAAATTGAAACCGCATTGTCGTTTCCAGTAACTCCAACAATTCCACACATAATCTAGTCTCCTCAGCATTTTTAAAATTGGTATATACAAAAAAGTTGTTTAATTTAATTTGCTAACAGGTATAATCTACACAACTTACGTAAAAAAGTCAACAAAACAAACGAAGTGGTATAGGAAAATCTAATTTACAGATGACAACCGGTTGCACGTCACTATTTTTTAAACAAAACGAAAAGGATGAGTCCAAAATCAACCCATCCTTTTCAAAATTATGACTCGATCCCAATTTCTTTTTGAACGACATCGGCAATTCGTTTTGTATAGTCATTCACCAAATCTTCAGTTGGTGCCTCGGTCATCACCCGCAATAACGGTTCTGTACCGCTTGGTCGAACCAATACCCGGCCATCACCGTGCATTTCTTCTTCAACCTGTTGGATAACCGCCTTAATTTGGGGATTTTCCAAACCAGTCTTTTTATCATGAACCTTAACATTAATTAATTTTTGCGGATATTTCTTCACTTCGCCAGCTAACTCCGATAACTTTTTGCCAGTTGCTTTCATCACGGATAGCAGTTGTAAACTGGTTAACATTCCATCACCAGTGGTATTGAAATCAAGAAAAATAATGTGGCCAGATTGTTCGCCACCAAGGTTATAACCATCTTCATTCATTTTTTCAACCACGTAGCGGTCACCCACTTGGGTCTTGACGCTGGTCATGCCAGCCCGTTCCATTGCCTTATACATGCCCATATTGCTCATAACTGTTGTTACGATGGTATTTTTCTTCAGTCGACCACGTTCAGCCATGTATTTGCCACAAATGTACATAATTGCATCGCCATCAACTAATTGACCGTTTTCATCAACAGCAATACATCTATCGCCATCACCATCAAACGCAATTCCAGCTTGGACACCTTGATCAACGACAAATTGTTGTAACTGCTCTGGATGGGTTGAGCCAACATGATCATTAATATTTAACCCATCTGGATTAGTTGCCAAAGTTTCAAATTCAATCCCTAAATCGGCATATAAAGTCGTCACCAATTTGCTGGTAGAGCCATTGGCTGCATCGACGCAAACCTTAATGCCGGATAAGTCTTCTGAAATTGTTTGTTCAAGAAAATGAATGTATTTTTGACTACCTTCAAGATAATCACCGGCAACACCAAGCCCGTGAGCAGCGGGTCGTGGTAAAATATCTTCCGACCGTTCAAGAATGGACTCAATTTCTTCTTCTAGTTCATCAGAAAGCTTATAGCCGTCTGCACCAAAGAATTTAATCCCGTTATATTCAACTGGATTATGGGAGGCGGTAATCATGACACCGGCGTCGGCTTCTTGGTTTCGAACTAAGTAAGCCACTCCTGGCGTCGTAACGATCCCGAGATTTAATACTTCAATTCCCACTGAAAGCAGTCCCGCAATCAGGGCTTCTTCTAGCATCTGTCCAGAAATTCGGGTATCTCGAGCAACCAATACCTGAGGTTGCTTTCGTTCTGAGTGATGGGTTAATACGTAACCGCCAGCCCGGCCGCAACGAAAAGCAAGCTCTGGCGTTAGCTCCTTATTTGCGATTCCACGAACACCATCTGTACCAAAATACTTCATTTAATTTTCCTCATTTCAAATATAAAATAACAACTAATTGTTTCTGGAAATTTTTACATTAATGTAATCCGGATCAAATCCTTTAACTTTATTCAATTTGCTATCAAGAAAAACCTTCTTTGTCTCGGTGTTTTTGACATCGCTCGTATCCACTTCAACTTCAACGACACTCAGCTTTTTCAACTGCGCCTTTGTTCCAAATACCCTGACACGCTTAGTCGCTGACGTCAACGTAAAGCTTTCATTATCATCAGTAATCCCTTTTGGCGTGAGTTTGATTGGTAATTCTTTACTATTGCCAGGCGTAATCGGCAAAGTTACGTCAGCAGTTGCTGGCGTAATCACAACGTTTACAGTATTTTGCTTATCATCCAAAGCCTCAATAATTGCCTGACTATTAATAGACGACTTGGCATTTTGAGGAATATTTAGTTGTGCCACAACTGAATGAATACGATTAATTTGATCGGAAGCCCCCGTGATTTTGACACTCTTAACATCAGCTGTCGCATTCCCCGCTTGATAGCCAGATGCAATGTTTGCCTTCGAGTACTTCACTTGTAATGGATAACTAACGGTCTTTCTCGGTTGAATATTAACTTTTATTTTAGCTGGTTCAAACCGATATCTCAAATCATTATTGAGGCCTTCTTGCTGAATTGGCACCGTATGTGTCCCCACCCCCAACTTTGAAAGGTCGGCATAGGCCTTAAAATTCTGGGTATTGGCAGTCGTTGTGACTAACGCGGAAGGGCCATTAAGATGAATTTTAACTCGTTGAGGATAACCGGTTACAAAATACTTATTACTATTAACTGTTAATGACAATGGAACTGAAAACGTTTTGGCTTTATTAGAGGTTAATTGAGTCGAATTGCTATTATCACTAACTGACGTTGACGGTCCCTGCGTGCTGCCAACGTACATAAACAGCAAAATGGCAAAAAAAAGCGAAAGCAGCCGGTAAGCCCAATTATTAAACAGGAACTTTTTCATCGCTTGCGGCCCCCCTTAAAATGACGCTCAATAAAAGACGAGATGGTGTTAATTAAAGTTCGATGGCTTTGTTGTGAATCATCCGTCAACAGTTGATCACGGAAATACTTCAAATAGTCATCTTGAGTCATTCCACGGAGCAACTCATTATTTTGCGTGATCGACACTTCTCCGGTTTCTTCTGAAATCACAATTGTCATGGCATCCGTCAACTCTGAAATGCCAACTGCCGCGCGATGCCTGGTGCCAAGTTCTTTGGGGATTAAATTACTTTGCGATAGTGGCAAATAGGCAGCCGCAACTGCTACTCGATTATTTTTGATAATCACGGCCCCATCATGCAAAGGCGTGTTTGGAATAAAGATATTAATTAGCAGCTCACCACTGACTTCCGCATCAATATCAATCCCCGTTTCAATATATTCTTCCAACCCGGTATTCATTTGAATTGTCATTAATGCACCAATTCGGCGTTTGGACATATATTGAATGGCCTTATCCAAAGATGCAATCATCTTCTTGGCGGCTTCATTTTCTTGACGCCCGCGAACAAATAGGGATCCCCGGCCTAAGTGTTCCAAACCGCGCCGGATTTCTGGTTGGAAAATGACAACAATTGCAATCACTCCCCAATTGATGACTTGATCCATAATCCAAGAAACCGTTGATAGACCAATCCAGACACTTACAATCTTAATCAGCAGAATAAAGACGATTCCGCGAAGTAATTGAACCGCTTTAGTCCCCCGAACCATTAAAATCAAGTTATAAATCAAAAACCAAACAACTAAAATGTCGATTAGATTTGTAAAATTATGTAACGTAAAAATCCCAGACCAGTTCATGGCGCGCTCCTTAATTAATTTATCAGCAATATTATATCATTACTAATTAGGTGAATCGCTAATCATACCAAATTCAGCCGGATCTTTAAATAAATTATAAAAAATCCGTTGAATCCAATTTAATGATAGCATTTAGCCCACAAAAATAGTTTAATATTGTTGAGGGGAGGTTATCACTTGAGCAAAAGGAATAAATGGATTGTTCGCGCATGTTTTCTTTTCTGGCTGGCAATCTTATACACTTATCTGAAAGAACCTCCGTTCAACTTTTTGGTTCTCAATACGTTTTTGGCATTCATACCGATTGAACTCAGCTTTCACGTTGATTCAAAACGGCCCAAAAGTCAATTTGTTTTTTGGATGCTCGTTTTAGTTTGGTTATTATTTTATCCAAATACGCCATATTTACTAACCGACCTTTTTCATTTATCGCTGCTAAGCCCTTATGGTACAAATGGGTTATTGCGATTGAATGACGTGATGTGGCTAAAGTTTTCACTTTTGTTGATCTCCACAATCTTTTCAACCATCATTGGGATGTGGGGGCTAGATCAAACTGCCAAGGCGATTAGTTTTAGGTTAAAGCTGACTCAGTCGTGGTTTTATCAAGGCATCATTATTTTGTTGACGATTTTAACCTCAGTTGGTATCTTTATTGGCAGATTTTTGAGGATTCACACCATTTACCTTTTCCTAACACCGGAATTGTTTATCAAACCACTCATGAATATGTGGAGCAAGCCGGCAATCATCTTCATTGCGCTATTAACAATCGTTCAATTAGTCTTCTTTTATACACTTAAGTTAATTGGGCAATCACAGTTTATGAATAACGATTAGCGAACACACTGTCATCAGCTCAATCTATCCAACACAAAGGTCAGCCACAATTGTCGGGGCTGGCCCTTTTGCTATCGGCAACAATTACCCTTAGCGATTGGCGAATTAGTCATTATTTTGGTAGTCCATGATTAAAACGGTCTCAGAATAATTGATATACTGCCTAAGTCGAGCAGCCATTGCCCAATCAATATTGCCTTGTTCCAAAAGGACTTGAACGCCTTCTCTCTCAGCAGCCAGTGCCTTGATGCGCAGATGTTGATACTGCATTGTCCGATCTTTAATCTGCTTTTTAGAATACTCCTTGGCCAGCTCAATTTGGTTACGATAATGAACAATTAAATGATAAACTGACTGACCGTCAAAGCGATTATTGTCAATATCGTCACGGGCAAAGTAACTTGATAAAGCTTTAATTGCCCCCTTGGCTTGCTCTTTTTGGACAAGGATAAGCTCATTGGAAAGGTCCTCGTGATTGCGACGTTGTAGCAGTGAAAGTGAAATGAGGTTGCGTAATCGGATGACTTGTTGAACAATTCCGCGTCCCAGTTTTGCTTTTCGACCAACTGAACGAACCATTTGATTTTCTACCCGCTGCAGCCGGGCAGTCGAAACCAAAAAAGTTTCCTTGCTGATTTGCTGCTTGTCGTATAGTTTTTGAACCGCTGAACGTTCACCACGCAATGCCACCCTTCTGAGTGCCAACTCATCGGCAATAATGGCGTCCATTTCCTGTTTATTTTGCAGCTTTAATTCCAACCTTCGAATTAGAAATTGATAGTCTAAAATTAAATCATAGGCTTCCTTTTGGTTATTGGGACGCCGCTCTTCTTCAATTCGTTGAACGGCTAACTTCATGATGTATAGCCGCGCTTGATCTTCTGAAATATAATGCTGGTCGTCATCTTCAGTTGTTTCTTCCAACTCATCTGGATCGTTAGTTGAATTGGCTCGCGTTAAAAGTGGTGCTTTATCTTCAGAAATTAACGGCAGCATGACCGTCGCCACAACTAAACTAATAATGATAACCCCAGCTGCCACGAATAACGCCAGCGAACGCGATGGAAAGCGGCTGCCATTTTCAACGACCATTGGCATCGACAGTACCCCGGCCATCGTTACGGCACCACGGACGCCAGACAAGCCAGCCAAAAGGGCCGCTTTGAAAGTCGGCATCTGTTTAGCCTGCCTGGATTTACTCTGTCGTGACCTAATTGTACTGGCAAGTTGAAACCCGTATATCCACACAACGCGGATAACTAGTAGAATCAACCACGCAACAAAAGAAATTCCCAACGCGACAAATGTATTGATATTGTCATTTTGAATCACATTGGTTGTCGCAATTGGCAATTCAATGCCAAGAATTAAAAAGACAATCCCGTTTAACGTGTAAATAATAATATCCCAGGTTTTTTCACTGACCAACTTAAGCTCAGGCTGGCTGCGATCTGGTGCCGTCCCATAAAAATGAAAGACAATCCCAGCGGCCACCACGGCAATCACTCCAGAAGCATGAAGAACTTCCTCAGTTAACAAGTAAACAACAAACGGCGTCGTAACTTGTAAAACCGTACTAAAAATAACGTCATTAATGCCTTGGCGGTATAGCCAATTCTCAATCACTAAGATAATTGTCATAATGACCAGCCCGCTTAAAAATCCCATGATACTGATATAAACGAAATCAATCGCCGCGGCTTCTAGCGAAAAAACGCCGGTTACAGTTGCCGCGATTGCATATTTAAAGGCAATCAGTCCACTTGCGTCATTAATCAAGCTTTCACCACTGACAATATGCAAAATTCCTTCAGGCAACTTAGCCCGTTTAGAGATTGATTGAACGGCTACCGGATCGGTTGGCGACAAAATAGCTGCTAAGGCGAAGCTAACCGATAACGGCATCGTTGGAATGATTAAATGAAAAAGTAGTCCGCCGACAATCGTCGTCAAAAAGACTAAAGCGATCGCGTTGGCCAAAATGGGGCCTCGCAATTGCCACAGCTCCCGTTTAGGAAATCGGCGCCCATCGTTAAACAGCAATGGGGCGACAAATAGCAACAAAAACCAATCTGTTTCTAATGGGATTGACGTTTTTGTCGTCACTGCGACAACTAAGCCAATTGCCACTTGAATTAGACTAACTGGTACAGCCGGGACAAAATGATCAACAACATTGGAAAAAACAACTAAGGCCATTAATAAAATAACAGCTTCAAGGATGTGCACTCACGACCAACTCCTATTTTGTTTCAGATTCTTCCTTGGCTTGGCGCTCTTCTCTTACGTCAGGTTCTTCGCCAATAATCCGGACTTCGGTTTCTAAATGGACACCGAACTTAGCAAATACCGTTTGTTGGACATGTTCAATCACATTCAAATAATCGGTTGCCGTTGCATGATCCACATTCACAATGAACCCGGCGTGCTTAGTTGATACTTGGGCACCACCGATCTGAAACCCCTGCAGCCCAGAATCATGAATTAGTTTACCAGCAAAATAACCCTTTGGCCGCTTAAAAACGCTCCCACAAGATGGCAGTTCCAAAGGTTGCTTAGACGCACGCAATTCATTAAGCCGATCCATTTCTTTTTGAATTTTGGCTGCTACTCCCGTGTGCAGTGAAAACGTTGCTGATAACACAATCTGATGGTTCTCTTGGACACTACAATGGCGATAACCAAAATCTAATTGTTCGTGGTCTAAGTGAATAATCTTGTCATCTGCTGTTAACACCTCGGCGCCCACGACAACGTCTTCAATGTCTCCGCCATAAGCACCTGCGTTCATAAAAACCGCACCACCTACGCTACCAGGAATGCCAGCAGCAAACTCCAAGCCACTCAGAGAATGTTTTTGGGCAGCCTTGGTCACGCTAATCAACGACGTTCCGGCTTCTGCTACAATCGTATTTTCATGCGAGGTAATTTTATTGATTTTGGTAAGAATCATGGTTAAGCCACGAATACCACCATCACGCACAATTAGGTTACTGGCATTGCCAACAACCGTAACCGGCATTTGATGTGCATTCGCAAACTCCAATAGCTGTTGGCACTGATCAATTGACGTTGGTAGTGCCAAAGCATCAGCAGGCCCGCCGGTAAGCGTATGGGTAAAATTAGCTAGTGGTTCATTTAAAAGAATATCAATCTCTGGGTAATCTTGTTGTAAAGTTTCATAAATAGTCATTTATTAATTCCTCTGTTTCAAAAAGTGAACGGCCCCAAGCACTTAGAAGCCGACTTATCAGTATCTGTTAACAAAAAATCCCCGGACTAGGGGCGGCTGTTATTGACACTTTTGAGCAAGCTTTTGCTGGACAAAGCTGTCCTAAAAAACGTACACATTAATTTTACCACGATTTATGTTTCTCATGTTATGCATTGAATTTTAAACCGTTTGGTTGTGTTTTTCTGCGGATATTTGTACAATGTGACTATTAATGAGGTGAAGAAAATGAATTTTGTTGCAATGGACTTTGAAACTGCCAATGCCAAACGCGCCAGTGCTTGTTCATTGGCGCTGGTGATTGTGAGAAATAATCAAATTGCTCACGAGTTTTATTCGTTAATTAACCCGGAAGTCGAGTTTAGCTGGCGAAACATCAACGTTCATGGCATTCACAAAGCTGATGTGGCAATGGCGCCAACCTTTCCTGAAATTTGGCAGCATATTGCGCCCTTGTTTGAAGCTAACAAGTTAGTTGTTGCCCACAACGCTTCTTTTGATAATAGTGTTTTAAGACGAACCCTTGAGCGCTATGATATTCAACCGCCCCACTATTTAACTTTAGATACGCTTAGAACCTCGAAACGCTTTTATCCAGATCTAGTCAATCACCGGCTAAACACGCTCTGTGATCAATTAAATATCGATTTACACCATCATCACAATGCGTTGGATGACAGTGTTGCCTGCGCAAATATTTTATTAACCGAGCAACATCAATTTGGCAGCAATGCTCTTCGCCAGTTTGTTAAAGCAGTTTGAAGCTCTAATCGGTTTAATGGCTACATCAACTAATTTCTAGTAGGCCCCACCAAATTCGGTTTCAAATTTTATGACCATAATTGTTATATTACTGCAACCAATAAAATGGCCTGCTGGCAAGATAAGCGGATGAGTCAAACACTTCAAGTTTGAGATGTTTGATTCATCCGCTTATTTTTTTAATCTGCTTTTAAATTGACATATTTAGATGGCACTATCCCTAGTTCACCCGCCACTTATAATTCCGTAGAGACGGCCAAAGCCATTTTAAGCAGCTGGCGATGATTCTTTGAAAAACGCTTCACCGTTGCAAACCCATACTTTTGATAAATATGGACTGCTGGTAAGTTATCAGCAAAAACAGTGAGAACAAGCTGGCTCAGCGTACTATAATGAATTGCCCAATCAATTGCTAATTCAACTAGACTGCTCCCCAGTGTATAGCCCTGAAAGTCACTTAAAACAGCCACTCCTAGTTCACCAACAGCTTCTTCAACGCCATCAACAGTCACAATGCCAATGAGTTTTCCGCTCGTTTCAGCTAAAGCAATCAAATTCTGTTTTGATTGGCCGATCAACCTAATCTGATCGGCTTCCATCTCTGACGTAATTTCGTTAAGATCAGCGTCCACTAAAAACGTATGAGATTCTAGTTGCAGCTGCTTAAGTAAATCCAAAACGGCTTGTGCGTCTTCTGGTTCGGCTAGTCGAAAATTAACTTCTTCAGCCATACTAGTCTCCTATCATCTCGTGAATCATTTTAACAAACCGCTCACCCTTGGGTTCAAAGGTTAATGTTCTAACATTATCTCCCTTTGAATCATCCCGTTTAAAAATGATTCGAAGATAATGATTAGGTAACTCACCGGCAACAAATTTTGACCATTCAACAACATTAACCCCGTCGCCATTAAAATACTCTTCTAGGCCAAGGTCTTCACCGCCACCTTCTTCTAATCGATACACATCCATGTGGTAAAGGGGGATTCGGCCATCTTGATACTCCCGGATAATGGTAAACGTTGGGCTCTTAATTGGCCGGCTAATTCCCAATCCCTTGGCTAACCCTTTTGTAAAGGTAGTCTTCCCAGCGCCTAAATCACCATCCAACAAGATCAAATCACGTGGTTGTAAAAAAGGGGCCAGCTTTTCACCTAATTGCATCGTTTGATCTGCAGAATTGACTGTCATTGTATTTTTCAAATTTTCACCCCTTAAGACGGCTTAGTTCGTCATCCACCTTGCAACACCGTGTTATAAGTATTAACTTAACGCTTGAACAGCTGTAATAATGGCCACCTTATAAACCTCGTCTTCATTACTACCACGAGATAAATCGGAAACTGGCTTGTTCAATCCTTGAAGTAAGGGGCCCATTGCTTCAAAGCCACCTAATCGTTCAGCAATCTTATAGGCAATATTACCTGAATTTAGGTCCGGGAAAATAAAGATGTTTGCGTGCCCAGCAACACTTGATTCTGGCGCTTTTTTGGCTGCGACTGACGGCACAAAAGCGGCATCAAATTGTAATTCGCCGTCAATTGGCACGTCTGGCGCTTTTTGTTGAGCCAGCTTAGTCGCGTCCTGAACCTTTTGCACCATTTCACCTTTAGCAGAGCCTTTGGTTGAAAAGCTTAGCATGGCTACTTTAGGATCAATGTCAAAAGCTCTTGCAAATTCAGCACTTACAACGGCGATCTCAGCTAATTGCTCAGCGTTGGGATCGATGTTAATGCCGGAATCCGCAAATAAGAAACGTTGATCACCCTTTTGAAGTAAAAACGACCCACTGATTAAATGAATTCCCGGTTTCGTTTTAATAATCTGGAGCGCTGGGCGAACAGTATCACTCGTTGCATGAATGGCGCCGGAAACCATGCCATCAACTTTATCCATGTAAACCATCGTGGTACCAAAATAATTAGGATCTTTTAGCCATTCGTGAGCTTTCGCATCATCAGTTTTGCCTTTACGCCGTTCAACGATTGCCGCGGCCATTTCATCAATTTGATCTTGGGGCAAATGCCGATAATCAATAATCTCAATACCAGTTAAATCAATATTTGCAGCCGATGCAACTTGAGCTACTTCTGCCTTATCCCCCAAAACAATTGGTTCTAAGACTTTTTCGCTAGCAAGTCGACTGACTGCACCAAGAATTCTTGAATCATTTCCTTCAGGGAAAACAATTTTAATGTTTTTGCCACTAATTTTTTTCTTAAGACTATCAAATAATGTCATTTTAGTTCCCTCCATAATTAAATAAAGTGAGCGGAGCAAAGCGGTTAGAAACTGGAGCATAAGGCATCTTGGTCGGAAATCCCGGGCTTGGATTTTTGGCCAAGATGTTTTATGCGGAAGTTTCTGCTTTGCGCAGCTGTCCTTACATAAGTGAGCGGAGCAAAGCGCCTAGAAACTGGAGCATAAGGCATCTTGGCTGGAAATCCCGGGCTTGGATTTTTAGGCAAGTGGACTTAGGTGCAGCTTTCTGCTTTGCGTAGCCATCCTAACTAAAATAAGAATCTGCCAAACTGATTCAACCTTTCAAAGGTGTCAAAACACAAGTTGTCTCGCGCAAAAACTCTCGAGTCTTATTTACCTGTGAACACGTATATCTCAAGCATCACTTGTCACAATTATTCCTCAATCCGAGGTGTTAAGCCAAACGTTGATTAGGATTGTTGCGTAACTTTTTCTGGTAATTGCCAATTAATTGGCGTCTCCCCCATTGCTTCAAGTGCTTCATTGGTTTTTGAAAATGGTTTAGATCCAAAGAAGCCATGGTTAGCTGACAATGGGCTTGGATGAGCGGATTGAATCACAATATTCGTATTCGTATCAATTAACGAAATTTTATTTCGAGCTGCTCGCCCCCAAAGAATAAAGACAACTGGTTTTTCACGCGCAGACAGCTTTTGAATAGCTGCATCAGTTAATTGTTCCCAGCCTTTGCCTTTATGGGAGAAGGCCTGCCCGTTTCGAACTGTTAAGACTGAGTTCAACAACAAGACCCCCTGTTCAGCCCAACTAACTAATGATCCGTGTTGAACCGGCTTAATCCCCAAGTCAGACTCAAGTTCTTTATAAATATTCTGCAATGATGGCGGAATCTTAACGCCAGGCATCACCGAGAAACTCAACCCTTGTGCCTGATGTGGTTCATGATACGGATCTTGACCTAAAATAACGACCTTGGTTTTGCTAAACGGCGTTAGCTGAAACGCTTCAAAAATATGGTTCATATCAGGGTGAATATATTGTGTCTTGTATTCAGAAATTAAAAATTGGCGGAGCTGCTGGTAGTATGTTTTTTCAAATTCTGGCTTTAAAACATCCCACCAGTCGTTATTAATAAATCGCTTCATTTGCAACACCTCACTCTTGATTTTACCATATTCGTTTTTAAATAACATCAGCATGAACGACATCACCAACTAAAGATATTGGCTTTTTAAATGGCCGTTTATTTTATCAGCCATTCTTATGGATAGAAGGTGAATAAAGCAAAATATTGTAGGTGGCTTCAACCTAACAACGTTTAGTAACCGCTACCAACTATCGTCATGCCTGACTAAATCCATCATCTTTGAATCCATTAATTTCAAGTAAATAGATTCGTAACGTGTTAAAATGGGTTTATTAAACAAAAAGGAAATGCGTCTATGAGCCGAATAATTCAGTTGAATTTGTCTGAACTGGATCACACGCGATCCAGTCGCATTATCGATGAGTATAAAGACACCAAATATTTGATTGTCGGAAAATGGGGATTGATTTCGGATACTTTTTCCGTGTACTCAGTTAGTGGCGATGTTTTAGCAAAAGTCCGCCAGCAATCAATGGGCATTAGCCCTAAATTTGATGTCTTTTATTTGCATCAGTTTGTTGGCAGTTCTGTCATTAATTTTTCAATGCATTACACAACTGTTTTCATCAACGGCATCAATTGGTTAGTAATCGGTAATCAGGAAAAGCAGTTTTACACAATCTGGCGGGGCCGGGAACGCATTGCGACCATTAAATCATACGGTGAGTCAGATCAGGTTATTCGCTTGCTTAAAGTTGACAACATTAAGCATGAACCGATTGTCGTGGCAATTGCCGCTATTTTAAATCATCCTTCCTTGGTCCACACATCAAGAATTAAGATTCGTGAGTTGGGAAAGTTGTCCCCCAAGCCTAGCCCCAATTGGGAGAATTTTCATCCCCTTCACTTCAAATGTCACCACTTTGACGAAAAAAATAAGAATTCGTGAGTCCATTAAGGGCTTACGGATTCTTATTTGTTTAATAATGCTTCATGACTCGTTCAATCTGGCGTTTTTGGTCTCGTCGTTTGATGGTTTCTCGTTTATCAAATTCACGTTTCCCTTTCGCCACGCCAATTAGCACTTTGGCAAAGCCGTCCTTTAAGTAGACCTTTAAAGGAACAATGGTAATTCCTTTATCCTGGGAGGCTTGCGCTAATTTTCTAATTTGCTTTTTATGAAGCAGTAATTTGCGGTTTCGAAGCGGATCGTGATTAAATTGGTTTCCTTGAGCATATTCACTAATATGCACATTCATCATCCAAGCTTCATCATTTCGAATTTGAACGAACCCATCCTTCAAGTTAATCCGGCGGTCCCGGATTGATTTGATTTCTGTTCCGGTCAAAACGATCCCCGCCTCGTAAGTTTCAAGAATCGAATAATCGTGGCGGGCCTTTTTATTTTGAGCCATCAGATTATCATTTTTTTGCTTAGGCTTTTTTTTAGCCATGCAACCACCTTACTTTAACAATTATCGTTTATTTCGGTTGCGGTTCTGACCACCCCGGGAATTTTTGCGATTCCCATGGTTATTATTCCCATGGTTATTATTGGAATGGAACCTTGTGTTGCCGTTGCGACCACCACCGTGACGATTATTTTCATGATACGACCGCTTAGGCAGCATATTGCTTTGTGGTGTTTTTTCAGGGTCAACCACGTCAAAATCAACTGCACTTTGCTTTACGTCAACATTGACAACCTTTACTCGAATCGGCTGGCCCATTTTGTACGTTCGCCGCGTATTTCGGCCAACTAAAGACATGAACTGTTCGACGTATTGGTAATAATCGTCATTCATCCGGCTGATATGAACCAAGCCTTCAACTGTATTGGGTAATTCAACAAATAAACCAAACTTCATAACCGAACTGACGACCCCATCAAATTCTTCGCCGATGTGGTCATTCATATACTCAGCCTTCTTCATTGAATCTGTATCCCGCTCAGCATCAACCGCTCTTCTTTCATACTCGGAAGTCGTTGTCGCAATTTCATCCAAAACGGTCGCGTACTTTTTCTTGGTTTCATCATTGATCCCGTTTTCTTGATAGTAGTGGATAAGTCGATGAACCATCGTATCAGGATACCGTCTGATTGGCGACGTAAAATGCGTATAGTACGGCGCTGCCAAGCCAAAGTGACCAAGCGACTGGTCCGCATAACGCGCTTGCTTCAAACTCCGAAGCAACATAACGGAAACCATCATTTCTTCCGGCTTGCCCGCAACTTTTTTTAATACATTTTGGAGCATCTTGGGCGTAACGTGTTCCGGATCCCCCTTTACAGTAATCCCAAATGCCGTTAACGTTTCAAAGAAAGTACGGATTCGATCAGCATCAGGCGTTTCATGGACCCGGTAAATGAATGGCACATGCTTATCATAATAATGCTTGGCGACGGTCTCATTGGCAGCCAGCATAAATGATTCAATCATTCGTTCAGCCAATCCCCGAATCCGCAACTTAATATCAATCGGGTGACCCTTTTCATCGACAATGATTTCTGCTTCATTATCATCAAAGTCAATCGCGCCCCGGGCTTTTCGATGCTTATAAAGGATCTTATGCAATTGTCCCATCACCTCAAACATTGGCACTAATTCTTTATATTGATCCATTGTCTTTTGATCATGGGCTTCTAATATTTTATTGACAGCCGTGTAGGTCATTCGAGCCGTTGAGCGCATTAAACTTGGATGAATGCGATGATTGATCACGTTACCGGCCGGATCAATTTCCATTTCACAACTCATACACAGTCGTAATTCACCCTCGTTAAGTGAACAAATGCCGTTAGAAAGCCGCCGTGGCAACATTGGAATCACTCGGTCAGTTAAGTAGACGGAAGTCCCTCTTCTAAAGGCTTCTTTATCAATTAAACTTCCTGGTTTAACATAATGGCTAACGTCAGCGATATGGACACCTAAGTGATAGTTACCATTTGGCAGCTTCCAAGCGGTAACCGCATCATCTAAGTCCTTTGAAGATTCACCATCAATGGTTACTAGGTCTTGATCCGTAATGTCTTCTCGACCACGTTTTTCTTCTTCAGTTACGTGATCTGGAATCGCATCGGCTGCCTGTAACACATCTTCAGGAAATTCAGCTGGAATATCATGGGCATACACGATTTGGAGAATGTCAATTCCCGGATCATCAACTGAACCAATGACCTCATCGGCAATTCCAACCATGTAATCTGGATGTTTGGCGTTTGGATACTCGACAATTTGAGCAGTAATCACTTCGCCTGGTGTCGGTTTTAATCCCACATCGTTAATGTAAAACTTATATTTAGCAATTTTTTTGTCATTTAAAGTCAATTGGCCAAAATAGCCTTTGTCATCATCGGTTTTTGTAAAGGGACCAACGACTCGGGTATATTTACGTTCGGTGATGGCCACAACCTTGCCCTCTGGCCCCCGATCAGAACCAGGTTGAGCTGGTTTGATAATATCCATATCAACCGTGTCGCCATTTAAGGCGTTCATCGTGTTGTCCGGGGCGATATAAGCGTCAGGAGCTTCTTCATCGTATGCAACAAAGCCGAACCCTTTATCATTGGCATGAAAAATACCACTCAGCTTTTGCTTTTCCGGATTCAGCTTAAATTTGCCCTCCTTTGTGACAAGTGCAATTCTTTCGCGTTCAAGGGCTGCTAATTCCTGAACAATCAGCTTAAAAGCTGCTGACCCATGTGTACGTAACACATCAGCAATTTTTTCAACAGTAAAAACGTTGTCTGGATAAGTCCGCAACACGTTTTCTATTTCAGTTTTTAAATCATTATCTTGCAATCTACATTCCTCGTATTATTCATAAAGTTTTGATAAAAAACGACTTAAATCCGTTTCAAGTTGCTTGTGAGCCTGATTAACGGTAATCATATGACTGGCGTTGGGATAATTATGAAAGCTAACCTGAGAGTTGACTAATGCATCACGAAGTAAACCGGCACTAGCTGGATTGACGATCTCGTCAGCCAATCCTTGGCCAATAAAATAAGGCTGATTAATCTTAGGTAACGCATCAGCAACCGTCACCGTAAAATTAGCAATCCGGGTTAATAACTGATCAACGTTTTGGTCCAGCCAATCAAGCTTAGCAGTCATAATTGCTTCATTAGTGTGATATCGGCTAAAATTAGCTTTTGCCATTTGCATGAAGGTCTGGTGAACACTAAATTGGCGCTTGCGAACAATTGGTGATCCAAATGATCCGCCACCGACTAGGTCAGGATTATCTTCTAAAGCTTTTGCAGCGAAAATACCACCCAACGAGATACCAAAAATGGCAATTTGTGAAAAATGCTTCTCACGTAAAAAACGGATAGCTGCCTGCGTATCTTGCCACCATTTTTCTGGTGAACCCTGTAAAATGATATCCGTAAAGTCAGGCGTCATATGACCCGTCAACAACGGCGCATATACCGTATAATCTTGGCGTTCCAAATATCTTGCCAACATCCTAACATCAACCGGCCCACTAGCAAAAGCGTGAAGCAGAATCACTGCTTTTGGTCCATGCTCAAAATAAAAAGATTTGATTGGTGCTTGCTGCATACTAAACACCCTTTCACCTTCAGCCTCAATTATAATAAAAATCCCCCTGCATTTAAACAGGAGGATTGTATACTAGTGCGATGACAGCCAAACTAATGCAAGTGCTAAGAGAAAGAAAATCACACCTAAAACAACCGTTGTTTTTTGCATGAATGCTTCGAAACCACGTGGCTTTTGCTTAGCAAACAAGTCATCGGCTCCACCCGTTAAGGCAGACATCGCATCGTTGGTTTTTGATGGTTGCATTAAAACTGCAATTGTAATGAGGACACAATCAATCAGTAATAATGTTAACAAAAAATTGTACACGTTACAGCCTCCCACCGTTAAATCGGCTTAATACTACTCATACTAAGTTAACACATTATTTGAAAATACGCCACCTTTGCAGTCAAGTTTCTTTGGTAAGCTTCGTCAGCTGATGGGTGATTTTAAGTTGATTATTTGTCGACACATTAATGTATAACGTGTCGCCCCAACGGACCAATGTATTTCCAGATGGCACAATTTCGCGCCCATTTCGTTGGATCTTTGTCAATAATGATCCGCTTGGCCACTTAATCCGACTGACAATTTGACCGTCCATCTCAGAACCGGCATACACCGTCTCCATGATTTGAACCGTTTTGCCAAGGTTAAATTGGGCTTTGGTCTTCAATAATTGCTGCAGCATCGAATAGTAAACGGGACGGCCATCTAATAAATCAATCACCGCATACGCAACCAACGAGGCGCAAGCTAATCCAAGTAAATGTGTTAACGTGCCAACCATTTCGGTGATTAACAGAATCGCTGTAAATGGCGCCTTGCTGATTGCCGCAAAGTAGCCAGCCATCCCCATAATAATGAAGCTCGAAAAATAAAGCGCCGGCATCAGATGAAATTCGATGGCTAGATTCCCGACAATTGCCCCGATGAGCCCGCCCAGACATAGAATCGGCAAGAAAATACCGCCAGGCAACCCGCTTCCATAAGAAATCATCGAAAAAATAAAGCGAATAAGAAAAAATAAGCCAAGTAGCATAGTTGAATATCCTGCCACGGTCAAGTGCAAAATAATATCACTGCCACCACCCAATAACCGCGGGAAAAACATCCCAAGCGGAATGACTAATAATAAAGGGAACACACCGTTGATCATCCAAGGAAGCCGAGTCAATCGATACCACTTGCTCATCCGCAGAATGACAAACTGATAACATCTACCCAAAACGCCAAGAATAACACCCAGGATGAGAACCCAAATAAAGTATTTAAGTGGCAACGGCGTACTTTTCATGTATAAAACCGGTTTAAGGCCAAAAACATCAGTCGCCACCATATCAGAAGTAATGGCCGAAGTTAACGACACCACCCAGATGTTGGTTGAAAAGTTATGGTAAATCTCTTCTAATACAAATAGCGTACTCGCAATGGGCGCATTAAACGCCGCACTTAATCCGGCAGCCGCCCCGCTAGAAATTAACACTTGGCGGTCAAAACCAACTTGTCTGAATAGCCGGGCAACCCCTTGCCCAAGGGTTGAACCAAGCTGGATAGAAGGCCCTTCTCGGCCAAGGTAAAGGCCACTACCAATGGCTAAAATGCCACCGACAAACTTTCGCCATAAAACCGACCACCAACTATAATCTAATTCACCAAGCAATTGGCCTTCAACTTGTGGAATACCGGACCCCTTAATATCCGGCTGCTGTTTTAAGAAGCCACCAACGACCAACGCAATGCTAACATTAATGATGACACACCCGATTAAGTATATCGGCTGCTGTAGCGATTGCGTATATAAATATCGCATAACGGTCATCAGGTGTTGAATGGCCCAGCGAAACATTGAAACTGTTGAACCGGCTAAGATGCCAATTAAAATCCCATTAAGAATTGCTTTGATCTGCGAAATCTTGTAACTGCCGTGAATTTGCACTGCCCTCATCCTTTGATTATTGTCTGCTATTAATCATAGCATAATCAGCTGATTCGTTTAATAAACTTTTGGGCAATTAAACAGACCAGCATTAAGAACCCTAGTATGCCTAATTGATCAGCTTGGGTGTCGCCAGTTTGAGGTAATCGACCCGCCTTGGCTTTTGCTTGGGCTCTGCTTTTAGATTGACCATCAGAAACTAGATCATTTTTGAGGGATGCCCTTTTTGCGTGTAATCGAACGGCCTTTCCACTTGCTTTATTTTGACTTGGGGCATGCTTAATTTTACGCGCCAAATTTGCCTTGGTTCTGGCGCCAGGGCGTTTTTGATAATGAAACTTAATCGTAGTTGGTACCAAGTGGTTCATGATCAACGTCTTGCTGTGGTCATGGGTGACGTATCCTTTAATTGAAACCGGCTTAATAGTTTGTTTAGCCCCAAAAGCAACTTGAATGACTTTGTTTGAAAGCCGATGACCGGACGAGTCGATCGCGATCACTTTGATTGGAATCATTTTTGGGATGTAATGAGCAACGATCGTATTGGTTTCCTGACGATAAGTTGAGTGTTGCCAATCGTAGCCAGCAAACTGAATGTTTTCATTCAAGAGCCGCTTTAATTCAGTGTCAGAAACAGTTGCTAACTTCGTAAACAATTGTTTTGAATGAGGCCCAACGCCAATCAATCTGATTGTTGCCTTCATCTGCCTATTCGCCAATGGAGGCAACTGCCTTTCAAACTGTTGGCCGGATTGATTAGCCAAAACAGCGACTGAGGTGCCGTTGCTAGGATTAGATAATCTGAGTGGTTCAGCGGATGGGCCTTCCGGAACCGGTTTAGCCGGAATTATTCGGTGGCTGGAATTGACAATTGAACCAGTCTTTTGTGTCGCCGTTATTGGGATTAGCCGCTTATGGTCAATCGTTAGATTAGAGACGGGCAGCTTCTCATTAGAGATCGCTTTAGCGTCTGCTGGTTCACTAGTTTTGGCAACGAGCTGAGGGCTCCCAGGCACCGTTGTTGGTGCTGGTTGGCTCGTAAACTGATTGATGACGTTAGTACTTTGATTACCGATCACTGCGGTGGGTTGAACGGCTGGAGATGTTGGCTGATTAGCATCTTCAGGTAAACCTGATGCTTGATTTAAGCCAACATTGACTGTCAAACCGGGTTCTTGCCCATTTTTAATCAGGTCAGGTTGCTTGGTCAGCTTGGTTTGAGTATCTGGTTTTGACCCCTCGGCCTTCGAAGCAGTTCCAATTGGCCGATAGCGCAAAGTAACATGGTGATTCGGCGTTAGAACCTTTCCCTCTAAATCTTTTTTGTTGACAACCTCATAACCCGGAATGCGAAAATCTGGACCATTGACCAACGTATAAGTAGAATTAATCTTTTTATAATGATTTACCCAGTCTTTTTTGAGCTGCCGACCGTTTTCATCCATAAACGTTACCGTCATTATTGCCGAATCAGAAGCGCTTAAAGTTCCAGCATAGGCGTTCTTTGTTTCTGCAGATTGACTGGCTTGCTTCAAATCTGCTCCTGCCATGATTTGCCCAAACTGGGATGTTAAGCCAAACGTCACAAATGATAGTATCAACCACTTTTTCAAAATAAAAACCTCCATTTTTGTCTTTCATAGTTAATTACGCAAATGGCGGCTATTTATATTCACAAAAAAATGAACCCATCAAACGATGAGTCCATTTTTTTATTAAACGATTTAAATTACTTGTTCAAAATATCTTCCCGCGCTTGTTCTGACAAGTTGTAGAAAGAATGAACACCCTTGTAGTCAGCAACATCGCCGAGTTGATCTTCGATTCTCATTAATTGATTGTACTTAGCAATTCGTTCGCCACGACTCATTGAACCAGTCTTAATTTGACCAGCGTTCAAGGCAACAACCAAGTCTGCAATCGTTGTGTCTTCAGTTTCACCTGAACGGTGGGAAATGATAGCCGTGTAACCTGCTTCTTTAGCCATTTCAACAGCTTCAACCGTTTCGGTTAGCGTGCCAATTTGGTTAAGTTTAATTAAGATCGCATTGGCAACGCCCATTTTGATACCTTTCTTAAGGTAGTCAGTGTTGGTAACAAACAAGTCATCACCGACAATTTGGACTTTCTTGCCAAGACGCTTAGTAGCCATTTGCCAATCTTCCCATTCGTTTTCATCGAGTGGATCTTCAATTGAAATAACTGGATACTTGTCAACAATTCCTTCAAGTAAGGTAACAAACTCGTCAGCAGTATATGACTTGCCATCACCCTTTAAATCATACTTTTTAGTTTCAGTGTTGTAGAATTCAGATGCGGCACAGTCAAAGGCAATGGCAATATCCTTACCTGGCTTGTAGCCGGCACGTTGAATAGCTTCCACGAGAATTTCAAATGGTTCCTCATTGTTCTTCAAGTCAGGTGCAAAACCACCTTCATCACCAACGGCAGTCGAGTAACCACGTTCGTTCAACAAGTTCTTCAAGTTATGGAAAGTTTCTGAACTCCAACGAACAGCTTCTTTGATGCTTGGCGCACCAACGGGCATAATCATAAACTCTTGGAAGTCAACCTTGTTATTAGCATGCTTACCACCATTAATAACGTTTAGCATTGGTGTTGGTAATAAGTGGGCATTGAAGCCACCTAAGTAGTTGTACAAAGGTACTTCAAGCTCATCGGCAGCAGCACGGGCAGCGGCCAATGAAACGCCTAGGATTGCGTTGGCCCCCAACTTACCCTTATTGGGTGTACCATCCAATTCAATCATGGCTTTGTCAATAGCCAATTGATCGGTAACATCGTAGCCAACAATTTCTTTAGCAATGATGTTATTGACATTATCAACGGCTTTTGTAACGCCTTTTCCCATGAAACGGTCCTTGTCGCCGTCACGGAGTTCAACAGCTTCGTGTTCACCGGTTGAAGCACCGGAAGGAACGATTCCACGGCCCATTGCACCTGCTTCAGTATATAATTCAACTTCAACAGTTGGGTTGCCACGAGAGTCTAAAACCTCACGTGCATAAATATCAGAAATAATTGACATATTTTTTTCTCTCCTTAGCGAAAGTTGTGACCTTCTGTACAAGGTTCACTTCAATTCTATTAGTTTAAAGCCCAAGTTTCAACATAAAATGTGACTTTGGGCGCTATTTTTGTAAAAAGTTTGCAAGTTTTAAAAACGAGTCTGGCTTCAAACTGGCACCACCAGCCAAAACACCGTCAATATCGCGTTGAGCCAAGATGTCATCCGCATTTTCATCATTAACACTGCCACCGTATAAAACCCGAACCTGGTTAGCAATGTCATCAGAATAAAGATCGGCAACGGTTTGGCGAATCAGGTAACAGCCCTCTTCGGCTTCGTCAGTCGTAGCTGTCTTCCCACTACCAATCGCCCAACTTGGTTCATAAGCAATGATAATATTTTTAGCTTGCTCTGACGTGATCGCCTGCAACGCATTGGTGACCTGGCTGACAACCCAAGAAATCCGGTTGGTAGATTCCCGCCGGCTCATCGTTTCATCGCAGCAGACAATCGGTGTAATGTGATTGCGATAAGCAGCGTGAACCTTTTTATTGATCATGTCGTCGGTTTCATTAAAATACTTCCGCCGCTCAGAATGGCCAATAATAACATGGGTAATCCCCATTTCTTGAAGTGCTTTGGGACTGGTCTCGCCCGTATAAGCCCCCTCATCTTCATAAAAACAGTTCTCGGCTGCAACAATCAGTGGTGTTCCAGCACTCTGCTTCAACATACTTTCTAAAAAAAGAGGCGAGGCCGCGATGCAAGTTTCAGTCACTTTTGGATCTGGCAATTTGCCTTTGATGGCTTGTAAAAATTGAACCGCTTCTGTTACCGATAGATTCATCTTCCAGTTACCGGCAATAAACGGAATTCTCATACAAAATCATTCCTTTACTTTTTTCGTCTTAATGCCATTGTAACCAAAACTAATTTCAAAAGCCACATTTTCCTATACCAATTAAAAAAGGACCCACTAAAAAGCAGGTCCCAAACGGATTACTTATCATCAATCGCAGCAATACCAGGAAGCGTCTTTCCTTCAAGATATTGAAGAGAAGCGCCACCGCCAGTAGAGATGTGCGTTAATTTTTCAGCAACCCCTAATTGTTTAACCGCAGCAGTTGAATCACCACCACCAACAATTGTCGTAGCGTCAGTTAAGGTTCCTAAGAACTTACCAACGTTTAAAGTTCCTTGAGCATAATTTGGCATTTCAAAGACACCCATTGGGCCGTTCCAAACGACCGTCTTGGCATCTTTTAGGACTGCTTCAAAAGCTTGAACAGACTTAGGACCAATGTCTAAAGCCATCCAGCCGTCATCAATGTCGCCCTCAACCACTTTGTGTTCAGCATCGTTACTGTAACTCTTGGCGACGATATTATCTGATGGGAGCACAATCTTGTCGCCACCCTTTTCAAGGATGCTCTTGGCAACGTCAATCTTATCCTTTTCAACTAGGGAGTCGCCAATTTTAATGCCCTTGGCAGCATAGAATGTATAAGTCATTCCACCGCCGATGATAATTTTATCGGCCTTATTAAGTAGGTTGTCGATGACCCCAATTTTATCAGAAACCTTCGCGCCACCCAAAATGGCAACAAATGGGCGCTTGGGGTTATTAACAGCTTCGCCCAAGAACTGGATTTCTTTTTCCATTAAGAAGCCGGCAGCAACCGGTTTGTCAGCTTTGTGCATCGCTTCAGCAATCCCAACGTTTGAAGCGTGGGATCGATGAGCAGTTCCAAAGGCATCGTTAATGAACTCATCTGCAAGTGAAGCCCAGTATTCACCCAACTTAGGATCGTTTCCGGACTCTCTTTTGACATATTCGCCGTTCACAACGTCTTCATAACGAGTGTTTTCAAACAACAAGACGCTGCCGTCTGTCATTTTGGCAATTGCATCTTCTAATTGTTGGCCTTCAGTGACCGGCACAAAAATAACTGGTTTGTTAAGCAAATTAGAAAGCCGTTCAGCGACTGGACGTAGTGACAATCCAGCTTTATCGTCTTCTTTTTTTACTCGGCCAAGATGTGAGCATAGAATTGCGCGGCCTTTGTGGTCCAAAACATACTTAATTGTTGGCAATGCGGCTTGAATTCGGTTATCGTCGCCAATAACGCCATCCTTGATGGGAACGTTAAAATCGACCCGCATTAAAACCTTTTTGCCTTCAAGATCCAAATCAGAAACTGTTAATTTTGCCAATTTAGAAACCTCCTACACACAAATTAAATTGTGATATTTAATTGCAAGGGTTAGATAACAAAAGACGGAGAAGACACCCTCCTCCGCCAATTGCCATCACCAATTATTAAAGTGAAGCGAACTTCAACAAGGTACGAACCATGTTGCAAGTAAAGCCCCATTCGTTATCATACCATGCAACGGTCTTAACAAGTTGGCTGTCGCCTGCAGTGGTTACTTCAGTTTGAGTTGGGTCAAATACTGAACCGTGATCGTCGTCAATAATATCTGATGAAACAATTTCATCATCATTGTAACCAAATGCTGGGTTATCAACAGTGTGCTTCTTCATTGCTTCGTTAACTTCGTCAGCAGTAACTTTCTTGTCGAGCACTGTGATTAATTCAGTTAATGAACCATCAATAACGGCAACCCGTTGTGCGTGGCCTTGCAATTTGCCGGCAAGTTCTGGAATAACCAAGCCAATCGCCTTAGCAGCACCAGTTGAATGAGGAATGGTGTTAGCGCTGGCAGTTCGGTTATTGCGCTTCTTCTTAGTCTTAGGGCCATCAAGAATTTGTTGTGAAGCAGTGAAGGCGTGAATTGTTGTCATGGTACCAACTTTAACGCCAAATTCTTTGTTCATGAAGTAAGCCATTGGTGCCAAGCAGTTAGTGGTACATGAACCAGCTGAAACAATTACGTCATTTGAGTTCAAAACATCCAAGTTAACACCTGGAACAACTGTCTTGATTTGACCAGCAGGAGCTGAAATTAAGACACGCTTTGCGCCAGCTTTAATGTGAGCTTGTGATTTTTCTTCTGAAGTGTAAAAACCAGTACATTCAAGAACGTAGTCAACGCCATCGTTTGGAACCCACTTGAGGTTAGAAGCATCCTTTTCAGCGTATACAGGAATTTCCTTACCATCGACAACGATCCCTTTTTCGGTTGATGAAACTTCACCTGGGAAACGGCCATGAGTGGTATCATACTTTAATAAGTATGCCAACATTGATGGAGTGGTTAAATCGTTAATCGCAACAACTTCAATTTCGCTGCTGTGTAATTCATGAATCCGTTTGAATGCCAAACGACCAATTCGGCCAAAACCATTAATACCAATCTTTACAGTCATACTAAGTTTTCCTCCTTTAGGAAATCAAGAAAATATTGTTAGATAGTACAGAAATAATCGTACCACTAAATGAAAATAAAGTCAGCACCCTTGTGAAATGGAATTCAAAGCATGCATCGAGTAACCAGAAATATTACCCAAATTCGAGTATAGCAGACCGCATCGGAATTGCAATGGATTCAGATTTAGTAAACGTTTCCACAAAGAATTTTTTTATCTATCTTGAAATGTTTTCCGTTTTCCTGTATAGTATTAAGGGTAAGTTGCGCTCGTAGTGTAATGGATCGCACGTAAGATTCCGGTTCTTGAAATGAGGGTTCGATTCCCCCCGAGCGCATTAAAAAAGAGTTATTTAATGAATGGTTGGTCGTCTTTAATACAGCGACTAGCCATTTTTGTTTAGTGATTTTAGTTATTAGATTGACTAATCATAACCAGTTCACAATCTCTTGACCACTAAACCCGGTAAACAACTTGGCCGTCTCTCTCCTTTATTTTGTATCACTAATTTTAGAAGGCACGAAAGGTTAATCCGCCTTGTCATCAAAATCAACCCCCTGCTCCTTGTAATAGGCCACAATTTCTTGGCGGCGATTTTCAAACTGTGGTGGTAACCCCAAACCGGACCCTAGTGAGAGAATCGGTTCATCCAAACTAAAGCCAGGTGTTGTTGTTGCAATTTCAATTCGATTATCGCCAGGGTCTCGCACATATAAGCTCTTAAACCAGCCCCGATCGGCGTATTCTTCAATGTTTAAATGCAATTGCTTGGCCCGGTCCCAGTACGCCAGTAACTTTTCCTTTGTCGGTGCCGCTAACGCAAAGTGATCAATGCTGCCGCGACCAAATCGGGTTCGTTCTCCCGGTTCGGCTGACTGAAAAAGTTCAATGGATTGACCGTTCTCCAATGCCACAGCATGATTGGTAACCCTCAATCCCAACCAATCACTGAAAAAGTCTGCCGTAGCCATCGGATCGGGCACGTGCAACTCAACCCCCAACAAGCGGGTAATCTGATCTTCTTCAGGAACCGGACTATCTGGAACGATCCGCATGTCGGTAAGCAATTCTGGTGTCTCAATTAACTTAATTAGCACGTTATCAGGATCAAGAAACTGAATACCACCATCGATTGAATTGACCTCAATCCCTAGCCCGTTTAATCGGTGCTGCCAAAAATCACTGGTGGACTTAGGAATTGCCAGGCGAATGGTGTTAAAAAAATGACTGCCATCCGTCCGTCTACCTAACAATGGCAATACAAAGAACGTTACAACAGTTCCTGGTGTCCCCAAAAAATCACCATAGAATAGATGGCGAATTTTAATATTTTCTTGATTCACTGAATTTTTAATTAACCGCATCCCCAGCACTTTTGTATAAAAATGAACGTTTTGTTTTGCATCCCTAGTCAATAACGAAATGTGATGAGTTTTCATTTTAGTGCCTCCAAATAAAGTGAGCGGAGCCAGGCGCTTAGAAAGCGGAGCGTAAGTCTCCTCTAACGGAAATTCCCGGGCTTGGAATTTTTGTTAGAGGTGCTTACGTGTAGCTTTCTGCCTGGCGCAGCTGTCCTAAAACCAGTGAGCGGAGCAAAGCGCTTAGAAAGCGGAGCCTAAGTTAACTTGGCCGGAAATCCCGGGCTTGGATTTTTGGACAAGTTGACTTAGGTGCAGCTTTCTGCTTTGCGTAGCTGTCCTTAATAACAAGCAAACGAAGCCCAAGTTTACCTGACCGAAAATTCTAGCTTAATTTTTCATAAAATCGCTTACACCAATTGCTGCCCTTTGCCTTTGTTTTACCTTGAGTATATCACCGATACCGCTTCTCCTGGACTTTAATCACCCTTACAATCACTATTCAAAAAGTGATTTTGCTGAATGAAAACTGAAAAATGAGCAAAACATTTGACCTTTTTTGACCAATAAACTAAACTATTATCATGAACTTGGCTTAGGCCATCTATCATAAAACCTACTAAGGAGGCATTCTTAATGAATTTAGTGCCAACTGTTATTGAGCAATCCGCTAATGGCGAACGCGCCTACGACATTTATTCGCGACTATTAAAAGACCGCATTATCATGTTATCAGGTCCTATCGAAGATGACATGGCGAACGCGATTATTGCGCAACTCTTGTTCTTGGATGCTCAAGACTCTGAAAAAGATATTTACCTATACATCAATTCACCAGGTGGTGTAATCACTTCTGGAATGGCCATTTACGATACCATGAACTTTGTTAAGGCCGACGTTCAAACGATTGTAATGGGTATGGCAGCTTCAATGGCTTCTGTTCTGGCATCTTCTGGTGCCAAGGGCAAACGTTTTGCATTGCCACACGCCCAAGTCTTGATTCACCAACCATCCGGTGGTGCGCAAGGTCAGCAAACTGAAATCGAAATTGCTGCCGAAGAAATTTTGAAAGCTCGAAAGATGATCAACAATCTCTTAGCTCAAAATTCCGGACAACCAATTGAGAAGATTAACAAAGACACTGAACGTGATAATTACCTAACTGCTCAAGAAGCTGTTGATTATGGCTTGTTGGATGGTATTATGACGAACAGTTCCGAAAAACAATAATTAATTGATTAATCGTAATAATTATCGTTAATTAAACGTTCGAGAGCAGTGATTCCTTATTTTAAGGGATCATTGCTCTTTTTTTGTTCAAATCCTAATCAATTGCCTAACTTGCCCGGACAGACTAAAATAGATGTGAAAGTTAGTGAGTTAATTAACTTTAGCATGATTAATGAAAACTTTCAGTTCTTTTGAAAACATTCTTTGTGAATTTCATTAATTTGTTGAATCGAGGCTATTAATAATGAGAAATCAAGAAAGTACCGCAACCATTACCCCTGAAACCATCCCAGCCGAAATGAAAGCTTGGGAGATTGTTAAGCCTAGCTCAATTAATGGCGAAACGTCCCCGTTGAGATTTACGACTAAACCGACTCCCACTCCCGCCCGTGGTGAAGTGCTTGTCAAAGTGATCACTTGTGGCGTTTGTCATACAGATTTACACGTCACTGAAGGCGATCTACCAGTCCATAAACAGCATCTAACGCCCGGGCATGAGATTGTTGGCAAAGTGGTTCAAAATGGCCCGGAAACGAGTCGTTTTAAGTTAGGCGATCGCATTGGCATCCCATGGTTACGCTGGACGTGTGGTGTCTGCGAATATTGCCGCGCTGGCAAAGAAAATCTATGTCCAAATTCATTGTATACCGGTTGGGATCACGATGGCGGCTATGCTGAATACGTCACCGTTCCAGAAGGGTTCGCTTACCGAATTCCTGCTCGATTTGATTCCGCAACTGCCGCGCCTTTGCTGTGTGCCGGCATCATCGGTTATCGATCGTTCAAACGAGCCAACGTCCCTGCTGGCGGCCGCCTAGGTCTTTACGGATTTGGCGGGTCAGCACACCTCACCGCACAAATTGCCATGAAACAGGGCATTGAAGTCCACGTTTTAACGCGAGGCAAAGACGCTCGACAATTTGCCCTTCAACTAGGTGCCGCCTCTGCTCGGGGAGCCTATGATTTACCACCCGTTAAGCTGGATTCAGCGATTATTTACGCACCGGTTGGCGATATTGTCCCCAAAGCTTTGGAAGCTTTAAAGCCTGGTGGAACCCTTGCAATGGCTGGAATTCACTCAACTGACATCCCCCAACTATCTTATTCAGAACACATTTTCCATGAAAAAAACCTTACCAGTGTGGAGAGTAATACCCGAAGAGATGGCGAAGAATTCTTAACTCTAGCCGATCGACTGGACGTTCACCCCGAAATCACTGAATATCCGCTCGATCGTGCAGATGAAGCGCTCCGTTACTTGTCGCACGGTGATATCAAAGGGGCTTGTGTTTTGAGAGTTAGCCAAGATTAATTTAGCATCAACCCCAAAACCAGGTTCCCATATTTGGATTGTTATCGCAATGATGCCCTGATAATAGTTAAATTCAGCCATCACTTGGTTTTTAGCTAATTTTATAATCGAATTCCCAAGCATTCTACAAACTAAAATAGTGCTCCGTAATTGTCAGACGCACTTGTCTAACAGTTACGGAGCACTATTTTAGTCCGAGTGGTGCAAAAACAAACGATGCCCAAAAATACATCAAGCAATCGTTTCATCAATGCCTTGGGTTAGCTTATCAGCATACTCATTAATTTTTCGTAACCGATGATTAACGCCGGACTTAGAAATTGGGCCACCCGCCACTAAATCTCCAAGCTCCTTTAAGCTAACTTCGGGATGATTTAGTCGTGCCCGGGCAATTTGCGCCAATTTTGGCGGTAACTTGTTCAAGCCAATCGTTTGGTCAATTAGCTTAATATTCTCGATTTGCTTACTAGCCGCATTGGCAACCTTATCCAAATTAGCATTTTCACAGTTAACAAGCCGGTTAACGGAATTTCGCATGTCACGGACAATTCGAATGTCCTCAAATTTAAGCATTGAACTAGTTGCCCCGATTAACTGCAAGAAGTCCGCAATTTTTTCAGCTTCCTTAAGATAGGTAATATAACCACTGCGGCGTTTAGTTGTTCTGGCCTTTAAGTGATACTGATTCATCATTTCGGCAATCATCTCATTATGGTTCTCATATAAAGAATAAATCTCCAAATGATAACGGGAAGTCTCAGGATTATTCACTGAACCGCTGGCTAAAAAAGCGCCGCGCAAGTATGACCGAATCTGCGCATCTTCAGTTAACATCTTACTGGGTACTCGTTCCACAATTTGAACGCCATCAAAAATTCCCAGATCATCTAATAATAAGTTGGCCTTATCTTCAACTCGTAAAATATACAAATTATTCTTTTTTAATTTCATCTTGCGGCGAACACTCAACTCGCCGGTAATGCCATAAAACTTCGACAATAATTGGTACATCCGCCGAGCAATCGCTGGGTTTTCCGACGATACGTTTAACACAAAATGATGATTCGAAATGGCAAGCGACCCATTAATTCTGATTAGGGCCATTAGCTCGGCCTTGGCATTATCCCGATGAACGGTTAATGACGTGAGTTCTTTTTTAACTTCACTGGCATATGACATCTTTTGACCTCACTTTCATTACTGCGCTTTGTGGTCATCTAAGGTGCGCCCCATTAAATTGATCAACTCATCGGCAACTTCTTGCCCATTATGAAAAGCACCACGATCTTTTAATTCCAAAAAGTCAGCAGAAATAACCCGACAGCCCATCGCCCGCAAGCCAGCAAAGTCATGCTTGACCGGCTGCGAAACTTCATTCCATTTTTTATGATCAATGTATTCTGCTGGCACTTCTTTACTATTAACCAAAACCGTATTGATAAAGTTCATTCCAAGATGTCGATTCAACACCCGAACGTGATCGGCCTCGGTGAAGTTCTCTGTTTCCCCTTTTTGGGTCATAATATTGCAAATATAAACAATATCTGCCTTCGTTTTCCGCAGCGCTTCGCCAACGTTTTCGATCATGAGGTTCGGTAAAATACTGGTGAATAAGCTTCCCGGTCCTAAAACAATTTGGTCAGCTTGCATAATTGCATCGACCACTTGGGCAACGGCTTTTGGCTTATGAGAATCATCATTGGCTTCTACCCAGACCCGTTTAATTAATTTACCAGCAGCCGTAATCTCTGATTCACCACTTAAATGTGTCCCATCACTAAACTCCGCGTTTAGTTCTAATGGTTCGTTTGCGGCCGGATAAATATGCCCGTCAACCTGCATAATCTTGCTTAGAATTTGAACTGAGTCAAAAATGCCACCCTTCATTTCAGACAACGCCGCAATGATTAAATTGCCAAGCGCATGACCAGCAAAAAACTTATCGGTACTATTAAAGCGATACTGAAATAACTCTAGCTCTAATCTTGGTAAATCAGAGAGGGCAACCATGACGTTTCGAATGTCTCCCGGTGGCACCACATTAATATAATTTCTCAAAATGCCAGAAGACCCACCATCATCAGCGACGGTCACAATAGCAGTAATATCAACGTGCCGATTTTTGAGGTTTTTAAGAATTACCGGCAGCCCGGTTCCCCCACCGATTACGACAACTCTTGGCTGGTGGCTATGCAGAGCATCTCTCATTGCGCCCCCTCCTTTGTTTGGTGCCGATCAATATCTCGGTGAGTAATGTTAACTGGATAATCGGCTTTTAGATCATTGCCAAGGCGTTCGGCAATGGCAACTGAGCGATGCTGCCCACCCGTACAACCAATTGCCACTGTTAAGCTAGCCTTTCCTTCCTTGGCATACGCCGGCAAGGTAAACTGCATCATATCGAGTAACTTGGCGTAAAATTCTTGGGCCCCTGAAGAACTCATTACATAGTCTTCAACCGGCTTATCCAAGCCAGTCTTGAACCGCATACTAGCTTGATAATAAGGGTTCGGTAAAAATCGAACGTCCATCACGATATCGGCATCAAGCGGTAAGCCATATTTAAACCCAAAAGACATTACTTCTACATGAAAGGTATGGGTTGCATCAATTGCTTCAAAATTATGGAAAACCTCTTCGCGAAGCCGTCGCGGTGACATATTAGTTGTATCAACCACCAGGTCAGCGGCTTTTTTGACGTTTGCCAGCAATTCGCGCTCTTTTTTGATCCCGTCAATCACTCGACCGTTTCTAGCAAGCGGGTGGGCGCGCCTGGTTTCTTTATATCTAGAAACCAGTTTGGTATCTGAAGCGTCTAAAAAAATAATATCAACATTATTATCATCATTGCGTTTTAAATCATTGAACATGCCAATAATTTCATCATAAAAAACCTGAGAACGCAGGTCCATTACCAAGGCAATTTTATTAATGTCTCGTTCCAGCTTAATTAACTCTTTAAATTTAGGAAGCAGCGTCGGCGGCATGTTATCAACACAAAAATAGCCTAAATCTTCAAAGCTTTGCATTGCGACAGTTTTACCTGCCCCGCTCATCCCCGTGATAATCACGAATTGGTTGTTAACGGCCATTGTAATTTCCTTTCGTTTAACAAACTCATTAGAGTATAACATACCGGGCGTATCATTTTAAGCGAAGACCCATATTGTTAACAAAACTAAAACAGATTTGAAAAACAGTTCGGTCCCAGTATTAACAAAAAAGGCTAACTATTCCAACAACAGAAATAATTAGCCTTTGCATTAATATTGATAAGGATCGGTCCCATTTTTCGAACACACTAAGTGAGGTCGCCCTTGCAATTCTTGAACAGCGATTGTTAACAAGCTAAGTTACATTTACAAATCCAAACTAACGATCAACCTCAGCTACTAGCGGTTAATTACTGATTGACGACTGACTGTTGCGCCTTTGCCACCGCTTCTTTGGTAAGCTTCGTATCCCGGGCTAAAACCGGTTTTAGATATTGACCCGTATAGCTTTCTTTAACTTGGGCAACTTCTTCTGGCGTTCCAGTCGTCACAACTTGGCCGCCGCCATCGCCACCTTCTGGGCCAAGGTCAATCAGATAATCGGCACTCTTTACCACGTCCAAATTATGTTCAATAATTAAAACCGTATTCCCCTGATCAACTAGTTTTTGCAGGACACCTAATAGTTTACGGATGTCTTCTGAGTGCAAACCAGTGGTTGGTTCATCGAGGATATAAAAGTTGCGGCCATTAGCCTTCTTATGCAGTTCTGAGGCCAACTTCATCCGCTGGGCTTCCCCACCAGACAATGTCGTTGCCGACTGGCCGAGTGACACGTAACCCAGGCCAACGTCTTTAATTGTCTGCAATTTTCGACTGATTTTTGGAATTGCACTAAAGAAATCAACCGCCTCGTCAACCGTCATATCCAGCACGTCAGCAATATTTTTACCCTTATATTCCACTTCCAAAGTCTCCGCGTTATACCGCTTGCCATGACAAACTTCACATGGCACATAAACGTCTGGTAAAAAGTTCATTTCAATCTTTAAAATACCATCACCATGGCAAGTTTCACAACGGCCGCCCTTTACATTAAAACTAAAGCGGCCTTTCTTAAATCCCCGCAATTTGGCATCATTAGTATTGGCAAATAAGCCACGGATATCGTCGAAGACACCGGTATAAGTCGCTGGATTACTCCGCGGCGTTCGGCCAATTGGCGTTTGGTCAATATCAACAATCTTTTCGATATTTTTATAACCGGAAATTGCTTTGTACTGACCAGGCTTTTGCGAGTTGTGGTTCAATTTTTGCGCCAAAGCCCGCTTTAAAATATCGTTTACTAATGTTGATTTACCAGAGCCAGAGACGCCGGTCACAACAATAAATTTACCCAATGGAAAATCAACGGTTATGTTTTTCAAGTTGTTCTCGCTGGCCCCAGTGATGCGGACCTTTTTACCGGTTCCCTGACGACGTTTAAGCGGCACTGGGATAAATCGCTTACCGGCTAAATACTGACCCGTAATCGACTTCGGCGCGGCTTCAATATCTTTAGGTGTACCAGTTGCCATGACATGACCCCCATCGCGACCGGCACCAGGGCCAATATCGACAATATAGTCGGCCGCCCGCATCGTGTCTTCATCATGTTCCACGACGACCAAGGTATTGCCAAGATCACGCATCTTTTTAAGTGATGCGATCAGGCGGTCATTATCGCGTTGGTGCAGTCCAATGGAAGGTTCGTCAAGGATATATAAAACGCCGGTTAAATTAGACCCAATTTGAGTTGCAAGTCGGATTCGTTGTGCCTCGCCACCAGAGAGCGTTCTAGCAGATCGAGATAACGTTAGGTAATCTAAGCCAACGTTTCTTAAGAACGTTAGCCGATCCCTGATTTCCTTGATAATCGGTTTGGCAATCATTGTGTCTTGAGGACCGAATGATAAGTTACTAAAGAAAGCCAATTCAGCAGATACGTCAAGTGATGAAACTTCAGCGATATCTCGATTGCCCACCTTTACGGCTAATGCCTTTCGATTAAGGCGAGCGCCGTGACATGTCTGACAAGTTAGTTCAGTCATGTATTGACTTAAATTATTCCGGGTAAAGTCACTACTTGTATTGTGATAACGGCGATCAACGTTGTTAATAACCCCTTCAAATGGCCCATCAACGTCCCGAATGCCGCCAAAGTCACTTTGCAGGACAAAATGAAAAGTTTTAGTTGGCGAGCCATATAAAACAAAGGTCTGATCTTTTTTGGACAGTTTCTTAAAGGGTGTATCCATATCGATTCCCTGAGCCTTGCAAGCTTGGGCAAGCATGTTAGGATACCATTTGGACCCAGCCGGATTCCAGGGAGCCAGCGCCCCTTCGTTTAAGGTTTTGTCTTTATCAGGCACCACGAGATCCGGATCAACTTCAAGCTTCATACCGAGACCATCACAATCCGGGCAAGCCCCAATGGGTGAGTTAAATGAAAACAGACGGGGTTCAAGTTCGCCCACTGTGAAGCCACAAACTGGACATGCATAGTGTTCTGAGAACAACAGTGGATCACGTTGACCCATAAAATCAGCAACTGCATAGCCACCACTCAAACGCAAGGCCGCTTCAAGTGAATCGGAAAGGCGGTTATTAATGCCATCCTTAACGATAATCCGATCAACGATAATGTTGATATCGTGAGATTTATTCTTTTCAAGCTCTGGCACGTCATCAATATCGTAAGTGTCACCATCAACTTGAACCCTCACAAATCCTTCTCGCTTAATCTTGGCAAAAATCTTTTTGTGCTGCCCCTTTTTTCCCCGGACAATCGGGGAAAAGATTTGCAGTTTGGTTCGCTCAGGTAACTTCATAATCTGGGCAATCATTTGATCAACTGATTGGCTTGAAATGACAGTCCCATCGTTTGGACAAATTGGGACACCAACTCGCGCCCATAAAAGCCGAAAATAATCATTGATTTCGGTAACCGTCCCAACCGTTGAGCGGGGATTCTTCGAAGTCGTTTTTTGATCAATTGAAATTGCCGGGCTTAACCCTTCAATTGAGTCAACATCTGGCTTGTCCATCTGCCCCAGAAATTGGCGGGCATATGATGACAAGCTTTCAACATAGCGACGCTGGCCTTCGGCGTAAAGGGTGTCAAACGCTAGTGAACTCTTGCCAGAACCAGAAAGGCCGGTCATGACAACTAGCTTATTTTTGGGAATGGTTACATTCACATCTTTTAAGTTATGGGCGCGAGCACCTCGAATTACAATCTTATCCATTACCAATACGCATTTACTCCTTTAACTCATTTCACCTTTTAGCTCAATAATTGTATCACGCAAGGTTGCTGCCTGTTCAAAATCCAGCTTCTTGGCGGCGTCTCGCATCTCTTCCGTTAATCTGGCCAGCATATTCTTCTGGTCTTTTTTGGCCATTTGTTCGAAATCACTTTCAACAAAGTCATCCTTTTCACCGGTATCATCACTATCTTTAGTAACTGAAATCAGGTTACGAATTGGCTTCTTGATTGTTTTAGGCGTGATCCCGTGTTCTTGATTATATTTAATTTGAATTGCTCGCCGTTTGGCCGTTTCGTCAATGGCTGCTTGCATCGAATCGGTTACCTCATCGGCGTACATAATAACGGCGCCGTGCTCATTTCGCGAAGCGCGGCCAATCGTTTGGATTAATGACCGTTCATTACGCAGGAAACCTTCCTTATCAGCATCCAGAATTGCAACCAATGAAACTTCTGGGACATCAATTCCCTCCCGTAGCAGGTTAATGCCAACCAAAACATCAAATTTTCCAAGCCGCAGATCACGAATAATCTGTGTTCGTTCAAGCGTTTTAATATCAGAATGCAGGTATTTAACTTTAATTCCCAAATCTTTTAGGTAATCCGTTAAATCTTCAGCCATCTTTTTTGTCAAAGTCGTCACAAAAACCCGTTCGTGCTTATCGACCCGCTTGTTGATCTCGCCAACTAAATCATCCATTTGACCCATAATTGGCCGAACATCAATCGTTGGATCCAACAAGCCAGTCGGCCGAATAACTTGAGTCACAACATGAGATGTCTGATCCAATTCATAAGGCCCGGGAGTCGCCGACATATAGATAATTTGATGAACATGTTTTTCAAATTCTTCAAGGGTCAGCGGGCGGTTATCCAACGCACTTGGCAATCGAAATCCGTAATCAATCAACTGTTTCTTTCGCGCCTGATCTCCATGATACATGCCGCGGATCTGCGGCATCGTTTGATGAGATTCGTCAACTACCAGCAAGAAATCACTGGGAAAGAAATCGAGCAAGGTAAACGGTGGTTGACCGGGTTTTCGCCGATCCATAAAACGAGAATAGTTTTCAATGCCACTGGTATAGCCCATTTCTCTCATCATTTCAATATCATACGTTGTTCGCTGTTTGAGTCGTTGGGCTTCTAGTAACTTACCTGCCTTTTCAAACTTGGCAACTTGATGATCCATTTCATCCTTAATTTCTGGGAGCGCTAATTTCATGACATCATCGCTGGTTAGAAAGTGTGTCGCTGGAAAGATTGCGATATGTTCTCGATCGCCAATCACTTCGCCGGTTAATGTATCAACTTCACGAATGCGATCAATTTCATCACCAAAGAATTCAATTCGAAACGCGTGCTCATCCCAAGAGGCTGGAAAAACTTCGACGACGTCACCATGAACGCGAAACCGCCCGCGCTGAAAATCAATATCATTTCGGTCATACTGGATATCAACCAGTTGTCGCAAAAAATGATCCCGTTCAATCGTTTGACCAACCCGCAAGGAAACAACGTGATTCCGATACTCGCTTGGATCACCTAACCCAAAAATTGACGATACTGATGCCACCACAATGACATCGTTTCGCTCCAGTAATGAACTCGTCGCAGAATGACGCAACTGGTCAATTTCATCATTAATGGCCGAATCCTTTTCAATGTAAGTATCACTAGACGGCACGTAAGCTTCTGGCTGATAATAATCGTAATAACTCACAAAGTATTCAACTGCATTATTGGGAAAGAATTCCTTAAATTCACTATATAATTGACCCGCCAAGGTCTTGTTATGTGAAAGAACAAGCGTCGGTTTATTCACTTGGGCAATCACGTTTGAGATCGTAAATGTTTTTCCAGTACCGGTTGCACCCTTCAAAATCTGCGCTTTTTCGCCTTCGTTAACACCAGCAACCAATTTCTGAATAGCCTGTGGCTGGTCGCCAGTCGGCTTATACTTAGACACTAAATCAAATTGCCGATCATTTTCTCTTTCGATCAATCTTAAACTCCTCCTGACGTCCAACATTAACGGTACAAAACTAAAGGGGCTACAAGCAAAACCTGCTTTATTAGCCCCACTATCAACGCTATTCTACCATACGAACATACTTTCGCCAACGATTAATTACTAGAAACGTGTTCCTTTTTTAAAACTTTTCGTGTTAAATTCCGTAGCTTCTCCTGCGTCGTGAAGTTTTCTGCCAACATTTCTGGGATAACCTTAGTAATGACATATCGCACACAAGCCATGTCGCGATATTTCAGCATGGTTGATAAACTTTCTTTATACATTTCTGGATAAACAGCTTCTGGGTTGCCTTTTTGGATTTCGCCAAATGATTCATATAGCAAATCAACTTTATCCGCAACCGCCAGGATTTTTCCCTCTAGTGACGAATCCTTGCCTTCTGATAATCGTCTTCGATAAACCGCTTGAAATTCTGTTGGAATTTCATTTTCAACAAAATTTTCTGTTAATTTATCGTCAACGTCAGCAAGCATACTTCTTAGCACTGGTGTCGCATACTTGACTGGCGTTTTAATATCCCCAATAAACCGTTCAGTGTAGTCATGGTTAAGTGCTTTTTCATACAACAGCCGCCAATTAATTTCTTGGCCGGCATTTTCTTCAACATCACCTAAAAATTGGGCAATTTCAGTTACTTTAAATGAGTGGGCAGCAACCGAGTGCTGTTCAAATTTAAAATATCCCGGGGCCCGGTTAATTAATTCTAATTCGGCCAAACTTTCCAAGTATTGATGCATCCCCATGATTCGCAGCTCCCTTTCAAGTCAATGAAATTATTTTCATACACTAAAGAGGCTGGAAAATCTCCAACCTCTTTATCATTTACTATCATATTAACGCATTCAACTCAAAATGCGAATCATTTATCTAATTATTGAGTCACTTCTGACTTGTCGCTAGAACGATGGGATTCAATATACTCAAAAGCCTGTTGACCAGCAATGCCGCCTTCACCAACGGCAGTTGTAATTTGACGAAGCTTCTTTTCTCGAACGTCACCAATTGCGTAAATACCTGGAACGGCCGTGGCCATTTGATCATCAGTTTTGATCCAACCATCAGCATTCGTTATCTTAAGATCAGCAAACGGTTCCGTCATTGGCAATAAACCAACGTAAATGAAGACACCAGCCGTTTCAATCGTTGATTCTTCATTCGTTTGGTTATTACGCACCTTAACACCTGAAACTTTAGTGCCATCACCAACTACTTCGGTAACGTTGGTGTTCCAAACGAAGTCAATCTTATCATTCGCAAATGCGCGGTCCTGAATCACTTGTTGGGCACGCAATTGATCACGCCGATGAATGACCGTTACATGATCAACGATCCCAGCTAAATAGGTGGCCTCTTCGATTGCTGAATCACCACCGCCGACAACGACGACGTGCTTATTCTTGAAGAAAGCCCCATCACATACCGCGCAGTAGGAGACACCCTTGCCACCATAGTCTTTTTCGCCAGGAACCCCGAGCTTTTTATACTCAGATCCCGTTGCGATAATTACAACTTTGGCTTCTAGCTCATCACTATCAGTCTTAACTAATTTGGTGTCGCCATGATCCTCGATGGATTGGACAGCACCATAAACATATTCGGCACCAAAATTAATCGAACTGTCGTACATATCCTGAGCCAAGTCCGGTCCCATAATGGACTTAAAACCCGGATAATTCTCAATAGCAGCCGTATTGTTCATTTGGCCACCATAGATCCCACGGTCAATCATTGCAACTGATAAATTAGCTCGTGATGCATAAAGCGCAGCGGTCATTCCGCCGGGGCCGGCACCAATAATCACAACATCATATTTTTTTGCCATTTAAATCCTCCTCGTAAGTGCGTGAAGCAAAGCATAGGTACAAGCTTTGCTCTGGGCAGGTTTTTGCTTAATACAGTTGGCTGGCTAAATAAAACAGCTTCTTATTCACAAATCTAAATGTACTATTAATAAGTAAGTCTGTCTAGTAATTAGCTCTTGCTTGGTTTATCCTCATCGGCCAACTGTTTTCCTAAGTCCTTTAAATAAGCTCTTAAGCCAGTCGCAATTTCTGGGTGCCGCAAGCCAAAGATAATATTGGTTTTAAGCCAACTCAGTTTGTTACCCGTATCAAACCGACTGCCTTTAAACTCATGCGCAAATACCCGTTGAGTTTGATTCAGCTCATCGATGGCCGAGGTCAATTGAATTTCACCAGAAGCATCCGGTTTAGCATGTTCTAGAATCCCGAAAATTTCTGGGGTTAACAAGTAGCGGCCAATGATTGCCAAATCGCTAGGTGCTTTTTCTGGGGATGGCTTTTCCACAAACTTTTTAACGTTAAATAACCCCGGACGAACTTCTTCAGAAGGATCAATGACACCATATTTGGAAATATCTTTATGGGCAACGCGCTTAACAGCCAACGTCGATGCCCCAGTTTCTTGAAAGCTATTCATCAATTGCTTGGTCAGTGGTACCTTATCTTCCATGACGTCATCGCCCAGCATCACAACAAACGGTTCATTACTAATAAAACTGCGGGCTGTATAAATGGCATCACCTAATCCTCGCGGGTGTGATTGGCGAATGAAATAAATATTCATATCGTTAGTTTTACGAATCGTCTCTAAAATATCATTCTTATGGCGATCTTCCAAATTCATTTCCAACTCTGGATTAGAATCAAAGTGGTCTTCAATCGAGCGCTTGCCCTTGCCAATCACAATGACAATATCTCGGATACCTGATTTTTTAGCTTCTTCGACGATAAACTGAATCGTTGGTGTATCAACAATTGGTAACATTTCCTTTGGCAACGCCTTGGTTTCTGGTAAAAACCGTGTTCCAAGTCCCGCCGCCGGAATAACGGCTTTCGTTACTTTTCTTTGCATATTATGTCCCACACTTTCTTTATAACTAAATCACTAGCCAATTTCTGAGCGACCCTCTCGAGTCATCAACTGGTGAATCGTTTCTTTGATATCAGCCCCATCGTAAAGGACATGATAAATAGCGCTTGTAATCGGCATTTCAACCCCACGCTTTTTGGACAACTCATAAGCAGCGCGTGTCGTGGCAATGCCTTCGATGACCATGCCCATACTTTTAACCACCTCGGCGAGTGGCTTGCCTTGGCCAAGTTCATTACCAGCCCGCCAATTTCTAGAATTTCGACTGGTGGCGGTCACAATAATATCACCGACACCAGATAAACCGATGAAAGTCAACGGATTAGCACCAAATGAAGTCCCTAAACGCGAGATTTCCGCTAACCCACGCGTCATTAAAGCCGCCTTAGCATTGTCCTTGTAGCCAAGCCCATATAACGCACCAGCGCCTAAAGCAATAATATTTTTCAAAGCCGCTCCAATTTCGACGCCAATGACATCATCGCTTGTATATGTTCGGAAATAATCATTCATAAACAAGCCCTGAATTTCTTTAGCAGCTTGTTGGTCATTGCTGGCAACGGTTACCAATGTAATGTCTTTGATCGCCACATCTTCTGCATGACTTGGACCAGAAATGACCGAAATCGACTTGCGATTTTTAGGGTTAATTTCTTGGGCAAGCACCTGTGAAAGCCGCAAGTACGTTTTTTCTTCGATGCCCTTTGACGCATGAATAATGTTCACCACTTGGTTTTTCTCGGCTAATATTTCAGCTACTTGCTTAGCAACCGACCTGGTTACTTGAGTCGGGACAACGAAAAGTATGTAGTCAACACCATCAATTGCTTCTGCTAAATCATGATAAGCAACGATGGAACTTGAAAACGTTAAATTCTTAATGTACTTCGAATTAGTGTGCTTTTCATTAAACTCCTTGACCTGCTCGGCATTATAAGACCACAGTTTCACATTTGACCCATTTTCATCGAGCAAGCTTGCCAAAACGCTTCCCCAAGATCCGGCTCCAAGTACTGCAACTTTTTTAGACATTATTTTTCTCCTTTGTTGGCATTGTTTTTCTTCTAAGATTCGACCCGGCTAGATACCAAGGATTATCTTGAGTCCTTCGACGATAGCCAATCAAGGCCATCGCACCAAAAAATAAAATGACTGAAAGAATCTGTGATACCCGTAAATTAAATAGCATCAAACTATCGGTTCGCATGCCTTCGACAAAAAATCTCCCAAATGAATACCACATGACATACGCAAGAAAGACTTCCCCTTGCTTGAACAAATGCGGATTATGCCGTAAGACCATTAATACGCAAAACCCCAGTAAGCTCCACAGCGATTCATACAAGAAAGTCGGCTGTCGATAAGCCCCACTGATATTCATCTGGTTAATAATAAATTGAGGAAGATGTAATCCCTGCAAGTAGTGTAAGGTCGTCGGCTTCCCGAAAGCTTCTTGGTTCATGAAATTACCCCAGCGGCCAATGGACTGCGCCAAAATAACAGTCGGCGCCGCAACATCAAGCATCAGCCAAACGGGAATAAACCGCTTTCGACAAAACCAAATGACGACGATCATCGCACCAATCAATGAGCCATATATTGCAATACCGCCATCCCAAATCTTGATAATTTCACCCGGGTTATCCTTATAATAGCCCCACTGAAAAATAACGTAATACAATCTGGCACAGATTAATGCGGCTGGTAACGCCCACAAGATCATGTCATAAATGTCATCGGGATTAATCCCGCGTCGCTTACCCTCACTTACAGCAAGATAAACGGCTAGAATGACGCCACTGGCGATAATGATGCCATACCAATGCACTTCGATTGGCCCTAAGTTAAATGCAATCGGATTTAACGCCAAAGTTTTTAAATTCAACAACACAGTTATCTCCCACCATCATCACTTTTTTGGTTATTTTCATTAATTGACTTTTTGTTCTGTTGCTCAACGGCCTTTTCTTTTTGCTTCTGGGTCGCATCATTTTGGCTATTGACCTTAATAAGATTATTTAGATTCCGATCAAAAGTTTCGGTGGCGTCATACCCCATGCTTTGTGCTCGGAAGTTCATTGCCGCTGCTTCGATAATAATTGCCAAATTTCGACCGGTTCGAACCGGGATCGTGATCTTCGGCACATCAACGTCAAAAATATGCACGTTTTCTGTCCCATTTCCTAATCGATCGAATTTGGCTTCTTTTGTGTAATTAGCTAAGTGAATAATCAACGAAACCGTTGTTTGGCTCCTAACCGCCCCCGTTCCAAAAAGGGTCATGACATCAATAATGCCAATCCCCCTAATTTCGAGGAGATGCCTTAAAATTGCCGGCGCCGTTCCAACCAGTGTCTGCTCATTTTGTTGATAAACTTCTACTCGGTCATCAGCAATGAGTCGATGGCCTCGTTTAACTAATTCAAGCGCTGTTTCACTTTTACCAATACCACTATCACCCGTGATCAGAATGCCTAGGCCATAGACATCCACTAAAACGCCGTGAATGGACTTTCTTTCGGCCAATTTGTCTTCCAAGTAATTCGTCATATTACTTAGAACCCGAGAAGTCGTTAATTTAGACCCCAGTACCGGGATATGTTGGTCTTGGGCAGCTTGCAGCAGTTCTTCTGGTGGATCCAGTTGCGTCGACACGACGAACGCCGGCGTTTGTGGTTGGCACATTTTTTTCATGACGTCTAACAACTCTTCATGACTCATGCCCTTTGAATAAGAGATCTCAGTAATCCCCAACAATTGGATCCGCTTTGCTGGATAATAATTGAAAAATCCAGTCAACTCCAGACCCGGCCTAGAAATATCACTTGTCGAAATCGTCCGCTTATCCAAATACTCTTTGCCATAATAGACATCCAATCTGGCATTTGTTACCAAATCAGCAACGCTTACACTATCGGCCACGCTTATCACTCCTTAATAATCACTATAATTTTAGCACGTCCAACTCATTTCGTCTTTAGGACTTGCGAAAATATTGGGCAATAATCGTACTCACCACAGACATCAAAACAGCGGCTAACATCGCCATCCAAAAAGAAGAGAACCGAAAGCCTGCTCCAACAATGGCCGAAGTCATTTCCAGCATCAAGCCGTTAATCACAATTGAAAAGAGCCCTAACGTCAAAAAATTAATTGGCAGCGATAAAATCGTCACAATCGGCCGGACAACTAAGTTTAAAATTGCTAAGACCACGGCCGCAATTACGGCAATGCCAACACTGGCAACGTAAAAATTAGCCGGGAAAAATCCGCTTAACGCGACAAATAACAAAGTGTCTACTAGTACGGTCGTCAAGAATCTCACGATTGGCCTCTTTTCTGATGATCATCGACATTTTTTTCTTCAACATCATGAATCACTTTTCTAGATTTCTTAGCCGGATCACGGGTTGCCATTCCCGACTTAAATTGATTGAATGCGGAGTCTCCTGACTGGGAGCTTGGCATTATTGCGATCATCACAACATATGAAAGAATCGCTAATAAATTAATGCCAGGCGTAAGGGCCAGTACGACATATAAAATTCTTACGAGAGTCGAATTCCAACCAAAGTAATCAGAAATCCCACCTAAGACACCGGCAATGATCCGATCAGTTCCTGAACGATATAACTTTTTGCCATTATTCATACGACTACCTCCAGTCAATTGCAGGGCAACTCTATCGGCAAAAATCTACTCACCAGTCCCACCCATTTAAATCTTAGAATCGAGTGATCTGATTTCTAGTTGCCTAGCGCGCCCGCTACTCTTAAGTTAAGCCTATCTAAAAAAAACACTGCAATCAAGTCTGCAGTGCAAAAAATAGCCATTCTTAATTTAATTCAATAATTTTACCAGTTGCTAAATAAACCGTCCACTCACAGATATTCGTGCTGTAATCGCTAATTCGCCCTAAATCCTTTGCGACGTTTAAGTAAATGATGGCCGAATTTACAATATCTGGATGCTTAGCCATTGCTTGATAACTCGGTGCAGCAATGTCGTCATACAGTTGGTCAATTTTTTGATCGTATTGCTGAGCAGTTTGTTTAGCCTTTTTTTCATCAGCTTCTCCGTATGAGTCAATTGATTCATTGTACTGTTGGCTGACTTCTTTGGCCATTGCGGCAATAATGGTTTCAACTTCTGGAATCCGTTCTTCGCCTTTGATGCTAATAGTTGACCTGGCAATATTTCGCGCATGATCGCCGGCCCGTTCCAAATCAGTAACGGCTTTTAAAATGCCAACAACTTCTCGCAAATCGCCAGTTACCGGTTGGTACAACGCAATCATCTCAAATGAGCGCTTTTCAATGTGGATTTGCAAATGGTTAATCTCGTGGTCATTGGTAATGACCGTATCGGCGGCCTTGGTGTCATGATCAATGAATGCGTGACCGGCATTGGCAACGGCTTGGCTGACCAATGCCCCCAATTTCATAAAATCCGACTTAAGTGTCATAATCTCTTCATCAAAAACTTTCCCCATACACTTCTCTCCTATCCGAATCGTCCACTGACGTAATCTTCGGTTTGCTTATCATCAGGATTCACAAACATTTTCGTGGTATCATCATACTCCACAATTCGCCCTTCCATAAAGAAAGCCGTCTTATCCGAAATTCGGGAAGCCTGCTGAAGGTTGTGGGTCACAATAATAATAGTATAGTCTTTTTTTAATTCCAACAAGGTATTTTCAATTTTGGCACTGGAGATGGGATCAAGCGCACTGGTCGGTTCGTCCATTAGAATAACTGATGGGGAAACCGCCAGGACCCGGGCAATACAAATTCGCTGCTGTTGACCGCCAGAAAAGGCCAACGCATTATCATATAAATTATCTTTTATTTCATCCCAAACGGCCGCTTGCTTTAAACTACGTTCAACAATCGCATCAAGCTGCTGCTTGTCGCGAACGCCCGCAATTCTCAGGCCATAAGTAATGTTATCGTAGACTGAAAACGGAAACGGATTAGGCTGTTGAAACACCATGCCAATTGACTTGCGTAATTCAACCAGATTAACTTGCGGTGAGTAAATATCTTGACCATGGAATTGAACGGTTCCCGTAATTTTGACCCCGTCAATCATATCGTTCATTCGGTTCAAGCAACGCAGAAAAGTTGACTTTCCACAGCCAGATGGTCCAATCAACGCAGAAATTTTGTTCGCGTCAAAATCAAGATTGATGCCGTGAAGTGCTTGAAAGTCACCGTAGAATAAGTCCAAATTTTGAGCTGAAATAATCGGTTTGTCCATCGTTATCCTCCTATCTATCCAAAGTTTCCCGAAACGTAATCATCAGTTAATTCAATCTTTGGCCGGGTAAAGACTTTTCGTGTCTTATTGTACTCAATTGCTTCACCAAGGTTAAAGAAAACGGTATAGTCGCTTAGACGCGCTGCTTGTTGCATATTATGAGTTACAATAATAATTGTGTAATCCTGCTTTAATTCCCGCAAGGTCTGCTCCAATTGCTGGGTTGAAACGGGGTCCAGAGCACTAGCTGGTTCGTCAAGTAATAAGACATCTGGTTGGACGGCTAAAGCCCTAGCGATACAGACACGCTGGGCTTGCCCGCCTGACAATGACAGGGCACTTTTGTGAAGATTATCTTTAACTTGATCCCAAACGGCTGCTTGCTTCAGCGTTTTTTCAACGACTTCGTCCAAAACCCGTTTATCATGGATCCCTCGTCGTTCTAAAGCAAATGTAATGTTGCCATAAATGGATTTGGCAAATGGATTAGGCCGCTGAAAAACCATCCCAATTCGTCTTCGAACTTCGTACACATCAATTTTGGGCTGATTAATATCGACGCCTTGATACAGAATTTGTCCCTTAACGGTCGCAACGTCATCATTCATGCGGTTAAGTGACCTTAAAAAAGTGGATTTCCCAGAACCGGAAGGCCCAATTAAGGCTGTAATCGTGTTTTGTTTGAACTGAATATCCGCGTGCTGCATTGCCAAGGTTTTACCATAGTAAACTTCCAGGTTCTTGGTTTGCATGGTGATCGTTGTTTCTTCTGGATTAAAGTGATAGATAAAGCGATCAGTTGGATTGTTTGAATTTAGCATCTCTTCACTCCTCACTAATTAACGGACGTCATTTTTTCAAACACTTTTCGACCAATATACCTTGCTGATAGATTAAAAATCAGAATTGCCAGAACAAGCACGGCAGCTGCGCCTGACGAAACTTTGGTGAGATCAGGCATAATCCCCTCTGAGTTGATTTTCCAAATGTGAACAGCCAACGTTTCAGCAGGTCTCAACGGGCTAAGGGGACTATCGATATTAAACGGGTTCCAATCGCCAAAGTTCAATGCTGGCGCGCTTTGGCCGGCCGTGTAAATTAAAGCGGCCGCCTCGCCGAACACCCGCCCAGAACAAAGAATAATCCCGCTAATGATGCCCGGCAAAGCAGCTGGCACTACGATATGGATAATGGTTTCATACTTTGATAATCCAAGTCCCAAACCGCCCTGACGTTGATCATCGGAAACGCCGGCCAAGGCCTCTTCGATGTTGCGTGTTAACAACGGTAGATTAAAAATTGTGAGGGTTAGGGCCCCGGAAATAATCGAAAAGCCGTAATTAAACTGGATCACAAACAATAAGAAGCCAAACAGGCCAACGACAACGGATGGTAATGAACTCAAAATTTCAATTGCCGTTCGAATCGTTGAGGTAAACCAATTATCCTTGGCATATTCATTGAGGTAAATTGACGCACCTAGGGCAATCGGGAGTGAAATCAACATTGCTAAAATGAGTAAGTAAATCGAGTTAAAAAGCTGAATACCAATCCCGCCGCCTGCCGTAAATGCCTTAGCTGGTGATGTCAAAAACCGCCAACTCACGTTTGGTAGGCCGGTGATAAAAATATAGCCAATTAAAAAAGCTAAGATTAAGACAACCAGTCCTGCGATTAGTCTCAGAATCAAGATAGCCGTGCGACTTTGTTTTTGCGTTCGATTCATTTCTTAAACGCTCCCTTCCGACCAATAAAGTGAACCAGCAAGTTAAAGAACAACGACATCACCAGTAATACGAGGGCGAGTGACCACAGGGCGTCATTTTGCAAGGATCCCATGACGGTATTGCCCATGCCAGCGGTTAGAACGGACGTCAACGTTGACGCTGGCGAGACTAAATTATGGGGCATCAAGGCAGCATTGCCAATGACCATTTGAACGGCTAGCGCTTCGCCAAAGGCCCGCGCCATCCCAAAAACGATTGCTGTTAAGATTCCCGGGGTTGCGGCTCGCAGGACAACTTTCCAGATTGTCTGCCATTTAGTCGCCCCTAAAGCTAAAGAAGCTTGTCGATAATATTTGGGAACCGCCTTGAGTGAATCAACGGTCATTGAAACAATTGTTGGTAAGATCATGACAAACAAAACGAAGGTTCCGGATAAAATTCCAAAGCCACTGCCTCCAAATGTATGGCGAACAAACGGCACAACCACTGAAAGACCGATAAAACCGTAAACAACCGAAGGAATCCCCACCAGCAATTCTGTAACTGGCTGTAAAATTTTAGCTCCCCGTTTCGGCGAAATTTCTGTCATGTAAACGGCCGTTCCAATTGCAAACGGGGTTGAAACAACCGCCGCTAAGATTGTTACTAAAAATGAACCGACGATCATTGGCAATGCGCCAACCGCTTGCTGCCCACTGGGGGTTTGGGTGCCGGGATTCCAAATCACGCCGCCAAAAAAGTCTTTCAAGCTAATGTGATCTTTAAAAAACGTTGATAGCCCTTTGGTGGCAATGAATATAATAATGCCCAAAACAATTGCCATAATTAATAGCAAAGCCGAAAGACTTAGTAGGTGACCAAACCGCTCATAGCGGGCCGTTTTCGATTTTTTCATTAATTGCTTGGCTAACTTTTGATTCTGCTGCATTGCTATTCCCCCGATCCCTTAGTGATTTTACCCTGCCAGCTTCGTTGGTATTGCATATGTTTCACGGAGATATAGCCAAGTTTGTTAAATAACGTCGTTTGAATGTGGTTGGTTTTCAGATATTGCAAGAATTTCTTTGTGAGCCCCGTCGGCTGACCACGCGTATAAATATGCTCGTACGACCAGATTTTCCACCGATTATGAATCACGTTTTCTTCAGTCGGCCGAACGCCGTCAATACTAATTGGCTGCACGGACTTGTTCACGTAGCCAAAGGAAACGTAGCTAATTGCCCCAGGAGTTGATGAAACAATCTGGCGAACGGTTCCCGAAGAATCCTGTTCTTGGGCAACCGCGCTCTCATGACCCTTTAGACCATACTGTTCAAATGTAACCCGGGTGCCACTGCCCTGCGAACGATTAATCAACGTAATGGCAATATTAGGACCACCGACTTGGCGCCAATTTGTAATTTTGCCAGTAAAAATATCAATTAATTGCTTGGTTGATAGATGATTGACATTGACATCGTTATTAACGATGGGGGTTACGCCAACAACCGCTATTTTGTGATCAACTAAGCCCTTTGGGTTGATTCCAGCTTTTTCTTCGGCAAACAAATCAGAGTTGCCCATCTGAACGGCTCCTGATTCGATTTGACTTAACCCAGTGCCGGAACCACCACCTTGAACATTGATAAAGATTCCCGCATGATCACCAGCATATTGTTCACTGGCCGCTTCAACCAATGGCTGCAGAGCAGTTGACCCAACGGCCGTAATCGATTGTTGATTCGTTGCCTCTTTACTACGGGCTGCGTAAGCACCAAACCCAGCAACTACAATCACAGCTGCAATCAACCATTTCATAAGCGTTCGCTTTCGCATCAAAATACCTCCTCATAAAGTGAGCGGAGCAAAGCGATTAAAAATCGCCAAGTCGATTAAACATTTCACGGCTGCCCACGCCGAATCTTTTTCCAAAATCCCAAACTTGGATTTTTGGGCAAGCGAATCCAGGCGCAAGCTTTTGCTTTGCGTAGCTGTCTTTGTCTCCACTTGTTATTGTATTAAATCAATGTAAATTTTTGACCAGTCGAATGTAAAGATTATGTAAATATGATAGGGGGTTACTTACTTTGAGTTGGATTGGTCATAATCGGACTAATTGTAAACGGTTCTCATCGATTAACTTGATTGCACCACTTAATTTGTAGATAGTAAAGCAGCGCAAACCTGCCACTAACTGCGGTTAATTGCGCTGCGAATAATTATTGAAGCCAAGTACTTAGCCCCGTTTGTCTGCTGTTTTGCGTTGTTAAATTAATCAAACGACTGCTCAATTACTGATCATCTTCTGTGACGATCGGAAACTTGACCGTAAACGTGGAACCAACGCCTCGTTGGCTTTTGACTTGAATCGTGCCACCGATTGCATCAACCAATTCTTTGACAATGGACAAGCCCAAGCCCGTTCCACTCACCTTTTGTTTCGTTCTGGAATCATCTACCCGATAGAAGCGTTCAAATAATCGCGAAACGTCCTTTTGCGCAATGCCAATCCCTGTATCGGCAACTCTAAGTTCCCAATAACTGTCATTGGCGGCATAGTCAATATTAATTTCGCCATCCTTTCGGTTGTACTTGATGGCATTGCTCACTAAGTTTCGTAGAATACGTGTCAGCATTTTAGTATCAGTATTAACCTTGACGCCGTCTAAAACGTGATTATTAATCGTAATCTGCTGCCCCTTGGCAATTGATTGGTATGACGTTAATTCCGAGTCGATAAAGGTTCGCAAATGGATAACCTTATATTGATAGTCGCGGCCATTTTGAATATGTGAAATGGTCAGAACATCTTGAACTAAAGAAGCCAGCTGTTCACTTTGTTGGTCAATAATTTTCAGAAATTCAACTAAACTTTTACGATCATCCATCGCCCCATCAAGTAACGTTTTAGTAAAGCCAGAGATTGCCGTAATCGGTGTTTTCAGTTCGTGACTGGCATTACGTAAAAAATCAATCTGCATTTGCTTGACGTTAATTAAATCCGAAATATCATAAATAATCACTAAGATATGAAAGTCATTTTCTAACTGGTTAAATAACACACTGGTATCCCAGGTAGTTGAAGGATCACTGACGCTTCTTACCTCGGCCTGCTGAGATTGATGATTATCAAAAACATTATCAATTAACGAAAGTAACTGATAATTCCGAATGTCTTGCGTATATGGGTGAACCTGATTCAAGATGGGTTTGGCAAGCATAGCCGCCATCTTATGATTGGAGAAAATCACATCATGAGACGAGTCGATGACCATAATGCCAACAGGTAAACTCGACAAAATCGTAATTAACTCTGTATTGCTATTTTCAATGCTTTTACTTTCATCTTGCTGCCGGGATTGTAATTCGTTCAATTGATCCGCGATCCCTTTATAAGGGTTGGCAGGTGCCACAAATAAAGGCGCTGCCGGTTGGTGATTCACGATATTAGTCGTCATTGATTCCAGTTGCTTTAAAATTTTTTCATGCCGATGATAACCAATTTGCAATGAGATGGCAGTTATTAAAATCACAATCAGCATCAATGCACTGAGAGCCACTAAGCTGCGATCACGGTCATTAAAAGCATAAAAAAGCATAACCAGTTCGGCAATGCTTAGTAATAAGATAATTAAAATTTGTTTGGCAATTTTATTCAGCGTCGTCATCCCCAGTTGAGAATTCATAGCCAAATCCCCGAACAGTTTTTAAATACTTAGGCGTTTTAGGATCCGGTTCAATTTTTTCTCTTAAATGGGCGATTTGAATATCAACCATTCGGCTTTGGCCGCTATAGTCAAATCCCCAGACACCTGCTAGTAACTGGTCGCGGCTTAAAACTTGATTTTCATGACCGGCTAAGTACTGCATGAGTTCAAATTCCTTTGGTGTCAGCTTTAAATTCTTTGAATGAGCGCTTACTCGATATTTTTTGTGATCAATCTTAAACGGTCCAGCAACTTCAATATCTTGATCTGCCTTAGCCGGAGTACTGGTGGCGGCACTCTTTTCATAGCGACGCAACACTGCGTTAATCCGAGCGATCACTTCACGAGGGCTAAAGGGTTTGGGGATATAATCATCAGCGCCCATTTCCAATCCAAATACCTTATCAAACTCAGTATCCTTGGCGGTCAGTAAAATAACTGGTGTATCATTCCGATCCATCCGCAGTTGTTTGAGAACTTGCTCACCACTCATTTCTGGAAGCATTAAATCCAGCAAAACAATGTCAAAAGTACCATGCTCAGCCATTGAGAGTGCATCAACCCCATTAGTCGCGCTCGCAACTTCAAAGTTTGCCTGCTTTAAGTTGTATTCAAGCAGGGTTACAATTGCCGGCTCATCATCAACCACCAAAACTTTTTTCACGATAATCCTCCTACTTCATAGCCTGAGTGTATGTCTTTACCCCAATTTCATGCGGAGAGTTTTTAAAAATTGCCGATTCCGTCATTTTGAGTTGATCATTACGGTCGCGAACTTTGAACCGACAATACGTTGCGTTCGTTGACAAAGCTCGATAAAACTCATCTTCATTAGCCACGTTGACGCCATTGACGCTCAAGATAACATCCCCAATCTTAAGATCCATTTTGGCTGCGGGAGTTCCTGGCTGGATCCCAATAACGCGAATGCCATCCATGACTTCACTATATTCAAAATTGACTTGGCGGTCTCGGTACTTTGCCAACCCGATAACAATATAATAGCCACCAAGCAGGATTGCAAGTGATGGTGTAATCATCTGTGGGTAAAATTGACTTATCACAATTAATCCCAAGCCTAAGATCACCAAGTAAAAAATAGTTTGACTTAAGTTGAGAAAAAATTGACGCGGCACACTTTTTCTAACGGTTAATTTTAAGCCTAACAGGAACGGAATAATCAAAATTGCATACCGATGACCCGCAATTTGAAAGAACGGGATAAATGATAGGTCACTGCTAAACCAATCCCCAGGAACAAATAATAACAATGGGATTAACGTTAATTCGTTAAACCTGTAAACGGCTACCTTGGTATGGCGGGTGTTTCGAGCAATTGTTGGTGAATCAAATTTCCCAGCGTTCATTCGAATGAACAGTCCAGTTAATAAAAGGGTCACTGTCATTAAAACCAAGTAGCTCAAAGGATTCGTAACTTGACTCATCAACCCTAAACGCCCCAGCCAATCCTCAATCGGATCAAGAAACGCCAAACTTGGCAAGTTGAGAATCAATAAACTGGCTAAGGCCATCGCGGTAACTGCAGCAATTAAATTAGGAACGATGATTAAAAGGATTAAGACCAACAGCTGATATAGTATCAGCCAACCAACTGAAACCGTTAAAAACCAGCCTAATAAAACAGAAACCGATATCCCTAATATTAAGCCACCTCGAACAAAGTGGCGTCCCTCGTAGAAATCCTCATAGATTGCAGAATTAAACAATTTTCGTTCTCGCTTAATGCGTTGATGATAAATCAGGTAACTTCTTATTAATCCCACCCACAACGCGGGCTGTAAGATATAAAAACCAATTGCAAGTATTATTTTCATTATGTTTATGCCCTCACGAATATTATACAGCTAGTATATCATTTATCACAACGCGAGGAAAAGTAGGCTGGGCATAACTCATTAAATAATGCAAAAGCGAACTGCTTCGTTAGCCGTCCTGTTGACCGAGGCTGTTACAGAATTGCTTATTAATTAATATGTTCTGAATAATCCTTTCCGTTTATTAGAGGTCCACTGACCAGCAAATTTTAATTTCTTTCTTACAATCACTGAATTTCAATCAAATCCCAATTAACGATACCGTTGCCGATGCTGGGCTACATTAGCGAGCCAAACCATCAATCCGTTAAGGAGAAGAAACATTGGGTAAGCTCCCATTGATTTCTTACACAATGTATATGAAAGGACAATCAAAAAAATATCGTACTAATCAAAGTTATCTAGCCCTAATAATCAAAAGGTGTAAGCGCTTGCTTATTTGGCTTTTCTAATGTATTCTATCTCTGAAATGTTATAAAAGGGGGTTTAGCAATATTGTCAGTCGACTACCTTTAGATTGAGGTGAATCCAAAATGAAAGCATTAATTCAGCGAAAAAACTTCTTATTCTGGGCATCAATCATCTTTACCGGTTTTTTCTCTCTTTGGGCCGTGATTAGCCCAAAAGGAATGACCGCGACCCTGTGGAACTTACTGGGACAATATAACCTTCACTTCAGTTGGTTTACAATGCCAATGCCCATCATTCTGTTACTGATTAGTTTATATTTGGCATTTGGAAAATACGGCAAGATCAAGCTTGGCAAGCCTGATGACAAACCCGAAATGAGTACCTTTGCCTGGATTGGCACCCTGTTCACGGCTGGCATTGGAATTGGAATTGTAAATTTTGGAGTGGCAGAGCCCCTTGTCCACTATCTTCAATCACCAGTTGGAATTTCCGCAGGTATCTCACCTGCACAAGCCGCCGAAAATGGCATGAAGTACAGTATGTTCATCTGGGGATTGCCTGCTTGGGCAATTTATACCATGGCGGGATTGGTCATTGGCTACTTTGCCTACTATAAAGGTAAAAAGTTTCTGCCGGGCGAACCAATTGCGGCCGGATTTTCTGATAAACCGTGGGCACCCAGCATCGCCGTCTTCGCAAACATCGTTGCTGCTGGTGCCGCTGCCCTCACCCTTGCCGCTCACATTGCAATCGGCATTTTTCAAATTCAAAATGCAGTTAAATCAGTCAGTGGGGTCGATATTGCATCGACCACCGGTTCGATTGTCCTGTTGATCATCATGTTCTTTATTTATACGTTTGCAGCCATTTTACCAATTCAAAAAGGAATGGGGACGCTGGGGAAACTGAACACCATCGTTGCCGTTATCCTGATGATTTATGTATTTATGATTACTAACTCAACGATGATTATGCGCTTAGTAACTGAAAATATCCGCCATGCGTTTCTTGACGTTTTTCCGGTGGCCTTTACCACCTTTCCGTTTTCCGATCAAAGCTGGTTTGGCTCTTGGCCAAACACCATCATGATTTGGTGGTTCTCATGGACGCCATTTTTGGGAATTTTTATCGCTCGAATTTCCAAGGGTCGAACCATTCGCCAAATTGTTTTAATGTCAATTCTAGTACCAACTTTCTTCCTGATCTTCTGGTTTAGTGTCTTTGCTGGCAACGGCTTTTAGAATACCTTCTTCGGCGACGGGAAAATTATCCACTTCATCGCTAACAATCCAGAAAATGTCTACTTGTCGTTCATTATGGTCCTCAAGGAACTGCCGGGATTTGCGATCACCGGGCCAATCTTCTTGTTGCTGGTAGTCGTCTTCTTGGCAACCGCCACAACTTCTGGAATGATTTCATTAAGTATCATTACTAGCAATGGGCCTGAAAATGCACCAAAGAATCGGGTCATTATTTGGTCAATTTTAGCGACAATGATTGCCTTCTCGAACATTATTACGGGAACCTTGGATGGCGTTAAGGCAGTTGGCGTCATTATTGGAATTCCATTTATGCTATTTGTCTTCTTATCGATTTCTGGCATGTTCCGACAAATGCGGCTTGATTACAGCAGGAACCTCCTCACGCAAGCCAATAAAAATCAAAAAACCGTCGATCAGCTCGCTGAAGGAAAGAAGGAATGACCATGACAAGCCTCATGATTTTAGCAGCAAATTTAGTTCCTAAAGAAAACTTTCCATTAGATAAAACACTGATGTCCCACTCCATCATTGGCAACTTAATTACTTCAATTATTATGATTGCCTTTATTGCCTTAATCGCTTGGATTGTCTACGAAGCCTTTGACGAAAAGAAGGAGTGAGCCAAAATGAACAACCCTAAATACACGACAGATTTAATGGCAAAGCTACCCAAATTGCCAGTGCCAAGCCTCGAAGTAACTTTAAAGCGCCTAAAAAAATGGTCAACCCCGTTGTTAAGTGACAAGGAATTTACGGATCTGGACGCCACAATTGATCAATTTGCAAAATCTGATGGTCTGATTCTGCAACAACGATTAATGGACATGGCCAAACAGACTGAAGGCAGCTGGTTAGCATCAATTTGGGAAACTGGTTATTTGTCAAATCGGAAACCGCTTCAGAGTTCATCCAATTTTGCCTTCACCGTTAGCCCCGATGACATCCCCGAAAATACCTCGCTAGCACATTTGACTGCAGAGATCATTGATCACCTCACCGAATCCTATCTGAGCTTTGCAACGGGTAAACAACCAATTGAACAGTTCCATGATGGCAGTCCAATGGATATGAGCTACTATCTCAACTTTTTTAAATCGATGCGGTTTGCCCATGTCCAAGAAGATACTTTCCATCAGGGCATTGCTGACATCCGCGAACAGAAGGTGACCATTATTCACGGTGGGCAGATTTTCTTTGTTCAGGTAACCGATGAAAATGGCCAGCAGACTTCAATTAATCATATTGAGTCACAAATTAACGGTATTATTAAACGTAAAGATAATAACGACCATTTCCCAGGAATTATCACAAGCCTGCCAAGAGAAGAAGCTGCTCAGCTATTAACTAAGCTTTGGCATTCTCCGCATAACAAGGCTGTTTGGAATTCGGTTGCCGACTCCCTCTTTTCAGTCAGTTTAGTGGAAACGCTCATAAGCGGTAATTATTTAAAAGAAGTCCTTTTAGGGATTAACGATCGCTTCGTGGATAAAACGCTGCAGGTTGTGGTTTTCAATGACCTTCATGTCGGCTTTGCCATTGAGCATAGTCGCGTCGATGGCGTCCCTGCCCTAAACTTAATTCAGCACGCCATGACTGGTTTGACAAGCGATTCAGCGATTCCCATTACCGATGCAAAATTAGATCCTAAATCCTTTGAATTAGACGCGGAATTGACAGCTAATTTAGCTAATGCTTATGAAGCTGCTGAGAAATGGTACACACAGATGAGCATTGCCAGTCACTCATTTAAGCACTTTGGCAAAACCCGGATCAAAACAGCTAAAGTTAGTCCAGATGCGTTCTTTCACATTGCTTTGGCATTGGCAATGTTTCGCTTAACCGGCCAATGGCGCAGTATTTATGAACCCGTCTCCATGCGGGCCTTTTACCAGGGCAGGACAGAGAACGCCCGCAGTGTGAATATAGAGAAAAAACGATTCATCATTGTCCTCCAAAACGGTGAGTCATCAGTCCAACTCAAACCACTATTTGAAGTGGCTGCGAAAGCCCACACAGACAGAATTCGGCTGGCTCAGAATGGTTATGGGGTTGAACGACATCTGTTAGGATTGGAAACCGTCTTTAACAAAAGCCCTGAAGGACTGGAAGTTGCTGACAAGTTATTCCACTCAAAGCAGCTTGCGAAGCTTCGAACTGACTATCTTTCCACCACTTCCATCCCATTTTCCGTCATTCAAGGGCTCACCTTCGCACCAACCGCAGCCGATGGATATGGCGTATACTACGGTATTCTTGATGATGAAATCCGCTTAGCCGTTTCTGGGTGGACCAATGACCCATTAACACCGAAACAGTGGCTGGCTGAAATTCAACAGAGCCTGGATGATTTAATGGCTCTGATAACTAGCTGGTAATATCTATACGATGATGCAATTAAACAATCACCTAATAACTCTGTTGGAAAGGCTGTACTAGCCGGCTTTTCAACGGAACTTAATTAATATCCGCGAATATTAACTAAAAATGAGATTGAGAACAGTTATCTGTTCCAATCTCATTTTTAAACCTACTTTAGCAAATTAAATGTTTTACTTTTAATTACTTGAATGGCTATATTATTCTGGGTTTTCCTGACTTAGTTGCCACTGAAGGTAAGCGTTAATAAACGGATCCAAGTCGCCGTCCATCACCCCATTAACATTGGCCGTTTCATAACCAGTACGATGATCCTTGACCATTGAGTATGGATGAAAAACATAGGAACGAATCTGCGATCCCCAGCCAATATCCTTTTGCTCACCTTCAATTTTGGCTTTTTCCGCCTGTTTTTTCTCTTGTTCACGTTCATAAAGCTTTGATTTCAACATGTTCATCGCCGTTTGCCGGTTTTGCAGCTGTGAACGTTGGGCTTGGCTGGCAACCACGATTCCAGTGGGCAAATGCGTAATTCGAACTGCTGAAGATGTCTTGTTAACGTGCTGGCCACCAGCGCCACTTGAACGATAAACATCCACCTTTAACTCATCCGAGTTAATTTTAATAGTCACGTCATCGCTTAATTCAGGCATCACATCCACTGATGCAAATGACGTGTGCCGTCGACCAGCTGAATCAAATGGCGAAATTCTAACTAATCGGTGAACACCTTTTTCAGAACGTAAGTAACCATAAGCATCCTTACCGCTAATTAATAACGACACGCTATTAATCCCAGCGACATCTCCTACTTGATAATCCAACGTCGCCACTTTAAATCCATGAGCCTCTGCCCAGCGGGTGTACATTCTAAGAAGCATCGATCCCCAATCCTGTGATTCTGTACCACCAGCACCTGGGTGAATTTCTAAAATGGCATTATTATGATCATATTTGCCGTTTAAAAGCAGCCCTAACTGATACTGCCGTAACTTCGTATTGAGATCACTGGCTTCAGTCTGGAATTCGGCCTGCATCCCAGAGTCAGGATCTTCTACGATCAATTCCAGCGTCACCTTTAAATCAGCCAATTGATCAGCAAGTGCTTTGAATTGATCGCGCTTGGTTTTAATTTGATTCGTTTCATCAATTAACTTTTGAGCTTTCTCCTGGTTGTCCCAAAAGCCTGGCTCGGCCATTTTGGCTTCATTGATGGCAATGCTTTCACTCAATGCATCGAAGTCAAAGTGACCTCCTAAAGCCATCGATGGCTTTTTGCATTTCAGCAAGTTGTTTTTTAGCTTCACTTAATTCAAATGTCATAATTATCTCCTTACTAGACGATTCGACGTTTAACTCTAAAAAAGAGGTTGAGACAAAATCCTTTGCCCCAGCCTCCTTCATAAAACTCATTAACGTTGCATATTTTGACGGATCTCGGCTTTCATAAACAAACGGGTTGCATCATAATCAATATCAGCAATCATTTCTTCGAACATCTTGTAGCCCTCTCGTTGATATTCAACCAGCGGGTTCTGTTGGCCGTAACCACGAAGTCCAATTGATTGACGCAATTGATCCATGATATCAATGTGATCAGTCCAATGCGAATCAACCACTCGTAAAATAACAACTTTTTCAAATTCAAGCATCTGAGAAGCATCATATAGCTGATCCTGCTTTTGCTTATAAACCTTATTTGCCATGTCCATCAGCATTTGTTTGATGTCATCTGCTGACTTGCCTTTCAGATCATCTAGTGAAATTTGATCGGGACTAACCATTGCGCTAATGGCAAAATCCAAAATTGTCTGAAGATCCCAATCTGATTGCTCACCCTGCGTATGCAAGTCAACAATTCGATTGATCGTCCGTTCAATCATCGGCATAATCACCCATTTGAGTGACTTATTTTCTTCGATAACTTGTTGGCGCTCACCATAAATAACTTCTCGTTGCTGCCTCATGACATCATCATATTGCAGCACGTTCTTTCGGGAATCGTAGTTATTACCTTCAACCCGCTTTTGTGCAGATTCAACCTGCTTGGTAATCATTCGAGAACGAATAACAGCATCTTCACCCTGAACGTTCATATGCTCCAGGAAGTTCTTAATCTTTTCAGACCCAAATCGACGCATTAAATCATCTTCTAGCGACAAATAGAACTGAGAAAGGCCTGGATCACCTTGCCGGCCTGAACGGCCACGCAACTGGTTATCGATCCGTCGTGATTCATGTCGTTCAGTCCCAATTACCGCTAAGCCACCTAACTCAACGACGCCGGGTCCTAATTTAATATCAGTTCCTCGTCCAGCCATGTTGGTCGCAATCGTCACAGCACCTTTCTGACCAGCATTAGTGACAATTTCGGCTTCCTTAGCATGGTTTTTAGCGTTCAAGACAACGTGGGGAATATTTTCTTCATCTAAGCGATGAGATAGATACTCAGAAGTTTCAACCGCGACAGTCCCGACCAGCATTGGTTGTCCTTTATGATGCAGTTCTTTAATCTTATTAACAACCGCGTCAAACTTTGCTTCCAATGTTGGGTAGAGAATATCTGGATGATCAACCCGAATAACCGGCTTGTTAGTCGGCACCGAAATAACTTCCATGTTATAAATTTCACGGAACTCTTCAGCTTCAGTTTTAGCAGTACCTGTCATCCCAGCTAACTTTTTGTACATCCGGAACATGTTTTGGTACGTAATTGTCGCCATCGTTTTACTTTCTTCTTGAATCGGAACGCCTTCTTTGGCTTCAATCGCCTGGTGAAGCCCATCAGAGAAACGTCGTCCCTGCATAATCCGTCCAGTAAATGAATCAACGATTAAAACTTCATCTTCTTGGACAACATAATCCTTATCTCGCAACATGATAAAGTTTGCCCGCAAAGCTTGGTCCAAATGGTGGGTCAAGGCTGTGTTGTCCGTATCGTATAAGTTTTTGAGGTTAAAATACTTTTCGGCCTTTTCAATGCCTTGATCCGTTAACGAAACGGTTTTGGTTTCTAGATCAACCTTGAAGTCATCACCCTCATGAAGCGTTTTGGCAAAACGATCCGTTCGTTGATAAAGCTCCGAAGTCCCCGTTGCCTGACCGGAAATAATTAATGGTGTCCGAGCTTCGTCAATTAAGATGGAGTCCACCTCATCGACAATTGCAAAGTTCAGTGGCCGTTGAACCATTTCTTCTTTGTACGCCACCATGTTGTCTCGCAAATAATCAAAGCCAATTTCAGCATTGGTTGAATACGTAATATCAGCAGCGTAGGCCGCTCGTTTTTCATCTGGCCCCATTTCAGTCAAATTGACCCCAACGCTTAAGCCAAGCCAATTGTACAACTCGCCCATTTCAGTCGCATCACGTTGTGAGAGGTACTCGTTGACCGTTACAACATGAACGCCTTCGCCAGCCAGCGCATTTAAATAAACCGGCATGGTAGCCGTTAATGTTTTTCCTTCACCGGTTTTCATTTCAGCAATATTACCTTCATGAAGCACAATACCACCCATGATTTGGACATGGAATGGGTAAAGGCCCAATACCCGCTTGGCGCCTTCCCTTGCTACAGCAAACGCTTCTGGTAGCAAATCGTCAAGTGATTCGCCTTTTTGGTAACGTTCCTTAAACTCAGGCGTTTTGGCCTGTAATTCTTCATCGCTTAGTTGGCGGTACTCTTCTGCATAAGCACCAACCTTATCGGCGATTTTACTGAGTCGCTTAAGTTCGTGCTTATCACTTTCGACCCATTTTTTTAAAACATTAGTTGCCATTTGTAAATTCCCTTCCAAAATAAACGGTTTTGATTATACATCTTAGTAAAATGTGGACTACATACTTTTTAATTGTACCATTTCAAGCTGTCAATGAAAACAAAAACTAAAATCAAATGGTGTTAATCCATGATAATCCACTTTTCCCAATCTTCAAAGGATTAAATCTAAAATCGTTAAGTTCACGTGCCTAAGTTGAAAGACGATCAATGACAATACAAAAGGGCATTTCCGTATAAATCAAATCAGAATTATACAAAATGCCCTTCGTAATCGTTCAAATGATTAGTGAAACACCGATTATTTATTCTTCGCCAGTCTCAATCAAGCCATAGCGGCCATCATTTCGACGGTAAACAATATTAATTCCGGAAGTTTCAGCATCTTCATAAATGAAGAAGTCATGGCCCAACATATCCATTTGTAAAATGGCTTCTTCATTATCCATTGGCTTTAGTGCCAATTGTTTGGTCCGAACCACTTGGAACTTGGATTCGTTATCTGAAGCTGAATCAGTTTCAGTATCAGCCGTATCTTGCGTTGATGCAAACTCAAGGTTCTTGAAGCCTTTTTCGCGAGACTTACGGTTAACCTTAGTCTTGTATTTACGAATTTGGCGTTCCAATTTATCCGTTACTAAATCAACGCTGGCGTATAAATCATTGGACATTTCTTCAGCTCTCAAAGTTAAGTATGGTAAAGGAATAGTTACCTCGACTTTAGCTTGTTTATCTGGATAAACCTTTAAATTGACGTGGGCCGTATTTTTTAAGTCTTTTTCAAAGTATTTTTCCAGTTTACTGATTCGTTTTTCGACGTAATCACGAATCGCCTGAGTCACCTCAATATTTTCACCACGAATGTTAAACATTAGCATAACAATCTCTCCCTTCACCATTAACGGCTTAATGGTCCAATCATGAAATCACTTTCATCATTGGCTACAACTTTAGTATAATTGAAAGTTGGCTTTTTAACAATCATTGACTCTGGATTTCTTCACCTTGCGAGGGTTATTCCCGTAACTGACGTTGCTCCTGCCTGGTATAACAACCTTGCTGCATGACGAATTGTGGTACCGGTTGTATAAACATCATCAACAATGACAATTTTGGCATCTTTGACGGTGGCTTCCATGCCACTAACTAACTTAAATGGCTGATCCAATAATAAACGATCGGCCCGACTCTTTGCGGACTGATTGCTTTCCTTGGTTGCTGCGACTGGTGTTAGGGCATTCACAAACCGGCAATTGTCAATCAACCCAACTACTTGATTAAAACCACGGATGGCCATCGTGGCCTCAGTCACCGGAATCGGAACGACCAATCGCTTGGTGCGCGTCACGGCCACTTTCATCTCAGTCATAAAAACCCAGCGCAATCGATAATCACCCAAGAATTTATACCGGCTCATATATGTCTTCATTGCGGCATTATAGTCGTATAGCCCCCGATTTGAAAAACTAAAAGCTGCCTGTTTCTCCCATCGTTGACAGTCATAACATGGATCGGTCATTGCCGCCGTCAATTTTCTTCCACAAAGTTGGCAAACTGGAGTTGCGCTTAACCTAGAAAATGCCGAAGCACAGGCTTGACAAATAATCGTCGGTTTGGCTGCCCTAAGCGAAAACAGGTCATCTAAGCCGATTTGTTCGCGAATTGACGCCTGACACAATAAACAATTTTTCATAATTTCTTGGCCCGCTGATTCATCTGATTAATCTGACGCTGACAAGTTCGAATAGTTGCCGATTTTCTTTCACAGTAAAATAGTACCTTGCCAAAGGGTCGACTACTATTCCGCCCAACTCGCCCAGCAATTTGTACCAAAGCGGCGGCTGAAAAGATTTCATTGTCCGCCTTTAAAACCAAAACGTCAATCCCAGGAAACGTTACGCCACGTTCAAGAATGGTTGTCGTAATTAAAAAGTCCAGTTGGTTATGCCTCATTGCCGACACTTTTTCCAGCCTGGTAGGGTCAGCTGAATAAACAGTATCATAGCGGGCTTGAAGATTGTCGTGGCCGATCGCTGCCGAAACGGCTGCCAAGTCCTTAATGTGGGGAACAAACAACAAAAAACGCTGCTTTTGTCTCACAAGCGACCTGATTGTCTTCAGGATCGGTTTGCTTAACATTTCTTTTGCAATTAATTGTTCAAGTTTTCTAACTTTGATGATTGTCGGCTCGGGCAACAAATGACTATGGTAGCGGATTGGCAAATAACTAACGGACAACTTCCCCCTTTTGATCTGCATCAGTAACTGCTCATCAGGCGTCGCTGTTAAATAAAGCATCGCACCGGTTGGCTTAATGGCATTTTGGACACCAAAATGTAACATCGGGTTCCCAGAAAACGGGAAAACATCCACTTCATCAATAATTAGGACGTCAAATGCATGATAGAATCGCAATAATTGGTGGGTGGTACAAATGGTTAATTGACTGTATCGATAGGGCTGATCACTCTTGCCATGCAATAATACCATCGACGTCGTTTTGAACGCCGCTTGAATTCTCGGGAAAAGTTCAATGACCACATCGATCCTAGGCGAAGCAATTCCAATCCGATAACCTTGTGAAATTGCCCAATTAAGCCCCTCAAACAGCATTTCAGTCTTACCTGCCCCAGTAACAGCCCATAACAAATGTCGCTGGTGATTTTTGAAAATCCTAACAATTTGCTTGGCACATTCGGCCTGCATTGGTGTTAATTGCCCTTTCCAAGATAACGCGTGCTCTGGTTTAGAAAACTGATTGGGTTCATCGGCAAATACTAATTGACTGCGCGTATCCATCCGCTTCATTTGGATACAAACGTAGCAATAATAATGGCCGTTAGGAAGCGCCGCCTGCCTGCGTTCCAGCGTCGACCCACACCGTGAACAGGTAATTGAGCGACCAACGACGACCGCTTTTCGTTGATGAACTGCACTCGAAGCTAACAATTTTTGGGGCACATCAAGCTCACTTAGTTGGCGGCCGTACAAGTCTGATATACTATTGATCATAGAACCTCACCTCAATTGATTAATTACGAAACTAACTGGAGGTATTTTTTTGACAACAACTTTTTTAACTATTAAAGAAACCGGTACTCATGAAATCGAGATCAAAAAGTCCCGCTTCATTTGTCATATTCAAAGAATCCAAACCGAAGATCAGGCCAAACAGCTCATCCAACAAATCAGTAAGCAACACGAAAAAGCCAATCACCATTGTTTCGCCTACATGCTGGGGCCAGCCGATCAAATTCAACGGGAAAGCGATAATGGTGAACCAGCCGGCACAGCAGGCGTGCCAATCCTAGAAGCCTTAAAGAAGAATGAACTGCACAATGTTATTGCCGTTGTAACCCGCTACTTTGGCGGCATTAAGCTTGGTGCCGGTGGTTTAATTCGGGCTTATAGTAATGCAACCTCTTCAACCATTGATCAAGTTGGGATTGTCAACTTGGTCACCAAAAAAGAACTCTTTTTAACAATCGACTATCGTCAATTTGATAAGTTAAAATATTTTTTAGAGACCAATCAAGTACCAATCGAAAACGTTGATTATACTGATAAAGTAAAAGTGACCGTGGCGATTAGAGAAACAGAATTACCCGCTTTCGTCCAGCGAGTTAAAGATCTTTTAAGCGACCAGTTTGATTCATCAATCGGTGCCGATAGACTATTTGAGGAGCCCTTTACTAGAAAAGAACGCCAAGAAGAAGAAAAGCGGGCGTGATTTCTCCCGGCTTAATGTATGCTGGCTAGTTAAATATATTGCAAAAAAGTTAACCTTTATTTTATGATCGATTTCCATCAAATTGGACCATTAGTAGCTTTAAAAGACAATCCGCACCAAAATCCACGAAGCTAGACCCAAATTTAATTTTTACCCGTTGCCGGTTAACAAAAAGCGCCAACCATTCCTGAATCGGGAATGATTAGCGCTTTTTGTTAACCTATGGGGTCAAAATGCCTTGTCCTAATCGCCAATCTAACGAAAAAGGTTCAGTTAAAAGCCGAAATTAATCGGTTTCTAAGTGAACCTCATCTGGGATTGTTTGGTTTACGTTAACCGCATCAATCAACTTATCTGTAAATACCGTTATGTAACTAATGATTATCTTTGCTGGTTGTATCTTTTACCAACTTCTTAATACCGTTCAGCAGTGGTTGGCGATCCTCACCCACTAATCCAATTGTTTCCACAAATAACTCTAAGCCAATTAAAACCGCAATGGTTAGTAAAATTGACCCCCACAGTGGCGAAATTGGGTAGAGCAACGAGATAAATGAAAAGATTAATGCAATCCCATAAATAACCAAAACAGTTTGACGATGTGTTAGCCCAATTTGCATCAATCGGTGATGTAAATGGCGTTTATCCGCGTGAGAGATCGGTTCTTTGTTTAACAATCGACGAAAGATTGCAAACACCGTATCAGTAATTGGTACGCCCAAAATCATCACAGGGATCAAAAGGGTAATGAAAGTGGCGTTTTTTAATCCAAATAACGAAAAAACCGACATCATGAAGCCAATAAACAGTGCGCCCGTATCCCCCAAATAAATCCTGGCTGGAAAAAAGTTATAGGGTAAAAAGCCAACACAAGAAGCCACTAAAGCAAAAATCATAATCGCGACAAAAATGTTTCCAACGTTCAAGAAAAACATCGCGGTAATGCCCATCGTCGTTAAGGCAATGATAGCGACCCCAGTTGCCAACCCATCCAAACCATCGATCAAGTTAACCGCATTCGTAATTGCCAAAATCCAAATCCAAGTAATCGGCAAACTTAGCCAACCTAAATGAATCGTCAAAAATGGTAACGTAATCGTTGTCATTTTCACGCCAGCAGCAAAATAAACCCAAAGAGCAGCAATCGAAATTCCAAGAACTTTTTGACGAGGCCGTAATTCAAAAATATCATCAATAATTCCGGTCAAAATAATAATGGTTTCCCCACCATAAATGCCCCACAAAATTTTTGTCGGAAACTGGTTTCTTAGGAGAACCATTGTACAAAAAGTATAAGAAATAAAAATCGCCAACCCACCAATCGTAGGCATTGGGATCTTGTTCACTCGACGCCTGTTGGGTCGGTCTTCGGCACCAACGGCGAATGCCAGCTTGCGGATAAATGGGGTTAATATTGCCGAAAGAATCATGGTAGCAAATAATGACACAATGATTTCGAATTTCAAATTTGTAACCTCACTTAATTCCTTACATTAGTATTAAATCAATTATACAAACGACAAATGATAAAAACAAGCCAGCTTTAATTGATCAATTCTCGATTAATCAAGTTCAAGTCGTTTTAAGATATTCAACTAATCACAAACATCCGGGTGATTCAAAATAGCGTTGCCTTGATTCACAAAACCAATTATACTTAAAGAGTAAGATATGGGTGTCCTTTAAAAACAGAATTCACAATTTAAAGGAGTTTTATTCATGAAAAATAAAATAATCCATACACAATCTTCCGCTGAAATTAAAAATGAGCTGCCCATTTTGGGCCAAATGGGCAGCTTTTCTGTGATTTTATTTGCAGCAAGTTTAATTTCACCCTTATTTCCAAAAGCGTTTCCCGTTCCAGCACCAGTGATTGGCTTAATCATTCTTTATTTACTGTTAGTCACTCACCTTGTCAAGCTAGAGTGGGTTGAACGCTTTGCCGATTTTATGATTGGGTTCATCTCATTTCTATTTGTTCCTTCTGGTATTCAACTAGCAACATCGCTGGACATTTTAAAAAATCAAGGCTTGCAGTTGATCACCATCATTGTGATTTCTACAATTATTCTTTTAGTCGTCATTGCTTACACCGCCACGTTTTTTATTTGGCTAAAACGACTCATCTTTCATCGGGACGTCTCCGTTGAAGAAGTTTGATGGGCGGTGGACATGATGACTGAGCAGAGCATTATTGAATACTTGGGCACGCCAATTTTTGGCATCTGCTTGTCAATTATTGTTTATCTAATTGGCGAGTGGTTATTTCGAGTGACGAACGGATTCTTCTTATTCCAGCCGTTATTTGTCGGAATGGTTTTGGGAATTTTTGTTCTTTGGCTGATGGCGCATTCTTTAAAAGTTGACGTTGCCTGGTTGTATCGCCATACTTATAAACCCGGTGGTGATCTTTTATTTTGGTTTTTAACCCCGGCAACAATTGCGTTTGCAGTGCCATTATATAAGCGAAATGATCTCATAAAACGTTTTTGGTTGGAGATTATTTTGTCATTAACAATTGGCTTGCTAATCGCTCTATATTGTATTTACTTAATCTGTAAATTATTCGGGATCCATGACGCTGGCATTGCATCGTTACTGCCACAAGCAGCTACTACTGCCATTGCAATGCCAATCGCAGAAGCAATTGGTGGCAACCCAGCAATTACTGCGATGGCTTGTATTGTCAACGCGGTCATTATTTACGCTTTAGCAACCTTTTTATTAAAAGCGTTTCGATTAAATGAACCAATCAGCCAAGGCTTGAGTTTAGGATCAGCTGGCCACGCCGTTGGTTCAGCTAAAGCCATTCAATTAGGGTCAATCCCCGGTTCAATGGCTTCGGTTGCCTTCGTTTTGATTTCGATCGTAGTTGACTTGGTAGTCCCATTATTTACAAATCTTTTAGGGATTAGTCAATAATTGCCGCTAGGATAAAACAAGCATCCCTACTGCAAGTGCAGCATCCCAGATTATGACTGATGCTTGAATTAAATTGCAATCCATGCGCTAAACAAAGAAGCCAATCATTCCAAAAACCGGAAATGATTGGCTTCTTTGTTAAACATTAAGGTTAAAGCATCCTTTACCTAAAGTTATTTTAATCACGTAATCATTACTCACGCAAATGATAGTTGTACGTTGAAATAATAATGTTTTGCCGTGAATTTAAAATCGTTCGCAGCCGCAAACTTGTTTGGTTATGCAAAATATTTTCCCAACGATGTCTTGGAACAAATTGCGGTACCAAAACAGTCGTTGAATAATTCCGGTCGGCAGCCCGCTTTGCAATAACATCACAAAACCGCAACGTAGGCTGAGCAATTGAACGATAAGAAGAGTGAATATCCACAAAACGGACATCCGGAAATTCCTTTTTAAATTCTTCTGACGTTTTATGTTCCTTTTCAGGATTAGAATCAAACGATACATGCATCGCAATGACGTAATCGCCAATGGACTGCGCATAGCTAATCGCGTTAGCTGTTACCCGAGTAACGCCACCTACTAACACAACCACCGTTGACCCATCAAAATGATGGGTCGTGGTAATTTCCGTATTATCTTCAACAACCCGTAATTGCTCGGCAACCCGCTTGTAGTGGCGATTAATTCGGTAGAAAATATGAATCAAGACCGGCATCACAATCAAATAAGGCCACACATTAGGAAACCGTAACAAGAACAAACAGGTTACCAAGGCCAGCGAAATAAAGGCCCCGGTAAAATTAATCACTGATTTTAACTGCCAATTTTTGCCTCGATGATGGTACCAATGAATAATCATTCCCGATTGAGACAGTGTAAATGGAATAAAAACCCCAACGGCGTAAAGTGGAATCAACGCATTCGTTTTCCCACCGAAGATACCAATCAGGACAATTGCCCCAACTGCTAACGAAATAATCCCGTTAGAATATCCTAATCGATCACCTTTATCCAAGTAGGCATGCGGCAAGAATTTATCTCGAGCTAAATTGTAAGCCAAGATCGGAAATGCAGAAAATCCGGTATTGGCGGCAACCGCCAAAATCATAGCGGTCGACAACTGCAAAATATAATAAACAATGCCATGACCAAAAACGTTAACTCCAATTTGAGAAAGCACCGTTTCATGACCGTTAGGAACAATCCCCATATAGTAACTTAGGTAAGTAATGCCGCCAAAGAAGCATGCCAAAATAGTAGCCATAATCGCTAGAGTTGCTGAAGCATTCTTACTTTTTGGCGTCTTAAAATTCGGGACTGCATTACTAATTGCTTCCACACCAGTCAAAGAAGACGAACCAGATGAAAACGCTCGGAAGAACAGAATTAACGTCATTCCCTCAACAGGCGCGCCAATTTGGGCAGCAGCATGATACTGAATGTTACCAACCGAAATGTTATAGCCGCCGTAAATGACCATCGCGATAATCATCACAATGAATAGATAAACCGGCAGCGTTAAAAAAGAAGCCGATTCTCGAATTCCTCGTAAATTAAGCAGCATAATTCCTGCAACAATTAAACAAGAAATTAACACTTGGTGAGAATACAGTGATGGAATTGCGGACGTAATCGCTTCGGTTGCTGATGTTGTTGATACGGCAACCGTTAGCATATAGTCAACCAACAAGGAACCACCGGCAATTAAGCCAGCTCGCTCACCCCAATTAGTACTCGCAACGACATAAGCGCCACCACCCGACGGATAAGCATGAATGATTTGTTGATAAGACAGCGTAATTGCAGCCAATAGTATCAAAACAAGTGCCGCAACCCAAATTTGGTACATCAAGGCTGCAGCAGACAATGTAATCAAGATTGTTGTAATTTGCTCGGTACCATATGCCACTGACGATAGCGCATCGGAAGATAGTAGTGCCAATGCCTTAAACTTTGTCAGAGCTTGGCCGCCCTCATCAGTGGTTTTTAGCGGTTTTCCAATTAAAAACCGTTTTAAATATCGCCACATAAATAGTTACTCCTTTTATATAAATCTACCATTCGTAGTGAACCATAAAATAATAGTCCTTCTTGGTAGCAAAAACAAGTCTTGTTATACAGTATTAAATCGCACACAAATACACCATACAACACAAGAAGCAACCCGACAAGCCAGAATTTTAGGGTCAGCTAAGACCAGCTTAATGAAACGTTACTCCTCTTAAAGGGCATTTCCCAGTAGTTTGAGACTATAACACCTCTGCCAAAATAATTCAAATCATTACGCAAAACAGTTAACGCCGCAATTACCATCTACTCACTCAATCGTAATGCTGACGCGCCAATCACCTAACAACGAACCAAACAAAAAGACCATGAGCAAAAATCCCTTCACCCATAGCCTTTTGAATTAACTAGTGACTATCAAACTTAATAATTATTTAGCTTACATGCCCATTCCAGGGTTTGGCATTGGTGCAGCTGGCGTATCTTCCTTTGGTTCATCAGCAACCACAGCTTCAGTTGTCAACAACAAAGCTGAAACAGAAGCGGCATTTTGAAGCGCTGAACGCGTAACTTTGGTAGGGTCAACGATCCCATCGTTAATCATATCTTCAAAGTTACCATTAGCAGCGTTGTAACCAACACCAGCTTTTTCACCTTTGAGCTGTTCAACGATAACTGAACCTTCAACACCAGCATTTTCGGCAATTTGACGAACTGGCTCTTCAAGTGCTCGCCGAACAATGTTGATACCGGTCTGCTCATCGCCTTCTGCGTCCTTATCAAGGCCGTCAAGTGCCGGAATTACATTAATCAATGCAGTTCCACCACCAGGAACAAAACCTTCTTCAACGGCAGCTCGAGTTGCATTCAAAGCATCTTCAATTCGATACTTCTTTTCCTTTAATTCAGTTTCAGTAGCGGCACCAACTCGAACAACAGCGACACCACCGGACAATTTAGCTAGTCGTTCCTTTAGCTTGTCACGGTCAAAGTCTGAAGTTGTCTTTTCAATCTGTGTTTTAATTTCTGAAACTCGTTGACTAATTTGCTCTTTATCACCGGAGCCATCAACGATCGTAGTAGAATCCTTTGTAACGTTAATCTTGTTAGCTTGACCTAATTGATCAATGGTTGCATCCTTCAAGTTCAATCCAAGGTCATCAGTAATGACGGTTGCCCCAGTTAAGATGGCAATATCTTGAAGTTGATCCTTACGACGATCACCAAAACCAGGTGCCTTTACAGCAACAACATTAAAAGTGCCTCGCATCTTGTTTAATACAAGAGTTGGTAATGCTTCACCGCCAATATCATCGGCAATGATTAACAATGAACGACCCTGTTCAACAATCTTTTGAAGTAATGGCAGAATATCTTGAATGTTAGTGATCTTCTTATCCGTTACCAAAATGTATGGATTATCAAGGTCAGCTTCCATTTTGTCGTTATCGGTTACCATGTATTGTGACATGTAACCACGATCAAATTGCATCCCTTCAACAACATCCAAACTGGTTTCAACTCCACGAGATTCTTCAATGGTAATGACACCATCATGACCAACTTTTTCCATTGCGTCAGCAATCAAGCTACCAACTTCCGTGTTAGCTGATGAAATGGATGCAATTTGTGCAATATCATCCTTGGTCTTAACATCGTGTGACATCTTGTGCAAACCATCAACGGCAGCCTTCGTTGCTTTTTCAATTCCGCGACGGATTCCAACTGGGTTAGCCCCAGCAGTCACGTTCTTCATACCTTCATTAACAATCGCTTGAGTCAAAACGGTTGCGGTAGTCGTTCCATCACCGGCAACGTCGTTCGTCTTTGAAGCAACTTCAGAAACGAGCTTAGCCCCCATATTTTCAAAATGATCTGGCAACTCAATTGCCTTGGCAATCGTAACCCCATCATTGGTGATGGTTGGATTCCCTGCTGATTGTTCCAAAACAACGTTTCGACCTTTAGGACCTAACGTTGCTTTTACTGTATCTGCTAATTTATCAACACCCTTGAGCATTGCGCCGCGGGCATCTTCAGAAAACTTAACTTGTTTAGCCATTACAAATTTCACCTCAAAAATTTATTTTTGATTTATTATAGAAATAATGATGCTGATGATGCCGAAAAAGATTATTCAACAATTGCCACAATATCTTTTTCATGCAAAACTAGATAGGACTCATCGTTGTCCTCAATCTCAGTCCCTGCGTACTTATCGAACATCACCTTGTCGCCCTTTTTAACAACTGGGGCAACTTTTTGGCCATTATCTAGAACCCGGCCATCGCCCACGGCAACAACCGTGCCAGCTTGGGGCTTCTTTTTAGCGTTATCTGCTAAAACAATACCGCCAACCGATTTTTCTTCTTCCTTCTCTGTTTCGATAATGACGCGATCACCTAATGGTTTTAACACGTTAGTCCCTCCATTTACAACATTTTTTAGCATCATTAGCACTTGAATGACAAAAGTGCTAATCACTGCTTATAATATATTATTTTTTCCGACTAATTGCAAGGACTTCTTCGAATTTATTGTGAAGTGTGCCATGTCCAAAACAGACCGCTATTAATTTTGACTTGCCAGCGAACCAAAAAACGCCTAGTCTCCTCCCTTAGTGGGGCGAGATTAAGCGTTTTTGGCTGAATCAAGCTCAATCAACATTAGTTACTGAAATTATCAATAAAGTAAATAAGCGTCTGCAATTCATTTGTTAAATCAACATTTTGAACTAATACCTTATCGGGTACGGAAAGCCGGATTGGCGTAAAATTTAAAATTCCCTTTACACCGCCGGCAACCGCATCAGCAGCAACTTCTTGAGCAGCACTTGACGGTACGGTCAAAATCACAACTTGGATCTGCTGCTCACGCAACTGATCAGCCAGCTGGGAAATCGGGTATACAGGAACGCCGTCTTCAACTGTATTCACAATGTCTTGATTCGTATCAAAAGCCGCTGAAATTCGAACGTTACTATCCTTGTGAAAATTAAAGTTTAGCAAGGCATGACCTAAGTTACCAACTCCAATCAAGGCAACGTTTGTTAAGTGTTCCTGATTCAAGATTTGCTTGAAAAAGTTTAATAAACTATCAACATCGTACCCATAGCCACGTTTGCCCAATGCGCCAAAATATGAAAAGTCGCGACGAATTGTAGCGGAATCAACTTGAACAGCTTCTGCCAATTCGGTAGAAGAAATCCGTTGTTTGCCGGTGTCATGTAGGATGTTTAAATATCGATAATAAATTGGCAATCGTTTTGCGGTTGCTTTTGGAATGTTTTCAGCTGTCAAAATTTCCTCCTATTGGTGCGTCATTTAAAATCTACTACTTTGTGAACTTGTCTTTATTTATTATTCTACCATATCCTGCCATCTTGTGAAATGTATTTCAATTAATCTTTGTAATCTATTATTGTTAGCTGACAGAATATGATAAAATTATGTGATGTGAATTTTAGAAAGGTGGCCAATCATTTGATAATTTTACAAGCCCAAGATTTAACCAAACGGTTTAATGGTGAAACAATTTTCTCAGGCGTTAACATGGCCATTCAAGAAAAAAGTCGAATCGCGCTTGTCGGGCGAAACGGTGCCGGCAAATCAACTTTAGTCAAAATGATTATCGGTGAACAATCCGTTGATGGCGGCCAAGTCAGTGAAAAAAAGAATCTATCAATCGGCTACTTGGCACAAGATACAGGATTAGATTCGGATCAACCAATTTACGCTGAAATGGCCACTGTTTTTGCTAAATTAAAACAGCAGGAACAAAAAATCCATGATTTAGAAGAACAGATGAGCTCAACAACGCTTGACCCGAACTCAGAAGCCTATGCACAAATTTCTTCTCAATACGACCATATCCGAGCCGACTTTGAGCAACATAATGGCTACGGCTACGACGCCGAAATTCGAGGAGTGTTACATGGATTTGGCTTTGGAGAGGCTGACTATGGGCGCCCCATCAGCGAGCTTTCCGGTGGGCAGAAAACGCAATTGGCGCTTGCCAAGTTATTATTGGAGAAGCCGGATTTGCTCATTTTGGATGAACCAACTAATCATTTAGACGTTGAAACCATCACTTGGTTGGAAGGCTATATTCAAAATTATCGTGGGGCCTTATTGATTATTTCCCACGACCGCTACTTTCTTGACCGGATTGTCACGGAAGTTTATGAATTGGCTAATGGGACACTACAACATTTTACTGGTAACTACACGGATTATACGCGTGAAAAGGATCAGCAGCTTTCTCAGCAATGGCGCGCATACGATAAACAACAAGCTCAAATTGAGAAGTTGCAAACCTTTGTCGATAAAAACATTGTCCGAGCATCCACCACTAAGCAGGCTCAAGCGCGAAGAAAGCAACTCGAAAAAATGAAGCGGCTTGACAAACCAACTGGTGATGCCAAAACTGCTCGTTTCAAATTTACCCCCAAATCAAAGAGTGGCAATAATGTCCTTAAAGTTGCTGATGCCGCTGTCGGTTATACAACGATTCTTTCAGAACCCGTCAACTTGGACATTAAGCGCAACCAAGCAATTGCGATCGTTGGGCCAAACGGTGTTGGCAAATCAACGCTGCTAAAAAGCATTTTAGGTATTATCCCCTTTATTAAAGGAAGCGCACAGTTTGGAACCGGCGTCGACACCGGCTATTACGATCAAGAGCAAGCTTCCTTGCACGCCGAAAAATCGGTTCTCAACGAACTGTGGGACGACCATCCAACAACCCCTGAGGGCGATATTCGCAGTATTTTAGGCAGCTTCTTATTTTCTGGCGACGATGTGACTAAGCTCGTTCACGACCTTTCTGGTGGTGAAAAGGCCCGCTTGTTATTAACGAAATTGGCCATGCAACACAATAATTTCTTAGTTCTTGATGAACCAACTAACCATTTGGATATTGATAGCCGTGAAGTCCTCGAACAAGCCCTCAATCACTTTGATGGCACGATTTTGTTCGTCTCTCACGATCGCTACTTTATCAACAAAATTGCCACTTCCGTTATCGAATTGTCAAAAACTGGTACCCAGTCTTACTTAGGTAATTATGATTATTACGTGGCTAAAAAAGAAGAGCTGATTGCCATTAAAGAACATGCGGCCGAAATTCAGCAAGCTGAGAATCCAACCCCGAAAGAAGCAGCTCCAGTCACATCTGATAAAAAGACCTATCAGCTCAATAAGGCAGAGCAAAAGCAACACCGAAAACTTGCCAGACAAGTTGATCAACTAGAAGCGCAACTAGACCAATTATCCCAATCCAAAGAACAAATTGAGACCAAGATGACCCAACCGGAAATATTTAACGATATGGACAAACTCCAAAAACTCCAACAGCAATTAGAAACCATTAATGAACAAATTAAGGCCACCGAAACTGATTGGGAAGAAAAAAGCCTTCAATTAGAAGATTTAAACGACTAAACTATTCGAAAGGGTAATTCTCAATCGGGGCTATAGTTATTGAAAGGCGTATTAATCGTTGACCAGGCTACGGTCGTTGTTTCGACTTAGTATCCAAAAATAGGGATCAGTTAATGAAGCATCTCATTTTGCTTCGTTAACTGATCCCTATTTTTAGATACGCGTCATTGGTTAATTTTGCTGGGGTTGTTTTAACCATTCAAATTCCAAGCCTGGATCCGCGTTTAAACGAGCATCGGCACGAACGTCATGGCGATAAAGCATCTCGCCTGCTGCCCCAATCATTGCAGCATTGTCACCACAAAGCGAGAGTGGCACCAGTTCTAGCTTGGTATTTGTAAATCGTTGAATATCATGAGTAAGCCGGTCCCTAAGCCCCTTATTTGCTGCCACCCCGCCAGCCAAAATAAGCTGCTTGACGGGAAATTCTCGCAGCGCTCGAACAGTTTTGTCTGACAACACGTCAATAACTGCTTGTTGAAAACTAGCCGCCAGATCTGCTTTATTTAGTTGTTCATGAATTTGATCAGCATGATGAACCGTATTGATAAAAGCACTTTTAAGACCACTAAAGCTAAAGTCAAAGTTATCGTCGTGATCCATTGCTCGTGGAAAATTAAAAGTATCCTGACCACGGTGCGCCAGCTCGTCAACGGGCTTACCCGCCGGATAGTTAATTCCTAAAACCCGGCCAATTTTATCATAAGCTTCGCCAGCGGCATCGTCTCTAGTTTCACCAATAATTTCAAACTTATTTTCGACCGGCATATACACTAATTCGGTATGGCCCCCAGAAACGACCAATGCCATCGCGGGAAATTCAATTGGTGCCACCAGCTGAGCAGCATAGATATGGCCGGCCAAATGGTTAACTGGAATCAATGGCAACTGATGGGCCCAAGCAACCGCCTTGGCAGCTGTAATACCAATTAATAACGCCCCGACCAATCCTGGGCCATAAGTAACAGCGACCGCCGATAGATCATCATAGTCAACTTCTGCTTGGGTTAAAGCATCCTTAATACAACTCGTTATTTGTTCAATATGATGGCGACTAGCAACTTCGGGAACCACCCCACCAAATCGCTGGTGGCTCTTAATTTGTGTCGCCACAACATTAGACAAAATGGTATCACCATTTTCGATTACTGCTACGGAAGTTTCATCACAACTGCTTTCAAAAGAAAGTATTAAGTCTCTAGACACTGATTTCATCTCATTTCTCTCAAGGTCAACCAATCTTCGTAATATCCAAGATCATATTTAACGCGTCTTCTCGGTCATTATAGTAATAATCTTTTTTTAGACCATTATCGACAAATCCAATATCCCGGTATAACTTTTGAGCGCGCGTATTACTAACCCGAACTTCCAAAGTTACTTTATCAAAAGTCATTTGCCGAGCCTTTTTGATGATTGTTGTCACCAAGAAATAACCCAGACCATGATTTTGAAAATTAGGAGCCACCGCAACGTTCGTAATATGACAGTCTTTGGTATGTTCATTCAAAGAACAGCCGATAAATGCCACTAGCCAATCGTTTCGACGCAACACTAAATACAAGCGATCGTTCTTTCTCATAAGTTCGCTTCGAAAGGCCCGATCATCCCACGGCGTTTGACCGCCATACACTGCCCGTTCAATTCCTAAGATTTCTGGGATGTCTGGAATCATTGCCTTGGCTAAAAAATACTTGGTACCGTTAATTTCCACATCGTGGTTTTTAATGTCCAAATATCGTTGCCGCAGTTGGGCCTCTTTATTATAAAAATTTTTGTTAAACCAGCTCTTAAATTTTCTCAACATAGTTCTGCGTATCCTCATTCGGATGACTTTTTTTCCAATCGGCTTCTGCCTTTGTAAGTCGCAAATATCTTGGAACAACACTGTCAACGTTAGCTACCGGTGTGATATTTCGACCATAAATGCCTAATCGAGCAGCGCTTGGAATGTCTGCTAATTGATCAGCAACTACTAATCGATTAGGTAATGCTGACCTCATCTTCGCTTCAAAAGCGTCCGTATCACCAATAATTGTGATTTTTTCGGTATATTGCTTAAGTTGGGTTAGCCAGTCAGTCAAATTAGTATGTTGGTCTTCAATAACTGACACCAGTTTGCCTTGATTATCGAAGCGATATAAACCGGTAAAGATATTCTCATTACGTGCATCAAAGATGGGGTTAATTAACCCGACTGGCATCGAGACATTTAAGCAAAGCGTTAATAAACTGGAAACCATCGTTAAATCAATTGATAGGGTTGCCGCAATTGTTTTTGCCGCTGTTGTTGCCATTCTAATTCCTGTGTAAGAACCTGGTCCCCCAGCAACGACTACTCGGTCCAAGTCATTCGGACTGAGAGCTGCTTTTTTGACCAAATCTTCTATTACAGGCATTAAAAATTCGGCATGCTTTCGGTGGGTTGTCATCGTTGTCTCTGCTAACAAATGATCGTCATCCATCACTGCAACCGAAAGGGGTCGGTTGGAAGTATCGATCGCTAAAATTTTCATGATTGTTGACTACCTTCTACATTAATTTGATTCCAAATAAACGTGGCACTGGCAGAAATCTCATCACCGGTGGTAATTTCGTGAATCGTTTTAATTCTATCACGATCCGTTGAATCAACAACCACGGAACTGGTCACCAGATTGCCATACTTAACCTCGTTGTCAAAACGAATATCAATTTGACGAGGTATATAGCGGCCTAAAAAGGACATCGGCAGTGCATCCAGCATCCACTCCAAATAAACCGAGTTGTTAACGTGACCGTTAAAATCAATGTCGCTCACCCGAACCTGATACTGCTTAGCGTCTGCCTTGGCCAAATCCTTAATAATTTCTGGCCGAGGCAATCGTGGGACTCGTTTGACTTTTTTTGACTCGTACGGCGCAATAATGTCATCTGACATCGATGTAATCTTTCGGGTTTGTTCATTCATCAACACCCAAATGCTCTCAACCTTAACTAATTCATTACCAGCCTGATCATGCAGCCAAAATTCCCGATAAGCAAAATAACGGTTATAAGAAGTTCCCTTGGTCGTCATTTTGACAGTTGAATTATTAGTTGGCAATTGGTTAATCTTAATCGAATATGAAATCACGACCCAACCAATTCCATAGCGGTCAATCAGCGTTGTCTGATCGACTCCCAGTTGCTCATTTTGATGCTCAGAAGCCAAGATGAGCACATTAATCAGCATTGGAATCGTAATTCGATTGTTCACATCACACTCATAAAACGGAATGGTATGGGTTTCACTAAATTGCTTTGCTGCCATGGGCACTTCTTCTTTCATTTACTTAATATCATGGTACTCATTATAAACAACTTGTTTTCTTAAATGGTGATCCTTGGCAACTCGCTTAATTGCTTCGTTAACTTTCAAACCATTCTTAATATGAAAATCAACTTGCTGGCTCATCGTCATTCCCGCCAAAGGATCTTGACCATCACTTTTCGGATTGTGATTACCTGCCACTATAATAACAAATTCTCCTCGAATTTCGACAGAATTGGCCCATTCAAACACGGCTGCCAAATCGCCACGAATAAATTCTTCATGCTTTTTAGTCAGTTCCCGGCAGAGCGCGACTTGCCGATCTGGGCCGAATTGTTCAATTAGTTCCTTGAGCGTTTTCTTCAATCGATGAGGGGCCTCGTAAAAAATGAGCGTCTCAGGTCGATTTTGTAAATGACCTAATTCTTCGCGCTGCTCCTTAGGCTTGCGAGATAAGAAACCATAAAAATAAAATGGCTGCGGCAAAATACCAGAAGCAATTAACGCCGTTATACCGGCATTCGCCCCAGGAAGTGGCACCACCTTAATTGATTGGTGAATACAAGCCACGACGAGTTCATGACCGGGATCACTAATCGAGGGCATGCCGGCATCGCTTACCTGCGCAATGGAAACTCCTTGCTTAAGTTTGGCAACCAATTCGGGAATCCGCTGGGCTGTATTATGCTCATGAAAACTAATCTGCTTGGTTTCAACCCCAAAGTGATTCAAAAGTTTCTGCGTATTCCGCGTGTCTTCAGCAGCAATTAAATCAACAGTTTTAAGAATTTCCACCGCCCGATAAGTCATATCCGCCAAATTGCCGATAGGCGTCGGCACTAAATACAGCGTGCCATATTGAGTTGTTGCGTCAAAACTTTTTTGTGTTTCCACGATTCTCCCCTAATCTCGACGACCATAAATAATATCAGTACAAAAAATACAGTCCTCATCATTTTCACGCCGTTTACCATAATATTCGTTGCAAACGTGGAAGCCTTCATTGTATAGTTTCTCCAAGTTCTTTCGAGATTTAGATAATTGAGGTGAATTTTGGCCAACTTTATTCGTGATCTCGGTTACTCGTTCCCGCAAATGCTGATTTTCAATTTCCAACTCGGCGTTTTTTTCCATCAATTCAATCAACGCTTCATGCAAATGAGAAAAATTGGCCGCCGTATCACTTAGCCGAGTATCCATCTCTTTTAGTTCGTCATATAAGCTTTGAGAATCCACGATTTTATCACCTTTCGCCAATTACGATTTGGCAATCTTCAATATCTTCAGTGTCATTGACTCAACGATTCCTTGAAAATTAACATTCACGGCCATACTGTTGTTCATCGCCAGCACTTCATCCAACATCGTGATTAATTGGCCACTTTGCCAATTTGTCGCTGCTTTTTGCATTTGATCAATAATGGCCGGATACTTTAAATCATCCTTTGCCAGGGTACCATATTTTAATTCCAAAACATCTTCAAAAAGGCTAATGATCATTGTTAAAACCACTCGCTGCTGGTCTTTGCTACCAACAATCGGCATTATCGTCATTTGAATGAATGGGACTGCCATTAAATTACCGCTGGCTAAATAACTAAACCACTTGGCAATTGCCTGTTGCATTTGCCCGAACCAATCATCCTTAAGTAGTTGATCGACTTCGCTTCGACTATTCGTAATCGCCATCAGTAAATTGATTTGGCTGGGTAAAATCCCATCCTGTTTCAATTCAGCAATCATTTGCGGCTTACTTAAGCTCGGAAATTCGACAACTTGCGTTCTGGAGATAATGGTTGGCAAAATGAGATGCCGATTTTTGCTGATAAGAAACGTCACCACATTGCCAACGGGTTCCTCAATAAATTTGAGCAAACTATTAGCTGCCCCAGTGGTCATTTTTTCGGCTTCAGAAATAATAAAAACTTTCTTGGCCCCTTCCACCGCGCTCTTAGTAAATTCACTTTTGACGTGGCGAATTTGGTCAACCTTAATGCTTTGACCATCAGGAGCTGTCAAGACAACATCAGGGTGATCATGGTGCATAATCCGTACACATTCTGGACATTGTCCACAAGCAACCCCATCGACCACATGCGTACAAAACAGTCGCATCGCAACGGCCATTGCCACAGCAAATTGGCCAGCTCCGTCTTCACCCGTTAATAAATAGGCATGAGACAATTCATTGTTAGCAACTAATGACATGAACTGGTGAAACAGCTGCGGTTGCTTTTGTTTGGCAACTTCTACGATATTTTCTGCCATGAAAGTCCCTTCTAAAATTGGTGAAATTGATCGATTGGCAGAACCATCACAGTTGCCCCGCCAACTTGGACTTCAATTGGAAATGTGTGCTCAGCCGTATCACCATTCAAACTAACCGGCGGCGTCATGAATTGCTGACGCGCAGAACAGGTCTCTTTGATCAAGCTCAAAACCAAGTCAACTTTTTCATCATCAATTGCAACTAAATAAGTTGTATTGCCCGAACGCAAAAAGCTACCGGTAGTCGAAAATCGGGTTGCGATAATATCGTGGGCAACAAATACGGAACGTAGTTTATTGGCATCTTTATCTTGGACAATTGCGATTACTAATCTCATAACTTAACTCTCCTTAAAAATACTCACTAGCAATTTGTCGAATCACATTAATCGTATCTGCCACGACTCGTTCAAATGGCTGAGTAGCATCAATTGTGACAAACCGCTCAGCATTTTTCTTTCTAATTGCCATGTACCCTTGATGAACCCGCTTATGAAATTCGGTGGTCTCAACATCCAAGCGATCGATTTGGGTGCTATCCCTGTGCTTGGCAATTCGAGTTAAGCCCACTTCAACAGGAATATCAAAATAAATTGTTTTGTTCGGCAATCGTTTCTCAGTCGCAAATTCATTCATACGGTAGACTTGTTTCATGCCAATCTGTCGCCCAGCTCCTTGATACGCAACCGAACTGTCCACATAACGGTCGCAAAGAACCAGTTTACCGGCATTTAAGGCTGGTAGAATCGTTTCAACAAGGTGTTGTCTCCTCGCTGCCGCGTACAATAATGCTTCGGTCCGATAATCCATTTCCGTATTTTGACGATCCAAAATAACGTGGCGAATCTCTTCAGAAATTTTATTGCCACCGGGTTCCCTGGTAACCAGCAAACGATCGCCAAGCTGCTGTTTAAACGGGCCAACCACCTCGTTCATAACAGATGTCTTGCCAGCACCATCTGGACCTTCAAACGTTATAAATTTACCATTCAAACCGATTCCCTCACTTCTATAATTATATTAATTGTACGATATGTTGTTTAGCCTGTCTATTTCAAAAGAAAAGAGCGATTAATAATTTGTTTTAGAAACCGATAAACCATGACAACAAAAACGTCATTGTTTCGATACTAAAATTCATTATGAGTCACTCTGCCAGTTAACGAGGCTCAACCACCGTTAATTTCAAATGACCTCATTCAAAATCGTCTCGGTCATAGCTAATTACTGATGGCTGAATTTGATTATTTTTAATTTTTCTAATTCGAGCTTCTTTGTATATGAAGAAATACTTTTGCCGAGCTAATGCAGTTTCTTGTTCCATCTCAATGTCACTATCCGCAACCGCATTTTGTGTCTGGGCCGCATGATCCCATTCTTCCTTTAAATTATTAATCAGCTCAAGTAGCCGCTCGTCATAATCGGCTTTGATATCACGCCGTTTCCATCTACTAAAAAACATCATGTCCCCCCTCACTAGATTTCGGTTCGACCCTGAACTGCCTTGAATAACGTCACTTCATCAGCGTACTCAATATCGGAACCGACAGATAATCCGTGAGCTAATCGGGTAACCTTAATACCGGCTGGTTTAATTAGTTTACTTAAGTACATTGCCGTCGCTTCACCTTCGGGAGTTGCATTAGTGGCTACAATCACTTCTTTGACAGCTTTATTTTGCTGCAATCGTTTAATGAGCGAACTAATATTCAAATCTTCTGGTCCTTTGCCTTCAATTGGTGATAAAACCCCATGGAGGACATGGTAAAGACCGTGATATTCTTGAACCCGCTCCATCACCATGACGTCCTTTGGCTCCTCAACCACTAGGATTGTTGACTGATCCCGACTTTTATCTCGACAAATTTCGCAAGGGTCCTCATCGGTTAGGTTGCCGCAAATCGAACAGTAGTGAAGATCTTTTTTGGTAGCGACTAGTGCGTCAGCAAATCCTTTAACATCTGTTTCGTTCATATCAACCGTATAAAAAGCCAGCCGAGTTGCGGTTTTGTTGCCGATCCCCGGTAATTTCATGTAGCTATCAATTAACTTTGCGATTGGTTCCGGATATTGCATACTTTTCCCTTCTCAATTCCAATTACATTCCCGGAAGGCCCTTGGTATACTTGCCAAGCGTTTCCTGCGTTGCCTTTTCAACGTTTGCTAAGCCATCATTAACCGCCGCCAAGACCAGATCAGCCAACATTTCCGGGTCGTCAGGGTCGATGGCTTCCGGCTTAATTTGGATATCGGTCATCTTTCGATCGCCATTAAAAGTCACTTTAACCATATCATCTGGCGCAACCCCAGTAAATGCCTGTTGCTTTAAGTTTTCCTGTTCTTCGGTCAACTGCTTTTGCATTTTTTTCATTTGCTTAATCATATTGTTTCGATTCATACCATTCATCATCATTAAGTCCTCCAATTAGTCATTTTTAATATCTAAAATTTCTTTACCAAACAATTCCGCTGCCTTTTTAACGATAGGCGGTTCATCGCTTCCGGCACTTTCATCAGCTTTTGGGTCAGCATCTTGCCCCGCCTTCTTGGAACTGGCAAGCTGATCCTTGTGGTTTGCCAAGTAGTCTTTTCTAATTTGGGGCCATTGGTTTTCCGGGACAAACACAATTTCTGGTGTTTTCCCCACAATACGATCCAAATTATTCTCTAGGGCATCCCTTAACTCTGTATCGCCTTGAGCTTTTTGGTATAAGAACGCATAATCAAACGACACGATTACCCCTTTGGCACTCGCAGCAACCGGCTTTGATACATGCATTACCGCCCGTTGCGTCACGGTCAGCGTGTTCATCAAATCGGGCCAAACTTCTTTAAACTGATTTAATTGTTTCCTAGTTGCCGAGCCCAAGATTGGATAAATCTTGGCCAATTCAACGTGTTCAGCTACAGTTGCCTTAGTTCTTGCCAATGGCTTTGTCGCTGCTGAATCAGCAGAAGCTGAGCTTTTCGGCATGGCGTTGGTTGTCGATTTTTTTAGCGTATCAATTTCTTCTTGCAGTTGATTGACCTGATTAGTGAGCTGCTGGATTGTCCGCTCAACATTTGGTGCCGGAACTGCTTGTTGAGCGGCCGTTTGGATTGTCGTCGCTGCAGGCTTTTTTTCATCAAGGTGGGTAATCTTAACCGTTAAAACTTCCAGATAAACATCTGGATGAGCCGTATACCGCAAAGAATTTGAAATGTCATTTAGTTCGTTGATGATTTGATAGATATCACTATCACTAATTTCCGTACTAATCTGCTTAAACTCATCGTCGATAACCCCTAATTCCATTTCCTCAACCATTTGCGGATCTTGCTGGTACAAAAGCACGTCTTGGCAATAGCTGGTCAGGTCTTCAACAAATCGGCTTGCATCCTTGCCTTCATCAAGAATCTTTTGAACCGTTAATAATGCATTCTTAGTATCTTGCTGGTGCACTTGCTGCATATATTTGGTCAATAATTCATTGGTGACGCTTCCTGTGACCAACAACGCATTTTCATATGTGATTTGATTGTCACCATACGACATTGCTTGATCCAAGATGCTTAACGCATCCCGCATCCCACCTTCTGCCGCCTTGGCAATTAACTTCAGCGCCCGATCGTCATAATCAACGTGTTTTTGCTGCAGAATGTAAGCCATTCGCTCCAAAATATCGGTTGGCTTAATCCGTTTAAAATCGAATTTCTGAGTCCGAGAGATAATCGTTGCTGGGATCTTATGAGGTTCGGTGGTTGCCAAAATAAAAATAACGTTTGCCGGTGGCTCCTCTAAAGTTTTCAGCAAGGCATTAAAAGCCCCGGTTGACAACATATGAACTTCATCAATGATGTAGACTTTGTAATCCGCTTGGGTTGGCGCATACTTGGCCTTATCACGAATATCCCGAATTTCTTCGACCCCGTTGTTTGAAGCGGCATCAATTTCAATGACATCGTTTAAGCTGCCTTCGTTAATGGCTTTACAAGTCTCACATTGATTGCAAGGTTCGCCGTCTTTTAAGTAGTGGCAGTTAACTGCTTTGGCAAAAATCTTGGCAGCAGAGGTTTTGCCGGTTCCCCGGGGACCAGTGAACAAATACGCATGACTAATTTGTTTAGTAATCAAGGCATTTTTTAACGTTCGTGTAATGATTGACTGGCCCACAATTTCATCAAACCGTTGTGGCCGCCATACCCGATATAAAGCTTGATAGCTCATTACTAAACCCTCCAAAAAGCGCCATTTCAAAAATCGTTCAATTAAAAACGTCTCAATAATTATATGATGAAACACGGAATAATGCCAATATAAATAATAAGCGATTTTCATTAAATTTCGCAAGTGGTCACCCGATGGCTGGCCCAAACTTAGTTCCAAAAACTTCTTTATATTAATAATTCCTTCGCGCATCTTTAAATTGATAAAAAAAATACTCCCAGCAGATTTGCTGAGAGTTTAAAGTTCATAATCAAGAGACACAAGGTCGATGATACTTAGTGCTGCTTCCTTCCGGACCTGACACAGTTCGTAACCCGACCCTTGTCTCAGGGCCTTGCGGCAATATCCATCATAACTTACTTCACTAAAAAATGCCAGTCTATTTTACTTTTTTCTTTTTCGAGCCGCCCGAAAAAAGTCCTTCATGATTTGAGCTGATTGGGCTTTTAACACCCCTTCAAAAACTTCAATCTGATGATTCAGCCGGGGATCTTCCAAAACTTGGTAAAGGCTTCGAACCGCACCTGCTTTGGGATCCCGGGCACCAAAATAAACGGTTTTAAGCCTTGAGTTGATGATTGCCCCGGCACACATTAAGCAGGGTTCAATTGTCACATACAAGTCACAATCAACAAGCCGCCAAGAATTCATGGTGGCACAAGCTTCTTCAATGGCCATGATTTCGGCGTGAGCAACGCCATCATTGAGGTGTTCTCGCAAATTATGGCCACGGCCAATGATTCGACCGTCGGAAACGACTACGGCACCAATGGGAACTTCACCAATGACGAAAGCTTTTTGGGCCTCCACAAGTGCTGCCCGCATAAATTGGTGATCGTTTTTACTTGCCATTAGCTTCCCTCACTTTTTAATGCTCTGTAAAATATAATAACCCTTATCCCGTTTTAAAATGTCACAATTACCAAAAACGGTTGTCATCAACTTTTTGGCCGAGGGCGCCCCCTGTTTTTTTTGTAAGACAACGGTTAGGACCCCGTTAGCAACAAGGTGAGCCAGCGCGCCAGTAATCATTGCGTCAACAACTTTCTTACCTGCTCTAACGGGTGGATTTGTCACAATGGCTGCGTATTGATCAACCACGGCCGCGTAAACATCGCTGGAAAAAATATTGACATTGTCAACCTGATTATCATGGGCGTTTTTTTTCGCTAGTGCCAAAGCCAATTCATTGACATCCACCATATCAACAAGCCGATCAGGAAACGCTTTGGCAATTGCGATTCCGATAGGGCCGTAGCCGGTTCCCAAATCCAAGATTTTACCTACTGGCAATTGATCGTAATTCAGATTGTGCACCAATACCCGAGTGCCATAATCGACCGTATGTTTAGAAAACACACCGTTGTCAGAAGTAAACGTTAAGTTGTTTTTTAACAATGTAAAATGCCAAGTCGTTGGATTCGATTGGACATCCGGATTCTTTGAGTAGTAAAATTGATTGTCGCTCATTTTTTAACTCCTATTCTATCATTTTAAATTGCATCCCATATTTAGTGGATGGTCAGTTTAAAATCACAATATATTGTGTTCTTATCGTTGATTTTTCTCTCAATTAGTGTAAACTATAAGCATCAAGTAAAAACGAGCAAAAAGGGGAAGATGATAAAGATGGCAAAAATTACGTTGTACTCTAAAAACAATTGCATGCAGTGCAAAATGACAAAGCGTTACCTTACCGAACATAACGTTGCGTTTGAAGAACATAACATTAACGAGCAGCCACAATATATTGATTATCTTAAGAAACGTGGTTTTATGGCCGTTCCCGTCGTCGATGTCGATGGCAAGCAAGCCTTTAGTGGCTTTAGACCTGATCAGCTTCAATCCATCGCCGGTTGATCACTTTATCCATTTTACCATATAGATTTCATCACTTATGGGCGAAACCACATTTGGTCTCGCTTATTTTATTCCCAAAATTAAAGAAAGTGTGGTTCAAACATGTCACTTCATCACTTAACGGACACCTCGTATTTTGATTTAAATAACGAGATTAACATCCCGGTTAACGGGCAAATTCCGCTTCAAAAGGATCAGGAGGCTTTACAAGCATTCTTAGATAAGAACGTCTCCCCCAATCTAGTCAAATTTGACTCGCTTCAAGAGCGATTCGACTACTTAATCAACAATCATTATTACGAAAAGGGCTTTATTGATCAATATGATTTTGGCTTTATTGAGAAACTTTATGATTATCTTCAAAACCAAAACTTTCATTTTAAATCATTTATGGCTGCCTACAAATTTTATGCCCAGTACGCTTTAAAAACCAACGACAATGATGCCTACCTAGAAACTTTCTTAGATCGCGTCGCGGCAAATGCCCTCTACTTTGCGGACGGCGATGAAAGCTTAGCCATGAATCTAGCAGATGAAATCATCCACCAGCGTTACCAGCCGGCAACACCCTCATTTCTAAATGCTGGTAGGCAAAATCGCGGCGAGTTTGTCTCCTGCTTTTTAATTCAGACAACTGACGACATGAACACAATTGGCCGAACCATCAATTCTGCTTTGCAGCTATCGAGAATTGGCGGTGGGGTTGGCATCAATTTATCCAATTTGCGGGCCGCCGGCGATCCAATTAAGCACATCGAAGGGGCCGCTTCAGGGGTTGTCCCCGTCATGAAGTTGCTTGAAGATAGCTTTTCTTATTCCAATCAGCTCGGCCAGCGCCAAGGTGCCGGCGTCGTCTACTTATCCGTTTTCCATCCAGATATCATTTCTTTTTTGGGTGCCAAAAAAGAAAATGCTGATGAGAAGATCCGCCTAAAGACCCTTTCATTAGGTGTGACTGTTCCAGACAAATTTTACGAGTTAATCAAAGCAAACGCCGATATGTACTTATTTAGTCCTTACGATGTCGAACGCGAATATGGCGAACCATTTTCTTACGTGGACATCACTAAAGAATACGACAAGTTGGTTGCCAATGACAAGATCAAGAAAACCAAGATTAAGGCCCGCGACCTAGAAACAGAAATCAGTAAGCTACAGCAAGAATCCGGCTACCCTTATATTATTAACATTGATACCGCTAATCGGGCTAACCCAATTGACGGCAAGATCGTCATGAGCAATCTTTGTTCAGAAATCCTGCAGGTTCAAACACCAGCAACGGTTGATAACCAACAGCATTACATCAAATTAGGCAAAGATATTTCTTGTAATTTGGGTTCCACTAACATTAACAATATGATGAACGCGGCTGACTTTGGTCATTCTATTGAAACGATGGTTAGAGCATTGACCTTTGTAACAGACCACTCCAACATTGACGTCGTCCCTTCAATTCAAAAAGGTAATCACGAGTCCCATTCGATCGGCTTAGGGGCCATGGGTCTGCACAGCTTTTTTGCTAAACACCATATGTACTACGGTTCAGCAGAATCAATTGAATTTACCAGCATCTACTTTATGCTTTTAAATTATTGGAGCTTGGTTGCTTCTAATAAGATTGCCAAGGAACGTCATCAAGTTTTTGATAACTTTGATAAAAGTAAGTACGCGGATGGCAGCTATTTTGATAAATATTTGGAAAAGTCCTATGCGCCAAAGTCTGATAAAGTCAAGGCACTCTTTTCTGATGACATGATCCCAACCAAAGCCGATTGGGAAGCGTTAAAGCAAGCTGTTATGCAATACGGCCTCTACCATCAAAATCGTTTGGCAGTTGCCCCTAATGGCTCGATTTCGTACATCAACGATACGACTGCCAGCTTGCACCCGATCATTAACCGAATTGAAGAACGCCAAGAGTCAAAAATTGGCAAAATTTATTATCCGGCCCCTTATCTATCAAATGACACGATTCCTTATTACACTTCCGCTTATGATATGGATATGCGAAAGGTGATCGACATCTATGCCGCTGCCCAAGAACACATCGATCAGGGAATGGCATTAACCCTATTTTTACGTTCAACCATCCCAAGTGGGCTGTACGAATGGAAAGATGGTCGGACTGATAAGATGACAACTCGTGATTTAAACATTTTAAGGAACTATGCTTACAAAAAAGGTGTAAAATCAATATATTACATCCGAACTTTCACGGACGACCAACAAGAAGTTGGCTCCAATCAATGTGAAAGCTGCGTTATCTAGGGGGAGAATGATGACTGAAAATTATAAAGCAATTAATTGGAACGCGATTGATGATCAAATTGATAAAGCAACTTGGGAAAAATTAACGGAGCAATTTTGGCTGGATACCAGAATCCCGCTATCAAATGACTTGTCAGATTGGCGAACCCTAAACGAAGATCATCAGTGGGTAGTCGGCCACGTCTTTGGTGGCTTAACGCTCCTAGACACGCTGCAGTCACAAGAAGGCATGGCATCGCTTCGAAAGGATGTCCGAACGCAACACGAAACGGCCGTCTTGAACAATATCCAATTTATGGAGTCCGTGCACGCCAAGAGCTATTCGTCAATTTTTTCAACTTTAAATACACCTGAGCAAATTGACGAAATCTTTGATTGGAGTGACACGGAAGAATTTCTTCAGAATAAGGCCCTCAAGATTCATGATATTTATGTAAATGAACCGGACCCGTTGAAGAAAAAAATTGCGAGTGTGTTCTTAGAGACCTTCTTGTTCTACTCTGGCTTCTACACCCCGCTTTGGTACCTTGGACATAATAAAATTCCAAACGTAGCTGAAATTATCAAACTAATTCTAAGAGATGAATCCGTCCATGGCACGTACATTGGCTACAAGTTCCAAATTGGCTTTAACCAACTTGCTAAGGGCAAGCAAGAAGACCTCAAAAATTGGCTGTACGATTTGCTCTATAAGCTATATGCTAACGAAGAGAAGTATACCCATCTCTTGTATGACCAAATTGGCTGGACGGAAGACGTTTTAATTTTTATTCGCTATAACGCAAATAAAGCCTTAATGAATCTTGGGCAAGACCCGCTCTTCCCCGATACCGCAGAAGATGTTAATCCGATTGTTATGAATGGCATTTCAACGTCGACTGCTAATCATGATTTCTTCTCTCAAGTTGGGAACGGTTATTTGTTGGGCAACGTTGAATCGATGAATGACAGTGACTATGATATTTAAACGTTAGCTAACTCATCTTAAGCTGACCAGCCAGATAATTTGCTAATGAAAAAGGCTTGACGAACGGCACATTAATGTGTTGCTCATCAAGCCTTTTGTCATTTAACTTTTTCGACCGGAGCCGATTGACCATTTTTAGCAATGTTCCAACCATCACTAAGCACATTAAAACACGTGAGTTCAACCCTACCGCAATGATTGTCAACATTTATAAAAACCATCGCTAGTCAACTATGTCACTAACTGGTTTTCCTTCCACCATTGCTTTTAAATGATCCATTGAAATATTCACCATATTCATTACGGAGCGAGTAGTATGAAACGCAGAGTGCGGCGTGATTAAAACATTGGGCATCATTGACAGCTTAATGACATCGGCATCAGTCACTTGCTTTGTTGACCGTGAATCTTGAAGATCGGCAGACTCATTTTCAATGGTATCAATCCCGGCACCAGCAATTTCTCCGCTTTGTAAGGCAAAAATCAAATCGGCGGTATCAACAATCGACCCTCTTGCTGTGTTAATGAAAAGCGCTGTGTTTTTCATTAACTCAAAAGTTTCATGATTAAACTCATGATAGTTATCTGGAGTGGCTGGCATGTGTAAACTGATGATATCACTTTGCCGAACTAAATCTTGAAAACTAGTTGTATAGTGAAACTCACCATGAGTATCTTTAATTGGATACTTGTCATAAGCAATTACCTTTGCGCCTAAACCTTTGAACAGCCGAATTGCGTGTTGACCAATGCGGCCGGTACCCACAATCCCAACGGTTTGTTCACTAATCAATCGGCCCATAAAGTCTGGTGAAAAGTGAAATTCTTGCTTTTGCCGCAATTGTTGTTGCATATACCCAACCTTTCTAGACAAAAACAGGGCCATGGTAACAGCAAATTCCGCAATACTTTCTGGGCTATATGCCGGCACATTGGTGATTTTAACACCATTGTCGGCTGCCGCTTGTAAATCCAGGTTATCAACGCCCACGTTTCGCAACGCTAAATACTTAATCCCGAGCTTTCGAAAAGCAATAAACAATTCTTTGGTATAGGCAATCGTCTGCAAACCAGAAATTCCATCATACCCTTTGGCTTCTTCAATGGTTTCTGGTGTTAACGTCGTGGTCGTATAAGCCACTTCAATTTGATGATCCTTCCCCCATTTTTCGATAAACGGAATTTCATCATCCCTGACGTTATAAGCAATAAATTTCATGTCATCCTCCTAAAAAGTAAAGTGAGCGGAGCAAAGCGTTTAGAAACTGGAACATAAGGCATCTTGGCCGGAAATCCCGGGCTTGGATTTTTGGCCAAGATGTTTTATGTGGAAGTTTCTGCTTTGCGCAGCTGTCCTGCAAAAGTGAGCGAAGCAAAGCATCTAGAAAACGGCTTACCCGTAGACTTAAGCATCCTCTTCTACTTAGTACAGTTATTCTGACTCAATTACATCTGTTATATTATCATACCATAAAACAAACGGGCCCTAATGCCTATACAGCCTCGTCTCGACTTCATTAAAAGCCATAAACAAGGTGTTAGCTTCAGTCCCGTTAAAATGCCACTTATTTAATTGCTTGCACGAATCGGTCAAAAGCGGCTTGACCTTCATCATTCCATTTGTAAACACCAGCATCTTCTAAGACCCTGGCAAAAACTAACCCAATTTCTTGGTTGATCACTTGCTCAACGTTTTCTTTGGTAAAATGGTCCGTTTGCTTAAGCTTATCAGCCCATGGTTTGTGATAATCGGCAATTTGATTAGGCTCGTCTAAAACGTACTTTTCGACTTCTTTCATTTCTGTTTTCAGACGGGCAGGCAAAATTGCTCGCCCCATCACTTCAATTAAGCCAATATTTTCTTTTTTGATATGTTGAACATCTTGATGTGGATGAAAAATCCCGTCAGGATACTTTGCGGACGTTTGATTATCTCGCAACACAATGTCCATTTCAAACTGATCGCCATTCATTCGAGCAATGGGCGTCACTGTGTGGTGCCGAGTGTTATCCGTATATGCGCGAATATTCACTGACTCGTCTGAATAAGTCTGCCAAGTATTGGCAATTTTAGTTGCTGCATCAACGACTTGATTCGCATCCTTGCTGAGTAGACGAATTGTTGCCATTGGCCATTTCACAATTCCAGCTGTCAAACCGTCAATTCCGAGGTCGATCGGCCGATCAATTCCAGCTTTCATCATTGGGAAAGTGTGGCGGCCACCCTGATAATGGTCTTGAGCTAACAATGATCCGCCAACGATTGGCAAATCTGCATTACTACCAACGAAATAGTGCGGCAATTGTTTGATAATATCCGTCAAGTTAACAAACGTTCGCTGATCAATGGACATCGGAACGTGCTTTTGATTGAGAAAAATCGCATGTTCGCCAAAATACGCATATGGCGAATATTGGAAGCCCCACGGCTCACCGTTAATCATCATTCGGATTACCCGGTGATTACTTCGAGCTGGATATCCTAGTCGTCCTAAATACCCTTCGTTTTCAATTGCGAGTGGCCCCACCGGATAACTTGTTGACTTCTTGCGGCCAGCCGCGGCGATTGCTTTGGGATCTTTTTCTGGTTTTGACAGATTAATCGTTATTTCTAAATCCCCATAGTCTGTCTTGGCAAGATATGAGATATTCTTAGCAATTGCCCGGGTTTTGATATAATCGTTATTTTGGCTTAACCCATAAAAATAATTGGTTGCTTCTTCAGGTGACTTTTGATATTTTGTCCAAAAAATCTCATTAACCTTAGACGGAATCGGCGTAAGCAGATCCATTAGTTGGTCTTCCAAAATTTCGCGGTTAGTAATTGAATCTTCAATCTTTCCATGCTCAATTGCCAGATCAACAAGTTCATTGGCAAGATCAACCGCTTCCGTGCTTTGAGTTGGTTCACCAAAACCATCACCAATCAGGCGAAAAATCAGGTTGGTCACGTAAATTCGATCAACATTGGTGTAAGGTGAATCCGATTTGATGATCAAATCGGTAAATTTTTCAACAGCTGATTGTGTCATGCCTATGCATTTCCTTTCCGATCGTCATAACCCTTTGGATGCGTCTGCTTCCAATTCCAGGCAGTTTTAATAATTTCATGAACATCGTCAAATTGGGGCTTCCAGCCAAGGACTTTGCGGGCTTTATCACTGGCAGCAATCAACGTGCTTGGATCACCAGCCCGCCGTGGGCCCATTTTGGCTGGAATTGGTTTGCCAGTCACTTCTCTGGCCGCATCCAACATCTGTTTATTTGAAAATCCAGTTGAAGATCCCAAATTAAAGGCATCAGAATCATGCCCTGTTTGCAAATATTTCAAGGCTAAAATGTGCGCATCAGCTAAGTCGACAACATGAACATAGTCCCGAACGTTGGTCCCATCTGGCGTATCATAATCATCGCCAAAGATCGTTAATTGATCCCGTTCACCCGAGGCAACTTGTAAAATAATTGGTACCAAGTGAGTTTCTGGATGATGGTCTTCACCAATCGAACCATCTGGTTTAGCACCAGCAACGTTGAAATATCGTAAAGCAACGAATTTAATGCCATAGGCAACGTCGCTCCAATGCATAATTTTTTCCATGGCTAATTTACTTTCACCATATGGGTTAGTCGGGACTTGTGGATCGGTTTCTTTGATTGGGATTTGTTTAGGTTCACCATAAGTAGCCGCCGTTGATGAGAAAACAATCTTGTTAACATTGTGATCATGCATCACTTCAAGCAAGCTGATCATCCCACCAGTATTATTATCAAAATACTTTAATGGCTTTTCCATTGATTCCGGCACAACTGAAAAGGCAGCAAAATGAATGACCCCATCAATGATTTCCTTGTCGAACACCGAATTCATGAAAGCTTTGTCACGGACGTCGCCTTCATAAAACCGTGCTTTGTCATTAACTGCAGCTCGATGGCCGGTTACCAAGTTATCAACAACCGCAACGTCGTAACCATTCGCAATCAGGCGATCAACGGTATGAGAACCAATGTAACCTGCCCCACCTAATACTAAAATTGCCATTTTAAATTCCTCCTATTAATTAATAAAAGTGAGCGGAGCAAAGCGCTTAGAAAGCGGAGCCTAAGGTTACTTGCCTGGAAATCCCGGGCTTGGATTTTTGGGCAAGTAGCCTTAGGTGCAGCTTTCTGCTTTGCGCAGCTGTCCTACAAAAGTGAGCGGAGCAAAGCGGTTAGGAATCGGAGTATAAGGCTCCTTTGTGGGAAATTCCCGGGCTTGGAATTTTTCACAAAGGTGCTTACACGCAGATTCCTGCTTTGCGCAGCTGTCCTACAAAAGTGAGCGGAGCAAAGCGGTTAGAAACTGGAGCATAAGGCATCTTGGTCGGAAATCCCGGGCTTGGATTTTTGGCCAAGATGTTTTATGCGGAAGTTTCTGCTTTGCACAGCTGTCCTAGTTACTTAATTTCTCTTGGTCCATCCGAAATTTCTGCAATATAGAATTCAGCTGGGTGGCCAACAACTTGTTCGTAAGCTTGACCAACGTTTTGCTTGAAGGCATCGACTTGATGACGATCAACAATTGCAATCGCACAGCCACCAAAGCCGGCTCCAGTCATTCGAGCCCCAATTACGCCAGGCTGTTTCCAAGCAGTTTCGGCCAAAGTATCAAGTTCTTTTCCAGTCACCTCAAAGTCATAGTGAAGCGACACGTGCGACGCATTAATCAAATGGCCAAATTGATTCAAATCATTATTAACTAGTGCCTTCTTAGCTTGCAGTGTCCGCTGATTTTCAAACACGGCGTGACGAGCTCGACGAATCAAAACATCGTCATTAATCAGATAAGTGTGCTCATCAAACTCGGTTTCAGTTAAATCGCCTAATGAATTAATATCAAGTTTCGTTTGTAATCGCCTTAAGGCTTCTTCACATTGGGCCCGGCGTTCATTATATTTAGAGTCCTGCAATTCACGATGCTTTTTAGTGTTCATAATGACGATCACATTATCGCCTAATTTAACGGGAACGTATTCATACTTAAGGTTATTCGTATCAAGTAAGACTGCTTGTTCCTTCTTGCCCATCCCAATCGCAAATTGATCCATAATACCAGAGTTAACACCAATATAATTATTTTCAACTAACTGACCGTATTTAACCAAATCAAGCTCATTGATATTTAAAGAAAAAACATCGTTAACAATTTCACCGGTCAACAGCTCGATGGCCGCTGAAGATGACAACCCGGCAGCATCAGGCAAATTCCCATAAACGGCTAGATCAAAGCCATGGCTAAATTGATGACCCTGATTCATAATTTCCAACATCATGCCCTTGGGGTAATTAGCCCATCCGGCTGCTTTGTCATAAGCCAAATCGTCCAACGAAAATTCGACAATCCCTTGATCCGCAACGTTAGCCGAGTACATTCGAACCCGGTTATCATCACGCTTCCCATAAGCAGCGTAAATTCCCATGCTAATTGCGCACGGAAAGACGTGGCCGCCGTTAAAATCTGTATACTCACCGATCAAATTAATTCGTCCGGGCGAGAAAAAGACACGAGATGCATCATAGCCAAATTTTTGTTTGAATTTGGTTTGTACTTCTTCTGCAATCATAGATTTCATCCCTCTATATAATAGATTTTAGTAAACTTTACTCAAATAAAATTTAACGCATTTTTCAATGATTGTCAACCATCTTTTAACCAATCGTTTCACAATTTATTAGTCTCAATTTAAGCCGCCAAATGGTCAAATCTCCTAAATTATTTAAAGCTTGGTAATGATTTTTCACAAGATATGTAAGCGATTGACTAGAATTTTGACCATTTGGATACTAATACAGTAAATTTCAGTAAATTTTTACACTAAATGAGCAACCATCAAAGTAATTCTAACATTGAACCTAATCGTTAGCTTCCAATTTAGGCTCTTTGGCTCCGCTCACTTTTAATAAACATGAGAAGGCATCTGATGACCCAAGACAATCAGATTTAAACTCGCTGGGGACTCGTGGCATTTAATCACGTTGGCTACTGAAATGACAGGTCTCTTATACGAATACGATGCTATATTTCCGGGATAATTGGCTTTTTCTTATCACCACCCATAAGAAGGCCTATTACATCTCGCATCATGCTTGGTGGCGTGGTTAGCATCAAATTTGACAGTTCCTTACGTGATAAGTTCGACCAATGAAAGGTTCTAATGATCAATGCTAGCTTTCACTCTTTTATCGACCTTTACCTGAACACCCGGTGAATTACTTTCTACCAGAGTCACCGATTTTTTAAGCGTTTGGTAGTTTGGACCAAAAACTAAGAATCCCCATTGAAAAAATTGCGTCTTCCTTTACGCCTCAAAATCAATCATAACCGATCTATTGCAAAAATCGTCAGCTTAGTTGAAGAGACTAGGCTGACGATTTTTGACTAATGTCACTACTTTATTCACGGCCCCTTGATTCTGTATCAAAGATAAAGTCCAATAACTTGGGGGTTCGGCTAACGGTTTGGTTACGTGGCCGGTTAACGACTAACAATACTTGGAGAACCGAAAAGACCAGCGAACTGCCACGATAATAAGCGATATATTTGGGCTCCCACTTATCAACGTATTTATCTTTATATGATCGCAAGCCTTCAAACCGGTAGAACTTGTACCCATACTGGTAAATTAAATGAACAATCCGCTCTTGTGTAAAACTAAACTTAGACATCCCAACGTTGGATAAGGGCGACATTCCTAAATCAAAGTATTTAAAGCCCTTCTCAAGCGATTCCTCATATAAATGAATCAAAATCCCATCCATAATTCCCGAGGGCGCTTTGGCCGATGACCGCATTAAGTCAATTGAAGTGGTGACCTGATTGCCATCCGGCATAATATTAGCAAACGCAACAATCTCATCATCAGCGTCTCTCATCACCGCGATCGGTGCTTGATTTAGATAATCATCATCAAAGAATCCTAGTGAAAAGCCCTTTTCAACTTTACCAGCCAGCCACTCATCAGAAATTTGTCTCAATTTCTGCATCAATTCTGGGCTAAACGGCGGCTTTATAATTTCAAACTGATAGCCTTCCCGGTCAAATTTATGCATCAAAGCCCGCTCGCCACGGTGACGTTTACCGCTTAGCGTAAATTGAGCGAGGTCAACTAAGCCGTCTTCACCTGTTTTGATAAAATCAAAGCCATTCTCATGGAGCCCCATTGTAAGGGCCTGATTAATTTCATAAAAGAGTAATTTTAGGCCATTTTTATCCGCGGCTACCATAAAGTCATTGATGGCCGCCTCAACTTTTTCAGGATTGCCAACTGGTTCACCCATTATCAATAACTTATCAGCAATTGGCTTGTACATAAAGAAGACTTGATCAACGCCATCTTCTTGATAAAAATAAATCTGTTTATCCTTTAAAAACGCCAAGTGACTATCCTCAGTGCCACCAAATTGTTGAATGACTGCCTTAACCCGAGCTTCATCAAAGGGTTGCTTTAACCACCCAGGCCGATTTGCAGTTAAATAAAGATTCGTGGCCACCAATACCAACATCGCAATTAATAACCCAATAAATCCCACTAACCAAATTGCTTCTGATGGAAACAGATAGGCCGCATCAAAGTGTAGTGGCGAGTGGCGGTTAGCCGCAATACCAATCAAAGTGTAGCCAACAAACGTCACGATAAAAATAGAACTATTGAGGACAAGCGCCCCCCACGAGTTTGCCATTCGATCACGATAAAGTACCCCACGAGATAGCCAAAGAGTCACTAAAATCACCACGAAAATCGTAATCATCCGCCACGTAAACGCCTCATTAAACCAAGTGTTGATTATTGACAAGATGACGACAACCACGGTCGGCCAAAACGCCCGCTTGGTGCGAGCCCAAATGCCGCTGCCCAAACCAATCAATAAAAATGCAACAATAATGTTCATCATGTGGCTCACAAAGAAGATTGAGTATGGTACTAATCGAACATATAATCGGTTCATAATCACGACATTGGGTACCGTCGCAAATAGCAGCATCATAATCCCGGAAAAATACATAAACGCCGTTAGAAACACCTGCGCAACTCGTTGGATTAGAATACGCGGTAACTCATCTAAAAATTCATTCAGTTTGTGCCCCGTATCATGGATGAAGAGACCAACCCCCACAATAAATGGCAATAAATAATAAAACAACCGGTATAATAAGATCCAAACTAAAGCATCACTTCGCGTCACCCCAATGAAGCCAAGGCCAATAATAACAAAGATATCAAAAGACCCTAACCCACCAGGAATCATGGAAACGACCCCGGCAACGTTGGCAACCACAAAAATCGGAATAACCAGCGACAAATTAATTGGTAAATGCATCAAATAACCAATTAGCACGAAGAACCCTAAGGCACTCCCCCATTCTAAAAATGAGCCAACTGTCATCGTGAGTTCTTGTTGCGTCGTTAAATCTTTAAAAAAATTAGCCTGATTAAGCTTAGTAAATATCAATACCCCTGGAAAATAGACAGCCCCGCCTACTAACCAAATCCAGTAATGGGCAAATGTGGTACCAATCCCAAAGCCAAAGATCATGATCAACGAAACCAAGCAAAGAAGCGATAGCCCTGAAACGAGAAATAACGCGACTTTGGAAATTGCGTAAAGAATTTGCTTCTTGGTTGCTCCCTTACCATAAAAATGTGCCCGAAGACTAGCCCCCAATAAGCCGCCAAACCCCAATAAGTTGGTAAACGTATTAACAACCCAACCACTTCGAATAACGTAACTCGGCGAATATTTAGTTGGTAAAAATTTAACAATTGAAAAATCATAAATTAACATCGGCAGAATTGAAACAAACCCAAAGATCAGCATTAATAACAAAGATTCTTTTGACTGGCTGGCAAGGGCCGTTTTAAACTGCTCCCCATTCACTTCTCGAATAATTTTTGCCAACTGCCTCACAACAAAGATTAACACCGAGAACACAAAGATGAGCTTGATGAGCGTCATCCGTTTGTTAATAAATTGTTTGAACCTTTCAAATGCATTTACCACACTCTCACCCCACAAAATGTCATTCTCGTTTATTATGCCAATTAATCTAACTAAGAGCAACAATCAGCGACCTTAACTGTAGCAAACTTAAGAATTACCTAAGCCTAGCCCAATTTGCCACATTAACATCGTGCTGAATGGCGGGTGACCATATAAAAAAGCCTCAAACTAGTGATTGTACACTAATTTGAGACTTTCGAATTAAGCTTGACTACTTAAGAGTTACCGTACCACCAACGGCTTCAAGTTTTTCCTTGATTTCGTTAGCTTCGTCTTCTGATACGCCTTCCTTGATAACTGAAGGTACTTTATCAACAAGACCCTTAGCATCCTTCAAGCCAAGACCAGTGATGTCACGGATAGCCTTGATGGCTTTAACCTTTTGGTCACCTGATTCAGTTAACTCAACATCGTATGAGTCTTTAGTAGCAGCATCGCCGCCAGCAGCACCCGCAGCAGCAACTGGAGCAGCTGCAGAAACACCAAATTCATCTTCAATTGACTTAACTAAGTCGTTAAGATCAGTAATTGAAGCATCTTTTAATTGATCAATAATATTATCTTTATCAAAAGCCATTATATTTTTCCTCCATTATAATTGGATTAATTAATTCCAACTTAGGCAGCGTCGCCATCGTCAGATTGTTTCTTGTCAGCAATTGCTTTAACACCGTACGCAAAGTTACGAACAGGTGCTTGAAGAATGTTAGCAAGAGTTGATAACAATTCTTCACGACTAGGCAATGCAGCGTAAGCGTTAATTTCATCAAGACTGGCAACTTCACCATCAATCACGCCGCCCTTCATTTGAAGCGCATCGTTCGTTTTGGCAAAATTATGAACGATCTTTGGGCCGGCAATTGGATCCTCAGAAGAGAACACAACGGCAGTTGGACCAGCAAACGTATCTTTTAAGCCTTCAAACCCAGCTTTAACAGATGCTCGATCCAAGATCTTGTTCTTGATAACCTCCATCTTAACGCCTTCATCACGTAATTGCTTACGCAAATCAGTGACTTCGGCAACGGTTAAACCACGATAGTCAACAATCACGATTGATGAAGCATTCTTCAATAAATCAGTAACCTCGTCAACTTTTTTTGATTTAATTGCAACAGTTTCTTTACTCAAAATTTCACCTCCCAAAATTTCAGTTGGGATTTAATAAAAAATCCCTATGCCCACCAAGACATAGAGAAAGTTAATTCCTCGGCAGGATATTAAGGCAAAAGCCACCTGAGTCTTAGGCGTATTTATCAGCAACTAGTAGCTTACCACAAACTTGCAGTAGCCGTCAATTAGGGATTCTTTATAAATCAAAACCTATTAAGCCTTAATCGCATCAAATGAATCTAAGTCCACCTTGACGCCGGGGCCAAATGTTGATGAGATTGAAACGTTATTAACGTAAACGCCACGAACAGAAGCCGGACGAGCTTTTACAATCACATCAGTAATGGTCTTTAAGTTACCAACAAGTTGGTCAGTTCCAAATGAAACCTTACCAACTGGAACGGCAACGTTACCGTCACGATCAGTCCGATAAGTTACCTTACCAGCCTTGGATTCTTGAACGGCTTTGGCAACATCCATTGTAACCGTGCCAGTCTTTGGGTTAGGCATCAAGCCCTTTGGTCCAAGAACTCGACCAAGACGACCAACTTGTGCCATCATGTCTGGAGTGGCAATGGCAACATCGAAATCAAGCCAGCCATCTTGAATTTTTTCAACTAAGTCGGTATCGCCAACAAAGTCTGCACCAGCATCCTTTGCAGCCTTGGCGTTATCGCCCTTTGCAAATACGATAACCGTTTGTTCTTTACCAGTTCCATTAGGTAAAACAACGGCACCACGTAATTGTTGATCGGCTTGCTTCGTATCAACGTTTAATTTAAAAACAATTTCAACAGTTGCGTCGAATTTTGCAAAATCAATTTTTTTAACTAAATCAACAGCATCAGTCACAGGATATGCTTTTGATTGATCTACCTGTTCAAGTGCTGTCTTGTAATTTTTACCTCTTTTACGAGCCATGTGTGTTTTCCTCCTTGCTTTGTGGTTATAACGGATAAACCTCCCACGCGACGTGAAACAGTGCATCATCGTTAAAGTCCTGAACTGTAGAAATGGTCAGACTATCCTTCGACAGTAAAGCCCATACTACGTGCAGTTCCTTCAACCATACGCATTGCTGCTTCAACATCAGCTGCGTTTAGGTCTTTCATTTTAGTTTCGGCAATTTCTTTAACTTGGTCCTTAGTAACAGTTGCAACCTTGTTAGTGTTTGGTTCACCGGAACCCTTTTGAACACCAGCAGCTTTTTTGAGTAACACAGCAGCAGGTGGAGTCTTAGTAATGAAGTCAAATGAACGATCTTCATACACAGTGATTACGACAGGAATAATCATGCCTGCTTGATCAGCAGTTCGTGCATTAAATTCCTTTGTAAATCCCATGATATTGATACCTGCTTGACCTAAAGCAGGACCAACTGGAGGGGCAGGTGTTGCTTTGCCCGCTGGAATTTGCAATTTAACAATATTAGCTACTTTTTTAGCCACGAGACATACCTCCTTAAGTCCGTGTGTGGTAATTGGAGATGCAGATTTCTCCTCCCACGTCAGTATGCGTAAACATACCAATTCAATATACCATAAAACCCTGTATTCAACAAGGCAAATTATGCGTTCCAAATAAATTTGGCAATGTGAGCATCGACCACCCGATTTTCATGGAGCAGTCGATGAGTTGCCCGCTTACCACGAATAACCAATTCCCGATAATAAATCAGCGGATCTCGCAATAAGTATCTTAATGAAAAAGCACTATTTAGCGACACTTGACCATCGTTTTGCTGATCGGTGCTAATGGTTCCAGCGATGTTTAGGAATTTAATTCCCTTAGGTATCATCATGACCTTTCTGGCTAACGCGCGGTAGATAGCGGTTTTTTCTTGTGGGCCGGTGGCATTAATTGGGTAAGCATCTATTTCACCCGTACTTTTAGCAATTTCTGAATCATTAAACGGCCCAGCAATTGTAATGACCCGTTTAATGGCCAGCGGCATTGCCTGTTGGTGGTGCGTTAAGAACCAAAAAATTGTAATGCACCCCATTGAATGGCCAACCAAATTAACCGCAGCGACACCATACTGAGTGGCCAAAAGCTCACAAATCGTCATTAACCATTCAGCCTGCTGTTTAGGCCGAGACGTTTTGTCGCGAAAAACAACCTGAACCAAACTGCGGGTATCAGCTAAATCGCCGATAACCTTGAGCTTTCCATGGCGGTCAACAAAAATCACCATTGATTTATTGGCTGCATAGGCAGCAACCAGTCGCCGTAACAAAAAGCCAAACGAAAAACGATTGCCAAAATAACCCGGTAAAAAAATCGTTGGCACGCCGTTAAGTTCACTCTCTGCTTGAACTTGAGTCTGCGCCGATTGGGGACGACCCAGAGCGCTAAACCATCGCCAACAAGCATAGCCAACTCCCACCAAAATAATGATTAATCCGAGGCCAATACCCTGAATCACCTGAACCACCTACTTGCTGTGAGCTATTGGATTGGATCCACTTGGTCAAATTCCAGTTCTGTGCTGGTTTCTCGGCCAAACATCTCAATATTAACTTTCAGACGCATCTTTTCATTGTCAATCTCAGTCACTTTGCCATCTAAGCCAGTAAAGGCCCCATCAACAATTTTAACGGTATCACCAACATTAACGTCCAATTCTTCGTGCCTTGAGCTCATGCCAATTCGTTTCAAGACCAGATCCACTTCTTCTGGCAACAATGGTGTTGGTTTACTACCTTGGCCGTGAGACCCAACGAATCCAGTTACTCCGGGTGTGTTCCGAACAATATACCAAGCTTGGTCGGTCATAATCATTTCAACTAAGACATAGCCAGGAAAGGTCTTTTCCATTTTTTCTTCATCTTTGCCATTTTTAACTTCGTGTTCCTCTTGTTCAGGGACCACTACCCTAAAGATATAATCCTGCATCCCCATAGATTCCTTCCGGCTATCCAAGTTTAACTTCACCTTGTTTTCATAACCAGAATAAGTATGTAACACATACCATTGTTTCTCTGCTGACTCAACCATATTTATAATCTCCTTAAAAATCATGTCAAATAAAAAAACCTGACACTGTTTGCAGGTTTTTACAACATAACTATATCAAATTTTCTTCGAATTGGCTATGCCAGAAACGTAAGCGCCCACTGAACAATCCAATCCACAGCGCCTAAAAAGATCGCCATTATAATTGAAGTTCCCAAAACTGTACTGGTATCACGCCGATTTTCTTTAGCGGTTGGCCAAGTAACGACCTTCATCTCATCAACAACGCTTTTTAAAAATCTTGCAAATCTCAATTTGTTAACTCCTAACTTTGCATAAGCTATCGTGTTTCTTTGTGTAAAGTATACTTACCACAATACTTACAAAATTTATTAAGCTCTAATCGCTTAGTTCGGTTAGAATTAGCGGGAATCGTATAATTCCGTGATCCACAAACTGAACAAGCCAATGCAACTTTTTTCTGTGCCATCTCGGCACCTCCTAACAGGCATAGTAATTCTAGCATGCTATTTTACTTACGTCAATTTATCCTGTCCAGATACTTTTGCCGGCAACGTTCAAAAGCATTTAAAATCGATCGATGGGCGGCCATTTTGAATGTTGGGTCACTATTCGGCAACATTTTAGCAAAAGCCTCTTTTTCAAGGCGGGAACAGCTCTTATATAATTGTAAAAGCTCTTCGCCAACAATCACCAGGTGTTCTGGGCTCCAAGCAGCGAGATCAGCCACGGTTGCTTCATAAAAGCTTTCATTTGCCTCAATTGACTTAAGCGCATCAATCGGCAGCCGCTTTTTCGCGTTATTTGCTCGGATCAAGTCAAAAACCCGGTTCTTAAGGTTATGGCTATAATAACTGCCAAATGAAATGTTACGGCCTGGTTCAAACTTCTGGGCTGAACGGTAAAGTACGATCCGGGCTTCCTGTTCAATATCTTCTGCGTCCATTCCGCTGATAAAATAAAGCCGGCGGATCTTTCGCAAAACTGGATGATAGCGGTTAAATAACCTCGCAAACGCTTCGCTATCCCCCTGACCAGCCAACTTAATGATTGCAATTTCTTCTTCAGTAATCATATTTGGATTCCCCTTGTAATTGTATGTGTCATTAACCTTGGCACTTACATTACAAAAGGCACTATCCACTGACAAGCGAACCCGGGTTCACCACCCTGGAATCTTCCCTATACCAATTTCAAAATATCACGAGAGAAATATTTTTATAATCACAAATTCCATCAAATTAATTTAATCGACCAAAAGCAGACGTCATGGCTAACTGGATGACGGCTTATGATCATCGGTTAATTGATTACGTAATTTCTCTAATGCCAACAATTGTTTTGGATTCCACGGTGAATGGCGAATCACTTGTGATTGATCCGTCAGTTTTCGCGCTTCTAAATCTACTTCTTGCTTTGCCCGCTTCATATCGGCTAACAATTCTCTGGCTGGAATCCGCAGCGCCCCACCAGAAAAAATCGTCCACTGCTCTGCTTGATCACTTGTTGCAACGATTACTTGGGTAAAACGATCCTGCCTGCGACGAGCCAACGCTTCAATATAACTATCAGCGGTTTGATCTTTGCTCGTCCACACAATCTCCATATCAAATTTTCGAAAGCTCTTGGAATTGCCCGGAACATACATCGCATCAAACACAACGATCATGTTGATATCCCGATATTTCTTGTATTCAGACAGTTCTGCTAACAATTGGTCCCGGGCATCTTCCAATCGGTTAGCCTGCTTTAATTTGTTTAAATGCGGCCAATTGCCGATCATATTGTAAGCATCAACTATTAACAGATCCTCTTTCATGTTTTTCACCAATTCTCAGTTTATTTTCCCAATGGATGTCGTGAATTATACCCCTGATAGATTAAAACGCTAGCAGCAACGCTCGCATTTAAACTTTGAATGTCACCAACCATTGGAATGGTCAGCATCTCATCAACCTGCTTTTTTAACAACGGTGAAATGCCCTTGCCTTCGTTGCCGATAATCACGGCAACAGCTCCCTTGGCATCCCAACTTCGATAATCAGTACCAGCAACATCGGTACCAAAAATCCACATTCCACGTTGTTTCAACTCTTTGACGGTGGCTGATAAGTTGGTCACCCGCGCGACTGGTACCCGCTCGATAGCACCAGCCGACGTTTTGGCAACCGTCGCTGTTAATCCAACAGCTCGATGTTTGGGAATAATAATGCCACTTACCCCAGCCGCATCAGCTGTTCGAATAATTGATCCCAAATTATGCGGATCTTCGATATTATCTAGAATCACAAAGAAAGGAGAAACCCCCGCTTGCTCAGCATTGGCAAAGAGATCGTCAATACTAGCATATTTAAAGGCCGCCGTTGACAAAACGACTCCTTGATGATTCTGATGGTTAGCGAGCTTATCCAGCTTTTGTTTTGGTACTTTCGAGATGACAAGCCGTTTTTGATGAGCTAACTTCATCACTTCTGAAATAATATTGTCATCGTCTTTAATCCCGACTTGGATAAATAACTTATTAACCGGATGATTGCTCTTTAGGGCAGCGACAACCGGGTGGCGGCCAATAATAAATTCTTCATTTTCCTGATCTGATTGATCATTCTTCATGCTTCAAATTCCCACTTTCTACTTGTTCAATACACCAATCGGCAATCTGATTCATTCGCTGGTTTTGATCACTTAAACACAGATAACCAAAGACCGCCTCAAAACCGGTCGAAATCCGATAAGTGATGACGTCCGTGTTCTTTGCATGAGTGTGACTCTTTGCGTTTCTACCCCGTTTGAAATAGCCCCATTCGTCATCGTTTAAAAGCTCCTCAGCCTGCATCAAGTCAATCAGTGCTGCTTGCGCTTTAGCAGATACGTATTTAGTTGCGGCATGCTGCAATCGGGTCGGCCGCGTAAGCCCCTGCTCAATTAAATGACGGCGAATGTATACTTCATAGGCTGCATCGCCCATATAAGCCAACGCAATGCCGTTGAGCTGAGAAAAGTTGTCAGCCATATTAATTATTGTTCCTTTCTAAAGCGAGTTCCCTGAGGCGTATCTTCCAGAATAATGCCTCGGGCTTTTAATTCTTCTCGAATCTCATCACTACGAATAAAATCTTTATTTTTTCGAGCCGTTTCACGCTCATGAATGAGCTTCCAAATTTCATCGTCTTTTAATTCACTTTGTTCCAGCTTAATGCCAAAGATTCCAGCTAACTGCCGTAACGTATTAATCACAAACTGGACACTTAATTGAAAGACTGTCTGGCGTTCACTGTAAGTATTGGCAAATTTAGCCAGTTCATAAACGGCGGCAATCCCATTTTGAACGTTGAAGTCATCATCCATCGCATCCGTGAAATCAGCGACAATCTGGCGAACTTCTTGATCAACTTTTGGATCATCGCCTTCCTCAGCGTTATGCAGGCGATAAATCAAGTTATTAAAGGCTGTTTGGAGCTTCTTTAAGTTGCTCTTAGCCTCTTGAACACTAGAATCACTATATTGAATTGGGCGGCGATAGTGGGTGGTTGCCATCAACAGTCGAATCACTTGACCATCCAATTGTTTGAGCAAGTCATGAACCGTTATAAAGTTACCAAGTGACTTACTCATTTTTTCGTTATCTTCACCAATCGTAACAAACCCATTGTGCATCCAGTATTTAACAAATTGCTGGTGCGTGTTGGCTTCGCTTTGGGCCCGTTCATTTTCATGATGAGGGAAAATGAGATCTTCGCCACCACCATGAATATCAATGGTTTTGCCCAAATACTTAGTAGCCATTACTGAGCACTCGATGTGCCAACCCGGCCGACCGTTGCCCCATGGTGATTCCCAAGAAATTTCATCGGCTTTAGACTTTTTCCAAAGGGCAAAGTCAATTGGGTCCTCTTTTTTAGCCATTTCTGCTTCACTGACATGCTGGCTGGCGCCAATTTCTAGTTGGTCAACGTCAATATGTGGTAAGGCACCATAAGACGGGAATTTTCTTGCCCGGAAATAAACGTCGCCGTCAACATTATAGGCATAGCCGTTATCAACCAGTGTTTTAACAAAATCAATTATTTCTGGAATGTTTTCAGTTGCCCGCGGATGGGTCACGTTGGACGAAATATTTAAGGCCGCTGTATCTTGCATAAAGGCGGCAATATACTTATCAGCAATTGCGCCGACCGTTGTGTGATTTTCATGGGCAGCATTAATCATCTTATCATCGACGTCAGTAAAATTAGAAACATAGTTCACTTTGTAGCCACGATATTCTAAATATCGACGCACCGTGTCAAACGCAATGGCACTCCTTGCATTTCCAATGTGAATATAATTATAGACTGTCGGGCCACAGACATACATGTTGACAACTCCGGGGGTGACAGGTTCGAATTTTTCTTTTTTGCGGGTGAGCGTATTAAATATCTGCAGCATGTCGATTTCCTCTCTTTGCTTATTAAGTAAAATTATGAGTCGTTTATATTAAAATCATAGCATAAAATCCAGCTATTATATCAATCTAACTACCACCTATAATAAAAGGTCCCGCTGAATTTTCAACGAGACCAATTAATTTAATAATAAAATTAATTATTTACGCGTTATCGAGTTGCTTTAAAGTTTGTTCAATATGCTCGATCGCTTTTTGGCGACCAACCAGCTCAACAGATTCTGGCAGCTCTGGACCGTGCATTTCGTGCGTAACCGCGATTCGAATTGGCATCCAAAGTTTCCGGCCTTTGATCCCGGTGTCCTTTTGGATAGCTTTAATTGTCTTGAAGACTTCGACTGAATCGAAAATCGGCAAAGCTTGAATTCGTTTTTGGAATTCCTTCAGCACAACGGGAGCGGTCTCATTAGAAATCTCAGCCAACGCATCGCCACTAATTTCCTCAGGCTCTTCAAAGAACACCGAAGCCATATCATTAATTTGGGCCATGTAGCTCATTTCACGCTTATATAACATGATCAATTGCCGCGCCCATTCAATGGTTTTTTCATCGGGATCTTCTTCAATATTGCCACCAGAAATCAACTGACGTAATGCTAAATCCATGATCGTACTGTCGTCAGCAGCTTTAACGTATTGGTTATTAATCCACTCAAGTTTCTTTGAATCAAACTTGGCAGGTGACTTACTAAGGCGAGTTTCATCATACATCTTAATGAATTCTTTTTTGGTGAAAATCTCATCCTCGCCAACCGGTGACCAACCTAAAAGCAGAATAAAGTTAAACATGGCATCTGGCAAGTACCCTAATTTACGATATTGTTCAATAAATTGAAGGACGGATTCGTCTCGCTTACTAAGCTTCTTGCCCGTATCAGCACTAATAATCAAACTCATATGACCGAATTTGGGTGCCTGCCAGCCAAATGCTTCATAAATCATTAACTGTTTTGGGGTGTTGGCAACGTGGTCATCACCACGAAAAACATGACTAATTTGCATCATGTGATCATCAACAACGACCGCAAAATTATACGTTGGCATGCCATCTCGCTTAGCGATAATAAAGTCGCCGCCAATGGTATCTGAGTTAAAAGAAACCTTGCCCTTAACGATATCGTCCCAAGCATAATCACGATCCTTCGGGACTCGGAATCGAATAACCGGCTTGAGGCCCTTAGCCTTAGCATCTGCAATGGCTTGGTTCTTCTCTTCTTCAGACATTCCTTCATATTCATATTCGTAATGAGGCATTTCCCCCCGGGCTTTTTGCGCTTCCCGGTCGGCCTGCAATTGCGCTTCGGTTCGATATGATTCATAAGCTTTGCCTTCGTCCAGCAATTTTTGAATCAAAGGATCATAGATATCTTTTCGCTCAGACTGACGGTAAGGCCCGAAGTCGCCACCGACGTCAGGGCCCTCATCCCAGTCCAACCCAAGCCACTTCAAGTTGTCCAACTGGCTCTTTTCACCATCGGCAACGTTTCGCTTGGTATCGGTATCCTCGATTCGGATAATAAATTTACCCTTATTGTGTCGCGCAAATAAATAATTAAAAATGGCTGTTCGTGCATTGCCGATATGCAAGTGTCCAGTCGGACTAGGTGCGTATCGAACTCGAATTGCATTGTTTGCCAATGTCTAACGCCTCTTTCTTAAAATTAATCGACAATTTTGTCAGTGTTTAAAGTTTACAATGAACGCCCGGAAAAATAAAGGGGAACGCGACTTTTCACCGCCACTGTTTTCAAATGAAAAGAAGCGGGTTAACTTACTCAGTGGGCCCACTTCCAATGCTTATTTCTTAGCTGCTCGCTTATCGTTGTGCCCATTTTTGGCCTTATCCGCCTCATTATTCTCAGAAATGTTTTTCGTTGAATGTTCTGGACGGGCAAAGATCATCTTACCTGCGTCGGTTTGAATGGCACTCGTCACGACCACGTCAATATGATCATTCAAGAAGTAGCGGCCATCTTCAACAACAACCATCGTACCATCATCCAAATAAGCAACTCCTTGCTGCCGTTCAGTTCCGTTCTTAACAACCATCACGTTTAACTTCTGGCCAGGCAAAATCTTTTGGCGCAACGCGTTTGCTAAGGCGTTAATGTTGAATACCTGAACGTTTTGGAATTGAATGACTTTGTTTAAATTGTAATCATTCGTAATAATGACGCCATTAATATCTTTAGCTAATTGAATCAGTTTGCTGTCCACTTCATCAATATCATCATAGTCTTTTTCATAAATTTCGATTGGGATCAAATTTTCTTCTTGCAGCTTATTAAGAATGTCCAATCCTCTTCGACCACGTACCCGTTTAACACTATCACTTGAATCAGCAATATATTGAAGTTCGTATAGCACAAACTTAGGTACTAGGATCGTTCCTTCCACAAATCCTGTTTTGATAACGTCATAAATGCGACCGTCAATCAAAATATTTGTGTCGAGAATTTTGTAGTGATGATAATTTTTATCAACCGGTTTATCGATAATTTTTTCACCAGTACTCTTTGTCGCTTCTCCCTTACGACGCAGCTGAAATACACGTCGCCAGCGCTCGTTTTGGGTGGTTCCCAACCGAAAACCGAAGTACCCTAATACCAACATTAAAATAATTGGAATCATTGTATTTAAGAAGAACGTTTGGGTTCTAAAAAATACAATGGAGATCAAGATGGCAACGACCAAGCCGACAATCAAGCCAAGGGTTCCAAAAATCAGGGAAATTGGACTTTGCTTGGTAAGCTGCACTTCAACTTTATCAATTAGCTTCAGGACGTAGTTTCCAGTCAACAACGAAATAATATAAAAAATAATGGCACCAACGACTGCGTTTGTAATGGTGTTGTTGAAAATTGTCCCGTATCTAACCTGTAAAATCAACCAAAGTAACGGAAAATAGCTGGCACCAATCGCGGCCCCAGCAAGTGTGAAAACAATCTGAATAATTCTCTTTCTTTTCACAATATCGCCTTCTCTCAAAATAGTTTATTAGCCTAACGCTAATTTTAAGGCTTGTGAGAGCGTCGAAACCCCCACCACTTCAATGCCTTTAGGTGGTGTCCATCCCTGTAAGTTATTGGCTGGAACGATAACACGCTTGAACCCCAGCTTCTGAGCTTCTACTACCCGCTGCTCGATCCGGGTAACCCGACGAACCTCGCCAGTCAATCCTAATTCACCAACATAACACTCAGTTGGGCTTGTTCCACGATTCTTATATGAGGAAGCAATGCTCACAGCGATTGCCAAATCAATTGCCGGCTCGTCCAGCTTAACACCACCAGCCGCCTTTAAATAGGCATCCTGATTCTGTAGCATTAATCCAGCCCGTTTTTCTAAAACGGCCATGATAAGCGATACCCGATTACGATCGAGGCCAGTTGCCGTTCGCTGAGCATTCCCAAATACCGAGGCCGTCACTAAAGCTTGGATTTCAACCAAGATTGGCCGGGTGCCTTCCATTGAGACGACAATGGCCGAACCGGTGGCGTCTTTTAAGCGTTCTTCCAAAAAGATTTCAGATGGGTTAGTTACCTCATGCAAACCATCCATTCGCATTTCAAAAACTCCAAGTTCATTGGTCGAGCCAAAGCGATTTTTAACGGTTCGCAAAATTCGATAGGAATGATGCAAATCACCTTCAAAATACAAAACCGTATCAACCATATGTTCCAAAATCTTGGGGCCGGCAATCGCTCCGCCTTTGGTCACATGACCAACTACAAATACCGTGATCCCTTGACCCTTGGCGATATTCATCAGGTCAGCCGTTACCTCACGAATCTGGGCAACAGATCCAGTTGCCGACTGCAATTCTGGAATTTGCATCGTCTGAACTGAATCGATAATGACAGCGTCTGGTTTCATTTCATTAATGGTATTCTTAATAACATCCATATCCGTTTCAGGATAAACGTATAATTGGTCACCGGAAACGCCCAGCCGATTCGCTCTCATCTTAATCTGGCTGGCACTTTCTTCACCTGAAACATAGAGAATCTTGCCAGATTGACTGAGTTGGCCGGACACCTGAAGCATTAACGTCGACTTGCCAATTCCCGGGTTGCCGCCAATTAAAATCAGCGAACCTGGAACGACCCCGCCGCCAAGAACTCGATTTAATTCTTCCATTGACGTCTTAAACCGATTCTCTTTTTGGAAGGCTACCTTAGCGATTGGCTCTGGTCGACTATCATGGATACCGTGGCGCCGTAAGCTAGTGGAGCTGGCAGCTGCTGTCTTGGGCACAACCGTTTCTTCCACTAGTGTATTCCACTCATTACAATTCGGGCACCGCCCTAGGTATCGCGGGGAGATATAACCACAATTTTGACAAACATACTGAGTTTTAACTTTTGCCAATGCAATTCTCCTTTATTTACGCAGGCTACAATATTTATTTTAGCACTTTTAATTAGAAAAACAGTTGGGGCCTCTCCGATTTTAAGCACTCTTAAAAACTAACGGCCAGAAGAACCAAACCCACCACTGCGAGTTTTCTTTTGTGCTTGATCATCTTGATCAGCTAACAGATAAGGCATGAAAATACCTTGAGCAATGCGCTCCCCTTTTGCAATTTGAATATCTCGGATACCAAAATTAAGGATTTGAACAAAAATTTCGCCTTCATTCCCTTCGTTGTTATAGTAATCGGCATCAATCACGCCAATGCCATTTGGGATGGTCAACCCACGCTTAAGCGGGTTACTTGACCGATTGGCAATGATTAAAACTTCATTGGGGTTCATGTAAGCCTTAATCCCAGTGGGAATCAAAAACGGTTTCAAAACCCGTTTAGCCTTTTCAAGCTCATCTGGTGTCACCGCCGTTTCATGACGAATTGCCCACAAAACTTTGAGAAAATTAAGTTTCCAAATTGATGGGATTATCATTTCCTTAGCACTTTGAAAATCATAGCCAGCAGCATTTTGGGTTGTCCGGTATGGTAATGTTAACTGTTCATTGGCATATTTTGAAACCACTTCAAAGCCTCGCTCCATTTTCATTCCAACTCCTTTAAGTTTCATATTCAACTAAGTATAAACTAAAACGATTCGTTTTCATAGATTGACAAAAAGCGTAAAAAAACGCAGAATATGGGTGAGTAAAACCTTTAAACACGATTTAAACGAAAGGAACTATCATAATGACACATCAAGACGAATTAAAACAATTAGTTGGTAAGGCAGCCGTTAAATACATCCAAGACCATACCGTTGTCGGTCTTGGAACCGGTTCAACCGTTAAATTTATGGTTGATGCCCTCGGTCAACGGGTTAAAGAAGAAGGCCTCTCAATCGTTGGCGTCCCCACCTCTGAGCGAACTCGCAAGCAAGCAAACAACCTTGGCATTCCAACTAAAGGGGTTGATGAGGTCGATCACATTGACCTCACAATTGACGGCGCCGATCAAATTGATCAAAACTTTCAAGGGATTAAAGGCGGCGGTGGCGCTCATCTTTGGGAAAAAATTGTTGCCATCAATTCCGATAAAAATATGTGGATCGTCGACGAAAGCAAGATGACGAACCAGTTGGGCTCATTCCCATTACCATTAGAGGTCATTCCCTATGGGAGCGTGCAACTCTTCAAACGGCTTCAAGAAAAGGGATACAATCCAGAATTTAGAATTTCTGACGGCAAGAAAGTCAAAACAGATTCCAATAACGATATTATCGATCTTCACCTACATCAAATTAAAGATCCTCAAGCCCTTGCCTTAGAGTTAGACCAAATGACGGGTGTCGTCGAACATGGATTGTTTTTAGACATTGTGAATACAGTGATTGTCGGCCGAGAATCAGGGCCCGAAATCTTAACGGCAAATCGATAATGGCTTCAATGCGCACTTGCAAACTTACGTCAATTGAATTCATTAATGCAGTCACTCAAAGATCATTCAATCAAGGTTCACAGAAGTCCATCATTGTCTTGGGCTTTTTTATTTTACCAAATTTTTGAAGATCGCCGCCACAGGTCGCTTTTTAGGCACTTATTCTCCGCAAAGTTCTGGCGATTTATCAATAATGAGAGTAAACTTACATGTTATTAAGGAGAGTGATCATTTTTGACATCAGAAATTAAATTCGATCAAATTAAACAATTCCAACAGGATTTTGATGACCGTAAAGATTCAAAGGTTATTGAACGGGCAGTGTCTCACCAAGGCATTTTAGCTGCTAGTGAGGACTTTTCTGCTGAGAGCAACATGCACCCTGTTTTTTCAATCGACCTATCAACCGGTAAAGTAGCCGATCAAAAGCAAAGCGGCCGCTGCTGGATGTTTGCCGCCCTCAATACGATGCGCATCAATTTGATGAATTCATTGAAGGTCGCTGATGACTTTGAACTTTCTCAAAACTATACTAATTTTTGGGATAAGTTTGAAAAGTCCAACTACTTCTTAGAAAATGTTTTGAAGACCGCAGAAAAACCGCTTGATTCCAGAAAAGTTTCTTGGTTAATGCAGACCCCACAGCAAGACGGCGGCCAGTGGGATATGCTATGCGCGCTGATTGAAAAATATGGCATTGTGCCAAAATATGCAATGCCAGAAACTTTCAGTAGTGAAAAATCAGCCCAATTAAATAAGTACCTTAACCTCAAATTGCGCCATGATGCAACCATTCTTCGTGAATTAGTAGCTGACAAAGCGTCGGGTAGTAAGATTGCGAACACCAAGGATAAAATGTTAACCGAAATTTATCGGCTCTTAACCTACACTCTGGGCGAACCTACAACCAGCTTTGATTTCGAATACCGCGATAAAGATAACAACTACCACATTGACCAAAACATCACGCCACAGGAATTCTTCAAAAAATACATTGGCCTCAACCTTGAAGACTATATATCATTGATTAATTCCCCAACAGACGATAAGCCATTTAACAAGACGTATACGATTGAAATGCTGGGTAACGTTGTTGGTGGCCGTCAAGTTAAACATTTAAACTTGGAAATGAACGAACTCAAGCAGCTCGCCATTAAGCAACTTCAAAATGGGGAATCCGTTTGGTTTGGGAGTGATGTTGGTCAAAGTTCCAATACTAAAAAGGGCATCATGGATACCAACCTATATGTGCCTGATGAACTATTGGATACCGACCTCTCACTATCAAAAGCCGAACGATTAGACTATAGTGAAAGCTTAATGACCCACGCAATGGTTATTACCGGCGTTGACTTAGTTGACGGCAAACCCACCAAGTGGAAAGTCGAAAACAGCTGGGGCGAAAAAGTCGGCACTAAAGGCTACTTTGTAATGAGTGATGACTGGATGGATCAATTCGTTTATCAATTTGTTATTAACAAAAAGTATCTCTCAGCTGAACAACAAAAAGCTCAAGCCCAAGAACCCATCGTCTTGAAGCCTTGGGATCCAATGGGGGCGCTGGCTTAATCAAGCCTACACTATTGATGGCTTGACTCTAGTCAATTTTAAAGAATTTGTTACCTTAAGAATAATATCGTATCAAGGGCCATCGCTATCAAAAAAGTCGGCCGATCCGTTACACCACAATATGGCATAACGGATCGGCCGACTTTTTAATATGGCGCCAACCAAATTGGTGCATTTAACTGCTCCCAGACACAGAAATCCCATTTTCAATCAGATGGCCTAATAATGCAGCTAAAACGAATAAGATTTAGCAGTAAGCTGCAAATGCGCGGCCGTTAACAAATCTTGGTGGTTGGTTTAGATATTATGCAAAATCCGCCTGATAAGGGACAATCCCCTGCTCAGTTTTAACCTGGTTATTTTGCCATCAATTGTTTGGCCACAATATTCAACCGCTTATCAAAGTCATACCTAATCGGCTTGCCATTTGGCACTTCGACGTTTGGGATATCTTCGTCACTGACGTTCTCCAAAAACTTAATGAGCGCTCTTAAGGTACTCCCATGAGCCACCACAAGCTGATTCTTGCCTGCCAATAACTTAGGGGCAATCTGGTCAACCCAATAGGGAATAAGGCGTTGCATGGTCATTTCCAAGCTTTCAGCCAACGGGATTTTGACACCATAGCGATCATATCTGGGATCTTCATCACGTTTAGTCAATTTAGGGGGCACGACGGTAAAACTCCGCCGCCAAATTTTAAGCTGCTTTTCGCCAACTCGCTGCTTAACTGCTAATTTGTTTTGACCACGCAGGCCGCCATAATGGCGTTCATTTAGCCGCCATGATTTGTGCTCAGCAATGTCATTTTGGCCGACTTCATCCAAAACAATGTTCGTAGTGATAATCGCCCGTTTTAAAAATGACGTATGCACATCATCAAACTGAATATTGGCTGCCTTAATAATTTTACCGGCAGCATGAGCTTGGGCCACCCCTTTTTGGGTAAGGGCAACGTCACTCCAGCCGGTAAAAATATTATCTCGGTTTGCCTGACTTTCTCCGTGACGCATGATTACGAGTGTTGGCACGATTTCATCTTCCTTATCTCAAATTAAAGTGCGGTAACCAATACCGATCAAACCACACGTTCATGGTACCAATAATCCACGAACCAATCAAAGCTTGGCTGCCAATTCCAATTATAACTGTTGCACAAGGACCATCAAGATTGGAATGACAATTAAGCTTAGTAACGTCGTTTCAGCAACCATAACCGATGCATATTCTGAATCTGCATGATAGAGACGTGAAACAACCGGTGCATTTGTCATAATCGGCATTGCCGACTGCATGATAAAGACCTGTTTCATCAGAATTGGCATTGGCGTGAAAATAACCAACAGTGTCATTAACGCCGGGGCTAATAAAAACCGGCCAAATAAGATCAAGAAATTACTGCGATCAAAACGAACGCGGGTGAGATCAACATTATTGATTGAGATCCCGATGAAAATCATTGAAAGTGGAATTGTTAAGTTACCAATGTAGGTAAAATCTTGCATAATAAAGCCCGGCAATGATACATGAAGCAACACAAGGACAACCCCAACCATAAATCCAAGCAGTGGCGGCGAAAAAACCTTTCTCAAGGTGGTCTTCCAGTCAAAGTTACCCTCGCCCACCCCATCTTTTTGGATCAAATAAACCCCTAGCGTCCAAAAAAAAGTTGTGTTTGCCATGTAGTAAACTAAAACGAATGGTAGACTTGCCCGACCAAATAAAGCCATGTTTACTGGCAAGCCGACAAAAACTGTGTTAGAGTTGGAAAACATTGATCGAAATAAGCCGGAATGCATCTTCGGTATCTTAGCGACCTTAACCACCAAAATTGAAACTATGTAAAGTAACAGCATTGAGACGATCGGAAAGAATAAATCAGGCAGCGTCTGTAATAACTTTGCTGCGGTAAATTTCCCCATAATCGTCGATATCATATAAGCCGGTAAGGCAATTTGAGTGACTAGCCGCGCAAACATACTTGTCATTTTATCGTCGAACCAGTCATTTCGAGCTAATATAAATCCAAGTGCAATCATAATCAGAATGATCAAAACACCTGATACTGCTGAACCAAATATCCCCATAAACATTCCTCAATTCTAAAAAGAAATCACAACGACACATTATAGCACAATTAGAATCCACATTTTGCTATAATTTATTACGTTAGCTTTATTCGGATTGACCAGAATTGTTAAATTATGTTTAAATAACCAGAGTTTTTTGTTACTTGGGCGCAAAGTGCAATATACTTTTGTAAGAATTTTTGTAAACGAGGAGTCACTATGCCATCAGACAATAAAAAAGATTTTGAACCTGTATATTCAAGACGAGCTGACAAGAAGCCCCACTATAAGAGAGGTAACAAGAAAAAGCGCCGAATCATCGGTTGGTCGGTTTTCTTGATTTTTCTCTTAATCGTAGGTAGCGGGTTAGTTTGGGGATATGGTGCTTGGAAAAGTGCTAAAAAAACATTTGACCAAACGTACGATTCAACCCATATTCAAAAAGCTAGAAATGTGTCATCAGTTATTAAACAAGGCAAACCGCTTTCAATCTTGTTGCTGGGAACCGACACAGGTGCCCTGGGCCGTCACGACACTGGTCGAACGGATACAATCATTGTCGCAACGGTTAACCCAAAAAAGCAGACCATTCACCTTACAAGTATTGCCAGAGATACCAAAGTAACTGTCCCCGGCGATACCCAAGCATATGAAAAGATTAATGCGGCTTATACGATTGGTGGCCCCGGAACCGCTGTTAAGACTGTCCAAAACTTGTTGGACATCCCAATTGACTTTTATGCCATTATCAACATGGGTGGCCTGGAAACAATGGTCAATGCAGTTGGCGGTGTTGATGTTGTACCACCGCTTACCTTCCAATATGGTCATGCCAATGTAGTGAAGGGTAAAAAGATCCATTTAAACGGACAGCAAGCTTTAGACTACGCACGAATGCGAGACGATGATCCACGAGGCGATTACGGTCGGCAAGCGCGGCAACGCCAAATCATCAAGAAGCTTGTCATGAAGGGATTAAACCTCACTTCCTTGCCGAGATATAAGACAATCCTATCTTCACTGAAAGGAAACATGAAAACTGATATGACCTTTGATGATATGGTTGCCGTCCGGGCTAAGTACGGCGATGCTACTCATCATATTAAGTCTCAGACCTTACAAGGCGAAGATGCCATGATTGATGGGCTTTCTTATCAAGTGGTTCCCCAAAACGAATTACTGCGCGTATCAAACGATATTCGCTCTTCACTCGGACTTAAAAAATCATCAAAGCTACAAAACTCACAGACTCAAACTGATAATTCAGTAGCTACAACGGACACCCAGCAAACATCCAGCTATGACAACAACTATAATACGGGTAATGGCTATTAATCCATGCCTAAACAAAAGGACCGATGATCAACCCATTAAATTGGATTAATCACCGGTTCTTTTGTTTACTGTCATCCGCGAACTTGAAGTTCCATTTGGCCCTTTTGAGGCGCAAAGTTAATTCGAATTAGCGGTTCTGCTAGGATCTTACCGTATTCTTCCAACACATCGTCTGGAAGTGGTGTATGCGTCCGCAGCAGCGTTAAAACGTCCCCTGCATCATGTGCTTCTCTCAAGTCAATAAACAGGTTGATTTTGCTAACAACATCGCGGTATAAATCGGTTAACAGACCGTTGGGTTTACCCTCCAAGTCAGTAATTACCACCTGGGACGCATCGAAATCCATATGATTAAAGCTGACCATTTTTAATACATCAAATAAATTGTCCATTGCCAACAAATCCCTTCACGATTTTTTGATGCCCGTTATCGACTTAATGAATTGACACAACCACTGAACTCGATTACTTAGCAGATGGCAACTGAAATTGTCGAATTGCTTCTTTTGAGACAACCATCAAATGATCCACCAATTGATCTAATGGCCGATTCCTAGATACGAACGCTTCTAACAAGAGTGGTAAGTTAACGCCACCAATCAAGGCAATATGGGCCGGATTGTCGGTAACGATTCGCCCAGCAGCCTCAAAGGGGGACCCGCCCCACATATCGCTCAAAATTAAAACGTCGTTATGTTCCGTAAAAACAGTCAAGGCTTTGTTATACTTTGACTGTAACGACTCAACGCTATCCCTTGAGTCAAGCGATAACCAACTGATTTGGGCTTGTCTGCCAGCAATCATTTCTGCTGTTTTGACCAATTCCTCTGATAATCTACCGTGGCTTGCAACCAAAATTGAAATCATTAAATCACCTTTTCATCATCAATTCTCTATCAATCAAGTTACTTTTAATATACCACAATAAAGCGGTTCCACGTTAATAACAATTACAACTTTAGCAAATCAGCTGGGGTCGTTAAATAATAGTCAACATCTTTAAATTCAGACGATTGTTCAGTTCGCCAGCCAGCTAAAGCAAATTTGACCGAAGCTGCTTTAGCCGCCTCAAAATCATAACGCGTATCCCCAATGTAAATTGATTCTTGTGGCTTTGCGCCAAGCTTGTCCATGCCCTTCAAAATCATATCAGGAGCCGGTTTGCCCCGTTTGATTTCGTCTGAGAAGACAAAAGCATCAAAATATTTATCGAGACCAAAACGGCTTACATCGCGATGAAACTCATCCCTTAATTTAGAAGTCGCAATTGCCAGTCGATTGTCCTTATGACTGTGAAGCGCCACTAAGGCATCGATAATGCCTGGATACACATGCGCGTACTGTTGGTAATCCTTAATTTGTCCAAACCATTCGTTTAAAACTTGGTCAATGTCCTTTACTCCCAAGATCTGAAGGGCATCGGCCGCCGTGATCCCAAAGACCTTTTTAACATCTTCATAGGTCACATGATAACCATTTTTAATTAAAGTTTTGCGCAATGGCAACAGGTACATTTTTTCCGTATCAATCAGCGTTCCATCAACATCAAATATTAAATAATTCATACAGCAACTCCAATTAGTCATTATTTTTTATGATACCTTATCTATCAATCACAGAGGCAACTCATCACGCCTTTAAAAGAACGGGGTTGCCTGCCTAAATTCAAAAAAAGCCCGAATTACTACCTAATGATAGTAACCCGGACTTTAATAATGCGGCCAAGAAGATTCGAACTTCCACCGGGATAATTCCCGACAAGATCCTTAATCTTGCGCGTCTGCCAATTCCGCCATGGCCGCATCAACAGATAAAATTATAGCAGAAAATACAGACGTTGACAAATACTTTTTTATTCGCCGCGAACAGTTGCGCCATCTTGGTCAATTTGCAATAATCGTAAGCTACCATTTAGGTTTTGTTGTTGCAATTCAATTCGCAATTCAACTAAAGCGGCCTGCTTACCCAACGTTCCAACCGTTGGCCCCGCACCACTCAAATAGGTACCATAAATATTCAGTTTATGGGCAGTTTTTAAAATGGTCGCCATTTCTGGCACCAGCGCCTTTCTAGCCGGCTCATGGATGATGTCCCCCTCAATGAGCTTAGTTGCTTCTTGCCAATTACCTTGTGAAGCTAAAGCAATAAAGACATTTTCTCGACTACTTGCCCGAATCGCATCCGAAAAACTAATTGTCTTGGGCAACCGCTTGCGACTCTCTTCTTCGCTGATGCCGTCTGGGCGGATATACATCAGCGCAGATATGTCTGGCAAATTGATCTTAGTGGCAATCGCTTTTTGACCATCAAAAGTCGACACGGTCATCTGCCCGAGTAAAGCTGCCGCGACGTTTTCCGGGTGGCCTTCGAAGCGGGCTCCTAAGTTTATTTGATCTTCAATCGAAAGATCTAACTCACCTAACGCATTAGCAATTTTAATCCCAGCAACAACCGCCGTTGTGCTGGAACCGAGCCCGTGGGCAATCGGAACGTCTGAAATGACGGTCAATTGTCTTGGATGAATATTAGGGTCTACCTTTAAAATTGTTTGGACAATTAAATTACGTTCATCCGTTGGAATATCCGCACCCAACGCATGATTTACCTTCCATTTATCCGTTTTTTCCTCAACAATCACGGTGTAGTAGAGGTGAAGGGCAATTCCAACCGAATCAAAACCGGAACCAATGTTTGCAGAAGTTGCGGGGACTCGAATAATTATTTTTGCCATTATTGAACTCCTTCCAAGATTAATCAGTTATTGTTTCTCCAAATAGGAATTAACCAGTTGTAATTTACCGCGACAACGGCCACACACATATTTGGCAACATTAATTCTTCGTTTCCTATGATACTCCAGTCCGCAGTGATTGCAGCGATAAAGATATTGAATATGAAATGATTCTTTCGATGCCAGCCGGGGCGCATAACGAGACCCACCCACGGCCTTGAGTAGCTGCTTAAATTGAGGCGTATTGTGTTTGCCGCTGTAGCCGGCTAAATGGAGGTGGTAATGGCATAACTCATGTTTAATGATGCCAATTAGCACCTCATGAGCCGCCCCATCATCCATTTTGGGGTTAATATCAATATCATGATTGTCTAAGTGATAGCGACCACCAGTAGTCCGGAGCCGGGAATTAAAATAGGCGTGATGCTTAAACGGCTTAGCAAAAAACTGAACTGAAATTTGCTCAACGAGTTGCTGTAATTCATGATTTGTCATCTCATCACTTCTTTTACTTGTCTTTTGGCGCAACCATCGTTAATTGAATTCGGTGGCGCTCAGCATCAACCGAATCAATCCAAACGGTTACAATATCACCCACTGAGGCAATTTTGCTGGGATCTTTGATAAAATGATCACTCATCTTAGAGATATGAACGAGGCCATCTTGTTTAACGCCGATATCGACAAATACGCCAAAATCAACAACGTTACGGACAACTCCCTGCAGTTTCATGCCGGCTTTAAGATCAGCCATCGTCAAAACATCTTGCCGTAACAGAGGGGCAGGCATCTCATCCCGTAAATCCCGGCCAGGGGTTCTTAGCCCTTTAATTATATCGCGCAACGTTTCTTGTCCAATTGCCAGTGAATTAGCCGTTTGTTCAAGATTGACCTGGGCTAACTTTTTAGCTGTAATCTCTTTGCCCAGGTCATCCAGTGATAACCCTACTTGAGCCAACAACTGTTTGGCGGCTGAATAACTTTCTGGATGAATATCCGTATTGTCCAGTGGATTGGTGCCATCAATAATTCTTAAAAAGCCAACCGATTGTTCAAATGCTTTGGGCCCTAATCGTGGCACTTTTTTAAGTGCTGATCGGTCCATAAACTGGCCCGATTGATTTCGATAGTTAACAATATTATTCGCGGTTGATTTTGTGAGCCCCGAGATATGAATAAGTAGATCAGGACTCGCCGTGTTGAGATTAACCCCTACTTGGTTAACCGCCGTTTCAACTACTTGGTCCAATTTTTCGCCCAATTGTTTTTGGGGAACGTCGTGTTGGTATTGGCCCACGCCAATCGCTTGGGGATCGATTTTAACCAGTTCTGCCAATGGGTCTTGAATACGGCGGGCAATACTAACAGCCGACCGCTGCTCAACGTTAAAATCCGGAAACTCTTCTCGAGCAGTTTGACTGGCTGAATAAACTGACGCACCAGCTTCATTAACAATTACATAATAAATTGGTGACTTAATTTCTTTAATTGCGTCAGCCACAAACTGTTCAGATTCTCGACTGGCAGTGCCATTTCCAATTGCAATCATCTCGACATGATTTTGATTAATAAAATCGATGAACGCTCCTTTAGCCGCCTTGCGTTTGGCTTTGCTCGCCGGTTTATGCGGATAAATAACCGTTTTAGCTAAATACTTGCCGTTTTGATCGACAACCGCCAATTTGCAGCCAGTCCGATAAGCCGGGTCGAATCCCATGACAACCTTGCCCTTCATTGGCGCTTGCATCAGCAAATGATACAAATTTTTGCCGAAGATATCAATTGCGTGTTGATAAGCAACTTCACTTAATTCTTTACGAATTTCTCGCTCAATGGCTGGCCCAATAAACCGTGCATAAGCATCCAAAACAGCCTTTTCAATAACTTCAGCTGCCAAGCCGGTGTGGCTGCCAACGGTATTGGCCTTTAGGTGCCAAATAATCGGTGCTTCGTTAACATCAATCTTGACAGATAAAACGCCTTCTTTTTCACCACGATTGATAGCGAGAATGCGAAACGACGGAATTGATTGAATCGATTCGGAGAAATCATAATATTGTTGATAAACCCCCGCCTCGTCAAGCGCTTGGCCGCCTCGTTTAAGCTTGGTCACAATTGTCCCGTATCGATTCGTATTACGCCGAATCCAATGCCGAAAATCCGCTCGGTCGCCAAACATTTCGGCTAAAATTTCATGAACACCGGCTAATACCGCTTGGTCATCCGGCAACTCCTTATCCGGATTAACGGCTTGACGAACCAATTGCGCCAAATTAGCTTGAAACTGAAGCGCCGCGTCAGCGACTGGCGATAATCCCCGTTCTTTGGCAATTGTCGCCTTAGTACGGCGCTTTTGCTTATATGGCAGGTAAAGATCTTCAACCTGCTGCAAAACCGTGGTTGCGTTAATTTGTGCAGCTAATTGATCAGATAATTTGCCCTGCTCAGCAATTAGCTTAAGGACATCCTCTTTTCGTTTGTCAAGCGTCTCGATGCGATGAGCCGCGGCCTCTATATCTCTGATCTGGACCTCATCAAGGTTGCTGGTTCGCTCCTTTCGGTATCTGGCAATAAAAGGAACGGTGTCGCCTTCATCGAATAGTTTAAGGGTTTCAACAATCTGTTTGGTCCGTATTTTTGGTAACTCGTGTTGGATCTTTTCGGCCAACGTCTCGTTCATTTTTTTCACCTCATCAAATAATGTCAAGCTTTATTATATCATGTTCAATTCATTCAAAAAATAAGGGTGCCAAAAGCCAATAACAAAGCCACCAAGACAGAAATGTCCCAGTGGCCAAAATTGTTAATAAAAATAAATTAGACTGATTGTTTTAGACGCCTATCATCAATCCCTGAAACAGTGTTAAAGGCTCATGATTCTGGTTGTAATTTTCGACACCTTTTCAATACTGCTTTCTTGATCTTTTTCGGCTTGATTGAATTGATCAACATTAACCGTTTGGGCATCTGGATTAATACTGTCGGTCATTGCTTGACAAGCATTGGCATAGTCTTCGTAGTGTCGAACCAACATCTTGTGTTTGCCCAAAACTTTAACTGGGACTGGTGCCTGCTGCAGTTTGTTAACATTATCTTGGTATTTGTCAGTCCCTGATTGAAAGTGCGCTTTGATCTTGGCTAACTCATCACTCGTCAACCCACTCACTGTATCGTTATCAATTGCTTTTCGCAGCACCTCAAAATCACCGTTCAAGTCTTCGCCGTTTGCAGACGTTGAATCAATAACGTCAGAAACAACTTTAGCGTAACGCGTCATATCTTGTGGTTTCAAATCATCATTCCTCCAGCTCATTATTGTTTATGGAAAAAGTGTCTCTGAATGTATTTTACTACTTCTGTTATCACAACGATCATAAAGCCACCGAATACAACGACTAGCCACTGTGAGACATTTAGGTTAGTTACGTGGAACATTTCGTTAAACCCGGGAACTGCGATCGTTGCAATCAATAAAATCGTTGATCCTAAAAGTGCCCAATTAAAGAACTTGTTTTTGAACAAGCCTACCCTGAAGATCGATTGGTGAATGGTTTTCGAATTAAAGGCGTGGAATAGTTGAATCAACCCAAGCGTTGCGTAAGCCATCGTTAAGGCGTCGGCGTGAATCAGCGCGTCGCTGGAATGCACCGGATTCATGATTGCAAAGGCATAAACGGCCAGCGTAATTAAGCCTTCAAAGAATCCTTGATACAAAATATTACTCATTATCCCACCAGACAGGAAGTTTGATGACCGCCCGCGGGGTTTTCGCTTCATAATCCCCGGTTCAGCTGGTTCAACCCCTAGCGCAATTGCTGGGAACGTATCCGTCACTAAATTAATCCACAAGATTTGAACCGGTGCCAAAATTTCCCAGCCCATCATGGTCATAATAAAGAGGGTCATCACTTCGCCCAAGTTGGCAGACAACAGATATTGTAATGATTTTTGAATATTTGAGAAGACTTTTCGACCAGCCCGCACTGCCGTTACAATCGTCGCAAAGTTATCGTCAGCTAAAACCATGTCACTGGCTTCCTTGGATACTTCCGTGCCCGTAATGCCCATACCAATACCAATATCAGCAGTCTTTAAAGCAGGTGCGTCGTTAACACCGTCACCGGTCATCGCAACAACCTTCCCTTTTTTCTGCCAAGCCTTTACAATTCGGACTTTGTGTTCAGGGGCAACTCGAGCATAAACCGCAATATCCTCAACTTGATCATCGAATTGCGGATCGGACATCTCATCTAATTGAGCGCCATTAATCACTTGATCTTGAGATTGGTCCTTTCCACGGCCAATAATTCCTAACCGCTTGGCAATCGCTTGGGCGGTATCTTGGTGATCACCGGTAATCATAACTGATTTAATTCCAGCAGATTTGGCTTCAGCGACCGCCTGGGCGACTTCCGGCCGTTCAGGGTCGATCATCCCAATCAACCCAACAAAGGTCATATCGCGCTCTTGGGCGGCTGAGGTGAGGTCTTTGGGGACTTCATCGACCATTCGGTAAGCAAAAGCAAGTACCCGCAGTGCCTGAGTAGCCAAATCGTGATTGGTTTGACTGATTAACTGGCGGTCCTGATCGGTTATATCACGCACGTCATCGCCATCTTGTATGTGCGTCACCCGTTGCATTAACTGATCAGGCGCCCCTTTCATTGTCATCATGATCTGGCCATTTTCCATTTGGTTAAATGTTGACATGAGCTTTCGTTCTGAATCAAACGGAATTTCAGCAAGCCGCTTATGGGCGTCAACAAAATTCTGAACTGGCTGATCTTTGGTTAAATAAAATGATACAAGTGCTGTTTCAGTTGGATCGCCAGCTAGTTGGTCTTCTTGAAACTTGGTGTCATTATTCAGCACCATTAATTGGGCAATGCGGTCATTTAACCCCAGGTTGGCATCGGCAGAATCTTGTAGCTTCTCATTTAAAAATACCTTTTCGACGGTCATCTTGTTTTGAGTCAACGTCCCGGTCTTATCCGAGCAAATGATGTCGGTGCTTCCAAGGGTTTCAACTGCCGGTAATTTACGAATCAAGGCTCGATGTTTCGCCATTTGCTGGGTACCAAGTGCTAGCGTCACCGTCACGATTGCTGGTAAGCCTTCTGGAATAGCCGCAACGGCCAATGAAATTGCCGTTAGCAACATATTAATGACGGTTTCTTGCCCACGAAATAGCCCCATGCCAAAGACAATCACGGCAATCACCAAAATTAAAACTGTTAGCATCTTACCCAAAGACTTTAAGTTCTCTTGTAGCGGCGTTGTCGATTCTTCGGTAGTATTGAGCATATGAGCAATTTTGCCAACTTCCGTGTTCATACCGGTACCAATCACAACTCCGACTCCCCGGCCAGAAGTGACGTTACTGTTCATAAAGCCCAAGTTTTTACGGTCGCCTAAGGGTAAGTCACTATCGGTTATCGTCTCTACTTGCTTGTTAACTGGCACAGATTCACCAGTTAAGGCCGCCTCTTCGATTTTAAGTGAGTTAGCCTCAATCAGTCGCAAGTCGGCTGGCACCACGTCACCGGCCTCTAATACGACAATATCGCCGGGGACAATGTCTTCACTTTTGACGGAGGTCGATTCACCGTTTCGTAAAACGGTCGCCATTGCCGCTGACATCTGTTTTAGAGAATCAATCGCATTTTCCGCCTTTGATTCTTGAAAAACACCAAAAATGGCATTCAAAATTACCACGGCCAAAATAATAATGGCATCAACATGCTCACCAGCAATGCCAGCAATAATGGCTGCGACGATCAATATGATAATCATTAAATCCTTAAATTGGGCAATAAACTTCTCCAACAGCGTTGTCCGCCGTTTTGCCTGCAATTTATTCAGACCAAATTGATCTCGACGTTCACGAACTTCTTGAGTAGTTAACCCCGTCTTTTGAGACTTCATTTGCTGCATCGTATCGGTAACGGATTGCTGATATGGTGCTTTTTGATTAGTTTTCATTGAATTCCTCCTTATATAAGTGAGCAGAGCAAAGCGGTTAGAAAGCGGAGTGTAAGGCTCCTTGGCGGGAAATCCCCGGGCTTGGGATTTTTCGCCAAGGTGCTTACACGGAGCTTTCTGCTTTGCGCAGCTGTCCTAAAATAGTGAGCGGAGCAAAGCGCTTAGGGATCAGAGTGTAAGCCTCCTCTGAAGAAAACTCACGGGTTTGGAATGTTTCCCAGAGGCACTTATAACTTTTTATCACCGCCTAATAAACAAAAGAGACCTGTGGATCCTTCACCTGAAGAATTCACAAGTCTCACCATTTAAGAGTTATCCCGGAAATATTTCTATTCCACGTTGACGAGATAATCGCAATAAAAATTGCTGGTTACTCCCTTTATTATCATTATTATACATAACTACTAATAAAATGTCACTTATTAATTACTGCCAAAAAGTATCATACACATTAATTGGTGTATGCCGTTTATGCTCTGTCTTGTCATACCAACTTTCAATCGTTTCGGCCGCCTTTTGAGAAACCGCTTTTCCCTCAAGATAGTTATCAATATCTTGATAAGTCACCCCTAACGCAACCTCATCGGGCAACGCAGGACGATTATCTTCCAAATCGGCCGTTGGTGTTTTTTCATAAAGGTGTTTTGGTGCGCCTAGTTTGTTTAACAACTGTTTGCCCTGCCGTTTGTCCAATCGCCAAAGTGGCGTAATGTCGGCGGCACCATCACCATATTTGGTATAAAAGCCAGTCACCGCTTCGGCAGCGTGATCCGTCCCGACAACTGCGCCGTGCATTTCACCAGCAATGGCATACTGGGCAATCATTCGCTGCCGGGCTTTGACGTTACCCTTATTAAAATCGCTTACTTGAATGCCGTTTGCTTCAACGGATTTAACTGCTTCGTCAACTGCGGCTTCAATGTCAACCCGAAAGACCTTATCAGCGTTCATGAACTTAATGGCGGCTAAAGCATCGGATTCATCGGCTTGAACGCCATATGGAAGCCGAACCGCAATAAACTGATAACGATCATCGCCAGTTTCTTCGCGCAGTTCTGCAATGGCCATTTGGGAGAGCTTGCCGGCTAATGTTGAATCCTGACCACCAGAAATGCCCAGGACGAGTGTTTTTAAGAATGGATATTTTTTGAGATAACGCTTTAGGAATTCCACACTTCGCCGAATTTCATCATTGGCGTCAATTTCTGGCTTGACCTTTAAAGTGTTAATAATTTCTTGCTGTTTTGCTCTCATGTGCATCCCTCGTTAATAGTTAATTTGTTTAACGTAGTTGCGAACCTTTTCAATAATATCCCGTTTATTATCCCAGCACTTTTGTGATAAATCAACCGGATAATTCTGCGGATTGAGTTCTCGTCGATACTCCGGCCAAAGTGCCGCCAACTCTTTTTTCGCATAAACACTAATCTGGGATAAATTAGGACGATCATAAACCAATTTACCGTTACTGTAAATAGTTTTTAGTAAAGGTTCGGCATCAAAATTTTCGACTGTCTTGTTAATATACGTATAGTTTGGATGGAACATATAAATTGATTTTTCCTGGCGCGGATCCTCATCTGACAGCGTGATGTAATCCCCCTCGGACTTGCCATCTTTCGTATCGGTAATCCGCCAAACCTGCTTGCGGCCCGGTGTGGAAACTTTTTCTGCGTTACCGGAAATTTTAATGGTATCGACCAATTTCCCCTGCTTATCTTCAACCGACACCATTTTGTAAACGGCACCTAATGCCGGTTGGTCAAAGGCCGTAATTACCTTAGTGCCAACACCCCAAACATCGATTTTGGCGTGTTGCATCTTCAAGCTGGCAATGGTCGTTTCATCCAAATCATTGGACGCATAAATCTTAGTATCCGGATAACCCGCATGATCAAGTAATTCACGGACCCGCTTGGATAAGTAGGCCATGTCACCGGAATCTAATCGAACACCAGCAAAATGAATCTGATCACCCATCTCATTGGCAACCCTAATCGCACTGGGAACTCCACTCTTCAACGTATCATAAGTGTCCACCAAGAAGACACAGTCACGATGCGTTTGCGCGTAAGCTTTAAACGCATCGTAGTCATTGCCAAATGATTCAACTAATGAGTGGGCGTGGGTCCCGCTGATTGGAATCCCGAACTTCTTACCAGCTAACACGTTCGAGGTTGCGTTAAAGCCACCGATAATCGCTGCTCGAGTTCCCCAAAGTGCTGCTGAAACTTCTTGAGCCCGCCGACTACCAAATTCCATTAGCGGATCATCGCCGACAACGGTTCGAATCCGCGAAGCCTTAGTGGCAATTAATGTTTGGTAGTTAATCATATTTAAAATGGCCGTTTCGACCAACTGGCATTCACAAAGCGTTCCTTCAACTTGAAAAATTGGCTCATTGGCAAACACGACGTCGCCTTCATACACTGAGCGAATCGTCCCTTGAAACTTGAAATGGCGTAGGTAAGTTAAAAAGCTATCCGGATAATCAGTCACGTCCTTTAAATAATCAATGTCTGAATCCGTAAAGTGCAGGTTTTCAATGTATTGAATCACGTGTTCCAGTCCGGCAAAAACGGCATACCCATTTCCAAAAGGTAACTTCCTAAAAAACACCTCAAAGACCGCATGGCGATTTTCCATGTGCCGTTCAAAATAAGTCGCCATCATATTAATTTCGTAAAAGTCGGTGTGGAGTGTCAAATTATCATTTTCTGACATACAGTTTCAATATCCTTCCCTGTGAGATGTTATATAATTAAGTAATCATGTTAATTCTATCATTTATCTTTCTATTGACCAGAGAAATGAAGGATTTTCAATTTAAATTCAATCACATAAGGAGTCATTATGTCTAGTCAAACTGATCAAAAAGCCGTTACCATCTTAGGAATCCCCTTCATTAATTGCACTCGATCTGATTTTGAAACAACCATTATCAATCGGATTACTCAGCGGCAAAATACGTTTGTCGTCACCGCAAACCCAGAGATTGTGATGTACGCACATGCCCATCCAGACTATGCGGCCCTCATTCAATCAGCCGATTACGTGGTCGCCGATGGTATCGGAATTGTCATCGGCGCCCGATTATTAAAGACGCCAATTAAGGAGCGAATTACTGGTTATGATCTATTTGAGGACTTATTGGACTGGGGCAGCCAGCATCAAAAATCCGCGTACTTTGTCGGCGCAAAACCTCAAGTCATTCAAAAGCTACGTGACGTTGTCAAAAAGCGCTATCCCGGCTTGGTTATTTCTGGCACTCACGACGGTTATTTCACTGATGAGACCGAAATTATCAAAGACATTAAGCGAACAGATCCGAACATGGTATTTGTCGCCACCGGTTATCCAAAACAGGAACAATTTATTCAACGTCATCGGACTGCCACGAGTGGCTTGTGGATGGGGATTGGTGGCTCATTTGACGTCTTAACCGGTACCGTTAAACGAGCGCCGGCTACTTGGCAGCAATTGCACCTCGAGTGGTTATATCGAGTCATTAAGGAACCGACCCGGATTAGTCGCTTAATGGTCCTACCAAAGTACCTGTGGCAAATTGTTCGACAAAAATACACTAAAAAACGCTAGAAAGAGGTAATGAGGTTGAATCGGCAAAACGTTATTCGAGCAACCATCATCGTTGTCCTGGCAGCAATTTTGATCCCGCTGGTTCATAATTTTATAACCCATCGACCAATCTTGAACCAGTTTCCATATGGACTATTAGGAATCATTGCGCTAGCTTATGTTTCTAGCTTTATTAACTTAAAGCCTGGCTATTTTTACACCGGCTACTTCATTTTGTATTTATTCGTGTTTAGACTAGTCGGTGGCTATTACAATTGGACCTCTTGGATTTTATTAACACTCGTGGCAACTCTAGTTAGCTGGGTCACTAATTTGTTGCGACGGGCCTTCAGTCAGCCCACACGAAAATAGGTTATAGTTTAGAAGCTTTAAATGGCAATCAGGATAAAAAAATAGAAGCGACCGTAGCCTCTTCCAAGTTTTAAAGTAGGTCATTGTCGCCCTTACGACCTATCTTTATTCTTTTTCCAAATAAAATTCAAACCGATCGCCAACATATTGCGTGCGGACATACTCAAACGGGCGCCCATCTTGTAAATATGTAATCTGACGTAACCGTAAGATCGCATCCCCACGTTTAATATTCAAATACTCAGCAATTCGCTCTGAAGCCAGCATTGCTGAAACGGTCTGCTGGGCCTTGCCAATTTGCAGGTCCTTTTTTTGTTCCAAAGTTCGGTACAACGAGCTTGTTACCTCTGACTTTTCCAAGCCTTCAACAATGTTTTCTGGAACCGTTGCGACTTCAAAACAAATTGGTACTTCATCGCCATATCGAATTCGCTCCATTCGAAGCACCAGTTGATCTTGGGTGATATGAAGCTTCTCCATTTCACTTAAGGATGGTTCCATCGTGTGATAAGAAATCGTCTTACTAGAAGGCTGCTTGCCTTGGGCCAACATCAAATCTGTAAAACCAGTGACGCCTGACATTTTTTCTTGAACCTTTTGATTAGCCACAAAAGTGCCAGAACCAACCCGGCGCTCCAAGATTCCTTCATCAACCAGCGTTTGAATCGCTTGTCTTAACGTCATCCGACTAACCCCAAACTCCGTAGACAGCTCGCGTTCAGAAGGGATTCGGTCACCAATTTTCCATTTATCGGCCTCAATTTTTCGCTTTATATCATTATGAATCTGAATATAAATTGGCAAACCCACCAGTACCAACTCCTTTAGTCTTTATCCTTTATTCTAACATAATAATTAAATCTATGAGGTCGAGTTAATAGCCAAGGCAATTTATCCGGACCATTTTGATCACTAACAAAAATTTCAACCGCCTTGAACACCAAGATGTCACATTGGCGTCACTTAATTTGTTTTGCCGGTAGACTTTTCAATAGTTGCGTCAATCCCCTTCACAACTGAAGTTAATAAGCCAGCTTCTTCCATTGCCAAGAGCCCGGCAATTGTATCGCCACCGGGTGAACAAACTTTATCAATCATTTCGGCCGGAGTGTGCCCGGATTTCATGAGCGCATCTGCGGAACCAAAAGTTGTTTGGGCTGCAATTTGAGTCGCAACATCCTTACTCAGGCCATATTTAACGCCCGCGCGACTCAATGCGTCGATGAAAAAGTCAATATAAGCAACTGCACTTCCGGAAATAGCACTAAATACTGGAAATGCTGCTTCCGGCAGTTCACTCAGTTCACCAGTCGCACTAAAAATCCCGAGGGCATTGTCCTTTTGATCACCCGTAAGGTTTTCGTTAACCGCAACGGCCGTCATACCTCTGCCAAACTCAGAGTTGATGTTAGGCAAACTACGTAAAATTGGTAAATCTGCCTGCGTCAATTCAGCCAATTGATCCAATGAAATACCAGAAACAATTGACACCAGGACTTTTTCCCGAGAAAGCCCGGCACGAATCTCTGCCAAAACTGCTTTTACAACAGCCGGCACCACTGCTAAAATAACATAATCACTGTTAGCAACAACTTCTTGATTGGACCTTTCGGCGGTCAATCCATATTGTTGCGCATAATCTTCATAATGAGCTTTGTGAGCACTGTGAACTAAAATATTTTTGGCGGGGACAAATTTCGCTTTAAGCAATCCCTGAATAATCGCCTGAGCCATTGACCCAACACCAATAAACCCAATTTTCATGGTAATCCTCCTTATAAGTGAGCGAAGCAAAGCGCTTAGAAAGCGAAGCCTAAGGCGACTTGGCCGAAAATCCCGGGCTTGGATTTTTGGGCAAATTGACTTAGGTGCAGCTTTCTGCTTTGCACAGCTGTCCTAAAATAGTGAGCGAAGCAAAGCGGTTAGAAAGCGGAGTGTAAGGCTCCTTGGCGGGAAATCCCCGGGCTTGGGATTTTTCGCCAAGATGCTTACACGGAGCTTTCTGCTTTGTGCAGCTGTCCTTTCCGCTCTATACATAAGTTGACAATAGCTGATTGCAGAGAAAAAAGCAACGAAAATTTGGGATCAAAGCCCGTCGCTTAATGAATCAGCTCTGATTGTTTCAAACATTGCAGGCAATTGATTAGTTCAGTTGACAAACTCTTAAAAACTCGGTAATCTTAGCAGATGAGAATTGGGGTGCCAACGTGCTGAGAATATACCCATTGAACCTGATCTGATTAACATCAGCGAAGGGATTTCGACATCATCGCAATGATGATTAAGCCAGCTAAAAATGTTAATGTCCTTAACATGGCGGCCCCCAATTCTATTTGAATTGAGGGCTTTTTTTGTGAGGTCAGCTAGGCAAAGCCAAAATCGGTGTATAAGAACCTCACTTAGCGCCGATTACTTTTTAGGGTCGCTGCGTCAGGCAGAAAGCTGGGTGTAAAGCCACTTTGATCACAAATTCCAAGCCCGGGAATTTGTGGCCAAAGAGCCTTACTCTTCGCTTCCTAGGCGCTTTGCTTCGTTCACCTTTTCGGATAGCTACGTATGCGCTTAAGTCGATTCAACCCGAAATCTAAATCCGGGATTTTTGGTTGAGTCGGCTTAGACTCTGATGACCGTGAAACGCCTAGCCTACCTGGTACTTTCTAGCCGCTTCGCTCATTTTTATTTAGGAGGGTTTAATCTTGGGAATCATTGCAAAATGGCATTTAAAGGATATCATTACGATTGCCATTATCTCAGTTCTATTTGGTTTTATTTTTGTTTTTTCGGATTGGTTGTACACACTTGTTTATAGTATTCTCTCACCACTAGGGCTCGGCCCGTTTGTTGGCGAAGGCTTGTTTGGCCTTTGGTGTATGGGCGGCCCAATTGCCTTTATGGTGGTTAGATTACCCGGCTCGTCGCTAATTAGCGAGATTTTAGGTGCCTTTTTAGAAAGCGGCCTGGGTGGCCAATTTGGTGTTACAGCACTATTTGCTGGCTTTTTCCAAGGTCTTGGCAGCGAACTGGGATTTGCTAGTTTTAAGTACAAACGCTTTGATATAAAGTCGCTTTTGCTTGCAGCGGTCTTTTCGACCGTCATCACCTTTGGCTCGGCACTCTTTATTCACGGTTATATCAAGCTGAAACTTGGCATGATGTTGGCATTGTTTTTAACTCGGCTATGCTCGAATTTAATCTTTTCCGTCGGTCTGGTTAGCTTAATTAATAAATTAGTTGTTCGGGCACAACTTTTTGAAACACGAAAATCATAACTCGGAGGTCTCAAAATGAACATTGATTGTAATATTGACGGTTCAGTTGACGTCACTGGCTGCAAACTTAGCATCTATCCCATGAGTGATCAGTTTAGCGGGATCATCACTGATGCCATCCAACAACTGGCCACTTTGAAGCTACCTGTTTGGCAAAAAACGGACATGTTTAGCACCACATACCGTGGTCGCCAAGAAAATGTCGTTAACATTGTCAAGGCAGCTTGTCAGCTTGCCTATAAAGATTCTGTCCACACCGTTTACGAACTTACTTTTTCAAAGGGCTGCCCCGGTGATACCGATGCTGATCATTACCTAAACGAAGAAATCACGCCGATTAAATTTGACCGTGAATTACCAAATATACCGGTTGCCTGCAAATACTCTTTTTATGCATTTGGCGAGGCCGACTACATGCAAGACATTGAAAAAATTGTCAATCTGGCCGAAGAAAAAGGGCTCAATCCACAAGGCATGCACTATGCAACTAAGCTGTCCGGTTCAATTGACGACCTGTTTGATTATTTCAATCAGGCACTTAGTTATGCCCATGAACACATCCGCCATTATGTAATGGAAGTGACCATTTCAGTGAATAGCCCTTCAACCAAATAGTCCGATATGATATTTAACGCTATTTGCGCTGATTATCAGTCCTAATTTAACAAACTCTCACAAAGTTTTTACCACTAGCAAAATGCCAAAAAACTGATGAAACTGGGATTAAATGTTTTCGCCCAGCTTCATCAGTTTTTTGGTTACTACTCATCTTGCTTTACCTTCTTGAAGCCATCGCCATAGGCCAACAAATACAGCATCGTTTCATCCGCTTCTGGGACAAAGGATGCATTAATTGTTAAATTGGCAACCCCATCAAACTCTAAACTAGCTAGCGTACTATATAAATGCTTCGCTAACGTTTCAAAACCTGCTTGAATTCCCTGAGAAACTTTTACGGCCGTCTCAGCATATACAGCATCCTCATACCTACTTCCCACAGGAATGTCGCCCTTAGTGATTAAAATACCAGCCGTCAGCGCGCGTTCATCATCTGTCAGCGCTAATTGGTCAAGCGCTGTGCTGAACCGGCCACCATGCTTTAATAATGGCTTCTCATCAGCTAAAGTTAACTTGTTGCCGCACTTTAAACAAAAATTAGCGTTAACATCGTTGCTGGTGCCACACTTCGAACATATCCGGTATACTTCACGCAACATATTTACGTCCTCCAAATGAGTTTAATAATAATCATAATCATCGTCATCATACGTATTGAATGTATCATCTAGTTGTTCATGACCGTCCCCGTCAATTTCAACGGAAACATGATCATTATACTTAACATCCGTCACAGTCACGTCAACCGTAGTGTGGTCGCCATCATCATCCGAAATATCAGCATACCCACCATATTGGTTGCCACCATAACTAGATGTCAGGGTGACGCTATCACATTCCGCATCCAGATCCCAGTCATTTTGAATTAAATCCGTTACCACATCCACCGCGTCGTGCGACAGCTCCTTTTCGGTAGCATCGGTCTTAGCCTGCCGTTTCTTTTTAATGCTTTCTTTAAGCTGAGAAGACTGAATCATCGCTTCTTTTTTGGCCTGAACCTGTTGTTTGGTGATAATTGAACTGGCAACCGCAATTGTTACAATAATTAAAACAACCGCTAGAATGCCCCCAATAATCCAGTTTCGATGTTTGAAAAATTTATTACCATGACTACTTTTTTTACGCGCATCATTTGTAGGCTCAGCGTCAGCTTGATTGTTCGATTGATTGGTTGTCATCTCCACAAACCGATGCCCACACTTAGGGCAAAACTTTGCCCCAGCTTTAACCTTTGCCCCACAATGAGGGCAAAATTTAAACTCATTATCCATTGGTTACCCTCCTAACCTATGATTAATAGTCCTTATCATAATCACTAATTTTTTGAATTCCGGATGATATTGAACTGATCTGTAATGGCTGATCGCTGTCATCGCCATTCTTAACGAGATTAGCCGTATATCGGAAAACCTGAACGTGATAATGGCCCCCCGTATCAAATTGATACTTTAAATCATAGGTAACGTCACTACTATCATCAGAACTCAACTTAATCGAATCAACAGTTGCCTCGATTTCAGTGCCGTCAATGTCATCATCGTTATAATAACCCTTACCCATTTTTACAAATCCCAGATAGTTGGGATCGGAATCACCATCCACAAAGAACGAAGACAAATCATCACCATCATCATCGGTCGCGTCATCAATATCCCCGTCATTACTTAATCCGGTAGCCGCATCGCAAACATTATTTAACAACGTATCGGCATCGTCATAACTCACTAGCCCCTTGAATGGCAAAGTGATATCTGTATCGTTATTTTGGTCGCTAATCACACGGGTTTGTGATGAAATGGACTTCTTGCCGTTTTGATAAACGCCTTGTACCCTAATCTCATCTGTCCAAGGGAAATCCTTAAATGCCATGACGCCACTCGTACCAATCTTTCCTTGATCCTTAGAGTTAATGACCACTTCAGTCCCCTGCGGACCATGAACACTAAACGAAACCGTTTTCAATGTGAGGGGGATTTGTTGATTATTCTTATTAAGATAATACGTATTATTATTTGATAGCTTATGACCGTTAATATTAGCGGAACTAGCCAGATGATACGTTCCAGGGACAAGTGGACCAATTTTTTTAGTGAACCGAGTTGAATTAGACGTGGCAATCAGCTTGCCATTTTGCTTAAGCCTGGCATTCTTCTTGTTGACAGTCAGTGAGACATAAATTGGCTTTACCTGGATTTTATACTTTGGAAAAATCAAAAAATTTCGACCGCTCTGTTTATATACCAGCCGATTATTGTCATACTTGCCGACAGTGCTCATTTGTGACTTAAATGACGCTAATGCCTCTGGGCGATCACGCAAATACTTCACTAATGGTTGTAAAGTCGAATTGCTGATGTTTAACGTCGGGTCGTTCGTAGTAAAGTATGTATGCAAATCAGCCTGGTTATTTTTGGTTGCTTTAACAATTCTATTCAGTGTGCTGGCCTTTGAATAATAATGCTCACCATAAACAATCGTCCCGACAATTAAGAGCAGCACAACAGCCCCCGCCGTCAACAAAAGATTTCGGCGTTTTTGCTGCTTCGTGCGCTGCTTCTTTTTTGTCCGGCTAAACCCTTTTTTAGTCTTTGTTTGAACGTTCACGGAAGCTGTTTTTTGAGGAGTGCCTTGCCGATAAGCTTTCAAGTTAAAGCCACAGTTAGGACAAAACTCATCAGTCGGTGCAACCTTAAACCCGCAATTTGGGCAAAATAAAAGAACTTCCCCACCATCAGAATGCTGTGAATCCATACACATACCCTCCAAATTATAATAAAAACTTAACTATTGTCTAATTGTACCATAAAGATTGTTTGCCGACAGTGCTATGACTAAAAAACACAGAAACAATTTATACAGTAAGTTGGGTCTTATGTATGGTATCCCAAAGGACAGGGATGCTGGCGATTTATAGAAATAATGCTTACTTTTTTAACTTGAACCTGAAATTTGAAAGCTGATAATTACGCCAAAAGACGTGTGCGAACTGAGGACAAAGCAATCATCTTTCGCTATAAATTTCCCCTTCTTATGATTCAGCCAATTTATCAACAATTGGTTCTAACTGCCTTCCAATATCGTTAATTTCTTCATTTGTGAATTCATGATTAATATAAGCATTATCAAGCTGTTCTTCAAAATCGGCTAAGCCATCATCTGTTAGATCAACTGTAAGATCTAAGTTAGGTAAATATTTATGCACCACTTTTAACTCTTTTGCATTCAATAGCTGGTTAATTTTCACCGTGGTTACCTCACCTTCGTTTGCGTCTATAGATATTGTAGCTACCAATGCCGATATAAGCCATGTCCTGCTTATAATTCAGGTAGCATGGTTCAGTTACTGCTCCACAGTGATCAACCCTTAATCATCACGACGTCTCTCAATTTCAATGTCTTTAATGCCATATGCAATAAAATGTTCAACGATCTTCGTAATTAATAGATAATCCGGTATCAGGCTTCAAATTCAGTAATTGAGCACGTGAGTCAGCATCGATGTTTACTAACCGAGTATTTTTGACTTCCTTTTCTTTGTATAAAACTAATCTTGGTTTAGCCACGTCGCTTCCTCCTTTGTTTAATTTCCAAAACTTTATGAACTTCTTGTCGAATCTGAATTGAACGTGGCGACATGTCTTCATGAATCGCTCGATTTAACACCTGTGGTTTTACGTTAAGTGATTCGGCTGGTTCAACTTGTGTCATGTCTCGCTCAAGTAACACAACTTTGATTTTCTTCTTAATCTAATTTGCTGCATGAATTACCATTTCTTCGGTCATTTGACCGGCTTCTTTCTGCTATAATTTGTTTTAAGCAATGAAACACCGATCATTCCTTCGATTATTACCAATCTAATTTTTAATTGATTAACGCCTCAAAGATTAAGGTAACGAAAATTGAAATGATAATCGGCAACCAAATATCACTGGAATTTGGATTATCCTACGCTTAAACTCACTTCTTTCTTAAATATTCAAAAATCAAAAAACTTATTCACATAATTTAGTACTGCTATTTATCGTTACAACCAGAGAGTCCAGCCATAAAAATCTACACTTATTGCAATTGCGGATGTTTTAAACGTTTCGCTAAAATATTTGTCAGGGGAAACAGACAACAGAGACTATAAGGAGAAGCCTGTTGTAGATTTAAACAAAGATGGTGCCATCTTAACTTTTGATGGCAAGCCGATTCCTGAAGAGAATGTGGAGATAATAAAAAGATTATTGGGGAAATGGTTTTTTATGAATGAATTGATAACTAAATTACCGAACTCTGCTTTTGATGAAGGGATTTCAATAAAACTTAGTGACAAGCTATTCCGAACACTCCCCCACTTGCTGATACCAAACAAAATAAAATCGTCATTAACTTAAAATGGTATCGGCCACGACAAATACCGCTACAATCTGCCACGATGTTGCACATATTCAATATCACGATACTAATATGCACATTTTTGCGTTTCCTTCTATTTCTTCTGATCCAAAGGATGAATTAGCTGTTGATACGCAAGCCACCCAAATGTTAATACACATTTTGTAAGCGGTACCAAAATAGAAGATATTATTGTTCAAGTTTTCATCGATTACTTCGATCTTTTCAGCCATCTTTGCAATGTAATTGATCGGGAACTTCATGATTATGTAAGAAACAATCTTGCCATTTGATGGTTGTCCAAACACTGATCGACATTAAAAGCTGAAAATATACAAAGGAGTCCCAATGGAACATTACACCCTTTTCTTAGACGAAAGCATGGTTGATGAGCGATTCTTTGCAGTAGCTGGTATCATTCTTAATAAATCACAACGTAAGCACGTAAAATCGGATTTAAACCGTCTTAAGGTAGCTTTATGGGGGCCAAAAAATTATCCAAAATATTTTTCTGATCATTACCCCGTTACCTACTACCCAGACAATAGTAAAAAAGAATTTGTACTTCACGAAATGGTAGCCCACAAAGTGCAGTCAGCCGCAAAGACCAAAGAAATTCCACGTTTGTTGGCCAAGTATGGTGAAGAATACATCATTTTCAGAGAACACCGAGTTGTTGACCATTTGTACAAAGGATTAGCCGACATCATTAATTCGAATAACGTTCCAATTACTGGAGCAGTATTTGACTTTATGCGAATTAAAGAGTTATACGGTGTGCTACCCCCACTTAACTATGGTTATGAGATGGCTATTCAAATTTTAATTGAAAACTATGTTCAATTTTTAATTCAACATGATGGTTATGGTGACATCGTATTGGAGAGTCGAAAAGATAATAATACGAATAAAGCTGATTTACTTGTTCAATCAAAGTTCTACTACATTAAAGCCAGAGGTACTATGTTTTTGCCGGATTACGTAATTCAAAAGCATTTGGGCACTATTAACTTTGTTGGAAAGGAATCTAACTCTCCTTGCCTTCAAATTGCAGATTTTGTTCCTAATAATTTTGCTAGAAAAATGGCAAATAAAAAAACTAATCAACTGGGAAGAACCTTATTAAATCGCAGATATGATGGTAAAGTTGGACAACCAAACCGATTTGGTATTAAACAGATTCCATCCGAATCTGCTAAAAGCTCATTAAGAAATTGAGCAACAAATAATTGACTATTTTTTAGAAAACATGCTATCATTATTCGAGAGCTTTAAAGGGGATTCTTTGAGATCGAGCGTTACTCAGAACTTTTTGTTCGGAATCTTCTATAAGAGTTTTGTGGATTCTAGTCCACCAGAGATATAGCGTGGTATGTTTTCTAAAAACATACTGCGCTTTTTCTGTTTTCTGAATGACCAAACACTGAAGTCACTAAAAGCTGGAATTATTGGAGGATTAACTATGAAGAGGGCGAAATACTTAGTTTTACTTTTGCTAGTTCCGCTATTAGTCTTGGGAGGGTGTGGCAAGAAAGAAACGAGATATTATGATTCTGATTTCATTTCTGCATTACAACGAGGGTTACAAAATCGCTGGGCAATTTCAGATAATATCAAAGATCCAAACAATATTAGCAAGGATGAGGCTACCAAGATGGTCAATGCTGAACTCAAGCAAGTTAAAGGCTATGATAACAAAAAGTTCAAAAGCAATAAACTTCATGAGCAAGCTTTAGCCTACCTCAACGCCATCAAGGAACAAAAAAATAGCATCAAAAAGTATGACACTAATTCATTTATTACTTTGTGGAACGAGGCATACAACAAACGGACTAAAGCAATTTTAAATATTAACAAGATTCACGAATTGAAAGTCGATTCCAAATACCAATCCGATTTGACAGAACTAACCAGAAATGGTGATAAGGCAATTAACCAGGATAATAAAAACGAACAAGTCGATTCATTAATAAAAACAATTAAATTCAAACAGACAAAAAATGACTATAGCTATAAAACATATTCAGCCAATGTTAAAAATACCACGGACTTTTCGTTTAAATCATTTAGTGTAAATGTCAAATTGCTAAATGCTAATAAAACGGTCATTGATATTCAACCTATTTTTATCAACGACTGGGACAACGGACAGACTAACCGTTTTGAATTTACCACTGATAAGAAATTTACCAGTTATCATGTTGTCAAAGATTTAGTTGATTAAGCAACTAAAAAACACATCCCCCACCGACCAAAGTACAGGATGTGCCAACAATACATATACAAGGGATTACTATACCCTTCTAAGTCATATCATACAGGAAAGGAGGTGATGCCGTCAAAGGTTCCTTTAACTAATCCGTCCCAGGGTAGAAAGAGGAATATTATGACAAAAATAAAATCGTATAAGAAAAACAATGAAACTTTTTATGAATTCCAGTTGTACATCGGGATCGACCCTTTAACCGGTAAAAAACGCAAAACTCGCCGCCGTGGGTTCAAATCAGAAAAAGAGGCTCTTTTACAACTAGCCAGGTTAGAAATCCAAGTTGCTGACGGAGAGTTTGAACCACAGAAAAAGAAACAAACTTTTGAAGACCTTTTTAAGTTGTGGTTTATTCAATATAAAAATACCGTCAAGGAATCTTCGTGGGCGACTACACAACGAATTTTTAGATTACACATCATCCCAATTTTTGGCAGTTATCTGGTTGACCAAATAACCGTGATGGAATGCCAAAAAGCGGTTAATCAATGGTTTAATGCTGGCTTGGCACAATACCCACGGTTTATTAATTACACTGCTAAAGTGCTTGATTATGCTATTTCCATGCAGTTGATTACCGTGAACCCAGCTAAACAGATAATTTTACCACGGAAAAAAAATAACGATGCGGTTCGCCATAATATTGAAAATTATTATGACAGTGAAGAACTGGAACACTTTTTTGAATGCTTAAAAGATGCTGACATAAATCCACAAGCATATGTCTTCTTCCGATTGGCCGCCTTTTCCGGTATGCGGAAATCAGAAATGCTAGCTTTGAAGTGGAGTGACGTTGACTTTGAGCATGATGCGATTAGTGTCAATAAAACACAATCTCGTGGCGAAAATAACCGTTTGGTAGTCCAGTCGCCCAAGACACCACGGAGCTATCGAACCGTGTTCATAGAGCCTAAAACCACCCAAATTTTGCGACAGTGGAAAAAGAAGCAGGCAAAGTATTTGCAAGCACTAGGTTTCCCGCTTGGTGACAATTTAGTTTTCTCTAACGAACAGAATGAAATGTTTCAACCCGTCAAACCACAAGTATGGTTAAAGTATGTTATTGATAACTATGATTTGAAGAAAGTTACTGTCCATGCTTTCCGCCATACTTACGCTACTTTATCCTATGAAGCGGGTGCCAATCCAATTGCCGTAAAGGAACAACTAGGTCACTCGTCACTAAAGACTACTTTTGACGTCTATACCGCCACTACCCACAAGGAATCTAATGAAGCCACAAAAAAGTTAGCAGCGTATTTAAAATTTTAATTACGGGTATACCAATTCGGTCAAATTCTATCAATCATTGCTGCCACTGATATTTTGGCTCCCCCGCTGGCTCCCCCTGAGGTGACAATCAGTGACAACTGATAACAATCGAAAGCAAAGAAAAT